>NZ_JAGQCE010000001.1 GCF_024345995.1 Synechococcus sp. Cruz-7E5
TGCTTCTTCCAGCTCTTCCCATGGCATCAGAGAGGAGAAGAGCACCCAGCGGTTGTCCGAGTCCAACGTGCCGCCAAAAGGCACATGGAACTCCTCGATTGATAGCTGCCCGTTATGGTGTTTTCGGTACATCTGCAGCGTTCAGCAGTTGTAGCAATCGTCAATTGCCCTGTTCGAGGCCAGTTTATCGGGTCTCGATCACTGAAACAAGTTGCGCCGCAGTCGATCTGGCTTTTTCAGGAGTCCCGAATTACTGAGAGCTATTTGCAGATCGCCTTTGGCCAGCCCTTGAAAATACGATGAGTATTGCAACAACTATCCTATCAAAGGTGGAGGAGTTCGTAGCCAGCATCGGCAGGCGAAACAACCGAAATAAAAGTGAGTGGTTCAGGGCCACTGTTGCTGACGCCGTGCACACAACCTTTTGGAGCAATGACCACATCCCCAGCTGTGATTGCCAAGCAAGATCCATCGGGCTCTATCTGGTAATCGCCCCGACCCGAAAGAATCGTCCAGGTGTCCTGCCCAGCAGGATGGAGGTGGGCAGCGATTCTTTGGCCTGGCTTGACGTACCACGCGACGACTACGGCCTCAGCGGTTTCAGTGATCACGCTCCGTATCGGCTCATCGTCCGAGGGCTTCATGAACTCGAAAGCATGAAAATGGCGACCAATACCCATGGATAAACCTGAATTGGGATAGAACGGTTGACGACTTTGATGAAGACAATGTCAATATTACGCCAATTCCAAAGACTAATTGTATTGCGTTTGACGGAAGTCATAGCTCTAAGACCAAGCGGCACCACAGCCAGAGGCCAAGGTTTGCACGCAAGGGCCTTCGGGTCAGCCACCTGAGGGTTCAAGCATGATGGGCATCGAATCCATTCGAGCTTCTCGCCGGTACTGGTTGCAAGCGTGAGCAGATCCGCCAGGAATTCCAGCTCGCGCCGTACTCCTTCGATCCATTCGTCATGAAGATTCTTTCGATGCCCCTGGCAGGCGCGCTGGCCATGTCGTTCCTTGGCAGCTCCGCGGCTCTCGGGCAGACCCATGACCTTTCGGGCCCCGTACCGACGGTGATCGCGCAGGCGGCTCCGCTGGCCATGCAGAGCTTCCGCATGGCCGAGGCCCCCGTCAACGGCAGCTTCACCATCATCCAGAAAGGTGGTAAACAGTTGCTGGTGCTTAGCAGTGACTTCAAGACCAAGGAAACCGCTCCCGACCTGAAGGTGATATTCAGCCCATCGGCGACGCCCCTGACCAGTTCCAAGGCACCCAGCTTTCCACTCAAGACTGGCACCTACACGGTTCTCGCCCCGCTCAAATCCGCCTCCGGGGCCCAGAGCTACGTGATACCCGCCTCGATCGACCTGAGCCAGCAGGGATCGGTGATGATTTGGTGCGAAGCATTTAACGCCACAATGGCCTGGGCCCCCCTGAAGCCCTGAGCCATGCAGATCGTTGACTGGCTTTGGCTGCTCCACCCAGCCCTGGCAGTGGTGCTCGTCTACCCCCTGCTCGGGATGGTGTTGCGGCTTGCGCAGCAGACCCGGCAGCGACGTCTCACCCAAGCCAAGCATCCGCCGACTGTGGGCCGGGATCACGCCGATCTCGGCAAGTGGCTGGCGGGTTCGGTGGTGGCGATCGTGCTGCTGGCGGAGGCGGTGGTGATTGCCACCAAGAACCCTCTCCCCTCCTTTGAGGGGGGAGGATCACGGCTGGCGCTGCTGCTGCTGGTGCTCATCGGATCCGGTGTCGCCCTGGCAGCCCTCTGGTTGGTGAAACGGCCCATCTATCGGGCCAGCTTTGCCCTGCTCTGCTGGGTGGGGGTGATGGGCCTTGGGCTGCAGCCGGAGGTGTTCCGGCTCAGCGACAATCCCCTCAGTCCAGCCTTCTGGCAATCGCACTTCTGGGGCGGTGTCGGGCTAACCGGTCTGATGCTGTTCTCGGTGGCCTGCCGCCCCGAAATTCACAAGCACCTGCGCTGGCGCAGGCTGCATGTCAGTGCCAATGCCCTGGCGGCCCTGATCTTCCTTGCCCAAGGCATCAGCGGTCCACGAGATTTACTCGAAATCCCGCTCAGCTGGCAGAAAGCCACCCTCTACAGCTGCGACTTTGAGGCGAGAAGCTGTCCCGCGCTGGCTCCAGGAGTTTCACCATCCTGAGTTATCTCCAGGGATCCTCGAAATATTGCCACTATCGAGGCAGCCCTGAGAAGACATAGTCTCATCCTCTGCACGTGCAGATTTGCCAGATAACTGACATCCATAACTTCAAGGCGGGGCGATTATCCAGCTACCCGATGATCATGCAGTCAGCGACTGCCTTGATGAGCAGCGCAGATAACGCAGGAAGTTGTATGTCAGATTGCGCAGTCCCCACCAAGCCTTCGTTCTGGCCAGTCCAATCCGCCTGGTAAGCTTGCCGCGCAAGCTGGTTGTGATTGCAGCAAAGACATGCTCAACTCTTGCTCGCAGGCTCGATCGGACCTTGTTCCGATCCTTGGCCTCCTCGCTCAAGGGATAGCAGCGTGATCCCTTTTCATGAATTCGGCTCTCAAAGCCAGTCATTTCCAGTCCATCCTCATAGCGCGCCCCTGCGTAGCCGGAATCAGCCCAGACGAAGTCATCCCTGTTCACAGGATCCAGCACCCGCGGGATCATCTGGCTGTCGTGAATGTTGGCTGGGGTAATGGCGTATCTGCGGATGAAGCCGTGAGTGGCGTCAATGCAGATGCTGCTCTTGCACCCGTAGTGGCTGATGCCGTTCTTTTTGACCCATCGAGCATCAAGATCCTTCTGCCGCAGGCGCTCTGGCTTATCGGCCCACCCCTCTGGCAGCTGGTTTCGCATTATGGCTTCATTCTCAGGCCGCGAGTTTCGCTGTTTGGGAACAGGGACCAGTGTGGCATCGATGATCTGCCCGCCACCGGCCTCCAGTCCCTGGGATCGCAGGTGCTCCTCAAACCGTTCAAATAGCTCATCGATGACACCCGCCTTGCGGAGCCTCTCGCGGAAGAAGGCAACTGTGGTGGCATCGGGAATAGTGTTCATCACTCCCAACCCGACAAACTCCTCAAATGAGCGCCTGTCGTTGACCTGAAATTCCAGCTCCTCATCGCTGAGGTTGAACAGCTGCTGCAGCACCAGCATCTTGAAGAGGATGAGCGGATCAATCCGCTGCCGAACAGCATTTCTCTTAAGTTCATGGCTGTAACTCTGCTCCAGCAGTGGCCTGAAGGCCTCCCAGGAAATCGCCTCAGGTAAGGTCGCTAACGTGGGCTTTTCTGCTGAAGCCTGTGGATGCGCTTCTCCTCATCCCAGAATCCACGCTGTCCCATTCAGCTGTACTGAGCTGAATGGATTCTATGACATATCTAACAAGCTGTCAGGGTGTGGTGAGGATTTTTCGAGGCGCCCTTAATTGACTGAATCTATGACTTGAATGCTGCAACTATGCTTAGTCTCTTGTATTTGACGCTGTTGGTGAGTGGAGCAAGAGCGGTGTCCAGAGCTCCCTCAGGTCGTAAGCAACTGTAAAGATAAAATAGTAACGTGAAGACAATCCAGCGATTGTGACCATTCTGCCCGGGTCGCGGTCATGATATAATAAATTTCTGCAATCGTCCCATGGCTGCTCCTGGACCCTCCCCCGTCGTCAATACTCAGTTTCTGAGTGACGATGGCGTCTGGAACTTTTCAGACTTTGCTGACAATGTGCAGCTGAATAATTTCCCCGCCTCCTTCGGCGCCCTGATCCGCATGTTTGCGGGCAACGACTCTGTCACTGGCACCAACTTCAATTCGCCAGGCTGGGCCAACCAGGTGAACGGAAACCTTGGGGGTGATCTATTGGTTGGAAATATCCTGCGAGATAAGTATCTTGGGGGTAAGGAGAACGATAACCTCCTTGGTGCTGCAGGGGCGGATTGGCTTAACGGAAACGACGGTAGTGACAACGTTTCCGGTGAAGCCGACAACGACATCCTGCGCGGCGGGAAGGACAGCGATGCACTTTTTGGAAGTGACGGTAATGACATCTTACTGGGCGACTTTGGCCGGGATCGTCTTCAGGGTGAACTTGGGAGCGATCGCTTCGTGTTGCGCACAGACTCGGTCACAGAAGGTGGTGTCTTCTTTTCGAACACCTCAGCGAACGCTTCCGAGGTCGACGTAATTTGGGACTTCTCAGCTGGTGACAAGGACAAGATCGTGATTCCAGGAGTGAGTTCCTTCTCTGAGCTTGAACTCATCAATACCACCGCCCATGGAGCCACTGATACGCTGATTTCGTTCACGGCAGCAGCGGGCGGTGAGCGCATAGGTTTGGTGTCAAATATCAACGCTGCCACTCTCGGCGCCGGTGGCGGCGCCAACTTCGTGCTAGGTGCCACCGCCGACGACTTCCTCTCGAAGATCACCCCTGAGTTCTTCCTGGCCAACCCGAACATGGCCACTACGCTGATTCCCGTCTGAGCTGCTGCTCGCAGCGGCCACCTTCACTTCTCAAGCTCACAGGCAAGGCGACCAATGTTACTCTAACTTTTCAAGTGGAAAATGGGCCATAATTGAGTTTGTGAGTGCTTCCTGAAAGTCATGGCTGTCCCCGGACCTTCCCCCACAGTCAACACCCAGTTTCTCAGTGATGATGGCGTCTGGAACTTCTCTGACTTCGCCGACACTGTTGAGCTGAATAATTTTCCTGCCTCTTTCGGTGCCCAGATCCGCATGTTCGCGGGTAACGATATTGTTCGCGGTACCAACTTCAACTCCCCGGGCTGGGCCAACCAAGTGAATGGAAACCTGGGGACAGACGGCCTTTTTGGCAACGTCCTCCGAGACAAGTTTCTGGGCGGCAAGGAGGCTGATGGTCTCTTTGGCCTGGCAGGTGCGGATTGGCTGAACGGCAACGACGGTGATGACTTAGTTAACGGCGGAGCTGAAAACGACATCCTGCGCGGTGGCAAGAACATTGATTCACTTATAGGTGAGGCCGGTGACGACATCCTGGTGGGCGACTTCGGCCAGGATGCCTTGGCTGGTGGGGCCGGAAACGATCGCTTCGTGCTGCGCACCGACTCGGCCATTGAAAATGGCGTTCTGTTAAAAAATACCTCGGCAAACTCTGCCGAAGTGGACTTCATCTCTGACTTCTCAACCGCTGCTGGCAACAAGGACAAGATCGTGATTCCAGGTGTGAGTTCCTTCGCACAGCTTGACCTAGCTGATACCATCATTGATGGATTCAGCGGAACACTGATTTCGTTCACGGCTGCAGCAGGAGGAGAACGTATCGGGTTCGTCGATGACATCAACTCGGCCTTCCTTGGTGCCGGCGGGGGCTCCAACTTCGTGCTCGGTGCCACCGCCGACGATTTCCTCTCAAAGATCACCACGGAATACTTCCTGACCAACCCGAACATGGCCACAATGCTGATCCCTGTCTGAACGCTCGGAAATATGGGTTTATACAACTCAAGAATGGAGAATAGGTGACTCGAACTCCTGACCTCTTCGATGCATTCGCAGTGCGCTACCAGCTGAGCAAACTCCCCTTGGCGTACCCTCTCCAGGGCACCTCGAAAAATCCCGAATCTCACTAGGCACGCAACTTGAGAAGCATTGCAGCTATTGGATAGTGTCTGTCGCGATGGGGGTGGAATGGGCATTTTTCGAGGTCCCCTCCATAGATTTCCTAGGGTATAATTGCTATTTGTGGGGTTTATTGTATCTTTGAACAGCGCTAATCTTAACCGGTTAAACAGACTCTCTAGCCACCGTGAAGGACTTATCAGCTGTGAGTTATTACTTCACTGATACCTCCGAATTCAATTCCAAGGCCACCGTGGAGGCGGACAGCATCCGCAGTCAGGCATATACCGAATGCGCTCGTCCCTCAAACTCTGCAATCTTAATCTTGAAACTTCACGACACTCTACTCAGCTGCGATTGATAAGCTTGATGCAGCCGAGAACATTTGATACTCCGTAGACTCATTTGAGACCAAGTCCTGTTTGGCATCATTTATTCATTGTTGCTGCTCAAGCTCTGCATTTATAATCCCGTGCTACGTCAGGTAGCAGCATTCTGCTGAGATGAACAGGCCTTTATCGCCACCAAATAATGTGCATTTCAGCCAGTACTAGTATCAACAACTGAGAGGACCGTACGATTCTCGATTCGGCTACAGTTAATGATGCGCTTCAGGCTCAAGCATGCATATAATATTACTGTCAATATGACCTTTGGGGTCAAAGCTTTGACAGCAGCTAGAGATGCTTAATAGAAAGGGGGGAGCATGTATGCATCACGAGCGATTGTCAATATGTTTCCACTCCGCAAGCTCTACAGTAATATCCTCAGGCCCTCGAAGGAAGACAAGTTTTCGACCATGGAAGTCCATAACGTCGTTTCTCGGCTGAATTCCTTCTGCCACTAACCTTGCCAACTCAGCTTCAAGGTCATCGACAGCAAAGCATATGTGATTATATCCGGTCTTCGTGAGGTTCGCGATGGCCGAGTCCAGCAATGGCTCTGGTTGGTGGTACTTCAGAAGTTGTACCTCAGTTCGGGGGGAATGATTGGCTAGCGACATCGTTACGTGTTCAGCCTTGATATCCTCTACTCCCATATAGTCTGAGAACGTCTGGCCGGCGATCACAACAGACTTATCTTCCTCGAACCCAAGTAAACCAAAGAAGTGCTTCGCTGATTCTATGTCTCTCACTACGATAGTGACATGGTCAAAATGCGAAATCATCGACCTTTTTGATAAGATTATGCTGTTCTGTACTCTATTGTAATCTAGAGCAATTTAGCATGGCCTGCGTTCATGCGCTCCCTGTTGTCTTTCTTATTATAGTATCTTCTTTGGCACCCTGCTATGCCTGTATCGGCCATAGGCCAAACAACAATTGCTGTCAGTTGACGAGAGAACTGTCGACCGCAAGTGCTACAAGAACGTTGCTATCAGCATAACTACCTATTGCAGCGCCCTGTCAGGCTATCCGAAGTTCGTGTTATCCAAGTTCGGATCCCACCCGGTTATCGCCAAGGTAGGAGTTGAGAAGGCTTCCGCACAGGCACGCTTCTCTGCTCCGGGATCCCTGGTTATCGGGCTTTTCGTGACATCCTCCTCCTGCAGCTTGATGGACATCAGACAAACCCTCACGACGCTGGCCGAGGAACACAAAGATGCCCTGCAGACCGCGATGGTGAGGCTGATGATCCAACCCAGCTGGAGCCTGGAGACCACGATGGTGCTGATGCAGACCGAGAAGGGTTTCGCGACCATCGGCCCGGTCAGTGCACTTCCATCACTCCTGGAGCACACCCGGCCGGAGCTGGATACCTTCCTGAGGCTGCAGGACGAGGGGATGGACTTCGAGGAGGCCTACCAGCACTGCCTGGAGGAACAGGGCCAGGACTTCCTGGAGGCCTGTGAGGTCGCTGAAAAGGGCCGGGCTCTCCTGACCTACGACACTCTGGTCGAATTTGCCGCACTCTCCCAGAAGGGCTTTGCCCGCAATCCCCGTGAACTGCTGGTGGTAGCGAAGTGGCCGGACTACGTCACTGCGTTTCTGGTCTCCTGCCAGCTGCTCTAGTGAGACCATTCACGTCCGGCATGGAGGTGGGATGGAGCCTCACGCCGCCTCATCAGTGGCTTCGGCAGGGACCAGACGCAGCGACTTCTTACCGATCTTGATCTCGAACTCATCGCCCGGCTTGAGGTCGAGCATGGCGGTGTAGGCCTTGCCTACCAATAGGTTCCCGTTGCCCTGAACCCTAGCCACATAGCTCAACGTGCGGCCCCTAGTATCCTTCCCCGTGCCCAGTCCCTGTCCCAGGTTGACACCCTTGGCCTCCAGCAGCGCCTCGTAGAAAGCGGTGAAGTTCAAACGCTCGCTACCGTCCTTCTTGGTACTCACGTATCCAGCAGCTCGGACCAGCTCGGACTTCGAGACATCTCCCAGCTCTTTGACTTTGGCGAGAAGGTCAGCACCGGAGAGAGCCATGAGTGCAACAGGCTGATTAACCACAGCTTAACGCCTAGGCTGGATTTTGCAAAGATAGTCTGACCCAGCCAGAAACGCCTTCATCGGATGGTCTTGCAGGGCTGACCATCGCCTCTGCCATCCAACTTAAGGTGACCTTTGTGCAGAAGCACCTGACTTTGTTGCCAGGTGCCGGGCTCCTTGCAGCGGGACTTCAGAACCCAGGGATTACCCCATATGTCCTGCCCAGACAGGTGTTGGTAGGGCCCGTTGGCCCGTGATCCACTTGACCGGCTGGTCCGCGGAGGTGACGCCATCACCGGAGCCTGGACGCGCTAAAGCCTCGATCGGAAGGGGACTGCATTGGCACCCGGTGATCACAAATAAAGGAGCTGGTCACACCGTTCACGTAAAGCTTCTTATAAAACCGTGCCAAAGTAGGTGACGCCAGTGATCCAGCCGACATTGTGTCCATGCCTGGAGCGGGACCCTGCCTGAACCTGTCCACTGGTTCTTGAGTGATCACCGCATGCGATTCACCTTCTCCCTGCCGCTGAACACCGCCTCGGTGCGCAAGGTCCTTCAGGCCCGCGGCATTGAAGCGGTCCTGGCGCAATGGCCTGAGCTGGAAGCCCATCGCTCACTGCTCAGCCAGGTCCAGATCGAGGAGCAGGAACGGGCGGCCTACGAACGCCTCAGTCAGGTGGCGGCAGGCCGGGTGGAGCGGTTGCTCGATCTTCTCAAGCACGAGGTGGCGCAATAGCCATCAGGACTGCTGCTCCAGCCCCTCCAGGGCCGTGCGCAGCTCACCGATGAACTCCTCATCCACCTCGGTGGCGGTGAGCTCCTCACCCACCAGGTCCTGGATCAGGGGGTAGAAGCGCACCTCGAACCACTTGCGGAACACCGAGTAGGTGCGCTCCGCCGGCCAGGCACCGCTGTCACGATGCCAGAAATCGAGCTCCGCCTCAAAGATGTCCTCATAAACCTCCTCCAGGATCTCCTCCGCCTCCTCGTCCGTGTCGTAGTCAGGGATGAGGTAAAGGCAGGGCTCCCTGGCTCCGGCAGCCTCGACATCCAGATCGAGTGCCTGGGCCCACTCCAGCAGTTTTTCGCTGGGGTAGATCCCGACCGCACAGCGGTTCACCACAGTCATGGTCATACCAGCGGCATTCACCAAACACTAGGCATACCTACCTGAACAGGCATGACGCCACCAGGAAGCGAGATACCACTTGCTCATCAACAATGCCGCCAGCACACAAGCACTGCAGATGATGGCTGCGCGTCTCAAACAGGAAGGTCCTCTGAGTCGGATGCCCTACTGCTTCGCAGAAGCCCCAATGCAAGGGACGGTTGCAGAGTCTGGTCTCAACTCGCCCATGACGAGGCCGTGATTCAGTACTAGATCCGCCAGCACACCTTGTCAGTCCGGCCAGCCGTCACTCAACCAGCCGTCCTCGGGAGTGAGGGGAGGGCGAACAAACGTCGCGGGTGTCAACCCCCTCCAGTGCCCAGCCACGTTGTCGAACCAGGTCATCGGTCCAGCCTTGAAAGCGCCGGGTCAGGTGCTCGCCATGGGCCAGGAGCCCCTGATGCCGCTGGAAGGTGAGCAGGGGGATGCAGCTAACCCCGGGGTGCTGGCGATACCGCCGGCACCGCCACAGCTGCATCAAATTCGTCACGCCCCATCAGTGCCATAGCGGAACCGTCTCCACAATCTGCAAGCAGCGTACCGATGTCTACGAGAATGCCCATCGGGCCAATCCAACTCACGTGAGCTAAACCACCCGCTGGTGGCATCAACCCCTAAGAAGTATGGATCAACAACCCACCAGAAGAGCCCGAACCGATCCAGGCGCTATCCTTGACACAGGCCGCCAGAGTGGCAGCCTAAGAGTGATACCTTTCCTGGAAGTCACAGGGCTCTAAAGTCTAAGCATTCTGCATTTTGAGAAAAGCATGATCTTCTCACTCCCATTCAGAATTCAGGCAAAGAATCCTGCCTACACAGTCTTCCTCTGCTTTACTCTGGCTGTTGTACTGCTTTTAGCCACCCCTGCCTTGGCAGCCTCATCAATGAAGGCGATTGATACGCCAAAGTTCAGACTTCACAACAGTTCCGTGCAGGGAAACAGGCCAACAGGACCAGTCCCGAATGCGAGTATGACAATTACATGCGGTAACGGGAAAAAGTATTCAATTTCCACCGGCAGCAAGAGTGGGACATGCACTACGGTTGAACAAGGTGGCAAGATAACAGCAGGAATCTGCCAGGACAGCGCAGGATCGAGCACAGTTGCATGTAGCTTAGGCTGCGTGGAAACAGCGGGAAGCGGTTCCTGTAGTCCTGTGAATTGATAACTTTACGGCAAGAACATCCTCAAAACTGATAATCCACCTATATCCTCTTGGCGATCAGCCGAACATCTCACCCCAGCGAAGCGAAACTGGGCCATGGACCGCAAGACAATGCAGACGTACCAGCAAAGTGGGCTCGGGCCTGATTTCTCCCCGAAGAGGGCAGGCTTAAGTGCAGAAGCAGGTGCTCAGACGTCGTCCCCGCGTAAGCCGCGCAAGAAGATCAGATCTCAGTTGTTGCAACGGGTCTAGCGCTTCATATGCTCTTACGCTTCTGAAGAATGACCAGCGTGCTCGGTTCAGAGCAGTGTCCTCGATCGTCCCGCCACCGCAGTCGCGGGCGTGCTTTCTGCCACCGTGACCTGACCCACCCATCCCGGCGGCGGCGAGGGGAGATCGATCACGCGAGCGCAAAGGTGCGGGAGCGGCTCCAAGCAATTTCGTGTTCAACGGCAGCGGGAGGGTGCGATCGTCATCCCGCACTCGCCTTGCCCTTGCGCCTCGTGACACCCTGCCCCCCCGCTGCCGGGTGGGTTGCCACGCCTTCTGCCGGTGGTGTTGCAGTGAGGGTGTGCACGTGTTGCACGTGCATCCAGGCAGAGCCGTAAATGGATTCTCGCGCAACTGATCTCCATTCTCGACAGCCTCCTGTGTCAGCAAGCCGTCGGCACCATGACGCCACGTGATCTCTAATAGTTGAAATAGCAGCCTGCACAGCTCAGAAATGCACAGAGCACAGAGCAACGAACGAGGCAGAACGCCACCTGTCCACGTCATATGAATAGTTTGTCACATTTGTTTTAACCAGTAGGTCACTCGTTTTTCTCCATTTGGGGAGTCTTTTCAAAGGAGTTCATGGCCAATCAACTGCGAATTGACTTGAAACTGTCTAGACTAAGGCCGAACCTTACAGGCGAATTAGACGTTGAAATTCATTCCACACAAGCTGATTGCCTCGTTTTGCGCATTAGTGTTGACCTTTACTGCCATCGTGCTTCCACAGCCTGCTGAGGCACTAGTCAACATTCATACTCCAATCCCCATCGCTTTTGCTGTCATGTCTAATAGACTCGATGCCGCCGCCAAAGATGCAGAAGGCAAGCTTGAAGCCGCATATGGAGAACTCACTGACGATTCTGGTCATGTGATCAAGGGTAAAGCCAAGCAGGTACAGGCTTCCGCCATGAACACTGCCGAAGACCTTAAGCAGGGTGCCAAAGCGACAGCCAAGAAAGTGAGTGAGCTTTCAGGAAAAGCTGCAGACAACATTAAGTGATTTCCTCGGGCACAGTCTATCTGCTTTGGCCTGTCAAGACAGATAGGCTGTGCCCGCCCATGCTCCATACTTCACCGAAAGAGACCCCTGCTTGAACTGATTGCTGTTCTGCTGGAGATCGCCATCACGCCAGCTATCTTTCGGCGAACCAGAGACCGAGACATCTTAATTTTCAGCGCCAAGAACAAGCAGGAGTTTGGCGGTATCAGTAGCGATGTGACACAGACACTGAAGCATCAGCAGTGAGCGCCGTTAGTAGCGTCGAGGTAAGTAGCCCAAATGAGAAACAGATTTACAAGCTAATCCATGGATTCACCTCTTAAAGTTCTGCCTATTCAGCTATCTCCTCTCAAGATCCGCGTGGGGTTCAAGCTGGAGCTCAGCTGCCCAAAGCCGACACCGATGATCGTAACTCTGGGCGTCCATTCCAGCAGGGCTGACGATCTACTCGAAGCCGACAAGATGAAGTTGGATCCCCCAGTCCCGCTCCGATCCTACACTGATTCATACGGGAACCATTGCCACAGGCTGGTAGCCTCAGCTGGTCGGCTACGCATCACGGCCAGCGGGCTCGTGGCGGATCGTGCTCTGCCCGATCCAGTATTGCCGTGGCTGGAACAACAGCCTGTAGATGATCTGCCGGATGATGTTCTGCTCTTCCTTCTGGGTAGCCGCTACTGCGAGACCGATCTACTCACGCAGTTCGCATGGTCAAGGTTTGAGCTGGCATGCACGGGCTGGGAGCTAGTCCAGGCGATTTGCGATTTCGTGCATGAACACGTCCGCTTCGACTACGGCCGCACGAATCCCACCAAATCAGCGTTGCAGACCTTTGAAAACCAGGAGGGGGTTTGCCGCGACTTTGCCCATCTGGCTATCGCTCTCTGCCGTTGCATGAACATTCCAGCGAGATACTGCACGGGATATCTGAGCGACATTGAAGTGCCGCCACCCCACTCAGCCATGGACTTCCATGCCTGGTTTGAGGCCTATCTTGGTGATGGCTGGCATGTGTTCGACCCGCGAAACAACACCCCGCGGATAGGCCGGATTCTGATCGCCCGGGGCCGGGATGCGTCCGATGTTGCCCTCACCACCACTTTCGGTCCTTCGGTGCTGGAGTCGTTTGAGGTCTGGACGGCGTGAACCTACTGCATGGCTACCAGAAAACCCAGACCACCTCAGGTTCCGCGTCTCCCGCCGTAGTGCTGGTGCTAGCTGCCGCAGGGGATGTTGCAGGAAGTTTCTGGGGAATACCGCTGCAGGGACTGCTGAGGGCTGCCCGTGAGCCCTACGGAAGGGTGCAGGCTTGGTGCCCGCGCCTGAGCTCACCGTGTGGTTGATTCGGCAAAGTCTGCTAATTCTTCTTCCCGAAGCGCAGTGGGAATCCATGGCTGCTCCTCCTGAGTGACACCACTCCCTTGGACGCTGCTGGAGCACCGCATCCAGCTCACTCGCTCTCGGCGTCCGCCGCTTGGAGTCCATCTACTTGGGACAACCCATGAATCTTGTCGCCATCTCGTTGCTGGTGCGCTGGCAGCTCGGCTGGGCCCTGTGTCTGCGGCTCTTACGGCTCCCTATGGGCAAGGTCGATGGGCACCCGAGTGTTTCGGTGTTGATTCCTGCCCGCGACGAGGAAGGTACCCTCCCCAACCTGCTACCGGCACTCCAGGCCCAGACCTTCTCTCCCCTCGAAGTGATCGTGATCGACGATCACTCCAGTGACCAGACCGCAGCGATCGCGGCGGCGGCCGGTGCCACAGTCATTCAACCTCCTCCGCTTGCAGAAGGATGGTGCGGCAAGACCTGGGCACTGCACCACGGCGTCCAGGCCTGCAAGGGCGAGATTCTGGTCTTCCTTGATGCCGATACCGAGCCCAGTCCAGAATTTTTGGAACGACTCGTGGCGGACCAGCAAAACTTGGGAGGCCTGGTGTCTGTACAGCCGTTCCACCGCACCGAGAAGGCGTACGAGCAGCTCTCGGTACTGTTCAGCCTGGTGGGGTTGATGGCCGTTCCGATGGGGCCAGGTTGCGGAGTGGCCTTTGGACCAGCCATGGCCACCAGCCGGAAGGACTATGACCGGGTCGGAGGCCATGAGGCCGTCGCCGGCAAGGTGGTTGAAGACTGGTTCATGGGCCACCTCTATGAGGAAGCAGGGCTGCCGGTGAGCGCATACATCGGCGACGGTCTGATCGAGTACCGCATGTATCCCGGGGGCTTTCGCGACATGGTGACGGGCTTCGCCAAGAACTTCGCCACCGCAGCTGGGGAGGTGCATGGCATCTGGATGCTCGCCGTACTGCTGTGGATCTCAGGGTTGTTCTGGGCCGCCTGGTGCCTGCCGGCTTCTCTGCTGGGCTGGCCCTTGATGGGTCAACCGTCAGTGCTTCCCAACCTGCTGCTCTACCTAGCCTTCGCCGTGCAGCTGATCACGCTCACCAGGCGCGTTGGGAATTTCGCCTGGATCTGCCTGGTCTTTCCGATCCCCGTTCTCTTCTTCCTAGCGGTGTTCTTCTTGGCGATCATCAATCTGAAACAGGGCACGATCGAATGGAAAGGCAGGCAGGTTTCGACGCGTTAGCGGCCCTGGCCTGTGTGCTGGGCTGGATGCTGTGGTCGGTGCTGATCGGAGGGCTGGCCCATCGCCTTCCCCAGGCGGCCCTGCGGGGCGACAACTGGCTCACGCGGGAGCGCCCCTGGCCCGAGAGCAAGCGGTCCTACGAGCGTGTTCTCGGGATCAAGTTCTGGAAGCCTCTGATGCCGGATGCCGGCGATGCTCTGCCTGGAGGCGTGCGCAAGAACAGCCTGGTTGGCCGTGATGCAGCCTCATTGCAGCGCCTCGTAGAGGAAACCCGGCGGGCAGAGCTGGTGCACCTCGCCATCTGGCCGTTCTGGATCGTGACAGCCCTCTGGCTGCCGCCGGTCGGCGTGTTGGTCAACCTGAGCTTCGCCACGCTGTTCAACCTTCCCTGTTTGTGGCTGCAGCGTTACAACCGGCTGCGGCTTCAGCCCTTGCTTCTGGCCATGGGGAACCGGGAGCGATCTGTCGCGTCCTGATCCCTCAGCTGCCCTCCACTAGGTGTGTTTTCTCACCAGGTCACTCAGCGCTCAGCCACCGCAGTCGCGGGCGTGCGTCCTGCAACCGTGACCTGACCCACCCATCCCGGCGGCGGCGAGGGGAGATCGATCACGCGAGCGCAAAGGTGCGGGAGCGGCTCCAAGCGGTTTGGTGTTCAGCGGCAGCAGGAGGGTGCGATCGTCATCCCGCACTCGTCTTGCCCTTGCGCCGCGTGACACCCTGAACCCCCGCTGCCGGGTGGAAAGCCAAGCTTTCTGCCAGTGATGTCACAGCTGGGATGGGGAAGCACTGGTCTGTGAATCCTGCATCGTAAATCAAATTCTCTCTTCCGTTACGACGGGAATGCCTGGAACGTTGAACCAGCCAGTCCTGATCTCCTCCTCACTCTGAAGCCCAGCTCAACTTGATGAGCAGGGTTCGTCCTCACTTGCCGATACGGTCACCAGGCAGTTGAGATGAGTCAACCAGCCAGAAGATCGTCTTATCGATCATGTGGCCAGGACATTGGCTTTGCTTTCCATTGCAGCGTTGCGCCACGGCCGTGAAACTGCAGGCCTCATGTCGCCCACCCACAAAGCCACAATCAGCCTAAACGAAGTCATCTCTGTTCTCAGGAACGAGCACCTACGGAATCAACTGACTGTCGTGAAAGTTTGCTGTTGCAATGGCTTATCTGCGGTTTATGCTCGGATCAATCAGCTTACTGCCAGCACTACTGATGCGTTCATCGTTGTAACCTTGCTCCAGCAGTGGTCTAAAGGCATCCCAGGGAATCGTTTCGGATTGGGTAGCTAACCTCGGCTTTTTGTGCTGAAGCCTGTGGATGCGCCTTTCCTCATCCCAGAATCCACGCTGTCCGATTCAGCTGCATTCATTAACAGGCAGTCAGGGCGCGACGGAGATTTTTCGAACCCCCGGTAAGCCATTGCAGAACTTATACTGAATCAAGCATCGCCTCGACGGGGTGATGCCGCCGCTGGTGTCAAATCGCTGAGTTGTCAGTCTCACAAGTCACAAACGATTGCCCCATTCCAACGACCAATCAGACTCAAGCTTGCGCGATGGGCGGTCACGATAAATCTAAGCAAGCACCTATTGTCAGCATGCCCGGCTCCGATTCCATGCTTCATTGACAATAAACTCTTAATATCTGATGTATTTTGTTCAGTTTCCTTTGGCTTCGAAAGCGCTCATTCTGGGGCCATACCTAAGGTAGAGTTAGCATCGTAGATCCATACCACGAGGCTTCCGGGATAATTAGTGACATAAAAGGAAGCACAAATCGTGGTGGAGTTGGCCACGTCGGATGCGTGTGTGACACAGTAGGTTTGGCCGTCGGTGGTCGAGACCGTCTTTGCGACGAAGTCTGCTAAGTTTGTGTACTTAGCCCCGAGGTCGGCACACACAGCCATGTAAGGCAGGTATACAGCTTCACCACTTGGACCAGTTCCTATCAGACTAGGAGTGTGAAACGCAATTGCCGCCGTGGAGCCACCATACTGGAAACTCAATGCCAAGCCCGCATCTTGAGTAAATCCATTTACTTGTGTGTCAAACGAATAGACACCGAGTCCACCCATCTTCGCCGGCGCGCCAGTTTGCATGGCCCTGTGTTTCGCAGGAGACGGATAAGTCCGAACGCCTGGAATCAAATTCGCATCTGCAACACTTCCGCCAGGAGTTGCGGGAGGGTCGCCGGTGTAGGCAATGGGAGTTACCACATTACCCGAGGAGGAATACGGGAAAGAAGTCACGATGAGATCGCATTCAAGACTATTGAGGATCATGATCCGATGCTCTCCACAGCTGACATCAGAAATACCGGCAGCAACTGCAGGATCGATGCCGACCATGTACGCTCCCAAGATCCCGGTTTTAGCGAACTGAGCGAAACAGTATGCGAACGGATCGGCAATCAACGCAGCGGAAATCGCCATTGTTCCGTTACTCATGGGATCACCGCCCAAGGTGTCAGGAATGGCAAATTATCTATTTTATAGAGACGGAGTTGCATCTCGCCTTCACTTTGTGCGAGAGGAAACTCCGGATCAAAGGGGGTTGGGAAAGAATCTGGATTGAGGTCAACGATATCCTGCCAAAGATTGGGATCGCCGTACTGGGTGCCCGCGAGTGTATATAAGTTTGTGCCTGCAGGCACGGGATACATATATATGCTTTCGGTCACGTACGGCAAAGCCCATTTTTCGTATAGCGTAAGATGCATGCCAGCTGTTACTATATTCGGATTCTTCAATTGCCCACGGTTTAGATAGAAGATTGTTGGCCACAGTCTCGCATCGCCGTACAGGCTCGTAGCGATGCCAATAAGCGTATCGCCATCTGCCGCGGCATAAGTAAAGACAGGCACACCGGATTTGCTCACGTCCGTACTCACGTATGGCAAGCTCTTTCTGTTATAGATTTTCAATTGGGTACCGACGGGAAGTGGGCTTAGATCTGTTAAGTTGTCCCAGTTGTGATTGCAGATCGAAAACCACAGGCTGGAATCTGAATACTGGCTGTTGGCGATAGTCTGGATTGTGTCCCCTGCTTGCACCGTGTATGTGTAGAAATCTAAGCTGGCTTTTGCCCCCCGCCATTGTGCGATGCACTGGCCGAAGCGGTCGATGTCATCTTCGGTGACCCCAATCAGCGCGTTCGTAGTGACCATCTTCTTCCACTCCACGGCGCGCTTTCTGCCTTTTGAGACAGCGTCGGATAGCTCATTGATCTGGACATTGCCATGCGGGTATAGTGGCATTACATCATATCCAGAAGCCATTGTCTCAAGCGCGTTCCAGTCCTTTCGCATCTTGGTATAGAGACCATCAGTACCGTCCGCCGCAGTCACACAATCTTGAATCATGAGGTCGACGTATTTATTCATCAAAGACTGAGTGCTGGCAGGGTCGTTCGAATACCGATCCCACGTTGACGGTTGGTATCCGGCAAATGTCAAATAGGGATACTTGCCATTAAGATCGGCCTGAAGCTGGCCGAAGGGGTGTGTCGTGGCATAGGCAGGGTTCTTGTTTACGTGCGTCTGCCAATCATCGATCACAGCTTTATACGCATAATACTGGGCGTTCAGCATCATCGCCCATCCCCACTCCCAAATCGCCACCATCTTAAGATAGCTCACAATGAGTCCGTTTGTCAGGCATAGAAGGGCTGTCTGGGCGGTGCGATGTTCGGAAACATCCAACGGCTTAGACTGCGGGTCGTTCAAGGACGAATTCTTGAAGTGGTTCTGATAATTGATGAGTTTGTATAAGACTCCCTTCTGATCATTCGCGACGTAGTTAGTATTGGTAGTGTTGATCCAATTTTTTGTGTGCAGGTCAAGTGAGTCAACCCACGTCTGGGTATGGGGATCGATGCTGGCGAATGCACTATTCTTGGTATCGACACCGAGCTTTTTCATCGCATCCCAGGTGTCAATCAGGCCGTCGCTGGTAGAAAGAAGGTCGTCGCGGTCTTGGTCGGACGCAGTTTTCCATTCTGCATCGATGATTTTCTCCAGAAGATCCTTTAGCTCTTTCTGCAGTTCCGCTCTGTCGACAGGTGGAGGCGGTGGCGGAGACTCGGAATCGGGATAGATCAGTTTGAAGAAGAACTCAAAAGCTGCGATCCCCCCCGCGATGATGGGGCCTTCCTCGGGTATGGCGAAACTAATGGTCGTCAGGGTGCCCAGTACGGACTCGATGGTTGCCTTCGTATTCATGGCTTCAGCTCGCAGATCCGGCGTCTTGTTCCGCCATGCGGGCCATCAGTTCCAGTCTCCAGTAGCGCGATGCATAGGGAAGGGACGGGTTAGACCCCAGAGCTGTGTTCACAAGACGCTCGCAGACGGCAACCAATCCGATGGATGTGACCGATCCGGGAGCATCATCCCAGGCTTCACCTGCGTCGTACCAAGCCTTGTATGCCGCGGCGTAGTCCGTAGGCGAGACGGGATTGGCTCCGCCGACACCGCACATCAACGTCACCTGAGCAAGCGCAGCGGTAACTACGATGAATTCGTCGGAACTCAGCGTCGGCATCACACCGCTGACATTCATTTGATACGCGGACCAGAAGGCTTTGTCATCCAAGCTCGCCATCTTCACTGGTAGCTGTGGCAAGTGCACAGTGTCGGGATCGACGATCACCTTGCCGGGTGTGGACAGGTTCCCTAGTGTGTCGGCAAATTGATACCAAACCGGCGCTGGCGTGACCGGAACGTTGAGCGACGGATCGGTTTGAAAGACAATGAGGCCGTTGGAATCCACAATCCAGGTTCCCTGGCCGGGAGAGCCTAGGGATTTTCCATCCTTGGCGACGGCCGCATAGGGGACCGCATGCGCTAGGCCGTCGTCCACCGTTCCAAGGAGCTTGACGCTGGCTGGATCTTTGGCGAAGTAGGAAGTACTGGCATTGAGTACGTCCACCGCGATGGTAACTCCTGGTCCGGGAACAGTGGAAACGGCGCAATTTGATGCTCGGGGCCGGTAGCGGTCCATCGCCGAGAAGTCGACCGAGATGGTGGCGGTGTTCGATTCGGCGCCGGTCTTATCCAACACCGAGTAGTCAAGCGTCACGCCGCTACCGAGTGCCTGGCTGGCGTCAACGGTAACGATAGGGTTACCGTTGCTGTCGGTGGACAGGTTCCATATGCCGGTAGTGGGGGAATCCGTGGAGCCAAAGGTGCGGTTCTTGGCCTTGATGGTTTGATAACCGTTGGGGATCAGGCAGTGATCCAGAACGGAGATGGAAACGGGCTTGAATCGGCTGGCTTGTGACGGCGAAGGGATCGAAAAAGCCATCATCGCATTTTGGAGCGTGAGCGTCAGGGTGGCGCGTGCACTGGTCGTCTTGCCGATCCTCGCGTCATTCGTCACCAAAGCCCACTCCACGGAAACGCTGCGGTTTTTGTTCGGTTTGAATACATTGGGATCGGCCCGAAACTCGATTTCGAGAGGTTGTTTATTATCAACAGACCATCTTGCGCCAGTTGCAGTGTCGGCAAAAGACGCTACCAATTTATTCTCATTCCAGAGCCAGACCTCGCCCTTTTTGCTTGGAACAGATATCGGGGAGTAGGAGTAGGAGGAGCTGAAGCGGAACTCACTACGACTGACGGTCACCGTTTGAGATAAAGGGGCCGGCAGGATCGTGAGGGTGAGTTTCTTCTCTGCGGCACCAGCCTGCAACGCATACATGACGGTGACAGTCATTTCGCCGGTTGGCGGCTTGCTCGGAAAGCTGTAGATGGCGTACGGAGATCCGTCGGTACTCCAAGTGCCTCCATTGGGACCGGTGGCCATACCGAGTATGGGAATCCCAGGGAGGGGGCACCTCACCGGCTTTGACCGGTCTGCCGTAGTGATCGAGATGTCCTCCGGGGTGGCCGCTGAGGCAAAGTTCAGGGTCAGAGTGGCGGCAGGAGTGATCTTGTCGGCATACTTGAGGGTGTAGGGAACCGAAAGCGAGTTGGTCTCGTTTCTCAGGGCCGTCTTTGTAATGGCAATCTGGTTATTTTCAAGAACCGACCATTCGATCTCAGCCACGGTGATGACCTTCTGCTCTTTGCCGCTGGCGTCGATCAGGTTCAGTTCAACGCCCATATCAATGCTGTCGTCGAAGATCGTGACTGCCGGTGGGTTGATCCGGGGTATTGAGGTTTGGAGTGGAATCGGCGGGTTGGGCAGCAGCACGACGATGCTAAAAATCTTCCCGTTGAGCTCACACGTTGTGCGCTTGGTGACGCTGGTCGGTTTGTTTGGCGTGAAGACAATCGAAGTGGTGCCGTTGGGGTTGAAGACGACGTCCCACTTGGCTTCCTGGTCGGGACTGGGGCCCGCGGCGAGTATGGATCCGGTAGGAACAGGGACAGGGACGGCGGATGTGCGGTCTGGGGCGAGGACTGTGATGTCCGTTGTGTCGCCAGGGACGATCGGACTAGCTGGGATGAAGTCGATTTCGATGTTCGCGGGCTCTGAGTAATGCGCGGCGAGCCCTGAGAGCGCATCGCTGAACTCGAGGACATACTGGATTGAAGCCTTGGTCCGATTCGTGACTGTGTAAGAGATCTCGTTGGGATTTGTCACAGCCCACGATCCGTCGTTTCCTATTAATGTGGCGACTTTTTCCTTTGAGGAGGGGTCCAGCAGATAGGCGGCGCTGATGGTGAGCCCTTCCGGCGGTGGTGGGTCGTCGCCAAGAGAGATCGTTGCCGCTTTATCGCCGATCGCTATAGATATCTTTTTACTGTTGGGTTGATATGTGGTTCGCGTGCCGATCAACCCGCCGAGGGTTGCACCGGCCACTATCGACCCCGCGAGACCCAGGATGCCAGTGATTGCGAGAGCAATCTTGGCGTTGCGTCCCGTCGTCTTAGCGAGCTCCGCGCGGTTACCCTTGCGGAGGAGTTTAGGCATGGCGTCACGGATCTTCCGAGCGTTATCAGCTATTTCGTTGGCATGTTGCGCGGAACTTTTATTGGAGGGCGAAGGGTAATCTTGCGACTCATTGATCGCATTATTCCTACTGGCGTCTGCATCAGAAACCGCAAGGTCGAGGTCTGCGAGGGCTTTCGTTATCTTCTGCCAATCTCCCTCAGCTTGAACAATTTCGTTGCCGGCCTTCACGGCCCTCAACCCAGCTTCATTACAAGCCAGCGAGGCAGCATTCAAGGGCAATGGCCCTGGGTTGACTGGTGCGTCGTCTGACATGAGAGAGTCAGGAGCCTCATACTGATTTTTGAATTGTGGAAGAACCCCGTAGTTGGTGTCGGCCAGTTGCACTGGTTGCCTTAATTGAATAATCTGATTAAGGGAGTTGGCTGCCGCTCGGACTGGCGCCAAGGCTGCGGCCAAGCTGTCTGCAGCTACTTGGACTCTATCAGCGTTGACATTGTCTCCATCGATTGGACGCAGTTCAATTTGATTGGCGTTGTCACCGTTATTATTGTCGTCGCTATTATCGTCACCGCCGTCCTTTGGAACCAAGAGGATGACGTGTGGGGTGGTCGAAGGGGCGGCCAGCCCCGATTGCAACGAAGCAAACAGTGGATCGTTCGCGTGACCAACGGGAAACTGCAACTCCACGAGTCCAGGAACGGGGTTCTTCAGCAAGGCGGAGGTGAATCCGGCAAGGATCGCTCCTGCGATGAGATCCGTCTTCACACTCAAGCGTTTGTTGTAGAGATTCGAACTGAAGAGGGTATTGCGGAGAGCCTCAATTACAGGCAGGTTCTGCTGTGCGGCGAGGGTGTTGTATCCGGCCAGCGTCTCGATGATCTTTTCGGCGGTAGCTTCAATCGCCTGCAGAAAGTCAGACTGAGAGGCATGGTTCCCATCGAAGGGAGGGGCCAGATAAAGCATAGAGACATTTTTGGCATTACCATTCGGGCGACGGGAAGGGTCAAAAACGTCAACAAAAGCGGCCCCCTCGTAGTAACCCGGTGCCTGGCTGATGAGCCTGGCGTTAACGTAGGAAAAAGCGCATGGATCCGTGTTTGTGTAGGCCGCCGAGGACGTGCCTCCAGCCGCTTGGGCGATCAGTTTGAGGTGGCGGTCCTGGTAGTCGTCGTAGTTCCCTGGCTGACAGGCCTGATTCGGAGACAAGTTCACCCGCTGCTGATTGGCATGCTTGGTCAGCTCAAGATAGAAGCCTCCATTAACTCCGCCCAGGCCGACACACAATCCGTCGGCGTTGCCGGCGTTGACTGAGGCGAGATTCAGGCTGCCTTGCCCAGCTGCCTCGTAGAGAGGCGGATACTTTGAGGGAAATGTGAAGAATTGGAGTTTGACTTGAGTTCCGGGAATGGTTACCATCGAAATCATCTCCTAAAGACATAGATAGTGAAAGCAGGCCACGCGCGGGCTGAGCGCTCTAATGTATAGCACTCTTTCAGTACGAAGCAATCTGGTGCGTAATGTAGGCATTGCTACTGCGATTGAGCGTAAATGGCTGTTTCAAGCAAAGAAGTTTCACTCCACTACGGCAAAGCCCGGGCAGTATGTATTGTAACAGATGTCTTACGGCTGGAAATGGCGATGGGACATTTAGCGCATTAGCCTGGCACCTCCGATCAAGGAATGACTCCAAGCCATGGCCGTGGTGATTCATGTCGTCATCGGCAGGACCTACCGGAAATAACGGCTCCAGCATGGCGCTCTACGCCTCAGAACATGAACGAGCATCTGAAGCACGAAATAAACCAAGATTACTCTAGGCCCTGATCGCTGACTGCGCAGTAGCCACCAACACCGCAACCGAGATCTCAGACCGCTCGCCTAGAGTGACTTCCCGGAGATTTGCACACAAAGTCGCTGCAGCTTCTCCAGGATTGAATCCGCTGTGGCGGTCCAATTGAACGGGGCCTTGGTCTTGTTGTAGGCCGCCACGAACTGCTCGATCCTGGCGATCAACTCCTTGACACTGGAGAAGCTGCCGCGGCGAATGGCTCGCTGGGTGATCACCCCAAACCAGCGCTCCACCTTGTTGAGTCAGGAGGCGTTGGTGGGTGTGTAGTGAACGTGGAAGCGGGGCTGCTGCGCCAGCCAGGCACGGACTTTTCCGTGCTTGAATACATACTGATCAAGGTAGGACCACTCCTCGATCGGCTCGTTGCGGGATAGCTTTGGTCGCCTGAGGCGAAATTGGGCCATGAATCGCAATGCAGCACAGGTGTACTAACACAATGGTCTCGGGCCAGTTAGCTCCACACCCAGGGCAGGCTCAAGTGATGACGCAGGAGATCAGGCGTCTGCCCAGCGTAAGAAGCTCAGTACCCAGTCGCTGCAATGGGTTTGGCACCTCTTACGCTCTTACGCCTCTGAAGAAGGACCAGGGTGCTCGCTTCACAGCAGCGCCTTCGAGTGCTCAGCTACCGCAGTCGCGGGCGTGCGTTCAGCCACTGTGACCTGACCCACCCATCCCGGCGGCGGCGAGGGGAGATCGATCACGCGAGCGCAAGGGTGCGGGAGCGGTTCCGATCGTCTTGGCGTTCAGCTGCATGAGGAGGGTGCGATTGTCCTCCCGCACTCGCCTTGCCCTTGCGCAGCGTGACACCCTGAACCCCCCGCTGCCGGGTGGAATGCCAAGCCTCCTGCCGGTGCCTTCACAGTGGGGATGAGTCAGACCAAGTGGAACTCTTTCCTGACGCAGGGGGGTCTGTGAATCTTGCTTCAGTCCTCAAATTCTTGTCCTCCGTTTTGGTCGGAATGCCTGGGACGTTCAAAAAGAAGTCCTGATCTCATCCTTTGCCTGAAGCCCTGCTCAACAGGATCAGCTGGTCTCTCCCCTATGCACCGATATCGACTTCCCCTCCTTTTCTGGCACAGCAGGATCTATTGACCTGACCGCATCCAGAGGCTGGCCAGCCGCTTCCTCATGGAATGCCGCGCAGGCTCCTCGACGGCATCACCGACCACTGCCCCTTCCTGGCTGCACTCGACAGCGTCAACCAACTTCTCAACAGGGCATTCGCGCTTCGGTCCCTCAGAAGCCCGCAGATCAACCGCAGGGTCCTGTTGCAGCACCAGACCCACATCCAGAAGGAAGCGCTCAACGAGCGGCAGCGCTGAATCCAACTGTTGTTTCCCTAACATGTTCGCAACAGCATCAGCAGGATCAGTGGTCACCACCCGAAGCGCCGAGAGATCCAGCAGCAACAAGTGCCAGGCCAGAGCTGGATACCTGCGCTCGTAGTGACTGGCGACCACATGAACGTGGCTGGAATCGATGGCACCTTGAAACCAGCTCAGCGTGATCGTCTGGCCAGCTCGTGGAGCAGCCTCAGCAACGGGTACCGGGCTGGCTGATTCACTTCTCAAGGCAGGCTCAGGGGCACGGCTCTGCTTCACCAGTGTCACTTCCGTTTTGGAACCCATCTCAGGTTCATCAACCCTCTCGTGACCGGAGGGGGCACCTCCGGCAACCTTCGGCTTGAGCACCTCGTGGGAGTCCACCAGCAGGAAGCGCGGGTAGTCGTTGATGTAGCTGGCCAGGTCATCAAACAGCGGTGCTGGCCACTGCTTGGAAGAGCAGCTCTGCTGTGCCCGCGTCAATGCCACGTAGCGCAGGTTGAGCTCCACCTCCGGCAGCACCACCCCGCCCCGATACCCCTGCTCGTCCCAGAGAGCAGGCGCTTGCTCGGGGCCAAACTCCCAGGTCCTGAGATCAATAGGAACTCCGTGCAGCAGGTCGTGGCAATGAAAGTCATCAGCGAGGGTCACGCTGCCGAATTCCAGTCCCTTGGATTTGTGGGCCGTGGTCAAGGCCATCACAGTGGGCGTGAGCGAACTGACGACCATCCGCTTGATCCCTGCGATCTCTTCGGGGATGCCTTCCCAGCGCTCGTGACGATCGATCAGATGGCACCAGGCCTTGAGATCCCGCACGTCCTGCTCATCCGCGTAGCTGCACAGCTCCCCATAACCCTTGAAAGCAGCGAGGAACCGATCACGGATCTGTGACTGCTCACCACGCTTGAGGTGGTAAAGATCCAGAAGCTGCTGGAGTCGGTACCCATCGATCCCTCCGCACCAGTAGGTCTGCTTCCCCTGGCAGGCCAGGACCAGCGCCTGCTTGTAGATGGCGGCATTGCCACGGGCGATGAAGGCAGAGGTGTCGGGAGCTGGTGTGCTGCGCAGACCCCGCAGCTGGCGAGTCTCTCCTTTCAAGGCCAGGAGATGGTTGGCTGCCTCAGCGATGTCAGCACCAAAGCGGAAGCTGCCGGTCAGAGCCAGCTCGTCCCAGTGGCCAGCACCCGCCATAGCGTTGGTGGCATGGCGGAACTGATAGATCTGCTGGTGAGGATCCCCAACGAACACCCTGCTGCAGGTCTGCTCAGAGAGGACCCGCAGCGTGACGGGGTTGGTGTCCTGGGCCTCATCAAGCAAGATCACGTCGTACCTGAGCCGGGGCCTCGAGAGCTGGTACAGCTTGAGGTAGCCGTCATGCAGCATCGGCACGCAGAACGCACTGGGGTCAACCATCAGCTCCCACAGCCGGGCAGCAGCCTGCATGGCCTGTCTGGGGTAGCGCTGCCGGTCTTTGACGGCCCAGGCAAACTCAGCCATATCGTCGCAGCCGCTGCAGAGGAAATGCTGCAGCACCTTGAGAGCACGATCAGCCAGCACCAGGTCCTTGTGGTTGCGCTGGTCCAGCCCAAGGGCAACTGCAGCCTGATTGGCGCGGATGCTGCCCCGGAGCTGGTGCCTGTATCGGTACCCCACAGCCCGGTAGGCCAGGGCGTGAATCGTTGAGCAGGTGACGTTGCCAGGGAAGCTCTCTCGGGCTTCTGCCGCCACCGTGCGGTTGAAGGCCAGATACAGGATTCGCTGCTGTGGTCGTTCCCGGGCATAGGCACGCAGGGTCGTCGTCTTGCCCGTGCCCGCAAAGGCAAGCACGCGTAGTGAATCAGAGCGGGAGTGAACAATCGCCTGCTGCTCCTCGCTCAGAGTCCATCCGCCATCAGGCGGGTGGTGGGAAATGGTCATGATGATTCTCCTCAAAAAACATGTGTTTGTTGGTCAGGGTTGTCTCCATGGACACTGGCTCTGTTGCATTTAGACAAAGCAAAGCCAGTGGCTGAATCGAGTGACGATCAGCGGAGGATGAACAAGGCGACCGGTGTTGAACCTTCTGCCGCCTTGGGCTCAGTCAATGATTAAGTCAGCTGCAGAAGCCCCTAAGGCACCCTGAAACCACAATCGGGCAATTTTCCAGCGGGGGAGAAATCCCAAATTCTGTAAATCAGTCATGCTCACCCTCGGCGCTCAACCAAGGAGATTCAGGCCCGCGAAGATTGCTAGCAAGTAGATATAGCTTATATATGCATATCATTTTAGGTACTATTTATAAGACGATTCATAATCGCGCTCGATAGCCTCAAGTATTCCTCTTGCAATCTCCTGGAAGAGTGTATGCTTAATTTAGATGGCTAACAGTTCAGCCATCCATTTCTTTGCCCGTATGTATATGCTCTCTCTGCTCATGTAATGACTCTCGAGCCCAGCGGGCAATCAGGCCTGCCAACGAGGCTCATCGAAAATACCCCCTGAACAACGCGAATCCCTCTTGGATAGCAGGGTCGCCAAGTACGTGGGCTAGATACTCAGCTCTCCGTGATCCGTCTCGGTTGCTTTGCGCTGCCTTGGCAGAGCCAGTCTACTGCTATATACATCATTTCCTAGCGAGCCAGGGGCGAGCGGGGGTGAGTAAAGGGCAAGCGTAGATAGCAGTAGCCACTAGGAATTACTACTTGTTATTAGTGGTAGAGGAAACGAAGTGAATCAACTGGATATATTCTCTGAATGGATTAAAGTTCTCCATGCGCTAGCATGGAGAACGATTACCCAGGGATCACTCTCTCTACTTCCGTTCAATATCAATACTGCTTTTG
This sequence comes from Synechococcus sp. Cruz-7E5, assembly GCF_024345995.1. Taxonomy (GTDB): domain Bacteria; phylum Cyanobacteriota; class Cyanobacteriia; order PCC-6307; family Cyanobiaceae; genus Regnicoccus_A. The sequence goes on from NZ_JAGQCE010000001.1 coordinate 27,109, forward strand.
TTTATACATTGATAAATATCTCGGTTTTTCACAATGACATCACCTAGCACCAGCTTCCAGCGGCCGCCGCGCTCCACTCCCAACCAAGAACAGGCCCAGCTGCGTCAGTTCCTGGAGGAGCTGCTCAGGGCTGGCTTCAACCCCAAGTACATGGTCAGCTATCACCCCCGCTCTCCTGAGGAGACTGGCTGGCACGGCAAGGGCCAGCCCGCTGCAACTTCAGCCTCGAGCAGGCATCGACCCACCATCAGCGCCTGGAATCAGGTGGGCTCCTACGAGTACTACAAGCGCCGCCGCAACGACGTCGACTGCATGACAACAGACAACCAGCACATACGGAACCTGGTCATGCGCCGTCACTACGGCATCCAGCGCCTCAACCAGGACTGGCGTGAAGCTCCACCGCCAATGCTGTTCTTCATGGAGCAGGGCATCGGTGTTCAGCAGCATGTCCACCTGCTCCTTCCTCAGCCCCTGCCGCAGTTCGACTCTGCACAAAGCCTGACTGCTGAGTGGAAGCTGTACATGACCAAACACGCCAAGTGCCTCTCCAGGCAACGCCCACCCCATGTTTGCTCAGTAACGGATGCAGCGGGTGTCATGGGCTACCTCACGAAGGAAACCTCGTCTGAGCGGCTGGTGTTGGACGTGACGGCCTCGAACTTCCTCAGCCCAGCATCGCCTTGATCTTGTCCTGATCGGTGGTAGCAGCAGCACTGCACCTGAGGATCAGGAAGACCGTAACCCCCTCAGCACTGCGGAGGCATCCCGTATACAGCTTTCGACAAGAGTTCCGCCGCTTTGTCTTCGTGCCCCAAGCACTCCCTACCGTTTTTTATTAACTATGTGCTTACTTCCTGATTAGGATCGTCTTATTAACTATGTGCTTACTTTCTCATCAAGACCGCTTTTTGTTAACTATGTGCTTAGCTTCAGGCCAGAGCAAGTATGTCTCCTGGTGCTCTAGGGATCACAGCATGTCCCGTCAATAGGCTATAGTTTAATTGGCGCAACTCGCTATCAATTCGTATTTTATTTATTATGAAAAAATCTGCATCAACCTCCAGCCCCACGCTGCAGGACACCCCGTTTGATCTTTACAGGCTGTACTTGCTGGCCGAAACTCCAGTAGAGAAACAGTCGTTCGTCCTTGTCGCCTTGGCCACGCTCCGTGCCGTCAAAAGCAAGAAGAACAGACCGCATGAACTAGAGCTCGCTTCCGCCCTGATTGTCGGGGATGCTTTGCGCACGCTCAAGACTCTCAAAGGCAGTGAGAGCTATAAAACCTTCCTCGAAAACCACAAGATCACGCCAACTGATGCCTCGACATGCATACGGCTGGCAGAAGATTCTGAAACGATCGAGGGGCTGGACGTCAGCGGGTGCACTCTGCCGGCGGTGATCACCAAGCTAAGCGAGCTTAAGCAGCAGGAAGCCAAGGATGCCTTGCCCTTCGCTCAGCAACTCATTGGCGAGCCTGTAAGCCCTCCTCAAGTACCCACGTCGCGGATTCGTGAACGAGGAACGTATGAGCGTGATGACGATGACGAAGTTGTCGAAGCGTTCCGGGCAGCTCAAAGGTATGGGTATCCGGCCTGAACGGAAGAGGTCAGCCGTCCGCCGTAGGCGGGTCGGCTGGAGCGACTTGTTGTACTGCAATCTCATGTGAAGTCAGGTGAGTCAGCCAACAGCGTTTCTGCCTTGCCAATCAAAGCAAGATACTCAACCGTAAGGCTGCTAACGCCAAACGGATAGAACCAATGGGGCTTGGTCGCCCCAGCGCGAGCTCCTGCGTGGTCGGGTAGAAAGAGACCGCTTCTGCTAAGGTCATTAACCACAGTCAACAGTTCGGTCTCGTCGCGAACGAATGCGCCAAGGTGGGGCTCCCTGGTTAGTATCCCGTCTGTGATTAGTCGTACCTCATATGGAGGATCATTCTGGGGACTGAGATCCATGCTGACTAGATGGACAAAGACGAGGAGAGATTGATTGGAGCATCCTCGGAGGGCTGAAACAGCATGGAGCTTAAGGAGACTCTGGAAAAGCCACCCCATTCACGGGACAATGACCTTGTGATCGCAGGAAAGGGCTGGGTCCATGGGCGGCAAGCAGCTTGGCTTTGGTGATTACGAGCAAGCCACGGCCAAGAAGCGCACCAAGCGTGAGAAGTTTCTGGCAGAGATGGAGGCGGTTGTGCCCTGGAAGGCGCTCATTGATCTGATCGAACCTCACTACCCCAAAACCAGCTCCAAAGGAGGACGTCCGGCCTATCCGCTGGCCACCATGCTGCGAATCCACCTGATGCAACAGTGGTATTCACTCAGCGATCCAGCGATGGAGGATGCCCTGATTGAGGTGCCCACGATGCGGCGCTTTGCCGGCATCGACCTCGTCAGCGAGCGGATCCCGGATGAGACCACCATCCTGGCGTTTCGGCACTTGCTGGAGAAGCACAATCTGGGCGAACAGATTTTTGCGGTGGTGAAAGCCCATCTCAAGGAACGGGGCATGGCCATGAAGCAGGGAACGATCATTGATGCCACCTTGATCGCGGCTCCCAGCTCAACCAAGAACAAGGCTGGGGAGCGAGATCCGGAGATGCACCAGACCAAGAAGGGCAACCAGTGGTACTTCGGGATGAAAGTCCACATTGGCGTCGACAAAGACTCGGGCCTCATCCATTCGGTGGAGACCACGGCTGCCAATGTGCATGACCTCACCCCAGCCGCTGATCTCCTGCACGGGGAGGAGACTGTGGTCTATGCGGATGCCGGCTACCAGGGGATCGAGAAGCGAGACGAGATGCAAGGAAAGGGGATTGGCTTTCGCGTTGCCATGCGGCCCGGAAAGCGCAGGGCTCTGCCGGACACACCGGAGGGTCGACTGGATGATCTGGTCGAAACTGCCAAAGCACATGTCCGCGCCAAGGGCGAGCATCCGTTCCGGGTGATCAAGCAGCAGTTCGGCTTTCAGAAGACACGGTTGCGGGGCATGATCAAAAACCGCTGCAAGGTGTACGTGCTGGCAGCCCTCTCAAACCTATTCATGGCACGTCGTCGGTTGTTATGCAGCGCGTGATCGGGGAAGTAGTGTGCCCATGGAAGGCAAAATGCCCCCAGATGGGCAAGATTGAGCTTCCAAGAAGGTGAAATCAGGCCGATCAATTTTAGATTCGCCGGGAAACTGTTCATCTCGAACAAGTCGCAACCTCAGGCTCTCTTCGAGGGCTCGTTGCCCAGAGATTCCTTAAGCGATTGCGTGTATTCATGCACCTCAAAATCGGAATACAGCAGCGCCAAGCATGCATGAGCCAGAGTTGCGTTCGTAAGTAGGACACTGTCGGCGTAATCCGACAGAATTTCTGTGCCAACATCTGACTGGATGTATTCCTCGAATTTCTCTTTCCTCCCAGCATCCCAGGCGTTGCTTGTCGTGTGAATTGACTTGAGAAAACGGATGATTCTTCGCTTGCGAACTAGGGTGTATGCGGCGGAGGCCATTCTGACGTAGGGGACTACGTCCTTCAAGTCGTCGGCCAATTCTGTTACCTCGGTTAGTCTGAGCTGCATTTCGTTCATGTCCATGGTTCATCCGACTGATATTCGTGCATCCCATTCAAGATCCCGCATTCTGGCGATTGGCTTGCAGTCCAACAGTTACCGATCAGCGGGGGGCGACGAGAGACTCTCCACCGGTAATTCGCCTGACTTCGCCGCTCTGTTGCATCGGATGCTTCGCCCACATTGTTTGCATTTATTGAACGTGTTGGCATTCCCACCCGCGTCAGTCAAGGCAGGTGATGCCGGCGCGTTGTCGGCAAGCGATACAATTGACAACGCCTCGGTCATTTGCTCGTCAGTAAGCACTTGCAGTACGCGTACATTAAGTTCGTACATCCGTTTCGCAAGTGAGGGCGCGTTTGCGTAGAAGTCGGGACCGTCGCATCCAAAGTAGACAAAGCGATCAAATGTAACCTCGGGTCCGCGTTTGCCGACATATTTTTTGTGCGGTCCAACGCCGATCCAATTAACCATCCCGGCAATGCCATTCAATTGAGCCTCTGGACCAATGCCGCCGACCCCGATTACAGCGTCGTATTCACGATCGCGGACAGCGCCCATGCAATCATAGACGCCAAAACATCCGTCGGTGTCGGGATCGCCGTTGTGCGTGCGTTTATAAACGAGGATGTTCATGATTCGATGTGTGGTTGAACGCTCCAGATCAGAAGCGGGCAGCAATCTCGGCATAGAAACCAGCCTCAGCACCCGTCTTCTGAATCTGGTTGTTGGAGGGAGGCTTTCGTCTGATCTCACTCCCATCCTTTCTGCCCGCGAAAATTGAACAGTTGGACATGACCGCATTCATTGCAAATCATAATTCGCCAACTTGACTGAGCAGTCGACTTGAGACCAAATCCGTCTGCCTTTCGTGGATCACTGTCTGAATGCAGATAGTATTTTCCTCTCCCGCAAAAGTTGCATTCATGCTGAATCGACTTCGATAGGTAGTGAGACCTTCGACGAATCAAGGCTTGAGCCTGGCGAGTAAGAATAAGCAGATTTGCTGAGTCTCGGCGATCATTGGGATCTTGTGTCACCATAAGATCAAGCAGGAAGTTCACATGTTCGAGTATTGAGTCTCCATTTGGCGAAAACGGATCGTTCCAGTGTTGTTTGATATCCCACTCCTTTTCTCGGTGTGCTTCTCTACTGAATACTCTTCCCGTAAAAAGCCAGTAAAGCAGCTTGCCTAATGAGTAAACATCTGATGCGGGTGTAACATGCTCTACACGGCCGCTTTCAAGCTCTGGAGCCATATACAGTCTCGGGCCGACTGCCTCCTGCGTTTCTGTTATTCTGTTGCCTGATTCAAGAAAGATCGATAGGCCAAAATCTCCTACCACTGGAGGGCCTATTGCAGACTTTAGGAAAATATTATCTGGCTTAATATCTCTGTGCAAAACTCCATGTGAATGTGCCGTATGCACCGCATCCAGTATTTGCTCAAATACTACAAGCGTAGCTACCGGATCAGATCTCCAGTAGGGGGCTGCATTAGCGATTGTTCCGCCGTGACAATATTCAGTTACGATGTATGGGCGGCCCTCATTTAACGAATGGTCAACAATCCTAATGATATTTGCGTGACTCAACCTGGATGTCGCCTCAATCTCTCTTTCGAAGCGATCGAGCCTGCTTGGGTTCTTTAGTCTCTTTAACACATACTCTGTTTCATCGGCATGTGCATCATCAGGCCCTGACTTGCGCTTGACTACATGCGTCCATGATTGCCCCCCTTCGCTTAGGTCGCGGATGATTTCCCATGCATGAGAATTGAACTTAGCCATGAATAGCTTGATGTGAAATCATGGGCACATCATCATGATAGCCAAATAGAAGGTTGCCAGGCCTTATGCGTCCTTCCCTCCAACAGTATTTCGGCGGATCCGGTATCCACCTCAAGCGTGGGTCCTCGTGCCGCATAAGACACCTGTCACCCTTGCAGGATGACCCAGGATGCCTTTCCTTGCAATGGCTCTCAATAGCAGCGTTGGCAAATCAGGGAACTTAGGCGGACCCGGTATCCAACTGTTCGTTCTGTTACAAAGCCCTTCAATGAGTTCCGTCAACCGTCTTCGCCGATTCACCCCATTTTCAGTTGATGATTTCCGTCCTCTTGCCTTGGAGGAGTGGAATTCATAGATCATCCCCCGCCCGCCCGTGAACCTGGCTGAACCAACGAGCAGCTCAAGGACATCCTGAGTCCGGCTTTCAGTCCAGAGACGAAGGGAAAACAGCGACCACCATCAGACAGCACCTCCAGTCTCGAATTGTTGGGGTGGGCTCAAGGCCCTCTGACCTGGGAACACTGTCACCACTCAACCCAGGCCGATGACCCTGACCATTGCCGACATCTCCACCGAGCTCCTGATGGACACCACTACCGCCCTCTAGGAGATCGAGTGCCGCATGAATGCCCGCGTCTTCACCGCCGTCCACCACCTCGAGCAGGGGCCAGCGGTTCGCCAGGTGCTGAAGCTGCTCCTGGAGATTCTGGACCGCACCAGCCCTGACGGGGTGATCTGAGCTGCCTCTGCAGCTCCAAACACCTCCAGCCCGCATTCCCGGAGCTTTTCTGCTGACCACCCTGGCGGCAATCAACACCCTGGTCTTCAGGACACGCCGTTGGCTTTGAACCATGCCTGCAGCCGGCTCCAGCCATCCGCAGCAGCTTCAGGCCGGTAAGTGGGGCGGTAGTCGGCATGGAATCCATGGGGAGCCTCCGGATAGATGACGATCTCGCTGCGACTTCCCGCCGCCTTCAGGGCTGCCTGCTTCCGCTCCACCGTCTCCAGCGGGATGCCGTCATCCTTGCCGGCGTACAACCCCAGCACCGGGGCCTTGATCCTGGCCGCCACATCCAGGGGATGGAACGGTTGATCAGCGGTGCTTGCTCCGACCAACCGCCCGTACCAGGCCACACCGGCCTTGAGGCTCGGGTTGTGGGCGGCGTAGAGCCAAGTGATCCGTCCACCCCAGCAGAACCCGGTGATGCCGAGTTTCCCGATGTCTCCTCCTCCCTCGCTGCTCGCCCAGGCAACAGTGGCATCGAGGTCGCTCATCACCTGGGCATCGGGCACCTTGGCAACCACAGGCAAAATCGAAGCGATATCAGGCAGCTTGGTGACATCCCCCTGGCGCTCGAACAGGCTCGGAGCGATGGCCAGATAGCCAAGCCGCGCCAACCGCCGGCACACATCCTGGATGTGGGCATGCACCCCGAAGATCTCCTGCACCACCAGCACCACCGCTAAGTTCGTGCCTGTGGCTGGTCTGGCGCGGTAGGCAGGAATCGTGCCTCCTTCCACAGGGATGCTCACGAAACCTGCTGTCAGTCCACCTGGATCAGTGGTGATCGTGGCCGCTGAGATCGGGCGCACGGCCACTGCAAAGCCAGCGGCGAGGGTGCCTAGCAGCAGCTCGCGGCGGCGGATGCCCTGGGGGCCGGCTGGATCGGATGGGGTCGAGGCCATGCGGAGGGGATTCCCTTTCACTCAGACCTCCATTCTGTTGCGCTCCTCGAACTGGGGTGGCCGGGATGGCCCTGCTACCCCCTTACGACTCAAGGCCCATTATTGCCCGCAGTGAAACGGTGGCCAGCAATCCCTTCTGCCGGGGTGCCCGGCGACTTCGTCGCTGCCTCATCCCAGCCGATGGCTTCTACGAGTGGCTCCCACCTCCCGCCAACGACCCTCAAGAGAGATCCGCCCGTAAGCAAGCCCTAGTGGACCCGCAGGCAGGACCACGGCCTGTACTGGCTGGGAAGACTCTGGGACCGCTGGATCGCCCCTGACGGCAGTGCCCTGGAGACCTGCTGCATCCTGACCACCACCCCGATTGCCCTGCTCCGCCCAATTCATGACCGCATGCCTGTGGTGATTCCAGACGGGCAGGAAGACACCTGGTTACTCACCAGCGGGGCCGATGAACTCCGTTCGCTGGAGTCCCTGCTGCTGCCATGGCAGCCCGCAGGCTGGGAAGCCGTTCCGGAGGACTGGTCCTGACTGCTGTGCCAGTTTCGAAGGCCCAGCCTTTTGAGCAACGCGTCGACAGCCTTTGATTCAGCAGCCGCAAGTTCACATCGCAACAGTAGACTGCGATGGTAGATGTAAGCCAGCAAGACCATGGGTCAAGGGAAAGACTATAGCTTGGTGCATGGCATGTACCAATAGCATCAGCAACATGGCCTGTTCAATCTACGTGCAACCATTGATTCCGAATACTCTATCCGGTCAGAGTGCCCAGGCGCTTGAAGTTCTGAAGGATCTCCATTGGCAATCGATTGCAATGCTGGCCGCAATAGTGTGTCCTTGCCGAGAGAAGTGCGCCAACAGATTTATCCCCATTGCTCGATCCAGGGCTGTTTTCCAGCTCTCACCAGCTCTCAATCAATGGTCGTGTTGCCCAAAGTCATTGCCGTGCAGTGGATCTGCTTGTCTTCCTGAGCGCTCCCAAAGCACCCGCGCTACCAAGCTGCGCCACGCCCCGTCAGATGTGACTTTACCTTCCGAGCTCATGGGTATTCCGTCAGAGCTGGGAAGCTCACTCGGCTCTGGTCAGGACAGAGAGTTCATTCCCACACACACCCTCGAGCCCTGATCGCTGGAGAGCACCTCGATGCCGTAGCGGATGCGCTCCTTGAGGGCTCCCACGTGACTGATGATGCCGATCATGCGGCCGCCTTCCCGCAACCGGTCGAGCTCGTCCATCGCCAGCTGGAGGTTGTCGGGATCGAGGGTGCCGAAGCCCTCATCGATGAACAGTGCCTCGAGGTGCACCCCGCCTGAGTGGGCCTCGACTGTGTCGGCTACGCCCAGGGCCAGGGCCAGGGAGGCCTGGAAGGTTTCGCCGCCCGAGAGGCTGCCCACCTCTCGCTCCTCGCCGGTGTAGGCATCGAGGACACGCAGGCCCAGTCCCGCCTGGCGGCCGCCGCGCCCCCCCTCATCGGTGAGCCGCAGCTGGTAGCGGCCTGAGGTCATTAGCTCAAGTCGCTGGTTGGCGTAGCGGCAGATATCGCCCAGATAGGCGGAGAGCACCCAGCGCTGCAGGGAAATGAAGGGAGCGGCCTTGCCAGAGCAGCGATCGGCCACGGCACTCAACAACTGTGCCCGCTCTCGCCGGGTGGCCAGCTCGCCTGCCCCGCTCCGGTGCTCGGAGCTGAGCCGCTCGATCTCTGCCTGCGCTCCTCGGGCTTCGCTGTGGCGCTCCACGGCAGCCATGCGAGCGGCATCAGCGGTAATCACCGCTTCCTGGGCCGTCGCGGAGTCTGGCCGCTCCGCTGGCAGATCGGCCAGGTCCGCTGAGGCCAGCAGTCCCCTCAGCCCGATCAATTCCGTCTCGTAGGCCTTGATCCTCTGGGCCCAGAGCTGGCGCACGTTCTCCTCCCTGAGGGCGGCCACCACGGCCAGGCCATCGGCAAACTCCGATCCAGCCATGTCCGTCGCCAGGCGGCCCGAAGCCTGCTCAAGCCGGGTCATGGCAGTGGTGAATTCTTGGCAGCGTCCCGCCAAAGCTTTCAGAGCTTCCTCCAGGGGTTCGAAGGTCTTCACCGCCTGCAGTGGATCGACCCCCTCCCCAAGCTGGCTGGCGATGTCGGCGGTGAGGGTCTGCGCCCGTTGATTTTCGTCCGCAGCGGCCCTGGACTGCACCGCCAGCTCCGTGCTGGCCGACTGAATGCTGGCTTGGAGTGCCTGGAGCTCCTGCTCGTGATCCTTGATCGCCAGCTCCAGACCGGCCACTGTTTCGGCCAGGGCCTGCGCAGTGGACAGGGTCTCGCTGGCCTGTAGAGCTGAAGTGCGCGCCGACTCCTGATCAAGGTCGGCGCCGCCGGCTTTCTCCAGCACCGCCGCCAGTTCTCCCTGTGTCTTCTGCACATCAACCGCAGCCTGCTCGGCAGCCTTGGTTGCCACGTTCAGCTCACTCTCAGCCCCAGTGATCGCCTCATCACTGACGGCGTCCTGGGACGGCTGAGCTGGTGCCGGATGGTGCGCCGAACCGCAGACCGGGCAGGGGGCTCCAGGCTCCAGTCCGCCGGCGAGCCGGGCCGCCATGCCGGCAATCTGATGTCGCCGGTGATCGTTCAGGGCCGCTTTGGCCTGGTTGAGCCGAGCATCGGCCATGGCTTTCGCGGCCGTGGCCTCCTTCTCCTTCTTCTGGGCAGGGGCGATGGCCTCCACGGCCCGGGCGCGATCACGGGCCTCCTGTGCCGCCCGCTGCAACCCGTTGAGCTGGTCACGGGCCGAGCAGGCTTTGGTGAAGGCATCGGCGGCGGCCTGCCGCGCCTGCTGGCGGTTTTCTCTGGCGGCGTTGCTGCTGGTCAGCCGCTCCTCCGCCCTGCTGGCCAGTGCAGCAGCGGCGGCGGCCCTGGCCCTCGCATGGGCTGCCTCCATGGCCTGACTGGCCAGGGCCGTCAGCTCCACCCGTCGCGCCGCTAGGTCGTTGCGCGCTTGGCCCAGCTCCTCCTGGCATGGCAATGACATCAGATCGAGCAGGACCAGTGAAGCTGGCAGGGCCAGAGCGGCGTCCCTGGCCCGGTTCGCCCGCAGCAGCTCTGCCTTGATCCGGGCCTCAAGAGTGGTCAGGGCAGTACGGGCGGCCTGTTCGGCTTCCACGCTGGGGCGCAGCGTCTCGGCCTGCTCCGCCCTGCTCAGCCGCTGACGGAAGTCGATGACCGCCTCCTGCTTGGCCTCCAGTTCGGTGAGCCTGGAGAGGGCCTCTGCGCGCCGATCCCAGCGGTCGGCCGTCTTCTCGATCGCTGCCATGGCCTGCAGGGCGAGTTCAAGGCTTGCGCCCACCTGCTTCAGGCTGTCCTGGGTGCCCCCCACCACCAAAGCGATCTGCTCCACCAGCCGGTCCAGGTCCTCCTGATCATTGGGTACCTCCAAGGGCTGCAGGGCATAGGGGCTCCACTCATGGGCGGCCTGGTGGCGCAGCACCTCCAGGGTCCGGTTCTGCTCGGCCACCTCGATGCGTGCGGCCTTGGCGCGCTCCTCCAGCCAGCTGCCTGCCTGCTCGTAGATCACCGTGTCGAAGAGGGTTTTCAGCAGCGCCTCCCGCTCCTCGGCCCTGGCCCGCAGCACTTCGGCGAACTGGCCCTGGGGCAGCAGGATCACCTGACGAAACTGGGCGGCATCCAGACCCACCAGCCCCTGCACCTCGCGGGTGACCTCCGTGCTGCGGCTGGCGATCGGCTGCCACTCGTTGCCGACCAGCCGGAACAGCACCGCCTGCGGCGTCTTTTCGGTGGTTCCCTCACCCCGGGTCTTGGGGGCGGTGTAAGCGGGCGATCGCTCCACGCGGTAGCGGACTCCGCCACTGGAGAACTCCAGGCTCACCCGCGGCACGGCTGAGGGCACGGCGTGATCCGATTTCAGCGCCTTGACGCTGCGATCCCCAGACACCTCGCCGTAGAGCGCAAAGCAGAGGGCATCGAGCAGGAAGGTCTTGCCGGCACCGGTGCTGCCGTGGATCAGAAACAGCCCCTCCTGGCTGAGCGCGTCGAAGCCGATCTCCACGGGCTGGGCAAATGGCCCGAAAGCCTCGATCCTGAGCTGGTGTGGTTTCAGCGCTCCCCTCCCTTCGCGGCCGCCTCGAGCGCTTCCCGCAGCAGATCGCCCTCGGCCTGGTTGGCGGCTCGCCCCTGCTGATCTGCGAAGAATGCCGAGGTCAGCTCAAACGGTGAAGCGGCCTGGCGCACCTGCTGGTTGCGCTCGCTGGCCGTGGACCGCAGCACCTCCGGCGGACGGTGGCGCAGTTCGGCCACATGGGGGAAGCGCCGGCGCAGTCGGGCCATGGCCTGCAGGGGCAGCTCCTCGTCGCTGAGGATCACCCGCACCCATGCTTCGACGGCCGACTCAAACTGCGGATCACGGCAGAGCTGTTCGATGCCACCTTCGATTGTGCAGAGCGATCGCCCCACCTGTAGCGGCACAACCTCAACCGTTGGCTGGCCTGCGGCGTCGAGCTCCACGATCCGCACCGACTTGGTGTGGTTCTGCTCGGAGAAGGAATAGGGCAGAGGCGTGCCGGAATAAGCCAGCCGGGGGCCATCCAGCTGCTGGGAGCCGTGAAGATGGCCCAGGGCCACGTAGTCGAAGCCGGCGAAGGCTTCCGCGCTCACCCGATCGACGTTGCCGACCGTGAGCTCCCGCTCCGACTCCGAGCTCTCCCCACCAGCGACGAAGGTGTGGGCCACCAGCACAGAGCGTTGCTTCGGTCGTCCCTGGAGATCCCGGCGGATCCGCTCCAGTGCCAGCCGCGTCACCTCGTCATGGCGGAGGCGCACCGGCAGCGTCTCCTCCCCCAGCGCACTGATCAGGCCAGGCCCATCCACCGCCGGCTCCAGGTAGGGAAGCGGGTAGATCGCCACCGGGAACCCCCCCAGCCGTGGGCTCACAAGCACCGGCTCATGGGCCCGGCGCACGTCCCCCCGGATCGTCACCCCTAAGGAGGCGAGCAGGGGGTCGTAGACCGACACCCGCACATGGGAATCGTGGTTGCCGGCGATCGCCACCACCGCGGCACCGTTCTGGCGCAACTGGGCCAGAGTTTCGTTGAAAAGCTGAACGGCCTCGGATGGGGGGATCGCCCTGTCGTAGAGGTCGCCGGCGATCAGAACCGCATCAACAGCCCCCTCCCTGGCCAGCTCGACGATCCGCGCCAGCGCAGCCGCCTGCTCCTCAAGCAGGGATGCGCCGTGGAAAGTCCGCCCAAGGTGCCAGTCGGAGGTGTGAAGCAGGCGCATCAGCGGCAGCTCACGCTCAGTTCCTGCCTGATGCCGACGTTAGGAGGCCATCTACTAGGCCTCAGTCGGCAGCCCGGTCTCCAACAACGATCTGGCTGGCGGAGGCAACCGTGATCAAGGCTCTGGTGCCTGGCCCGCTGAGCGGGAACGGAATCAGGGTGCCCAGCCGCAGTGGTTGCCGGGGTAGCGCAGCGTGCGCCAGTCGCCGCCGGGGGTGCTCACTTCGACGCCGATGCCGATCGGGTCCTCAAGGCCGTTGCAGTTCTGCTGCCACCACTCCTGGGCTGCGTCCCAGGCGGCATCCATTGAGTCGAAATGGTCGTCGAGGACTGGGTGGGGGCAGCAGCGCTGGTCGACCAACCGGTATAGCCGCTCAACGTGGGCCTGCTTGCCGGCGGAGACGGTACGGAAGGAAGAAAACGCCATGGCCCGCACATCGACAACCTCCCCATGGTGGCGGCTGTGACAGCTGTTGACTGTCACCTTCATTACAAGACACGGATGTCAAAGGTTCCGCCCTGTGGTCGCCAGGGCAAGGGGGACGGCTCAGCTGCTGGCCACCAGCCTTCAGCCCAGCAGGGCGATGCAGTCGATTTCGACCAGGGCCCCCTTCGGCAGCGCCGCCACCTGGACGCAGGCCCTGGCCGGTGAGATCCCTGCGGAGAACACCTGCGCGTAGAGAGCATTGACCCGGGCGAAGTCGGCCAGGTCGGTGAGGAACACCGTGGTGCGCACCACCTGCTGGGCTGTGCAGCCCGCCGCGCCCAACACCGCCTGAAGATTGGTGAGCACCTGCCTGGTTTCGGCCTCCACATCCCCGTCGCCCACAAGCATGCCCGTGGCTGGATCAAGGGCGATCTGGCCGGAGCAGAACAGCAGTCCACCCGCCTTGACCGCCTGGTTGTAGGGACCCACTGGTGCTGGCGCTGCGGCCGTGGTGACCGCCTCGGCGGGAGTACCCATGGCCATGGCAGGTGAAAATGGAGATCAAGTTTACGGACCAGGCTCCATCGCTCCTTCCACCCCGGTTTCGCTGCCTGTGTCCACCGCACTCCAGGCGGATGAGCGACCTGATCCTGTGCGGCTGGAGAACGTCTGGCACCGCTATCCCAGTGCCCGCGGCGCCACCGACGATGGCAATCCACAGAACTGGACCCTGCAGGGGGTGAACCTGCAGCTGCACCAGGGCGAATTGGTGGGGTTGCTGGGCCCTTCCGGTTGCGGAAAGACCACCCTGCTGCGCCTGATCGCCGGCTTCGAGCGGCCTGCTCGCGGCCGGGTGCTGATCCACGGCCAGGAGGTGGCAGGCCCCCACGGCTGGCTGGCACCTGAGCGTAGGGGGGTGGGCATGGTCTTCCAGGACTACGCCCTCTTCCCCCATCTCGATGCCTGGAGCAACGTCTGTTTCGGGCTCAAGCCCCGCCAGGATCGCAGCCGGGCCGCCTGGCTGATGGAGCTGCTGGGGCTGACGGGGTTGGAGCGCCGCTACCCCCACGAACTCTCGGGCGGTCAGCGGCAGCGCCTGGCTCTGGCGCGGGCCCTCGCCCCGGGACCAACTCTGCTGCTGCTGGATGAGCCCTTCTCGAACCTGGATGTGGAGGTGCGGCTGAGGCTGCGGGCCGAGCTCCCCGGCGTGCTCAGCCGCTGCCAGGCCAGCGGCCTGATCGTGACCCACGATCCGGAGGAGGCCCTGGCCATCTGCGACCGGGTCGCGGTGCTGCAGGGGGGGCACCTGCACCAATGCAGCAGTCCGCGAGAGATGGTGCGAGCCCCCGCATCAGCCTTCGTGGGCCGCTTCGTGTTGCAGGGAAACCTGCTCGATGCCCATTGGAGCGGCGACCAGCTGCTCACGCCCCTCGGTGCCTTGCGGCCTGAGCCGAGCGGATCCATCCCGAGCGCTGATGCCCCCGGCCCCTGGCAGGTGCTGCTGAGTCCATCGGCCTTTGATCTCAGCGTCGATCCCACTGGCCCCGCCGAGGTGGTGGCACGCGAGTTCCTCGGGCGTGAGTGGCTCTACCAGGTGCGGCTCGATGACCCGAGCTCCGCTGCCCCGGTTGATCTCCGCTTTCGCCTGCCCCTCGAGCGCGACTACCCTCTCGGCCTGCGCTGCCGGCCGTCGATGCGGCCAGGCGAAGCCGCCCGTCTCTTCCCCACAGGCCAGAGCCTCTGGCCGTCGGAGTCCCCCAGCCCCAGAGCGGCCTGATCAGCCCTGCCAGTGGTCCTTGCTGCGGCGACGGCTTGCGAACGCTTCAGCATCGCTGGCCCTGAGCATCAGGTTCGTGGCCCACTCCAGGGCGATCGTGCTGGGGATGGTGGGTTGATTCCGCCGCCGCCGCTCGTCCACGGCCGCGAGCCGCTCCTGGATCGCCGCTCGCTCTGCCCCAGGCTCCGGACAGTTCGCCGCCGCCCAGCGCAGGTTGTCGAGGGTGTACTCGTGAGCGCACCACACGCGGGTGTCCCCCGGCAGAGCCCCCAGCCGCTGCAGCGACTGGTGCATCTCCGCGGGGCTTCCTTCGAGCAGGCGCCCGCAACCTGCGGCAAAGAGGGTGTCGCCGCAGAACAGCTCTCCCTGGCCACCCGGAAGCGGCGGCAGATAGAAGGCCAGGTGACAGCGGGTATGGCCGGGCACCGCCATGACGTCCACGCAGCGCCCCAGCAGCTCCAGACGGTCACCGTCCTGCAGGGCCACGGTCTGGAAGGGAATGCGTGCCCGGTCGGCGCCTGAAGCCATCACAGCTGCACCAGGCCAGCGGCGCAGCAGCCCTGGGGTGCCGTCGATGTGGTCCCAGTGGTGGTGGGTCTGGAGCACCGAGACCAGCTCAAGTCCCTTGCTCTCCAGCCAGTTGATCACCGGCTCGGCCACACCCGGGTCCACCACCACCGCCCGTGCACCGTCGTGGAGGACAACGACGTAGTTGTCATGCAGCACCGGGATCAGCTCCACCTCGCTCTGACTCGCGTGCATCGGTAAAGTTCAGGTTGCGGTGTAAGTCCATGATCACCGTCGCGCTAGCCAAAGGGGCTTTGCTGAAGGATTCGGTCCGCTGCTTCGCCGCTGCCGGGCTTGATTTCAGCGCCCTGCTCGATGCCGACAATCGCCAGCTGATGGTGCCCAGTCCTTGCGGCCGGGCCAGGGCCCTGCTCGTGCGTAATGGCGATGTGCCTGTCTATGTGGCCTATGGCCAGGCCCAGCTGGGTGTGGTGGGCGATGACGTGCTGCGCGAGCACCAGTTGCCGGTGGCACCGCTGCTGGATCTGGGCTTCGGCGGCTGCCGCATGGCCGTGGCCGTCAGGGAAAACAGTGGCTACAGCCGGGCGGCGGAGCTGCCGGCTCACTGCCGGGTGGCCAGCAAGTTCGTTCGCTGCGCCGAAACCTTCTTTGCAGGGCTCGATCTGCCCGTGGAGCTGATCCATCTCACCGGTTCGGTGGAGCTGGGTCCGATCACCGGCATGTCAGAGGCGATCGTGGATCTGGTGGCCACCGGCCGCACCCTGCGGGACAACGGCCTGGTGGCACTTGATGAGTTGTTCCACAGCACTGCCCGTCTGATCGGCAATCCCCTCGCCCTGCGCTTCGATCTCGGCGAGCTGCAACACATCATCGACAGGGTCGCCACCTCCAGCTGCGCGACGACCACGTCCGCCTCCGCCCCCTCCCAGCGCTGATGGCCGCCCTCGACAGCCAGCGGCTCAGGCGGCTGCTGCCCTACCTGCGCTACGACCGGCGCCGTCTGATTCTTGTGGTGCTGCTGCTGATCCCCGTGGCGCTGGCCGCTGCGATCCAGCCGCTGTTGATCGGTCAGGCCATCGCCGTCCTGCGTGGTGAGCCCACGGCCGCCTGGCTGGCGGGCCAGAGCGTGTCGCAGGCGATGCGCACCCTCGTGCTGATTCTCTTCGGGGCGGTGCTGCTGCGACTGGCGTTGCAGGGGGCTCAGTCCTACAGCGTCCAGGCGGTTGGCCAGCGTCTCACCGCCCGCATTCGCGACGACCTCTTCCGCCACGCCCTGGCCCTTTCGCTGCGCTTCCACGACCGCACCCCGGTGGGCAAGCTGCTCACCCGCCTCACCAGCGATGTGGATGCCCTGGCCGAGGTATTCGGCAGCGGCGCCGTCGGCGTGCTGGCCGATCTGGTCACCCTGCTGGTGATCGGCGTGACCATGATCAGCATCGAACCTCGCCTCGGTGCCCTGCTGCTGGCCAGTCAGGTGCCGGCCATCCTGGTGATCCTCTGGCTGCAGGGCCGTTACCGCAAGGCCAACTACCGGGTGCGTGAAGAGCTCAGCCAGCTCAACGCCGATCTGCAGGAGAACCTGCAGGGGCTTGAGGTGGTGCAGATGTTCCGGCGTGAGGCCACCAACAGTGCCCGCTTCGCCGTCACCACCAACGCCTACCGCCGCGCCGTCACCGGCACGATTTTTTATGAAAGTGCCGTGTCGGCCTTCATCGAATGGGTGGCTCTCACCGCCGTGGCCGTGGTGCTGGCCATCGGGGGCTGGATGGTCATCGCCGGCAGCATCGGCCTGGGCACCCTCACCACCTTCATCCTCTTTTCCCAGCGCCTGTTCGACCCCCTGCGCCAGCTGGCGGAGCGCTTCACCCAGATCCAGGGAGGACTCACAGCGGTGGAGCGCATCGGTGAGCTGATGGAGCAGCCGATCGAGATCTCCGACCTGGAGCAGGGCCTGCGCAGCAGTGCCGCCCAACGCTCTGGACTGCTGCGAGCCAGCGCCGGTGAAGTGATCTTCGAGGCAGTGAGCTTCGCCTACCGCCCCGATGATCCGATCCTCACCGACCTGAGCTTCCGGATCGCCCCGGGGGAGAAGGTGGCCCTGGTGGGTCCCACCGGCTCCGGCAAGACCACGATCATCCGACTGCTATGTCGGCTCTATGAGCCCCAGAGCGGCCGGATCCTGCTCGATGGCATCGACATCCGCGAGCTGCCCAGTGCCACCCTGCGCCAGCGGCTGGGGGTGGTCCTGCAGGACACCTTCCTGTTCAGCGGCAACGTGGCAGACAACCTTCGCCTCGACGCGCCGATCCCCCAGGCTGACCTGGAGCGGATCTGCGCCGAGCTGGGTCTTGATCCTCTCCTGCGTCGCCTGCCTGACGGCCTGGCCACTGAATTGCGTGAGCGGGGCGGGAACCTTTCCTCGGGTGAGCGCCAGCTGCTGTCGGTGGCGCGGGTGGCGATGCGGGATCCCTCCGTGCTGGTGATGGATGAGGCCACCGCCTTCATGGATCCTTCAACCGAGGCCACGCTCCAGCGCGATCTGGAGCGGCTGCTCACCGGCCGCACCGCCATCGTCATCGCCCACCGCCTGGCCACCGTGGAGGCGGCCGACCGCATTCTGGTGCTGCGCCGGGGGCGACTGATCGAGCAGGGCACCCACCGGGAGCTGCGGGCGGCCGGTGGCCTCTATGCCGAGCTGGCGGACCTGCAGGAGCGGGGTCTGGCACGCCTTTAGGGATCAAGGCAGCCGCTCCAGCCAGGCGTCGATCAGGGCGGCCAGCTGGCGGGGACACTCCCGCATCGGCAAGTGGCCGCAGTCTGGGATGACGGCCAGTTCATGGCCTGGTGCATAGCCCGCCAGGTGGCGCACGTAACGGGGAGCCATCACCTGATCCATGCTGCCCGCGATCCATAGGCTCGGCACCTGCAGGGCGGCGGTGAGTGAGGGCAGCTGGCTGACAGCGCCGCGGTTGGTGCTGCAGGCCAGCAGGCCCCGGGCCGCGCGCGCGTCTGCCACCAACGGACTGCTGATCGCTGCGGTTCCTGGCAGCCGCGCCAGCCAACCCGGGCGGTAGCGCAGGAACAGGGAGCCGCCTTGCCGCACCCGGGCGAAGGCTCTGGGCTGATACACCCCGCCACCGGCCGCGATCTGGATCACCCCCCGCAGCCGTGGCCCCAGGAGCCCGGCCGCGTGCAGGGCAATGCTGCCCCCCAGGGAGTGGCCCATCAGGACGACGGGTGCGTCGGGATCGATCCGGTGGCAGGCCTCGCTGACCCAGCGCCCATAGCTGGCCAGGCTCGGCTGCAGTCCAGCCGGCCGCGGCTCCGCTCCGAAGCCAGGCAGATCAGGGCACCACAGACGCCAGCGGTTCTGCAGTTCAGCAGTCAGTGGGTCCCAGAGCCGGCCGGAGAGCATCCAGCCGTGCAGTGCGATCAGCAGCAGCCCGGGCTGGTCGGGTTCCAAGGCCTGGGAGCGTGAAACCAATCCCTTCAGGGGGTCTGCCACCAGCCTGCCCTGGAACGCCCTCGATCGGGCAGGATCGTGCCAATGCGTTGCCTCGGCCGTCTGGTTTGGACACAGACCCGCTCCTTTCGAGCTTTTACGGCCCAGGCTGGCGCCATTGCCCCAGTCCGAACCCCCAGCTGGAGCTGGTGCTCAGCCTGGAGCGGGACATCGATCTGGTGGAACTCGAGCAGCTCTGTGATGCCGTCGGCTGGAGCCGCCGTCCGATCAGGAGGGTGCGCAAAGCCCTGCAGAACAGCCTGCTGAGGGTGGGCCTCTGGCGCCATGACCCGAGGGTGCCACGCCTGGTGGGCTTCGCCCGCTGCACGGGCGATGGGGTGATGGAGGCCACGGTCTGGGATGTGGCCGTCCATCCCCTGTACCAGGGCGCTGGTCTGGGGCGGCAGCTGATGGACTATGTGCTCGAGCAGCTCAGGCTGATGGAGGTGGACCGGGTCAGCCTGTTCGCCGATCCCGAAGTGGTTGGGTTCTATCAGTCGCAGGGGTGGGAGCTGGAACCTCACCAGCGTCGCTGCGCCTTCTGGTATTCGCCCTGACCCTCCTGATGTCCAGACGGCCCGCTCAAAGCTGGTAGTACCGGGCTGCCAGGGTCGCGGGATCGACGCCTCGGCGCCAGGCGCGGCGCAACCGGGCGTTGCGCCAGGCCGTGCCCCAGACCCCCAGGCGCCGCCAGCGCCGTCCATCCACCTGCACGGGCAGCCCCAGGTCGCGAATCGGGCCCAGCTGGCGCAGCCGCAGGATCAGATCGAGGTCCTCCATCAGGGGGAGGGCCCGCAGACCACCCGCTCGCTCCAGCAGCCGCCGCGGCAGAAGCAGCCCCTGATCGCCGTAGGGCAGCTGGCCGAGGCCACTGCGCAGCCGTACGCCCCACTCCACCAGGCGCAGGGCGGGACCTGCCCCCTGGATCCCCAGGCGGAAACACCAGGGAGCCTCAGGGGCTGCCATCGCCCACTGCACCGCCGACCACCATCCCGGCGCCAGACGCAGGTCGGCATGCAGCAAAAGCAACCAGGCAGCACTGCTGCGGGAGACTCCCGCCGCCAGCTGGCAGCCCCGCCCGCCCGTGGCCTGCATCACCCGTGCGCCCGCCAGGGCAGAGAGGCTGGAGCTGCCATCACGGCTGCCCCCATCCACCACCAGGCAGCTCTCGATCAGGCCGGCGGGAGCCATCGCCAGATCCGCCAGCAGAGCCGGCAAGTGCCCCGCCTCGTTCAAGGCAGGGATCACCACCGCCAGGGGGGCGCCGACGGCAGATGGTGCAGCCGTTGCCCTCACCCCAGCCAGGGCTCCAGGTCCCCGGGGCGGTCGAGGTCGCTGTGGACCGACAGCTGAGCGGGGGCCAGTCCCTCACAGGCGGCCCGCTCCAGGGTGCGGCGGAGCACGTCGGTGCCTCCCCAGGGAATTCCGCTGAGCAGGCTGGACCGGCGTCCAGTCAGCCCGATCAGCCAGTAGCCCCCATCGTTGGCCGGGCCGAGCACCAGGGGGCTGTGGGCGAACGCCGCGAACGCCGCCTCGAGATCCGCGCTGGTCAGCATGGGAAGGTCGGTGCCGATCAGCAGCACCTGCTGGGCACCCTCGCCGAAAGCTCGCGCCAGCTGCCTGGCCATCCGGCTGCCCAGGCCACCGATCCCCTGCAGCACGGCCCGGTGAGCGCCGAGGCTGTGGCCCCAGCGTCGGGCGCCCCGCGGACCCAGGCCGCTCACCGCCAGCACCAGCTCGATGCCGCCCAGCTGGCGTGCAGCAGCCAGGGTGTGTTCGCTCAGTCGGCGCTGGATCCGAGCGGCTGCCTCAGGACCGGTACCCGCCGCCAGGCGGCTTTTGCAGCGTCCCGCTGCCGGCCAGCGGGCCATCACCACCAGCTGCCTACTGGGACGGATCAGCTTCAGCGGGCTCACTCGCTGGAGCGCAGCTCCGCCGGCTCCAGCGAGATGGTGCGGCTGCTGTTCCCCCGTCTGAAGCTGATCGACAGGGGCTGGCCCACCTTGCCCTGATCTACGGCCACCTGCACTTCGGATGGATTCTTCACCGCCTTGCCACCAACGGTCTCGATCAGGTCGCAGGGTTTCAGGCCCGCCTTGGCCGCCGGGCTGTCCTTGAGCACCTCCACCACCACCACCCCATCGGTTTCAGGCAGGCGACATTCGCTCGAGGTGGCATTGATCTCCCGGGCCAGTCGGGGTGTGAGTGCCTGCAGGCGCACCCCGATATAGGGGTGTGAGGCGCGTCCCTTCTCCAGGATCTGGGCGGCGATCTGCTTACCCAGGTTGATCGGGATCGCGAAGCTCAGGCCAGCTCCCGGCGCCTGGCGGATGGCGGTGTTCACGCCGATCACCTGACCGCGGTCGTTGATCAGGGGGCCGCCGCTGTTGCCGGGGTTCACCGCCGCATCGGTCTGGATGTAGGGCACCCGCTGGCCTTCGCCGATGGCATTGGTGCGCTGAATCGCGCTGATGATGCCCGCCGTCACGGTGTTGTCGAGGCCAAGGGGGTTGCCGATGGCGATCGCCCATTCACCGGGTCGCACCTGGCTGGAATCACCCAGGGGCGCCACCGGCAGCTTCTGGGCTACAACCCGGACCACAGCGATGTCGGTGAGGGGATCGGCGCCGAGCACCTTGCCGTTGAAGCTGCGCCCATCCGGCAGGGTCACCGACACTTCATTGGCGCCCTCCACCACGTGGGCGTTGGTGAGGATCACCCCATCGGAGCGGGTGATGAAGCCAGACCCCTGGCCCTGCTGCTGCTGGATCGAGGGTCCCCCGCCGAACAGGCCTCCGAGGGGATTGATCACCCGTTTGACCGTGTCGATGCTCACCACAGCTGGACCGACCTTCTCGACTGCCTTGACGATGAAGTTGCTGCCCACCTGAAGCGGCGCGGCTGGAGGGGCGTCACTCACCCGGGGACCCGGGGCGGTGGGGCCACCCCTGGGCAGCCCAGGGATGTTCGGCAGCGGGATTGCGCAGCTGGCCAGGAGAAATCCACTGAGGCCGGTCGCAGCCAGGACCCGGCGACGGGGCGTCAGGAGGCCAGGGGCGCGGTGGGGAGTCATGGCGGGGGAGCGGAGCGGGGCCGCGAAGCGGAGAGGGTCCGCGAAGCGCTTCATTAAAGACGGTTCAGGTCGGGAGAGCTGCCTATATTCGGCCACTGGCTGAGTGAGGGTTGGACGGTGCAGCAGGGTCAGGAGCTGTGGCACCAAGTCCAGGAGGCACTGCAGGCCAACCTCAGCAAGCCCACTTTTGAAACCTGGATCCGCCCGGCCCGCTGCACGGGCTACGCCGATGGGCAGCTCCAGTTGGAGGCTCCCAACAGCTTTGCCAGCGGCTGGCTGCGTAAGAACTACCTGGTGATGATCGCCGCGGTGGCCACCGATCTCGCCGGCCACGCCATTCAGGTGGAAGTCGGCACCGCCGCCGCGCAGGAGCTGGATGGGGCCCTGAATGGCTCCACTCCGGCCGAGCGCCCGGGCACCGGCCAGCAGACGCTGGCCGGTGCCTCACCAGGGGCGGTGCTCAGGGCCACAGTGGGCCCCAGCGGTCCCACCGCCAGCGGCGAGACGCCCCGTCGTCCGGCTCCGGGGCTCAACCCCCGTTATGTCTTCAACCGTTTCGTGGTGGGGCCGAACAGCCGCATGGCACACGCGGCTGCTCTGGCGGTGGCTGAGGCGCCCGGCCGTGAATTCAACCCGCTTTTCCTCTGCGGCGGCGTCGGGCTGGGCAAGACCCACCTGATGCAGGCGATCGGTCACTACCGCCTCGAGATCGATCCGGAGGCCAGGGTCTTTTACGTCTCCACCGAAACCTTCACCAACGACCTGATCCAGGCCATCCGCAAAGACGGCATGCAGAAGTTCCGCGACCGTTACCGCGCCGCTGACCTGATCCTTGTTGACGACATCCAGTTCATCGAGGGCAAGGAATACACCCAGGAAGAGTTCTTCCATACCTTCAACGCCCTGCATGAGGCCGGTCGCCAGATCGTGATCGCCAGTGACCGCCCCCCCAGCCAGATCCCCCGCCTGCAGGAGCGTCTGATATCCCGCTTCTCGATGGGACTGATCGCCGACATCCAGACGCCCGACCTGGAAACCCGCATGGCGATTCTTCACAAGAAGGCGGAACAGGAGCGCATGACCCTCCCCCGCGACCTGATTCAGTATCTGGCGGGGCGTTTCACCTCAAACATCCGCGAATTGGAGGGTGCCCTGACCCGGGCGGTGGCCTTCGCCTCGATCACCGGCCTGCCGATGACGGTGGAATCGGTGGCGCCGATGCTTGATCCCGTGGGTAACGAGGTGCCGGTCACCCCCCAGCAGGTGGTCGACAAGGTGGCCGAGGTTTTCGGAGTCAGCGCCGAGGAGATGCGCAGCAGCAGCCGTAAACGGGCTGTGAGCCAGGCCCGCCAGGTAGGCATGTACCTGCTGCGCCAGAGCACCGACCTGAGCCTGCCCCGCATCGGCGATGTCTTTGGCGGCAAGGACCACAGCACCGTGATGTACGCAGTCGAGCAGATTGAGAAGAAGCTGGCGATCGATCCCTCGCTGGCCCGCCAGTTGCAACAGGTGCGAGATCTGCTCCAGATCGACAGCCGTCGCCGTCGCTGAGGTGGCAGGTCAGGTGAGCGGCAGGCTGGGATCGAGCCCTTCCACTTCCCCCTGAAACACGCGGCTGGCGGTGATGTCCTCGGCCTGGATCGTGATCAGGTCCAGCTTGGTCAGACCCCGCCCCATGTGGTTGAAAAGCCGGTTGGCCTGACGCATGCGTGCCCTGTCGATGGCATTGCGGATCGAGCGGCCATTGGCGAAGAAGGGCAGTTGCATACGCCGCTGGATGTATTCGTAGAAGGCGGCCTTGGCCTCATCGCCGAAGCGGTAACTCTCGGCAGCCAGAATCAACTGGGCGATAGCCAGCAATTCCGCGGCGGTGTAATCAGGGAAATCAATGTGATTTGCCACCCTGGAGGAGAGGCCAGGATTCGACTGGTAGAAGATATCCATCTTGTCCTTGTAGCCTGCGAAGATCACAACCAGATCGTCGCGATTGTTCTCCATCACCTGAAGCAGGATCTCTATGGCTTCGGCGCCATAGTCACGTTCGTTCTCAGGACGGTAGAGATAGTATGCCTCATCAATGAAAAGTACACCGCCCATTGCCTTCTTGAGCATGTCGCGGGTTTTGGGCGCGGTGTGCCCGATGTACTGGCCCACCAGATCGTCCCGGGTTGCGGTGACGAGATGGCCCTTACGCACGTATCCCAGCCGGTGCAGGATCTCGGAAATACGCTCGGCCACGGTGGTCTTGCCGGTACCCGGCCTACCCGTGAACGACATGTGCAGACTCGGCGCAGCCGTGGCCAGGCCCACCTGCTTGCGCGCTCGCTCCACCACCAGCAGCGCCGCTATCTCGCGGATGCGCGTTTTCACCGGCTTGAGGCCGATCAGGTCGGCATCGAGTTGATCAAGCACCTCCTGCACATTGGCGGCCTCGTAGGCCTCCTGCAGGTTGACCGGGGCATCCAGGTCGGAGAGAGCGCTGCCGGCTTCGGGCTCAGGCAAGGAGGTCATCGATGGCCGCAGCGAAGGCGTGATCGGCGGAGGCGATCTGTGTGTCGTCGCCGTCGGAACGCACGGTGATGTTCACGTAGGTGCGTCCGAAGCTGATGTCCGGGTAGCGGCCCTGCTGCACACAGAGGTCGTTGAGGCGGTCCAGGAAGGCCCGGTTGCTGGCGTAATCGGCGAATTCGATGCGCCGCTCGAGCCGCTCGGCCTGTTCGGGTTTCGGGCGCGGGGTCCAAGGCTGCTCCATGAGAACCACGCTACGGCAGGGGGTCGAGGCAGTCCGTGCGGGCGGCCGCCAGCCGAGCGGCCCAGGCTGCCGCGTAGGCCCGGTTGGCCTCACGGGCCGCCGGTTCGGGGCTGTTCAGGGGATGGGGGAAAGTGCCCCGGATGGCTGCGTTGGTGACGCAGAACATCGACTTCTGGAAGCTCATGCAGATCTTCACCCGTACGTCGCCCTCACCCCGGGTGCGCTTGCGGTAAAGCCGATCCAGCCGTTGCGGCAGGTGACGGAACATGTCCTGCATCAGCAGGCTGGGGGGTATGCCAGCTCCCATCGTCGGGAGTGGATCGGCGAACAGTGCTCCGTAGGCGAACTTGGCCTGATCCGGGGAGATCTGCTGAGCCTGGGCATTGAAGCTCACAGTGCCCAGGAACGGCAAACCTCGCAAGAAAACCGCCTCGACGTAGGGCACGGCCACATCCACCAGGAAGGTGAGCCCCGCCTCCGGTGGCAGCACCCAGAGGTGCTCACCCGCCACCTCCACCCCATAGGTGATCGGGTTGGCGGCGGCGGCCACAAGGCCGTCCTTGATGAACTCCACCACTGCCTCGATCGAAGCCACGCTGCCGTCGGCCTCGGAGCGGGCCAGATCGAGGAACAGATCGCTCATCACCCGCCAGAACTGGCCCAGGGCGTGGGTCGTGGCCGCCGTACGGATCAACTCGATCAGGAAGCCCGAAAACAGCGGATGCAGCAGGGCCAGCAAGGGATCGCGCCGAGTCTTGCGGCGGATGATCACAGCGCAGCTCTCGGCAAAAGCCTCTGAATCAAGGTACGCATCAAGGCCTCCGGTGCCATGCCAGAGCATCGCCTTCATGCAGTATTCGGCGTACTCGAAATTGATCCGGTCGTGGTTGAGGTGGCGCCAGATCTTGGCGGGGCTCTTCTCGCCATCCAGGTACTTGAACAGCGGCACCGGCACCAGGAACTGATGTTCGGCCTGGAAGATCAGGTTGGTGCTGTAGGCATCGAGCACCTCCCCGTAGCTTTTGAGCACATCCACCACTTCGATCAGATGCTCGCTGGTCTCGGCCAGCAGCGTCTGCGCCGTCAGCAGTTTTTCCTCCAGCTCGGCGGCGGCGGGCATGCCACCGCTGTGCACCAGCTCGGCCGGGATAATCGGCATCAGCCCAGCCCTCCCGCCTGCAGCCCCAGCAATGGCCCTGAGGCCAGCTGCAGTGCCGATACAAGGGCCGGCAGCTGGGCGATGGCCGTGCTCGTGCTCTCACTCAGGCGCCCCAGACCAGCTGGCAGCAGACCGATCGCCACCACCGCCATCGCCAGTCCCGTCGCCGGAATCGTTTCCCGGGGTGCCACCGGCGCCAGTTGCACATCCAGGCGACCGTGGGTCACAGGATCCGTGACCGGAGTGATCGCCAGCCGGCCGAAGAAGGCGCGGTTCACCAACAGCAGGAAGTACACCGCCGTCAGGCCTGAGCCCAGCATCGAGAGCAGGGTGGCCAGCGGGTAGGCGCTGATGCTGCCGCGGAAAACCATGAACTCGGAGATGAAGCCCGCCATGCCGGGCATGCCGGCGCTGGCCATGACACCAAGAATCATCAGCGTGCCGGTGAACGGCAGGCCCCGCTCCGGGTTGAGCAGCCCGTGCAGCACCGTCAGGTCGCGGGTACCGGTCTTGCGGTACACGATCCCCACCAGCAGGAACAGCAGCGCCGAGATCAGGCCGTGGCTCACCATCTGGAACACCGCCCCGAGGATCGCCACCGGCGTGGCCGCCGCCGCCGCCAACAGGATGTAGCCCATGTGGCCCACCGAGCTGTAGGCCACCATCCGCTTCATGTCCTTCTGCGCAATCGCCGCGAGCGAACCGAACAGCACTGACACCGCCGCCCAGATCGCCAGCCCTGGTGCAAGCTGCGCCCAGGCCTCCGGGAACAGTCCCAGGCAGAAGCGCAGCAGGCCGTAGGTGCCGAGCTTCAGCAGCACACCCGCCAGTAGAACCGACACCGGCGTGGATGCCTGGGTGTGGGCATCCGGCAGCCAGTTGTGGAAAGGGAAAAGCGGCACCTTGATGCCGAAGCCGATCAGCAGCGCCCCAAGCAGGAACAGTTGGGTGCCCATCGCCAGCCGCTCGCTGCTGACCGGTGTGAGGCTGAAATCGACCGTGCCCGTGGCCAGGGCCAACCCCAGGAAGGCGCCCAGGATCAGCATTCCCGACACTGCCGTGAAGATCAGGAACTTGGTGGCCGCATAGGACCGGTTGGCGCCTCCCCAGATGCTGATCAGAGCCCAGAGCGGGATCAGCTCCAGCTCATAGAAGAGAAAGAAGAGCAGCAGGTTCTCAGCCAGGAAGGCGCCGTTAACGGCGCCACTGATCAACAGAACCAAGGCGAAGTAGAGGCGCGGACGCTGGCTGATGTCTCGCGTGCAGATCGCCGACACCAGCGTGAGTGCGGCGTTGATCAGCACCAGCGGCATCGACAGGCCGTCGACGCCGAGCCGGTACTCGAGCCCGAGGCCGCTGACCCAGGGCAGCGACTCCTGCAGCTGCATGGCACTGCTGCTGGGATCGAAGCGGGCGAGCACCATCAGGCTCCAGGCCAGTTGCAGGCCAAGCACCACCAATGCAACCGCCCGTAGCCGTCCTGGGGCCAGCTGGCCGGGCCAGAGCACGAGTGCCAGAGCGCCGGCGAAGGGGATCAGCAGCAGGATGCTCAGCATGGGCATGGGTGGCTCCACCAGTGTCTCGGTCTATCCATGCAGCCACTGCAACCACTGCAGCGAGGCAAGAAGAAGCACGATCGCCAGCACCACCGTGAGCAGGTAGCTCTGCAGCTGGCCGCTGACGCCGAGCTTGAGTCCATCGGCGCTGGCCAGAGAAAGCCTTCCGATGCCGTTCACCAGGCCGTTGACCACCCTGGTGTCGAGCCAGTCGCTCAGCCTGGCCAGGCCGGCCACTGCCGCGACGATCGTGGCCCGGTAGATGCGATCGGTGTAGAAGTCGGAGGCGAGCAGATCCTGCAGCACTCGCAGTGGCTGGACCAAAGATCGCGACCAGAACTTGTGAAGCGGCGCCACAGCGCCGCCGGCTACCCCGAGCAGGCCGCTGGAGACAACCGCAATGGCCACCGGCAGGGAGAACGAGGCGATGCCCGGAACAGGATCGAGGCGGGCCATCAGCGCTGGCATCAGTGCCACCAGCACCGTGAGGCTCACCATCGGCAGCGCCATCAGCCAGTTCACCTCCGGCGCGCGCTTGGTTTTGGGCATCGCCTGGCCAAGGAACACGTGCCGGTAGACGCGGGTGAGGTTGAAGGCGGTGAGGGCGTTGGTGAGCAGGCAGACGGCCGCGAAGAAAGGCTGCTGGTGGGCGAAGGTGTCAACCAGCAGCCCAAAGCACCAGAAGCAGCCAAGGGGCAGCAGGCCCAGAAGGCCGGCCGAGCCCACCAGGTAGGCGCTGGTGGTGGCGGGCATGCGTGAGCCGAGGCCGCCCAGTTCGGTGAGGTCCTGGCAGTTGGTGGTGGCGATGATGCTGCCCACGCTCATGAACAGCAGTGCCTTGGACAGGCCGTGGGCAAACAGCAGCAACAGCGCGATAGCCGGCTGCTGCAGAGCAATCGCGATGAATACCAGCCCCAGATACGAGGTGGTGGAGTACGAGAAAGCTCGTTTGATGTCCACCTGGGCGATTGCCACCAGGGCGCCGCCGACGGCGCTGATCGTGCCCACCACCAGCAGCACGGAGGTTGCCAGGGGGGAGAAGCGCAGCAGTGGCATGACCTTCATCAGCACCAGGGCGCCGGCGGTGACGACAACCGAGTTGCGCAGGATCGAGGCCGGGTTCGGCCCCTCCATCGCCTCATCGAGCCAGAGGTGCATCGGGAACTGGGCACACTTGCCCATCGGCCCGGCTATCAGCCCCAGCCCCAGCAGCGTGCCGGCCAAGGGCGTGAGCGCACCACTGGCGTCGGCCTCGGCGGCCCAGACGTAGAGATCCTGAAACTCCATCGAGCCCGCCCAGGCCGAGAGCGCCACCATCCCCATCAGCAGCAGCACATCGCCCACCCGTTTGGTGAGGAAGGCGTCGCGGGCGGCCGTGACCACCAGCGGCTGGGCGTACCAGAACCCCACCAGCAGATAGGTGGAGAGGGTGAGCATCTCCAGCAGGAAATAGCTCATGAACAGGCTGCTGCTGAGCACCACACCTGCCAGGGCTCCCTCGAAGAAGCCAACCAGCGCGTAGAAGCGGGCCAGCGACCATTCCTTGTCGAGGTAGCCGAGGGCGTACACCTGGCCCAGCAGGCTCAAGCCCGTCACCAGCTCGAGCGCCGCCAGATTGGTGAGCGAGAGGTCGAAGCCGATGCGCAGGTTGAGGTCGGCGGCCTGGAACCAGGCGAACTCCAGGTGCTGGGGGCCGAGCTGCCATACCTGCTGCAGGATCCAGCTGCCGTGGATCACTGCCAGCAGCGTGACCAGCAAGTTCAGGTAAGCCGCTGGGCGTGGGCCGTTTCGCTTGAACCAGCCTGCCGCCCACGGCAGCGACAGCAGCATGCCGCTGAATCCGTAGAGAGGGATCATCCAGACCAGCTGGATCGGCAGGGAGAGGGAGGGGGCGGACAAAGGGGGGGCTCAGAGGGCCGGACCTAGAAGGTGGCGCGCTCAAGCAGGCGGGCCGGGCCAGCGTCGAGGACGGCCAGCCATTGGTTGAGTTCCTCGCCGTGCTGTCTTTCCTCGTTCCATAAGTCCTGAAAGAAGGCTGAGTTGGCTTCATCGCCGATCAGCAGGCAGAAGCGACTTGCCTCGGCATACAGCTCAATCAGCTCCTGCTCCAGCACGATGTTCAGGCGCAGCAGTCCAATCAGGTCGCGGGCGGTGCTCACCGGTTTCAGTTGGGACGCGGCAGGCGCTACGCCGAGACGAAGCATCTGTTGCACCAGCCGCTCGGCATGTTGCATCTCCTCGACCGTTTCCTGGCGGAACCGCTCGGCGGAACCGCCATCGCCCCAGAGAGCGAGCAGAGAGGCCTGGGTCATGTACTGCTGAACGGCGGAAAGTTCCAGGCTCAGAGCTCGTCCCAGGTAGCCCAGCACCCGAGGGTTAACGGTCTCCATGGCGATCAGCTCCTGCGCTCAGCGCCGCTGTAGGCAAGGATCGGCTCCAGTTCGCTGTGGGGGCGGGCAATGATGTGGGCGGCTACCAGTCCGTCGCCCACGCGCTCGCAGGCATCGGCCCCTGCACGCACGGCGGCGTTGACAGCACCGGTTTCGCCGCGCACCATCACAGTCACGTAGCCGCCACCCACGAATTCACGCGAGATCATCGTGACTTCAGCGGCCTTGGTCATGGCGTCAGCCGCCTCGATCGCGGGTACGAGGCCGCGGGTCTCGATCATGCCGAGAGCAATGCCGTGCGGAGTCGATGCCATGGCTTTGGAGGGGGAGGAGGGGGACTTGGGGGGAGGTGTGGTGCCACCGGAGCGGCCGCGGCTGGCGGCAGCCGGGGTGCTGCTGCTGGCCTTAGCCGGGGGGCTGGGGGCCGCTGCTGCTGTGGCTGAGGCAGGGCTGCTGCCACTGGTCGCGGATGAACCTGGGGCTGGAGGCGGGTCCACGGTTTTGTCCGCAGGGGAGGGGGGTGTGGGGGTGGCCGAGGCGGGAAGTGCCTTGGCCGCGGCAGCTCGGCTCACACCACTGCTGGCGCTGCTGCGCCTGGAGGAGGGTTGGCGGGAGGAGGGTGTGGCCATGGATCGAGCTGGGCTGACGGCAGGGAGGATGTGGAGGGAGGGGGGATCAACCGTCTGGATCCCAGAGATCAATGATCCCAGCAATCGTGAGGTCGGTCTGGGTGTCGGGAACGCCGGTGGCAAAGCGAGCGGCGGAGCCACTGGCGGTGAACACCCAGTTGCCTGGTGCGGCGCCCACCGGGTCGACGGCCACCATCAACTTGCCTTTGGTGGAGCGCAGGATGCGGAGTTGCCAGTGGAGCAGGCCTTCCACCCGTTGGCTGCAGACGAGGGAGCCAGTGACTTGCATGATTTCCATCAGGCTGCTCCAGAACGTGGCTGCGGAGCAGGTTGGCCAGCATCCGGTTCCCAGTGGTCGATGATCCCCACGATCGTGAGGTCGCTGGGATAGGACTTACTCCCGGCAGCTTCACGGGCGGCGGAACTGCCCACACAGATCACCCAGTCGCCAGGGATGCAGCCCACGGCGTCGACGGCCACCTTCTGGGAACTGCCATCCAGCACCACCTGGAGATGCTTGTGCTCGAATTCAGGGATTCGGTTGGTGGACACCAGGGGCTTGAGCACTTTGCAGATCAGCATCTCAATGGCCTCCGGCTGGTTCCAGCTTGATCGACGACCCGACCGTTTCGGCAGGAACGTGACGATCGCGGTCGCGCACGCTCAGCAACGTGTGCAGAAGACCGCTGCCCACCAGATCGGGATAGCGGTTGCGAATCGCGTCATCTGTCCGCTGGCAGTAGAGCACGGCCCGTTCACGCGCCCCCGGCACACTGCCGTGGTAATCGAAACGAATCACCACCGGGATCGGCAGTCCGCGGGACACGTTCAGTCCCTTGAAGATCTTCACTCCCACGTCAAGATCGGCAGCCCCTTCCTCGACGGTGTCCATGTGGGCGAAGTAAGTGAGATTGCGCAGATGAATCTCCTTGAAACCGATGCCAACACCGATGAAGCGCTCGGCATGGCCCGCATCGGCGTAAGCGCCATCGTGATATGTACGCACAAAATCGATCTGGGAGATGTTGTGCTCGATCAGGCGGGCGATCAGGCGCCCCATCCCCGGATCAACGGCCCCGTCGGGAACCCCGTCGCCGTTGCCTGAGCGGGCGGCCAGCACAAGGGCAAGCACCCGGTCCCGGGCGGCCTCGGCGGAGAGATCCTGGGTGGCGTTGTACACCTCAAGGGCATCCAGCCAGCGCTCCTGATCGGTGTGGCCGTTCACATCGGGCACGTGGACTCGGATGGCGTCTGTGTCGGTGTCCAACCCGATCAGGAGCAGGTCGACGGAGGCCCCGCAGCAGAAGCTGTTCTCCACTGCCTGCTGGAACTCCTGCAGGCGGAGCAGTCCCCCGGCGGCGGCGGCGGCATCGTTGGAGCCATGGGCAGCACACCCCTCGTGCCTGGGATCCCTCGAGCTGAAGTGATACACCACCACCTTCAGGTATCGGGTGGGCTCATGGGCGCCATTAGGCCGGGCTTCCCGGTAGCGCAGATGCTCGGTGCGCACCCAACGGTCGACGGTGTTCTCCACATCGAACATCGCGCCGGCGTGGGGACGGCGGCGGACGGATCCGAAGGGGAGACGGAGGGCATAGGCGATGGCATGGGCCAGACGACCATCCGCGCAGGGGCTCACATCCAGCAGATGAAAGCCGCAGGAGAGCAGAAAGGCATTGAAGGACTCGGCGCTCTCGCTTCCCTCTTGAGCATGGAGTGGATCGTCGCGGAAGAAGCTGGCACTGACCTGCTCATAGGCCTCGTACAGGCACCACGCGAACAGGCTGCGCATGTCGAGTTGGTTGACCCAGGCCGACTCCAGAATCGTGGCGGGCAATGGATGGCCGAGTTCACAGAGGGCATGGCGCTGGGCCTGCTCCACAAAGTCGTCGTCGTGTTGGAGGGCCGAGAGCCTTTTGAGCACCGGCACAATCCGGTCAAACGACTGCTTCACCTCGCTGTCGTAGGCCTGAAGGCGTTCGTTGGCCGCTGCATCGCTGAGCGGATGATGCTTCAGGACCGCAGTGAAGCGGCCTGCTCCCCCCAGCGCTGAGCCGGAAAGCGTGGAGCGGGGAGCGGAACGGCGGGCAGGGGCCGTGGGAGCCAGGGGCCTCTCGGCGGAGCCGTAGCGGCGGGGGCGGGGCAAGGTTCAGTGCTGCGACAGGGAGGAACGTGGAGAGAGACTCAACCTCGGGCACCGCCTGAAACGGTGATCAGTGAGCCCTTGTCGGTGTTGCCGCTGGAGCCGGTGACGCGGCTGACCGGTTGCACCACCTCTTCATTGCGCTTGAGGGGGATGGTGGCCATCGCCGTCATCGGCCCGGTGCGGGTGGGGTTGCGGCGGCGGGCAGATGCTCCCTCGGTGCCGGTGACGCGCTTGCCCCGATCCCAGTCGTCACCGGTGATGTTCAGGCCGGCGGAAATACCTTCCCCTGTGACTCGGCTGGTGGGCCGCAAGTCTTCATCAAGGCTGACTGGCGCACTGGGAACAGGTACCGCAGGCTGGGGGCGGGGTGGCAGCACGGAGGTCTGACGCCGCATCGGGGGCAGCGGCTGCGGCTCGGGGCCGCGCTGGTCGAAACGTGCCTGCTCGGTGCCGGTGACCTTGCCACCGGCCAGATCAAAAGGGCCGGTGATCCTGGCGCTGGTTTCGTAGCGGGTGCCGGTGACGGCGGAGCCGCGCTCCCGCTGTTGATGGGCAGCCCTTGCTGGGGATTGCACGCTGAACTCCTGCCACGGCTGGGGGTCTAGTGGTTGGGGGAAATCGGCTTCGTGACCCTGGGCGGCGCTGCAGGCTTCGTTGTACTGATCAACTCCGACGTACGGGGTGCCGGAGATCGGTTCACAGGCACCCTTGGAGGCCCCGGTCATCACCCCGCCGATGCCCGGCTGCAGGCCGCTCATCCGCGGTCCGGGGGTACCGGCGCGGGCTGGAGTCCGCTGGCGGATGCCGCGCACAGCCGAGGAATCGCACCAGGCGCTGGCTTGCTCAAGACCGGCGTAGGGCGTGCCGGTGACGGCCTTACAGGTTCCGGGCTCATCACCGGTGACCATGGATGAGCGGCCGGTGCTGGTGCCTGAGACGATCAGCTGCTTGTTGGTGAGGCTGAACCCGACCTTGGCCGCTTCGGGCTCAGGGCGAGCGCCGCAAAAATTCTGGTACTGCTGGCTGCCGATGTACTCATCGCCGGTGACACGGCGGCAGCTGCCAGGTTCATCACCGGTGACCTTGTCGCTACGACCCACCAGGGTGCCTGTGATGCCGGTGCCTCTAAGGGTCTGGACACTGGCCACCTTGGGGGGTGCCTGGCCGGGGGTGCTGATCGAATCAGAGCCCACGTACTGAGTGCCGGTGGGCTGGATGCCGGCACCGTGCTCATCACCGGTGACCCGTTCAGAGCGTCCCACCATCACACCGGAGACTGGCCGCCCGGCAACGGTCTGGCTGAGACCCACCTTGCGGGGACTGACGGAGGTGGTGCCGCAGTAGGCCGCCGCCTGATTCGCTGAGATGTACTCGGTGCCGGTGACGGATTTACAGGTGCCGGGTTCATCTCCGGTGACCTTTTCGGAGCGACCCACCTCATTGCCGGTGACCCGGTTGCCGTGGCTGGTGGCCGTGACGCCCACCTTGGCGGGTTGAAGGGGGGAAGGCTCGTTCTGACAGAAGCTGCGGAAGATCTCCGCTCCCATGTATTCGGTCCCGGTGATGGGACGGCAGGTGCTGGCCTCGTTACCGGTCGTCTTCTCTGACCGGTTGGCCTGGGTGCCGGTGACCACCTGACCGCGCAGGGTTTCACTGGCGCTCACCTTCCAGCTTGCGTCCTGGGCACCTTCCAGCTTGTTGGGCCCGCGGCGGGGACCCGTGGGCCTGGTGACTCCTGTGCCGCGGCTGACAGCGCCCGCACCGTTCTTGCTCTTGAGATCGCGGATGCGGTGGGCCAGTTCCCGGCTGCTGATGTCGGGGTTCGACTGACGCACAATGGCGGCGGTGCCGCTGGAGCTGTTGGTTGAGGCCGACTTGCCGCGCTTGGAGAGAGCTTCCCGGCGCGCCATCACAATGGCGCGGCTGGGATTGAACTGGGCGGAGCGCTTCGAAGTCGGCCTGGTGCCGTTGCTGCGGCGATCGCTGAGGGAACTGGCGGGGGTGACGCTCAGGGAGAGGGTTGGCCGAGTGGCTGCGGGAGGCGCGGAGCTCACTGGGGCGGGGGCTGGGGTGGCGACGGCACGCGCGGAGCTGCCATCACGGCTGCGGTCCTTGCTGGTGTCGGCCCGCTTGCCGCGCTTGCTCAAGGCTTCACGCCGTGCCAGCACAAGATCCCTGCTGGGGTTGCTGATGGCGGCACGGTTGAGCTGGCGGGGAGGGCTTGTGGGCCCATGGCTGCTGCTGCTGAAGAGCGGCGGGGTGGGCGCATCAGCTTCGCGGCTGACCGCAGGGGCCACCGGGGTGATCGAGCGGGTGGGACGGACCTCAGCGGCGCTGCGGGTGCGGTTAGCACTGTTGGAATACCGCTTCTCCGCCGTTTTCCCGGCTGTGGAGAGCGCCATCCGGCGCGCAAGGGCCGCTTCGCGACTGGATTGAGATGCCATGTCCGCCCTGTGAAGAAACAACCTGGAAGGAGACAGCTGGACAGAACTTGTGAAGGGAGGACCCAATGCCTGCCGTTCACAAGCCCCTCGCGAGCTGTCGGAAGAATGAATATTGAGGGCAGCAGGTTCCGGGTTTAGGCCGGAACCTGCTGCAGTTGATCAGCGTGCTTCGAAGACCACGAAGCAGGACCCCTGACTCTGGGTGTAGGCGTCGTAGCCGACCAGACGGACGTGATGGTCGGGGTAGGCGCGGTGGCAGGCCTCGAGCTCACTGACGATCACGCCCAGGTCCTTCTCACCGAAGAAAGGCAGTTTCCAGTACGACCAATAGGTCGCCATCGAACGGCTGGGGTGAACGTGCTCGACAAGCGGGCTCCATCCCTGGGCAATGATGTAAGCAATCTGATCGTAGATCTCGTCCTGGGACATCGGCGGGAGGAAGCCGAAGGTCTCCAGGGTGGCGACTGTTTGGTAGTCACCCACGGTGCTCTTGAAGGGCATGGGGATCCTTGTGGGGAATCAGGTGAATGCAGGCAAACCGGATGTGACCGCAGGGAGGGAAAAACTCCCTCCCCGCAGGTCAACAGCCCCGATCAGTTGACGTCAAGTTTGTCGACGGTGTCGAACTCGAACTTGATTTCCTTCCAGGTCTCGAGCGCGATGGCGAGCTCGGGGCTGTGTTTCGCGGCTTCCATGAGGATGTCGCGGCTCTCCTTCTCGATCTCACGACCGGCGTTACGGGCCTTGACGCAGGCTTCGAGGGCCACACGGTTGGCGGCGGCGCCAGCGGCGGAACCCCAGGGGTGACCGTGTGTGCCACCACCGAATTGCAGCACGGAGTCGTCACCGAAGATCGCCACCAGCGCGGGCATGTGCCACACGTGGATGCCGCCGGAGGCCACAGCGAAGACGCCGGGCATGGAGCCCCAATCCTGGTCGAAGAAGTTGCCGCGGCTGCGGTCTTCGGGGACGAAGGATTCACGCAGTTGGTCGATGAAGCCGAGGGTGGTCTGGCGATCACCTTCGAGTTTGCCCACCACGGTGCCGGTGTGCAGCTGGTCGCCACCGGAGAGGCGCAGACACTTGGCCAACACTCGGAAGTGGATGCCGTGCTTGGGGTGACGGTCGATCACCGCGTGCATGGCACGGTGAATGTGCAGCAGCATGCCGTTCTTGCGGCACCACTTCGACAGACCGGTATTGGCCGTGAAGCCACCGGTGATGTAGTCGTGCATGATGATGGGCTGGCCCAGTTCTTTGGCGAACTCGGCACGCTCATACATCTCCTCGGGAGTGGCGGCGGTGCAGTTGAGGTAGTGCCCCTTCTTCTCGCCGGTTTCTTCCTGGGCCAGCTGTACGGCTTCGGCCACGAACTCGAAGCGGTTCTGCCAGCGCTGAAAGGGCTGGGAGTTGATGTTTTCGTCGTCCTTGGTGAAATCGAGACCACCACGGAGGCATTCGTACACCACCCGGCCGTAGTTCTTGCCGGAGAGGCCGAGCTTCGGCTTGATCGTGCAACCCAGCAGCGGACGGCCGTACTTGTTCATCCGGTCGCGCTCGACACAGATTCCGTTCGGCGGGCCGGGGCAGGTCTTGATGAAGGCCATCGGGAAGCGGATGTCTTCCAGACGGAGGTGACGCAGGGCCTTGAAGCCGAATACGTTGCCCACCAGGGAGGTGAGCACGTTGGTGATCGAGCCTTCCTCGAACAGATCGAGCGGGTAGGCGATGAAGGCGTAGAACGACTCCTTGTCACCAGGAACGTCTTCAATTCGATAGCAACGGCCCTTGTAGAAGTCGAGGTCGGTGAGGAGCTCGGACCACACTGTGGACCAGGTGCCGGTTGAGGATTCGGCAGCCACGGCAGCGGCCACTTCTTCCTTGGGAACGCCTTCCTGACCAGTGACCTTGAAACAGGCCAGCAGGTCAGTGTCGAGGGGAACGTAGTCGGGAGTCCAGTATGTGTCCCTGTACTCCTTTACCCCAGCGTCGTACTTCTTGCTCATGGGGAAAATCTCCTTGTAGGTCGGGTGGGAAAGATGAGAGTGCTGCGCTCCATCAGGGGCGCGTCAGACCTCAGTCCTTGGAACCCAGAC
The DNA here is from genome assembly GCF_024345995.1 of Synechococcus sp. Cruz-7E5. GTDB lineage: Bacteria > Cyanobacteriota > Cyanobacteriia > PCC-6307 > Cyanobiaceae > Regnicoccus_A. The sequence goes on from NZ_JAGQCE010000001.1 coordinate 63,893, forward strand.
CGAAGTTGCTGTTCAGGGCCGGCTCGACTTCACGATGGGGGCGGGCGATGATGTGGGCAGCAACGAGGCCGTCACCCACGCGCTCACAGGCATCGGCACCGGCACGCACAGCCGCATTCACGGCCCCGGTCTCACCGCGGACGAGAACGGTCACGTAGCCGCCACCCACGAACTCACGGCCGATCAGACGCACTTCGGCGGCCTTGGTCATGGCGTCGGCCGCTTCGATTGCCGGCACGAGGCCGCGCGTCTCGATCATGCCGAGGGCGATGCCCATGGTTTCATTCGCCATTGCCTACTCCGGAAAAGGGGGGGAGGTTCGCTTAGGACCATGCTCGGCTGCATACCCCCCCGTCAAGCGATTCGGGTGCTTTGAACGATCACGGTGCCTGGGGCGGTTGATAAGCCCTGCTCATGCTCGGACGCTGGCCATTAAGACGTGTAACGAGGAGCCGTTGGCGGACTGCCGGGGACTTGATTTGCTGCTGATCCCGAAGACTTGTCAACAGCTGACGTTTTCAGCGGCCAGGGTGGCTAGTCCGTAATGGATCACCGGTTCTTGCCCATGGCCCTGACGTCCAGCCTCCCACCCGTGCTGCGCGAAAGCGGACAGCGGGAGGTGTTCTGCGGCCTCACCTCGATCGTGTGGCTTCACAGGCGCATGCCCGATGCCTTCTTTCTGGTGGTGGGCTCGCGCACCTGTGCCCACCTGATCCAGTCGGCTGCAGGGGTGATGATCTTTGCGGAACCCCGTTTCGGCACCGCGATCCTTGGAGAGCGCGACCTGGCAGGCCTGGCGGACGCCAATGAGGAACTCGACAGGCTGGTGGGCGATCTGCTGGCCAGGCGGCCCGAGATCCGCACCCTCTTCCTGGTGGGTTCCTGCCCCTCGGAGGTGATCAAGCTTGACCTGGCCAAGGCTGCCGAACGCATCAACACCCGCATGCAGGGGCGGGTGCGGGTGGTGAATTATTCCGGCAGCGGCATCGAAACCACGTTCACCCAGGGGGAGGACGGTGCCCTGACCTCCCTTGTCCCCCTCCTGCCCAGCAGTCCTGAGCCCCAGCTGCTGATTGTCGGCACCCTTGCCGACGGGGTGGAGGAGCGTTTCCTCTCCCTGTTTGCGCGCATGGGCCTCGAGGCGGTTCGCACACTGCCCCCCCGCCAGTCGACCGACCTGCCGCCGGTGGGCCCCGGCACACGCCTGCTGCTGGCCCAGCCCTTTGTGGCCGACACTGTGCGCGCCCTGGAGCGCCGCGGTGCCCAGCGGATCGCTGCCCCCTACCCTCTCGGTGTTGAGGGGAGTTGCGCCTGGATGGCGGCGGCGGCGGCGGCCTTCGGCATCGATCCCGAACGGGTGGCTGCGGTGCTCGACCCCCTGGCCGAGCGGGGTCGGCGTGCCCTGGAACCACTGCGACGCAAACTCGAAGGCAAACGCCTCTTCCTGTTGCCAGATTCCCAGCTGGAAATCCCCCTGGCCCGTTTCCTGCATCGGGAGTGCGGTATGGAGCTGGTGGAGGTGGGCACCCCCTACCTCGACCGCCAGCTGATGGCCGAGGAACTGCCCCTGCTGCCCGAGGGTACCCAGCTCAGTGAAGGCCAGGATGTGGAGAAGCAGCTGGAACGAGTACGTGCCAGCCGCCCCGATCTGGTGGTCTGCGGCATGGGTCTGGCCAATCCACTAGAAGCGGAAGGCTTCGCAACCAAGTGGTCGATCGAGCTGGTCTTCAGCCCGATTCACGGCTGTGACCAGGCCGCTGATCTGGCTGAACTGTTCGCCCGTCCCCTCAATCGCCGGGAGTTGCTGCAATGGAACTGACCCTCTGGACCTACGAAGGCCCCCCCCATGTGGGAGCCATGCGCATCGCCGCCTCGATGGAGGGGGTGCACTACGTGCTGCATGCCCCCCAGGGCGACACCTACGCCGATCTGCTGTTCACGATGATCGAGCGGCGTGATCGCCGACCTCCTGTCACCTACACCACCTTCCAGGCCAGGGATCTGGGCGGTGATACGGCCGAGCTGGTGAAGCGCTCGATCCAGCAGGCGGTGGACCGGTTCAAGCCGGAGGCGCTGCTGGTGGGGGAAAGCTGCACGGCCGAGCTGATCCAGGACCAGCCTGGCTCCCTCGCCTGTGGCATGGATCTGGGGGTGCCGGTGGTAAGCCTGGAGTTGCCCGCGTACTCGAAGAAAGAGAACTGGGGGGCGGCTGAAACCCTTTACCAGCTCTGCCGCGGACTGCTCAAAAGCCAGGTTCCTGCTCCCGGGACGGCCAGGCCCGGGTCCGGGCGCTGGAAGGACGAGAATCGCCGACCTCGGGTCAATCTGCTGGGTCCGAGCCTGCTGGGCTTCCGCTGCCGCGACGATGTGCGTGAACTGCGCGGCCTTCTGGCTGATCACGGCATCGATGTGAATGTGGTGGCTCCCCTGGGAGCCAGGCCGGCCGACCTGATTCGCCTGCCCCAGGCTGACGCCAACCTCTGCCTCTATCCAGAGGTGGCCGGTCCACTGTGCAGCTGGCTGGAGCGCAACTTCGGCACCCCGGTGGTGCGCACCGTTCCGATTGGGATCGGTGCCACGGCCCAGTTCCTTCGCGAGCTATGCACTCTGCTGGAACTGGAGCCGCCGGAACTGCGGGAGGCTGACCAGCGCTCCAGATTGCCCTGGTATTCGAAATCGGTGGATTCCACCTATCTCACCGGCAAGCGGGTGTTCATTTTCGCCGATGCCACCCATGCGATCGCAGCCGCCCGGATTGCCTCGCGGGAGCTGGGCTTCACGGTGGTGGGGCTGGGCAGCTACAGCCGCGAACAGGCCCGTGAGGTGCGGGCCGCCGCCAAGGAACTGGGCCTGGAGGCCCTGATTTCCGACGACTATCTGGAAGTGGAGCAGGCGATGGCTCATGCGGCTCCTGAGCTGGTGCTCGGTACCCAGATGGAGCGCCACAGCGCCAAGCGTCTGGGGATTCCCTGCGCCGTGATCAGTGCCCCGCTGCACGTGCAGGATGTGCCCGCCCGTTATGCCCCCCAGATGGGATGGGAGGGGGCCAATGTCATTTTTGATTCCTGGGTGCACCCCCTGATGATGGGCCTTGAGGAACATCTGATCGGCATGTTCCGCCACGATTTCGAATTTGTTGATGGTCATCTCAGCCATCTCGGGGGTGCTTCCGCCCCCGCTGCCCAGACTATGGCCGCCCCTGTCGACGAGGTTGCTGAAGTGACACCTCTATCAGCCACTCCTGAGGGAGGAGCCCTGCGCTGGACAGCCTCCGGTGAAGCAGAACTCTCCCGTATTCCCTTTTTCGTGCGGGGCAAAGTGCGACGCAACACCGAGGCCTATGCCAACGAACGTGGCGTGGCGGAGATCACGGAGGAAACGCTCTATGAAGCCAAGGCCCATTTCAGCCGCTGAGAGCAGCAACCGTTGATCGCTGAAGCCAGTGCAATCTCCCCACGAATGAGACAGCCTGGCCATCGGTCAAAGATCTAGGTCTTTATACCTATACCGCTCGGCGCAACCTGGGCTGTCCGAGTCTTTGCCGAGAGCCAGGTAGCAGGGATTCACACTGCTTGAGTGAGGATTCCAAGATCCTGATCATCATGATGTTTCGGTTTGAGCCAGACCCGGCATCTGCCTACCTGGCTGCTCTTTGATAAGGGCACTGCCGATGTCGACTCGGCCAAGGAAGTGTTATGACCACCACTCTGCCACCCAAGCAGACAACAGCTCCGGCCAAGGCTGCCGCCAAGAGCCATGAAGACGGCGAGGGCAGCCTCCAGGTCCATCAGGATGCCTCCATGCACATTGAGGAAGGCGCCTTGGTGATTGCCGTCTATGGCAAGGGGGGGATTGGCAAGTCCACTACCTCATCCAACCTTTCGGCGGCGTTCTCCAAGCTGGGCAAGCGGGTGCTTCAGATCGGTTGCGATCCCAAGCACGACAGCACCTTCACCCTGACCAAGAAGATGGTGCCCACGGTGATCGATATCCTCGAGACTGTTGATTTCCACACCGAGGAACTCCGACCCGAAGACTTCGTGTTCGAGGGCTTCAATGGCGTGATGTGCGTGGAATCCGGCGGTCCGCCCGCGGGCACTGGATGCGGTGGCTATGTCACCGGCCAGACAGTGAAGCTGCTCAAGGAGCACCATCTACTCGAGGACACTGATGTGGTGATCTTCGATGTGCTGGGCGATGTGGTCTGCGGGGGGTTTGCCGCGCCGCTGCAGCATGCCGACTACTGCCTGATCGTTACCGCCAATGATTTTGATTCAATCTTTGCGATGAATCGGATCATGCAGGCGATCAATGCCAAGGCCAAGAATTACAAGGTGCGGTTGGGCGGTGTCATCGCCAACCGTTCGGAAGACACCGATCAGATCGACAAGTTCAACGAGCGCACCGGCCTGCGCACCATGGCCCACTTCAAAACCGTGGATGCGATCCGCCGCTCCCGCCTGAAGAAGTGCACAATCTTCGAGATGGAGCCGAGCCCCGAGGTTGAAGCTGTTCAGCAGGAGTATCTCAGCCTGGCGCAGAAGATGCTCAGCGATGTGGAGCCACTTGAGGCCGAATCCCTCAAGGATCGTGATATTTTCGATCTTCTCGGGTTCGACTGATCCTCTGAAAAGCGCCTGAGCCTGGTTCAGATCTCGGCGGCGGCCCGCTCCACCAGGCGGCGGGCCACAGCCTGGACCCCAGTGTGGGCATATGTATCGGTGAAGGCATCCAGGAAGACCGCCAGCTGATCCATACGTCCCTGCCAGGGACCCAAGGTGGTTTCCAGAGCCTGGACGGCTCGCTGACCACTGAGCCCCAGTTGGGAGACGAGTCCGTCAGCCCAGCCGACCCATTGCTCAACGCCCCGTCGCAGGAAGCCCAGGTGGGCCTGATCGTTGCGCCCGGGCATCAAGCCTGCCATCCGCCGGTAGGCGGGGAGCTGACGCAACTGGATTGCACTCGCTTGCCCGAGCAGTCCATCAAGCCGCTGCAGCGCCTGATCTCCCAGCGGCAGCAGACCGTCGAAGGTGACAAGGGCCGCCATGCGCAGTCGTGCCTCCGATCCGTAGTCGGCCAGGGCGGCAGCAAAGTCAGCGAAACTGTCGCCGGGAAGGCCATTCACCTGGGTGAAGGCCAGCAGTTCGGCCGACACCTTCAGTCCCAGGTCCACCGCCTGCAGTGTGTCCCCCGGTGGCGTGAGGTCCGCAATGCGTTTGAGCAGGGGCACGCCGGCGCTCACACCAGCAAGCACGCGTAAGCCAGCCGTGGCGTGCTGGGAGCGGTTCACAGCGTCGTAGACGCTCAGGGCCCGGCCATACCCTTCATGCCGCGCCCGGCTGAGTTGATCAGCCCGGGCTCGCACCTGGGCGATCAAGGCAGCATCGTTGCTGCCGATCACCGACTCGATCAAGGCTTCAGCACTGGTGATGTTGCTCCAGCCACCAGGCACAAGCAGGCTCAGGCCCTGGAGCGAGAGCACAGTGAGACCCCGGCGCGGCAGGCGCTCCAGACGGGAGAGAACAGGGGTGCCCATGACCTCAGGAGCGGGGGAGGGGTGAGGATCCGAGGGCGGCAAGTCCCTGGAGATCAAAGTTTTCAAGGACACCGTGGCGATGGGCGGCATCAAGGGAGCTTCCATGCTCGATCACCTTCACCTGAAAGCGATCTGCCACCAACAGCGCACTTGCATGAGGCCCCTGTTCGACCAACGGCCACCCCTTCAGTCTTTCCTCTGCTTGCTCGAACTTTGCTCGGGCTTCTGGTGCGGTGATCGTGTCGGAGATGGCCAGAAGGGCAATCACCTGGTCGCCCTGTTTAAGACGCGCTTCGCTGAACCCCCGCTTTTCCTGCGACATCGTCACCCGCAATTCGGGATTCGATCGGGGAAAGAGCCGGTTGAAGCGGGAGCCGTTCACCACCTGCTGCAACGGCACATCGGCGACCGTTCCACCGGGCAACCAGTCGGCGAAAGGCAGAAGCAGCACCCCGCCCACCAGCAAGCCAGCGGCCAGCAGCAGAGCGACAACCCAGCGAAGCGGACGGGGCATCACCATCACATTCACCTCAGAGGAGACCGACGAGTTTCATGGACAGATCCCACGTCTTAGCAGCGGTTTCGGGATCGCTGGCCTTCTCCGACAGTTCCTGGATGAACTGTTGACCATTGGCCTTCTGGCGATTGCCCCAGCTCCAGTGCGCACCCGACACGGCGAAGGCCGGATCGGCCACCACCTGAGCCACCCGTTCACCGGCCAGTTCCTGACTCACATAACCGCCGGTGATGTTCTTCTGGAACCAGGGGAAGATGGTTTGGAAGGCCTTCGGGGTGTTTCGAAACAGGGGCGTATCGGCGACGCAGCCGGGGTAGAGCGAGCTGAAGATGATGCCGGTGGAGTCGTGCAGTCGGCGGTGCAGCTCCTGGGTGGTGATCATGTTGCAGAGCTTGCTGTCCTTGTAGGCCTTGCCAGGTTTGAAGACCTTGCCATTGGCCATGCTGATGGGCGCCATGAAGCCCGCCTCGAAGCCCGAAAGGTCGCCCAGGTCGGCGGGGGCCGGGATCGGAATCTTGCCGCCCAGCTCCTTGGAGTTGGCCGTGACGGTTCCCAGAATCACCAGTCGCCGCGAAGGATGGCTTGACTTCTTCAGGTCGTCGAGCAGGGCGTGGATCAGCAGGAAATGCCCGAAATGGTTGGTGGCCATCGAGATCTCGTAGCCCTGGGGCGAACGCTCGGGTTGCTTCAGCCGTGGCTTGTACACGGCGGCGTTGCATACCAGCGCGTCGAGGCTGCGACCGGTGGCGTGGAACGCATCCACGAGACGACGCACACTCTCGAGATCACCCAGATCCACCTGCAGGTGGGTGAGTGAGCTCTCGGGGATCTCCAGGGAATGGGCCGCCGCTCTGGCCTTGGCAAGATCCCGGCAGGCCATCACCACGTGCCAGCCACGCTGGGCCATGGCTTTGGCGGCGTATAGGCCCACCCCGGAGGAAGCTCCGGTGATCATCACAGTTCCGCTCTGGCCACCGCTGCCCGTGCCAGGGCTGGAGGAGGTGGACGGGGTGGGTGAACTGAAAGCAGACGCCATCGGGGCGCGTCGGTTCGGGGGGCCTCAACCTACGGACAAGGCCAGCTGCCAGCGCCGAGTGCGGGGCGAAGTTCAACACAAGGTCACGTTCAACCCAGGAAGCCACGATGCCCCCCGTCGTGATGCTTGCTGCAGAACCTCAAGTTGCTTGAAGTCTGGTTGCCTCAAGCCATGGGGTATCAAGACATGCAGTTTGAACAGGCGCGCAGTCAGAAGCGGTGCAGTTTGCTGATGGGCTGCTTTTGGTCGCTATAGCTCAGCCGAACATCACTGGAACCACGGCCTGGAGAGGCTGTCTCCGCAGAGGATTGAGTCTCAACATCATCAGCACTGGCTTCAACAACTTGGTATGAACAGCTGAATTCAGGGCTGAACCTGGGCCGGCAGTGGCTGGGTGCTGATCAAGGGTCTGCCTGATGGAGCCATGCCAGGCCTGGCTTCGGCTGGTTCATTCCAGACAACCCGCAGTCGGTTGGGAGCGATCCACTGATCCTGTTCGCGGATCAACTGTTGCTCACCAGTGGTGACGAAGAGTTGATCGAAACGCTTCTGAGCCTTCTGTAATTTGGCTTTCTCGATCTGAAGGATTGCACTCAGTTCATCGTGCTGGTTTAACCGCTGCTGGTAGGCAGCAGCTAAATGGACCAGGCTGAGGCCCGCCAAGAGAGTCACACCCAGCTTGACGCTGAGGCCAATGACGCTGCAAAGCAATTCCTGCCGATCGGTCGATCCCTGATGAATTGCAACCACAGTCGCTGCACTGACGGGTTGTGCGGCGGCGGGCCGGGATGCTGGCCGTCGCCCGGATGCCCTCTGACGCCTCGGGGTGGATACGGGCCTGAGCTGCTGCGCGGCGGACAAGGGGGGGAAGGAGAAGATCTTGCCCGCTTCTAGCAGTTCAGGCCAGACCTGCCAAGGGCGAGCCCTCGATTCAGGCCCGGTAAAGGCTGACGCAGAGACGAATCGCCAGAACGCCGGCGTGTGCGGCGACCACCAGAGCGACCAGAACCTCTGCCTGGGTGAGTGTTGTGACCATGGACGACGAAGGGGTACAGGTGTCGCCACCATTGTTCGGCTCCCTTCTGCCCGGTGTCACAGGATGGCATCGTGCTGTCACAGCTCTTGATGGCCCAACCTCCTTCCAGCCTTTCTGTTGCCGCCGAGAGCGTCCGCTCTCTTGATCTTTCGCCGCTGCAACCCTGGGGCGCGTGTGCTCCAGCTGATCTACTCGCCTGTGCTGGAGCTTTGGGCCTCGACTTTGACTGGCCCCTTCAGCCAGGCGATCCACGCGAGCTCTCAGAACTGCCTGAACTGCGCCTGTGGAGCCTGAGGGCCGATGCGCTTCACCCCTGGCTACCGCTTGTTCTCGACCGCAGCAGCGGCCAGCTTTGCCGCCATGTGGCCATGCTTCTGCCCCATCGCTTCAGCCGCCATGAGGGGATCCGTTTTGCACCGGAGAGCCTCGAGCTCTGGATCACCCACCGTTTCTTCCTGCTGGATCACTGGAGCAATGAGCGTGGCCTGAATTGCCGTCAGGGGCTCGCTCAGATGGCTGCGGTGCTGGGTTTCGAGCTCGATCCCAGCTTCTGGGAGTCGATCAGCCGATCAGCAGGCTGAAGGCCCGCCGGCCGCTGTCGAGAGCCAACAGGCCAGTGAGCCCTCGCAGCAGCTGAACCAGGAGGGTCTCTGGAACTCTCTCCAGTCGTGCCGCAGACCAACTTGCCGCCACTGATGCCGATCCCCCCAGGATGAAGGCGATGGCCCCCTGGGCCTTCGCACCGATCAGGAAGGTCACCGACGCCGCCGACGCGGAGCACAACACGGCCAGGGTGCTCAGGCGGATGGATTCACGCACGGGCAATCGCAGGCACCTGATCATGAGGGGAACCATCAGCAGGCCGCCACCCACCCCCAGCAGCCCTCCGGCAAGGCCGGCGACGCTGCCCACCAGTGCCAGAGCCGGCAGCGGCGTCGGTCCTGGAGATGGTTCCGTCTCATAGTCCTGGCGAGGGGAGATCGTCAGAGTCAGGGTCAAGTACATCAGGGTCTGCAGGCCCAGCAGTTGCCAGCCGCTGAGCAGTCCCCCCAGTCGGCTGAACAGCAGCCCGCTCAGGGCGGCACTCAGGCCGATGGTCAGGCCCATCGCAGGCATCACCCGACCCTGGCGCAGATGCACCCAGGTTCCCCCCAGGGTGGTGGGGACGATCGCCAGGGTGCTGGTGGCCAGGGCCTGATGGGGCGCTAGGCCCACCATCAGCAGCATCGGTGAGAACACCAGACCGCCACCGATGCCCAGCAGACCCGAGAGCAGCCCAGCCACCACACCGAGGGGCACCAGCACCAGCAGATCGCTGTGCATGATCGGGATTGATTGGCGGCCGTACGGTGGCACCAGCATCCTCTGCTGATACCCCTTTCCCGTCAAGCTGGCGCTGGATCCCCCCCCTCTGCCTGCGCGGCGACTGGCAGATGGCCATCGACGACTGGTTGCTGGATCAGCTGCCGCTCAAGCCAGGGCAGGGAGTCGTGCGCCTCTACACCTGGAGCACGCCGACTCTGTCGCTCGGCCACCACCAGAAGGCCATCGACCCTGCCTGGAGAACCGCGACACGACAAGGCCGCCTAGCCCTGGTGCGCCGGCCCAGCGGCGGTGGAGCCGTGCTCCATGCCGGCTGCCTCACCTATGCCCTGCTCTGGCCCAATCCTCCCCGCCAGCGCAAGCAGGCTTACGGCCTGGTAGCCGTCTGGCTGGCGCAGGCTTTGGCTCGCCTGGGGCTGGACCTCAGCCCAGGCCAGGACGAGACCACGGCGCCGGCCTCCAACTGTTTCGCCAGCAGCACCGCCGCTGATCTGGTGGGCATCGATCGCCAGAAGCGGGTGGGCAGTGCCCAGCTCTGGCGCAAGCGCCAGTTGCTGCAGCACGGCAGCGTGCTGGTCGACCCTCCGGTTGCCCTGTGGCAGGAGTTGTTCGGGTCGCCCCTTGAGGCTCCAGCCACAGCTCCAGGGCTGTCTGAGGCTGCTTTGGAGCGTGAGCTGCGGCTTGCGGCGATCAGGAATCTGGGGGGAGGACCGCTGCTGGTTGAGCCACTGAGGCCAGCGGAATGGGCGGCAGTCGATCGCCGCCGCCACAGGTTTCGCCTGTCCTGAGGAACGGCCAGAGCATGAGGGTCAACCATCGCCGCTCTCGGCGATCCCCCGCGCCACCTGGGCCAGGGCAAGCCCAAGTGGGTAGGTGCCCTGGCGCCTGGCGGCCTCCAGCAATGGCGGCGGCAGCCGCAGCCCCAGGCGGGCCAGCACCACTTCAGAGAGTTCCGGACGCTCCAGGGTGCCGGATGGCAGGCCAGCCGAACCCAGCACCAGCAGTCGATCGACACCTGGCTCGTCCAGCTGCAGGGCGGCCTGCCAGAGCGGCGCATCGTGCTGGATGCTCGGGAGGGTGTTGAGGGGTTGAATGTGGTCCAGCACCCGCTCCTGATCCCAACGCTGAACAGGCAGATTCTGCAGGGGGTCATCGCCGATCACGCCTTTCCAGCGCCCCCGCTCACAGACGAGAACCCAGTCGGGATTGCCATCGCTGTCATCCCGCCGCATCCGAGAAAGCTCGCGTAGCGGCGCATCGCCCTCCAGGACCCGAAACCGGCGGCGGGAGGCCTCACTGACCTTGAGATCCTTCAGGGCCTTCTGCAGGGCCAGCAGCTGGATCTGGTTTCTGGAAGCGCCCAGCCCGAACCACCCGAGCATGATCAGCCAGAAGGCCCCAAGCCCGCCACCCCGCAGCAGCAGGAGCGTGCCCATGCCCACTGCCATCAGCGAGAGGAAGCGGCCCATGGCGGCAGCCACCTGCACGCCGCGCCGTTGACTGCCAGTCCACTGCCAGACCAGCGCCTTGACGATCAATCCTCCGTCCAGTGGCAAGCCGGGGAGCAGGTTGAACAGGGCCAGTACCAGGTTGAGGGTGCCGAGCTGGCTGACCATTTCACCCAGCAACGGTGAGACATGGGCCACGGCATGGCTGCCACCGAGGAAAAGACCGGCCAGCAGCAGGCTGACCAGGGGGCCGGCTGCAGCCACCTGCAGGGCTGCCATCGCTGTGCTGCATTCCTTCTCGACACTGGCCACCCCGCCTAGCAGGAACAGGGTGATGCTGCGCACTTTCACCCCATGGGCGATCGCCACCAGGGAGTGGCCCAGCTCATGCAGCAGCACAGAAACAAACAACAGCAGCGCTGTTCCCAGTGCCAGCAGCCAGAGGCTGGCACTGGAGGCCTGTCCCGCCAGCTGAATGCCGTATTGCTGCTCAAAGCCCAGGGTGGCTAGCAGCAGGATCACGAACCAACTGGGGTGGACGCGCAGCGGGATGCCGCCGATCTTGAGGAGCTGCCAACCTTCACCCACCTGGTTCCGTCCTGCCGATGCCCAGGCAGATCCTGGGCGGTGTTGATCCGATCCTAGAAAGAGTGCCTCCGACCTTCCTGTGCTGACTCCCCCCCTGTTGAAGATCTGCGGCCTGCGCCAACCGGCCCAGGCCCAGGCGGTGGCCGAGCTGGGGGTGGATGCCGTGGGGGTGATTGCGGTGCCCTCTTCCCCGCGCTGGCTGGCTCCGGATCAGCGACTGTTGCTGTTCCAGGCGATGGCCGCCGGCCGCCCAGACTGCCGAGGGGTGCTGGTGCTGGCGGATCCAGGTGACGAGCTGATCGTGCAGATGGATTCCGCCCATGGCCACCAGGTGCTGCAACTGCATGGGCAGGAGTCCCCCGCTCGCTGCCGGGAATTGGCCGCAAAAACTGGCTGCACGATCTGGAAAGCCCTGCGAGTTCGTAGGCCAGAGGATCTCGATCGGGTGGAGGAGTATCGAGACGCGGTGGAAGCGGTACTGCTGGACGCCTGGGTTCCGGATCAACTGGGAGGCAGCGGCCAGCAGATCCCTACTGCTTGGCTCAAGGGCTTCCAACCATGCCTGCCCTGGTGGTTGGCCGGTGGTGTGGGACCAGCCAACGCGGCTGATTTAATGGCAAATTTCAACCCCTGCGGACTCGATGTATCCAGTGCTGTCGAACGCTCTCCCGGCGAGAAAGATCTCGATCTGGTGCGCGCTTTGGTGCAGCTGGTGAAAGGCGAAGCCTCGGGGAAGAAATGAACTCAGGTGCTGAGCAACGCTTGCTGTTGCTTCACCAGTTCAAAGAATTCCTGTTTGAGACTGGGGTCGTGGCGGAAATCACCCCGTACCACTGAATTGACCATGCTGGTCTGAGGTTCTTTGACCCCACGCCACTTCATGCAGTAGTGCTGGGCTTTGACCAGGATTGCCAAACCCTGGGGCTTGCACAGACGTTCGATTTCATCCGCGAGGATCATCACAGCTTCCTCCTGGATGTGTGGACGGGAAAAGACCCAATCCGCCACCCTGGTGAACTTGGAAAGGCCGATGACCCTATCGCCAGGCTTGATCCCGATCCAGCAGTTGCCCAGGATCGGCACCAGATGGTGGGAGCAGGCCGAGCGGACACTGATCGGCCCAACAGTATAGATCTCGTCAAGATGTTTGACGTTGGGAAAGCTGGCGATCTTCGGTTGTTTGTGGTAACGACCCTTGAAGACCTCGTGGAGGTACATCCTGGCGACGCGCTCGGCAGTTTCCTCAGTGTTGTGATCGTTGTCGATGTCGATAACGAGGCTACGCAGCATCTCCCTGACCTTTCCGGCCACCTCGATCTCGAGCTGGTCGAGTTCGCCCTCGAGCAGATGATCAGAAATGTTGTCGTTGGCGAAGTAGGGGACGCCAGCCTGGTTCAGGCGCTCGCGAATGCGCGCGCTGATAGGTCCTGGTGCCACGTCGGGGGTGATCGAGTTGGAGCGAGTGGTGGAGGGGATGGTGGATGTCATGAAAGACTCAGAAAGCGCCGGAGGCGGGCATGAGGGTCAGGTCCTCCACCACCTGGGACGGAGGCTGCTGGGCAAGGAACAGCAAGGCTTCCGCGGCTTGATCGACATCAAGCATGGCACGGCGATCGAAGGAGCTGTGGACGGTTTTCGTCACCCAAAGAGGGGTGTCAACCGCGCCGAGAGTGAGGGTGGACACGCGAATGCCATGGCTGCGCTCCTCGGCGGCGAGGCAGCGACTGAAAGATTCCAACGCCGCTTTGGTAGTGCAATAGGCCCCCCATTCGGGGAACGCATTCCTGGCAGCATGGCTGCTCACGTTGATGATCAGGCTGGATTCTTGCTGACGTAATCCAGGCAGGACCGCCTGACAGACCTGGAAGACACTGGTGAGGTTGAGTTGAAGCAACCATTGCCATGCGCCCAGGTCCATCGTGGCCAGTTCACCGGTGTATGCGGCTCCGGCATTGTTGATCACCACCGTGGGCAGCAGTCCGCGGCCCAGCAGATCACCCAGGTGGACTGGAAGATTCTCGGAATCGGTGAGATCCGCCGACACCCATTCCACTCGTCGGCCGATGGCCCGTAGCGGGGCTGCGACGCTTTCGAGATCACCGCCGGAGCGTGCCAGGAGCAGAAGATCCCAGCCAGCAGCCGCGAAGCGGCTGGCAGCTGCAGCTCCGATGCCCCTGGAGGCACCGGTGATCAATACGGAAGCCAAGCTGGTCGTGTGTCGAATCGAACCTTAAGGGGTTGCGCCGGATTCCGTGGCCTCTGGATCCAGGATCCGGCCCATGCGCCGGAACTTGGCATAACGCTGCTCCAGCAGGTCGGCTTCGCTGAGCTGACCCAGCTCGTGCAGGCCCTGCACCAGGGCAACACGCAGGGTCTCGGCAGCCTGGAGCGGTGCCCAGTGGTTACCACCGGAGGGTTCGCTCAGCACTGTGTCGACAACCCCCAACTGCAGCAGATCGTCAGCGGTGATGCGCAGGGCGGCGGCGGCGGCCGGGGCCTGGGCCGCATCCCGCCAGAGGATCGAGGCGCAGGCTTCAGGACTGGCCACGGTGTAGACGCTGTGCTCAAACATCAGCAGACGGTCGGCCACACCAATGCCAAGGGCGCCGCCGGAGCCACCTTCACCGATCACTGTGGCGATCACCGGAACCCGGAGGCGGAACATCTCGCGCAGATTCACAGCGATCGCCTCGCCCTGCCCCTGCTCTTCGGCGAGCACGCCGGCATAGGCGCCAGGGGTGTCAATGAAGCAGAGGATCGGCAAGCGGAAGCGATCGGCATGCTCCATCAGGCGCAGAGCCTTGCGGTAACCACCCGGGGAGGCCATGCCGAAGTTTCTGGCCACATTTTCCTTGGTGTCGCGGCCTTTCTGGTGGCCGATCAGGACCACCCCCTGCTCACCGATGCGGCCGATGCCGCCCACCAGGGCCTGGTCATCGGAGCCTCGGCGATCTCCGTGCAGCTCAAACCATTCATCGGTGATCACCTGGATGTAATCCAGGGTGCTCGGCCTCTGGGGGTGGCGAGCCACCTGGATCTTCTGAGCGGGTGTGAGGGACTGAAAGATCTCCACCCGGCGGCGGGCCGCCAGGGTTTCCAGCTGCAGCAGTTGCTGACTGACATCCACTTCCGAATCCCTGGCAAGCTGGCGGATCTGATCAATCTGATCCTCCAGTTCCACCAATGGTTTTTCGAAGTCGAGCAATGGGCGTCGGGCCATGGCGTGGGAAGGGGAATGGCTCTGGTGGAATCAGTGCTGGCTTATGGGGAGCATCGCCAGCTGATGTGTGATGACCGTTCAGACAGCCGCGAGCTGTGGGAGCTGAACCTGATTCAGGCCGATCGAACGGAAACCATGACGAAGGGACGCTGCCCCGATCAGCTCCATGTTCGCCAGGGTGATGTTGTTGCGGCCCCAGCTGAAATTAGTGTGAATACCCTCGAACTCCAGCAGCATGGCTTCTGCGAAACAGGCAAATAGCTGACGCCTGGGGTTTTCCATCTCCGCCATCTCCATCATCTGCCAGCCGATGTCCTGCCAGAACTCAACGATGCCCCCCTTGATGACGTGCACGTTGGCTCCAGCCACCTTGCTGTCGAGATTCTTGGGATAGCCGCCATCGATCATCAGGCAGGGTGACTTGAGGCTGGCCGGATCGATGCTCAGGCTCTGCGGCAGGCTGGCCACCCAAACCACCACATCCGCTTCTGGCAGGGCCTCTTCAAGGCTGAGGATGCGGCCGCCGCCAAGTTCGGTCTGCAGATCAAGCAAAGGCTGGGGTTGGCGTGCCACCAGCAGCAGCTCACCGACACCCGTTTTCTGACTGAGCCAGCGGCAAACGGCACTGCCAATGTCGCCTGTAGCCCCTACCACGACCACCTTGGCGAGGCTCAGGTCGATGCCTAGAGCCGGTGCGTTCGTTTCCACCTGCTGGGCAATAACCCAGGCGGTATGGGTGTTGCCGGTGGTGAAGCGCTCCCACTCCAGAGCGGTGCTTCGGATCTGCTGGTTCTTGAGCAGGTTGAAGTTCTCGAAGATGATCGAGGTGAATCCACCCAGGGCAGTGATGTCAATCCCACTCTTCTGGGCCAGTTCCATCGCGCTGAGCACTTTGCGCCGGGCTGTCTTGAACCGGCTGAGCATCTCAGGCACGAACACCGAATCGATGTAGGCACCCTCGATGGTTTTGCCAGTGAGGCTGGTAACGCTGAAAGTCTCCACAAGCTGAGGTGGAGCAACACACCACAGGTCGAGGTCACCGTCGGCGTATTCGGGAAATCCCAACTCCAGGGCCTTGCTCCGAGCCTGCTCAAGGCTGGTTGAGTGGCCGATCAGACCGAACATGCAGCTGTTGAGGGGGGCGGATGGATGCGGCTGTGGCCGACAACACATCCTGCCATGGCTGAAGTGGCTGGAAGAGCTCCTCGAGAGGCTTCAGCCCAGCAGCGCGGCGGTGGCCATGCGGGCGATCTCCCTTGTGGTGAAGCCGATATCGGTGAGAGCTTCCTGGTAAGAGGTCATGAAGTCGGCCATCAGATCCTCCTGGTCCATCTGCAGCACCGCGGCGTCGCCGGCCACCTGCTCCAGCATCTTGCGCACCAGTGGCAGGTTGACCCTGTTGGCCTGCTCGAGTTCTTCCCGGGAGGACTCGAGGTTGGCCTTCAGCCATTCCTGACCGTAGTTGAGATGAGTGTATTCGTCCTTGACCACACCTTCGGTGATCTTGCGGGCGAAGGGATCTGCAACGGGGATGTAGATGTGGTAGGCCGAGATGGCAAACGCTTC
The DNA here is from genome assembly GCF_024345995.1 of Synechococcus sp. Cruz-7E5. Taxonomy (GTDB): domain Bacteria; phylum Cyanobacteriota; class Cyanobacteriia; order PCC-6307; family Cyanobiaceae; genus Regnicoccus_A. Next base: position 80,163 of record NZ_JAGQCE010000001.1, read on the forward strand.
GATCAGGATTGCCTGGATCAGAAGACAGGTGACCACCTTGCCTTCGGCCAGGGCCGCCTGGAAGTTGCCATGCAGGGGTGAGAAGAACTCCTTGGCGAAGTCCATATCGGCAATGACCGACAGATTATTCGCGCAGGCCGTGAATCCCTTCTTGTGCTTGAGCTCCATGCGGGCCAGCCGCCCGAGCTCTTCAGCATGGTCGGGGATCAGGCTGCCGAGCGAAATGTAATTGTCGTGGGCTTCCTGCTCACCTTCGATCACAATTGCGTTGATTCGGCTGTAAGCGTCCTTGTAGATGCTGCTGCTGAAATCAGGCAATCCGAGAGCCTGCTCAGCGCTGGCGCAGAGAGCCGTGGCGGCGGCGGCTGTGGTGGGAGCGGTTGCAGCGATGGTGCTCTCGAGGCTGGACATGGCGTCGCCGGCAAGGGGATCAGTGTCAGCGACTGTAACCAGGCCTGACGGAATCGGTTCAAGGGTGCGGTGGCCAGTCACTGGTGAGCAGATCCTTGAGCAGCGTGACCCAGCCCTCCACAAGGGCTCTGTACAGCGCTTCGCCCAAGGCTGCATCAGCGCCACGGGCATCTCCCACTACCCCGCTGGCAGAGAGATCGGCGGTCAGCCAAGCGGTGGGTACAGCGCCCTCAAGGCTCCAGCCCGCTGGCGGGGCCGGATCGGGTTGACCCTCCCGGGGCCGTTCATGCCCCACCAGTTCCGGGGCCAGATGCAGCATCAGGCTTGTTTCGGCCAGGGCTGCATGCAATCCCTCGCTGCGTTCCGGCTCGGGCAGCAGTGCCGCCACCCCTGGCGGACCGCTCCAGAGGAAGCAAGGCATCACCGCCAGGCGGGGATGGGCAGCCCGCAGCTGCCGCGCCGCCACCTGCAACAGGGCGATCTGGCCGCCATGTGCGTTGAAGAGCACGAGGCGCTGAAACCCCGCCCGGGCCAGGTCGCCCCCGACGGCCATCACCACCTGGAGCATCACCTCCGCTGGCAGGCTGAGAGTGCCGGGGAAGGCTCCATGTTCGGGGGAAAAGCCCAGCTGGAACAGAGGCAGCCGCCAGATCGGCAGCTCAGCCGGCAATTTTTCGAGGACGGCCTGCAGCACCCGTTCGGCAAAGATCGCGTCGGTGCCCAGAGGCAGGTGCGGGCCGTGCTGCTCCACAGCTCCGAACGGCCAGATCACGGTGCTGCCCTGGCGGGCGGCCGCCTCCTGGGCCGCCATCCAACTGAGACCTTCCAGGGCGTGCTTGGCAGGTGCTCCCATCCTCTCCACGGGTCGATCCTTACAGTGTGGTGCTGTCAGATCACCCTGGGCCATGGCTGGATCGCAGCGTCCCGTTCCTCCCGCAGGCCCCCGCGTCAAGCCGGCGCCTTCCTCCCAGGTGGAGCCGCCGTTGCGCAAGCCTCCCCAGCTGATGTACCTCAGCCGCAAGGATGAGGAGGAGGACAAGACACCGCCGGCATCCAGCGAAGAGCAGGCTGGAGTGAAAGCGCCGCAGGGTGCCCCGTCTGCGGCCGCACCCCGGCCGGCTTCAGCTCCCCAGGTCGGAGCAGAGCGCGCCAGCGATGACGACCGCTTCGAGACTGCGAGCCTTGAAGGAATGACCATGGCCGACCTGATGGGGGCGGCTGATGGGCCTTCACGTCAGGCCCGGTCCAACCGCTCTGCCGGAGGTGCCCCCTCAGGCACCACCACCTCCCGGCCGACCCGCACCGTTGATGATTTCGACTTCGATGAGGACGCCTTTCTCGCTGCACTCGACGAGAACGAGCCGGTAGGCGCTACTGGTGATGTGGTCACCGGCACGGTGATCAGCGCTGAAAGCGACGGCGTTTACATCGACATCGGTGGCAAAGCACCGGGCTTCATGCCCAAGGCCGAAGCCGGCCTTGGGGTGATCGGCAATCTCAAGGAACGCTTTCCAAAGGGTCAGCCTGTGGAGGTGCTGGTCACCCGCGAGCAGAACGCCGATGGCATGGTCACGATCAGCGCCCGGGCCCTGGCCCTGCGCCAGAGCTGGGAGAAGTTGAAGCAACTGGAGGCCGCCGGCAAGGTGGTGCAGGTGAAGGTGACCGGCTTCAACCGAGGCGGCGTCACCTGCGACCTGGAGGGACTGAGGGGGTTCATTCCCCGCTCCCAGCTCCAGAACGGCGAGAACCACGAGCAGCTGGTCGGCACCTCTTTTGCCGTGGCCTTCCTGGAGGTGAATGCCGACACCCGCAAGTTGGTGCTCTCGGAGAAGCGGGCTGCCAGTGCCTCATTGCTGGCGGAGCTGGAAGTGGGTCAACTGGTGGACGGTCAGGTGGTGTCGGTCAAGCCGTATGGCATCTTCGTGGATCTCGGTGGGGTCAGTGGTCTGCTGCACCAGTCGTCCATCACTGGCGTTCATCTGCGCGACATCCGGGAGGTCTTCAGCCAGGGGGAGCGGCTCAAGGCACTGGTCACCCAGATCGATCCGTCCCGGGGCCGGATCGCCCTCAACACTGCCTTGCTCGAGACCCAACCCGGCGAGCTGCTCACGGCCAAGGAAACAGTAATGGCCGAGGCTGAGGACCGGGCCAACCGGGCGCGGCTGTTGATGCGTCAACAGGAGCAGGAGGCGGGATGAGTCAGGCCGCCCCTGCAGTGCCCGATGTCCAGCACACCCCCGACTGGGAAGTGGATTTCTTCTCCCGTCCGGTGCTTGATCCTGGCGGTAAGAAGCGCTGGGATCTGCTGATCACGGCCACCCCTGCCAGTGAGGGCAACCAGCCCCGCTTTCGCTGGGTGAAGAACTGTCCGGCCAATACGGTCAACTCGGTGTGGCTCCAGGGCGCGCTCAACGAGGCGCTGGCGGCGGCAGCTGAGCAGGGACTGGGGACCCCGCGGCGGCTGCGCTGCTGGCGGGCCACGATGCGCACCATGGTGCAGCGGGCCGCCGAGTCGATTGGCCTTGAGGTCATTCCAAGTCGGCGCTGTTACGCCCTGTCCGAATGGCTCAGTGAACGGGAACGGGACGTTTATCCCGCCGAGGAGGGGTACATGGCAGGCCCCCTGGCACCGCCGCCCCAGCCGATGCGTTCGCCCCCCCTGCCCCTGCCGGAGGCGGCCAGGGGGGATTCGTGGGCCTGGGCTTCCCTGCCCCTCGGTGCCCTGCGCGAAGCCTCCGAGTGGGAGATCGGCTTCGGAGGGTTGTTTCCCATACCCGCCGATCTTCCCGATGAACTGGTGGTCCCGGGCCTGCGCCTGTTCAGCCGCAGCCGCTCCCTGGCCATCGCCGGCTGGTTCGCAGGCCTTGAGCCTGCCCGTTTAGAGATGGAAGCAAACAACCTGGTGCTCGAAGCGGGCCTGGAAGACCGCTGGAGGCTGGCAGTCCTGGCTGAGCAGGAGGCGAAGGAGGTGGTCGAAGCTTTCACAGCGGCTCGCGAGGCCGCAGCTGGCCTGCAGTTCATCGCCGTGCAGAGCGATGTGGACTCAGGGCGTTTCGATGGTTTCTGGCTCCTGCGCGACATGCCCGACTTCTGAGACCCAACTCCCGTGGCTGAAGCCGTCGACCCCCCTTTCGATCGCCCCGATCGGGGCTTCAACGCTCTGGACGGCTGGACCTGGGTGGGCACCTATGGCGGCTACTTTCTCCAGTGCGACCTGCTGCAGGAGTTCGAGCACGGCTTCTTCACACGCCAGTGGAGCGGGCGCGGCCCCCAGGAGCTGGCGGCCGCCATCAGTGCCGGTGTTTCGGTTCACCGCACCCGCCAGATCCACAGTTCCCGGGTGCTGGCCGCCAGCCAAGCGGCCGCTGAACCCTGGCCGGAAGGCGATGGGCTGGTCAGCGATGGTGGTGGCCAGTCGCTCTGGGCCTGCGGCGCCGACTGCACCCCCGTGCTGATTGCCGATCGGGCCAGGGGCTCGGTGGCGGCCTGTCATGCCGGCTGGCGCGGGGTGGCCACCGGCATCCTGCCAGCAGCGATCGAAACCCTGGAGCGCTCGGGCAGCCAGCGCAGCGATCTGCTGGTGGCCCTGGGGCCTGCCGTGAGTGGTGAGGCCTACCAGGTGGAGTTGGATGTGGCCATGCAGGTGGGCAGCGCCTGCTGCGCCCCTGGTGAGGATCCCGCAGAGGTCCTGGTGGAAGCCGGGGCCCTCAAGCCCGATCCTGCGCCCGGCTCCCCTGGTGATCGCTACCGTCTCGACATCCGCCTGGCCGCCAGGGCCCAGTTGCTCAACGCCGGACTTGGCCCTGAGCAGCTGCGGCTCTGCCCCCTGTGCACGGTGGCGGAGCCGCAGCTGTTTCACTCCTGGCGCCGCGATCAGGTCAAAGCTGTGCAGTGGAGCGGCATCGTCGCCCAGGCCTGAAGCTCGCCTCGATTCGAGTCATGTCTGGTTTGAGCCCTGCACACCCAGCAGGCTGCAGGCCACCGCCTCCGCCACCCGAATGCCATCGATGCCGGCGGAGAGGATGCCACCGGCATAACCGGCACCTTCCCCGGCTGGGTAGAGGCCGCGGGTGTTCAGGCTCTGCAGATCAGGCCCCCTCGGGATCCGCACCGGCGAGGAGGTCCGCGTTTCGACCCCGGTCAGCAGTGCTTCGGCCATGGCGTAGCCGGGAATGCTGCGCTCGAAGGCTGGGATTGCCTCCCGCAGAGCAACGACGGCGAACTCCGGCAGGCAGGCGCTCAGATCAGCGGGGGTGGTGCCCGGGGCGTAGGAGGGCTGGATCGAGCCCGGCGGGCGGCTGACCCCACGGCCTGCCAGAAAATCGTCGAGCCGCTGGACGGGTGCCCGATAGCTGCTGCCGCCGAGGGCAAAAGCCTTCGCTTCCCAGTGACGCTGGAAGGCCACTCCGGCCAGGGGGTCGGCTGGTCCCTCGCCGTAGGGGAGCAGATCTTCCAGCTCCAGTCCGACCACGATGCCGCTGTTGGCATTGCGCTCGTTGCGGGAGTGTTGGCTCATGCCGTTGGTGACCAGGTGGCCCGGCTCAGACGCGGCTGCCACCACCAGCCCGCCGGGGCACATGCAGAAGCTGTAAACGCTGCGGCCATCGCCGAGATGATGGACGAGCTTGTACTCGGCTGCGCCCAGTCGCGGGTGGCCCGCGCAGGGCCCCCAACGGGCCGCATTGATCAGCGCCTGGGGATGCTCGAGGCGCACGCCGATCGAGAAGGGCTTGGGCTCCAGTCGCACCCCGCCTCTGTGCAGGCTGGCAAAGGTGTCGCGGGCGCTGTGGCCCACCGCCAATACCACATGACGGGCCGCGTGACAGGAGCCATCGGCGAGCACAACGCCACAGACCCGTTGTCCGCCTGGGACCGCTTCGGTCTCGAGGCACACCACCTCGCTCTGGAAGCGGATTTCCCCTCCAAGGGCCTCGATGCGGCTGCGCAGTCCGCGTACCACCGTGGCCAGCTTGAAGGTGCCGATGTGGGGGTGGTGCAGCGTGAGAATCTCGGGATTGGCACCGCAGGCCACAAGCTCCAGCAGCACTTTTCGCCCCAGGTGACGGGGGTCGCGCACCTGGCTGTAGAGCTTGCCGTCAGAGAAGGTGCCGGCTCCACCCTCGCCGAATTGCACATTTGAATCAGGGTCGAAGGGCCGCTGGCCCCGCCAGAAGCCGAAGGTGTCGGCCGTGCGTTCCTTGATCGACTTGCCCCGCTCCAGCAGCAGGGGCCGCAGCCCCATCTGGGCAAGCACAAGCGCGGCGAAATAGCCACAGGGTCCTGCCCCGATCACGATCGGGCGCTCGGGCCGCTCTGAGGCCCCTGGCTCCAGGCGAGCCGGGAACCGGTAGGTGGTGTCGGGGGCCGGGCGCAGATGGGGGTCCTTCCGCCAGCGCTGCAGCAGGGCCTTGGGATCGGCCACTTCTAGATCGAGGCTGTAGCTGAAGCGGATGGCGTCCTTGTTGCGGGCATCAACGCTGCGCCTGACCAGCTTCAAAGCCCGAAGGCTCTGGGCTGGGAGCCCAAGCCGCTTCAGCACTGCCTGGCGCAGGTCGTCGTCGGTGTGATCAAGGGGAAGCTTGAGTTCGCTCAGCCGCAGCACGTGCCTGCCTGGTCCCGGGTAGAAATGTTGCTTGACCCTCTATTCCAGCAGCCCGCCCCCACCGGCGCATCAGGGCTGTCAGGCTGGGGCCACGAATCCGTTGGCATCGCGACTGTTGTTTATGGGTCTTGCCCACTGCCCGCTATGTGTTGCCCTGGCCGTGATCAGCCTGGTGCGTGGCGGCGCCCTGGGGGTGCTGCTCTTTCGGCTGTGCGTTGGCGAAAGCCAGTCGCGTTGGCGCCTCAGCGCTGCCTAGGGTCAAGCGCCACATAAGTTCAAGAGTTCTGGCGCCATGGCATTCCAGGCCACCTACTTTGGCGCCAACGGCTGGCTGCTTGATTTCGACGGCTTCCGCATCCTGCTGGATCCCTGGTTGACGGGACCCCTGGAATTTCCTCCCGGCCCTTGGTTCTTCCGGGCCGAGCTCAATCAGGCCTTGCCGGTCCCCGACGGGCTGGATCTGCTGTTGCTGACCCAGGGGCTCCCCGACCACTGCCATCCAGCGACCCTGGCACTGCTGGATCCCAGCCTGCAGGTCGTGGGCTCTGCCGGCGCTGCCACCAAAGCGTCCCAACTGGGCTTCCAGGCGGTCAAGGCCCTCGTTCCCGGGGAAAGGTTTCAGTACGGCGAGCTGACGATCACCGCCAGCTCCGGGGCCCCTGTGCCTCAGGTGGAGAACGGATACCTTCTGCAGCATCCCGCCGGCAGCCTCTATGTGGAACCCCATGGCTTTCTCTCGGCTGACCTCCCGTCCCAGAAGATTGATGCGGTGATCACCCCGGTGCTCGATCTGGGCCTGCCCCTGGTGGGAGCCTTCGTCAAGGGGATGCAGGTGCTGCCCCAGCTTCTTGAGCGCTTCCAGCCCAGGGTCGTCCTGGCCAGCACCAGTGGCGGTGACGTGCGTTACGAGGGCGTCCTGACCCGGATCCTCTGGCAGAAGGGGAGCATGGAGGAAGCAGCCGGGGGATTGGCGGCAGGCTCCCGCTTGATCGATCCAGTGCCTGGTGTGATCTACGACCTGCAGACCGCTCAGGGAAGCATCAGCAGTTCATGCTCCACCATGAAAATGTTGCCGTAGAGATTGGCGAGGATATCTTTGCCGGCCTGAGTCAGCTCTAGATATGGAATGGCATTCTTGATGTAGGGGAACACCTGGCCCCAGTAGAAGGTTGGATAGGCCTTGAGCAGCTGCCCGGGGTTCTCGCAGCCCAGAGCCTTGTTAACTCCCGTTTCCTCGAACTCCCAGAACAGGGCCGGAATCTTGTTGAGGTAACGGGGATCGCTCAGCTGGCCAATCAAATCAGAAGCCCGCACCAGGCCGGGCATGTGGGTGGTGCACTGGTGATCGGTGGAGGCGGGAACCGGAAAGCGGGTGAGTTCGATGTTGCTCTTGATCGTCTCGGCATCGATCAGACTGTGGCCGCCGAAGCGCTCGTCGATGAACAGCTTGCCGCGATCGATGTGATGGGGCGTCAGTGCTGCACAGGTGGCGCCTTCCTTGAGCCTCACCGATTCACCGTTGACGCCTGTGGCGTAGTGGCCATCCTTGTCGTCACGACAGACACCCTTGATGTAACCAATGTCGTGGCAGAGGTGTGAAATTGTGAAATGCAGCCAGTCGTCCGGCGTGATGCCACCTTCTCTCAGATGCTTGCCATAGAGGATATGCTGGCCCACCAGGGTGACCAGGATTGTGTGCTCGACATCGTGGTAGAGGGCATCGCCGGTAGCGATGTTTTCCAGGGCCATCGAAGCCGCCCAGGAAATGATCTCCTCGTATTCACGCTTGAGCGTGCCGTAGGAGGATCGGTAAGTTGCGACCAGACGTTGCTGCACGTCGGCGATCATCAACCGTGTGGCGTTGAACATCGCGGATGGTGACGGACTGCCCGCCTGATTCTTCGCTACAAGCTTGCCACCTTCTCAGCGGCTGTGAAGACTGGATGGCAACCGATCGACCATTCTGGCAGCAGTGCACCAGCTCCCACTGTGACGACCATCCCAGATCCGGCGGCCAGCCCAGAAGCCAGTTCGGTCGCTGCTCACGACCGCTTCGACCTGGTGGTGATCGGGGCCGGATCCGGGGGGCTGGCAGCCGCCAAACGCGCCGCCAGCCATGGGGCCAGAGTTGCCGTGGTCGAGGGTGACCGGGTCGGCGGTACCTGCGTGATCCGCGGTTGCGTGCCCAAGAAGCTGCTGGTCTATGGATCGGCATATCAGCACCTGCTGGCCGATGCGCCCAGCTATGGCTGGAGCGTGGGACCGGCCCAATGCGCTCCCTCCAAACTGCTGGCGGCGGTGCGTGCAGAGGTGGATCGCCTCAATGGTTTGCACATCGGCTTTCTCGAGCGCGCTGGGGTTGAGCTGGTGACGGGCTGGGGGCGCTTTCTCGATGCCCATCACCTTGAAGTGGTTGGCCGCGATGGCAGCTCGGATGGAAGCCGGCGCATCCTCTGCGGAGAACGCCTGCTGATCGCCACGGGGGGGCGCCCGCACCGCCCCTCGATTCCTGGGGCCGAGCTGGGCTGGGTGAGTGATGACATGTTTCTGCTGGAGGGTCTGCCCCAGCGGGTGCTGATCGTGGGCGGCGGCTTCATCGCCTGCGAATTCGCCTGCATCCTGCGCGGTCTTGGGGTGGAGGTGGATCAGTTCGTGCGCGGTGATCACCTGCTGCGGGGCTTCGACCGGGAACTGAGTGCCGCCGTGCACGAGGGCATGGAAGCCGACGGCATCACCATCCATTTCGCCCAGACCCTGACCGCCATCACCGGCAAGCCCGGTGAGCTGATCGCAACCACCTGCCAGGGACGAGCGGAGCCCTGTGGCGGTGTACTGCTGGCCACGGGCCGCCAACCCTTCCTGTCCGGCCTCAATCTGGCGGCGGCGGGAGTGGGGGTGGATGGCGGTCGTATCCCGGTGGATGCGGCTCAATGCACCAATGTACCTCACATCTTCGCGGTTGGGGATGTCACCGACCGCATCAACCTGACTCCGGTGGCGGTGGACGAAGGCCGTGCGTTTGCCGACAGCATCTACGGCGGACGAGCCCGGCAGGTAGACCACGACCTGGTGGCCAGTGCCGTGTTCAGCCAACCGGAGCTGGCCACGGTGGGCTTGAGTGAGGAAGAGGCCATAGCCCGCTTCGGTTCGGATGGGATTCGCCTCTATCGGACCCGCTTTCGCTCCATGGCCCAGGCCCTGCCTCAGCGCGGTCCTCGTTGCCTGCTGAAGCTGGTGGTGGAGGTGGCCTCAGATCGGGTGCTGGGCTGCCACATGGTGGGCGAACACGCGGCAGAGATCATCCAGATGGCGGCGATCGCAATCGGCATGGGGGCTACAAAGGCCGATTTCGATCGCACCATGGCCCTCCATCCCACCGTGGCCGAGGAGTTCGTGACGATGCCCCAGTGAGCAAGGGAGGATGAGAGCGGCCAGAGGGAAATGATCACAAAGCTGTCAGCGGATGGAGACAGCGGCAACATTGATCACATTCTGTGGGTTATTTAGATCGAGAGTCATGCGCTTCGATGGCCTCTCTCGTCCTGCTCATCGACCATGAACGGATCGGCCGTGAAAGCCTGGCCACTCAATTGCTGGAGGCAGGCTTCCTGGTGGCGGAGGCCGAGGATGGTCATCGAGGCCAGGCCATTGCTTTGCAGGCCAACCCGCAGTTGATCGTGATGGATCTGTTGCTGCCGGGAATCGACGGTCTCACGGTTCTACAGCGCCTGCGGCGGGATCAACGCACCAGTCGGACCCCGATCCTGGTGCTCACGGCACTGAGCAGCATTGATGACAAGGTGCGGGGCTTTACTTCCGGTGCTGACGACTACCTGGTCAAGCCCTACGCCCCTGAGGAACTGCTGGCCCGGGTCAAGGCACTGCTTCGGGGGCGAGCCACCACACCCCAGCTGGTGCGGGCACCGGACCTGCTCAGTTACGGCCCGCTCACCCTGGTGCCGGAACGGTACGAAGCCCTCTGGCATCAAACGCCGGTGCGCCTGACTCGCACGGAATTCGAACTGCTGCACTGCCTGCTGCAGCGTCATGGTCAGGTGGTGCCCTGGGCGGTGCTCCTGCGGGAGATCTGGGGCTACGGACCCGAGAACGACGTGGAATGCATCCGCACCCACATCCGCCATCTGCGCGGGAAGCTGGAACGCGACAGCCACAGGCCCACCCACATCAAAACGATCTACGGGATTGGCTACTGCCTGGACCTGCCCCTCGATACGGCCGCGGAGGCGTACGTCGGCATAGGACCCCTGGGACTGGTGGAGGAATCACCCGATCAGCACGGTTTGACCAGCGCGCCAAGCTCCTTGGGCTGGGACCGAGGAAAACGCCGACTGGAGGCCTGAGTAACATTAATCACATCGATCGGTCGTTCTTGGACATCCAGCCTTGGCCAGTGGCGCTTGGATGGATCCAGGATTTTTCCCTTCTCCCTGAATCCTGTGAACGACACTTGCCCCTGGATCGACCCCTGCCTTGAGCGTGTGGCCTGCCCGGTGATGAGCACGGCCAAATCGAGCGGAAAAGGCTGCAAAGCCAAAAAGTGCTCTAACTGGAAAGGCGGTCGCTGCCGCTGTGGCCGCGACTGAACTCCAGCCGTCATTCTCCAGAGGACCTGATCCTCTGGAGAATGACGATTCCTCAGGCAGAAGACGGCTCAGATAGACGATCGATCAGGCTGCGGTGGGTCCAGCAGCTCCGCTCAGGGATTGGTCCAGGATCATCAGTGCGCCGAAGTCGGTGCCGCAGTGACGGACCTGGGCGAGCAGATGGGCAACTTCACTCTCGGCATCCACCTGAGCCTTGATCATGGGGTCAAGAAAGATGGAGCTGCGGTAGTCGCCGCAGCGCTCAGCCAAGCTGTAAAGCTGTTGCAACGATGTCGTGACTTCTGCCTCCATTTCAAAGGCGGATAGCAGCACATCTTCAACATTTGTCCACGTCTGCCTCGGTTGGGAAAGATCAGAGAGCTCAACCGGCTGGGATCTGGCGACCAGGTAATCAACGAACAGACCGGCGTGGGCCCGCTCACCGTCGGATTCAGCCCTGGCATAGGCGGCAAACCCATTCAGTTCTCTTTGGGTAAACCACACGGCTATTGAGAAGTAGGTGTAGCTGGCCATCAATTCCATCTGCAGATGGTTGCACAGCCCCTGGTGCAATTCAGCCTCCATCTCCTGGGCCACCGGACGTCGCGGCAGCAAGGGAACCGTATTCAGGCTCGTGACGCTGGCCGGATTGCTGATCAGCATGGGTTCATTCCAATTGGCCTAGTCTACAAAGGATCCCGAGCTTGCTGCCATCGTCTGCTCGCCTGCAGCCAGAACCAGTAGCCGAACCCTTGAACTCAAGCTCACATAAAGCGTGAATCTGTTCCATTGCATGTCTGAGGACTGGCGCACCCCAGGCAGCATGCCAACAGAACTGGCCTCCCTGACCCGATTGTGCTGGTGCCTTGGGGTGCGGAGTCGTCAGGCCCTCCAGGCCGCCCGAAGTCGCACCAACCCGCAGTTGCGCGCCAGGTTGGAGCACGATTTATTGCATTTCCGTCTGCAGAGCAACACCATCGCTCGCCATGCCGAGACGTTGGTGGAGTTGCTGGATTCACTCCACTGGGAGGTTGCCCTGCTCCGTGAAGTGCTGCTCCGGAATCAGCGTCACTTCGGTGTTTCCACCACCGGCTGATCCCTTGCTGACCCCCCGCTCCGTTGTCTCAAGGATTGACGCAGAGGCTCTCGAGAGGCCGTGAGAGGACTCCCACAGCCATTGTCGTGTGGTCCCGGCGCGCCCTAGACAGGAGAGGTGAGATCAGATGTCATGAGCCCATCCAGCCCGTCGCAGCAGCACCACCAGATCCTGATCGTCGGCGGCGGAGCGGCGGGGATCACGGTGGCCAGCCAGTTGCTTCTCGCCAGGAGAGGTCTTGACGTGGCCATTATTGAGCCCAGCAGCGATCACTACTACCAACCGGGCTGGACCCTGGTCGGCGGAGGGGTGATGACCCAGGAGCAGACCCGCCGTGATGAGGCCGACCTGATTCCCGCTGGTTGCAGCTGGATCCGCGCCGCCGCCGCCAGCTTCGAGCCGGAGGCCAATCAGGTGACCACCACCGATGGGGACACCATCAGCTACGACGCCCTGGTGGTGGCCACCGGCCTGCAGCTGCGCTGGGAGCGGATCAAGGGATTGGAGGAAGCGCTTGGTCGCCAGGGTGTCACCAGCAACTACTCCCGGGAACACCTTCCCTACACCTGGGAGACCATCCGCAACTTTCCGGGCGGTACCGCGATCTTCACCTTTCCGGACACCCCGATCAAATGTGCTGGGGCGCCCCAGAAGATCATGTACATGGCCGATGACATCTTCAAGGCCACCAGTGGCGTGGGGGTCAACACCAAGGTGGTGTTCGCCACCGCCGGACCCGGTATCTTCGGTGTTCCGGTCTATGCCCGGGTGCTGAAGAAGGTGGTGGAGGAGCGGGGTATTCAGGTGCTTCTGCGCCACAACCTCAAGGAGATCAGGGCCGATGAGCAGGTAGCGGTCTTCGAGGTCAGCGATGCTGAGGGGGCCATCTCCAGAGAGGAGATTCCGTTCACGATGATCCACGCGGTGCCGCCGATGTCAGCCCCCGATGTCATCGCCAAGAGCCCGTTGGCCACCAGCGCCCCCGGTGGCTGGGTGGATGTCGACAAATTCAGCACCCAGCACGTCCGTTATCCCAATGTCTTCTCCCTGGGGGATGTGTCGTCGTTGCCCACCTCCAAGACCGCCGGGGCGGTGCGTGGCGAGGCACCGGTGCTCGTGGCCAATCTGCTGGCCCAGCTCGACGCTAAGCCTGTGCAGGCCCGCTACGACGGTTACAGCGTCTGCCCGCTGATCACCGGTTACGACAAGGTCGTGATGGCCGAATTCGACTACGACCTGCAGCCTGTGAGCTCCTTTCTGATCGACCCCACCCGCGAGCGCTGGAGCATGTGGCTGATGAAAACCAAAGGTCTGCCCTGGATTTACTGGAACAGAATGCTCAAGGGTCAGCCGCATGAGAGCCGCTACCTCAAGCCGCTCAAACCACTGATGCAGGCCCTTGGTCTGTCCTACAAGGGCGAACCGTCCGCCAGCTGAGTCAGCTGTTGCGGGCCAGTTCATCGAGCTGGTCCTGCATCTCTGCCACCACCCGCCTGTAGCAGGCCTGCACGTAGGCCCTGTCGCGGCTGGCGGCATGGCCGCTGCGCTCGAACCGGATCGGCCGGCAGACCCGGGTGTGGATCTTGGCCGGCAGTGGCAGGTTGGGCAGTGGCCCTACGGCCAGGCCCCAGGGCAGGCCGAGGTAGAGGGGAAAAACCTCGGGGTCGATGCCGAACAGCCAGGGCAGGCCGCGTTCATGCCAGCGCTGCATCGGTTCGTAGCAGTCCTCCAGGACGATCAGAGTGTCGTGGCTGCCCCAGGAGATCAGCGGCACGATCGGCACGCCGTGACAGAGGGCAAGTCGGATGAAGCCAGTCCGCCCCCTGAACTGAATGGTCTGGCGCAGACGGTGCGGCCGGAAGGCGTCCTGGCCACCACCGGGGAACACCAGCAGGCTGTCGCCTCGTTCCAGCACGGCCATGGCCCCCCGCGGGTAGTAAGGAATCGCCCCGGTGCGGGCCGCCAGTTGCGCCGCCTGGGGAAACACCTGCCACACCTTGGGATGGGCCAGGCCGTAGACCCTCCGCTCCAGACCGATGCGCCGGAACCAGTCGAACATCAGCATCGGCAGGTCAGGGCTGGCCAGCCCGCCGTTGTGGGATCCCACCAGCAGCAATGGTCCTTCGCCAGGTATGTGCTCCCAGCCGCTGGTGCTCACTCGGAAGTAGTGGCGGTAAAGCCATTCCCAGAGCGGCATCAGGCGCTGGATCACCTCTGGATCGCGCTCGGCACCAGGTTCAGGGCCCGCCGTTCGGCCTTCAGTCATGGGTTTGGGTGAGGCCGACGCGTGAGTTGTTTGCCATGAGAGCGTCCATTGATCGTTCTCTGCGCCTGCGCAGCCTGGTTGCCGAGATCCTGGTGCTGACGCTGATCCTGCTGCAGGTGGCGCGACTACCGCTCGACCAGAGCCAGTCCGGCGGCATCAAACACTCCTTCGAACAGCACCGAACTCAGGTACCGCTCCCCTGAGTCAGGCAACACCACAACGATCGTTTTGCCGGCGAAGACATCCTCAGCGGCCAGGCGCAGGGCAGCCACGGTGGCGGCTCCGCAGGAGATGCCCGCCAGGATGCCTTCCTCGCGCATCAGCCGCCTGGCCATGGCCACGGCCTCCTGGTCGCTGACAGCCTCCACTCGATCCACCAGATCCAGATCGAGGTTGTCGGGCACGAAGCCGGCGCCGATCCCCTGGATCTTGTGGGGCCCGGGCTGGGGTGGTTCGCCAGCTTTCGCCTGGGCGATCACCGGGCTGTTCACGGGCTCCACCGCCACCGAGAGCAGCGACTGCCCTCGTGTGGTCTTGAAGTAGCGGCTCACCCCGGTGATGGTGCCTCCCGTACCGACCCCCGCCACCAGCACATCCACCTGGCCGTCGGTGTCGTTCCAGATTTCCGGTCCGGTGGTGTCGTGGTGGATCTGGGGATTGGCAGGGTTGGAAAACTGCTGAAGCAGTACGTATCGCTCGGGATCGGAAGAGGCGATCTCATGGGCCCTTCCCACCGCGCCGGTCATGCCGAGCTTGCCCTCGGTGAGCTCGAGCCTGGCGCCGTAGGCGGTGAGAAGCTTGCGGCGCTCCAGGCTCATTGTTTCCGGCATCGTCAGCGTGAGCGGTATCCCCCGGGAGGCGGCCACGAAGGCCAAAGCGATGCCGGTGTTGCCGCTGGTGGGCTCGATCAGCTCTTTGCCGGGACCGAGCCGTCCTTCCTTTTCGGCCTGCCAGATCATCGCGGCACCGATCCGGCATTTGACCGAATAGGCGGGATTGCGTCCCTCGATCTTGGCGAGCACCGTGGCCCGGCTGTCACCGACCACCCGGTTCAGCTTCACCAGTGGGGTGCGGCCGATGCTCAGGCTGCTGTCAGCGAAAATCGACGCCATCAAGGACACCGGAACTTTGGGAACCCTCGCACCCTCGGGCCGTCAAGATCAATTGCCGGTCTCGGCCTGAACGCTTGAGCGGCGCGAATGCTGCCAGACCTGAAAGGCCAGCAGCAGCACCAGCACCGGAACGATGACCCAGAGGGTGAAGCTGCGCAGCGGTGAGGCCAGGGCCGGAACGGTGAGAGGAAGGATCTGCTCCACCAGATAAAGACCGTAAAGGCCCACCAGTAGAACGCCTTCTCGCCGGGAAATCACCCCCCCGGTCCAGAAGATGGGCAGCAGCGCCAAGGTGGTGGCCACCATGATCGGAAGATCCCGCTGGACCATCGCAGGATCCACGTTCAAACCTCGTGATCCAGAGAGGAAGGCGCACCCCCCCAGGATCACCAGCTGGTTCAGCAGGTTGCTGCCCACCACATTGCCAATAGCGAGATCGGCCTTGCCCTTGAGGGCCGCCATGATCGATGTGACCAGTTCCGGCATCGACGTGCCTGCCGCCACGATCGTGAGGCCGATCAGGGTTTCACTGACTCCAAGGCTGAGCGCAATGGCCGTTGCTCCTTTCACCAGAATCTGGGATCCCCAGACCAGCAGGCCGAGCCCGACAGCCAGCTTCACCAACGCCTGCAGGTAGCCGCCCTCCGCTTCCGAGGAATCGATGTCACCGTCACCGCCGCTGGGACCTTCTTCCCGGGCCGTGCGCATCTCCCAGATGGTGTTGATCACGACCCCGGTCAGCAGAGCCAGGCCTGCCTGCCAGGTGACCCTGCCTGTGGAGGCCATGCCCCACACCGCCATCGACACCGCCAGCAGCACCGGCACGTCGCGGCGGATCAGGCGACTGTGCACCCTCAGCGGCAGGATCACGGCACTGATGCCCAGCACCACCAGCACATTGAAGATATTGCTGCCCACCACGTTGCCCACCGCAATATCGTCTGCGCCCTGCAGCGTGGAGAGAAGGCTCACGAACAGTTCCGGGGCGCTTGTCCCCATCGCCACCACGGTGAGGCCGATCACCAGCTGAGGCACGCCGAGCAGCAGGGCCAGGGCCACCGAGCCCTGGACGAACAGCTCCCCCCCACCGAAGAGCAGGAGGATGCCCACGACCACTTCGATCACACTCAGCAAACCGGGCTCCAGCGGGACCCCGATTCTGCCTTGCGATTGAAAGGGCGCAGCATCAATCTGGGCCTCCTGGCAAGGACGACCTTGAGCTGAACCTCTGAGGGTCGCTGTGGTGTGCGTTGTCACCAAGCTGACGGATTGTCACAACCTGGGCCGATCGCCCCCCTCGCCCAGATCTGGGACGTGGCTCTCTCTTAGTGTCCGACCCAACCATTCCAGAGACTTTGTGGCCATAGCCCGCCCGATGAGCTGGTTGAACCAGATCAGTTCACAACACATCAAAGGGGATGTGTTCGGCGGTCTCACGGCAGCGGTGGTGGCCCTGCCGATGGCCCTGGCCTTCGGTGTGGCCTCCGGTGCCGGGGCGGTGTCGGGCTTATGGGGCGCGGTGCTTGTGGGTCTGTTCGCCGCCCTCTTCGGCGGCACCCCCACCCTGATCTCGGAACCCACCGGTCCGATGACGGTGGTGATGACAGCGGTGATCGCCAGCCTGACCGCGAAGGCGTCCAGTCCCGAACAGGGACTGGCCATGGCCTTCACGGTGGTGATGATGGCCGGGGCGCTCCAGATTCTGTTCGGCTTCCTGAAGCTGGGCCGCTACATCACGATGATGCCCTACACGGTGATTTCGGGCTTCATGTCCGGCATCGGTTTCATCCTGATCATTCTTCAGTTCGGTCCCTTCCTGGGTCAGCCCATCCCCAAGGGGGGCGTGATGGGCACGCTCACAGCTTTGCCCCAGCTCATCAGCGGGGCAAGGCTGCCGGAGGTGATCCTGGCGCTGGTCACGGTGGCCATTATCTGGTTGACACCGGCCCAGGTGAAGCGGTTTGCCCCTCCCCAGCTGGTGGCTCTGGTGGTGGGAACGCTGTTGTCACTCACACTGCTAAATGGCGGCAGCGGCCCTGAGGTGGAAGGGATCCGCCGAATCGGCGAAATTCCGAGTGGATTCCCCCAGCTTGTTGTGCCCCACTTCGAGCCAGAACTTTTGCAGTTGATGGTGGTTGATGCCTTTGTGCTCGGTCTGCTGGGATGCATCGATGCATTGCTCACCGCCGTGGTGGCAGACAGCATCACCCGCACCGAGCACAACTCCGACAAAGAGCTGATCGGCCAGGGTCTGGGCAACATCGTTTCCGGTCTGTTCGGTGGCATTGCCGGTGCCGGCGCCACCATGGGCACCGTGGTGAACATTCAGACGGGAGCAAGATCCGCTCTCTCGGGCATCACCCGTGCCCTGATTCTGATGGTGGTGATTCTGGGGGCATCAGGGCTGGCTGCTTCTATCCCGATGGCTGTGCTGGCTGGCATTGCCTTCAAGGTGGGCATCGACATCATCGACTGGAGTTTCCTGGGCCGCGCCCACCACGTCTCGATGAAGGGGGCTGTGATCATGTACGGAGTGATCCTGCTCACCGTGCTGGTGGATCTGATTGCAGCGGTCGGTGTGGGCATCTTCGTGGCCAACATCCTCACGATTGAGAAGATGAGTACCCTGGAAACCAAGTCAGTGAAGGCGATCAGCACCGCCGACGACGATCTCAACCTGCCCGAGAACGAGAAGGCTCTGCTGGATCAGGGAGGCGGCAAGGTGCTGCTGTTCCAATTGATCGGTCCAATGATCTTCGGTCTGGCCAAGACCATCTCCCGCGAGCACAATGCAATCCAGGACTGTGATTCGATCGTATTTGACCTCAGCGAGGTTTCGCACATGGGGGTCACAGCCTCACTTGCCTTGGAGAATGCCGTCAAGGAGGCTATTGAGAAGAAGCGCAATGTCTATCTGGTGGGGGCTGAAGGTAGCACCCTCAAGCGCCTCAAGAGCATGAAGGTGTATGGCCTGCTGCCACCCGATCATGTGGAGCTGAGCCGGGTAGAAGCCTTGGCCGATGCTGTCAACTCCCTACCCAAGGTCGGTATCGCCTGAAACGCTGTAAGGCCTGACCCCTCACTGGAGTGGGAAGTTGAGGGCTTGAACTTAATGGTCCCATTGAGGGCCTTTACTCAAGGGGAACGGGGAAGGAGGAGTTCGCCGGGCCCCACCCAAACCACTGAATGGATCAGATCTGCGTTTAATGCCAGATCACCCGCAGCAGGACATAGCCATCGCTGATCAACAAAGTTGTTCCAGTCGGTAACACCTAGTTGGGCTTGAGTTGAAAAAATGGACATTGTCCAGAGTTGAGTGGAGGCATCACTGGACATCAGCGTTATGGAGGGACTCATCCAAGGAACCAAAAGACAGCCTGGTTTGCAGAGAGCCAGCCTGTAACAGCTTCTCGTGTGATTGGCAATTGGCGATCGGTGGTTGGCGATCGGTGGTTCGCGGTTAGTGGTTGGGCAAACTTAGAACCGCCTCAATACCTTGGGGAGGCTGATTCAGACAGGATCGACAATTCCCGGGATCAACCCGGATAATCAATCAGTCGATGTTCTGCTGCAATTTCAGATACAAAAAAACCACCGGTGGCACTGGACACCGGTGGCAGGGTGGAGGGACAGCGGATTGGGCCCCTCGGGTGGGACCGTGAATTACGCGCTCAGTGCCCTCGGGATCTGGAGACCCGAACCGGGACCAGCACGGGTTGCATCATGCCTCCACCGCCGTTGTCGTCGTCGGAATTGGTGGTGAGCCAGAAGGCCAGGCCGAACAACGCGAGAACGCTGGAGGCAAGCAGCAGTTCGGCCATCGATCGGGCTCAGAGTCCCCATAACCTAGCCAGAATCCATGGTCTTGCTGTGACCGATGCTGCGATTGGGTCGGTACAACCCGATTGCCCGCCCACAGGGGTGTGTTACTTTGAGTGGTTGCGCTCCATCAGGGCCACTGCCCGCACCAGGGGAGCATCAGAACTGAAGAAGGGCTGGGTGACATTGTTGGTCATCCCTTTGATCCAGGCCCGGGTGGAGGCTTCACCACGCTGGATCATCTGGTCGGCCACCAGTGACTGATTGTAGGGACTCTGGCGATTTCGCAAGCAGAGTTGTCCTTTCAACGCAAGTTTGGCCAGTTCAGCATAGGTGCGGATTGTTGCCGGATTGACCCGTTCTGGGTTCACCACCACCCTCCCCACCCATCAGCAGCAGGGTGCCCCGGATCTGGGCAATGCCGTCGTGACCAAGTCCGATCGCATCCGCTGGAGGGCTCGTGACGGCGTCTCGAACCAGAGCCAGCAGCGGCAACAGGGCAAGGAAACAGATGGGCAGGACGGCAGCAACGAGAAAGAGACAGGTGCTCTTGCCTGGCGTCCTGGCCACGAATGAATGGCTGTGGAAGGCGAGTGCGTACCTACTTCCAGTTGGCCTGTTGCATCAGCTGCACGGCTTCGCGGTTGCGCTGACCGAGCTGCTGGATCGTCACCGGAGTGGACCTGAACGTGCCGAAGCTTCGCAGCGTGGGGTTGTTGCCCCATCCCTTCACGGGATACTCGTTGTTCGCCCTGGCGTATCCCTCGCCCGCGGTGGGGGAGGAGAGGAACTCAAGCAGCTTGCGGGCCCCTTCCGGATTGCGGGACGATCTGGTCACCCCGCCGCCGGTGATATTCACGTGTGTGGGATCGACCCACACCACCTTCACCTTCCGGGCGTTCGCCTTGTCGGTGGCGTTGTCGGAGTTGAGCAAGCGGGCGAGGTAGTAGGTATTGGCCACGGCGGCGCCGCACTCACCCTGGCCCACGGCACGCACCATGGTGGTGTCGGAGGTGAAGAATGGCTGCTTGACGTTGGCGACCATACCCTTCAGCCAGCGCTCGGTGGTGGCTTTGCCCGCCCGCTGCAGTACATCGGCTGTAAGGGACTGGCTGTAGACACTGGCGCGGTCGCGCATGCAGAGCTTGCCCTTCAGCTCCGACCGGGCGAGATCGCCGTAGGTGCGGATCAGATTGGGATTCACCTGCGCGGGATTGACCATCACCGGCCGTGCCCGGCGGGTGAGAGCGAACCAGTGGCCGTTGGGGTCGCGCAGATTGGCCGGCACGTCTCTCCTGAGTGCAGCCGAGTTGATCGGGCGGAACAGATTCAGCTCCTGGGCTCTGACGAGGCGAGCTGCATCCACAGTCACAAGAACGTCGGCGGGGCTGTTGGCACCTTCTCGGCGCAGACGCTCAATCATTTCATCGTCCTTGCCTTCGATGAGATTCACCCGAATACCAGTTTCACGGGTGAACTGCGCGTAAAGCTCCTTGTCGGTGTTGTAGTGGCGGCCCGAGTACACACCGATTTCAGAACCTTTGGAGGCCTGGGCCAATTCTCCGCCAATCTCTATGGCAGCTGCCTGTGGAATGGAATCAGCGGCCGTGATGGAGGCGGTGAGAACGAGCAGACCGGTTACAACCTGCTGGATTGAACGGGAACAGAGGGGCTTTGTCAAGATTGACGGCGGGATGGAACGCCTGGACGACGCCTCAACCGTAGAAATGACCGAGGCTCTGGCCTCGCTTCAATGGAACAAGACTTGGTGATCATTGTGACCTGATCAGATGTGATTTAGGCAAATCCCCGGCCCGGGTCCTTGGCCACGCAGGCCTGAAGCTGGCGGCGCAGGCGCTGGTGATCCAGATTCTTACCGATCAGGACCAGCTGGTTCTTGCGCTCACCATTCCAGTCAGAGTCGTCAATCGAGAAGCGTTTGCCAGCCAGGTGGAACACATGACGTCGCTCGCTTTCGTTGAACCAGAGGATGCCCTTGGCCCTGAACACCTCCGTGGGGAGCTGATTGTCCAGGAAGTTCTGGAATTTGCGCAGAGCGAAGGGTCCGTCGCTGGAAAATGAGAGCGAGGTGAACCCCTCGATGGCGAGATGGTCTGCCGGATGCTCGGAGGAACCCTCTTGATGCTCATGGCCATGATCGTGGCCATGAGCATGGCCGTCATCGTGGTTGCAATGACCATGATCGTGGTCACAGTCGCCGTGGTCGAGATGATCGCCTACCTGGGCTCCAGCGACTGCAGATACGGTCGCGTCGCTACTGGCCACCGCCCGGTCGGACTCGAACAGGCCCACGCTCAGCAGTAATGGCAGGGCCACGTCTCCCTTGACTGAGCGCAGGATGCGGGCATCTGGTTTGAGGTTGCGCAGCAGAGCTTCCAGCTGCTGCAGTTTCGTCTCCGGCACCAGATCACACTTATTGAGCATCAGTATGTCGCCGTAGATAACCTGGGCACGGCCCACTTCGCTTTCAAAACTGCTCGCTTCGAAATTCTCGGCATCGATCAGGGTGATGATCGAATCGAGGCGGGTGCTGTCACGCAGCTCGCTGCCCAGGAAGGTCATCGCCACCGGTAGAGGGTCGGCCAGGCCGGTGGTTTCCACCACAAGATAATCAACGGGCTCGGGGCGCTCGAGAATCCGCTCCACTGCCTCCAGCAGCTCTCCGTTGATCGAGCAGCAAATGCAGCCGTTGCTGAGCTCCACCATGTCTTCACCGGTGGCGATGATCAGGTCGTTGTCGATGCCGATCTCACCGAACTCATTGACCAGAACGGCGGTCTTGAGGCCGCTCTGGTTGCTGAGGATGTGGTTGAGCAGGGTGGTTTTGCCGGCCCCGAGGAAGCCCGTCAGGATCGTCACCGGCAGACTGGTGGGGCTCTGATCCTCCACCACCCCCTTGGTGGGAGAGGACGCGGGACGAGCAGGGGCAGTGCGGGCCATCACGGGCAAGCGGGGGCGACATTCGCCTGATCCGGGCAGTCTGGCGCCAAGGCCGTCGATGGGGCAGGGAATCCAAGGGGCAAAGCACGAGCGTGCCGCGTAACTGGCAAGTCAATAGAGCGAGTTTGGCGCTCCAGTTCCCGGCCAGGCCAGCGGGCACCAGGCTTGGAGTCTTGTCTCCACCGCACTTGCCTCATCGCTGTTACGGAGGCCGGTGTCGGCTCGGTTGCGAAAACCAGAGCCCTGCCTGGCGAACCAAGGCAGCTGTCCCAGCCGGTGACAGCACCATCAGCAAGCAGCATTGCCCGCTGGGCCAGGACCAACGGTTGGGCTCAGAACGAGAAGCTGGTCTTGACCAACCCGCCCAATTGGCTGAATGAGCTGTCGCTGGGGGTGTCCTGGCCGAGGGGACGGCTCAGATAGAACAACGCCGGGGTGATCGAGATGTTGTCGGTGACCTGAAGCTTGTACCACCATTCCCAGACGAAATTGCCGTCATCGGGGCTGTCGCCTCCGGTCAGAGCCGTGGCAAACACCGGCTGACCCACCGCCATGCCCAACGTATTGCCCTTGAGCAGCACATCGGCCCACTCCAGACCCACCATCCACGACTGGCTGGCGCTCAGTGCCCCGCTTCCGGGATCTGAGCCATAGGAGGTGGTGCCATATCCCCAGCCGGCACTGATCGAGGGGATCCAGCCCGATGTTTCAGGCTGCCAGTAGCCGCTGAGTCCGAAGGCATTTGTGCGGCTGGAGGAAGGAGCTTCGAATCCAGCTGTGGCGAACGGTGTGGCCCCTGGGATGGCCACGCCGTTCTGGATGTAGTTGTAGATGGCCGCCACAGCCCATCGATCGCCGGCGTAGGCCAGCTGAGCGGTGCCGGTGCTCTGACTGTTGCCGTTGCCGAGTCCACCACGGCTGGAATCACCCAGGAAGCCGGTGGCGGCCACATAAGCGGCGCTGATACTCCAGCCGTTGCTTTGCCACCACAGGCCTGCGCCGGGTCCGGCGTTCTTGCTGTAGTTGACCGGACTTCCGTTGAGGAAAAAGAGATTCAGAATCGGTTCAGTGACATAGGCACTCGGCCAGATCGCCAGCATGTCCTCCTGCCCGAGCCTGCCGCCGATTGTGGCGGTGAAATTAGTGCTGATCGGGAACTGGTAATAGAGTTTGTCGATCCCGAGGGAGTCGGGGCCCGATGCTTCCTCGAAGGCAATCTCCAGGGTGGAGAGGTTGCCGGTTGGCCCCGCGCCACCGAAGGCACTGGTGCCGAAATTGCCGGCCCGGAGTACCGTCCGCAGAAGATCTTTGCCGGTGAAGCTGGTATCGAGCACCAGCTGCAGGTCGTAGCTGAAGGTGGTGGCGCCAACTTCCCGGCTGGCCTCATCCCGCAGATCGGTGGCACTGCCGCTGAAGGCATTGGCACCCAGCACGAACGTGGCATACCCCGAAAGCTTGGTGGTGGTGGAGAACTGGTTGGCCTCCAGCTCACCGACCTTGGCCTCGAGGTTGTCGACGCGGCCGCGCAGGATGGCGAGCTCCTTCTCGAACTCCTTGAGCAGACGGCGCAGCTCATCGGTCACCTCGTTGATCCGATCGAGGCAGGCGTTGAGCAGAGCGGCTGCTTCCCAGCGGCTCAGCGGCTTCTTGCCGCGGAAGGTGCCATCGGGGTAACCGGCGACGCAGCCGTAGCGCTCGATCAGGTTGGAGAGTGCCTGGTAGGCCCATTCGGTGGGCTGCACGTCGGAGAACTGGGTGATGCTGGTGACCTGGTCCAGGCTGTTCTGACCTGGGCCGGCGGCGTACTGGTTGATGCCGTCCAGGTTCATGGCGATTGCGGAGGCACCGAACGGGGCCACTGGCGCCAGCACGGCAATGGCCGCAGGGGCGATCCGGCGAAGCAGGGAGGGCATCATCGACTTGAAAGCTCTGAAGAAAGAACTGGAAGAAATGGCCTGACAGACAAGCCCCATCTCCAATTAATCTGAGAATGATAATGGCTCTCAGTGTGGTGTGCGGCTGACAAGACCGGTTAGCGCTCTGGCCAGGGCTCTGCTGCGGTGCCCATCTCTTCCCGGCTGGGTCTCAGCTGATCCGCGACCAGGCCCACACCAGGGCCTCGCCGCCCTTGCGGTCACAGGTGCCGCCCCAGCCCTCCACGATCGTGCAGGTGTTGCGCACCAGGGTGGCCATCAGGCTGAGGGGGCCATCAGGCCCTATCGCCAGACCATCGGCGGCCAGGGGCACTGAGGCGATCGGCACGCCGCTGAGCTCGCTGATGCGCTGGAGAGTCTTGG
Organism: Synechococcus sp. Cruz-7E5; assembly: GCF_024345995.1. Classification (GTDB taxonomy): domain Bacteria; phylum Cyanobacteriota; class Cyanobacteriia; order PCC-6307; family Cyanobiaceae; genus Regnicoccus_A. The sequence continues at coordinate 104,331 of NZ_JAGQCE010000001.1, forward strand.
CAGGAGGGCTCTGCTCCGCGAACAAGCGAGGGGTGGAGCCGGCCTGGAGAACGCTGATCACCTGGCGGAATCCCTCCGGCCGCAGGGCATCGCTGGTGCTGGTGGCATCCACCAGGGGCAGCTCCTTCAAGCCGTAGGCCTGAGCCAGGCTGGCAAAGGCGCGGTGGCTGCTGGCCAGAGCGGGCCAGGGCCTGGGGATTGCATCGAACTGCGCCCGGTTCCAGGCATCGAGGCTTTCGAGCTGCACGGCCATGGCCTTTGAACGCCGCTGCATGGCCTCGGAGGCGGTGGGATCGAGGCGGCCGAGCTGGTCGGCGATCACTGCAGCCATGGCCGCCGCCTGGCGTGGGTTGTGCCACACATGGGGGTCGTAGTCACCGTGGTCGTGACCAGCGCCATGGTGGTCTTCAGCGCTGTGGTCGTGGTGGTCTGTGGATTCGCCGCCGCTGACTGGCGTGAGCCTGAGGGGCTGGGGGACGGCCTGCTCGGAAACCGCCACCGCCCCCGGTAGAGCTGAGAGGGCTGGGGTGAGGTCGAAGCCGCTGATCAACAGCAAATCTGCGTCGGTGATCTGGGCCTTCTGGTCGGGTCTGAGCCGGAAGTCGTGAGGATCATCGGTCGATTGCAGCAGACAGCTCACGGCCAGTTCGCCACCGGCCAGCCGCTGGGTGAGATCGCAGAGCACCCCATCGGCGGCCACCACCCGGGGCTGACCTGTGGGCGGGGTCTTGCTGGCTGAGGTTGAGGTGTCCGGGCCCCGGCTGCAGGCCAGCAGGGAGAGTCCAAGGCCGGCGAAGACCAGCAAAAACGCCGGGTTGAGCGGGTGGCGCTGATCGGCGAGCCGGGAACCAGGGAACGGGGCCAAGACTCACCGATGCCAATATTCGACGATAACAGTTCTCATTTCTGATGCGTTCAGCGTTTGCCTTGCGCCGGCCTGATGGCTCCTTCGCGCTCCGGTCATCGGTAGGTTGCGCCAACCCATCCCCCGTGCCAGTGCCGATGGCCCTCGAAGTCCGCCATCTCAGCGTGCGCCGCGGCGAAGGGCTGGCCCTGGAGGACATCAGCTTTCGCCTTGAGCCCGGCACTCTCACGGCTCTGGTGGGACCCAACGGCGCGGGCAAGAGCACCCTGCTTCAAGCGATCGAGGGCCAGATCCCCCTGCTCTCCGGTGAACTGCTGCTTGACGGCGCACCGCTCACCCCCCGACTGGCTCGGCGCCAGCTGGCCCTGATGCCCCAGCGTGGTGAGATTGCCTGGCAGTTCCCGATCAGCGTGCGTGAGCTGGTGGGTCTTGGCCGGCTGGTGGCCGCCCGACCCGGCTGCTGTGCCGTGGAGGCGGCCCTGCAGCGTGTAGGCATCGATGGCCTGGCCTCACGCCGCCTTGATCAGCTCTCCGGCGGTCAGCAGCAACGCGCCCTGCTGGCCCGCCTGCTCGTGCAGCCCGCCTCGGTGTTGCTGCTGGACGAACCCTGCGCCGCAATAGATCCTCCCTCGCGCACCCAGCTGCTGCAGGTGATGGGCCAGTTGCGGGATGCCGGCTTCATCCTGCTGGTGAGCAGTCACGACTGGGGCCACGATCTCGACGCCTACGACCGCGTGCTGGTGATCGACCGCCGGCTTCTGGCCGATGGACCCCCGGCCTCGGTGCGCCATTCCCTTGGCGATTTGCGCCTGGGAAACCATCGCTGCGGCTGAATGGGAGCTTATTCAGTTGTCCTCAGGGGCGGATTGGCGACAACGGGAGCAGCGGCCGAAATACTCCAGGGTGTGGAACAGCAGCTCAAAGCCATGGGCTGCCTCGGGTTGCGGCTGGATGCCATGCATCGGACAGTGATCGAGCGGCAGCGTCAGGCCGCAGGAAACGCAGGTGAGGTGGTGGGTGTCCCGCTCCCTGGGGGCATAGAGGGCCTCACCGCTGGGGAGGTGGCGACAGCGGGCCAGGCCCAGGCGCTGAAGCTGGCGCAGGTGCCGATAGACCGTGGCGAGCCCGATCGGCTGTCCGTTGAGGCGCAGGCGCTGATGCAGGTCCTGGCCGGAGAGCTCTTCGGAGCTCTCTCGCAACATCGCCAGCACGCTTACCTGCTTGGCGTTCAGCTGCTGAGCGGCTGCCTCGGATTCCATCGGTGTCTGCTCGGGCCCCTGGTCGGGATCCTATGCAGACCGGTTCATTCGCTTCGCCCCGCAGCCGCCCGATGAGCCCGACCTGGTGGATGCTTCCCCTGACCCTGGCCCTGCTCAGCGGCCTGCTCTGCCCCCTGGCGGGCACGCTGCTGCTCGTGCAGGGGCGCCTGTTCCAGGCCAATCTGATCTCCCATGCGGTGCTGCCTGGCCTGGCGGTGGCCATGGCGCTGGGCATCGACCCAGGGCTGGGTGGTGTGGTGAGCGGGGTGGCCGGCGCCCTGCTGGCGGAGCGGTTCAGCCGGCCCGGCAGCTCCGGTGGACGCGGCGATGAGGCGGTGCTGAACACCGTGCTGGCCGGATTCCTGGGTCTGGGGGTCCTGTTGATCCCCTTGCTGCGGATCCGGGTGAACCTGGAAGCCGTGCTCTTCGGAGATCTGCTCGCGGCCGGACTGCCGGATCTGCTGCGCACCGGCCTGTCACTGCTGGCGGTGCTGTCATTGCTCAGCTTCCGCTACCGCCAGCTGGTGTTTCTCGGCGTGGACCCCCTGGGCGCAGCCAGTGCCGGGCTGGCGGTGGGGCGCCTGCGCCTGCTGCTCACCCTTGTGACTGCCCTGACAGTGGTCAGCGCCATGACGGCCGTGGGGGTGGTGCTGGTGATCGCCCTGATGGGGGCTCCGGCACTGCTGGCCCTGCAGGGGGCGATCAGCCTGCGCCAGGCCCTGCTGCGGGCGGCGTTGATCGGCGCGCTGCTGGCTGGCGGCGGCTTTCTGCTGTCGATCCAGCCCGCCATCAACCTGCCTCCTGGGCCCCTGATCGGAGTGCTGAGCCTGCTGCTGCTTCCCCTGGTCCTGAGACTGCGGCGCTGAGCAATGTCAAGGCGACTCAACCTGGAGGCAGCCAGCTCACCTGACGCACCGGACCCTTGAGCATGGTCAGCTCAAGGCTGGTGGCATCGATCAGGGCAGCCTGGGGTTCAGCTCGGGAGCTGCCCGGCGCAGGTCCTGGGAGTTGCAGGGGGCGCAGGGCCAGCAACAGCCGATCGGTGGTGGGGTCGTAGCTCAGCCCCGTGCCCGGCTCCAGTTCCCAGCCCACCAGACTCTGCCGTCGTTCGCCCCCATCGCGGCTGAGGGCCAGCACGGTGAGCACGGGCTGCTCGATTCCATCCAGCAGCAGGGCCCAGACCCGATCTCCACCCCTTGAGCAGGCGCTGGCGAGCAGTGCTTCCTGGCCCAGCCAAAGGGTTTTCGGGGCCTGGGCCGGCTCCACCAGCTCCAGGGAGCGGCGGAAGTCGGGCCAGTGGCGGGTGAGCAGAGCCCGGCCCGCCACCGGGCAGAAGCTGCTGAGATCGCGGCTGCCGGGCAGGAGCTGGCGGCGGGCCGGTCGCGGCGGCAGGGTTCTCAGAGCCAGGCCATCGGCCTCGGGCACGATCATGGCTCCTCCCTGGGGCACCAGGGCGATCGGTCCACGGGGGTCCAGCTCCAGACTCCGGCGGCTACCGCCGCGCTCCCACAGCACCACCTCCTCCTGAGGGGGCTCAGGCCCCAGGGCCTGGGCTGCTGCCTGAACCAGCAGATCGCCACTGGCATTGCTGCTCAGGTTGGCAAATACATAAGTGTGGGTACTGAATGGCTGCAACCGCCCCGCCCGGGCTGAGCCAAGGTCGCTGGAGCGCCTGGCCAGGTGGTTTCGCTTCAGCTCGAGTCTCCAGACCTGGTGTTCCCCCTGCTGGTCCCGGCTGACCAGGCCAAGACCCGAACCATCTCCCAGGGCCACGGTCTGAGTGATTGCCGGCCACACGGGCGTCAGCGGTGTCCAGGCCCCAGCGGCTGTGCGCAGACGGACCTGCTCGCCCCCATCCACCGGGACCACGGCCAGAAGGTCGGGGCGGGGATCCCAGAACCAGCGCTGGACGGGAAGGGACAACCCTCGCTGGTCGAGGCCAGCCAGCCGAAGCTCAAGAGGTTGTTCGATGCGAGCCCCAACAGCCGGCAACAGCAGCAGGGGGTTGCCCTCCCCCTGGATCGTGAAGGGAAGCGGCGGTTGCAGCTGGCTGCTTTTGGTGAAGCTGGAAGCCCGCATCGGCCGGCTGAAGCGCAGGCTCAGAGCCGCCGGCCCGGAGCTGGCGCTTGCCTGGCGCAGTTCCAGAAGGCGCGGCGGACGATGCCAGAGAAACTGCTGCTGCAGCAGCGCCACGGCGGCGGCGGCGATCAGCAGCAACCTCAGGCGCTTCTGCCGACGCCACCAGCTCAGGGGCGTCGGCTTCATGGCTCAAGCGGCTGGCGGGGCCGGGGGATCGGCACCACACGGCTGGCCTTGACCGCACTGCGCTGCCGGCCGCCGATGGTTTCGCTCACCATCACCCCCTCCAGCCGCAGCCACTCGTCAGGGCGGGGTCGGGGCTGATCGGGGGGCCAGCGCACCGGCAGCCCAACAGGCACGGCATCCACCAGGCAGCAGCGCACCAGCAGGCGCGCCAGGTGGGGCTCCTCACCTTCGATGGGAAGGACGAAACCGCTGATGCGTACGGGATCACCTGCGTAGAGACGCGGATCCGGCTCGCTGCGCAGCAGGCGCACCCAGTCGGTGAGGCTGCGTTGGGCCGGAGGGAGCACAAAGCTGAGGCCCGGTTCCTCCAGCAGGTTGGCCTGGCGATTGGCGGCCAGATCGGCAAAGGAGGGACGGGGGGGCAGGGCCAGCACGGCCAGGGCAGCGCCGATGCTCAGCAGGGAGGTCCAGCGCCCGCTCGTGCGGCTGGCATCCCGCCAACGGCCGCTCAACTCCACAGCGGCCAGCAGCAGCAGCAGGAGTCCACTGGCCCAGACGAGCGGATGGAACACGGCCCGAAGGAGCAGATCGAGTCGTCCGCTCAGGTAGCTCTGCAGCAGCGCGACGCCCCACAGGCCCAGGGCCAGAGCCTTCAGGGGGCCCGGGGCCAGGCGCCGGAGCGTCAGGGAACGCTGGGGCCTGGATCTCAAAGCAGGATCAGGTTGACCCATTGGCCGATCAGCAACACCACAAGGGACGCCGCCCCCGCTGTGAGCAGGATGGCGCGGGGCCGCAACAGGATGCTGAACAGCCCAACCAGCTTGAGATCCATCACCGGCCCCAGCAGCAGGAAGGCCAGCACAGCACCCGGGGTGACCTGGGCGGCAAATCCCAGGGCAAGAAAGGCATCCACGCTGGAGCACACCGACACCACCAGGCTGAGCAGCATCAGGCTCAGAATCGAAAGAGTGGGAGCACCGCCCACCGCGATCAGCCACTGGCGAGGCACCAGGGTCTGAACCAGGGCGGCGATGGCACAACCCATCACCAACAGCAGGGCCAGCTCCAGAAACTCGGCGCCGCCGTGGGAGAGCACCTGGCCGAGGGGGGGGCGACGGCTCGATCCCGCCACAACTGACGTGGCGCCGCCGGCCGGAGCACCGATCAGGCCACTGCGGCGCTCCAGCAGGGTCACCTCTGCCAAGGGTTGGCTCAGACGCCGTTCCTCCAGCAGAGCCGGCTGCAACAGCTGGCTGTCGGGAAGGAGCCGCAACAGTGTGGCCAGAGCCACGGCGATCAGCACGGCCCCCAGGGGCCGTGCTGCCAGCAGCCAGGGCTGATCAGGAAAGGCGGCCCAGGTGCTGGCCAGGACGATCGGATTGAGCACAGGAGCCGCGAACAGAAACCCGAGGGCGGTGGCGATCGGCGCCCCTTTCACCAGCAGATGACGGGCCATGGGCACGTTGCCGCACTCACAGGCGGGCAGGGCGAAGCCCAGTGCCGCCCCGCTCAGGGGGCCCAGCAGCGGGTGGGCAGGCAGGGCCCGCACCCACTTCCCCCCGGGGCTGATCCAGCGGGCCAGGCTGGAGAGAGCCACCCCGATCAGCAGAAAGGGCATCGCCTCCACCAGTAACGCCTGAAACAGAGCCCAGGTGGTGGCCAGCCGCTCCACACCCATCACGCGAAGGTCGAGGAATCTGTGATCAAGGAGCGAGCGCCACCGCTCCAGCAGCATGTCATCAGCATTCACCAAAAAGTTTGAACTGCCCGGCCTGGAACCAGCTGGTGAAGCTAAGGCTGCGGCTTACTCGCACTCAAAGGGTCTGTGGCCCCACTCGAGAATGCAGAGATCAGTTGCATCAAGGCCCAGCTCAGCGGGAGGGCAGAGCCTTGAGGGCTTCGCCAGATCCCATCACAACAAGTAATTCGCCCTCTTTCAGGACATGGGACGCCGGTGGGTTCACAGTCAGCTGGTTCTCTGGACCGACAGCCAGGACGGTGACGTTGTGATTCTTGCGCAAATTCAGTTCACGCAGAGACTGATTGACAAAGGCCTTTGGCACACGAATTTCCTCGATGCTGTTGCGGTCATCGAGCCGTAGCCGTTCGAGCATGTTCGGACGAACGAGCTCCAGGCCAAGCCGGTGGCCCTGCATTTTTGATGGATAGACCACTCGATCAGCTCCGACGCGCTGGAGCATCTTCATGTGAAGATCACTGGTGGCACGGGAAATCACCTGCTTCACCTTCGTGCCATCGCTATGTTTCGCGATCAAAGTGGCGGTGATGCTCGCTTCGATGGGTTCGCTGATCGCCACAACAACAGTGTCAACCTCCAAGGCCCCTGCTTCACGTAGAGCCTCCTCATCCGTGCAGTCCACAACCCTGGCTTCAATCGATGGGTCGATCAGGCGCATGGAATCGATGGCTCTCTGATTGGCATCGATCGCCAACACCGTTGCACCGTTATGAATGAGCTCGTCACAGACCGCTGATCCAAACCGGCCAATACCGATGACCGCAAAGGTTTCGAACGACGTCGATCCATCGGGGGCCCATTGCCACCACGCATTTTTTGATGTCATCGGTTCACAATTCAGATGAAGACCTCTTCGCGGGGGTAGCCGACCCTGGACTGGGGTCTGCTGCCGTAGAGGGCTGAGAGCAACAGCATGATGCCCAGCCGACCCACGAACATCCCCACCATCAGCACCAACTGACCCCAGCGATTAAGGTTAGCGGTCACTCCCACATCCAGTCCGACGGTGCCGAAGGCCGACATGCAGGTGAACAGCTTCTCAAGGAAGCTGTAGGCCTGGTGGGCAGTGGGTTCTCCTCCCGCCGTTGGTCCAAGTCCAAGCAGCAGAGTCATCAGGATCACGAACAGGCCTGATGCCAGGGCCACGCCCACGGCCTTGAGAACGATGTCCCCGGGAATCTGGTGCCTGCGGATGATCACCTCCTTGCGGTCTTCGAGGGTGGAGCGGGTGGCACCCATCAGAACCGCGAAGGTGGTGGTCTTGATGCCACCGCCGGTACCGCCGGGGCTGGCACCGATGAACATCAGCACGATCATCAGCAGCAGGCCCGCATCGGAGAGCGTCTCGATCGAGAGAGGCACCGTGTTGAAGCCTGCCGTGCGAGTGGTGATCGATTGGAAAATGGTGACCTGCAGCTTGTCCCAGAGAGTGAGGGTATTGATGACTCCATCGGGAGCGAACTGTTCGGTGAACAGCAGTCCCAAGGCCCCGATCACGATCAGCAGCAAGGTGCTGCGCAACACCAGCCGAGTGTGCAGACTCAGTCGGCGGATCCGTTGGAGCCGGAAGCGCTTTTCCCAGAGGTCATTGGTGACGCGCCAGCCAATGCCGCCGGTGACGATCAGACTACCGATGACACCATTGACGACTGGGTTACCTTTGTAGCCAACCAGGTTATCGCTCCAGAGGCCAAAGCCAGCGTTGTTGTAGGCACTGATGCAATGAAACATCGCTGCCCAAAGCCTTTCGCCATGGTTGCTGATGTCGGTGAACCCGAAGATGTAGAGAATAAGTGTGCCGACCCCCATCACGCAGCCGGCGGTGATCAGAATCCGATGAAATGTGGGGCCGATGCCCCCGACGCCGAACTCATCTAGCGCCCGGCCCTTGTCGAGGCGTAGACGCAGGCCGGATCGACCTTGAACGAAACCCTGAAGAAAGGTGGTGATCGCCATCAGGCCGAGCCCGCCGGTGATGATCAGCCCGGCCAGCGTCACCTGCCCAAAGAATGTGAGGTCCTTGCCCACATCAATGATCGACAGACCCGTCACCGTGATCGCCGAGGTCACGGTGAACAAAGCCTGCCAGAGCCCAACATCATCGCTGGAGCAGAGCGGCGAAGCCAGCAGCAGGGTTCCAACAGCAATCACCAGCGCACCTGTGACCACAGTGAACTGGGGCACCGTGAGTCGGTGACGCCACAGCAAGAGGCGGGTCCAAAGGTGATCAGGAGATCTGGACATCACCGCGCCAGGGCCCTTGTCTGCCAACCGATCGCCCACTTCGAACAGTGATTGGGAGATTAGTGGAGAGGCTGGATCCTGCAGTTGGGTGGCTGGAATCTGGAGCCAGAAAGTAGCCTGACCACCCCAGAAGCTTTATTACGCCTTGATCAGCCCTGTCGCCCCTGCCTGGCACAGCCTCGAACCCCAGGCCTGCCTGAGAGAGCTTGATGCCAGCGCCGAGGGCCTGAGCACGGCCCAGAGCGCCGAACGACTGGCCCGACTGGGCCTCAACCGGCTGGAACTGGCGCCAGGCCGCAGCAACCTGCGCATCCTCTGGGACCAGCTCAGCAACGTGATGCTGATCATGCTGCTGGCCGTGGCGGCTGTGTCGGCCGCCATCGCCTTCCAGGCGCAGAAGTTCCCGAAGGATGCGATCGCCATCGTGCTGATCGTCGGGCTGAACGCCCTGCTGGGCTACATCCAGGAAAGCCGCGCCCAGAATGCTTTGCTGGCCCTGCGCCAGATGGCCCAGCCTCTGGTCACGGCGCGGCGTGACGGCCACTGGGAGCGGATTTCGAGCGAACAGTTGGTGCCCGGCGATCTGATCCGCCTGGAAGCGGGCGATCGGGTCCCCGCCGACGCCCGGCTTCTGGAAGTCGCCGAACTGGGCCTGCGCGAGGCGGCTCTCACTGGCGAGGCCGAAGCCGTCTTCAAGAAGGCCGATCTGGTTCTCGATGCCACCACCCCTGTGCTGGAACGGCAGAACTGCGTTTTCCAGGGCACCGAGGTGGTGCGGGGGCGGGGCACAGCCGTGGTGACATCCACAGGCATGGGCACTGAGCTGGGCCAGATCGCCGAGCTGATCAACACCGCCGGGGGCGAAACCACGCCTCTGCAGGAACGGCTCGATGGGCTGGCCAACGTGCTGGTGGTCTCGGCGCTGGTGCTGGTGGCGCTGGTGGTGCTGGGGGGCTGGCTGCTTGGTCAGCCGTTGCTGGGCCTGCTGGAGGTGGCGCTCAGCATGGCGGTGGCGATCGTGCCGGAGGGCCTGCCCGCGGTGATCACCGTGACCCTGGCGATCGGTACCCAGCGCATGGTGCAGCGCGCTGCTCTGATCCGCCGCCTGCCGGCGGTGGAGGCCCTCGGCTCGGTCACGGTGATCTGCACCGACAAGACCGGCACACTCACCTTGAACCGCCAGGTGGTTGAGGAGCTGCGCTGCGGCAATCAATCGATCGCCGTCAGCGGCCAGGGCTACGACCCCCATGGCTCCTTCTCCGCGGCCGAGCTCGCCGCCCCCGAGGGGGCGGCAGCGGGCATCACCCCTGGAGCCAGGGACCTGCTGCTGTCGGCCGGTGTGCTCTGCAGCGACGCCGAGCTCAAGAAGGCAGAGGACGGCAGCTGGGATGTGCTGGGCGATCCCACCGAAGGAGCTCTGGTGGTGGCCGCCGGCAAGGCCAAGCTGGATGGCTTCGCCATGCGCAGCCGCTACGAGCGCACGGCGGAGATTCCCTTCAGCTCCGAGCGCCAGCTGATGGCTGTGTGGGTGCAGGACAGAGACGGCACGCTCCAGGCTCCGCTCGGGGAGGTGGCGGCCGGCTCCAGCACCCTGGCGATCGGCAAAGGTGCTCCCGAGGTGATCATTGGCAGCTGCGACCGCTGGATCTCAGGCTCGGGTGTGACCGCTCTCTCTGATCCTCAGCGTCAATGGTGGTTGGAGCAGGCGCGCACTCTGGCCGCTTCCGGCCTACGGGTGCTTGCGTTCGCATGCGCGCCTCACCATCACAGCCCCGAGCTTGAGCTCGACCATCTGGTGCTGCTGGGGCTGATGGCCCAGCTCGATCCGGCCCGCCCGGAAGTGGCCCAGGCAGTGGCCCGCTGCCGGGAGGCGGGCATCCGGCCGGTGATGATCACCGGCGACCATCCCCTCACCGCCCGCGCCATCGGCCAGGGCATTGGCCTGGTCGATGGAGATGCCGAGGTGGTGCTGGGCCGGGAGCTCGAACAGTTCGACGACATCCGGCTGCAGGAGACCGTCAGCCGCTGCAGCGTCTATGCCCGAGTGCCGCCCGAGCAGAAGCTGCGCATCGTCAAGGCACTGCAGGCCAATGGCCAGGTGGTGGCCATGACCGGTGATGGCGTCAACGACGCCCCGGCGCTGAAGCAGGCCCACATCGGCGTGGCGATGGGCATCACCGGCACGGAGGTGAGCAAAGAAGCCTCCGACATGGTTCTGCTCGATGACAACTTCGCCACGATCGTCAACGCAGTCGAGGAAGGGCGGCTCGTTTACGCGAACATCCGCCGCTTCGTGAAGTACATCCTTGGCAGCAACGTGGGTGAGCTGATCACGATTGCCTCGGCCCCTCTGCTCGGCCTGGTGGGCTCTCCCCTCTCCCCCCTCCAGATCCTCTGGATGAACCTGGTGACCGACGGTGTTCCCGCCCTGGCGCTGGCACTGGAGCCTGGGGAGGAGGGTCTGATGCAACGGCCTCCGGCTGAACCTGGCGAGTCGATCTTCGCGCGCGGGATCGGCAGTTACATCCTGCGCATCGGTGTGGTGTTCGCTGCGATCACGATCGTGCTGATGGTCTATGCCTTCAGGTCTGGGGCTCCTTGGCAGACGATGGTGTTCACCACGCTCTGTCTGGCCCAGATGGGCCATGCCCTTGCCGCTCGCAGCGATCTCCCCTTGGTGCAGGTGAATCCGTTCTCCAACCCCTGGCTGATCGGAGCCGTCGTACTCACCTCTGCCCTGCAGATGGCCCTACTCTACGTGCCTGTCCTATCGAACTTCTTCGAGACGACGCCACTGAGCCTTCAGGATCTGGCCATCTGCATAGGGTTCAGCTTCCTGTTCTTCCTCTATCTGGAGCTGGAGAAGATCTGGCGGCTGTGGCGCCGCCGCGCCCATGCCGATGCCTGAGCTGCTGCTCGGCTCCCTTGTCCCGGCGGGAAGGTTGCAGCAGTGGGCCGAAGCGTTTCTCACGCTGATCGGTGACACGGTCGAGACCAATCCCGCCCAGGGCTATCTGCTGATCGGCCTGGCGCTGCTCCTGGAGAACGTGATCCCGCCGATTCCGTCAGAGCTGGTGATGCCCCTGAGCGGCTTTCTGATTCAGCAGGGCAAGCTCCAGTTCATTCCCGTGGTGGTCGCCGCCTTGATCGGCACCGTGCTCGGGGCCTGGTTCTGGTACGGGATCGGACGCCTGGTGAATGAGCAACGGCTGGAGCATCTGATCGGTCGCCATGGCCGTTTGATCGGCCTCAAGGCTGCTGATCTGGCTCTTAGCCGGCGCTGGTTTGCCCGCCATGGAGCGGCCGTGGTGTTCTGGGGTCGACTGGTTCCTGGTATCAGGCCATTCGTTTCCATACCTGCCGGTATTGAACTGATGCCTCAACGGTCGTTTCTGTTCTGGACTAGTGCCGGAAGCCTGCTCTGGATCCTGGCACTCGTTAATGCTGGCCTCCTGCTGGGGGACAACTACCGCCAGATCCTCGACTGGATTGCGCCCTTGACCAGCCTATTGAGCCGCCTTGTGCTGATGCTCATCGCTTTGGCAACGGTCTGGCTCGGGGTCCGTGCTCTTCAGCGAAGCTCCAGACGCTGAAGTCTCTGCTGAGGCAGTCCGCCCAGAGGAGCTCTGGATCCAATCACTCACCTTCTGACTGCTCCGTCGACGGACGACCGTCATGGTCGCTGAACGTATTGTTGGGGGCGAGCAGGGTTATAAGCCCAGCACTCATCATCATAACGAAAAGCAAGGTGACTGCGATGAGCTTCTTGCCAACTCCTATGTTTTGCGGCACTTCAGCCACAGGTTGACCACAATCCACACAGATAAACTGGCCCTTCCCCGAGCTTGCTTTGGTGATCATGCGGCAGCCACAACGTTGACAGGGCACGACAGATGAATGCACTCACACCCTCAGACTATTGCAGACCTGCCGTGGTATCTGCTGCTTCAACCGCAACCAATAATTGGGATATTCATGGCCTGTCTTCAGCCATCGACGATTCATCACTGGCTCGATGGGTAACCTCATATCACGTTGTGATCCCCTATTCCTGACGTGATCACTTAACGACAGGAGGCGTCACAAGGATCTTGTCAACGCGCTTGCCATCCATATCCATCACCTCGAAGCGATATCCTTGCCAATTGAAATTGTCGGATGCCTTGGGGATACGCTCCAGGGCATGGATCACGAATCCAGCCATGGTGTGGTACTGCCGCTGTTCATCTGAGCCGAGAAGTTTGCTGCCGATCCGATCATCGAAGTCATTGATGTCGAGGCTTCCGTCCACCAGCCAACTGCCATCATCGCGGGTAACGAAGGAGGGCCCCTCTTCGTCTTCCAGCGCGGGCAGGTCCCCGACGATGCCCTCCATCAGATCATTGAGCGTCACGAGACCCTCAACCCCACCGAACTCATCGGTGACCAGGGCGATGTGTATGCCGGTGCGCTTGAACTGCTCCAACACCGTGAGGCACCGGATCGATTCCGCCACATAGAGCGGCGGCTGGCAAAGCGCTTCCAGATCGATGGGGTCATTGCCCAGGTGGGCGTTGAGCAGGCTGCGCACTCGAACGATACCAATGCAGTCGTCCAGACTGCCTCGGCCTACGGGGAAACGGGAGTGGTTCGACTCCTTCACCTCCGTGAGATTCTCCTCCAGGGATGACTCCAGATCCAGCCAACGGATCTCGGTGCGCGGCGTCATCATCGTCTTGATTGTGCGATCCCCCAGCCGCAACACCCGTTGCACCATGTCGTGCTCACTTTCCTCGAAGACACCGGAATCGGCTCCCTGGCGGATCAGGGCCTTGATTTCCTCCTCGGTGATGTCGGGTTCAGCGGAGGGGTCCACGTTCAGGAGCCTCAGCACAGCATCGGTGGAGATGCCGAGCAGGTGCACCGCCGGAGCACTCATTTTGGAGAGCGTGCGCATGGCGGGTGCAATGCGGCAGGCGATCCGCTCCGGATTGGCCAGGGCAATGCGCTTGGGCACCAGCTCGCCGATCACAAGGGAGAGGTAGGTGATCAGGGCCACCACCAGAGTCACAGTCAATCCTTCGCTATATGGCTGCAGCGCCTCGATCCCATCGAAGATGGGTCTGAGCTGCTGCGCCACCGTGGCCCCGGCAACGGCACCACTGAGGATGCCGATAAGGGTGATGCCGATCTGCACCGTCGAGAGGAAATCGTTCGGCGATTCCGCCAGGCGAAGGGCCGCTCGAGCAGGTCGGCTCCCTTTTTCGGCCAGCTGCTGCAGCCGCAGCTTCCGGGCTGAAACGACGGCGATTTCAGAGCCTGAGAAGATCCCGTTGGCGATGATCAGCAACAGGATGAAGAGGATCTCGAACGCCAAGCAGGGATGAAGACCCAATCGGGGTCATCAATCTACCGGGTGGATCAGGTCATGTCCTGGCTGTTGTGGGTTGTAGCCCAGGTGTGGCCAGCTAACAGCTCCACATCCATCATGGCCTGTCCAGGAGGAACCACTCGGGGGATGCCTCATAGCAGGCGGCGTTGCGCTCATTTTCGCGTGCCTCCACCTTCCAGCAGCAGCTGCGGCCGTCGTCGCGGGCGCGCAGGAGCTCATTGGCCCAGCCCCAGACCAGCTCAGCGCTGCTCTCCATCCCCACGTTCTCCATCACGCGCAGATCGAGGGCTCCTTGATCATGCAGCGTGCGCCACTGCTCCAGCAGCGGGTCATCGGCATTCACCAGAAAAGTGTGATCGAACTGCCCGGCCAGTTGGGCCTCCAGCTCCTTTAGGCCTGAGAAGTCGACCACAAAGCCGTTGGCATCCAGCTGGCGGGCGCGGAACCAGCAGGTGAAGCTGCGGCTGTAGCCGTGCACGAAGCGGCAGTGGCCCTGGTGCCGCCACTGGCGGTGGCAGCAGGGGTAACCGCTGAACTGTTTCGAGCAGGTGAACAGGTGCATGGCCGGGATGGGAGAGGATCTCATCAGCCGGACTCCCCTTCCTTGGAGGCATCATTTCAGCCCCCCAGACCGATCGCTGCCGATTCCGCCCCCTGGCTTGATCAGCTGCGCTTCGATGGGGCCGGCCTGATCCCCGCCATCGCTCAGGACTGGCTCGATGGGGCGGTGCTGATGCTGGCCTGGATGAACCGGGAGTCGATCCAGCAGACCCTGAACACTGGGGAGGTGCACTACTGGAGCCGCTCCCGGGCCGAGCTGTGGCACAAGGGCGCCACCAGCGGCCATCTGCAGCGCCTGAAGGGGCTCCGCTACGACTGCGACAGTGATGTGCTGCTGCTGACGGTGGAGCAGGTGGGGAATGTGGCCTGCCACACGGGTACGCGCAGTTGCTTCTTCACCGCGGCTTCCAGCCAGGGGACCACCGAGCCGGGTCCTGCTGATCCACCTGCTGACGCCTGCAGCGAACTGGCCCGGCAGATCCAGGACCGCCGCGATCAGCCAGTGGAGGGGAGCTACACCAATCGCCTGCTGGAAGGGGGTGACAACCAGATCCTCAAGAAGATCGGCGAGGAGAGCGTCGAGTTCGTGATGGCCTGCAAGGACGACGAGCCCGATGGAATCGCGGGAGAAGCGGCCGATCTGATCTTTCATCTCCAGGTGGCCCTGGCCCACCACGGGGTCGACTGGCGCCGGGTGCTGGAGGTGCTCGCCGCCCGACGCGGCGCTCCGCGCCGGAGCCAAGGGCACGAATAGGGTCGGAGGAACCGAGCCTGTCCCCCTTGCCTGCTTCGCCCGAGGATCCTGCCGCTAACTGTGGAGGCCGCCCACCTCTACTCGCCACCGGTGTGGCCCCACTGGGAATCATCTCGATCGGGATCGTCCCCATGGGCGTTGTGGCCATTGGCGTGGTGCCGATGGGGGTGATCAGCGTCGGAGCCGTCTCGATGGGTCTGGTGTCGGCTGCGGTGGTGAACATGGGTGTGCTCACCGCAGGAGTGACCACCATGGGCGTGTGGTGGGCCGGCCTCGCGGGCCATGGGCTGGTGCGGCTGAACAAACCGGCGTCGCCGCCGATCTCCTTGCCGGTGGACCCTGCCAGGGATCCTGTCCACCAACATCACCAGAACATGCCCTAAGGCGGTTGCCCGAAGCGGCTGGGCTGCTGGTACAGCCAGCGCACGGTGGCCCGGTCGCGGGCAGTGAGGCTGAGCACTGGCCGGGCACCGGGCACTGCCGCCATGGCATCGGCAGGCTCGTCGCTGTGGCCCCAGAGCCCGATGGCGTGGCCAAGCTCGTGCAGTGCGGTTGCTTGCAGGGCTTCAAGGCGCTGATCGGGGCTTAGCAGAACGACAACGCGGGGCTCCAGGCGCCAGGCAGCCTGGCGCTGCACCTCCAGCACCTCCAGCAGGGCCCGGCCATGGCTGGCACGGCGGCGGCCCTGGGCATCAAGGAGCGGCGGACGGCGCCGCTGGACCAGGATGTGGGCCTGGTCGGGATTGCTCACCATCACCAGGGGGAGTTCAGAGCCCCAGCTGGCCAGGGCGCCAGTGACGGCCTGCTGCCAGCGTTGTTCGAAACGGGAGCCGGGGGCGGACTCCCCAAGAGGCTGAACCCACACGCACCAGCGATGAAGCCGAGGCCAGCCCCAGGGGGTGGCCTCAAGCATGTGGCGGTAGTCGAGGCCGCTGGGGTCTGCAGCTGAAGCCGCGTCAAGAGCCGCTGGGGAAGACGGTCTGGCGGGGGGGCGGCTGTCGTTGGCCACCGGGCAGATCTGCTGACTCTCAGGTCCTGCACCGGCTGGAGCTGCTCCAGCAAATGGAACTGCCAGGAAGATCCCGATCAGGCTCAGAACAAGCCCTTCTCGATGACACCTGGAAGAAAGGACGGCAGGCACGCAGCAGCCTCAGCCCGGCAAGCCAACGCCTCGGGCCATCAGTGTGGCCAGCAGAGGAATGGTGGCGAAGCCAACGAGCTCGATGTTGAGAATCCAGCCCAGACGGCTGGCCAGGCCCTGGCTGACCTTGGGCAGCTCTCCCTTGCGCAGAGGCAGGGCCCAGAGGATGTAGGTGACAGTGGGGTAGAGCGATAGGGCCCCCACCGAGAGGTATACCCCAACCTTCCACCAGAACAGGGGATTCTCGGTGTAGAAGCTGCTGCCCTGGCCGTAATGCAGCACCCGCAGGATGCCGCTGAGCAACACCAGCAGGGCAGCGATCCCGTAAACGATGTCGGTGATCACCATCGTGATGGCCACCGAACGATCCGGATCCGGTCGGATCAGGCGGCGCTCCAGGACCAGGGCCCCGAAGCAGACCATGAAGCTGAGGTAATGGACATAGGCCACGGCCGCACTGGGCAGCACACCGGTGGGCAGTACCAGAGCGGCGGGCAGATGAACCAGTGCTGACATGGCCAGGGCTGTGCTCGGTTGACGCCATGACGGTAGCGAGACAGGGGAAGCACTGAGCCACCAGCCGAGCTGATGGATTCAATGGGAAGTCCCGGAACCAGAATCTGAATGAATTCCGAATACCGAAGCAAGTTGGAAGTTGGAAGCCTTTATGATGATTTTGAGAGAATTGAATTTTCGCTCTATATTCAATAAAGTTTCGAGGAAGGTCATGGCCAGTTCGTTGAGTGCCTTTCTTGGAGAGATCGGACGCCATCAACTGCTCACCCCATCCCAGGAGCTCACACTCGGGCGCAAGGTACAGGCGATGATTGCACTCAACGAACGTTGTGCTGAAGCAGGCGGCAGCGGCAAAGCCTGTGATTACAGCGATGTGGAGCGTCGCACCATCCGCACGGGTGAACGGGCCAAGGATCTGATGATCACAGCGAATCTGCGCCTGGTGGTGAACCTGGCCAAGCGTTATCAGGGCAAGGGACTGGATCTGCTGGACCTTATCCAGGAAGGAAGCCTGGGGCTGGTGCGAGCCGTCGAGAAGTACGACCCCACCCGGGGACATCGCTTCAGCACCTACGCCTACTGGTGGATCCGCCAGGGTCTGAACCGTGCGCTTTCCACCCAGAGCCGCACGATCCGCATTCCGGTGAATGTCAACGAAAAGCTCACCAAATTGCGCGCCGCCAAGGCACGGCTGCTGCAGGCCAATGGCCTTTCTGCCTCGCCAAGGGAGCTGGCCACAAGCATGAATCTTCCGCTCACGGAGGTGGAAGACCTGCTGGGCTGCGAATTGCGCAGTGTCACGGTCAGCCTGCAAGGAGTGGTCAAATCAAAGTCGGATCCCACCGAGCTGGTGGATGTGCTGGCAAGCGATGAAATGCCACCGATGGAGCGGGCCGAACTGGCCGAGCGCAGCGCCTCGGTGTGGCGATTGCTCGACGGCTCGAATCTCACCCCACGCGAACGCACAGTGGTGATTCTGCGCTTCGGACTTGATGGCAGCCATGAGTGGCGCACCCTGGCCGAGGTGGCCCGCCAGTTGGGCTGCAGCCGGGAGTATTGCCGCCAGGTGGTGCAGCGTGCCTTGCGCAAACTGCGTAAGGCAGGTGTCCAGAGCGGCCTCGTGGAAGCGGGCTAGGTCTGGATCACCGTCCTAAATCGGCCTGAAACCGTCCTTGCCTGGTCAGACTCGCCTGATGATGATGACCATGTCAATTGCTCCCAGAGCGAGCCATGGCTCCAATCGACGCCAGCCCCTCAGATGCCTCCGATGGGTCCTCTTTCCAGGGGGACTCAGACGGGGCTGACCGGACCACCGTCGATACGGAAGTGCTGGAGAGCACAGTCGTCGATGAAGGGCTTCTGCAGCGGCTGTTGCGCAGAGCGGGCCGTGCCATCGCCTTGCCCGCTCTGGAATGTCTGGAACTGCTGCTGGATGGCAGCACCCCGAACCAGGTGCGGCTGACGATGCTCGCAGCCCTCACCTATCTGCTGCTGCCCTTCGATCTAATCCCCGATTTCATCCCAGCTGCCGGCTTCAGCGATGATCTGGTGGCGCTCACGGCACTCCTGGGCCTTACAGGGCGCCATCTCACTCCAGACATTCGCACCAGGGCCCGGCGCAAGCTG
Source organism: Synechococcus sp. Cruz-7E5 (assembly GCF_024345995.1). Lineage (GTDB taxonomy): Bacteria > Cyanobacteriota > Cyanobacteriia > PCC-6307 > Cyanobiaceae > Regnicoccus_A. Next base: position 122,692 of record NZ_JAGQCE010000001.1, read on the forward strand.
GACCGCTGGTTCCCCCCCGGCCGTTGATGCCAGACCACAGCAGCTCACCAGCCAGCACGGCATCGGCCAGTGATGCATCCCTGAGCAGCGACCAGTTGGAAGATCTCCAGTCCTTCCTCAAAGACTGGTTACGCCATCAGGGGCGTACCCAGGCCGATCTGCGCAGGGCACTGCGTGCTGAGTCGATCCGGATGCCGGTCCTGCTGGAGGCACTCCAGCATCTCCATGCTCAAGGCGGTCTCAGCGCCCTGGCGGACCGCCTCTGTGGCATCGAGGAGCTCTGGCAGCGGGAGGAGGGAGAGCCTGGCCATGGGATCGCCGACGAAGATGACCCCCTCGGTCAATTGGATCTTCTGCTTGAGGAGATCCGACAGGACAGGCGGAACTAGCCGCTGGAAGGCAGAGTGTCAGTAGCCACGCTGCTCTCCATGGCACCCATCCCAACCAAGTCTCTGGCGAGCCCAGGGCCAATGCCACCGTTTGCTGCCCCACTGGCTACGGCGGTCGTGGCCCTGATATTGCTCGCCCCCTCTGGTCTGCGGGCCCAGAGCCTGCGCTATAACCTCGGCCCCGGCAGCAACGTGGGTGAGCCGACCCAGGTTGAGTCCACCGATTGCGTCACCGATCCCAAGGATGGATCGGTCACTTGCAAAACCAAGCTCAAGAACCCTCCAGGGGACACCCCAGCTCGACCCCAGTTCGAGCCCTTCAACAATTGATGGCCAGATTCTCCGGCCTGTTTGATGACAAGACGTTCCTTGCGCTTGTCGATCGTTTTGAGCGCCAACTGGCCAAGGCGCTCTCAGTTCTGCTCTGCGTGGTGCTGATCGCCGCCACCACCCAGCTGATCATTCAGGTGTGGCAGGAGTTTTTCAACCCCGACACCGGCTGGCTGGGAAACGATCTGATCCGGATCCTCGGTGATGTGCTCACCGTGCTGATCGCCCTCGAGGTGCTGCAGAACGTCACGGCCTACCTGCGCCACCATGTGGTCCAGATCGAGCTGGTGCTGCTCACCGCCCTCACCGCCGTGGCGCGGAAGGTGATCGTGCTCCCCCCCGGCGCGGAGGACAAACCACTTCTGCTGCTGGGCTTGGGGATCACGGTGGTGAGTCTGTCAGCGGGCTACTGGCTGGTGCGCTCCTCCACCCTGATGGAGGAGGCGTCCAGAAGAAGGCGAGCCAGAGTGTTCCGGGATCCGGATCAGTAGCCACCACCCGGTGACGGCGCCCGGGCGTGATCAGGAGGCTGTCACCCACGGCCAGATCCCGCGCTTCGGCCTCATCCTCGAAGCGGAGCCTGGCGCTGCCGCGAAGCAGAAGCACCCATTCGGCCTCCGGCTGGTCGTACCACTGGCCGGGGGCTGTGCAGTGGGCACAGGAGTGAATCCGCTCCAGTCGCAGGCCGGGGCTTTCCAGCAGCAGATCCAGCCGTTCCTGCCCCGCCGGCGGACAGGGGCTCTGGAGCAGGTTGTCCGCTCCAGCGCCCCCCCCGGGAGCGGGGTCCTGTTCTCCCCAGCGCTTGCCGATCTCAAAGCCCTGCTGCCTGGCCAGGGCCACCACCTCGTGATGGCTTGAGCAGGCCGCAAGGTCGTCCCGCAGCTTGGGCCTGGCTTCACTCAAGGCCACGAAGGCGTTGAGCTGGCGCACTTTCTCGAGAAAGGCCTGCAGTTGCTCCTCGGCCATGACGAAATGCTCAGTCCTGGAGCAGATCCTTGACCATACGGAAGCGGCGAAAGGGAACCGAGGTGATCGTGAGTTCCTCGATCCAGTCGACGCTCCAGCCTTCCCGCTCGAACAGGGGGCGCGAGAGGAAGCTGGCTTCGGTGCGCAGCCGCTGGCTGCCGTAGCCACGGGCCAGGGCCTCCAGGGCCCGCAGCAAGCTGGTGGCACGGCCCTGGCGACTGGCCCTTCCGCGGCAGTAGAGCAGGGAAATGCGATCGAGGGGCTCCAGCACCGCGAATGCCTCGATCACCTCACCTGCGCCGGAGCAGCTGGCCAGGCCCAAACCCTTCGCCAGGATCTCCTCGAACGGTGAGCTCTCCTGCACCACATCCGCCCAGGCCCTGACCTGCTCCGGGGTGTAGAGCTGCGGGGCCTGGCTGAGCACCGCGTCACGATATACCTCGCGCACCTCTTCGAGGTCCTGGGGAACGAGCGGTCGCAGGCTGTGCATCGGCTAGCCCCTGGCTGGTTGCTGGGACGGTATCGGGGCGGCCCACCCATTGAGACAACTTTGTTGCGGCCCCCTGGGTGTGGCCCAGAGCCGTCCAACCTGCTGCATAGCGTGGATCCAGGTTCAGCGTTTGGCCTTGCCCCAACGGCGAGCGCCGGAGATCCCCCATGGCCGACTCACGTCCACTCAGCATCGGTGAACTGGAGGCGGGCTTTTCGGCCTACTGCCAGGCCCTGAGACGGCTTGTGGCCGACGGACACAGCATCGAGCGCATCGAGCGCACTCTCTGCTGGCATAACCTCAGCGCCCTGCACAGCTCACTGCCCCAGCGCTACCGCTCACCGGAGGATCTCTACCGTCGCTACCTGCGGGCCCGTGCGGCTGAAAGCACGCCAGAGTGACCGTCTTGGCAAGGAGCGAGAGCGGGTGTCTTTGATCCAACCCTCATCGCCCAGCCATCCGACCCGGCGCCGGTGGCTGGTGATTCTGGCGTTGTTCGGTTTGCTGCTGCTGGTCTGGTGGCCCCGGCCGGTGTGGGGTGACTCCCTGGCTACTCCTGACATGGCCTCAGGCGAAAGCCTGTTCGAGAACCATTGCGCCGGATGCCACATCAACGGTGGCAACATCCTGCGCCGCGGCAAGACCCTCAAACTCCAGGCCCTGGAGCGCAACGGCATCACAGGCCCGGAAGCCATCGCCGCCATCGCCTCAGCTGGCCTGGGTCAGATGTCGGGTTATGGGGAGGTGCTGGGGCCAGGTGGATCTGAGGCGGTGGCTGGATGGGTGTGGCAACAGGCTCAGCGGAACTGGAGCTGAACGACCGCGCCATCCCCAGCCACCAACGCCAGAAGTCCCTGAAGACTCCTAGAACGCCTGAATCCAGGGGTAGACCTCCACGCTGGTCCAGATCCCCTGGCGCCAGTAGACATCCCCCTTCACCAATGATTCAACCCGCTCCTGGCTGTCGGCTTCATAGATGCCGAACACTCGGGTGGTGCACGCAGTGGGCCCGAGGGTGATCAGCACCCCCTCCTCCTTCTGCAGCCGCAGTCCGGCCAGATGTTCCTCCCGATAGGGTCCTCGCCGCTCGAGCACGTCGTCGCTGTAGGTGCCCCAGAGGACGAATCTGGCCATCGTTTGCTCCTGTAGAGGTGCTTCTGGTGTGAGGGTTAGGAATGCCCTTGGGCCTCAGCTGTTCACGCCCCGTCCCAGGAGCAGGTCGCGGGCGCCGTTGACCAGCTGCATGGTGTCGTGCTGGCCGCCGCGGTCGGGGTGATGCTCAGCAGCGGCAAGCTTCCAGGCGCGGGTCACATCGCCGGCGGTGATCCGGCCGCAGCGAGGGAGGTGCAGTCGCTGGCGAGCGACGATGGCATCGAGATCGGGATGCTTGCCCAAGGGCCCCCAGTCGGCCTTGCTCAGGCAAGGGTTCCGTTTCTTGCCACCCTTGCCCTGGCCTCTGGCCTTGCCGGTGCTGGCTCCCGGCGCCCTGGTTGGGCCGAACCCCTGGCGCGCGCGGCCGCTCGAGCGATTGGTCTCGGCCTCGAATGGGCTCGACTCCTGCTCAGTGGGTCGGGTGCGAGCCAGGGGTGAGACAGGCTCGCGCAGGGTCTGGGGCATCACCGTCACCAATCGTGCCTCCAGCCTGCTCCATCACCAACCGCTGGCCGACAAAGGGTTACGTGTTCGTCTACATACAGAGATGACTAAAAGACGACTGGCTGTCAAGCTGATGAAATACACCGTTACGTTGGCTCAGGTTCCGGCTCTACCCATGGCCGCCGTCACACTTCCGATTGACAGCCTGCAGCCTCGAGGCGCTGGGGCCCAGACAGTCCAGAGAATGCTCCGCTTCCCATGACCCTTCACCAAGGACAGATGGTCAGGCTTACCAACAGCCCCGATCACACCTATCAGGTGCTCAACATCGACGCCGACGCCAGCACCTGCTGGGTGCGCCGCTGGCCCCTCCTGCGCCATGGTTCACGGCCATTTGCCCTTCCCCTCGATCAGCTCCAGCAGCTCGACACCGCCAGCACCTGAGCGTTCCGATTATTCCGTGCCTGACCTCCATTCCAAGGAGACCCGTTGTGATTCCCATCCGCTTCCTGATCTGCTCCCGCCTCATGGGCGGCACCACCCGCCTGCTCCTGCTTGGAGCGCTCACGGCCACCCTCGGCGAGCTGTTGGTTCACACGGGCCTCTGATCGCTGCGCTGCTTCAATCCAGACAGCCGTGAACGAGGATATGAACCTGGCTGATGCGCCGCTCACTCAGCCTCTGGAGCTGCTCAGCCTGCCAAGTCGCCCCAGCCTCGAGAGCCGCCTGCGCGCCATGGGGGTCAAACCAGGCAGCCACCTGATGGTGATACGCCGGGGACGCCCCGGAGGCATCCTGCACTTACGCATGGGTCTGCTCGATTTCATGCTGCGCCGAGCAGACGCCGCCCAGATGGAAGCGCTGCCGCTCAGCTGAAACCAAGGCGAACTCCTCCCTGATACAGGAGAAAAGCCATCAGCCAGGCCAGGCTGAACGACCACAGCAGCGACAGTGCCACGAAGCGGCCGCTGCGACTTTCCCTCAGCTGCACCGCCACCGTTGAGAGGCAGGGGGTGTACAGCAGGGTGAACATCATGAAACTCAAAGCCTGCAGCGGCCGGATCGCTCCCACCACCACGCTGGCCAGCGCACTCTCGCGGGTGGCATAGATCACCGCCATCGCCCCCAGCAGAATTTCCTTGGCGATGAAGCCGAAGATCAGGGAGATCGTCAACTCCGGGTTCATGCCGATTGGACCAAGCAGCGGTTGCACTGCCCGTCCGATCTGACCTGCCAACGACTGGCCGGAGAGGTGATCCACTTCGGGAGGAAGGTTGTTGAGCAGCCAGATGGCGATCACTCCGAGAATGATGAAGCGGCGGGTGGTGAAGAAGAAGGTCACCATTTCGCGCCAGGCGCGGCTGAGCACCGTGCCAAGACTGGGAACTCGATAAGGTGGCAACTCCAAAACGAACCCCCCCTCACTGGGGAACACCTGTTTGAACAGAAGGGCGGTCAGCACCGCGGCAGCGAAGCTGACCACGTAAAAACCGAAGATCACCGTTCCAGCTGCCCACCAGGGCCTTGGGAAAAAGGCGCCGGCCATAAATACGAACACTGTCAACCGGGCCTGGCAGAGCGAAAACGGAATCATCAGCATCGCCAGCCAACGCTGGGGCCTGTCCCGAATCACGCGGGTGCCCATGATCGCCGGCACGTTGCATCCGAACCCCATGATCTGCAGCACGAAGCTGCGGCCATCGAGGCCCAGCCAATGCATCACCCCATCCATCAGGAATGCCGAGCGGGCCAGATAACCCGAATCTTCAATCAAACCAATCATCATATAAAAAATAAAGATGATCGGCATGAAGCTGATCACCGTGGTGGCGCCCATCCACACCCCTTCGCTGAGCAACCGGCTGAGAAATTCTGGGACGGCCAGGCTCTGCAGGGTCGGTTGCAACAGCCGGGCCTCCAGGCCGTCGAACAGCATCAGGAGCCGGTCTTGAATCGGTTCACCCACTGCATAGATCAGCTGGAAAATCACCAGCATCACCACAAAGAAACTCAGCTGTCCCAGCAGCGGGTGTAACAGCAGCCGATCAAGTCGGTCCCGCTGGGGATCCGGATACGGTCGGTCGTGGCCTTCGATGCAGCTCGCCACCAGGCGGGCCCGGTGCGCCTCCAGCTCCGCCTCTGGCAGCAGTCGGGCAGGCCCTGGCTGGAGCCGGGCAAACCCGTGGATACGTTCCAGCAGCATTTCGAGGCCCTCCCCCTGGCGGGCGCTGATCACCAGCACCGGCAGACCCAGTTCAGCCTCCAGGCGCTGGTGGTCGATTCGCACCCCGAAGCGCTGGGCTTCATCGCCCATATTCAGCGCCAGGATCAGGGGCAGGCCGGTGGCCTGGAGCTCCAGGGCCAGCCTCAACTGGGTGTCGGCATGGCTGGCATTGAGCACCACCACGGCCAGATCCGGGCAGTTGACGCTGAGAAACCGACGCACGATCTCCTCGTCCTCACTGCTTCCGCTCAGGTCGTGGATGCCGGGAAGATCGACCAGGTCATAGGGACGGCCGTCGGCGTCGGCAGGCAGGGAACCCCGCAGAAGTTCCACCGTGAGGCCTGGCCAGTTGGCCACATGGGCATGGCCGCCAGTGAGCCTGTTGTACAGCGTCGACTTGCCGGTGTTGGGCAGGCCCAGCAGGGCCACCTGCACCGCCGCGGCGGTGCTCATGGCTGGGGCTCGGACTCCTCAGCAGCCATCCGGCGGAACACCAGCAGCCGGTTGTTGGCAGGCATCGACACATCATCAATGGCCTGCAGTCCGCAGTCAGCGGCAAGGGCGGTGAGCTCCAGGGCATCGCGCACGCCCATGGCGGGATCGAGGCTGCGCAAGTGCTGATCAAAAGCGGCGTTGCTCGGGCTGGTGTGACGGCCGCCCTCGTGGAAGGGGCCGTAAAGCAGCAGCAGGCCTGAGCAGCGCAGCACCCGGGCACTGCCCTCCAGCAATCTCGGAACGGCACTCCAGGGCATGATGTGGGCTGTGTTGGCGCTGAAGACCGCATCGAACGGCCCATCTGGCCAGAGCGGCTGGAGCACGTCGAGTTCGACGGGAGGCAGCAACCAACCCAGGTGAGCGTTGGTCTGGCCCTCGAGTTGGCAGCGGCGGCGCAGATCGCTCAGGTTGATGGTCCTGTCGCTGGGTTGCCACACCACCCGCAGATGGCGGCAGACATGCACAGCGTGCTGGCCCGTGCCGGAACCCACCTCGAGCACCCGGTTGCCTTCAGCCAACCACTGGCTGAGAGCCGCCAGGATTGGTTCCTTGTTGCGTTCGCAGGCCTCCGAGAAGGGCAGGGGAACATTTGATTCCTCAGGTGCCATGGCCGGCCTCAGGTGTCGAGGGCCTGGCGCAGGCCGGCGACGAATGCCGCGGCGGCCTCGGCTGGATCGGTGCCCTCCTGATGAGCCGCGGCCATCACCTTCACCAGAGCGCTGCCCACGATGGCGCCTTCGGCGCCCCAGTCACGCACCTGCCTGGCTTGCTCGGGACCCGAAATTCCGAAACCCACCGCCACGGGTCTGGGGCCCAGGTCCTTGAGCTGTTGCACCAGATCGCCCACCCGGTTCTCCAGGCTCGTGCGCACCCCGGTCACTCCCGTCACGCTCACCAGGTAAGTGAAACCGCGACTGGCCTGAGTGATTCTCGCCATCCGCTCTGCCGGGGTGGTGGGAGCCACCAGAAGCACCAGATCGAGGCCGTGGCCAGCGGCAATGGGCGAGAGGCGCTCCGCCTCCTCCAGGGGCAGGTCGGGTACCACCAGCCCGGCAGCACCGGCAGCGGCAGCTTCACGGCAGAAGTTCTCGAGGCCTCGGTTCAGCAGCGGGTTGGTGTAGGTGAAGAGCACCACGGGCAGCGTCAGTTCACCCTTCAAGCTGGCGAGCATCTCCAGCACAGCCGTGGGGGTGGTGCCGGCGGCGAGGGCCCGGCTAGCGGCGGCCTGGATCACCGGGCCGTCCGCCAGCGGATCGCTGTAGGGGATGCCCAGCTCGATCAGATCGCTTCCCTCAGCCTCAAGGGCCAGAAGAGTGTTGCGGGTGGTGGCCAGGTCAGGATCCCCCGCCATCAGAAAAGGCATCAGGGCGCATCGCCCCTGCTGTCTGAGGCTGGCGAATCGCCGCTGGATCGGTGTGCTGGCAAGGGTGGTGGAAGCAGCACTCATCGGGGCCGTGGAGCGGAGGCGGTCAGGCTCCGAGCCTATGGGGTCAGGCTGCGGCGTCGTCCTGCCACTGACCGATCTCCCGCAGCAGCTTCTCCTGCTCCCCAGGGCTGAGGGCATCGAATTCTTTCTGCAATTCCTCAGTGGTGAGGGCATCAAAGGCTGCGCGGTACCGGCGCCGCTGCTCCATGAAACTCATCCTTCCGGTGACCACCCGCAGCAGGTAGGTGCCCGTCCAGCCCAAAACAATCACGATCAGCAGGGCCTCAGCGGCGATGCCGGCCGAAAAGCCCTCGAATCCCGCTGCCTTGAAGCCCGCATAGCCGAGCCCGCCGGCCAGGAACACGCCCAGCCCGATCAGAAGTGCCTGACCACGGTTCATTCTCCCTGACCCGCCATGCGCAGATTCAGAAAGGGGGCGAACAGGATCAGGCCGGGAAAGAACAGAAATACCAGGCCGTAGACCGCCGTCCGCTCGATCTTGCCCATCACTGTCCAGCGCTTGTGCATCCAGGCGTAGAGAGCCAGGGGCACCGCCACCAGATAGGCACCAGCCAGAACCGCATAGGCGCCCAGCACCAACAGAGTGTCAGGGGAGACCATCCCGAGGGTCATCGTCATCGAACTGAGCAACCCGGGCAGTGGCACGACCGTGAAGTAAAGGTGACGCAAATCTAGGATCCAGAGGTCGGGGGCATGGCGAAATTGGTAGACGCAGCGGATTTAAAATCCGCAGACGGCGACGTTGTGGGGGTTCAAGTCCCCCTGCCCCCATCGCCTCAGCGCCTTCTGGCCTGGGCCCCTGCCGGCCTTGCATTCAGCTCCGCTGGGCGCCCAGACCGGCGGCTGCATGTTACGGGGCGGATTGGGTCTGCTCCCCAGCGGCTATCTGGGGGGGGTTGAGCCCCCTTGGCTCAGGGTGCTGGCAGGGCGGCTGGCTTGGCGGCTGGCTTGGCGGCTGGCTTGGCGGGGCCGGGGCTGGTGGCCTTCGGTTGGCTGGCAGCGCCGGGCTGGGCCGGGGCTTCGCTGGCGGTGCTGGGCAGCGGCCTGGCATTGGCGCAAAGGTTGGCCACCATCTGATCTTCGCCGCCTGTGGCCGCCGATTCGTTCAGGCTCAACGGCAGCCGCCATGACTCCCACTGGGCATCGGCCACCTGTCGGCTGATGCGCAGGCTGGGGCAGAAGACAGCCACATTGCCGGTGATCGGCGGGTCTCCGCAGCGGAAGTTGGTGGTACGAACCCCTTTTGCGCTCAAGCGCCAGGCGGTCCAGTCGTACTGGCAGGCCCCGAAACTGCGCCAGCGGGGGGCCTTGAGCTTGCGGATCTTCTCAAGCAGCTCCTTTTCCCTCGCGGTGGGTGCATCAGCTGGCTCAGCAGCGGCCCCCTTGGCCGGCGTGGCCACAGCTGGCGCCTCCGCGGACTCTGCCTCTGGGGGAACGTCCTGCTGGGCCAGGGCATGACCACTGGCCAGGTGAGGGAGGGTAAGCAGCACGAAAAACACGGCGCCGAACCAGGAGGCCGCCCTGAGAGGGTGCAGCGACACCGGAAACCTGCTGGATGCTGTCAGTTTCATCCGTCGGGGGCTGAGGTTGGCACCCGTAAGCCTGTAGCAGGGCGGGCAAACTGACAAGCAGGTTGTATGGAGCAGGCTATTTAGGAGCTTTCTTCTGCATATGCTCACGCCGCAGCAATGTAAAGAGATAATCGGGAGCCTTGTACATGCTCGGCAGGCAATTGTGGAGCGTCTCCAGGCGGCTCCAGCACACTGTCCGTTGAATTTCCTGAGAAGTTCTCTCCTCCATGATCAACATTTTCATGGCTTTGCAATAGAGGTGATAGTTCGCCTCAAGCTCGCCGACCGTCAGGGAGGCTGCTTCAGTCATGGCCATTCAGAACCGGTTTTTCAGGGGGATTGGATCGCTTGGATCCTGGACGGGACACTGGGTCGATCAGAACATCCATGGGCTGAGATCGATCCGGCATTCAGCAGCTCACGGATGCAAACCACCATAAACCTTTGCTGGGGCTGCGCGCTCACCGGCATCTCGCATAGCGCCGATGAAGCCCCCATAGGGGGGCGGCCTACAGTGACAGAGGTGCGACTAGAGCTTGGCCGCACAAGCAGCCAATTGTTGAAAGATATCGTCACCGGAGTTAGCCACTATCAGCTCCATTCCTGAGGGGAAATACCTAGGGATGCAGGGTTCCAGCTTCTTCGCCAGACTTGAAACCCTGATCTGCACAGCATGGAATTGAGCGATGAGCGCTGCGTGCCATGCCGCGATGGCGCCCCGACTCTCACCAGCGAGGAGCTCGACGACCTCCTGCCCAGCCTGGGCGGCTGGCGGGTTGTCGACCACCACCATCTCCACAAGGTCTGGTCATTTCCCGATTTCCAATCGGCACTCGACTGGCTCAACCGGGCCGGGGCGGTCTGTGAGGCGGCTGGTCACCACGCCGATTTCTGTCTGGGCTGGGGCCGCGTGGAGGCTGCGATCCACACCCACAAGGTGGATGGCCTCACCCGAGCGGATGCGGTTCTGGCTGCCAAGCTCGATGCCATCGGCGAAAAGCCGATCAAACCCTACGGGGGCTATGCCGCTGCCTCGCTGCCTTCGGGCTCTGGGTCGGAGACCTTGAGCTCAATGATGTAGCTGAGCTGGGAGCCAACGTCGGTGCCCCGGTAGGTGCCGGTGGTGGGAGCGGCCATCAGGTGGTCGGGCGAAGCCGCCAGAGCCACATGGCCATCAGCCACCGCCAGCCCCAGACTGGGGTCGTAGCCGCGCCAGCCACCGCCCGGCAGGTACACCTCGGCCCATGCGTGGAGTTCATGCTCGCTCACCTCCGGAGGGTGATGCATGGAGTAGCCGCTCACAAACCGTGCTGCCAGACCCTGGCTGCGGCAGGCTGTCACGTAAAGCATGGCCGTGTCGCGGCAGGCTCCGCAGCGGCTGGAAAGGGTGTCCTCCGGGCTGAGTGGCTCACCATCCAAGCGGCCGATGTGGTGAAAACCGTGGTGAATGTCGTCAGCCAGCCGCATCAAAAAATCCGGGGTGGAATGCTCCACCTCAGCCGAAATTGCCGCTGCCCAGGAAGCCACAGGTGTGGAGCCAGGTTCGCTGGCCCCTGAAGTGGTGGAGAGGCTCGGAGCCAGGGAGACCGCTTCAGCGGCGGGATAGGAAGCCGGGAGTCGTTGGGCCTGGGGGTGGGTGAGGATCCAGTCGAACGGATTGCAACGCAGGGTCTCCACCACCGAGTGCACCTGAAGGTGAAGATGCTCTCGCTTGTCGCTGAACCAGAGCACCCGGGCGTCGGTGCCATCGGGTTCGAGGATCAGGCTGTGACCTGCCGGGGCCTCGGTCACTGTCAGCTCATGGGAGATCAACCGCTGGGTCACGTCCTGGCGTGGACTGAGCCGCACGATCATCGGCTCGAGAAAAACCGGCCGCTCATAGCTGAACCGAATGGAATGGCGGATCTCGAACAGCATGCCGATGGTTGCGTGGGCTGAAGGATTCCACGCCTCTGAGACCGTTGCCAGCCAGAGGCGGGGTACTGCTGTCCGGATCAGCGCCGGCCGAGCAAATCCTCCCAGCTGGGAGGAGCTTGGTGCTGGGAGCCTGCTGACTTGAGGCTCTTACGTTTGGAGTTGGCCTGGTTCAGGCTCTGGGAGGAGAAATGTCTGATAGAGCGGTCAGCGGAAAACAGTCCCGCTGGAGAAAGGTTGATGGTCATGGGGAAACAGGTGTGATCTGGTCATGGTTTCGGCACCGGTCCTCACCCGCAGATCCTGTTGGGACCGTCGTGGCGGATGGCTCTGGGAACCTGATGGCCGCCCCGGGAAGCAAAGGGGCTGGCGCGTTGCTGGATCAGGCTCTGTGCGAGCTGCGCGGCTCGCCGGCTTCAGCCTGACTTAGACACCATAACCCCATAAGGCCGTCACCCGGCTGCACGCTTGCATGCAGTCATGAACTGAGCACGGAGACGATCTGGTCTCGGCCATTGGTCTTGGCCAGCTCCAGGGCTCGCTCGGCCCGCTGCACCAGGTCGCCGAAGCTGGTGTCGTCGTGGGCGAGCGCCGACACTCCGCCGCTGATGCTCAGGTGGTAGCCGGAGCGGGTGAACACACCGCTCATTCGGCTGACGGCGTCGCGAATCCGCTCGGCCAGCTGAAGAGCAGCATCGCTGTTCTGGCCGATCAGCAGGATCACGAATTCCTCATCACCAAGGCGGGCGATGAAATCCTGCTCACGCAGAAAACCCTTGCAAAGGCGGCTGAAATCGAGCAACACCTGGTCTCCAGCTGGATGCCCCCAGCGGTTGTTGATCTGGCGAAAGTTATCAATGTCGAGGCAGATCAGGGCCATGGGGTCAGCGGCGCTGCGAGCCTGCTCCATCTCCCGTTGCCCCACGCTGAACAGGGCGCCGCGGTTGGAGAGCCCCGTAACGGGGCAGAGGCTGGAGTCGTGGCGCCATTCGATTTCGCGCATCACCACGTCGGCCAGCATTCGCAACTGCTGCTGCTGCTCCGGGCTGAACTCCCTCGGTTTCTGATCGATCACGCAGAGTGTGCCGAGGTTGTGGCCGTCTTTGGTTCGCAGGGGGGCCCCGGCGTAGAAGCGGATGCCAGGCGGGGAAAGCACGAAGGGGTTGCTGCTGAAACGTTCGTCCTGGAGGGCATCGGGCACGACCATCACCTCATTGCCGGCAATGGTGTGCGCGCAGAAGGCCACTTCCCGCGGGGTCTCGCTGACCTCCAGCCCTTCGCGGGAGAGGAACCACTGCCGGTCGTGATCCACCAGGGAGATCAGGGCGATGGGCATGTCGAAGATGGTGCTCGCCAGTTTGACGATCCGATCGAAGTGCTGATCGCCGTCATGATCAAGCAATTGATGGCGTTGCAGCTCCCTCAGGCGCAGGCCTTCATCAGCTGGAACCGGGTAGGAGCGGGCCAACCCATCGCTTGCTGTCTGGTTCACGTCGTCTCCCTGCAGTCCTGGTTTCAATGTAGGCAGAGCCGATCCGCCGGGTAGGCCCGGGCCAGGAGGGATACGGCTTCAGGGTGAGGTGCTGGATACAGCCGGCTCAAGCCGGATCAGGGCTCCATCGCCGGCTCCGTCGGTGAGCACGTGCAGGTGGCCGTCGGGACCTTCACCCACATCCCTCACCCGATCCCCCACCGGCAGAATGGTTTGAGTCAGCACCTCCCCGGACGGGCTGAGCTGGATGCGGCGCACATCACCAGAAACGAGTCCGCCGGCAAACAGGTTGCCCTTCCACGATTTGACCGCCCGGCCGCTGCCCACCGCCAGACCCGAGGGGGCGATGGCCTGCATCCAGACCAGCCGAGGGTCCACAAGGCCTGGAGCGCTCCTTAGCGACGTGATCTCAGGACCGGAGTACTCACGACTGTGGGTCACCGTTGGCCAGCCGTAATTCCCCGCCGCAACGACCAGATTCAGCTCATCCCCGCCTCTGGCGCCGTGCTCACTCGCCCAGATCCGCCGATGCAGCGGGTCGTAGGCGAGCCCCTGAATGTTGCGGTGCCCCAGGCTCCAGACGGCCGGATCGGCGCCGGGATCCGATCGGAAGGGATTGTCGGCTGGGATGGTGCCATCGTCGTTCAGCCGCAGAATTTTGCCCAGGCCGCTGCCCCGGTTCTGGGCCTGAAGCCGGATCGCCTTGCCCTCCAGTTCAATGGGCGGATTGCCCCCGTCTCCCACCGAAACGAGCAAGGTGCCATCTGGAAGCCAGAGCAGGCGAGAGCCAAAGTGCTGACCGCCGGTCTTGGCTGGTGTCACCGCATGAAGCAGGGTCAGCTCCTCGAGGCGGTGATCGACCAGGCGAGCCCGGGCCACCCGGGTCTGATTCGCCTGGGCATTTCCCGCCGCATAGGTGAAGTACACGAGCTGATTGCTGGCAAAGCGAGGATGCACAGCCACATCCAGCAGGCCTCCCTGACCCAGGACCAGCAGTGGCGGAAGTCCGGCGATCGGCCTGGGGTCGAGCACTCCCTGGCGCACCAGGCGCATCCGCCCTGGCCGTTCCGTGATCAGCAGGTCGCCATTGGGCAGCCAGGCCATGCCCCAGGGGTGCTCCAGACCACTCACCAGCACCGTGCGGCGCAGCTCGGACTCCGTGGGCGTGGCCTCCGGCTTTGCCCAGGAGCAGCCCGGGGCGACACCCAGGACCAACACGGCCAGCAGCACAAGCCTCGTTAAGATCACTTCAGGCCATTGCGTGGGCTTGAGGTCAGTCACTGGCATGGCCCAGGCGATTCCGATCACGGCAGCAATTCTGATTCTGTTCGTCCTGGCCCATGGGCTGGGGGCATCTCTGGCGCTCCTGGATCCAGCTGGCTTCGAGAGCTATGCAACGGCATTGCATCACGCTCCATGGCTGCCGCCCCTGGAGCTCACCCTGGCCCTGGCGGGCCTTGTCCACCTGGCCCTCACCCTGCTGCGTGTGATCACGAACCGCCGAGCCCGGGGCACGGCGCCCTACGCCCAGTGGCGCAGCCGGCGTCTTCAACCTCTGACGTCCCTGGCTGGTCGTACGGCTCCGTTCAGCGGTGCGCTGCTGCTGCTTTTCCTGGCCGTGCACCTGGGCCAGCTGCGCTGGCCCAGGCCGGGGGATGGCCTGGAGCGGCAGACCCTTCTGCTGGCGCTGGCCTCTCCCTGGGCCCTGGGGCTCTACGTCCTGGCGGGCGTGGCCCTTGGTCTCCATCTTCTTCACGGTGCCGAAAGTCTGGCCCGCAGTCTGGGCTGGTTGGATGAGACCAACGCCCCAGGGCTGCGCCTGGCCGGCCGTACCCTGGCGGCCCTGATCGGTGGTGGCTTCGCCCTGCTGCCCCTGGCACTGCGGGCCACAGGCGCTCTGGCAAGGGCTGGGTTCTGATGCGGCTCGATCCTCTGCTGCCACCGGGCCCGGTGGCTGACGCCTGGAGCCGGTGCCGTCAGGATTTAAAGCTGATTGCTCCCGCCAATCGGCGCCATTTCAGGCTGCTGGTGGTGGGCAGTGGCCTGGCGGGCTCATCCGCCGCCGCCAGCCTTGCTGAACAGGGCTATCAGGTGAGACTGATCACCTACCACGACAGCCCCAGAAGGGCCCATTCGGTGGCGGCCCAGGGGGGCATCAACGCAGCCCGCAACTATCAGAACGACGGCGACAGCGTTGAGCGGCTGTTCCGCGACACCGTACGGGGCGGTGATTTCAGGGCGCGCGAGGCCGGCTGTCACCGACTGGCTGAGATCAGCGGAACGATCATCGACCAGTGCGTGGCCCTGGGGGTGCCCTTCGCCCGTGAGTACGGCGGAACCCTCTCCAACCGCAGCTTCGGTGGCTCCCAGGTGAGCCGTACGTTTTATGCCCGCGGTCAGACGGGCCAGCAGCTGCTCTACGCCGTGGTCCAGGCTCTGATGCGGCAGGTGGAGGCTGGCCGGGTGGAGCTCTGCCCCCAGCGGGATCTGCTCGATCTGATCACCTTCGAGGGCGTGGCCCGCGGCGCCATCTGCCGCCACCGGCTCAGCGGTGCCCTCGAGACCCACACGGCCCATGCGGTGCTGCTGGCCAGCGGCGGCTACAGCAACGTGTTCCATCGCTCCACCAACGCTGTGCGCTCCAACGCCAGCGCCCTCTGGCGCGCCCATCGCCGCGGCGCCCTGATGGCGAACCCCTGCTTCACCCAGATTCACCCCACCTGCATTCCCAGCGGCGATCCCGACCAGAGCAAGCTCACCTTGATGAGCGAAAGCCTGCGCAACGACGGGAGGGTCTGGCTGCCGCGGCAGCCGGGTGATCAGCGTCGCCCCGATCAGGTGCCGGAGGCTGAGCGCGATTACTTCCTCGAGCGGCTCTACCCCAGCTACGGCAACATGGTTCCCCGTGATGTGGCCTCCAGGCGCGCCCGCGAACTCTGTGGGGCCGGCCATGGGGTGGGGCCGGCAGGCCGCTCGATCTATCTGGATTTCAACGAGGCGATCGAGCGCGAGGGACGCGCTGTGATTGAAGCCCGCTACGGCAATCTCTTCTCGATGTACGAGCGCATCACCGGAGCCGACCCCTACCGGGAGCCGATGCGCATCTATCCAGCTCCTCACTACACGATGGGTGGCCTGTGGGTGGATTACCACCTGATGAGCACGATCCCGGGCCTGTTCGTGCTGGGGGAGGCGAACTTCTCCGAGCACGGCGCCAACCGGCTCGGTGCCAGCGCCCTGATGCAGGGCCTGGCCGATGGGTTGTTCATTGCCCCGGCCACCGTTCCGGCCTGGCTGGCCGAGCATCAGCACCCCGTGATCGACCCCGACCACCCCGTCTGCCGCGCGGCCTTGGAGGGCGTGCGGCAGCGCATCACCCGACTGCGGTCCAGCGGCGGCGCCCAGCCGGCGGAGGGGCTGCGGCGTCAACTGGGTGCCCTGCTGATCGAGAGCTGCGGCATCAGCCGCTCGGCCGCTGGTCTGCGCTCGGGGCTTGCGGAGGTGGCAGCCCTGCGGGCAAGCTTCGATCAGGACCTGCTGCTCCCGGATCCCGGCACATCCCTGGATCCAGAGCTGGAGAAGGCCCTGCAGCTGGAGGATTACCTCGAGCTGGCTGACCTGATGCTGCGCGATGCCCTGGCACGAGAGGAGTCGTGCGGGGCCCATTTCCGCGAGGAGCACCAGAGCGAGAGCGGCGAGGCCCTGCGTCGCGACGCCGAGTTCAGCCACATCGCGGCCTGGGAATGGCGAGCTGATGGAAAACCCATCCGCCACCAGGAACCGCTGCACTTCACTCAGATCAGCCCCACGGCTCGCAGTTACCGATGAGCGGTCCTTCCAGCCTCAGCCTCACCCTTCGAATCTGGCGTCAGCGCCAGGACGAGCCCAGGGGACGCTTCGTCGACCATCTCCTCACGGACCTGAGTCCGGCTCTCTCCCTGCTGGAGGCCCTTGATCGCCTCAACCAGCAGCTGCTGCTGGCGGGCGAGCGGCCGGTGTACTTCGATCACGACTGCCGTGAGGGCATCTGCGGGTCCTGCGGATTCATGATCAATGGCCAGGCCCAAGGGCCCCGGAGCGGCACGACTGTCTGCCAGCTCTACCTGCGCGACTTCAGCGATGGCCAGGTTCTCACTCTCGAGCCGTGGCGCGCTCGGGCCTTCCCCCTGATCCAGGATCTGGCGGTCGATCGCTCCTCCCTCGATCGACTGCTGATGGCCGGGGGCTATGTGTCGGTGAACATCGGCAGCGCCCCTGAGGCCAATGTTCTGCCAGTCGGCCTGGATCTGGCTTCCCAGGCCTTCGATGCCGCCAGCTGCATCGGCTGTGGAGCCTGCGTGGCAGCCTGCCCCAATGCGTCGGCCAGCCTGTTCGTGGCGGCCAAGCTGGCCCATCTCGAGCTCCTGCCCCAGGGCCAGCCGGAAGCTCCCCGGCGCTCCAGACGGATGCGCCAACAGATGGAGGCGGAGGGCTTCGGAGCCTGCGGCAACCAGCTGGAGTGTTCGGCGGTCTGCCCGAAGGAGATTCCCTCCAGCCTGATCAGCCGCATGAACCGCAAGACCAGCGATTGAGCAGCGGCGGGTGAACTGCCCTGTCCGGCTGGGTATGGGGACGCTCAGACGGGCCTGATCGCCCCGCGGGCAGCCGCCGCGATCGCACGCTCTCCGGCCCTGGGCAGCGCCAGATAGCTGGCGCCGGCCCGTTGTGCCAGTTCGCGGCCCAGACCCGAGGCGATGTAAGGATTCTCGGTGTCAATCACCAGCATCTCCAGGCCGAGGCGGCGGATCGCCGCCGCGATCGTCAGCAGTTCATCCTTCAGGCCCGCACCCGCATCGGAAGGGGCTCCCTGCCGCTCTTCCCGCAGGGAACGGGCCAGGGGCACGTTGGCCTTGCCGTCGCTGATGAGCACCAGCACCACCTCGCCGATGTCCTTTGAGCGACGTGCGTTCAGAGCCAGCCGCACGGCCAGTGTCAGGCCATGCGCCAGTGGCGAGCCGCCGCCGCAGGGCAGCCGCTCCAGCCGACGCGACGCCGCCGTGATCGAACGGGTGGGCGGCAGCAGCACCTCGGCACGATCGCCGCGGAACACGATCAGGGCGATCTGGTCACGGCAGCGGTAGGCCTCGCTGAGCAGTTCCAGCACCGCTCCTTTGGCGGCCTCCATCCGGTTGAGGGCCATCGAGCCGGAGGCGTCGACCACGAAGACGATCAAGGCACCCGCCTTGCGGGCGAGGCGCTTCACCCGCAGGTCGTCTTCGCTGATGAAAACGTGGTGGCGCTGGCTGCGGGGATGGCTGCGGCGGCGGGCCTTCTGATGCGGCGCGGCTGCCCTGAGTGTGGCGTCGATCGCGACCCTCAGAATCGGGCCATGGGGCAGCACCGGCTTCACGTAACGGCCCCGCTCCTGCGAAAGAATCACACCCCGCCCGCCGGCCTTGCCATGGCGGCGACGGGCCCGCTGCGTGAAGGCCAGCAGGGCTGGATCGAGCAGGATTCCCTCGGGGCTGAACACGAACTCCTCAGGTATGGCAGCTGCTTCCGGTGGTGGACGGTCCCGCTGCTCATCCGGTTCGGCTTCCCCCTCCAGCGGCGGTTCGGAGGGGGGCTCAGGCGTGCGATGCGGGGGGTTGTCCTGCGGGGGCACTTCTGGCTCCACCGCTGCCGCCCTGGGAACGATCACGAGTTCCACCGCGCGGTGTAGATCCTCGGCGGACACGGCCGCCCGCCCCGCCAGGGCCGCATGGGCCAGAGCCGCCCGCACGGCGAACAGATCGGCGCGCTGGCCCTCCACGCGCGCCCGGATCGCTTCGTTCACCAGATAGCGGACCTGATCGGGCTGGATCCGCAATCTTGGCAGCCGCGTACGCGCATCCGCCACACGGCGGCGCAGCACCTCCAGCCCGGCCACGTAGGGAGCCCAGAAGCGCACAGGGTCGTCCTGATGCGCCAGCACCCGTGCCACCGCCTCCACACGCTCCTGCAGCGTCAGCTCGGCATCGGCCGAGAGCACGATCGCGAATCGGTCCACCAGATGGGGCCGCAGCTCTCCCTCGTCCGGGTTGTAGGTGGCGATCAGCAGAGGCCTGCAGGGGTGCTGGAAGCTGATCCCCTCTCGCTCCACCCGATTGGTGCCGTCGGCCAGAACCGTGAGCAGCAGGTTGCCGATATGGGGCTCCAGCAGGTTGATCTCATCGACGTAGAGCACGCCCCGGTGCGAGGCGGCCAGCAGACCCGGCTGGAGCACCGGGGCACCGCAGCGGATCGAGCGGCTCACGTCCACCGAGCCCAGCAGCCGGTCCTCGCTCACTCCAAGGGGCACCTGAACGAAGGGGCTGGGGATCCAGCGGCTCGGCAGAGCGCGACTGCTGCGCTCCCTTCGCCCCCGGGTGTCGTCGTCCCACTCCCAAGGCCTGTCCGGATCGGCGTTGCAGCAGGAGCTGCGGATCACGCGGATCGGCGGAAGCAGGCTCTGGAGCGCACGGGCCAGAACCGATTTCCCCGTGCCCCTCCGACCGGCGATCACCACACCCCCGAGTCCGGGGTCAACGGCCAGCAGCAGCAACGCCGTCTGGATCGGCTGCTGCCCCACCACCGCGTTGAACGGGAAGCCGCCGGCGGCCGGCGCCGGACTGGAGGATTGCACTAGGCCGCCACGCCTTCGAGTTCGGCGTCGGTGAGGTCGTAGAGGTTGCGCAGCTGGACCAGCTTTTCGGGAGTGGCCGTCCAGATGCCGCGGGCGTTGGCCTCCAGCATGCGGCCCACGAGATTGCGGAAGGCCTCTGGATTCGCTTCCCGCAGCCGCCGGGCCATCTCCGGATCAAAGGCGTAGGTGTCAGCCGCTTGGTCGTACACCCAGGCGTCGCAGAAGTCGGCGGTGCCGGCCCAGCCGATCAGGGCCGTCATCCTCTGGGAGATCTCGTAGGCGCCGCCTGCACCCATCGCTGCCATCGCCTCGGCCCACTTCGGGTTGACCAGCTTGGTGCGGTACTCCATCCGCAGCAGCTCTTCCAGATCGCGGGGGGTGATGTCCTTCGAGAAGCTCTCAACGAAACTGGCCGTCACCTTGGCGCCCCGCTGCTGCTCGGCGGCCTGCTTCAGCGCTCCTGTGTTGGCGTAGTACTCCTGGATGTCGGTGAGGCCGAATTCCACAGAGTCGATCTGCTGCACCACACGCTCAGTGCTGCCCAGCAGCGTGCGCAGCACCTCGGGGCGGGCTTCGCCCCGGTCGCCCCGGCCGTAGCTGTAGCTGTTGCGCTCCCGCCAGGTGGATCCGAGTTCCTCGCCGCTGTCCCAGTTGGAATCGGTGACCCGCTCGTTCACAAGCGACCCGAAATCCCCGGCCGGGTTTGAGAACAGTCGCGCCGTGGGGTTCTCGATCCCCTGCGCTTCGAGGGCGCGGGCATGGCGGCGGATGAAGTTATCGCTCTCGGACTCCTCGGCGGCGGCAGCGCGCCGGAAGAGGTCATCGAGCAGCTCGACGATGTTCACGAAGCTGTCGCGGAAGATCCCGGAGAGGTTCACCAGCACGTCCACGCGGGGATGGCCCAGCTCCTGCAGCGGCCGCAGC
This sequence comes from Synechococcus sp. Cruz-7E5, assembly GCF_024345995.1. GTDB lineage: Bacteria > Cyanobacteriota > Cyanobacteriia > PCC-6307 > Cyanobiaceae > Regnicoccus_A. Next base: position 143,173 of record NZ_JAGQCE010000001.1, read on the forward strand.
GCGTAGCGCACGATCCTGCCCGTGCCTTCCTTCACCGGCTCGGCCCCCACCAGCTCCAGCAGGATGCCGAGCGATTCGCCGCGGGTCTTGATGGCATCGAGGCCCCAGAGCATCACGGCCACTGTTTCGGGCCATGTCCCGTTCTCCTGGCGGTGCTGCTCGAGGATGCGCAACGCAATCGCCTTGCCGCGCGCGACGGCAGCGGGCGAGGGCATGCGGTAGGGGTCGAGGGCATGAATGTTGCGGCCCGTGGGCAGCACGCCTGGGCCGTCGCGGAGCAGATCGCCGCCGGGTGCCGGCGGAATGTATTCACCATTGAGGCCGCGCAGCAGGTTGGTGAGTTCCTCCGTGCTGCGCGCCAGCAGGTGGCTGATCAGCAGCGCCTCCTCCACCCGAGGCCGCAGGACGTCGAGGCGGCCGGGTGCGAGCCGATCGATCAAGGCGGCAGCCTGGGCGCTGCGCTCCGCCTCCCCGCTCGCGGCCTTCTCCAGGCTGATCGCGCTCACCAGTTCAGGCTCCAGGTCGTCGCCGAAGTAGGCCTTGAGATACCCCTCCAGCTCCTCGGGGTCTGGCGCCTGGCCGAGCACATGCAGGCCGCTGGAGAACAGACGGTTCTCAAGCAGCTGGAGGTACTCGCTCAGCCGCACCAGGTAGGCGGTGAACGACTCGGCGGCGGCTGGCCCGGCCGTGAGCACCTCGCCGGGCGGGCAGTCGGCATCGAGTCCGGTGTCGAACACCTTCTTGGTGATCGCCTCGCACAGCGCAGCGTTCCGCTCCGGATCCTCCCGGTACTCGCTGATCAGATCACGCAGCAACACGAGTTCGCGGTAGAGCCCGGCTCGGCCGTAAGGGGGCACGTTGTGGGAAATCAGCACGCCATAGCCGCGCCGCCTGGCGAGCATCGATTCAGATGGATTATTGGCGGCATAGATATAAAGATTCGGCAGGTCGCCCATCAGGATGTCGGGCCAGGAATAGCCCGTGTTCCCGAGTGGGCAGCCGGGCAGCCACTCCACCGTGCCGTGCATGCCGAAATGCACCACTGCATCGGCGCGGAACTCGTTCTGCAGCCATTTGTAAAAGGCGGCGTACTCCGGATGGGGCGTCAGATCCCGCTCGTACATCAGCCGCATCGGATCACCGGCCACCCCGAGCGGCGGCTGCACTCCGATCCAGACGTTGCCCAGCCTCACGCCACCAAGCAGGAAGCGATCGCCGATCGTGCGGATGCCGCTGCCGCCCAGCGACCGCCACTGCGCCTCGATCCTGCGGGTATCGAAATCGCCCAGCCAGTCCCGCAGGGTGTCGGTACGCACGGTGGCGATCGGCGCCTCGTCGAGCGAAACGCCCTCGGGCACACGGCCGATCCAGGCCTGGTCGGCCTCCCGCACCCGCTGCAGCAGCACCTCGGGGTCGTCGGGGAGCTCCCCCACGTCGTAACCCTCGGCCTCGAGCGCCCGCAGCAGCCGCAGCAGCGACTGGGGCACCTGCAGCAGCGCCGCCGTGCCGGTGGCGCCGTAACCCGGCGGGAAGCCGTAGAGCACGATGGCGATCCGCCGCTGCGCCGGGGGCTTGCTGCGCAGCGCGATCCAGTGGGTGAGCCGCCCCGTGAGCCGCTTGAGCCGCTCGGGGATCAGGTGGATGCGGTCCCCCACCAGGCCGCCGAGCGGCACCGGGTCGATGGCGCCATCCAGTTCGGGCAGGGCGTAGAGAACCACGCTCTGCAGGCCGCCGATGCCCTGTCGCGTCCAGGAGTGGATGTCCTGGATCAGCAGCGGCGCCGAAACCACATATGGGACGTTCTTGGCGCGCAGGATCCGCTGAGCCACCTCTTCGCGGCGTCCGGCCTCCATCGAGCCGGCCGGACCGCCCACCAGAGGAAAACCGATCGTCGAGACGATTGCGTCCACCACCACGGCCTCCCGGCCGGACGTCCCGGCGGCGATCTCGGCCGGGCTGGTCATCCAGTCGCGGACGGCCATGTGACCCTCCACTCCGTTGATGAACACCGGCAGGGGCAGCAGCCGCGCCTGCTCGAAGCTGCGGATCAACTGCGGGATGTAGGGCTGTGCGGTGATCACGTGCTTGCGGTACAGCAGCACGCCCACCACCGGCCAGCCAGCACTGCCGGGCCGGCTTTGGTGGAACCAGTACAGATAGGCGCGGGGAGAGGTGAAGAAACCGTCGTGGTCCGGGTGCAGCAGGCCGAGATCGGGGGTTTCACACGGCGGTGGCACGGGCCCCACGTCCAGGCCGAGGCATTCCCGCGCCAGCAGCAGGAACAGGGCCGACACGTTCTCGGAGCCGCCGGCGTTCCAGTAGCCGTAGATGATCAACCAGCGACGCAGGTCCTGGGCCCGGCGCAACGGGATGAAGCGCAGCAGCTTGGGACCCACCTTGAGAAACCCGATGTAGCCAGCGAGCCTGTCTTCCTCGCGTCCGCTGCTGAACTTGGCCAGGAGCGCCCGCACCGGCTTCGGCATGCCGCTTGACGAGCCGCCCATCTCGAAACGTCCCAGCCGGGTGAGCGCCATCAGCTCCAGCGCCGATTCGAACACCAGGCGGGTGGGGATCGCTGCGATGCGTGGCCGCAGCCATTCCACCTGGTCGTAGTCGAAGATCAGGCTGGCAAACAGAACCTGTGCGCCCCGGAGCGCCGCTTCCACCTCGGCTGGCCGGCCTGCCAGATCCCGATCGCTGAAATTACGGATCTCCAGTGCCGGACACCGGCCCATCGCCGCCTCTGCTGCCTGGCGATAGAGGCCGGCGTTGAACGACTCGAACCCGGCGATCAGAACAATTCGGTGTGATGCCATCGGCATGGGTCCTTGTTCAGCCAGGTCCCCCCGTGCTGGGACGAATTGCGGGGGGCGTGCCGATCATGGGGCGGAACTGGCGTGGATTGAGCCTACGGATCTCCGTGCAGTGTCCGGTGGTCCGTTTTCCGGCCAGGGTCGAGCTGGCCGAGCTGAACTTCTGTCTAACCAGGAGCCGGTGATCGAGCCTCCGCTCAGACTGCCGCCAGGGCTTGGGTGATCACCTCGAACCTGGTCAGGTCGTGGGGGCCGAAGGAATGGAGGAACGGCACATCGCCGGCATCGCGGCCGCGACCGATCAGCACCCGGCCGATCCGCGGGGTGTTGTAGCGGGCATCGAAGACGTGCCAGCCCCCCTCCAGATAGGCTTCGAACCAGGCGGAGAAATCGATCGGTTCCGGCCCGCGCGGCACCCCCGTGTATCCCACATAGCCGGTGCAGTAACGCGCCGGGATATTCAGGCTGCGGCAGAAGGCGATCGCCAGATGGGCGAAGTCGCGGCAGACACCCTGCCCCTCCTCCAGCACCTCGAGCGCGGTCTTGGTGGGGCGGGCCTGGCCCATGTCGAAGTGAATGCGGGAGTGCACCGAGTCGCAGATCGCCTGCACCTGCGGCCAGCCCGCAGGGATCTCGCCGAACAGGTCCCAGGCCGTCTGATCCAGCCGGTCGGTCTCGCAGTAACGACTGGGGCGCAGGAACTGATAAGTCTCCGGAGGCAGGACCTCAACGGGCACCGCGCTGAGATGGGGGAGCACCGGATCGGGCTGGGCGCTGCACTCCACCAGTGCCCGCAGGCGGAGCTGGGTGTCGCCTGCCGATGCCACCAGGCGGCAGCACCGGTTGCCGAAGCCATCCACGAACTCCGTCACAGGAACGGCAGGCTTCGAGATCAGCTGATCGTCGCTCACCAGATCACCCCGGCGGCTGGTGTGGGGCTGCACCATCAGCAGCAGGGGTGTGGGCTGCAGACAGGCCACCGTCAGATCGCAGCCGACCGTGATCCTCATTGCACTGGGGGGATACGACCCGGTCTTAAATCTGCAGGGAGTCTGGCGATGGCCCCACGGTTGCGCGAGCCGATGTCAGGAGATGCGGCCCCAGACTTTCCGGTGCGGGGCCGATCGAGAAGTCCGATGGGAATTTCTGGGGATCTTGCGGCCGCCTTGCTCATCCAGTGCCTCTGCAGACTGCCTGTAAGTTCTCAGAAAACAGTTGAAAACTCAGGCAGCAAGACCTCAGGCAGCAGCCTGAACGATTGAACTGGACTTCTCAATCAGCTGGCATTAAACGGGAAAGGCAATATCCCACGCTGCCCCTGGTGCTGGACGTCCGTTGAGTGGGGTGTTCTACTCAACCATCTCCAAGGCCTGCCACCACCACCGCCAGATGCAGCTGCACCCCAGACAGTGCACCGTTTCTGGCCTCACACCGCCGAGCACCAGTCAGGAACCCCCATCAGCACTTGGTCACCGAACGCCATCGACGCAACGGGCCAACGGTTGAGCGGCCGGGGGGTGGCCTGCACTGCCATGCTGGCCCAGGGGCAGGCGCCATGAGCTTTTTCGTCAAACTCACCGAAGCGATGGCCAGCCGCCAGTCGCTGCTGATCACCGGCTTGGATCCCAATCCGGAGATGCTGCAGACCTGGACGCGCCACAACGCCGGCAGCGGTTCCTTTCTGGCCCAGGCCCGCCGCTGGATCAAGGCGGTGATCGAGGCCACCTCCGACAACGTCTGCGCCTACAAACCGAGCCTGGGCTTCTACCAGGCCCTGGGGCCGATCGGCCTGGAGTTGCTGCGCGAGGTGCGCGAACTGGTGCCGCCGGAGCTGCCCCTGATCCTCGATGCCAAGCACGGCGATCTCAACAGCTCCTCGGCCCTGGCCCACTACATCTTCCGCGACCTCGGCGTGGATGCGGTCACCCTCTCCCCTCTGGCGGGACAGGACATCGCCGCCCCCTTCCTGCTCTACCCGGACCGGGCGGTGGTGCTCACCTGTCACAGCTCGAATCCCGGCGCCCGGGTGGTGCAGCACCATCCCAACGAGGACGACCCGCTCTTCATCACGATCGTGCGCGAAACCCAGCTCTGGGGCACCCCGGAGCACCTGTTGCTGGAGGTGGGAACCAGCGATCCGGCCATTCTGGCGCGAGTGCGGCGGGAAGCACCAGAGCGTTTTCTGATCCTGCGCAGCCTCTGGGGCGAGGAAGAGCGGCTGGAAGCGTTGCTTCAGGCGGGTCTCAACGCTTCCGCCGATGGATTGCTGCTGCCCCTGCCCCAGCACCTGCTGGTGGAGGAGGGAATGGCGGCGGGTACCCAGGCCCTGCGAGAGCAGATCGCGACGATGCGAGCCAACTGGGATGGAGGAACGGCCGATCGCTGCGAGCTCTGGTTGCCCGCTCCCAGGGCAGCGGCGGCGGCAAACAGCCTGCTCGACGCCAAGAACCTTGAGCTGCAACGGCTGGAGGAACAGGACCTCGATGAGCAGCGGCTCGATGAGCTGCTGGTGGATCTGTTCGACATCGGCTGCCTGCTCTTCGGTGAATACGTGCAGGCTTCAGGTGCAGTGTTCAATTACTACATCGATCTGCGCCGGATCATCTCCGATCCGAATCTGTTTCACCGGGTACTGCATGCCTATGCGCAGCCACTGGCCCGTCTTCAGTTCGATCGAATCGCCGGTATTCCCTATGGATCACTGCCGACGGCCACGGGGCTGTCGCTGCAGCTGCATGTGCCCTTGATCTATCCGCGCAAGGAGGTCAAGGCCCATGGGGCCCGGCGCCTGATCGAGGGGGATTTCGAGGAGGGCGAAACCGTCGTCGTCGTCGATGACATCCTGATCACAGGCGGCAGCGTGCTGGAGGGCATCGCCAAATTGGAGTCGTCAGGGTTGAAGGTTCGCGATGTGGTGGTGTTCATCGACCACGGGGGTCAGGCTGTCTCTCGTCTGGCCACTGAGGGCTATGCCTGCCACGCAGTGGTCGGGATTGAGCGGATCACCGCTGCGCTGCGCGCCGCTGGGCGTCTCAGCCAGGATCAGGCCGACCTGCTGGCTGAGCACACCACGGCAGCCCCGGCTCCTGCCAGACGGGCCAAGGTCTGAGAGCACCACCACAATCACCTGCCACTGATCAGCTGATGCTCCACTCACCAACGTTATTGCACATTCTGGCAGCTGCTCCCTCGGATCAGGCGAATGCCCTGGACCTCCCGATCCAGGCTCAGCTGTTGTTCATCGGGATTCTGTTTCTTGGAACCCTGGCCATCAGCCGCTTCTCTCCAAAGATCGGCATACCCGCCATCCTAGGAGTGCTGCTGCTGGGCCTGTCGATCAACGTAAGCAGCCTCGACATCACCCATGCCCAGGCGGCAAACTTTCAGATGCTGGGACTGGCACTACTGTTGTTCTATGCCGGGCTGAAGACTGATCTGGCGGCTATTCGAGGATTCTTCGAATACGGAATCATGCTCGCCGTTGGTGGTGTAGTGATTTCATCATTGCTGTTGGGTGGGTTTATCTGGATGGTGGGTTCTCCCTACGCCAGCGCCATCAGCATGGGGCGCGTTGAAGCCATTCCTCTGGGTGCGGCGATGCTGGTCGCCGCCTGCCTCGGCTCCACCGACGCGGGAGCCACCTTGAGCGTGTTGCGATCGGTGCGGCGCAAGGTTCCCATGCGACTTCAGCACCTGCTGGAGTTTGAATCCTCAGTGAATGATCCCTCTGCTCTGCTTTTCTATGGGCTGGTGGTGGGCGTCTTTGTCAGTGCCGGTGCTGCCGCCGGATCCTCCAGCCTTGAAAGCACGGTGCTCACCCAGGTCAAGATCTTTCTTCAGCAGATCGGCATCGGCCTGATGGTGGGCTTTATGTTCGGTTATATGGCTCGCTTCGTGATTAATTATCTGGTGGAAGATCGCTCCCAGCTGCTGGTCGTGGCTGTCTCGATCGCATTTGTGGTCTACGGCGTGACAACACTGTTTGGGGGTTCAGGATTCATCGCCATCTATGTGAACGGACTGTTTCTCACCAATACCATCTATCGTTCGCCCGAGATCAATCACATCACTATCCAGGAGGTCCTTCTCCCCTTCAACACAATGACGGAGATCGCGATCTTCCTGGTCTTCGGTCTTCTGGTCTATCCCCCCGACCTGATCGATGCACTGCCGATCGGCATTCTTGCGGCTTTGGGTCTGATGCTGGTGGCACGGCCTATCAGTGTGCTGATTTTTCAGCCGTTCTCACCCTTCAGCATCAAGGAATCGTTATTGGTGTCGTGGTGCGGTCTGCGCGGCGCTGTTCCCCTCGCCCTCGCCCACGATCTCAGCCTGGCTATCCCCAGAATCCGGGGCATCGATCAATCGATCGTCGCAGAACTAAGCCATAACGTCCAGAGCATCATCTTCATCGTTGTGGTGATCAATCTTTTCATCCAGGGCATCAGCCTGCCCTATCTGGCCCGTTTCCTCGGGCTGGTACCTGCCTCCTCGGCCAGACCCGAGCTGATCTCCTAGCGGGATGGAGACCTGATCTGCCAGGACATGGTTTCGCCGGCCTGAAACGGCACCAGCGGCTGGGGCGAATCTCCCTCCCCCCCCAGTTCCAGCATCAGGGGAACCTCCAGGGGCTGGCGCACCAGTTCGATCGTGCCCCCGTTGAGCGGCAGACCATAGAAGCTGGGCCCGAACACCGAAGCGAAATCTTCCAGCCGCTCCAGGACACCCTCCTGCTCAAACACCTGTGCATAACTCTCGAGCGCATGGGGCGCATTGAAGATGCCGGCGCAACCGCAGGCGGATTCCTTGGCGCTGCGCGAATGTGGGGCTGAATCGGTACCCAGGAAAAACTTCGGGTTGCCGGAGGTGGCGGCCCCCCGCAGGGCGATCCGGTGCAGTTCTCGCTTGGCCACCGGCAGGCAGTAGGCGTCAGGACGCAGTCCGCCCAGGAACATGGCGTTGCGGTTGATCTGCAGGTGGTGAGGGGTGATCGTGGCGGCCAGGGTTGGCGGTCCTCCCTCAACGAAGGCCACGGCCTCGGCGGTGGTGATGTGCTCGAAGACCACCTTCAGACCCTGGTGACGTTCCAGCAGGGGCTGAAGGTGGCGCTCGATGAACACCGCTTCTCGATCGAACACATCCACTTCGGGGTCAGTCACCTCCCCGTGGATGAGCAGAGGCATGCCGATCCGCTCCATGGTCTCCAGCACAGGCGCAATGCGGGCCGGATCGCTCACCCCGGACTCGGCGTTGGTGGTGGCCCGGGCCGGATAGAGCTTGGCAGCTGTGAAGACCCCGTCCGTGAAGCCGCGCTCCAGCTCACCGGAATCGATTGTGTCGGTCAGGTAAGCCGTCATCAGGGGCTCGAATTCGTCGCTTTCAGCCGCCGCCGCCAGGATGCGCTCGCGGTAGGAGGCTGCGGCCGCTGCCGTGGTGATCGGTGGCAGCAGGTTGGGCATCACGATCGCCCGACGGAACACACGGGCCGTACTCGGGACCACGGCCCGCAACATCGCCCCATCGCGCAGGTGCACATGCCAGTCGTCTGGTCGGCGGATCAACAGTCGGTCAGGAAGGGCCGCCATGGAGCCGGTGCCGCGCGCAGACCTCCCATTCTCCGCCGCTGCGGTCGGCTCTGCTCAGAGGTAGATCTCTTCGTGCTGGTAGGCGATGCGTGACGTGGGGTGCGTACCGAAGATCGCGGAAAGCAGCAACAGGATGCCGATCCGGCCCACGAACATTCCCACCATCAGCACCAGCTGGCCCCAGCGGTTCAGCTCTGCGGTGACCCCCACATCAAGGCCCACAGTGGCGAAGGCGGAGATGCAGGTGAACAACTTCTCCAGAAAGGAGAACGACTGGCCGTCGCTGCCGACGGCACGATCAAGAACCAGCACCAGGGCCATCAGCAGTACGAACAGCAAGGAGGCCAGGGTCACCCCCACTGCCCGCAGCACCACCTTGTCGGAGATGGCCCGGCGTCGGATCACCACGGTGTCCTCACCCCTGAGGGTGGAGCGGGTGGCCGCCACCAGGCTGGCGAAGGTGGTGGTCTTGATGCCACCGCCAGTGCCCCCGGGACTGGCGCCGATGAACATCAGCGTCATGATCAGCAGCAGACCTGCTTCAGAGATTGCATCCACCGAAAGGGGCACGGTGTTGAAGCCGGCGGTACGGGTGCTCACCGACTGAAAGATCACCACCTGCAGCTGCTGCCACCAGGTCAGGGTCGGGAGTCCACTGGAGCGGGTGAAGTGCTCGGTGAACAGCAACCCCGCCGCACCGATCACGATCAGGCCGATCGTGCAGCGCAACACCAGACGGGTGTGCAGGCTGAAACTGCGAATCAGCCGCACCTTGAAGCGTTTCTGCCACAGGTCGTTCGTGACCCTGTAGCCGATCCCTCCCGTGACGATCATCACCATGATCACCAGGTTCACGACCGGATTGGCCCTGTAGCCCATCAGGCTGTCGCTCCAGAGCCCGAAGCCGGCGTTGTTGTAGGCGCTGATGCAGTGGAAGAGAGCGGCCCAGAGCCTCTCGCGCGGCACGGCGATGTCACGAAAGCCGACGGTGAAGAGCACGAGAGTGCCCATGCCGATCACCCAGGCTGCGGTGATCAGGATCGAGTGAAACGTGTTGCCGATGCCGCCCACGCCGAACTCGTCCATGGCCCGGCCGCGATCAAGCCGGCGCCTCAGGCGCGAGCCCCGTTGCACAAAGCCCTGCAGAAAGGTGGTGATGGCCATCAACCCCAGGCCACCGGTGAGGATAAGTAGGGCCAGCAGCACCTGCCCGGGGAAGGTGAGATCCTTGCCCACATCCACCACCGACAGCCCTGTCACGGTGATGGCGGAAATCACCGTGAACAGGGCCTCCCACAGCCCGACGCTATCGCTGGAGAAGACGGGCTGGGCCATCAGAACCGTGCCCACTGCGATCACCAGAAGGCCGGTGAGCACGGTGAACTGGGGAACAGTCAGGCGTGAGCGTCGTTGCTGGAAGCGTTCCAGCAGCTCGCGGATGGGATTTGGGCTCGTGCTGGTGGATGGACTGAAGGGGGAACTGGCGCTGCCTGGCACCCATCGATTCCGCAGAGAGCCCATTATCAGCCCGGGTTAGCGGCATGTCCGTGGCAGAGCTGGCAAACTGCGCCCACTGCTTTGCTTCCGGTTGATGCAACCCTCGCCCCGCTGGCTCCTCACCCTGCCCTTGCTGTTGGCCTTCACCCTCAGTGGTTGCGCCGACGAAAGTGGCAGCGGAGGCGGTGTTCAGAGCATCAAGCTCTCCACCATCCGAGGTCGCGACAAGCTGGTCTGCGGCGTGGACGGGAAGCTGCCAGGCTTCAGCTTCCTCGGCCCCGATGGCACCTACAGCGGACTCGATGCAGACACCTGCCGCGCTGTGGCGGCGGCTGTGCTGGGTGACCCAGCCAAGGTGGAGTACCGCGACCTCAACTCCAGTGAGCGCTTCGCGGCCCTGGCCAGCGGTGAGGTGGACATGCTGGCCCGCAACACCACCATGACCCTGAGTCGCGATTCGGCCGGAGGCAACGGCATTTCGTTCGGTCCCACCACCTTTTATGACGGTCAGGGGGTGATGGTGCCTGTGGCCAGCGGGGCCCAGACCCTCAAGGATCTCGACGGCAAACCGATCTGCGTGGAGAGCGGCACCACCACCGAACTCAACCTGGCCGATCGCATGCGGGAGCAGGGCATCGCCTACACCCCGCTCAAGTTCCAGACCGGCGATCAGACCTACGCGGCTTACCTGGGCGGCCGTTGCGTCGCCGTCACCAGCGACCGCTCCCAGCTGGCAGCCAAGCGCAGCAGCTTCCCCAAACCCGATGAGCACATCCTTCTGCCGGAGGTGATGAGCAAGGAGCCCCTCACCCCCGCCAGCGTCAATGGCGACCCAGCCTGGGCCGATGCCATGCGCTGGGCCGTGTTCGCCCTTTTCCAGGCTGAGGAGCTGGGCATCACCAAGGCCAATGTGGCAGCCAAGGTGGCGGAGGCCAAGGCCAACAAGAACCTGGCCGACCTGCGTCGCTTCCTGGGGGTGGAGGGTGATTTCGGCAAGCAACTGGGTCTGCCGGCCGACTTCGTTCCCAAGACGATCGCAGCGGTTGGCAACTACGGCGAAATCTTTGAGCGCAACGTGGGCAGCGGCTCCCCGCTCAAGCTCGAGCGGGCCGAGAACCGCCTCTGGAACCAGGGTGGTCTGATCTATTCGCCGCCCTTCCGTTGAGCGCCACCCTCGAGCGAATCCCCTGGTGGCGTGACCGCCGGGTAGTGCCCTGGATCGTTCAGGCGGTGGTGGGCCTGGCACTGCTCCTGGTGATCACCCTGCTGGTCGGCAACCTGGTGCGCAACCTCACTGCCGCCGGGCTGTTGCTGAGCTGGCGCTGGCTGGGCCAGCCGGCCAGCTTCGATGTGGCCGAGAGCCTGATCCCGTTTGATGCCTCGATGCCCTACTGGCGGGCCCTGCTGGTGGGATTGGTCAACAGTCTGCGAGTGATTCTGGTGGGACTGGTGGGGGCCACCCTGCTGGGTACGGCCATGGGTATGGCCTCCTTCAGCGGCAATGGCCTGCTGCGGCGGCTGGCCCGGGTGTACGTGGAGTTGATCCGCAACATCCCCTTGCTGCTGCAGCTGTTGTTCTGGTATTTCGTGGTGTTCCTGGCCCTCCCCAACGGCACCGCCGCCTTTCAGCTGCCCGGCATCGTGCTCTCGAAGTCGGGGCTGTATCTGGCCTGGTTCGCCCAGGGCCTCAGCTGGCAAGGCCCGGAGCTGGTCAATGGGGTATGGCAGGCACCACTGCGCCTTTCGGTGGAGTTCACAGCCCTGCTCACCGGCCTGATCACCTACACCGGCGCGTTCGTGGCCGAGGTGGTGCGGGGCGGCATCGCCTCTGTGCCGAAGGGCCAGTGGGAGGCGGCCACCTCACTGGGCCTGCACTGGAGCGCCAGCATGCGCTCTGTGGTGCTGCCCCAGGCCCTGCGGGTGATCGTGCCGGGTCTGAACAGCCAGTACATCTCCCTGGCCAAGAACTCCTCCCTGGCGGTGGCCGTGGGGTATGTGGATCTGTACTCCGTGTCGGAGACCACCCTCAACCAGACCGGACGGGCCCTGGAGGTGTTTCTGCTGCTTCTGGGCTCGTACCTGATCATCGATCTGCTGATCTCCGCTGTGATGAACGGCGTGAATCAGCTGGTGCAGATCCGGGAGCGCTGAGTCGATGACCTCCATCCAACCCGGACCGGAGTCCGGAACCAACCAACCCCTGCGCCCTGCCAGGCCGGCACCGGAGTCGGTTCAGCCCAGCTGGGCAGGTGCCCTGCGCCAGGAACTGTTCGCCAGCCGCACCGATGGCCTGGTTTCGGTGCTGCTGATCCTGGTGATCCTGGCTGCAGCGCTGGGGCTGCTGCGCTGGGCGCTCGCTCAGGCCCAGTGGGCCGTGATCCAGGCCAACACCAGCCTGTTCGCCATCGGGCGCTACCCCATCCAGCAGCAGTGGCGCCTCTGGCTGCTGGTTGTGCTGGTGGCAGGCCTCAGCGGCGTGAGCTGGGGCTTGCTGCGGGCTTTTCCGCGGGCTGATCGCAGCGGCGAGATCTGGCCATTCAACGACCGGCTGGCGGTGGTGCTGCTTGGTTTCCTGGCTGCCTGGCTGCCGGCGGCCCTGGCGCTGGGTCTTCCCCTGCAACTGCGCTGGTGGGTGATCACTGCCCTGCTGGTGACCATGCGCTGCCTGGCTGGCTCCTGGGGGCGGAGCTTGCCTTCGCGGCTGGTGAGACTGGTGCCCCTGAGCTGGCCGTTGCTCTACCTGTTCGGCATGGTGCTGATCGCCGGCGGACTGGGCATTCCCCGGGTGCCGCCGTCTGAGTGGGGCGGGCTGCTGCTCACCTTGCTGATGGCCAGCTTCGCGATCCTGCTCAGCTTTCCGATCGGCGTGGTGGTGGCCCTGGGGCGCCGCAGCAGCCTGCCGTTGCTGCGCTGGAGCTCGGTGCTCTACATCGAGTTCATCCGCGGAGCCCCGCTGATCACCCTGCTATTCCTTGGCCAGAACATCCTGGGCTACATGCTCCCCGGCGGCTGGGCTCCGGACCGGGTCTGGCGGGCCGCCTGGGTGCTCACTTTATTCTGCGGCGCTTACCTGGCCGAGGCGGTGCGCGCCGGCCTCACTGCCGTTCCCCCCGGCCAGCTGGAAGCGGCCCGTTCTCTGGGCCTCTCGATGCCCCTGGCCCTGCAGCGGGTGGTGCTGCCCCAGGCCCTGCGCATTGCCCTGCCGGCCGCCGTGGGGCAGTTCATCTCCCTGCTGCAGGACACCACCCTGCTGTCGCTGATCGGCTTGCTCGATCTGCTCGGCACCGCCCGAACCGTGATGGCCAATCCCGAGTTTCTGGGCAAGAACGCCGAGGTGTATCTCACCCTGGCTGTGCTGTTCTGGTGCTGTTGCGCAGCCCTCGGGCTGGGCAGCCGGGCCCTGGAGCGCCGCCTCGATCCCACCCATTCCCCCGTCTGAGCCATGCCGTCCACCCAGCCGATGATCGAGGCCCGTGGGGTGCAGAAGTGGTACCCCAATGGCTTCCACGCCCTGCGCGGCGTCGATCTGAGCGTGTCGAAGGGGGAAGTGGTGGTGATCATGGGGCCATCGGGCTCCGGCAAGAGCACCTTCATCCGTACCTTCAACGCCCTTGAGGAATTCCAGGAAGGTTCCATCAGCGTTGATGGGATCGCCCTCTCCAACGACCTGCGCAACATCGATGCGATCCGCTGCGACACCGGCATGGTGTTTCAGCAGTTCAACCTCTTCCCCCACCTCACCGTGCTGGAGAACCTCAGCCTGGCCCCGGTGGTGGTGCGCAAGCGGCGGCGAACTGAGGTGGAAACCCAGGCGATGGCCCTGCTGGAGCGTGTCGGCATTGCCGAGCAGGCCAGCAAGTACCCAGGCCAGCTTTCGGGCGGCCAGCAGCAGCGGGTGGCGATTGCCCGCTCCCTCTGCATGGAACCGAGGATCCTGCTCTTCGATGAACCCACCAGTGCCCTGGATCCGGAGATGGTGGGCGAGGTGCTGGAGGTGATGCGCGGCCTGGCCGCCGACGGCATGACCATGGTGGTGGTGACCCATGAAATGGGCTTCGCCCGCGAAGTGGCCCACCGGGTGGTGCTGATGTCGGAAGGCCAGATCGTCGAGGAGGCCGCTCCTGAAGCGTTCTTCACCAACCCCCAGCACGAGCGCAGCCGCCAGTTCCTGGCCCAGATTCTCTGAGGGTCCGGAGGCCTGGAGTACTTCCGAAGGCCGCAGGTTCACTTGGCCCTGATTCCGGGCTGGACTCTCAATGAACGCCAGATGTCTCGAGGTCGTCGAGGAAGCGCTGCACCACCTGCCCCACAGCTTCTCCGTTCTGGTCCACACGGGCATTCAGGTCCTGCATGGTCTGGGCGTTGAGTTTTCCCTCAAGACTGCCAATGGCGCGGCCGATCTCCGGGTGACGCCGCAGGCTGGCGCCATTGACCACGGGCACAGCCTCATAGGGCGGAAAGTAGTGGCGGTCGTCCACCAGGGCCGTCAGCTTGAGACTGGGGATCAGGCCATTGGTGGAATCTCCTGCGATCAGATCCACCTGGGCATCAGCCAGAGCGCGGTAAACCAGGCCCAGGTCCATCGAGACCGGGCGCGTTGCAAAATGCAGGCCGTAGCTGCTGGCCAGGCCCTTATAACCATCGGGCCTGTTCAGGAATTCATAGCCGAATCCAGCTCTCCAGCCGGGAGTGTGGACGGCCGCCTGAGAGATCGTGGTCAGCTTGAGGCGCCGGGCTGTCTCCTGACGCACCAGCACCGCGAACGTATTCTCAAAACCCAGTGATGGGAACACCTCCAGATCAAAGCGGTCCCGGTAGAGCCGGCGGGTCCGCTCCCACACAGTCCTCGCCTCATGCAAGGGCGGTTGCTGCAGGATCGTCATCCAGGCGGTGCCTGTGTATTCCACGTATGCGGCGATGCGCCCGCTGCGGACAGCCTCCTGGCAGATCGCCGTTCCCCCCAGGCTGAACTGCCTGTCCACCTGCAGGTTGCTGTGGCGCTCGATCTGCTGAGCGAGCAACTCCCCCAGCAGGATCTGCTCGGTGAAACTCTTGGATCCGATCGTGATACGCCCGGCAGCTGCAGGGCCGACGGAGAAGGGTCCAAACCCAAGGAAGGTGGCTGCCGCCAGAGCGACCAAAACACCCCCCAGGCCGGCAGTCAGCCAGGAGCGGCGACGTCCCCATGCCCATGGCCTCAGGGGCCAGCGCCTTGGCGTGCGTCCCTGCAACAGGCCGATGGCAGTGTCGGCGGCCAGGGCCAGCAGCGCAGCTGGAATCGCCCCCGCCAGGATCAGGCCATTGTTCACCGTGGCCAGCCCGCGGAAGATGAACACTCCGAGCCCGCCTCCACCGATTGCGGCGGCGATCGTGGCGACCCCCACGCTGATCACCGTGGCCACCCGGATCCCGGCCACAATCACCGGCAGGGCGAGGGGCAGCTCCACGTGGCGCAGCACTTCTCCCTTGCTGAGGCCCAGAGCCTGGCCGGCTTCCCGCAGCCCCTGGGGTACACCGGCCAGGCCCGTCACGATGGAGCGCAGCAGGGGCAGGAGCGCGTAGAGCACCAGCGCCACCACAGCCGGCACCGGCCCGATGCCCCCCAGAACGGGCACCGTGATCAGCAGACCGAAGATCGCCAGGCTGGGGATGGTCTGGATCATTCCCGCCAGGGCCAGCACCGGGCCTGACCAGCGGGGGCGAGACTGAATCCAGAGCCCGGCCGGCAGGCTGATGGCCAGGGCCACAGCCATGGCCAGGCCCACCAGCACCAGATGTTCGCCGGTGCGTTGCAGGATCTCGGCGATCAGATCCCTGCCGGGGGCGGCCATGGGTAAGAACGCTGCGGGCGATTCTTCAGCTTCGCAGGGGTGTGGTGAGAGCCCCACTGGCCCGGATCCAGTCCCTGCCGAAAACCGTCATCCGAATCAGCTCCAAGAGGCCGCAGGGCTGAATTCTGTCTCGACAGCTACAGAGAAGAGCCGCCCTGACCCGCATTGTTCGCTTGAATGCCCGTGCGGCTGGGTGTTCCCCACCGTGCTTCCATCACTTCAAATTCTCATCCCACTGTCTTTCATCATGAAAAAGGTTGAAGCCATCATTCGCCCAGTCAAGCTCGACGATGTCAAAACGGCTCTCGTCGATGCGGGCATCATCGGCATGACCATCACGGACTGCCGTGGCTTCGGCCGCCAGAAGGGTCAGGTGGAGCGTTACCGCGGCACCGAATTCACCGTGGAGTTCATCAACAAGGTGAAAGTTGAGGTCGTGGTCGACGACGACAAGGTAGATGCTGCCATCGAAGCGATTGCGGGTCCTTCCCGCACCGGCGAAATCGGAGATGGCAAGATCTTCGTGACGAATGTGGAGAAAGCCGTGCGCATCCGCACCTCGGAAACGGGCACCATCGCCCTCTGAGCAGCCACCGGTCCCTCGCGCTCCGGGGCGCCAGACCATTACGGTCATTGACGTCACTTCGGCGTTGGCGCCCCCTGTGCCCAGCCTTGATCTGTTTGGCCCTGCCCCCCACCTGAGCGCCGCTGCGCTGTTTGGTCAGTCATCACTCTTCGGGTTCGGCATTGCCTTCAGCCCGTTGCACATTGCTGTGGTGGTGCTGCTTCTCCTGGGAGAATCCCCGCTGAGGCGTGCCTTGGCCTTCGTGAGTGGTTGGGCCAGTGCCAATGGACTGGCGATCGTGGCCCTGATGGTGGTGGGCGACAACCTGGGCCTTGCTCTCAACCACGGAGAACGGGGCCAGGTGATCATCGATCTGGTCGGCGCGGCCGTGTTGATGGGTCTTGGCCTCTATCAACTGACTCCGGCCGCTGCAATCGGCGAGCAGGGCATGGCGATGCGTCTGATCAGTCAGCTGCCTGATTTCAGCACACCGATGCTCGCCTTGATTGGCGCGGCCAGCGCCCTGCTGACTCCAGAGAATCTGGTCTTCTATCTCAAGGAAGCCGGCTTGCTGTTGATCAATCAGCCGGGGGTCAGCACCGACCTGGAACTCACCGGTGTGTTCGTGGCGGTGGCCAGCTCATTGTTGCTGCTGCCTCCACTGGCCTGGATCGCCACAGGAGGCGGCATCCGTGTCCCCCTCAGCCGACTTGAGGGTTGGATGGAGGACCACGGCGAGTGGCTGGTCGGTGTTTTGGCCCTGTTGATCAGTGCCTATCTGATCTGGGAGGGCCTGCATGGACTCTGGTTGATGCAGGGAGCAGTACCCCTTTGAAAAGGAGATCTCAGCCAGGCAGCATCACCCGGTTGATCACATGCACGATGCCGTTATCGCAGACCACATCAGCGGCATTCACGCTGGCATTTTTCACTTCGAATGGATCGGCACGGCGGATCGGCAGCGGCGCTCCTTCCAGGGTGGTCCATTCCGGTTGGCCGAGCAGCTGCTCACGGGTGTACTGACCCGAGAGCACGTGATACTTGAGGATCCGTGCCAGTTGAGGTGGATTCTGCACCAGGGTCTGAACGGTGCCGGGCGGCAAGGCGGCAAAGGCTTCGTCCACCGGGGCGAACACGGTGAACGGCCCCGGGCTGGCCAGGGCTTCAAGCAACCCTCCCGCCTCAACGGCAGCCAGCAGGGTCTGAAAACAGCCGGCCGCACGGGCGGTGTCGAGAATGTCAGGCACGGTGGTGGTTGACAGAGAAACGATGAATCAACTCAGCGGTAGTCCTGGGTCTGCACATCGCGCAGACGTGCTTCAGGCCTCAGGAAGCGATCCATCTGGCTTTCGAAGAAGCGGCGGTTGGCGAGAAGATGCTCCGGATCGGGATCATCCAGGGGATAGAACAGCGCCGCCCTCAGGGCCTGGATCACCGCTGAGGTCACGTTGTACATCGAGCGCTGAAAGGTGATGCCCAGCTGAATCAGCTGATCTTCCTCGCCGCGACGGTGTTTGAGGTAGATCTCCTTGAGATAGGAGGGCAGGAAATGCACCATGTCCTGCATCAGCAGGGTGGGTGGAATACCGGCAGACCCCACAGGAAACACATCGGCATAGAGGATGCCGTAGTGAAAGTCGGCCTGCTGATCCGGCACCTGTCCCGCCTGGGCATTATACGACTTGGTGCCACGAAATGGCGCGGTGCGGTAGAAGACAGCCTCCACATAGGGCAAGGCAGCTTCGTAGAGCCAGGTGAAGCCTTCTGATTTGGGGATGATCTCCAGACACTCTCCAGCAATGTAGACATGATGATAAATCGGACGTCCCGCCACGGCAAAGATGCCGTTCACCAGGAAGTTCATGGCATCAGGTACCCCTGCAAAACCCCCTTCGTCGTAGATATCACTCATCTCGAAAAAGACCGGTGCCATCACCTCCCAGAACAGGCCGAGATTGGCGTAGTAACTGAGCTTGCGCACCTGCTCCAGAAACATCTCTGGAAACAGCTTGTGCAGACCCATCATCAGGGGATTGCCCTTGAAATAGGCCTTGATCGCCAGATCGGCATTGGCCTTGTAGGTGTCGCTCTCCAGGTAGTCGTAGAAGCGCCCGCCCATGCCTTGGTGCCAGAACATGGCATCCATGCAGGCCTCCGCAAACTCCATGTTGATGCGGTCGTGCCAGAGGTGATGGAGCAGCTTGGGCATCCGCCGCGTTTCACCTTTCTCCATGAACTCCAGCAGCTCGGGGTGCGCTCCGGCCTCGCCCCGCCAGATGCGCAGGTCGGCGCTCTCTCCGGCATAGGAATTGGGGAGATCGAGGTACTCCTGGCTGGGAAAGTACTTGAACGCCGGCAGGGGATTGAGGAACACACGCTCGGCGATGTACAGGAGATCCCGCCAGTAGAAGTCCATCGGCACGGCGTAGGCCTTGTAGATGCCGATGATCTGGGTGAGGTTTTCCGGGGTGTCAGGAAGCATCGAACCACCCGCTTCAAGCCTTTCCACCACTTCGGCGAAGGGGTGGGTGGACGGGGGGAGCAGCGTGGGCCTGGAGGTGAGCACCGTCATGAGGGGAGCTCCTGAAGGAGTGAGGTGGCAGGGAGGGACGCGATCAGGGGGTGGTGCAGAGCCAGGGGTGTGGTGACGGATTCACTCCAGCCCAGGGTGAGCGGCGGCCAGAGGCCACCCACCAACACCAGAGTGGAGAGGGCCAGGGCAGGTAGCCGCTCGGACCAGGTGGTGGCGGGATAGAAGGCCTTGGCGTTGTCAAGCTTGCCGAAGCCCACCCTGTTGAACAGGCGAATCGCATACACCGCCGTGAGTCCGGAGGCGAAGAGGCAGCCGAGGGTGGGCAAGGGGAACACGGTCCAGCTGCCCTGGAAGACAACCAGTTCCGCCACGAAGCCCACCATGCCGGGCAGACCTGCGGCGGCCATCAGGGCCAGCAGGAACATCCCCAGGGTGAAGGGCAGTCCCCGCAGGGGGTTGAGCAGGCCGGAGAGTTCGGCGATCTCGGCGGTGCCTGTCTTGGCTTCGATCAGACCAACCACACAGAACAGCAGCGAGGAAATCAGGCCGTGCGCCAGCAGCTGGGCGACGGCTCCCTGAAGGCTCAAGGGGGTGGCGGCCGCCATGGCCAGCAGCAGCAGACCCATGTGGCCGAGCGAGCTGTAGGCCACCAACCGGCGCATGTCGGTCTGGGCGATGGCGTTGAGGGCTCCATACACAGCACCGGCGGTGCCCGCCACAGCGATCAGAGGCGACCAGGCCTCCCAGGTGTCACCCATGAAGCCCACCCCGAAGCGCAGCAGGCCGTAGGCCCCGAGCTTCGAGACGGCTCCGGCCAGCAGCATCGCCACCGGTGAGGAGGATTCGCTGTAAGCCAGGGGCTGCCAACCATGCAGGGGCACCGCCGGCAGCTTCAAGCCAAAGGCCAGGATCAGCAGCCCCAGGATCCAGACCTTGGAGCCCTGGGGCAGCACCGCTGTTGCCAGGTCGTCGTAGGCGAGGCTGAACCCATTGGTATTGAGCAGGCCGAGAGCCAGCACCGCCGCCAACAGGGCCACACCCGATGCGGCGCCATACAGCAGATAGCGAATGGCGGCCTCGCGGCTGCGCTCATGGCCCCAGATCGCGATCAGCAAGGTGGTGGGAATCAGGATCAGCTCGAAGGCCAGCACGAAGAGCAGGCCGTTGCGGGCGAGCAGGGCTCCCTGAAGCCCGAGGTTGGTGGCCATCACCAGAGAGAAGAACAGCCGCTCCCTCGGAATCCCCAGGCTGGTGGCGGCGACGGCCATCAGAGTCAGCAGGGAGGTGAGGCCCACCAGGGGAAGCGAAAGGCCATCCTGGCCAAGATGAAAGTCGAGGCCCAGCTGGGGCAGCCACGCCACCCTCAGCTCGCTGGCGGGCTGCATCACCATCCTGACCAGCAGCAGCAGTTGCAGACCAGGGATCAGCAGGGCGAGACGTCGGGGCAAGGGCCCAGCTGGAGCGAGGATCATCGCCAGCGCAGCCGCCAGCGGAAGCAACAGGAGCAGAAGCAACATCGGAGTTGACGGCTGGGGAGTCGGGCGTCAGAAATGAAGTGGGGAGGGTGCCAGGGCCAGCTGACGCACGAGGAACCAGCCCCCCATCAGCAGGACGCCCACGAGCACGGTGAGTGCATAGCCCTGCACCCGGCCTGAGGTGCTGTAGCTGAGCCGGCGAGCCCCTTCCATGGTCAGACCGCCGCTGCTGTCGCTGAAGCCATCCACCAGACGGCGATCCACCCAGCGACTGGCCGCTGCCAGCACCACCACCAGACCCACCACGGTGCGGCGGTAAAAAGTTTCTGTGTGCAGATCGGCCGCCAGCCAGTGCTGCAGGCCGTCGAGGGGATGGGGTAGCTGCTGCCAGGTGAGGGCTCCCCCCAGCAGGGTGGAGGCCAGCAGGGGCAGGGCCATGGGGCTCCAGTTGATGGCGCCGAACTCGGTGGGGGCCAGCAGCACAGGCAGATGCAGCACCAGTCCCGCTCCAACCATGGTGGGGAGCACCATCAGCCAGAGCACTTCGGCCGAGCGGATCGTGAACACCGAGGGGGTTCCTCCCCAGATCCGCCGGAAAATGCGAACCAGTCCGGCGCTGATCAGGGCGTTAGTGAGCAGCAGAACCGCCAGCAGAGCGGCTGGAGCAGGGCCGTGTAACAGGGAACCGGCCAGTTGATTCAAGGCTCCGAAGCCGGCCAGGGGAGGCAGGGCCACAAGGCCGGCCGCACCGACGAGAAAGGCCAGGCCCGTGAGCGGCCGCCTTGACCAGAGGCCCCCCAGCTGGGTGAGGTCCTGGCTGACATTGCTGTTGATCACCGTGCCCACCGCCATCAGCAGCAGAGCCATCGGCAGGGGATAGATCAGCAGCATGTGCCAGGCCGCATCCACGGCCCCGCAACCCACGGCCATGAACAACAGGCCGAACCAGCTGCTCACCAGAAACGAAAGGGCCCGCTTGATGTCGACCTGGGCCAGGGCGATCAGGGCACCCACCAGGGCCGTGGTGCCGCCCACCACCACCAGAAAGGCCTGGGCTGTGGGACTGATGGCCAGCAGGGGTTGAAGACGAAGCAGGACCCAGGCGCCACCCGCCACCACCACCGAACTGCGCAGGATCGTGGAGGGCAGAGGACCCTCCATGGCCTCATCCAGCCAGAGGTGGAGGGGAATCTGAGCGCATTTGCCCATCGGTCCGGCCACCAGGGCAATCAGGATCAGGGTGAGGGCCGGGGAAGGTTCAGCCTCTGCGGCCCTCACGGCCAGGTCGTTGAAGTTCCAGCTGCCCGCCAGCGGCAGCAGGGCGATCACACCTGCGAGCAGCACGAGGTCGCCCACCCTTTTGGTGAGGAAGGCATCCCGGGCCCCCTTGACCACCAACGACTGGTTGTACCAGGTGCCGACGATCAGGTAGGTCCCCAGGGTGAGCAGCTCCAGGACGACATAGGAGAAGAAGAGTGAATCGGTGAGAACCAGGGCGCAAAGGCCTGCTTCGAAAAGATTCAGCGAACCAAAAAAGCGAGGCCAGCCCCAATCCATTTCGAGGTAGCCAATCGCATAGACCTGGGCGAGGAGATGAACGCCACAGATGATCGTGATGGCGATCAATACACTGCGATCGATCGTGGCGTCAAAGTTGATCGTGAGCCCAGCGGTTGACAGCCAGGTCCAGCTGAAGCTGAGCGAACGACCAGAACACCCCATCCAGGCCAGCAGGCCATGGCCGAAGGCCAAGGCATTCATCAGCAGGTTGAGATACCCAGCAGGCCTCGGGCCGCTCTGGCTGATCAGGCCAGGGGACCAGAGGAAGGAGAGCAAACCGCCGAGCAACGGATAGAGCGGAATCATCCAGGCCGTCTCGAAGAAGGGGACGGTCATCGCTTTGTGCGGTGCGCGGGAGATTCGCAGAACCTTAAGGGCTTGCCGTGGGCTGCGTGGGCGGCAATGAAGTTGCGTTGCCTATGGCTCGGTTAAGAGTTGTTGATCGGCTCCAGTCCCCACCAGAGCGTCCGACTCAGGACCCGTCCCGGCTGATTCCAACCAGCTGCTGCTTCAGCTTGCCGCCGCCAGTTCGGCCTCGATCGCCGCGATCGCCAGACGGGTGGCGATCACCGCATCGGGATTGAGGCTGATCGAATCGATGCCTTCCTTCACGAGAAAGCGGGCAAATTCTGGGTAGTCGCTGGGGGCCTGGCCGCAGAGGCCGATCGGACGACCGCAGCGGTGGGCGGTGTGGATGGCGAGGCGGATCATCTCCTCCACGATCGGATGACGTTCATCGAACAGGTCCGCCACCAGAGAGGAGTCGCGGTCGATGCCGAGAGTGAGCTGAGTGAGGTCGTTGGTGCCGATCGAGAACCCATCGAAATACTCCGAAAAGGCTTCAGCGCCGATCACGTTGCTGGGCAGCTCGCACATCACATACACCTTGAGATCGTCCTTGCCGCGCACCAGGCCGTGGCGTGCCATCTCCTTGAGCACCCGCTCACCCTCCTCCGGGGTACGGCAGAAGGGCACCATCGGAATGGTGTTGCGCAGTCCCATCTGGCGGCGAACCCTCAGCAGGGCGCGGCATTCAAGGCCGAAAGCGGCCCGGAATGCCGGGGAGGTGTACCGAGCAGCTCCCCTCCAGCCGATCATCGGATTGGCTTCGCTGGGCTCGAAGGCCTGGCCACCGAGCAGGCGGGCGTATTCGTTGCTCTTGAAGTCGGAAAAGCGCAACACCACCGGTCTGGGATGAAAGGCCGCCGCAATCCGCGCCATGCCCTGGGCGAGCCGGTCCACGTAGTACTCAGTGGGATCGTCGTAGCCGGCAGTCAGGTTGGCGATGGCCTCGCGCTCCGCTGGATCGCTCACACGCTCGGGCTGCAGCAAAGCCATCGGGTGAACCCGGATGTGGTTGGCGATGATGAACTCCAACCGGGCCAGACCGACACCATCACAGGGGATGGCCGCGAAGCGAAAGGCCTTCTCCGGGTTGCCCACATTCATCAGGATGCGGGTGCGCGTGGGGGGCAGCTGCTCCAGCTTCTGCTCCTCCTTCTCGTAGCGCAGCAGTCCCCGGTAGACCATGCCGTCCTCCCCTTCGGCACAGCTGATCGTGATCGCTTCACCATCCTGGATGCGCTCGGTGGCGTCACCACAGCCCACCACGGCGGTGATGCCCATCTCCCGGGCAATGATTGCGGCGTGGCAGGTGCGCCCCCCCTGGTTGGTGATCACCCCCCGGGCCTTCTTCAGGATCGGTTCCCAGTCGGGATCTGTGCGCTCGGTCACCAGCAGATCACCCACTTCGAAGCGGTCGATGCCACTGGGGTTGAGGATCACCCGGGCGCGGCCACTGCTGATCGAGGCGCCGATGGCGCGTCCGTGGGTGATCAGCTCCGCCTGATGGGGCTTGAGATGCCAGCGGCAGAGCACCGATCCCGAGCGTCTGGATTCGACCGTTTCAGGACGTGCCTGAAGAATGAACAGCTCACCGCTTTCCCCATCGCGGGCCCACTCGATGTCCATCGGTGTGGCCGTCCCATGGTGAGCGCTGTAGTGGTCCTCGATCAGGCAGGCCCAGCGGCCCAGGGTGAGGGCCTCTTCATCACTGATGGCATAACGGCCGCGCTCCGTGGGCGGCACAGGTTCGTTGCGTACCGTGCCGCCTTCGCCATACACCATGCGGATCGCCTTGCTGCCCAGGCGCTTGCTCACGATGGCGGCATAGCCCTCACGCAGGGTGGGCTTGAACAGCAGGATTTCATCGGGATTCACGGCTCCCTGAACCACGTTCTCGCCCAGGCCATAGGCCGCATTGAGCAGCACGGCGTTGCGGAAGCCGGTTTCGGTGTCAATGGTGAACATCACTCCAGCGGCGCCCAGATCGGAGCGCACCATCCGCTGCACACCGATCGAGAGGGCCACCTCCAGGTGATCGAAGCCATTGATCTGGCGGTAAGAGATGGCCCGATCGGTGAACAGGGAGCTGTAGCAGCGCAGGCAGGCAGCGAGCAGATCCTCCTCTCCGCGCACGTTCAGGTAGGTCTCCTGCTGGCCGGCAAAGCTGGCATCGGGCAGATCCTCCGCCGTGGCACTGGAGCGCACCGCCACCGGCCCGGCTCCCAGTCCGGCGTAGGCCGCCGCCACGGCATCGCCGAGCTCCGGCGGCAGGGCCGCCCCTAGGATCAGCTCCCGTGCGCGCTGGCCGGCCTGCTGCAGAGCTGTGAGATCGCCGCTGTCGAGGTTCCCCAGGATGGCCCTCAGGGGGGCCTCCAGGTCATTGCGCCTGAGGAACAGACGGTAGGCGGCTGCGGTGGTGGCGAAGCCACCAGGCACCTTCACTCCCTGGCTGGCCAGCTCCCGGATCATTTCCCCCAGAGAAGCGTTCTTGCCGCCCACTTCAGCGATCGCGTCGATGCCCACCTCCTCAAAGGGCCGCAGCAGGGGTGCTTCGCTCAGGGGAGACAGGAGGGTGGCCTGGTTGGGGTCCATGGCGATCGGCTCGCACAGAAACTGACGTTAGGAACGGCTGGCCCCCGGGTCGGCCTTCAGCGGCGTCAGCCGCAGCTCGCCGGCCGGAGGAGTGCCGGGCGCGAGATCAAGGCGGCTGGCGGCCCCGCGCAGGGCCACCGGCTTGCCGGCCATGCGGGCTTTGAGGGCGTCGCAGAGATCGAGGGGTTTGGCCTTGGAATCCAGCCAATCCAGCGTCCAGGTCTTTGACGTCTGCCCCGCGTGGGAAGAGACCGCCACCAGCTGGCCCGTATCGAAGCCGGCGGCCTCCACCAGCCCAGGGGTGTAGCCATGGCGTTGCTTGAAGGCCAGCTCGAAACGGTCCCAGCCCGGCCCGCGGCTGAGCGAGTCGACCCCCAGCTGAGCCAGGGGCAAGGGTTCACGCACAGGGAACGGCCAGACCAGGGTCAGGTTCTCCGGAAGGTCGAGTTCGGCTACAGCCCGGGCGAGGGGGCTGCCGGGGGTTGTCATCACCACGAGGGAGGAAGGGGTGTACCAGCCCACGTCATCGCGCAGCTGGGCCAGCACCTTGGCGTTGGGATCCACGATTGCCTCGGGGTCGTTGGTGGGTCCCACGGTCCAGCCTCCGCTGCCTTGGATCGTCTCCACGAAGCGATCGGCCAGGGCCGCCTGCTCCGCTCCTCCGTCATGAATGACCATCACCTTGCCCTTGTTGTCCTCCAGCAGGCCCCTGGCCAGGCGGTCGGCCTCGAGGCTGCGGGACGGCAGCACTGGCCAGATTCTGTCGGCGCCAACCTGGCTGGGCAGCCGTTGCAGGGAGTAGCCCCGTTGCAATGGCAGCAGCACGTTCACTTCCCGGCTCTGGGCCAGCCGTCCGAAGGACAGCAGATTGACCGCAGGGGGAGCGATCAACAGCTCAGGCATCGGCACACCGAGCAACAGAGCTTCCGGATCCTGCTCCGGCGGAAGCCAGCCCAGTCCCAGGCTGGGGGGTCGGAGGCCACAGGTTGTGGTCTCTTCCATGGCCAGTCCGTAGCCGCGGCGCAGGCTGTCTCCCACCCCCGCCAGCAACCCCTCACTGGGCAGCAGCATCAGCACCTCCTGGGGGAAGGGGGTGCTGGCCGCCAGGCTCTGAACCCCGACGAGCACGGCCGCCAGGCCAACACCGACACTCCAGAGGGGGAGACGCAACCCGTGCTCTGGGGAGGGTGGTGGCCCGCTTCCCAGTCCGCCAGTGGTCATGGCCCATACCGTCCAGCCCAGCGAGATTAGGTGCAGCTCCGTTCCTAGGCTTGATCTTCTCGTTGAGGGACGCATGCCAGGCCCCACCGTTCCACTGCAGGATTCGCATCTGGCCTCCCCAGCAGGGGCGTCGCGCCGCCGCCGCCTGATTGCTCTGCTGACCAGCTCCGGTCTGGGCTGCGCGGGGTTGGTGGGCCTGTTTCAGCCCGTGCCGGCGCTGGCCATTCCCCAGCAGGAGGCCATGAAGAAGCTGGCTGTGATCCCTGTGTTCGTGCTCACCGATTCCAAGGGAATCCCCCTGCCCCTGCAAAGGGACAAGGCCCTGGTGCTGCCCCTGTTCCTTGATCGGGGCAAAGCCGAGCAGGAATTGGCAGCCTTTCTCAAGGCCAACCCCACCATCAAGGCCGGGGTGCTGCCCATGCCCATGAACGTGGCCCTGGAGCGGGTGCAGGAGCTCAACAAGTCGCTGAAAGACCGCAAACTGCTTTCACCGGTGATTCCAGCTCCTTCCGACCTGAGCCAGGCTCGCATTCTGCTGGGCAAGCAGGGTCTTGATCAGAAAGCGATTCAAGAAGGTCTCTCCGTGCCGGTGTTCTTCACCACGCCACTGATCACCGTCAAGACGCCCCAGGGGGAACGCGGGCTCTTCTTCTTCGACTACGGCTCGTTACAGAAGGCTATGGCGGCTATTCCAGACCGCAACAAGCTCACCATTAAGGCCGCTGATCTCAGTGCAGTGATGGATCAGATCGTGAAACAGGCAAAGGACACCTACGCCTTTTACCCAACACCGGAGTACTTCCGCTTGGTGCAGCAACAGTCCAGAACCCAGGGGGCTGGCCCAGCTGGGGCTCCCCCGGCAGTGGCCCCACGCCGATGAAACCGATCATCGCTAAGGGGGGCTGACCACCTAGTCCGAGCTAGTCGTCCGAGTTGTCCTCCTGATCGGCCACCGGTTCGGCCTCCGGTTTGGCCTCCGGCAGCAGCTGGGTGAACAGGCCTCCGGCCAGGAGCACCGCAGCGATGGCCAGAGCCAGGGGCCGGTTCGCTTCAGAGCCTTCGCTGTTCCAGAGTGCCGCGCTGAGAAAAGCACCTCCAAGCAACAGGGTTGGGACCAGCACGATGCCTTTGGCAGTGCGATTCAAGCTCATGCTTGCCTGGGGTCGTCCTTGCTGGACGGGCAGCCTTGTGGGCGAATCAGTGACGGCAAGGGCTGGGCCAGGCCTGCGCTGATCAGACCTGAGCCCAGGTCATTGCCTCCCCGCAGCACCTGAACACGGGCGAGCAGCACACCATCTGCGGAGCCCAGGGGACGCAGGTTCACCCGGGTTCGGCGTGGCAGCTCCTGGCGCAGCCAGTCCTCAGCGGCCCTTGACTGCTCGGGGGTGACGCTGATGCAGCCCAGCTGAACCGGGTAGCTGCGGTTCTGATCGCCCACCTGGAGCAACACGCCACTGCGCACCTGCAGTACCTCAGCGGCAGCTGCCGGCAGGGCGGTCAGGGGGTCAAGCAGCAGGCCCAACACCAGGATCAAGGCAAGAAGCAGGGGAAGGGGACTCAGAGCTTGGCCCCGCAGCTGGGACAGAAGAGATGGGCACTTTCGGTGCTGAAGCCACAGGAGCCGCACTGGCGCGTGGTGTCGATCGCCAGCTCCGGATGGGTGGGAAGGCCCACCATCTGAGCATTGCTGGCGCCGGGGGGCACCATTGGATAGCAGTTTTCGTTGCGGCGTACACGCACGTCGATCAGGGCAGGACCTGGATGGGCCAGGGCCTCAGCCAGCTGCTCGCGGAAGCCGTCTCGCTCGCTGATTCCCACCCCTCTCACGCCGAAGGCCTCGGCCAGACGGGGGAAATCAGGCATGCCGCGGGTCATCTCCGAGGCGGAGTAACGCTCGCCGTAAAAGCTCTCCTGCCACTGCCTTACCATCCCCTGCCAGCCGTTGTTGAGGATCACCACCTTCACGGGCAGGTCGTACTGGGAGAGGGTGCCCAGTTCCTGGATGTTCATCAGGATGCTGGCGTCGCCGGCCACACAGATCACCTGGTCGTCCGGAAAGGCCACCTGCACGCCCATGGCCGCCGGGAGCCCGAAGCCCATGGTGCCGAGGCCGCTGCTGCTGATCCAGTGGCGTGGTGGATTGTTCAGGTACTGGGCGGCCCACATCTGGTGCTGGCCCACATCGGTGGTGACGAAGGCATCCGGAGCCAGATCGCGCAGGGCAAGCACCACCTCCTGGGGAGCGATGGCCCCTTCCGGGGTGGGGATCACCAGCGGGTAGTGGCGCTTCCAGCGGTTGATGCGCTCCAGCCAGGGACCAGTGCGACCGTGATCGGTCTCACCGGCCGAGGCCTCCAGCAGAGCCTCCAGGGCCAGACGCACATCAGAGACGATCGGTACGTCAGGCAGGCGGTTCTTACCCACCTCGGCCGCATCGATATCGATGTGGATGACCTGGGCACGGGGGGCGAAGCTGTCGAGCCGTCCGGTGACCCTGTCGTCGAAGCGGGCCCCCGCTGCGATCAGCAGGTCGCATTCGGTGACGGCGAAATTCGCATAGGCGGTGCCGTGCATCCCCAGCATGCCCACCGCCAGGGGATGGCGCTCATCGAAAGCCCCCTTACCCATCAAGGTGGTGGTGACCGGTAGCTGGAAGCGCTGAGCCAGAGCGATCAAAGAAGTGTGGGCGCCGGAGCTGATGGCGCCGCCACCGACGTAGAGAAGGGGGCGGCGCGCCTGGCGGATCAGCTCGATCGCCCGGGCGATCGCCTCAGGGGTGGGACCGCTGGGCAGCTGGTATCCCGGCGGGATGGCCGCTCCCGGCTCCACGGGGGTGTAGTCGAACTCCTCGAGCCCCACATCCTTGGGGACGTCGATCAGCACCGGACCAGGCCGGCCCGTGGAGGCGATCAGGAAGGCCTCGGCCACGATCCGGCCGATGTCTGCGGGGTCGCGCACCACCCAGGAATGCTTCACGATCGGCAGGGTGATGCCGAAGATGTCGGTTTCCTGGAAGGCGTCGGTGCCGATCGATGCGCGGGGCACCTGACCGGTGATCACCACCATGGGCACCGAATCCATCTGGGCTGTGGCGATGCCGGTGACCAGATTGGTGGCCCCGGGTCCAGATGTGCCGAAACAGACGCCGACCCTGCCGGTGGCCCGGGCGTAAGCATCAGCGGCGTGGGCGCCCCCCTGCTCGTGTCGGACCAGCACATGCTTGAGCCAGCCCCGACTCTCGGCCTTGTGCAGGGCGTCGTAGATGGGCAGAATCGCTCCGCCGGGGTAGCCGAACACGTCGGTGACTCCGTGGCGATGGAGCGCATCCATCAGGGCGTCGGCGCCGCTGAGCCTCCCGGGCACAGCTGGTGCAACAGCCTCAGCAGGCATCAGAATCTGATCCGCCGGGACAGGCGCTGCTGTGCTGGCCGAGGTGCTGACAGTTGTCGAAGTCACGGTGGTCACGGTCACTGTGGCGGGCAACACACGTAACGAAGACTGCCAGCGTAGGAGCTCAGTTCCGACCTTGGGAGAACTGTTGCGGGGACTGTGGCTTCAACCGCCGGCCGCGCACCATGGCGCGCAGGATCAGGCCCGGATCGAGCCAGGTGCCCCGGTAGCGGATTCCCCAGTGCAGGTGGGGGCCAGTGGTGCGCCCGCTCAGGCCCACATGACCGATCAGCTGACCGGCCCGCACCGTCTGGCCGGGGCGCAGCAGCACCGGGCCACTGGCGTAAACGCCGCCTCGCACCTCACCGGCCAGGTGGCAATACATGTGCTCATAGTCGCCAGAACGGATCACCACCCCCACGCCGCAGCCACCGTCATGGAAGACGTCCGCCACCCTGCCGCCCCACCAGTTGCGGATGGGGGAGCCCAGGGGAGCGGCGATGTCGAGGCCGGAATGCATCTCCCGGCCACCACCAGGCCCGTTGCGACGGCCGAAATGACTCGTGTAGCCAGCGAAGTGGACGATTGGAAACACCCCGCGCGCCCAGCGCAGATCCGAGCGGGCAGGCGGGATGAGCACCAGCGCCAGCTGCAGACCAATCAGCCCGGTCGCGATGCCTCGTCGTTTAGAGAAGGCCGAGGGCATGGAGCGGGCCACGTCCACTCAGGAGCTCCAGCAGGAAAGCAGAGAACCCGAGCATCGCCAGACGGCCATTCCAGACCTCGGAACTGTTGTTCCAGCCCCAGGCCCATTTGTCCTGGGGGTAGAGCTTCACCTGGGTAGCCAGGGCGGCAGCCTGATCCAGATTCACTTCGGGGCCTGCCTGAGCCTGTTGCACCAGATCGGCCAGGCCCTTGATGAACGTTGGATAGGTATCGAGGGCGGGCACGCGCACGAAATTTCTGATGCCGGCTTCCGTGGCGATTTCCCGGTATTCGATATCGATTTCCTCGAGGGTCTCGATGTGCTCGCTCACGAAGCTGATCGGCACCACCACCAACTCCTGGACCCCCTCCTCACCCAGCCGCACCAAGGCTTCATCGGTGTAGGGCTTGAGCCATTCCACAGGGCCCACCCGGCTCTGGTAGGCCAGGGTGTAGGGATTGCCATGGCCAAGCAGTTGCTCCAGCTTGGCCATCACCAGCCTGGAGCAGGCCTCGATCTCCTGCTGATAGGGGTCACCGGCATCCTCCACATAGCTCTTGGGCACGCCGTGGGCGCTGAAGAACACGTGGGCGGCGGCTGGTTCCTGGCAGCTGCGCACCCCAGCGGCGATCAGCTCCGCCATCGCCAGCACATAACCGGGATGGTCGTACCAGCTGCGGATGCAGCGGATCGGCAACTTGCTGAAGGCGGGATCGGCCTGGCGCAGGCGCTGCAGTTCACGGAAGCTCGAACCGCTGGTGCTGATCGAGAAGTGGGGATAGAGCGGCAGCACAACCACCTCATCCACGGCATCCGCCTTGATGTCGCCCACTGCCGATTCGGTGAATGGATGCCAGTAACGCATCGCCACATAGGTGGTGGCCTGCACGCCCCGCTGGCGCAGCTCACTCTGGAGCTCGCGTGCCTGCTGCTCGGTGATGCGGCGCAGGGGGGAGCCGCCGCCGATGGCGCGGTAGGCCTCCTTGGACTTGTTGCTGCGCAGGGTGCTGATCAACCAGGCCAGGGGTTTCTGCAGCAGGGGCGTGGGCAGCCTGATGATCTCCGGATCAGCGAAGAGGTTGTAAAGAAAGGGGCCAACATCTTCGATGCGCTCAGGCCCGCCGAGGTTCAGCAGCAAGACGCCGACCCTGGCCATAGCTGAACTGATCCACTGAGTGGTTCAGAGCGTAACCCTGCTGCTGCCCGCTGGCGGTAGCCCCAGCTGATCGATATCGTCGGCGCGCCCATCGCCGGCTCCAGTTCCTCTGACCCCATCCCTTGCCGCGATCGATGCGAAGCTGAGCCAGGAGAACGCCCGACTGGCGGCCAGCGGCCTGGCCCTGCGGCTGGAAAGGCGGGGGGGACGGCTTGCCCTGCGCGGTCCCCTGCCCTGCCCCCGGGGCGGTCCCCTGCGGGTGCAGCGCCTGAGTCTGGGACTGGAGGCCAGCCCGAGTGGCCTGATCCAGGCCAGGCGGGAACTGAAACGGGTTAACCAGGCCCTGCGCCAGCAACGCTTCGACTGGGGCGACTGGGGCCGGCCCTGCGCAGCGACATCGGCGCTGGAGCAGCTGAAGGCCTTCGAGCAGGCATTTTTCGCCGATCCCCGCCGTCGGCGCAATCCCGCCGGCAGCCGCACCACCTGGAGCGCCGCTTATCAGCCCTACCTGCGCAAGCTGCGCGACCGGCTGGAGCAGGGTGAGCGTCTGGACAGCGCGCAGCTGGTGGAAGTGCTGGAGGCTTACCCCCCCGCCAGCCGCAGCCGCCAGCAGTGCGGCACCGCCCTGGCGGCCCTGGCCCGGCATTTGGAGCTGCCCCTTCCCGATGACTGGCGCGAACGGGCCGCCGGCTATGGCCTGCACCAGGCCCAGTACCGGCGCCTGCCCAGCGATGCACAGTTACTGGAATGGGTGGAGCGCATTCCAAACCCCCGCTGGCGGCTGGTCTACGGCCTGATGGCCGCCTACGGCCTGCGCAACCACGAGGTGTTCTTCGCCGATCTCTCCGCTCTGGCCCCGGGAGGCGACCGGGTGATCCGGGTGCTGCCCACCACCAAGACCGGTGAGCATCAGGTCTGGCCCTTCCAGCCCGAATGGGTGGACCGTTTCGATCTGCCCATCCTCGGGGAGCACAATGACCGGCTACCTGCGGTCTGCACCGACCTGAGGCATACCACCCTGCAGCAGGTGGGCCGCCGCGTGGCGGAGCAGTTCCGCCGTTACGAGCTGCCGTGCACCCCCTACGACCTGCGCCATGCCTGGGCCGTGCGCACCATCCACATCGGCCTGCCCGACACGGTGGCGGCCCGGATGATGGGTCACTCGGTGGCGATCCACACCCGTACTTACCACCACTGGATCACCCGCCGGGACCAGCAGCAGGCGGTGGATGCGGCCCTGGCCCGCCAGCGGCTGACCCTCTGAGACGGCCTGCGCGCCAGAGTGGCCGGTGGTTGTCGAGTTCAGCGTCCATGTCCAACTCTGCTGCGGCCGACCCGCTCGACCAGGTGGCCGCTGAGCTCGGTCCCGGTGGGGACCTCGCCCCTGAGCGTGACGCCGAGGCCTACCGCCGCCGGATGCAACGCCGCCGGGAGGTGCAGCAGCAGCGGGTGGGTGAACGCAGCCTCGAAAAGGGGCTGGTCCTGGTGTTCACAGGCGATGGCAAGGGCAAGACCACGGCCGCCCTGGGGCTGGTGCTGCGCACCCTGGGTCACGGCGAGGGGGTGGCGGTGGTGCAGTTCATCAAGGGTGGCTGGCAGCCAGGGGAAGCCCGGGCTCTGCAGCTCTTCGGCGATGACCTGGCCTGGCATGCTCTCGGAGAGGGCTTCACCTGGGAGACCCAGGACCGGGAGCGGGACCGGCAGCTGGTACAGCAGGCCTGGCAACGCTCTCTGGTCTACCTGGCGGATCCCGCCCGCAAGCTGGTGGTGCTCGATGAGGTCAACGTGGCCCTCAAGCTGGGCTATCTAGAGCTGGATCAGGTACTTGAGGGCCTCGATCGCCGCCCGGAGCTCTCCCACGTGGCCCTCACGGGGCGGGGGGCGCCCCAGGGCCTGGTCGACCGTGCCGACCTCGTCACCGAGATGAAACTGGTGCGCCATCCCTTCCGTGAGCAGGGGGTGAAAGCCCAGGCCGGCATCGAATTCTGAACCGCGTGGCTGGCGCTTCTGTGCTTGCGAGCGCGGTTGCTACTGTGCCGCCGACTGTGTTCGCCGTGCGCTCAATTCCGATGGCTTACCAGCGCATTCTGCTCAAACTCAGTGGCGAGGCACTGATGGGGGAGCAGGGCTACGGCATCGATCCCGCCATCGTTCAGGCCATTGCGGCGGATGTTTCGGCTGTGGTGAACGCCGGCAAGGAACTCGCCATCGTGGTGGGGGGAGGCAATATCTTCAGAGGCCTCAAGGGTTCTTCAGCCGGCATGGACCGGGCCACCGCCGACTATGTGGGCATGTTGGCCACTGTGATGAACGCCATCACCCTTCAGGACGCCCTGGAGCGGGTGGGGGTGCCCACCCGGGTTCAGACCGCCATCGCCATGCAGGAGATCGCCGAGCCCTATATCCGGCGGCGCGCCATCCGTCATCTGGAGAAGGGCCGGGTGGTGGTGTTCGGCGCCGGCTGCGGTAATCCCTTCTTCACCACCGACACCACCGCCGCCCTGCGGGCAGCCGAGATCAACGCCGACGTGGTGCTCAAGGCCACCAAGGTGGACGGGGTGTATGACAAGGACCCGGCCCGCCACAGCGACGCCATCCGCTACGACCAGCTCACCTTCCAGGACGTCCTCAGCGGTGAGCTGGCCGTGATGGACAGCACCGCCATCGCGCTGTGCAAGGACAACGCCATCCCGATCGTGGTCTTCGACCTGTTCGGGCCTGGCAACATCGGACGGGCCATCGCCGGCGAGCCGATCGGCACCCGCATCGTTCCTGCCGGCTGACGCCGCATTATCCCCGCACCACCCATGGACCTCGACGCCAGCATGCGCAAGTCGCTGGAAGCCACCCAGCGCACCTTCAATACCATCCGCACCGGCCGGGCCAATCCTTCCCTGCTCGACAAGATCAGCATCGAGTACTACGGCTCCGAAACGCCCCTGCGCTCGGTGGCCAGCCTCTCCACCCCCGATTCCCAGACAATCCAGATCCAGCCATTCGACACCGCTGCGATGGCGGCCATCGAAAAAGCCATCTCCATGAGTGATCTGGGCCTCACTCCCAACAACGACGGCCGTCTGATCCGCATCAACATTCCTCCGCTGACGGCTGAGCGGCGCAAGGAGTTCTGCAAACTCGCCGCCCGCTATGCCGAAGACGGCAAAGTGGCCCTGCGCAACATCCGCCGCGAAGCGATCGACAAGGTGAAGAAGCAGGAAAAAGACGGGGAGCTCTCCGAAGATCAGAGCCGCGATGAACAGGAGAAGGTGCAGAAGCTCACCGACCGCTACATCGTTGAACTGGAGAAAAGCCTCGCAGACAAGGAAGCCGACATCCTCAAGGTGTGAGCGTGGCCAGCGCTGCCCCCCGGCCAGCCTGTGATGCCGACGTGGTCGTGGTGGGCGCCGGAGCGGCCGGGGCGGCAACCGCTTACCACCTCGCTGCGCGGGGCTGGCGCGTCAGGATCCTGGATGCTGGCAGCCTGCCGCGGCAGAAGCCCTGTGGCGGCGGTATGGCCGCCTCCGTGCAGCGCCTGTTCCCCTTCGATCTCAGTCCTGCCGTCGATCGGGTGATCACCAGGGTGCGTTTCACCTGGTGCCTGGAGGATCCCGTGATCGCCGACCTGCCTGGGGAGGCACCCTTCTGGATCGTGCGCCGTTCCCGCCTGGATCATCTTCTGGCGGAGCAGGCGGTGGGCTGTGGTGCCGATCTGCTCGAGGCCACGGCCGTGCAGAGAATCACACGGGAAGGTGATCACTGGCTCGTGCACAACTCAGCGGGCGGCTGGATCAGCTGCAGGGCGGTGGTGATCGCCGATGGGGCTCGCTCGGCCTTCGGCCAGCCGCTGGGCCTGGGGTCACTCCAGCCCCGCTACGCCTCCGCCGTTTCGGTGGAGGTGGATGCTGAAGTGCCTGAGCCCAACACGGCCCATTTCGAATTCGGCCTGGTGCGCCATGGCTTCAGCTGGATTTTCCCTCGCCAGGGTGGCCTCAGCATTGGGGTGGGCAGCTTCATCGGCCGCGAGCCCCTCGAGAGCGAGGCCGTGCTGGCTCGCTTGCTGCCCAGCTTCGGGCTGCCACCCGACAGCGGCGAACGGCGGGTGTCTCCCCTGCGGATCTGGGACGGGCATCACCGGCTCCACCACGATGCCGGCGCCCTGGTGGTCGGAGACGCGGCCTCCCTGGTGGATCCCTTTCTGGCGGAAGGACTGCGTCCCGCTCTACTCAGCGGCACCCGGGCCGCCGAAGCCCTCGACCGCTGGCTGGGCGGTGAGGCCGGCGCCCTGGCTGGCTACAGCGA
Source organism: Synechococcus sp. Cruz-7E5 (assembly GCF_024345995.1). Classification (GTDB taxonomy): domain Bacteria; phylum Cyanobacteriota; class Cyanobacteriia; order PCC-6307; family Cyanobiaceae; genus Regnicoccus_A. The sequence continues at coordinate 178,741 of NZ_JAGQCE010000001.1, forward strand.
GCGCATGCGCAGTGAATGGGGCCAGTCGATGGCCTGGGGACGACGCATCGCCCAGGTGTTCTACCGGTTACCCCGTGTTGGATATCAACTGGGGGTGAAGCGGCCCACCGCTCCGCGGCGCATCGCCCAGATTCTCTCCGGGGAGATGGGCTACGGCGACATCGCCCAGCGGGTGATCCGCCGACTGATGTTCAACCGCAGTCAGAGCTAGCGCAGGCAGTCCTTGAGTTGGCGCAGACGCTGGTCGATCGAACTCAGTAGCTCGATGGCGAACATCGGCGATTCCTGAACGGCGAACAGGAACTTTTCCCGGTTCATCACCAGGATCCTGCAGGGGCTGATGGCCCTGGCATTGCCAAAACGGCGGTGATCAGGGGTGACCAGCGCTCCTGCGCCGAAGACATCGCCTTCCTTGATCTCCTCATGGCCGGCATCACCGTTCCAGCTGAGTTGCACGCTGCCCTGCAGCAATCCGAACATGCAATCGCCGGATTCTCCGGCCTTGAAGATCAGATCACCTGGTTCATAGTCACGCACCTCGCCCTGGGTGGCCAGGGCACGCAGGGTGTCAAGAGCATTCATGGATCAGGCCTGGAAATGGGAGTCGTGCGGGCTGATCAGGCACCGGCGGCCGTAAGGGCCAGCGGGGCACCCAGGCCACCACGCACATCTTCGGGCACCAGCTTGCCGTCATGGTCGGTGTCGAGGGCATCGAAGACCGCATCGCTGCCCAGCCATTCCTCCCGGGTGATGCAGCCGTCGCCATCCATGTCGTTGAGCAGGAAGATCTCCTGGGCCGCGTGGGCGAAGGCGGCCTCCCCCTCCAGCTCGGCAAGGCGATGGGCCAGCTGGGCCTCGAGGGTCTCAATCGCCTTGCTGAAGCCGCGGATGCCCTCATCGAGCTTTTCGCTGGCCATCCGATCAGCCGCCATGGCGGCGGCGTAACCGGAGCTATCCAGGCTGAAGCGAGCCTCGGTAGGAGCAGGGTTGAGGGGATCGAGCTTGCGCGGCAGGGGCGCTTCGGTCTGACGAAGCTGATCGAGAAGCTTGGGAGAGATCGTGAGCAGATCGCAGCCGGCCAGCTCGATGATCTCCTCGATGTTGCGGAAACTGGCCCCCATCACTTCCGTGCGGTACCCGTAGGTTTTGTAGTAGTTGAAGATCTTGGTGACGGAGATCACACCGGGGTCCTCCGGCCCGGGATAGTGATCACGGCCGGTGTCTTGCTTGTACCAATCGAGGATGCGACCCACGAAGGGGGAGATCAGGGTTACGCCCGCCTCGGCGCAGGCCACAGCCTGGGTGAAGCTGAACAGCAGGGTGAGGTTGCAGTGGATGCCCTCCTTCTCCAGCGCTTCAGCGGCCTTGATGCCCTCCCAGGTGGAAGCGATCTTGATCAGCACCCGCTCTTTGCCGATACCGGCCTCGTGATACAGGCCAATCAATTTGCGGGCCTTCTCGATCGTGGCCTCTGTGTCGTAACTGAGCCTGGCATCCACCTCAGTGGACACCCGCCCTGGAACGATCTGAAGGATCTCCTTGCCGAAGGTGACGCAGATTTCATCAAGTGCTTCAAGCACCACCTCTTCGGCGGGCGCTGCGGACCCGATCACCTTTCTGGATGCCTTGAGGGATTCATCGATCAGTCCCTGATACAGCGGTATCTGGGCGGCCGCCAGGATCAGGGAGGGGTTGGTGGTGGCATCGCGGGGGGTGAACTGCTTGATCGCTTCCAGTTCACCGGTGTCAGCGACAACCACCGTCATGGCAGCGAGTTGATCGAGCAGGTTGGGCATGTCCCCATGCATCAGCATCTCTAAGGAGGCTAGCCAGGCTGAGCCGAGCCCAACCGGAGCGTCCTCAACCCCGCACCGTTGGCTGGCTTGCTTGCTTCTTGCCGGAGCTGGGGGGCACTTTCTCGAGCACGAGCAGAGCTTCGATGATCTCCTTGGCCGCCGGGACCGCCACGGTGGAGCCGTAGGCATTGCCCCCCTGGGGCTCATCCACCACCACCAGCACCACATAGCGGGGATCGTCGATCGGCAGATGGGCCACGAAGCTGGTGATCCGTGCCCCCGGGATATACACCCCGTTGAGGGCTTTCTGGGCGGTTCCGGTCTTGCCACCGATGCGGTAGCCCGGCACCTGAACACCCTTGCCACTGCCCTTGTCCACCACCGTTTCCAGCCAGGCCATCACCTGCTTGGTGACGGAGGGTTCCATAACCTGCAGGCCATTGGCGGCAGGAGCCTGGGCCAGGCTGTCGCCGGAGCGCAGGCCGCGGGTGATGTGGGGGCTCACCAGTCGCCCTCCATTGGCAATCATGGCGTGCAGCTGAAGCAGCTTCAGGGGTGTTAGCGAGAAGCCCTGGCCGAAGGCGGCCGTGGCCGGCTCGATCGGCTGGGTGGTGAACTGCTCGCGGGTCTTGAGCTCTCCAGCCACTGCTCCCGGCAGATCGGTGTCAGGAACGGTGTCGATGCCGATACGGCGCATCCACTCCCAGTAGGTGGAGGGTTTGACGAGGCGCATGGCCTGCACCATGGCCACATTGCTCGAAACCTGCAGAACAGTGGCGAAATCAAGAGTGCCGTTGGCCCGCCGGTCGTGGTTGAAGATCGGCCAGCCTCCGATCGTGAGCTGGCCCACGTCGTTGACGGTGCCGTTGGGCTGGATGGCCTTTTCCTGCAGGGCAATCGCCAGGTTGATCGGCTTGAAGGTGGAGCCGGGCTCATAGAGATCCTGCACCGACCACTCGCGGAACAGCCCGGGTGAGTACTTCCAGAACCGGTTCGGCTCATAGCTGGGACTGGAGGTGAGCGCCAGCATTTCGCCATTGCGCACATCCATCACCATGGCGGACCCGCGCTTGGCCTTCCACTGCTTCAGCTGTCTGGAGAGGGCCTGCTGGGCCACCCGCTGCAGACGGGCGTCGAGGGTCAGCTGCAGCCGCAGATCATCGGTGTAGAGAACACCGGACTGGAGACCGTCGGGCAGGGGCGTGCCGTCGGCGCCGCGGCGCATCTGACGGATGCTTTCCTGGCGGCGCAGGTCTTTGTCGCGGCTCTGCTCAAGGCCCGCCTGGGCGACCCGCTCAAGGTTTAGGAAGCCGACCACATTGGCGAACAGCTGACCCTGGGGATAGATGCGCTGGGGGTAGGGCTCGAGGTCAAGGCCACTGATGCCCAGTTCGCGCAGGCGACGAGCGGTTTCTGGATCGAGATCAGTGGCGAGTTTGACCCCGGATTTGCGGCCGTCGATCGTGCTCATCAGATCGGAGGCGGGCACCAGCAGCACCTTGGCGAGCTTCTGGGCCGTCTCGGAGCTGCTGCGGATCAGGTTGGGATCGTCACCGGGAAAGTTGAAGTAGCGGGGGTGGGCCCAGAGGGTGAAGCGTTCCTCGTCGATGGCCACCAAGCGGCCCTTGCGGTCGACGATCGGCCGGCGCTTGCCGATCGGCTTCGTCTTCTGGGTCTGGATCGCCCGGGCCCGCTGTTGCAGCCGGTCGCCCTCTTTCACCTGAAGCCAGGCCAGGCGTCCGGCCAGACCGACCAGGGCCAGGCAGAGGGTGAGATACACAGTGAGCAACCTGCCAGCTGGCACGGGTTGCAGCTGGATCACCCGACGCCGGCTGCTGCGCGGAGTCTCTGAATCAGTGGAGCTGGGTCCCCCTCGATGCAGGGGTATGGGGGGTGACCCAGTGGCCGAGCGACGCACCACCCTCAATACCCAGCCCGAACAATCTTGGGGTCGAGGCTGATCCGGCTGAGTTCCACACCGAGCGCGCGGGGATCAAGGGATTGGAGGTTGAACGGCTGGGGCTGAGAATGGCTTTGATGCTGGCCGGTACTGGAGTTTTGCTGGCTCTCCGATGCCCTGGCGCTGGGAGAGGGCAGATGGATCAGGCGCTGAAGGCTGGTCGGCACCAGCAGGCCGGGGCGCCTGGCCATCGCCAGGTGGTGTTGCTCCAGGACCGCCGTGGATTCCTGCAGGCGGTGTTCCAGCACCTGGGTCGACTCCAGCCGCTCAAAACTGCTGGTCCACTGTCCCTGCCAGTGCAGGGTGAGGACGGTGAGGCCAACCATCGAGAGGCCTAAGGCCACCAGCAGGCCATCAGAGGCCCTGTGCAGACCAGCCAGCCAGGGGGCCTGACGCACCACACGCCTGGCGGAGAAAGAGCCCTGGATCAGCTCCAGAGAACGGCGCCTGAAGAAGGGCTGGGGCGACGGAACGGCGACCACCGGAACCTGACGAATCTCCGCAAGTGAACCATGGGGCGCAAGGGGCAGCAAGCCAACGATCAGCGAGCCAGCAACAGCAGGTTGGCGAAGGTGAGTCCGTTCCAGAGAGCATGGAGCCCCACACAGGTGCTCAGGCGTCCACTACTGAGACGCAGCCAGCCCAGGCCCAGGCCGAGGGTGAACAGGGGAGGGAACTCTCCGAGGCTGAGGTGGGCGATGCCGAAAACTGCGCTGCTGAGCAACACCGCGGACAGGGGGCCGAGCTCCCGTCCCAGCACCGGCAGCAACACCCCCCGGAAGATGGTTTCCTCGAACAGGGGGGCCAGCACGATCGCCGTGAAGGCGAAACAGGCAAGGGTCAGGCCGTTACCGCTGCGCAGCACCAGCTCCAGCAGAGGATTGCTCCCGCCGATGTCGCTCCAGACGAGCTGCTGCAGCCAGCCGACCAACGCCACCAGGGGCAGCACGATCAGCAGATACTTCAGCGACTTGCGCAGGGCTGAACCAACCGGCCGCCAGCGGAACTGCAGCCAGCCCCCCTGCGGGGCCTCGCCCCTCGAGCGCAGCAGCCAGAAGAGCATCAGCAGCGGCGCGGCCATCAGGCCGAGGTACATGGCGAGAACCGTGACGCCATCAGCGAGGGGAGGCTTGATGGCCAGTGCGGAGAGAGTGGCCTGCAGCAGGGGGCTCAGCAGCACCGGCGTGAGGACTTCCCCCAGCAGCACGAACCCTCCGGCGATCAGCAGCACCACATCGATCACCCCCAGGTCGGGGCCGACCAGGCCAGGCAGCGGCTGTTGCTTGCCGCGCCAGCGCAGCCAGCCTTCCCGCAGAAGCAGCACCAGCCCAACCAGCAGGGCCAGGGCTGGCAGCAGGTTGATGCCCAGGAGCTGGAGCAGGGCGCGCCGCTCGGCAGCAGGCTCGCCGCAGTCGCTGCTGTTCGCCAGCACCTGGCAGCTCAGGCGCCGCACCAGCGGGTCCTCGAGCATGCCCAGCGCCTCGGCGGGCATGGTGCCGGCTTGGGGCAGCATCAGCAGCTGCTCGATCAGGGCCTGATCATCGGCGCTGGCAAGCAGTTGCAATTGCAGCAGCAGGGGGCGGGCGGCGGCCGGTTGTCCCTGGCGCAACTGCAGCAGCGCCCGCTCCAGCAGGCTGATCCTGGCCTCCCGTTCACCGGACGCCTGAGCGGCCGCTGAAGCCGTTGTGCTGTCGCCGCCCTCCTCTGCCTGCTGCTCCAGCTCAGCCAGCAACAGCCCTCCCGGGTCTTCGCCCACCAGGAGCGGCTGCAGCGAGGGCGGAATCGCCGGTGCTGCCAACGCACTCAGCTCCAGTTGCCGCCTGGAAAGGTCGTTACCCACCGATGGGCGCTCCAGACTCTCCAGCAGACCGTTGAGCCAGAGCAGCAGGCTCAGCAGCAGGCTGACCATGGCCAGCCCCACTTTCAGGGACCCGGCCCGTCCTCGCCCTGCTGTTGCCACCCCAACTCCTCGCACTGGCCCGATTCTCCCTTGAGCCCGACAGGCAGCCGTAAGCGGAAGCGGCGATGAGCCGTGCAGGAATCCCTCCCATACGATGACGGCGCTTCCAGCTCCAGACCCCGTGCCCCTCCGGCTCCTGCTCGTCCGCCATGGACTCAGCAGCTTCAACACCGAGCACCGCATCCAGGGCCGGGATGATCTCTCCTCCCTCACCGACGAGGGCCAACGCCAGGCCCGTCTCACTGGCGCAGCGCTGGCGGACCTTCGCCTCGATGCCGTCTACAGCTCCCCCCTGAGCCGTGCCGCCAACACAGCCGCCCAGCTGCTCGAAGCCCATGGGGGTGGGCTCGGCGCCGAGCTTGACGACGACCTGCTGGAGGTGGACCTGGCCCCCTGGTGCGGCCTGCTTGGAAGTGAGGTGAAAGAGCGCTTTCCCGAGGCCTACCGCCTGTGGAGGGAGGCTCCCGATCAGCTGGAGCTGGAACGCTCCGATGGCAGCAGATTCCGGCCGATTCCAGAGCTGATGGACCAGGCCCGCCGCTGGGTGGATCGCCTTGAGCGTGAGCATCTCGATCAGGCTGATCAGGCGGGAGACGATCTGAACACGGTGCTGGTGGTGGCCCACAGCGCCATCCTGCGCTGCCTGGTGCTGCAGTTGCTCGGGCTCCCCGCCAGCCGCTTCCAGGGACTGCGTCTCGATAATGCCTCCCTCTCGGTGTTCAACCTGCAGCGTCAGGCAAGCGGCGTGCAGGTGCAGATCGAATCGCTCAATGTCACCGCTCACCTGGGCACCCGACTGCCGCCCAAGGGACCAGGAGCACGCCTGCTGCTGGTGCGCCACGGCGAAACCGACTGGAACCGCCAGGGTCGCTTCCAGGGTCAGATCGATATTCCCCTCAACAGCACTGGTCTGGCCCAGGCACGCTCCGCTGCCGACTTCCTCAGCGCCGTGCCGATCCAGAAGGCCTTCACCAGCTCGATGGCCAGGCCCCGCCAGACCGCCGAAGCCATCCTCACCGCCCATCCCGAAGTGACGCTCCACAGCCAGGAGGGCCTGGTGGAGATCGGTCACGGCCGATGGGAGGGGCGCCTGGAGCAGGAGATCTCTCAGGAATGGGGGGAGTTGCTGCAGCAGTGGAAAGATGCGCCCCACACCGTGCAGATGCCAGAAGGTGAGAATCTGCAGCAGGTCTGGGACCGCTCGCTGGCGTGCTGGAGGGCTCTGGCTGCTGGTTTGGAGGCGGGGGAGACCGCCCTGGTGGTGGCCCATGACGCCGTCAACAAAACGATCCTCTGTGCCCTGCTGGGACTGACCCCAGCCGACATCTGGATGGTCAAGCAGGGCAACGGCGGGGTGAGTGTGATCGACTGGCCGCCGCCGGACAGTGCTGGCGGAACCCTGCCGGTGGTGACCTGCTTGAACCTCACAACCCACCTCGGTGGCGTGATCGACCGCACCGCTGCCGGCGCCCTCTGATGACTGCCCACCTGCTGCAGGATGTCCAGCTGCTGCAGGGGCCCGACCAGCCTCTCCTGCGCAGCGATGTGCTGCTCGAGCAGGGGGTGATCACGGCGATTGGCGCCGGGTCCTGGGACGGGGCGGCACGCCTGGGGCTCACTCCCCTGCCAGCTGGCTCCTGGCTGTTGGCGCCTGCCTTGGTGGATCCCCACAGCTTTCTGGAGGAACCCGAAGACGGCCGCGCCGAAACCCTTGAAAGCCTGGTCCGCTCAGCTGCGGCAGCTGGCTACGGCACCGTGGCTCTGCTGCCGCGGGCGCGCAACTGGCGTGATCGCCCCGAATGCCTGCGCCTGGCGGTTGAGCCCCCGTTCGAACTGTGCCTATGGGGGGGGTTCAGCCTCGGTGGTCGCGGCGAAGACCTCTCTGCCCACGCCGATCTGCTGGCCGCCGGTGCCATCGGACTGGCGGAGGAAGGGGAGCTGCCGCCTCTGCCCCTGCTGGAACGCGGGCTCAGCATCGGCGAATGCTCTGATCGCCCTGTGCTGCTGGCACCGCGGAACGCCAGTCTTGATCACGGTGGTTTCGTGCGCGAGGGGGTGGAAGCCCTGCGGGCCGGCTGGCCCATGGATCCGCCCCTCAGTGAAACCATCCCCCTGCAGAACCTGCTGGCCCTTGGGGCCTCCCTGCCCCAGGTGAGCCTGCGCCTGGCGAATCTCTCCACCGCCGCTGGTGTGAAACTGCTGCGGGCGGCCGATCCGGCGCCGATGGCCACGGTCTGCTGGTGGCATCTGGTGGCCGACAGCGGCAGCCTTGATCCGGTGGCTGAAGGCTGGCGGCTGGTGCCCTCGCTGGGCACTCCCGAAGACCGCCGTGCCCTGGTGGCGGCGCTTGCTGATGGGGTGATCAGCGCGGTGGCCGTCCACCATCAACCGCTTGATCCAGAAGAGCAACTGCTGCCTCTGGATCAGCGCCGGCCTGGTCTGGCGGGTCACCGCTACGTACTGCCGCTGTTGTGGCACCAGTTGGTGCGGGAGCAGGGCTGGAGCCCCGAAGCGCTCTGGCGCGCCCTGTGCTGGGGACCGGCCCGGCTGCTCGATCTGGAGGAACCAGGGCTCCAGTGCGGTTCAAGGCGCTGGATCCTCTTCGACCCGGAGCTGGAGTGGACCCCCAGTGACGATGGCTATGCCTCCTATGCCTCCAAGGCGGCCAACCAGCCCCTGGGGGGAGAGCAGCTCAGGGGGCGGGTATTGGCGACTGGGCTGCTGCCCCAGCTTTGGCTGGGTCCCCGCTGAGGGGATCCGGATCCCCAAGAGGGCCTGTGCGATCCAGTGGCCAGAAGCGGTAGAAGGCCCTGCCGATGATCTCCTTGTGGGGGAGGAAGGGACCACCGGGCCAGAAGCGTCCATCCCAGCTGTTGGCGCGGTTGTCGCCGAGGGCCAGCACGGCTCCAGGTGGCACCACGGTGTCGAGGGTGCGGCAGGGGCCGGTGCCCTGGCTGTCGATCGGGCAGAAGTTCTGGACGTAGGTCTCGCGGATGGTCTGGCCGTTGATGGTCAGCTGCCCGCGGGGGTTGACCACCACCCGGTCACCGGGGATCGCCACCACCCGTTTGATGTAGGCATCGCATGCCGGTTCCTGCAGGCCGGGGATCGAGCCGATCAGGGGCAGATTCACCAGCAGGCAGCCCAGGGGGCTGGGGCGTCGATTGGCCTGGAGGGCGGGATCGAAGTGGAAGGGGGAGTGGAAAACCACAATTTCGCCCCGCTGGGGGGCACGGCTGCGAAACGAGATTTTCTCCACCAGAAGGCGGTCCTGGATCTGCAGGCCGGGCAGCATGGAGCCAGACGGGATGAAGCGGGCCTCCAACAGAAACTGTCGGATCCCCAGAGCCACCGCCAGGGTGAGCAGCACACTGCGCCAGAAGGCCCAGGCGCTTTCCGTGCCGTGGACCGACTGCTGGTCTGGCTGAGGCCCCTTTTGCGGCTCGGGTTCAGGTGTCCCCGAAGGCGTGGTCGGTGATGGGGAGTCCTCGGCGATCAATGCTCTCCTGCTGGAGCCGGTCACCTTAGGGCTCCGGAGCCGGGCAATCCCCCTCTCTACCCTTGGTCGATCGACGCTGTTCTCCATGGTGCGGCCGCGCTGGCATCTGAGGTCCTCGACAGGCAGCAACCGCCTCGGGCAGCACTGGGATCAGTTCGTGGCCCTCTGGGCTGCCTTGAATCTGCTCTGGGTCTGCTTCGACATCACCTACGTGCCCCTGCGCACGTTCTGGCTGCAGCGCAACCTCTATCCCCTGCCATCGGCGCCACTGGTGCTGCGTCTCGGATTCCTGCCCGACATCACGCCCTTCTACGACCCGGTGAAGGGGATCGAACCCCACCGGGAGACCCAGGCCTATCTGAACGCCTTCGATCAGATGGACCGCGCCCTGCTGGCGGGTTTCCCAGCCAGCGACCTGCGCCGGCGACAGGTTGCGCTCACCGATCAGATGATCGATGACAACCCCTTCCTGTCTTCGGGTGGCTCCGGCACGCTGGAGAAGATCAAGAACCGCCTGCGCGAGCGCGCCGACCAGGACTCAGCCAAGCAATCGGCTGAGCTGCTGCTTGGAGACGACTGGCTGCGGCGCCAGCCCTGGATCGAGGAGCGACTCTTCTGGCAGCAGCAGGTGCTGCCGCTGGTGGCCACCAACTACTGGCGCTCGATCGATGAGAACGGACGTCCAACCGACCAGTTCTGGCGGATTGATCTGGTCATTTTCCAGAGCGTCTTCCTGGCGGACATCCTGCTGAGGGCAGCACGGCTGCGCCGCCGCCTGCCTGGCCTGAGCTGGGGGGATGCCCTGCTGCGGCGCTGGACCGATCTGCCCCTGCTGCTGCCGTTCTGGCGCTGGCTGCGCCTCATACCGGTGGTGGAAAGGCTTCAGACCAGTGGCCTGGTGAACATGGAGCCCCTGCGAGCCGTGATCAGCCGGGCGGTGGTGGCCCTCCTTGCCGTGGAACTGTTCGAGGTGCTGGCCCTGCAGCTCATGGACGGGGCCCAGGGGTTGATCCGCTCCCCTCAGTGGCCCCAGCGGATCCGCCGCCTGCGCAGCCATCAGAGCGTCTCGATCAATGACGAACGCGAGCTGGTCGAACTGTTGCGCATCTGGGGGCCCCTGCTGCTCAGCGAAGTGGGTCCTCGGCTGGCACCACAGTTCCAGGCCGTGCTGGCCCATGCCCTGCAGCAGACGCTTCAGACAATGGTGGTGCCACCGGGGCTGCGCCAGCTGCAACTGCTGATGCAGGTGGAGAAGCAACTGACCCAGCAGCTCGCCTCCGGCATGGTGGACAGCGTGATGGAGCTCTCACGGGGAGCCGGCGCAAGGATGCAGCGGCGCGACAACCGCCAGATCGATCTCCTGCGCGACTGTGTCGATCGCTTCTGGGACGAGCTGGCCGAAGCCCTCGAGAGTGGTCCGGTGCTGGAGCGCAGCCAGCAGCTGGTCTGTGCCCTGCTGGAGGAACTCAAGCTCACCTACCTGGCCCAGATCAACCGCACGGGCATCGATGCTCTGATCCGTGAGCTGGATCAGCTCACGGTGCCGCCGGCTACGGCAGCTGAGAACCAGCCGATGGGAGCAGAGGCTTCAGGGCCTGCTTCCACACCTCGGGATCAAAGCCCGTGAGCACCGCAACGCCTTCCGCCAGCAGTAGGGGTCGGCGGATCAACCTGCCGTCGGCGGCCAGGGCCGTGATGGCTTCGGAGGGAGACATCGCCTTGACATGGGCGGCGCCGAGGGCTCGGTAGCTGGCACCGCTGGTGTTGAACAGCCGGCGGGGATCAGGCAGGCCGGCCCAGACTTTCTCAAGCTGCTCCCGGGTTGGGGGAGAGAGGGTGATGTCCACCAGATCCACCTCAAGGCCCTCCTGTGCGAGCCATTTCAGGGCCCGGCGGCAGGTGGAGCACTTCGGGTAGCTGTACAGCCTTGGACGGCCTCCGCTGAAGGAAGCGTCCAGGCTCACTTCAGGCCGACAAGCGATTTCAGGGCGCCCACCAGGCTGTTGGAACCCTTGCCCACAGCGGCGTCCGGCCGGGTTCGGATGGTCACGTCGCCGTTGACGCTGGTGCGGCAGCTGAGGCGATAGTTGGCGGGGCGATCAGACAGGTAGACCTGCTCGACATCGCTGCGGGGCGAAAGGTTCTGGGCGCCCTCAAGGACTTCGACGACGCAGGTGCCGCACTGGCCAAGGCCACCGCAGTTGTTGAGGTTGTTCAGGCCCTTGTAGGGGTTGATGCCGGCATCAAGTGCCGCCTGGCGCAGGTTGGCCCCCTCGATGCAACCAACCTTCTGGTCTTCATTATCGAAGCGGATGGTGGGCACTGGTCGCAGCGGCTACTGGCGCGAACCAACTTACCGTCTGGCGGGTCTTGGACGACCAGCCTTGCAATGGATGTTGGCCCGGGCGCTGCGGCGTCGCTGCCTACGATCCAGCGGAGCGCGCACAGGTCCATGGCTGCAGCGAACAGCGGTGAACTCTCCGGGTACGACCTGGTGGTGCAGGGCCTGATCCCTGGTTACGCAAGCCTCGCCCGGCTCGGGGTGGCCCTGCTGGCGGCCTCCCCCCTGGCCGGCCAGCCAGGAGCTGAGGTGCTGGTGGCCGGTTGCGGCACCGGCGCCGAGCTGGTGGAGGCCATTGCCCAGCGCCCTGACTGGCGCCTGAGCGCGATCGATCCCTCCCAGGCGATGCTCAGCGCCGCCCAGCAGCGGCTTGGCACAGCGGCGGCAGGCCTCAACTGGCGGCAGAGCACCGTGGAAGACCTGGATCTGGAGGCCGGCTTCGATGGGGCGCTCTCGGTGCTGGTGCTGCAGGCCCTCCCCGATGACGGCAGCAAGCTGGCGTTTCTTTCAGCCCTGGCCCGCTGCCTCAGGCCTGGGGGCCAGCTGGTGCTGGTGGATCTGATGCGCCCCGCCCTTCCACTGCTGGAGGACCAGATGGCTGAGGCCTGGCTCGGTTTCCAGCGGGCCTCCCGGCTGGAGGCACCCCTTGAACTGCTCGAACCTCTCACGCACGGAGCCCATCCTGTGGGAGTGGCAAGGCTCACGGCCCTCGTGAACGCCGCTGGCTTCGGAGATCCGGCACGGGTGTTCCAGGCCCTCGATTACGAAGGCTTCCTGCTGCAGCGCTCCTCCTGATCGGCGCGGGCTGCCTGGATGCAGCGCTCCACCAGGGCAGGCACGGCAGGGGCGTCCTGCCAGCCGATGATCTCGACCGACCGCCCCTCCAGATTTTTGTAGGTGCGAAAAAACTCGGCCACGTCTTCGAGTTGATTGGCAGCGATCTGACGGATGCTGCGCAGGCCGCTCTGTCGGCAGTCGGCCTCGGGCACGCACAACAGCTTGCCGTCATGGGCGCCGCAGTCGATCATGTCGAGGTAGCCGATCGGGCGAGCAGTGATCAGGCAGCCGGCGAAGGTGGGCTCTTCCATGATCACCATTGCGTCGAGGGGAGCGCCGTCCTCGGCAAGGGTGTTGGGAACGAAGCCGTAGTCGAAGGGATAGCGGACCGAGGAATGCAGCACCCGATCGAGAGCCATCAGGCCGGCCGCACTGTTGTACTCGTATTTGTTACGGCTACCGGCGGGAATCTCCACCACCAGATTCACCAAGCCCAGGGATGGCGAGGGGGACAGGCTGCTGATGTCCACGGCTGATGGGTATGGAAAAGCGGGGATCAGTCCGGAAAGAGCCGCGCTCCAGCAGAACGGCAGCCACGGGAACGATCAGAGCAAGCAGGGCAATGATGGCCCCCAGCAGCGGTGATCCGGGATCCAGGAGTCCGTCTGGGCTGTAGGAATCATCTTTGGAACCTCCGCTGGCTGCGCTTGAACCCAGCCCTGACTCGGCAGGGGGAGGCGGGAGCAGGCTGGCCAGAGCGGCCGGTGCAGTGACTGAGGAGGTGACTGTGGAGTTGGAAATTGCGGTGGCCGTGGCCGGGCCGGTTCGTGGAGGTTCGGAATCCATGGATAGGGATGAGGGACCAGCTTCAGGGAGAAGTGTTGGAGCGGCACTCAGGCCGTTCAGAGCACTGGTCCTGGAAGCAGCAGCGGCCTGGCTGAAGGGAAGAACCACCCAACAGAAAGCCCGTTACCGGCTTCAATATGACACCTTCTGCATCCTTCTGCCCAAGCCGCTGACGAATCGCTCAGGCAGCGGGGCGTGACTGCTCCAACTGATCCCTCTTGGTGCTGAGAACCGCCGGTGCCTGATCCAGTCCCTGAAGGCTGAGCCGAATGGCCTGAAGTTCCTGAAGGATTGAGCTCAGCAGCTGTTGGGTAGCCGTGGATGGTGAATTGAGCACCTCGACGGTCACCTCCTTGATTCGCAGCACATCGCGGGCGAAACGGGCCACCTCATTGGGGTGAAACAGCAGTGCCTCCTTCTGATCAGTGCGGTATTCCGGGTTGAGCTTACGCGAGTTGAAGGCTGGGTTGAGGTTGCGGGGATCGGTGTTGGTGTAGCGGTAAACCGAAGCCCTTGAACGATTGAGGGCCTTCTGCACCTCGTCGATGCCGATCAGGCCTTCAGCCGATTCGGTGCTGGGATCGGGAAGGCCGGCAGGCCAGGACGGTGGCACGGTCGGTGGAAGCTCTCCGCTGGAGCCGGCCGTTGGTGCAACCATAAGACTTATCTTGGACGGCTGGGAATTCATGCCGACGCTAGCAGAGGAAGTCTGGGCAGCCAGATCGCTGCAGCGACCCGCCCGGTGGCGTGATTAAACCGGCCCAGGCCCCGGTCGGCAAGACCAGCCCCGGTTCCCGTCCGCCCTGAAAAACCCATGGCCTGTGCGGTGATAGGTTCCCGGGCTGCTCAAGCTGTGTCTTCCTTCCATGCGCGTCTCCCGCCTGATGCTGGTGACGCTGCGGGATGACCCGGCGGAAGCCGAGATCCCGTCCCACAAACTGCTGCTCCGTGGCGGCTATATGCGCCGGGTGGCCTCGGGTGTATACGCCTATCTGCCCCTGCTCTGGCGGGTACTGACCAAGATCTCGGCGATCGTGCGCCAGGAGATGGACGCTACCGGCGCCCTGGAAACCCTCCTCCCCGCCCTGCAGCCCGCCAGCCTCTGGGAACGCAGCGGCCGCTGGCAGGGCTATACCGCCGGGGAAGGGATCATGTTTCACCTGGTCGACCGCCAGGACCGCTCCATGGGGCTCGGTCCGACCCATGAAGAAGTGATCACGGCCCTGGCCGCCGACCTGCTCCGCTCCTATCGGCAACTGCCGGTAAGCCTTTACCAGATCCAGACCAAATTCAGGGATGAGATCCGGCCCCGCTTCGGCCTGATGCGCGGTCGCGAATTCATCATGAAGGATGCCTATTCCTTCCATGCCGACGAGGCCGATCTCAGGCTCACCTATCAGCGCATGGACGAGGCCTACCGCCGCATCTTCAGCCGCTGTGGCCTGCGCACCGTGGCAGTGGAGGCCGACAGCGGCGCCATCGGAGGCTCTGCCAGTCAGGAGTTCATGGTCACCGCCGATGCCGGAGAGGATCTGATCCTCAGCAGTGCGGATGGACGTTATGCCGCCAATCAGGAGCGGGCCTGCTCGTTGCCGGAGCCGGCGGTACCCATGGTCAGCGCCGGCTCCGGCGCGGTGGAACTCCACACCCCAGGGCAGCACAGCATCGAGGCCCTCTGCGCTGCCCATGGCTTCGAGCCCAGCCAGACGGTGAAGGTGCTGCTCCTGCTGGCCCGCTGCGCCGAAGCCAAACCACAGCCCGTTCTGGTGAGCCTGCGCGGCGATCAGCAGCTCAACCCCACCAAGCTGGCCAACGCCGTCAGCGCGTCGCTGGGGGAAGGGGCCGGGGCCCTTTTGGATCTGGAGCCGATCACGCCGGATCAGATCCGCTCCGAGGGGCTGCCTGACTGGCCTCTGGGCTGCCTGGGTCCGCATCTTGGCGATGAACTGCTGGCGGGAGCGCGCAGATGGCAAACCTCGTTTCTGCGCCTGGCGGATGGCACCGCAGCGGAGCTCGAAGCCTTCGTCTGCGGGGCCAACCGCCCGGACACACACCTGGTGGGAGCCCGCTGGTCGGAGCTGGCGGGCGGGCGGCCGAGCGTGGCCGACCTGCGCTCAGCCCAGCCGGGGGAGCGTTGCCTGCAGGACCCCAGCCAGCGGCTTGTGGCCAGCCGCGGCATCGAGGTGGGTCACATCTTCCAGCTCGGGCGCAAGTATTCCCAGGCCCTGGAGGCCAACTTCACCAATGAACAGGGTCTGGATGAGCCGTTGTGGATGGGCTGCTACGGCATCGGGGTGTCCCGGCTGGCCCAGGCGGCCGTTGAGCAGCACCACGATCACCTGGGCATTCGCTGGCCCGTGCCGATCGCTCCCTTCGAGGTGATCGTGGTGGTGGCCAGCGCCCAGGACCCCGTTCAGGTGGCTCTCGGGGAACAGCTTCACGACGAGCTCGAGCGGGCTGGACTTGAGGTGCTGCTCGATGACCGCGGCGAGCGGGCCGGGGTGAAGTTCAAGGATGCCGATCTGATCGGAATCCCCTGGCGGGTGGTAGTGGGGCGCGGTGCCGCCTCTGGCCAGGTGGAGCTGGTGGAGCGCGCAAGCGGAGCCAAGCGAGACGTGGCCGCCCAGGAGGTGGTGACACTGCTGCAGGAGCACATCGGCGCCGCACGCCTGGGACTGGCGACGGGGAGCTCGTAAGATCGGCCATCGACACGCAGAGACGCTGATGACTGTTGTCTGGAGGTCCTTCTTCCGTTCGACTGGGCCAGCCCTCAGCGCAGCTCTCCAGGCCTGCTGGGACAGGCTGTTCTCTCCGAGCTGGTGGAGCCGCACGCTGTCTCCCCTGCTGGCGATCGCGCTCGGGCTCAGCCTCACGCTCACCAGCTGCGGCAGTGCCAGCAACAGCCTCAGCGGTTCCTACGTCGAGGACACCATGACGGTGGCTGAATCCTTGCTGGGAACCATTGCCCTCAGCCAGGATGACCCGGCCCGCTCCGAAGCCGAAAGCGAAGCCCGCGTCCTGATCAACGACTACATGGCCCTTTACAGGCCGAAGGCCCGGGTGAACGGACTGCCCTCCTTCACCACCATGCAGACCGCCTTGAACTCCCTGGCCGGGCACTACACCAATTACGCCAACCGTCCCCTGCCTGACGCGCTCAAGAGCCGCCTGGAAAAAGAATTGAAAAAAGCCGAAACCACCGTTGTCCGGGGCACCTGATTTCCCTCAGGGTCGAGGGCCAGAAACTCTCCAGCGCCCAGCCAGCTTGCCTTCAGGCCCCAGGGCTTTGACGAAAGGGCTGGTCATCTGAGACTCTTGACCCTTGTGCTTAGAAGCGGCTACGGGCCGCTGTGTCCTTGGCCAATGTTGTCGTCATCGGTGCACAGTGGGGCGACGAGGGGAAAGGCAAGATCACCGATCTGCTGAGCCGATCCGCCGATGTGGTGGTTCGTTATCAGGGTGGAGTGAATGCCGGCCACACGATCGTGGTCGACGACAAGGTGCTGAAACTTCACCTCATTCCCTCCGGAATTCTCTACCCCGACACCATCTGTCTGATCGGTTCGGGCACGGTGGTCGACCCGCGCATCATGCTCGAAGAACTCGACATGCTCGGGGACTACGGCATCGACATTTCCGGACTGAAGCTGGCATCCACGGCTCACGTCACGATGCCCTACCACCGCCTGATCGATCTGGCGATGGAAGAGCGCCGCGGTGATCGGCGCATCGGCACCACCGGCCGGGGCATTGGTCCCACCTACGCCGACAAGTCAGACCGGAACGGCATCCGGGTGATCGACCTGCTGGATCCCGTGCGCCTGCGCGAGCGCCTGATGGGGCCACTGGCCGAAAAGAATCTGATCCTGGAGCGGATCTACGGCCTTGAGCCGCTTGATCCCGAGGTGGTGCTGACGGAATACCTCGCCTATGGCGAGCGTCTTGCCCCGCATGTGGTCGATTGCACCCGCACGATCCACCAGGCGGCCCGGGCCCGGCAGAACATCCTCTTCGAGGGCGCCCAGGGAACCCTGCTTGATCTCGACCACGGCACCTACCCCTACGTCACCTCATCGAATCCCGTCTCCGGCGGCGCCTGCATCGGCGCCGGCGTGGGCCCCACCCTGATCGACCGAGTCATCGGGGTGGCAAAGGCCTACACCACCCGGGTGGGAGAGGGTCCCTTCCCCACGGAACTGCAGGGCAGCATCAACGACCACCTCTGCGACCGGGGCGGGGAGTACGGCACCACCACGGGGCGCCGTCGCCGCTGCGGCTGGTTCGATGGGGTGATCGGTCGCTACGCCGTGGAGGTGAACGGACTGGATTGCCTGGCCATCACCAAGCTCGATGTGCTCGATGAACTCGATGAGATCCAGGTCGGCGTGGCCTATGAGCTCGATGGCGAACGCATCGATCACTTCCCCAGCAGCGCCGAGACCTTTGCCCGCTGCCGTCCGATCTTTCAGACCCTGCCTGGCTGGCAGTGCTCCACCGCCGAGTGCCGCGCCCTCGAGGATCTGCCCGCCGCCGCCATGGCCTACCTCCGGTTTCTGGCTGAGCTGATGGAAGTGCCGATCGCGATCGTCTCCCTCGGCGCCCAGCGTGATCAGACCATCGTCGTGGAGGATCCGATCCACGGACCCAAGCGCGCCCTGCTGAACGTATGACGATCCACGCCGACGGCCGATCCCTCGATGTGGTGGGCATCGGCAACGCGATCGTCGACGTGCTGGTCAGCTCCGACGACGCCTTCCTCGAGGAGCATGGACTGAACAAGGGCGGCATGGCCCTGGTGGATGCCGAGCAGGCCCAGAAGCTCTACGAAGCGGCCGGCCCTGGACTGGAAACTTCCGGAGGTTCGGCCGCCAACACCCTGGCGGGCCTGGCCCAGCTCGGCGCCCGGGCCGGGTTCATCGGCCGGGTGCGTGACGACCAGCTGGGGGCGATCTTCAGCCACGACATCCGCTCGGTGGGGGCTCGCTTCGAGACCCCGGCCGCCAGCACGGGTGCAGCCACCGCCCGTTGCCTGATCCTGGTCACCCCCGATGCCCAGCGCACGATGTGCACCTATCTGGGCGCCTCGGTGGACCTTGAACCAGCCGACCTGGACCTGGACCTGGTGCGCCAGGCAGGGATGCTTTACCTGGAGGGATACCTCTGGGATGGGGAGTCCGCCAAGCGGGCCTTCCTCGCCGCCGCTGATGTGATGCGTGCCGCCGGTGGCCAGGTGGCCCTCTCCCTCTCCGATGCCTTCTGCGTCGAGCGCCACCGGCAGAGCTTCCAGGAGCTGGTCGATGGCCACGTTGACGTGCTCTTCGCCAACGAAGCTGAGATCACCGCGCTGTACCAGTGCGATGGTTTCGAGGCGGCGATGGAGCAGGTTCGCGGTCGCTGCTCCATCGCCGTGCTCACGCGCGGTGCCCTGGGATCGGTGGTTCTCGGGAACGGGCAGGTGCATCGGATCGATCCCTGGGTGCTCGGCCCCCTGGTCGACACCACCGGAGCCGGTGATCTCTATGCATCCGGTTTCCTCTACGGACTCACCCGCGGGGAGACTCTGGAGCGCTGCGGCCAGCTGGGATCTCTCTGTGCCGGCCAGGTGATCACCCAGCTGGGGCCACGCCCGCGGGCCTCACTGCCCCAGTTGGTGGCCGAGCACCTGGGCTGATTCCGCTCCAGTGGGCTCTGGCCGTCCTACTTGTGCCAGCAACTCCTCCAGAGGCCACAGACCCGACTCAGGCAGCGGTTCGGCCGGTCGCCTGAGCAGCAGCAGCGTCAGCCCCAGCTCGGCGCAGAGCTGCTGCCAGAGCTGTTCAGTCGGGCCGCCCGACTGGCGGCAGAGCACCGCCGAGATGCCCCAGTGCTCCAGCAGAGCCCGCTCGATCGAACCGGCCGTGGACGCTGGTGGCCCCGTGCCGGGACGGTGGCAGGCAAGGGCACCCTCACCCAGTCCCGCCGCCAGGGCCTGCCGCAGGCTTGTCGGGTTGGGCAGGATGCGGGCGAAGCAGGCACTGGTCGTGGCCAGCGCCACGGCCCTCGCCAGATGGCGGGCGCCGATGGCCAGCAGCAATCGCTCGTCTGCCAGATCGATTCCGGCCAGATCCTCCAGCTGATCGAGCAGGATCAGCCTGGTCCCAGGCCGCTGGCGGACCGGCGGGCGCCGGAGGCGAAGCAGGGGTTGACCGCCGCGGGAGCAGACCGCCGCCAGATCGGCGCTGATCAGGGCGGCGAAGGGGTGGCTGGCATCAATCACCCAACGGAAAGGGGCAAGGGGAGCATCAAGCAGTTCGGCTTCGATCGCCCCGGGGCCGGCCAGTGCTCCCAGGCGACTCTGCAGCCGGGGGTGGGAGGGATAGGCCCGCAGAGCGTCCTCGCTCACAAGAGATATCTGCACACTCCAACCGGCGGCCAGCAGCCGGCTGACGATCAGCGGCCCTTCTCCGGTGCCGCCCAGCAGCCAGATCGATGGCCGCCGTCCTGGTGCAGCAGCGGCGTCCGCCGCCTCAGATCCGGCGATCAAGGGATGGCTCCGTGCATCAGGATGGGGCCCACTGTCGTCGAGGGGGTCGTGAACCACTGTTTGCTGGAGGTGGTGGTGCTCGAGGCACCCCAGGTGCGCTACACCCAGGACAACCAGACACCGGTGGCGGAGATGGCCGTCGAGCTCGACGGTCTCCGCCCAGATGATCCCCCGGGGCAACTGAAGGTGGTGGGCTGGGGCAATCTCGCCCAGGATCTTCAGAACCGGGTGCAGGTGGGACAGCGGCTGATGATCGAGGGCCGGCTGCGCATGAGCACCGTCTCCCGCGCCGATGGCACCAAGGAAAAGCGCGCCGAATTCACCCTCGCCCGCCTTCACCCCCTCACGGCCCAGGGTTCCGCTGCGGCTCCATCGTCGGCGCCTTCCATGGCTGCAGCGATGGCTCAGGGGGGTACGGCTCAAGCGACTGGATCCCAGGCCGCAGGCGCGCCGGTGCGCACGATTCCACGGCCAGCGCCTGCGGCGCCCCGGCCCGTCACTGCGGCACCGCGCCCTGCTGCCGCGGAGCCACCGCCTCCCACCTGGAACACCTCGCCGCTGGTGCCTGATCTGGCCGACGACGACGACGAAATCCCCTTCTGAGCAGATCCCCTTCCGAGGACTGGATCATCCCGGTTCGAGCCGCTGGCGAGCCTGGTCGAGCAGCTGACCGAGCTCCCGCTCCAGCGCAGCGAGATCCAGCCTCAGATCGGGCCAGCGGCCGCCATCGATCTGCTGCAGCAGCCAGAGGCGATCTTCGGCGAGCTGGTCCAGCAGCGTCAGGGTGCTGGGGTCGTTGAACGGGATCTCGGGGGTGGACGAAGGCGAAGCGGGATCGGCAGCGGGGCTGGGGTGATCCATGGCCGGAGGAACTCCTGGGCAACGATCGCCATCCTGGACCGCGCTGCAGGAAGATGGCGCCATGGAAGCACTCACATCGCCCGGCAGCCTGCTGACCATCCTCGGGGCGGCGCTCACCGTTATCGGCTCGATCGCCTACGTCACCGACAGCCCCAACATCAGCCTGGCGGGAGTGTTCTACGGCGTTCCGGTGCTGCTGGGAGGCCTGGCCCTGAAGTCGTCGGAGCTGCCTCCAGCTCAGCGGCTCACGCCGGCAGCGGAGCTGCGGCAGCTGCGCGAGCAACCCGAGAGCGAGCCCCTGCGCAAGCTTCTCAAAGACGTGACCCGCTGGCGTTATGGCCAGAAGGCCCACCTCGAGAGCTCCCTCGAAGCCCTCAAGCTCTGGAACGACGACGCCCCGCCGGAGCTGCTGAGCGTGGCCGAGCGCGAGGTGGAGGGCGGCTATGGCCTGGTGCTCCACTTCCGCTGCCATGGAGTTCCGCCGGAACGATGGCAGGCCAAGCAGGAGCGGCTGGGTCGCTTCTTCGGGCCTGGACTGCGCGCTGAGCTGCGCCTGATCTCAGCCACCGAGCTGGAACTGAGCCTGCTGCCCGGCGCTGATCTCGTCGAGTCCGCTCCAGCGGCCTGAGCCCCGGCCCCGGCGCTCTGCCGGTCCCCACGCCCACCCACTTACCTTCCCCTCTTGAGCCAGGACCCCGTCATCAGCGCTGAGGACACCCTGAGGGTGTCCGTGCTCAGTGAGGCGCTTCCTTATATCCAGCGCTTCGCCGGACGCCGCGTGGTGGTGAAGTACGGCGGAGCGGCGATGGTGCGTGAAGATCTGCGCGAGGCAGTCTTCCGCGACCTGGCTCTGCTGGCCTGCGTGGGGGTGCAGCCGGTGGTGGTACACGGCGGCGGACCGGAGATCAACCAGTGGCTGAAGAAGCTGGAAATCCCCGCCCAATTCCGTGATGGGCTGCGGGTCACCGACCTCGACACCATGGATGTGGTGGAAATGGTGCTTGTGGGTCGGGTCAACAAGCAGATCGTCAACGGTCTCAACCGGGTTGGCGGCCGTGCCGTGGGGCTCTCCGGCAGCGATGGGGCCCTGGTGGAGGCCCGCACCTGGGGGGAGGGTTCCCACGGACTGGTGGGAGAGGTGGCGGCGGTCAACCCCGATGTGCTCGCACCTCTGCTGCAGAGCGGCTACATCCCGGTGATCTCGAGTGTGGCTGCCGATCCCAGTGGCCAGGCTCACAACATCAATGCCGACACGGTGGCCGGGGAGCTTGCCGCTGCCCTTCAGGCCGAGAAGCTGATCCTGCTCACCGACACCCCGGGCATCCTGCAGGACCGGGAGGATCCCTCCAGCCTCTTGCGCCAGATCACCTTGCCCGAGGCCCGGGAGCTGATCCGCACCGGCGTCGTCAACGCGGGGATGACACCCAAGACTGAATGCTGCATCCGGGCCCTGGCCCAGGGGGTCGGCGCGGCCCACATCATCGATGGCCGAGTCCCCCATGCCCTGCTGCTGGAGGTGTTCACCGATGCCGGCGTCGGCACGATGGTGGTCGGCAGCAGCCGCGCCGCCGCCCGAGCGAGTGCCCAGCGGCGTGGCTGAGGATCCACTGGCCCCGGCTCGCGCCGCGCTCGAATGCGGTGAGTACGGCCGCTGCCTGCGCTTGCTGGAGCCGATCGTGGCGGCCCATGCCATCACGGTGCCCCTGGGCGGACGGGCCCGGATGCTGATGGCCACGGCGCTGATCGGCCAGGGGGAGTCTGAGCGGGCGGCCAGCTGTGTGCGCGGCCTCCAGGCCTGCGTTGATCCCGACCTGCGCCGGCAGGCCCGGGACCTCAGCTTGATTCTCGAGGCCCCCAGCCTCAAGCGGCCGGAGAACTGGTCCATCACCTTGCCGCCGATCGGCGGGGTGGAGTCGCTGCAGCAACGGGTGATGCCCCTGGCCCAGGCCCGCCCAGGCCGCGCCAGAGCGGAGTCAGCGCCACCGCCACCGGTGGGTCCAACCCGGGCTCCCCTGGGCTTTGCGATCGTCGTGCTGGCTGTGCTGCTGCTGCTCACGGGGCTGCTGGGGGGCTGCCTGCGCGTCGACACCGAGCTCAGCCTGCCGGCACCGGGTCGGCTCGAGCTCAGTCAGAGCCTCAGCAGCGTCAGCGGCAGTTGGATGCCCTGGCAGAGGCAGTTCGCCAGCACCCTCTCAGCCGACCCTGATCTCAGTCGCTTCAAGTTGTCCCTGGATCCGGATCGGGGCCGCCTCAGCCTCAGCAGCGGCGTGGTGTCGGCGGCGGAAGCCTCCGGCCTGTTGCAACGCCTGGCTCTCGATGCCGGCGCGCTCACGGGGCAGGCACTGCCTGCCCCGGTGCTGAGCCTGCAGGAGCGCAACTGGCTGCTCGGTGTTAGTCAGCAGCTCGGCTTCGAGCTCGACCTGCGCCAGGTTCAGCCCCTGCCGGGCCTGAGCTTCACCCTGAGGCTCCGCTCCCTGGGCGTCGGGACGGTGCGAATGGCCCAGCCGCTGGCCGTGGAGCCCCGGCCCGAAGGGCTGAACTGGCCCCTGCAGCTGGGGGCCATCAACCGGCTGGAGCTGAGCGCCTGGCGCTGGAGCCGCCTCGGCCTGGGCAGCCTGCTGATCGCCCTGTTGCTGGTGCTCAGCCTGGTGCTGCAGCGGTTGCGGCGGCAGGCTGGATTCGGCTGGCCTGAATTGCCCTCCCCGTAGGGATCCCCTCAGAGCTCGATCGGATCGGGATCAATCGAGAGGCTCACGCTGCGGGCCAGGCCGGCGCGCAGCTCGGCTTCTGGAGGCAGGGGCAGGTCGGCGCCGGCGGGGCCGTGCAGCAGCAGTTGCCAGCGGTAGCGGCCCGCCACCCGCGCCACCGCGGCAGGTGCGGGGCCGATCATCTGCCAGCCGGCCTGCTCCACCTGGGGCCGCAGCTGCTCGGCCAGGGCAGCTGCGGCCGTGGCTGTGGCCGCTCCGGATGGGCCAGCCAGACGCAGCAGACAGGCCCGGCTGAAGGGCACCAGCTGGGCCTGGCGGCGCAGCTGCAGTTCCGCCTCGAGAAAAATGTCGTAGCGGCCGTCGATCAGATGCTGGATCACGGGGTGATCCGGCAGGTAGGTCTGCACGATCACCTCCCCGGGACGCTCCCCCCTGCCGGCCCTGCCCGCCAGCTGCAGCAGCAGCTGCAGGCAGTGCTCCGAGGCCCGCAGATCAGGCCGGTGCAGGAGACCATCGGCTGCCAGCACCGCCGCCAGGGTGACCCGGGGCAGATCCATGCCCTTGGCCAGCATCTGGGTGCCCACGAGCACATCGGCCTCCCCGGCCGCGAAGCGTTGCAGCAGGCCTCGGTGCCCATCCCGGCCCCGGGTGCTGTCCCGGTCGAAGCGCAACAGGCGCAGACCCGAGAGTTCCTGCTCCAGCTGCTCCATCACCCGCTGGGTGCCGGCACCGAAGGGCTTGAAGGCGGTGGAACCGCAGGCCCCGCAGCGGGAGGTCAGGGGCTGGCGGTGGCCGCACCAGTGGCAGCGCAGGGTCTGACTGCCATCGCGCAGCCGGTGGACCGTGAGGGACACATCGCAGTGGGGGCACTGAACCACCTCACCGCAACTGCGGCAGCTCAGGAAACTGCTGTAGCCGCGGCGGGGCACCAGCACCACGGCCTGCTCCCCCCGCTCCTGGAGCCGCTCCATCCGCTCCATCAGGGCCCGGCTGATCAGGCGGCGGTGGCCCTCCGCCAGCTCCTGACGCAGGTCCACCACCCGCACCGGCGCTGGCTCCTGGCCACTGATGCGGCGGCTGAGGCGCAGCAGGCTGGCCGGCTGTTGGGGACGCCGGCAGGCCAGCCACGACTCCAGGGAGGGGGTGGCGCTTCCAAGCAGCAGCCTGGCGCCCGCGGCACGGCAGCGCAGGCGGGCCACCTCCCTGGCGTGGTAGCAGGGCATCGGACTGGCCTGCTTATAGGAACTGTCGTGCTCCTCATCCAGCACGATCAGGCCCAGGGGCGCCAGGGGCAGGAACACCGCCGAGCGAGTGCCCACGGCGATCAGCGGCTCAGTGGAGCCGGCCTGCAGACAGCGGCGCCAGGCGGCGATGCGCGCCCGCTCCGAGAGGCCGCTGTGGAACTCGAGGATGCGGCCGCCGAAGCGGGCACGGCAGCGGTCGAGCAACTGGGGGATCAGTCCGATCTCAGGAGTGAGGATCAGGGCACTGCGGCCGGAAGCCAGGCAGGCCGCCGCCGCCTGCAGATACACCTCCGTCTTGCCTGAGCCGGTCACTCCCCAGAGCAGGAACTCCTGGCCGCTGGATCCGGCGAGGATCTGCTCGAGGGCTGCCTGTTGCTCCGGATTCAGGGGGCGGGGTGACTCAAGCGGCCCGCCGGCCAGATCAGGAGACTGCTGGACGGCGCCTGGCTGAGGCGCACCGCCGCCAGAGAGCACCTGTCGGCTGCTGCGCAACCAGCCTTTGGCCACCAGGGCCTGCAGCAGGGAACGGCTGAAACCCCACGCCATGACCGTGCTCTGAGGAGCCGCCGAGCCGGGGCTTTCCCGCAGGCGATCGATCAGCTGGCATTGGCGGCTGGTGAGTGGCTGGGGGCTCTCCACCAGCTCCAACCAGAGCTGGGTACGCAGCTGGGGCTGGGCCCGTCCCGGCCGCTGTCCAAGCCAGCCTGGAGGCAAGGCTGTCTTGAGGGTTCGAAACAGGCTGGTGTGGCACTGACGGGACACCTCCTGCAGCAGCGCCTGCCAGTGGGGATCCACGGCTGCGGCCTGGTGAAGACCTTCCACGGACTGGATCACCGCTGGATCGAGATCAGCCGGAACCTCAGCCAGGGTGTCGACCACCAGGCCGATCTGGGGACGTCCCCTCAGACGCACGCCCACCAGATCCCCGACCGCCAGGCCAAGGGCCGGTGCTGCGGAGTAGGTGAAGATTCTCCCCTCCCGACCAGCCTCCACCCAGACCTGAACCCAGAGCGGGGGCAAGGACATCTCCAACACGGTCGAGATTCGCCTTGCAAACCCCATAGGGGTTTCTTAAGATAAAGGAGTTGAGCAGCTCAACTGGCTGCTGTCGGAACCAGGCAGAGTTCCGTCCAGTGGGAAGACCTGAAGTGCAGGCTGCTTGGAGACCCCCTCCAGCGCGCCTCCCGGTCTGCGAACACCCCTGACAGCACTGCCTGGCCTCCGGGTCGTTCCATGTCGTCAGGTCTTTGATTCCTCCGCTTCCACCCGGCGCCTGATGGGGCCTGTTTTTGATCCTGGTCGGCCAACGGCTTCACTGGGATGCTGAAGAAACGTTTTGTGTCGTGATGTTGTCATCACGCCAAATTGGCTTGGCTGAATTTCCGGCCTGAACTTGTCGGCCCAATTGTTTTCACTTGACCATTCCGTCACCCCGTCGCAGTCCCGCTATGAGCCCAGTCTCCGCCGCCAGCCCCAAGCCGGGCGTTCCTCAGATCCTGATGGTGGCCGCTCCATCGGGAGAGGAAGTGGCGGTGAAGCTCAAACCGAAGGCCAGCGCCGGCAAGGCCAAAGCCTCCCCCAAGTCATCCGCCAAGGCAAATGCCGACCTTGCTGCTCCTGACGCTGCTGACAAGGGCGAGGCCCTGACGGCAGCCAACACCGTCACCAGGACCCGCAAGCCCGCCGCGAAGACGGCTGCGAAGAGCACCACCGCCAAAGTCGGCTCAGCAGCCGCCAAGGCTGGCGCCACCAAAGCGAAAGCAACCACTGCCAAAGCGGCGGCCAAACCCAAGGCTGAAACAGTCAGTATCGACCTCAGCGCGGCAGCCGACGAGCTGCTCGAGGCAGCCGACGGTGCCAAGGACAAGAAGAGCTCCGCCAAGGAAAAGGCCCTGGCCAGCATCAAGGTGGGCCCGAAGGGGGTTTACACCGAAGATTCGATCCGGGTCTACCTGCAGGAGATCGGCCGGATTCGCCTGCTCCGCCCCGATGAGGAAATCGAGCTGGCGCGCAAGATCGCTGATCTGCTGCTGCTGGAGGAGCTGGCCACCCAGTTCGAGCAGGACAACGGCCACTATCCCGACAACAAGGAATGGGCCGTGCTGGTGGACATGCCACCGCTCAAATTCCGTCGGCGCCTGATGCTGGGCCGCCGTGCCAAGGAAAAGATGGTGCAGTCGAATCTGCGCCTGGTGGTTTCGATCGCCAAGAAGTACATGAACCGTGGACTCTCCTTCCAGGATCTGATTCAGGAAGGCAGCCTCGGCCTGATCCGCGCCGCTGAGAAGTTCGACCACGAGAAAGGCTACAAATTCTCCACCTACGCCACCTGGTGGATCCGTCAGGCGATCACCCGCGCCATCGCCGACCAGAGCCGCACGATCCGCCTGCCGGTGCACCTCTACGAAACGATCTCCCGCATCAAGAAAACCACCAAGGTGCTCTCCCAGGAGTTCGGCCGCAAGCCAACCGAGGAAGAGATCGCCGAGAGCATGGAGATGACGATCGAGAAGCTGCGCTTCATCGCCAAGTCAGCGCAGCTGCCCATTTCGCTGGAAACCCCGATCGGCAAGGAAGAAGATTCCCGTCTGGGCGACTTCATCGAAGCCGACATCGAGAATCCTGAGCAGGACGTGGCCAAGAATCTGCTGCGCGAAGATCTCGAAGGCGTGCTCGCCACCCTCAGCCCCCGCGAGCGGGATGTGCTGCGTCTGCGCTACGGCCTCGACGACGGCCGCATGAAGACCCTGGAGGAGATCGGGCAGATTTTTGATGTAACCCGCGAAAGAATCCGCCAGATCGAGGCCAAGGCCCTGCGCAAGCTGCGCCATCCCAACCGCAACGGTGTGCTCAAGGAGTACATCAAGTAGCCCCGATCTCCTGAGCCCTCGCTCCGTCGCTTTTCGGCCCTGAGCGAGGCGGTCCATACGGGCGGCTGCCCGTTACTTTGCCCTGTTCCTTGCCGGATGGCGTGTTGATCACTCAGGGATGGATGACCTGGCTGGAGCGCGATCAGCGCCGGCTCTGGCTGGTGAGCGGCCTCGGCTATCTGCTGTTGTGCTGGCTGGCGTTCTTTCAGAACCTGGGCAGCCTCAGTCTGATGGACAAGACCGAGGCCCTGTTCGTGGAGGTGGGCCGCCAGATGGTTGAGCGGGGGGACTGGATCACCCCGATCTGGAATGGCGAATACTTCTTCGATTACCCCGTCTGGGGGTATTGGATGGTGGCCCTCAGCTTCCGCCTCTTCGGTGTGAATGAGTGGGCCGCCCGTCTGCCGGTGGCCCTGGCGGCCAGTGCGGTGGTGCTGGCGGGTTTCTGCCTACTGTGGGTCAGCGCCTCTGCTGATGGGGGCCTGCGCCAGCGCTGGCAGAGGGCCGCCTTCGGTGCGGCCCTGCTGGCACTCAACCCCGGCTGGATCGGCTGGGGCCGCAGTTCCGTCACCGACATGTTCCTGGCCAGCGCCATCGCCCTGAGCCTGTTCGGTTTCTTCCTCAGCTACAGCCAGCCCGCAGGCAGCAGGGCCCGGCGCCTGGGTTTTGTGGCCATGCCTCTGTTCAGTGCCATCGCCGTACTGGCCAAGGGGCCGGTGGGCCTGGTGCTGCCGGGGCTGGTGGCTCTGGTGTTCCTGATCGCCCAGGGCCAGCTGATCGCCTATGTGCGGCGATTGCCGTTGCTGCCGGTCGTCGTGACCTTCCTGGTGGTTGTGCTGCCCTGGTATGTCCTGGCGGCCCAGGCCCATGGCATGGCCTTTCTGGGGGGATTCTTCGGGTTCAGCAACATCCAGCGGTTCACCTCGGTGCTCTATCGCCACGCCGGCCCCTGGCACTTCTATCTGCCCTGGGTGCTGCTGTTGCTGCTGCCCTGGTCGTTTCACCTGCCTGTGGCGCTGATGCGGCTGAGGTTCTGGAAGTTGAAGACCTGGCGCCGCCAGCCTCCCCAGGCCCAGTTGGCCCTCTTCTGCCTGGTCTGGTTCCTGGTGGTGCTGCTGTTCTTCTCCGCTGCCGCCACCAAGCTGGCCGGCTACATCCTGCCTCTGGTGCCGGCCACAGCCCTGCTGCTCGCCCTCTACTGGTTTCCGCTCGAGAGTGTCGCCCCTGAGGCCAGTGGCGGCAGCGAGCTGGTGGCTGCCCACCAGAGCGACCGGCCCCAGCGCTGGAGCGGCTGGGCAAATGCCCTGGTGTTCGCCGCCCTGGCCCCAGCCGCCGCCCTGGCCCCGCGCTGGGCTGCCACGGATCCGGCCTATCCCGGCTTTGCCAGCGCCCTCAGCCGCTCCGGCCTGCCCCTGCTGCTGGCAGTGATCCTGGCGGGAAGTGCCATCGGCCTGGTCGTCCTGCTGCTGCGTCCAGGCCGACCCAAATCTCTCTGGCTGCCGGATCTGGCCGCCATGCTGCTGCTGATGGCTTTGGTGGTGCCCCCCCTGGCACCGCTGATGGAAGCCCAGCGGCAGCGGCCGGTGCGGGAGCTGGCGGAGCGGGCCGGGCAGCTGGCAGCCCCCGGCGAAGCGCTCTGGGTGGTGGGCTACAAGCGCTACAGCGTGGTGTTCTACAGCGGCCGCGAGGCCATTTTCCTCGACAGCCCGGAAGGTGCCCGGGAGGAACTGAGGCAACCCCCGGCGCCTGGCTCAGCCGCCCGCAGCGTGCTGATCTTCGGAGAGGAATTCCGCCTCAGGGACCTGCCGGAGACCTTGCCTGGGGCCGAGCTGCTGGAGAGCCGTGCCGGCCACCAGCTCTGGCGTGTTCCGCGCACCAGCTGACGCGATGATCGGGCACCATGAGTGACCCAGAACACCAACGAACCGATCGGCTGATCACTTGATCCAAACCCAATCCCCGATTTTCTCCGCGCCGACCCTCACCGCAATCCGCCGCTGGTTCCGGTTGTTCGGCCCAGTGAGGCTGCTGCTCTGCGGCCTGGCGGCCCTGGTGGTGATCTGGATCGAGCAGGTGGTGCTGAGTCAGAAGGAGCCGGCGTTCGATGAGGCCGTACTGGCCTGGCTGGGAGATCGCATCCCCGAGAGCATGGGCCGCTTTCTGGTGATCGTGTATCAGGTGAGCGGCACCCGCTTCACGGCGATGCTGGTGCTGGCGGCCTTGATCTTCCTGTTGATCAAGCGGTCGTGGAACCAGTTGATCTGGGTCGCCATCGGCACCAGCGGCATCCTCCTGATCGTGGATCGCTGGTTGAAGCCCCAGTTCGATCGTGCCCGGCCCCTGGGCCGTCTGGTGGAGGTGATCGGCCGCAGTTTTCCCAGCGGCCATGCCGCCGGGGCGGTGGTCTTCTATTTCCTGATGTGCACGATCCTGGCGGAGCGTTACCCGCAGCTGCGCCGCCCACTGGTGCTGGGCTCCGCCCTCTGGGTGGGCCTGATCTGGGTGAGCACCCTCTATTGCCGTGTGCACTGGCTCACGGACATCATCGCGGGGGCAGCCGTGGGCTTCATCTGGCTGAGCATCTGCCTGACCAGCATGCGCTTCTGCGCTGAGCGTCAGAGTGGCTGAGCCCGAACCGGCCACCATGAACGCCAGCAGCAGCGCAACCTCCAGTGATCTCACCAGCCTGATGGGCCTGCGCAGCGCCCCCAGCCTGGATGCTGCCCAGCGTCAGTCCCTGGGCCAGGAGCTGAAGCAGCGCCTGGCCGCCTGCGACTGGTTCACGATCGGTGTGATGGCCCCATCGGCCCAGGCGGCCCTGGCCGCCATGCGGTCGTGCGAGGCCGCCCAGGGCTGGAGCCCGCTGCAGGGCGAGAGCGAGGAGCTTGTGGAAGGGCCCGTATTCCTCAAGGGGAATCAGCGCACGGGCCGCTTCCTGCTGCGGGCCGAGAGCGGTCTGGGGGAGGGGCTGCTGATCGGCGGCCAGAGCGACAGCAATCCGGAAGCCACCGGAACCTGGGGGCCCCTGCCCCTCGACTTTTTCGGCTGATCACGGTGCAGCCTGCGCTGGCCTTCAGCTGGCCGGCCGGTCCTTAGGCTTGACCGCTGTTCTACGGCCACGCGGCCGGGCTGAGGAATCGATTGATGGCTGGCACCACTCTGCGAATCGCCTCCCGCCGCAGCCAGCTGGCGATGGTGCAGACCCACTGGGTGCGCGATGAACTGACCCGGGCCCATCCGGACCTGGAGATCAGCATCGAAGCGATGGCAACCCAGGGCGACAAGATCCTGGATGTGGCTCTCGCCAAGATCGGCGACAAGGGCCTGTTCACCAAGGAACTGGAGGCCCAGATGCTGGTGGATCAGGCCGACATCGCCGTGCACAGTCTCAAGGACCTGCCCACCAACCTGCCCGAAGGCCTGATGCTCGGCTGCATCACCGAGCGTGAAGATCCCGCCGATGCACTGGTGCTGCACGAGCGCCATCGGGGCTGCAGCCTTGAGACCCTTCCTGAGGGCAGCGTGGTGGGCACCAGCTCACTGCGGCGTCTGGCCCAGCTGCGCCACCACTTCCCCCACTTCCAGTTCAAGGACGTGCGCGGCAATGTGATCACCCGCCTCGAGAAGCTCGATGCCGGCGGCTACGACTGCCTGATCCTGGCGGCCGCCGGCCTGGGACGCCTCGGCCTGGGCCACCGCATCGACGCCCTGATCGATCCCTCGATTTCGCTGCATGCGGTGGGCCAGGGGGCCCTGGGAATCGAATGCCGCCTTGGCGACAGCGCGGTTCTTGAGCAGATCAAGGTGCTGGAGCACACCCCCACCGCCCGTCGCTGTCTGGCGGAGCGGGCCTTCCTGCGGCAGCTCGAGGGCGGTTGCCAGGTGCCGATCGGTGTGAACAGCCGTTTCGAGGGTGAGGAACTGGTGCTCACGGGCATGGTGGCCAGCCTGGATGGTCTGCGCCTGATCCGGGATGAGGCGCGCGGCCCCCAGCAGGATCCCGAAGCGATCGGCATCAGCCTCGCCCAGCTGCTGCGCAGCCAGGGCGCTGGTGAAATTCTGGAGGAGATCTTTGCAGCGGTCAGGCCCGAAGCCTGAGGCAGGCTCCGCCGCACCACTGGAAGGTGATACGCGCGGGCTTCCCTATCAGTGGAGCCTGCTGGCATGGGCCGCGCTGGTGGGGATCCTCACCGGTGTGGCCGTGGTGGGCTTCCACTACCTGCTGGGATTCATCAACAATTTCCTGTTCGGCACCCTGGTGGAGTGGGTGCTCGATCTGGTGAGTTCTCAGCAGCTGGATCCCACCCCGGTGGAGGTGTTCAGCGCCCCTGATCCCGACTCCGGCACCCCCCTGAAGGCCCTGCTGCAGCTCGGTCTGGGCGGGGTTGGCTTTCTGCCACCGCCGCCACCGCCCCTGCCGGAGCCCACTCCCCTGCCGCCGATTGGACCCAGCGGCTGGCTGGCTTCATGGCCGGTGGTCATCGCCCCCCTGCTGGGCGGCGTGGCGGTGGGGTTGTTGCGCCAGGTGGGCCGCGATCTGGGCCCCAGCCTGCCCAGCCTGATGGCGATGGCCGACGGGGCGGCGCCTGCCCTGCCGCGTCTGCCGGGGCTGCGGCTGGTGGCCGCCTCCCTGAGCCTGGGCAGTGGCGCTTCTCTGGGACCCGAGGGGCCGAGCGTGGAGAGCGGCGGCAACCTTGGCCTGTGGGTGGCGCTGCGGGGACGACTGCCGCCCGAATCCCAGAAGGCTCTGGTGGCCGCGGGTGTGGCAGCGGGACTGGCCGCCGGCTTCAAGGCCCCGATCGCCGGGGTGTTCTTTGCCTTCGAAGGGGCCTACAGCGCCATTCCCGGGCGGCCCAGTCTGCGGGCGGTGCTGGTGGCAGCGGTGGCGTCTTCGCTGGTGACCCAGCTGTGCCTCGGTGATGAGCCGATCTTCCGCCTGCCGGTCTATGAGGTTCGATCACCGCTGGAGTTGCCGCTCTACCTGGGTCTGGGGCTGGTGGCCAGCCTGATGTCGTGGGCGTTGGTGAGTCTGCTGGCGGCCGGGCGCAGTGAGCCGGTGCAACAACGGTTTGCCCGTCTGCCCCTGTGGCTGCTCAATGGGCTCGGTGGCCTCGGAGTGGGTGTGATGGCCCTGGGCTTCCCCCAGGTGCTGGGAGTGGGCTACGACACGATCGAGGCCCTGCTCGGCAGCGAGGGGGGCGTGGCGCTCACCACACTGGCGGCCCTGCTGGTGGTGAAGCTGCTGGCCACGGGCCTCAGTAATGCCACGGGGTTCGTGGGCGGCGGCTTTGCACCCGCCCTGTTTCTCGGGGCCGTGCTCGGCAATCTCTACGGCCAGCTGCTGGGGGACAGCGGTTTCGGTCTGCCGGTGGCGGAGCCGCCGGCCTACGCCATGGTGGGCATGGCAGCCGTGCTTGCCGGCAGTGCCAGGGCGCCGCTGACGGCGTTGCTGTTGCTGTTCGAGCTCACCCACGACATTCGCATCGTGCTGCCGCTGATGGCAGCCACCGGCCTCAGTGCCGTGCTGGTGGAACGCTGGCAGGGACTGGCGGACCCGGGCATGCTGGGGCCGGATCCAGCCGAAGAGGAACGGAGACAAGGGCTGGCTGCCCTGCCTGTGATCGAGGCCCTTGAGGCGGAGGCCCCGCTGGTGCTCAAGGCCACCACCCCGGCCAGGGCGGCCCTGGGGCTGCTGATCGAAGCGCACGGCCACTGCCTGGTGGTGGAGCGCGACGGCTGGGTGATCGGTGTGGTGACCCTGATCGACCTGCAACGGGCGATCAGCGCCGGCCACGGGGTTGAAGGGTTGCCGCTGGAGGAGTGCCGCCGCTCGGATCTGCTCTGGCTGCCGGTTCAGGCGAACCTGGCCCAACTGGAGGACCAGCTGGTGCCCAATGGCCTGCGCCAGGTGCCGGTCTTCGATCTCGACGGTCCTGGACTGGCCCAGCTACCAGCCGGCTTGCCGAACAGCGGCTTGCCGGCTCATGCCCTGCTGGGCCTGGCCAGCCGTGATGGCATGGCCAGGGCCCTCGCCCGCAAGCTTCGGATCTGAGCTCAGCGCACCACCACCACTGGCGTTCCCACCTCCACCATCTCGAACAGCTTGCGCACATGCTCATGGAACATGCGCACGCAGCCATTCGTCACGGCGGCGCGGGAGCTCACGGTCCAGGCCCAGGCGTTGGGGGTGCCGTGAATGCCGAACTGATTGGGTCCCTTGGTCTTGAAGCCGATCCAGCGGTCGCCGAGGGGACCATTGGGGCCGAGCACGCCTTTCTTCTGGCCTGAGCTGGTGCT
Organism: Synechococcus sp. Cruz-7E5; assembly: GCF_024345995.1. Classification (GTDB taxonomy): domain Bacteria; phylum Cyanobacteriota; class Cyanobacteriia; order PCC-6307; family Cyanobiaceae; genus Regnicoccus_A. Next base: position 212,423 of record NZ_JAGQCE010000001.1, read on the forward strand.
CACGTACTGAGGATTGATCACCTTGTTGGTGACATTGAAGGTGCCGGTGGGTGTGGGGGTGGCGGGATCACCGATCGCCACCGGCCAGGGGCCATAGACCTTGCCGTCGCGCTCGAGGCGGATCTCACGCTTGCCAAGGGCCAGCAGAATCCTGGAGTTGCTGACCGGAGCCGCCTGGGGGGCAACCGGAGCGCCGGCCGGAGCCGGGGAAGCAGCGGGGGGCGCAGGGGGCGGGTCGGCCTGGAGGACGGCTGCCGGGCTGCCGATCGCCGGCGGCGTGGTTACCGGCGGCGTGGTCGCCGGAACGTTGGGGATCGGGGCAGTGGGGGTGAGAATGCCACTGGCCAAAGCCGGGTACGACGCGGCGACCCCGAAGCCGGCCAGACCGGTGAGCAGGCCTGCAGCGAGTGCGGCGGCTGGGGCCTGCAGCAGACGGGAGTGGTTGGAGCGCATGCTGTAGATCGAGAGGCGGTGGATCGAGGCTGAGGAAAGGATCGACGAACGCACGGGGCGGTTCAGTTCACCAGTTTGGCGTCAATCTGCTCTAGATAGCGCGCCTCGCACTCCTTGATGATCCGAACAGCCTCCTGGGTGTTGAGAAAGCCATTGACTTTGCAGGTGCCGGGCTTCTTCAGATCCTTGTAGTGCTCCCAGTAGTACTGGGTTTCCTTGAGCCAGTGGGCGCCGAGCTGCTCGTAGCTGGTGATGTGATCCATGCGCTTGTCATCGGCCAGCACGGCGATCACCTTGTCGTCCACCTCACCGCCGTCGTCGAAGGTCATGATGCCGATGATTCGGGCCTCCACCAGGCTGCCGGGCACCAGGGGTTCGGTGACGCCCACGATCTCAATGTCGAGCGGATCGCCGTCCTCGTCCCAGGTGCGGGGGATACAGCCGTAGGCGAAGGGGTAGGAGAGCGAGGAGTAGCCCACCCGATCAAGCTTGAGATGGCCGGTTTCGGTGATCAGCTCGTACTTGTTGATGGTCATCGAGTTGAGCTCGACGATCGCATTCAGCCGCAGTTCCTCTTCATCGGCGAACGCGGGCAGCACATGCAGCAGGTTGAGCATGGTGCGGCTGGGGGCGTGGTCGATGTTCGCCATGGGGCGTCGCGAAGCGGCTGCGGCGGCATCTTACGGACGCCGGGCTGAGCGGAAGCCAGGCCCGACTCAACTGCTCTCCAGCAGCCGGTCGACCTTGCCGCTGAGGTAACGCAGGAATGGGCTGGCGCTCAGGGGCACCCCGGTGACCTGGGCCACCAGCTCCTCTCCATTGACGGAGCGGCCCAGGGGCCAGACGTTCTCACTCAGCCAGTGCTGAAGCCGCGATTCCTCGGCGGCGCCCACCGCCGACTCAATCGGTCCGAGCTGCTGCTCCATCGACTCGGCCAGCTGGGCACTGATCAGGTGGCCGAGGGCATACGAGGGGAAATAGCCGAACAGGCCTTCGGCCCAGTGGATGTCCTGCAGGCAACCTTCGGCATCCCGCTCCGGCCTGATCCCCAGCAGCTCGCCCATGCGCCGGTTCCAGAGCTCTGGCAGCTCCGACACCGGCAACCCCTGCTCCACCAGGGCCAGCTCCAGCTCGAAGCGGAGCACGATGTGCAGGCAATAGGTGAGCTCGTCGGCTTCCACCCGGATCAGCCCCGGCCGCATCGGGTTGAGCCCTCGCCAGAAGGAGTGGCTGCCGCCCCAGGGATCGCTGCCCAGTGCCCCGCTGAAGCGGCCATGCCAGCGACTGGCAAAGGCCTGGCTGCGCGCCACCCTGCACTCCCAGAACAACGACTGCGACTCATGCACCCCCATTGAGGTGGCCTCCCCCAGGGGCCAGGGGAAGTAGTGGTCGTCGCCGCGGGGGAGCCCCTGCTCATAGAGGGAGTGGCCCCATTCATGGGCGGTGGCCAGGAATGCTGAAAAGGGTTGATCCGGCACCACCCGGCTGGTGATGCGGTAGTCGGCCGGGCCCAGGGTGCAGGAGAAGGGATGGGCCGAGCGGGAGCGCTGGCAGCGGCTGGGGTCGTAGCCCCAGCTCTCGAGCAGCTCGGCGCAGAGGTTCTCCTGCAGCCCCTCCGGGATGGCGACGGCTGGGGCCGAGGGGCTGGACGCAGCAGCAGCAGCAGGGGATGAGACCAGCACCCGCTCCAGCAGCGGCGGGATCCCTTCGGAGAGGGGCTTGAACAGCTCCTGGAGACGGTCCTTGCTGACATCGGGCTCGAAGGGCTGGGCCAGGATCTCCCAGGGGCTGCGGCCGGCTGGCTCGATCGGCGCCAGCTGGGCGGCCTGCTCACGACGCAGCTGCAGGAGCTCCTCGAGCGCCGGCGCGAAGACCGCGAAGTCGTTGCTGCGCCGGGCTTCCTGCCAGACGGCATTGCCCCGGGACTGGGCTGCGGCAAGGCGGGCTACCAGCTGGGGATCCAGGCTGCGCTGCCGCTCCAGTTCCTGCCTCAGCAGCTGCAGATTCCGCCGGGTGGAGGCGGGGGCTGAGCGATCAACCTCGGCCTCGGCCGCTGCCACCAGCCCCGCGTAGGTCTCGCTGCACTGCCGCTCGTGCAGCTGGCTCGCCAGCAGGGACAGCTGCTGACCCCGCCAGTCAGCGCCCGCCGATGGCATCACTGTGTTCTGGTCGTAATAGAGCGCGCTGCTGATGGAACCCAGCAGCCGGGTCTGATGCAGATGCTCACGGAGGCGCACAAGCGCCTGACCCGGCTGGGGCATGGGACGGGAGCAGGGTGACGGCCCCAAGCATGGCGCCGAGCCTCAACCAGCCGCTGGCCTGAGCGTCTCCATGGCCTGCCGGCATGGCGTTGATGTTCTGGCCGGCCTCGGTAGTTTGTGCGTCGAGGGCCGTTGATCCAGGCCTGAGTGGCGGGCTCCATGCTGCTGGCCGAAATCCTGAGCAACCGCAGCCTCAGCGATGAATCGGCCGTGGTGGGCCTTTCCAAGGCGATCCAGCTCTCGGTGGCGCCGGTGTTCCTGCTCACCAGCATCACCGGCCTGCTGGGGATGTTCACCACGAGGCTGGCGCGGATCATCGACCGCACCCGCTTCATCCAGGAGGCGATGGAGCGCAGTGATCTGGCTCAGGCCAGGCGCCTGCGGGAAGCCCTTGAGGTGCAGCGCCGCCGCACCTTCCTGATCAACCGCGCCATCCTCTGCACCACCGTCACCGCCCTGCTGGTGTCAGGGGTGGTGGCGGTCATGTTCATCAGTGCCGTGGCCGCACTCGACCTGGCGGCCATCGTGGTGCCGGTGTTCGTGCTGGCGATGGCCGCGCTGATCGTGGGGCTGGTGCTGTTTCTGCTGGAAGTGCAGCTGGCCATCGGTCAGAACCCCCGCCGTTACTACTGAAAGCAAGGGGAAGAATGGACTCGGGCGGATTCATTGAGCGACAGGCGCAGTCGCGCCGGGAGGTGATGGCCATGCTGGAGAGCAGGAGCCTGATGGTGGTCAGCGGCCGCCGGCTGGTGATCTCTCTGCTCACCGGGGTGATCGCCGATCGCTGCCAGTGGTTCGGCTCCGCCACCAGTGAGTCTGAGGCGATGGAGCTGATGAGCGAGCGGCAGCCGCACTTGCTGTTCGTGACCCATCCTTTGCGGCCCGGCAGTGGCCTTGAGCTGGTTCGCCGTGCCAAGGCTCTGCACCCGAAGCTGCCCTGCCTGCTCTTGCTGGAAGAGGAATCCCCGCCGCTGGTGCGCGCCGCGATGGAAGTCCACTGCGACGGCATCTGTGCCGATCGGGGCGTGGGATTCGGCCATCTGGTGGCGGCCACCAGGGCCGTGCTCGGCGGCGGCTTCTACATGGACCCCCAGCTGAGGGATCTGCTCACCCAGGCCTGTCGCAGCAGCCATGCTCCGGCGGGGCCGGGCCTGAGTGAGCGGGAACAGGAAGTACTCGAGCTGGTGGTGCGGGGATATCAGAATCCCCAGATCGCATCCCGGTTGCACCTCTCGGTGGAAACGGTGCGCAGTCATCTGAAATCAGCGTTTCAGAAGCTGGGGGCCGCGGGACGCACCCAGGCGGCGGTGATGGCGGTCCGTCAGGGGCTGGTGAGCTGGCACCTGCATGAGCTGCCCTGATCGGAAACGGCTCACTTGCGCCGGCAGTAGCCACCGCCCACGTTCATCCAGCCGGAGGGGCAGGCCTCGCCGTTGCTGGGCGCCACCGAATAGGTGGTGACCCCGAGGGTGCTGCACTTGCCGTTGAACAGATCCACATAGCCGAGTGGACACATCTCCCTGAGCTTGGGCACCACCTTCTGGGCCTGGGCCGGGACCTCCATGGACGCGATCGTCAGCGGGATGGCGAGGCTCAGCAGCAGCAACCCATGAAGCCGGCGTGAGGGAGGCGGGGCAGGGGGCATCGGTGCGGGGCTGGAAACTCAGTACGAGCCTAGGTTTGATGGGCGTTCTGAGGGGTCCGGCGAGCGGCTGTCTCTGCAACAAGACGCGACTCAGATGCAACAGCCCTGCAACCCGCTGAACTCTTTTGCCCCCTTCAACCCTGATGCTGCGTCAGCACCTCGACCGGCTTGAGCTCACCACCGCTGGGGAGGGCTTCCATGACCTCACGGCCCGGCTCGGGACCTGCCTGGCGGCCACCGGCCTGCAGCTGGGGGTGTTGCACCTGAGCGTGCTTCACACAAGCTGCAGCCTTACCATCAACGAGAACGCCGATCCGCGGGTGCTGCTCGATCTGGCCGCCTATCTGAGGGCACTGGTGCCCGAGGAGGGCGTGCGTCCCATCAGCGGGGCAGGCCCCCTGCGCGCCTGGGTCCACGACGACGAAGGGGCCGATGACATGCCGGCCCACATCCGCACCGCCCTGACCGCCACCAGCCTCAGCCTGTCCTTCGAGCGGGGCCGGTTGCTGATCGGGACCTGGCAGGCGATTTACCTGTGGGAGCACCGTCGCCGCCCGCACCGGCGCCAGTTGTGCGCCCACTGGATCGGCAGTTGAGATCAGCACCAGCAGCTCGCTCCCAGCACTCCCATAGCTCCATCAGCACCGTCGACGCGTCGAGGTCATCGTGGGAGTGCACCACCAGGCTGCGCAGCTGCTCGGCGGAGCTGAGCGGTTCGGCCGTGCGCTGCTGGTCCAGCAGCACCGCCAGGTCGGCGTCACTGGGGTCGTCATCCAGGCGCTCTCGCCGCTCCAGCCGCCTTTGCAGCAGGGCCTGATCGGCCCGCACCTCCATCAGCAGGGGCACCGCCCCCAGGCGCCGGGCCAGCTGGGTGGCTCGCTGCCGGCTGCCGACCCTCAGATGGGTGGCATCGAGCAGCACCCATCGACCCTGCTGCAGGCTGGCCTCGGCGGCAGCGAGCAGGGCTTCTTCCGTGCGCTGGTGAGCCTCGGGGCTGTAGATCACGTGGCGCTGCTCGCCGCTGGGGCGCTGCAGGGGAGTCAGGCCGTACAGGCGCTTGCGGATCAGGTCGCTGCGCTGGTGGTCGGCCAGCAGCCAGGGGGCGAGGCGGGCGCCCAGGTGGCTCTTGCCGCTGCCGGACAGCCCATGGAGCAGGATCAGGGCCGGCGGCCCCAGGCCACTGCCGACGTAGGCCAGGGCCAGGCTCAGGTAGCAGCGCGCCATCGCCCTGGCGGCCTGGCGCTGCTGGGCGGGGATCTCCTGCTCGCCGCTGGTGGCCGCTTCCACCTTCGCTCTGACATGGGCGCGGTAGGAGCAGAAAAGCCTGAGCACAGCCGGCTCGATCGCCTGCCCATAGCCGGCCAGGAGGGCCTCGATGCGGTCGCCATGGCCGGCCGCCTGCAGGTCCATCACCAGAAAGGCCAGATCCGAGGCCCGATCCACCTGGCGCAGATCGGCGTTGAACTCCACCCCATCCACCACCGCCAGCTGCGGCTCCAGCAACACGTGCTCCAGGCGCAGATCACCGTGGCCATCCACCGCCTGCCCCGCCGCCAGCCGCTGGCGCAGGCGCAACCTGCAGCGGCGCAGGGCCAGGGCCAGGCCGCTCACCAGCAGCCCATGCACCCCTGGGGGAAACAGCTCCGGCACCGAGCGGCGGGTGGCGCGCACGTTGTTGCGCAGCACCGCCGCAAAACGCATCTCGGCGCCGAAGGCCAGCTCCGCTGCCAGGGGGTATTGATCGTGAAAACGGGCGATGAACTGCCCAAGTTGCTGGAGCTGCAGGTCGCTGACGCGATCGGCCGCGAGGTGAGCCGCGAGGGTGGCGCCGGCGGCGAAGCGGTGCATCACCACCACGTGCTCGCCCCCCTCCAGCTCCTCGCCGAGAGGAGAAAGACGCACCTCACCGCTGGTGAGCTGGAGCACGGCAGCCACACCGAGATAGAGATCAGGCGCCAGGCGGCTGTTGAGGCGCACCTCCTCGCGGCACCAGTGCAAACGCCGCTCGGCGCTGCCGTAGTCGAGCAGACCCCAGAAGCGCAGGGGCTTCTTGAGCTTGAAGGCGCGGCGGCTGGTGAGAAAGACCGCGCTGATGTGGGTCTGGATCAGCTCCACGCGGCGTTGATCGGCTGGCTCCTCCCCCCAGGCCTCGTCGGGGTAGGCCCCTGGACGGGAGAGAGCACGGATCAGGGCGGCCAGCTCCGGCGGCGTTGATGAGCCGGGCTCTGAGCCTGCTGAAAGATCGGGTGTAGCGGATGTCACATCAGGTGGAAGCAATTGAACGCAGGTCCGCCCGCGTGGCTCCGTACGTTGCCTGGACGACATCTCTTCGCCCGTGACCCAGCATCGCCCCCGCTGGCTCCGGTTCCGGGCACTCGCCCTTGGCGGGGCTCTGGGGCTGGCATTGCTGACCGGCTGCAGCAACGCCCGGAAATCTGAACAGGCCGGCGGCGAGGGCAGCGCCTCGACATCTGGCCAGGAGGTCAATGTCTATTCGGGGCGTCATTACAACACCGACAAGGAGCTCTACAAGCAGTTCACGGCCCAGACCGGCATCAGGGTGAACCTGCTGGAGGGGAAGGACGATGAACTGATCGTGCGCCTCAAGAATGAAGGGTCGGGCAGCCCCGCCGATGTGCTGGTGCTGGTGGATGCCGCCCGCATTCAGAGGGCCCGCCAGGAGGAGCTGTTCCAGCCGGTCCGCTCCGAGGCCCTCAACCGCGACGTGCCCGCCAACCTGCGCGATCCCGCCGGCAACTGGTTCGCCCTCACCCGCCGGGCCCGCCCGATCATGGTGAATCCGGCCCTGGTGGACCCGGCCAGCCTGGGAACCTACGCCGATCTGACCAGGCCGGAGCTGAGGGGCCAGCTCTGCCTGCGCAACCGCGCCAGTGTCTACAACCAGTCGCTGGTGGCCGACATCCTCCAGCAGAAGGGTGAGGCCGCCACCAGAACCTGGCTGCAGGGCCTGGTGGCCAACGTGAAACCACCCTTCTTCACCAGCGACACGCCGATGCTGCGGGCACTCGGCCGGGGTGAATGCGGCGTGACGGTCGCCAATCAGTACTACCTGGCGAGGATGCTCTCGGATGAGGCAAAGCCGGAGGACCGGGCCCTGGCGCAGACGATCAAGGTGGTGTTCCCCAGGCCCACCCACGTGAACATCACGGCGGCCGGTGTGACCCGCCATGCCCGCCACAAGGAGGCCGCCACCAAGCTGATTGAATTTCTTGCCTCCCCCAGCTCCGGCAAGGGCTACGCGGCCGCCAACAACGAATACCCCCTGCAGGGATTCGGGGATAACTCGATCCTCAACAGCTTCGGCCGTTTCGAGCCATCGCCGGTGAGTGCCGACCAGCTGGCCCGGGGTAACAGTGAGGCCAGTGCGCTGATGGTGGAAACAGGCTGGAAGTGACCCTGCTCGCCCCCAGGCCGCTTCCGCGCGTCACCCCCTCCAGCCGGCCGGTGCTCACCGCCGTGGTGGTGGTGATCGGCGTTTTCGCCCTGCTGCCGCTGGCGGCCCTGCTGCGCGACGCCGCCTTCCAGCCGGCCATGGCGGGGGGGCTGGGCCTGGGGTTCGATGGGGCCGAGCAGATCCGCGGCACCCTGGTGCTGGTGCTGGGGGAAGGGGTCTGCGGGGCGGTGCTGGGCACCGCCATCGGCTGGCTCACGGCCGCCTGCCGCTTCCCCGGCCGGCGCTGGCTGCGGATCGCCCAGCTGCTGCCTCTGGCCTTTCCGGCCTATCTGCTGGCCGCCAGCCTGATCGACTGGGGCAGCATGCATGGCCTGCGTATCCACGGCATGGGCTGGGCTGTGTTGCTGCTCAGCCTGGCCAACTACACCTATGTGTTCCTGCTGAGCACCGAGAGTTTCTCGATCACCGGTGGCCAGCTGCTGGAGGCCAGCCGCAGCCTGGGGGTGGGCCCCTGGCAGGCGTTCCGCCGCGTGGCCCTGCCGATCGCCCTGCCGGCGATCGGCGCCGGGGTGGCCCTGAGCGCGATGGAGGTGGTGAATGAGCTGGGCGCGGTGCGGCTGCTCGGGGTGCCCAGCCTCTCGGCAGGCATCCTCGATCGCTGGCAGGTGGAGGGCGATCCCCGCGGGGCGGCGCTGCTGTCGCTGATCGCGCTGGCGATCGTGGTGCTGCTGGTGGCCGCCGAGCGCTCCCTGCGCCAGCGCAGCCGCCGCTGGAATCTGGGCCATGCCAACGCGGAGGCCCAGGCCTATGTGCTCAGCGGCTGGCGCGCCCTGCTGGCCCAGCTGGTCGTAGCGCTGCCGCCCCTGCTGGCGCTGGCCATTCCCCTGGTGTGGGTGGCGGAGGGCTGGCGCAATCTGCTGCTGGAGCCGCTCGCTGAGCAGCTCACCCTGGCGGGGCGCAGCCTCGGTCTGGCCCTGGTGGCCACCCTGCTGACGGCGGTGGCGGCCTTGCTGCTGGCGATCATCCGGCGCTGGAGCCCCCAGCTGATGGTGCGCCAGCTCAGTTTTCTGGCGGGGATGGGCTACGCCGTTCCAGGCAGCGTCATGGCCCTGGGGCTGATGCTGATCGGGGGGCCGTGGGCACTCAGCCCGCTGCTGCTGCTGATCTGGGGCTACGGGGTGCGCTTCATGGCCGTGTCGAAGCAGGGCCTCGACGCCGGCCTGGAGCGCATTCCCCCCAGCATCGATGAATCGGCCACCAGCCTGGGCTGCAGCTGGACCCAGGTGCTAAGGCGGGTGCACCTGCCGCTGCTGCGCGGGCCGATGATGGTGGGGGCGCTGATGGTGTTCGTGGATGTGGTGAAGGAGCTGCCGCTGACGCTCTCCCTGCGACCGTTCGACTTCGACACCCTGGCCGTGCGCGTGTTCCAGTACGCCAGTGATGAGCGGGTGGGGGCGGCGATGGCGCCGGCCCTGGTGATCATGGCCCTGGGACTGGTGGCCTCACTTGCCCTGATTCCCACCCTCGAGAGCCGCGACTGAAACGCTGTTGCTGTTGCTGCTGCTGCAGCCGGCCTGCCGGCGCGGGGCGAGGCGGGCCAGGCGGTTGGCCTGCAGCGGATTGAAGTTGTCGTCGCTCACCAGAAGCAGGGTGGGACGACCATCTGGAAGGGGAGCCCCCAGGGCCAGTCCCTCCCAGTTGTCGGGGGGGAGACCGGCGGCCAGCAGGTCCCAGCGCGCCAGCGGCTCCTGCAGCGACCCCTCCGGCCCCGGCGGGGACAACTGCAGCAGCTGGGCCCACCAGCTGGCGGGCGGCTCGAAGCCCCGCACCAGACCCAGCAGCCCACCGCTCGTGGGAGCGAGCAACTCGGTGAGCCCCCAGTGGGGGGCGGGTAACAGCAGCCGCAGGGAACCCACGGGCCGGAAGCCCCCTGGTCCGTGCTCCAGCAGACGCAGCTGATCGGGGGGATCCTGCAGCAAGGGGCGCTCGGCCGCCAGCAGCAGGGTGAGGGGAGAGCCCGGCAGACTGGTGAGCGATTCGGGCCCTTGGTTGGCAGCCAGGCCCTGGCCGGGGGCGGCTCTCCAGGGCACAGGCAGAGGCAGGGCCTGGAGCAGGTGGCCGCTGCGGAAATCGAAGCGCAGCAGCTGGGCGGGGCGATCGGCGCTGCGGCGCTCCTCGGTCACGATCCAGAGGTCGTTTCCATCCAGCACCAGGCCCTCAGCATCGAGGGGGGCCGGGAAGGGTTCGCCTGTGGCGTTGCGCAGGGGCAGCCGCTCACCCAGGCGCAGGGGCCGCCGGCCAAGAGCTTCCAGATCCCAGATCGGAACCAGCTCGGGTTCTTCACGGTCGCTCAGCAGCCAGAGGCGCCCATCGCGGGGATCGCTGGCGATGGCGGAGAAGCCTCCGAGGCTGCGGCCATCGCGGCCCTTGGCAGGAAGCACGCCGTGGGCAACCAGCTCCCAGCCAGCCGAAAGCGGGCAAGGCAGCAGGGGAGGCGGCTGGCTCAGCGGCCGTGGCGGCGGTGGCGTGGGAAGGGGAATCAGGCGGCGGCCAGGGGGGCGGATTCCACCAGGGAGGGCGCCAGGCGCAGCCCGGGTTCACCAGCCGGGGCTTCCAGCAGCTCAGCCTGGCGGATCCTGGAGATCAGGCGGGTGGTGGTGACCCGAGTGGTGCCGATCAACTCACCGATGCGCTCGTGGGTAAGGCGGAAGGGCAGATCGCACCAGGGACCGCAACGGCGGCCGAGGCGGCGCACCAGCAGACCGAAGAGGGCATGCAGGCGCTGCTCGGCGGAGCCGAGATGGCGAATGCGCAGCAATTGCAGGGTCCATTCATTGACCGGATCGAAGCCGGTGCCGTCGCTGGCTTCGGCTTCGGAGCGGAAGCAGAGGGGGGTGAGGGCCTCCACGCAGACGCCTTCACTGCAGAGGCGGTCGGTGCGCAGCTGATCACCGGGCTGGAGGAAGGCCAGGGTCATGCCCTCGGTTTCCTCGCAGGGGCAGTAGACGCGGGCGATGCCTTCGAGCACCTGGATCGACGTGCCGCCGGGGCGCAGAGCGGGATCGAGCAGCACGGTCTGGCCGGCCGGCATCCGCACGCAGGAGAGGGGCTGATCGGGCAGGAAACGGAAGCTCACGGGACCGTCGCTATTGCGAATGACTCGCAATCTAAACAGCAAGCCTGCCCTTTTGCAATCGGTTCTCAATAACGAGCTTTGTTGCAAGCCCGGCCCCTTATCCCACCAGTCGCCGAAGGGTCATTGGCCTGTGCCATTTCACGCCCCCATCGGTGACCGTTGGGCCCGGTGCTCCAACGAGCTGGGCCCAGCCTTGGGATCGTTCTCGCACCTCAGCCATGCTCAGGCTCCACGGCGATCGCGCCACCCTGCTCGCTGCCCTCAGCGCCCAATGGGCCGACCACCAGCTGGGGCTGGTGAACCCGCCGCGGCTGGAGTCGCCGTTCAGGCGGATTCGCCGGCCGCGCAACGAGGACACAGGGCCCGCACGTTGAGCACGCACTCGATCAGACGAAAGCCATGGCTGCCGGCGGCCTGGCGGCCCTCGGCCAGCACCACGGCACTTTCGAATTCCTCGGTGCGACCGCAGCCCACACAGACCAGGTGGTGGTGATCGCGATGGGCGTCGCTGGCAAGCTCGAAGCGGCGGCCCCCTTCCGGCAATTCCAGTTCCCGCAGCAGCTCCATCGAGCTGAGCAGGCGCAGGGTGCGGTACACCGTTGCCAGGGAGACACGCTCCTCGGCCCGCAGCAGGCGTTGATGCACTTCCTCGGCACTGAGGTGGCTGCCTTCGCCGATGCGCTCGAACAGGGAAAGCACCTTCTGGCGCTGGGGGGTGAGCCGCTGGCCTCGCCCATGCAGGCTGGAGCGCAGTTCAGTGGCCGGGCCCGTGGAGGCCGGAAGGGCTGCTGCTGCCGGGCTGGATCGCGCCGTCGAAGCTTCCGGCAATCGGGATGGCACTGGATCACCCCGAACGTCAACGACACTGTAACCGCTGTTCTCAACAGGTACAGCAATTGCGAAGCGGAGAGGCGCCTCAGGCTTCGGCCTGGATTCCTGGCTTGATTCCTGGCTGGTTTCCTGGCCGGCGCGGCCGGTCGAGGGCCCCATCCAGCCGGGCGGTGAGAGCTGCCAGCAGATCAGCCGCCGTGACCACCAGGCGGTAGCTGAGCGCCACGGCCAGCAGCGGAGCTTCCGCCACCTGCCCGCCCAGCTGCAGCAGCAGCACCGCCTCGAACACCCCGAGGCCGCCGGGGGCGCCGGGCACCACGAGGCCCGCTGTCCAGGCCAGGGAGAAGCCCAGCAGCCAGCCGACCCAGGGCAGGGACAGCTGCTGATCGAAGGCCAGCACGCAGGCCGCAAACCCCCCGAAGCGCACCAGCACGAACAGCGCCAGCGCCAGCAGCGGCAGCAACGGGTAGCCGGGCAGCACGAAACCGGCTGATTCAGAGCTGGTTGTAGCCGCCGGCTCCGCTTCAGCGGACCGATCAGCCCGGGCCAGCTGGCGCTCGCGCGAGCGCTCGAGCCGCTGGAGCAGGGGCTGGAACCAGCGCGGCACCAGCAGCAGGAGGGGCAGCAGGCCCAGCAGGGGCCAGCCAGCCGTCCAGCCCACTGCCGCTGCGAGCGCCAGCGCCGCGCTGGCCGCCAGCAGCGGATCCAGCAGGGTGGCCGCCAGGGCCAGGGGGGTGGCCACCGAAGATTGAGGGCCAGCGAGCAGGCGCCCGTCCTGGCCGAGCAGGCGCACCCGCGCCGCCAGGTGCCAGATGCCGCCGGGCAGGTACTTCAGCAGGTTGGTGCTCAGGTAGGCGCGCACACTCAGGCCCCAGCGGGGCCTGAGCCGGAACCAGCGCAGGCATACAGCCCAGGCCAGTCCGTTGATCACCAGGCTGAGCAGGCTCAGCCCCACCCCGATCACCAGCCAGAGCCAGCCCTGGGGATCGAGGCGCTGGGCCAGCAGCTGCTCGCCGTTGCCCTTGAGGGCCGCCAGCAGGAAGCCCAGGCTCAGCAGCGTCACCCAGAGGCGTGCGCCACCCGGCAGAGGTGGCAGGGACGGCAGGGGCGGCAAGCGGGCGATCAGCGCCGACCACAGCTGCTGGGGGGACTTCATCAGCTGGTGGGGGGTTGAACCCAGGCATTGTCCCCGGCCGCGGCCTCTTCCACCACCTGGCGCACCTGGGCGAGGCTGAGGCCATGGCGGCGGGCGAGGGCCGCCAGGTCGTCGTGTTCGGCCTTGTAGCGACTGGGGCCGCCGGGAACCTCGGCCTGCTTGACCTGCACCACCCCCAGGCGGGTGCGGAGCGCACGGCTGGCGCGAGGCAGGGCCCAGCGCTGCTGCAGCTGCTCGCGCACCCCGAGGCTGCTGCCGTGGCGCCACCAGATCCGGCGCAGCTCACCGGCCTGATCCGGCCTGGCCAGCACGGTGAGCAGCACCCCCTGGCGGCCCTTCTTCATCTGGATGGCAGCGGTGAACACCTCGAGGGCGCCGGCAAGGCGCAGCTCCTCCACCAGGAAGGCCAGGTCCTCAGGGCTGGCGTCATCGATCTGGGCCTGCTGCTGCAGCACCGTTTCCAGCTGGGCACCTCCGGGAGACTCAGCTTCAGAGGCGGAGGCCCCAAGCCAGAGACGGAGCAGGTTGGGGCGATCCAGCACCCGGTGGCCCAGGCCGATCCCCACCTGCTGCGGCACCAGGCTGGGTGCCTGGCCAAAACGCTCAGCCCAGATGGCCATCAGGGCCAGGCCTGTGGGAGTGGTGAGCTCCCCCGGCGGGAACCCTTCGGCGCTCGCCAGGGGAATGGCGCCGCGCCGCGCCAGCTCCAGCACCGCCGGGGCCGGCAGGGGCAGCCGGCCATGGGCCGTGCTGACGCTGCCATGGCCGGCGGGCGGGGGAGCGCAGATCAGCTGCTCCACCTGAAAGTGCAGCAGGCCGGCGCAGACGCCCACCACATCCACCAGGGCATCGAGCGCCCCCACCTCATGGAAGTGCACCTGCTCGGGGGCGTGGCCGTGCACCGCCCCCTCAGCATCCGCCAGCAGGCTGAACACCGCCAGCACCCGCTCACGCAGGCGGGGCTCGAGGGCACTGGTGCTGATGGTCTGGCGCAGGCCGCCCCAGGAGCGGTGGGGAGGATCCGGCTCGAGCGTCTCGACCGTGAGCCGGCGCCCGCGCAGGCCGCCGCTGCGGCTGTCCTGGTGGTGCAGGCGGTAGCGGCCCTCCAGCCCGAGCAGCGCCAGGGGCTGGTGGATCACGGCCTCAGGCAGGCCCAGATCGAGCAGGGCCGCCAGGAGCATGTCGCCGGCCAGGCCGGTGGGGCAATCCAGAAAGGCCAGCACCATGGAGCTCAGGCGCTGGCGCGCAGCAAGCGGGGGGCCGCCAGCAGCAGGGCCTCGGCGCGGGCCTCCAGCTCGCTCTGGCGGCGGCGCAGCAGCTGCTCCACCTCGCGGCGGGCGCGCCGCTGCTCGCGCTGGGCGGTGTCGACATCGAAGCCGGAGAGCCCCCAGAGGCGCCCGAGCAGGGCCCGGTCGTCGGCGCCACCACGGGCCCGCTCGTAGAGAAGCCGCTCGGCGAGCATGCCGGCCTGCAGCACCCGGCTCCAGCGGCGCAGGTCTTCAGGGGGGAGCTTGGCGTGCTGGGGGGGCTCGAACTCAGTGCTGCCGCTGGCAGCGACGCCGGCCCGCAGGCAGGCCAGGCTGCCCACCAGCACCTGCTTAACCGCCAAGCCTTCCTGCTCTGCCACCAGGGCATGGCCGGCCTCGTGGATGGCGATGCGCCGCAGGCGGGAGAGCCCACCGGGGAGAGTTTCAGCCAGCAGGTGGCCGCCGCGGCCGCCGAAACGGGCCGAATCGACGGTGAGCCCCGTGAGTCCGCCGCCTGCGGCCAGGGCCACCAGCCAGGGAGAGAGACCCAGGGCGGGGCCCAACACCGCCAGCAGGGTGCCGCCCGCCACCACGGCACCGACGCGCAGGGCCTCGGAGGAGCCATCACCGCGCTGGGGCCGGGCTTCCATCTCAGTGGGCGGGACGGCTCACGGGCGTGCGGTGGCCGCCCCGTTCCGTGCGTCCCTTGCCACCGCGGCTGCCGCGCTGGGCCACCGGTCCGATCACCTCAAAGCGCTCCACCAGCAGGTTCTGGCCCTGACGGCGCAGGTCGAGGGCGACGAAGTGACGCAGATGCTCCAGGGGCACCTGGCCACTGAGGGGCAATTTGAACGGTTGGGGGCGGCTGCCATCGGGCCGGGGACGCTGGCGCACCTTCACCACCAGCTCGTTGGAGTCGGGGCGGGTGTAGATGAGCTCGCCCCGCACCGAGAAGTAGTCGTCGCCTTCGGGTAGAGCATCGGCTGGTGGCTCCGCTTCGACGCCTGGCAAGGCATCGGCATCAGCCTCGAGATCTGCATCAGCATCGGAATCCGGCTCGCTGAGGGTGCTGGGCTCCCACACGCCCACCATCTGCAGGTGGAGGGAGCCGGCTTCCCGGCAGCGCGGGTAGACCACCCAGAGGTGGGAGCGGTCGAGGTCGAGGTGGCGGCGCACCAGGCTGAGCACACGGCCCAGCACGACGGCATCGATCTCGCTGCCGTCTTCGGTGCGGATCAGCCCACGGGTGAGCTGCTCGGGGTCGGTGGGGACGTACTGACCACGCACCACGCCGATGGCCCGGTACTGCAGGGGTTCTGTGACCGGGGAAATGGGATGGTGACGCATCGTCGGTGAGGGCATCCATTGGCCCGGGCCGCAATCTAGCCAGGGCACCAGGGGCCAGACTTGCTGAGCCTGGTTCAGGATCGATGCCTTCCCGCCCCTCCACCGCCGCTCTGGGCTCCCGGCCACGGGCGTTGCTGGTGCTGGGTGCGGCGGTCCTGACGGCCCTTTCCCTGATGGCGGGGTGGTGGTTGGGGCAGCGCAGCCTGGGCAGCCGGCCGGTGGACCGCTCCCGGATCGAGCTGGAGAAGCAGGCGATCAGCCTGCGGGCGGAGGTTAGCCGGGGGCAGGCCAGCGAGGGTCAGCAGCAACGGCTGCTGCAGCTGCTGCTGGCCCTCGACAACAAGGCCGAGGCCACGGCCCTGCTGGAGCGCATGGCCGATCAACAGCCCGGGCGCTGGAGCCTGCGGCTGATGCTGGCGGAACTGCGCCGCGACCAGAAGGATCCCAGCGGCGCCGAGCGGGAGCTGCGCCAGCTGCTCAACTTCAAACCCGACCAGATCGAAGCGTTGCAGCTGATGGCGTTGCTGCAGCTGGAGCAGGGCCGGGGAGCGGAAGCCGAGGCCCTGCTCACCAAGGCCTACCAGAAAGCCAGCCGCGAGAAAGCCAGTGAGCAGGCATTGGGGCTGGGGCTGCTGCTGGCCGACCTGCAGCAGCGGCGGGGGCAGACCAAGGCCGCCGATGACCTCTACCGCAAGCTCGCGGCGGCCCACCCGCTCGACCCGCGGCCGGTGC
Source organism: Synechococcus sp. Cruz-7E5 (assembly GCF_024345995.1). GTDB lineage: Bacteria > Cyanobacteriota > Cyanobacteriia > PCC-6307 > Cyanobiaceae > Regnicoccus_A. The sequence goes on from NZ_JAGQCE010000001.1 coordinate 228,646, forward strand.
TGGGCCAGGCCCTGCTGCGGCAGCAGCAGGGGCAGACCGCCCAGGCCCTGGAATTACTCGATCGAGCCCGGCGCCTGAATCCGAATAAGCCCGATCTGCGCCTCGATGACGTGGCGGCTGCGTGGGGACTGGAGCCGCTGCGGCGCATCAAGGGGCCGAAGTCAACTCCGTCTGACCAGTCGTCTCCGTCTGAGCAGCAGCCTGCAACTGAGCAGCCGCCTGAACCTAAGGAGCTGCCTGCGCCTCAAGGGCCCTGATGGCCTCATCGATGGCGTCACCGGGCTGGGTGGCGTTGTCGAGGGCACTGTTGCGCCGCAGCTTGTTCATCAGCTCGAGCGGATTCCCGGATTCGAGGATGCCGCTGCTGGGGCGGCCGGTGGGGCTGTTGTCGTAGATCTGCTGCTCCTGCACCGACTGCCCGAAGCTGGTGGACGACGACTGGGCCTGAGCCGGCGGGACGAACAGGGGAGCAGCCAGCAGGGCAAGGGCCGCAAGGGCCAGGGGACGGGCCATGGCAGGCGTGCGACGGGACAGGATGGTGACTTGATGCTAAGGGCCACCAGCGGTGGCTGAAAGTTGCGGCATGCAGATCGCCACCTGGAACGTCAATTCCGTGCGCAGCCGGCTGGAGCAGGTGGTGGCCTGGCTGGAGCGGGAAAGCCCGGAGGTGCTCTGCCTGCAGGAAACGAAGGTGGAAGACGGGGCCTTCCCGATGGAGGCCTTCGCGGCCCTGGGCTACAGCGGCGTGATCAGCGGCCAGAAGGCCTACAACGGCGTGGCGATCCTCAGCCGGCTGCCGCTCGAGGATGTGCGCGTCGGCTTCGACGCCCTGCTGGCCGATGAGGCGGCCCTGGCGCTGGCGGAGCAGAAGCGGGTGATCAGCGCCCGCATCGAAGGGGTGCGGGTGCTCAACCTCTACGTGCCCAATGGCTCATCGCTGAGTTCCGACAAGTACAGCTACAAACTGGAGTGGCTGGCCTGCCTGCGCCGCTACCTCGACGCCCAGGACAACGACGGCGACCCCCTCTGCATGGTGGGCGACTTCAACATCGCCCTCGAAGACCGCGACATCCACGACCCCAAGCGGCTCAGTGGCGGGATCATGGCCAGCGAGGCCGAGCGGCAGGCCCTGAGCCTGGCTCTCGATGGGCGGCTGGAGGATGTGTTCCGGGTCTTCGAGCCAGGATCGGGCCAGTGGAGCTGGTGGGACTACCGCAGCGGCGCCTGGGACCGCGACAGCGGCTGGCGCATCGACCACATCTATCTCTGTCAGGAACTGCGGGAGCGGGCCACCGGCTGCGTGATCCACAAGGCGGTGCGGGCCAATGAGAAACCCAGCGACCATGCGCCGGTGGTGGTGACCCTGCAGTGGCCGCCGGACCCGGACGCGGAAGGGGACGAGGACGACTGGGCTGGCTAGATAGCTGGAGTCGTCGGAATCGAGGCAATGAATCAGGGTGTGCGCTGGGGCCGGCGAGTCCAGCCCTCACCCTGGACCCAACCCCGGCTCTGGTCAAAACGGAGCAAGGCCTGACCGATGCTCCAGCCCGCCCAACTCATCAGCCCTGCCACGACGAAGGCGGTAACGATCAAGGTGGCCTTGAGCCGCGGCGGCATGCAGCTCAAACATGGTGGTGACAAGCCTAAGGGGTTCATCTCGTTAGCCTTGTGCGCATTGAGCCTCCCTGGCCTATGGAGCCGAACGAGCTGGAGGCGATGGAGGGGGCCGAGCCGGCCGAGCTCCGCGCCCTGGCCGCGTCGGTGGCCTCGTGGCAGGAGCTGGGCCAGCGCTACGGCGAGCGGCTGAAGGCGATCACGGCGGCCGGCGGCGGCTCAGCGCCTGCGCAGCGGGCCGAGGCGATCGATCTGCTGCTGAGCCTGGGGGATCTGGCGGGAGCCCGCGAGGCCGTGGTGAGCTGGCTGCTGGCCTGGATGCGGGAGATGCCCCGGCGGGGTGCGCCTGATCGGCTGGTGCAGCCCGAGCTGCTGCGCTGCCTGGCGGACCTGGTGGAGCGCAGCAGCGACCAGGGGCTGCTGACGGTGTTCTGGCAGGGCATGGAGCGGTTCGCCCCGCCCCTGCCCGCCGAGGGAGTGCTGCCCCTGCTGGGGGTGCCGGTGCTGAACCGGGTGGATCTGCTCGAAGCCCTGCTGGCCAGTCTCGATGTGCCGGTGGGGACGCTGGCGATCGTGGATAACAGCGGCGGCCGCTCGGACGCCGACGCCCGGGCACTGCGCCAGCGGCTTGACGCGCTCGAGCGTGAGGGCCATGCCGGCATCGGCCGGGTGCGGGTGGCGCGGGCCTTCGGCAACGGCGGTGTGGCGGCGGCCTGGAACCAGATCCTGCTGAGCTTTCCGGAAGCGGCCGTGGCCCTGATCGTCAACAACGATGTGGTGTTCGCGCCCGGGGTGCTGGCAGCGGCCCTGGGCCGGATCGATGCGGAGCGGGCCCAGTTCATGCCCCTGCTGCCGGCACCGGCCAGTTTTTCCGCCTTCCTGATAACCGCCCTGGCCTGGGACCGGGTGGGGCTGTTCGACGAGGGGTTCCATCCGGCCTATTGCGAAGATCTTGACTTCCAGGACCGCCTGCAGGCCTGCGCCGAGCTGGAATGGATTGTGGTAAAGGGCATCCAGCAGGCCATGGCGCCGCTCAATCCCACCCAGAGCGCCACGATCACCAGTGATCCGGCGCTGGCGGCCGCCAACCGGCGCAGCTTTCAGCTCAACCGGCTCTGGTACCTGTACCGGGGCCGGCCGCTGCAGCGGGGCAGCGGCCAGTGGCGCCGCCGCTGGTTGAGCCAATGGAGCTGAGTCAGTGGAGCTGCTGCAGTGGAGGTGATGAAGTGGAGGTGAGCCCGTGAACCTGATGCCCGCCAAGGGGGTGCTGGGCGTGGCCCGCCTGCTGATGGCAGCGCGTGGGTCGCGGCAGCAAGGCGACATCGACACGGCAGAGGCGGCCTATGAGGACATCCTGCAGGCCCGCCCGCATCTGGTGAGCCTCGAACTGGAACTGGCCGCGATGCGGCTGGAGCACGGCCGGCTCGACGCGGCGGTGCGGCAGCTGCGGCAGCGGCTCTCGTTCGCGCAGATCGGCAGCGACGAGGAACGCCTGCAGCTGGAGGCGCTGCTGCTGGAGGCCCTGTTGCGGCAGGAGCGCTGGGTGGAGGCGGAACCGCTGCTGCGGGCGCTCTGGTCCCGGGGCCAGGCCAGGCCCCATCATCTGCTCGCGCTGGCCCGGGGTCTCGAGGGCATCGGCCAGGACGACCAGGCCCTGGCGGTGCTGGGCACGGCTCTGGAAGGAGACGATCTGGACCCCGAGGCACGACTGGAGCTGCAACTGGAGCTGGCCCGGCGGCTGAGAAAGCTGGGCCGCCTTCAGAAAGCGATCGAGGCGATGGGCCTGGCGGTGCTGCTGGCTCCGGAGCGGCTGCCGCTGGCGATGGAGCTGTCGGAGATCCGTGCCCAGGCCCTGAGCGAGCGCGGGGAGGAGGCCCTGGCCCGCGAAGACTGGGCCGGGGCCCGGCGGGCATTCAGCTCCCTGCTGGAGCTTTGTCCCAATGACACCATCGCTCCGCAGCGGCTGGAGCTGCTGCAGAGCCTCGATCCAGCCAGTCTGCAGCCAAGGCAGCCAAGCTCCGAGCTGGAGCTGGACGATCAGCTGGGCTGGCGCCAGGAGGCTGCGGAGCGGCTGGATCAGTTCAGCCGGCTGCTGGATCGCCTGGAGGAGGCAGCGGCTCCTGAGGGCGAGCCGCCAGCTGAGCCTCCAGCTCCCTGATCCGCCGCTGCTGGGAGAGCAGGAGCGCTTCGGCGCGGGCCAACTGCTGCTCGGTGGCCTGCCAGAGGGGATCGGGCTGGGTCACGGCAGGGCTGGAGAGGGAGTCTCCATTTTCCCTGGTCCAGGCCGGCAAGGGCAGCTTCAGCAACTGGGCTCCATGGCGCTGAGCCCGGCCTGGTTCGAAGGCCGCGAGGCCCAGGTGCTCCACCAGAGAACGACGCAGCACGGGGCTGGCGCCATCGATCAGCACACCATCGACCCAGCAATGGCGAAAGGAGCGGATCACCAGGGCCAGCAGCGCCAGGGGTGGAGGGTCCGGCCAGAGGCTGAAGTCGATCAGCCAGAGCAGGTCGCCAAGTGCCTCGCCGCTGGAGGCCGCGATCTCCCACGGCACTGAGCCGCCGGGGAGCAGGGTGTCCCGCCAGCGGTCCCGTTCGGCTGGGGAACCCTCCAGCAGCAGGCTGAGGCGCACGGTTCCCGCCGGGCCCGGAACCAGCCGCTGGATCGATGCCCCCTCGGGCACTGTCCCTGCTGACCACGTGCCCAGGCTGTCGTCAGCCGCCCGGCTGGTCCCGCCTGTGCAGCGGAGCGGAGCAACATCACTGCAATCCAGCGCGTCCCAGCCCTGCTGCCGGGCCAGATCAAGCAGCCAGGGCCAGGCCAGAGCCGGGTCGGCCGCCAGTTCGGGGGCCAGGTGAGGCGGTGGCGCCCAGGCGCCATGGGGTAGCAACACCCAGGCTGGCCGGGAGGACGGATCGAGGCGTTCCTGGTCATCGGGGCCGGCGCGCCGCCAGGAGCGGCCCCAGACCAGCGCCGGCGTGTCCCGAGCCGCCAGCTCCGCCACCACCTCGAACCAGCCGTCGTCGGGCTCGGCGCCGGGATGGATCAGCAGCAGCGGGCTCGACGGGCAGCGGGCGCTGGCGAGGCGGAGGAGGTCGTCAAGGCGGGGCTGGTCGTCGGCGGTGGTGCGCAGATCAGGAACCAGCTGGTCGCCCGGGCCATCAGGCAGGCCCCATTCACCGAACAGCAGCAGATCGCCGCTGGTGGAGAGCCATCGCTGAGCCACCTGCGAGGCCTGGCCATGATCGTGGGCCAGGGACGGCGTAATCGGCACACAGACGCTGAAGGCAGGCACGGCAAGCTCCCTGCCACCAGAATGAACGAATATGTGGAAATGTGTGGGCGATCAGCCGCTGGCAACCGTGAAACCGCCACCCAAGCCCATCCGCTCCGGCGGGGGGATGCTGGGCCTCCTCGGAGGCGGCGGCCTGGTGCTGGGCCTGAGCGTTGCTCTGGTGGTGGGGCTTCAGCTGGGAGCCCTGCCCTGGAAATTCCGCCGGCAGATGTTCCAGCTGCAGGGGGCCATGGCCGGCGGGCTGGTGGGGTTCGTGGTGGGTTGGAGTGTGGGGAGAAGCCGGCGGGAGCCCGGATCCGATGACAGCTAAGCCGAGCCGTAGAGGAGTGTCAGTAGTGGTAGCGGCCCTGAAGAAACTCGACCCAGTCGGCCTTCACCAGATAGCGCAACGATTAAATCCGGCTGTTCGCCGGTCGGCGCCGCCAGCTCAGGGAGCGGCATGGTGGGCAAGTTTTAGGTTCGGGCTCGCTCAAGGGCGCTCAGCAGTCGCTCGGCATTGCGTGGTGAACGGAGCAGATGGGCCGTTTCGAGCAACCCTTCCAACTCGTCGGCGGCGACCAGTGCCAGGTCACCACCCTTGCGGCGACGCATCCAGCACCACATCCCGATCCTGAACCACCTGATCCATCAGGCTTTTGAGCTGTTTTCTGGCGGCACTGTATGTGGTTTCGATAGGCACGATCAAGGCTGTACAGACATGTTAGAAATCTTAGAGTGAGGATCGGGTCTGGCACCAGCTCAGCACAGGCATCTTCGGGCAGGCCAACTCATCTAGCTGGCATGAATGATGGCTGATGTAATGTGTACCTGCGGATGGAACCATTGTTCGGCATTAATGCTGTTCATGGTCTTCCATCCATAACGACCGATGCCGTTTCTTTTGACCCAGTGAGCATCAGGGTCCCTTTGCCGCATCAATTCCAAGTTGTCTGCCCATATTCTCTTGCGACTTACCCACTTGTAAGATGGATTCTATCATTAATCTCTCTTGGAGCTGCGGGCTTAGCAGCCATAACGGCCAGATATTAAATTATAATCTAACGCTTTAAGGGTCTGCATTTGCCCACAGAATACCCAAAACTGTATACCTCTATACAGATGAGGCCTTGCAGCAAGCGCTTAAAGGTCTTAACATAATGAAGGCATCCAGCAAAATCACTGTGACAACACAAGTATTTTTCCAATTCTATAGCCTTACAGGCAATGGCAATTCCCTAAAAATATCCAACAATCCTAGCTCTGGTCAAGTTATCGCAACCGATCCAGACGGTGGGACATTATCGCCTGGTGAGGCGGTTACAATCGGTGCTACTACATATTATTTTGTTAGTAGCTATGCAGGTGGATTTATCCTATCTGAGACACCCAATGGCACTCCCGCATTTCTGGCCACAAATACCACTTATGCCGCTAACTTCAATATTCCATCCGGCCAGACTTCACCAGATCCAGTCATCCTCTGCTTCCTAGCTGGCACACTGATTGACACCCCGGCAGGCCCCCAGCCGGTTGAGACTCTTCAGCCTGGCGATCTGGTGATCACCGCTTCGGGTGAGCGTCCGGTGAAGTTTGTCTCCCGCAACCGCTACTCTCTCGGGCTGCTCGAATCAGTGGATTCCCTCCCGGTGTGCATCCGCGCTGGTGCCCTTGGCGAGGGTCTTCCCCGCCGTGATCTCTTCGTCACCGGCAACCACGCGATCCTGATCGACGGCCATCTGGTTCACGCTTCGGCGCTGATCAACGGCAGCACCATCGTGCGCACCACGGTTGACGACTGGACCGCGGGTGAGCCGATCTCCTACTACAACGTAGAGATGGACGAGCACAGCATCATCCACGCAGAAGGCCAGCCCGTTGAGTCGTATGTTGACAACCTTCCCCGCAACAGCTGGGAAAACTACGAAGATTATCTCAAGCTCTATGGTGAAAATCAGCCGATCCAAGAAATGGATCTGCCCCGCGTGCGCTATACCCGCCAGCTGCCCGCTGCCCTGAAGCAGAAGTTAGTCCTCAGCGAGGAGCTAAAACTGGCTGCCGTCTGATCTAGATCTCACCTGAACAGGGATTCATCTTGAATTACAGCAAAGCCCCGGTGTCGAAAGATTCGGGGCTTTTTCTTTGGCCTTGTGCTGCTAAAGGCCTGACCGCTTAAAATTGCGGTAGCCGCTCCACAGACTGATCGGCGATTGTGGGGTTATCAAGATCCTTCACCGAGAGCTGCGGCTCCACCCCATCGGGAAGATCAGGCCACTCGATTCCCACACCGGGATCATCCCAAGCAATCCCCTGCTCGGATGGCGGGTGGTAATAGTCGGAGCAGAGGTAGCAGAAATCGGCCACCTCGCTGAGCACCAGGAAGCCATGGGCGAAGCCTGGCGGTACCCAGAGTTGGTGATGGCTAACGTCGTCGAGGATGGCGCCCACCCACTGGCCGAATGTGGCTGACCCGCGGCGCACATCCACCGCCACATCGAACACCGCGCCGCGGGAGCAGCGCACGAGCTTGCCCTGGGTCTGCACCAGCTGGTAGTGCAGGCCTCGCAGGACACCGCAGCGGGAGCGCGACTGGTTGTGCTGCACCAGCGGCGGAATGCCGGCCTCGTCGAGCACGGTCTGGCGGGCGGTTTCCACGAAGAAGCCGCGCTCATCGCCGAACACCTTCGGTTGAAAGAGCAGAACCTCGGGGATCGACTGGGGAATGATCTGCATCTCAGGCGAGGCGGGCGGCGTACTGGGAGTCGAGATAGCTGGCGTATTCCGCGGACAGCAGCGGTTGCCACCACTCGCGATGAGAGAGATACCACTGCACGGTGCGCCTGAGCCCCTCGTGCACCGTCACCTGGGGCTGCCAGCCGAGCTCCTCGCTGATCCGGGTGGCATCGATGGCATAGCGGCGGTCGTGGCCGGGGCGATCGGTCACGAAGCGGATCAGTTCGCGGCTGGGCCGAACCGGCAGCTCGGGTGCGAGTTCATCCATCAGGCCGCAGAGCATGCCCACCAGATCGAGGTTGGCCACTTCGTTGCAACCGCCGATGCAGTAGGTGCGACCGGGTTCGCCGGCCAGCAGGATGCGGTCGAGGGCGCGGCAGTGGTCCTCCACATACAGCCAGTCGCGCACGTTGGAGCCATCTCCGTAGACCGGGATGGGCCGGCCCAGCAGGATGTTGATCAGGGTGAGCGGGATCAGCTTTTCCGGGAAGTGATAGGGGCCGTAGTTGTTGGAGCAGTTGCTCACCAGCACCGGCAGGCCGTAGGTGTGCTGCCAGGCGCGGGCGAGGTGATCGCTGGCGGCCTTGCTGGCGGCGTAGGGGGAACGGGGGCTGTAGGGGGTGGTTTCGCAGAAGGGGGGATCGCTGGGCTCGAGGCTGCCGAACACCTCATCGGTGCTCACGTGCAGAAAACGCCAGTCCGTTGGTGATCCAGCCGCGAGCCAGTGGTCGCGGAAGGCCTCCAGCAGCGTGAAGGTGCCGTTGACGTTGGTGGCCAGGAAGGCACCGGGCCCCGTAATCGAGCGGTCCACGTGGGATTCGGCCGCCAGATGGGCCACATGGGTGATGGCGTGCTCCGCCAACAAAGCGTCCACCAGCGGGCGATCGCCGATGTCGCCGTGCACGAAACGGATGCGGCCCGAATCGATCAGCGGCTGGATCGTGGCCCGGTTGCCGGCATAGGTGAGGGCATCGAGCACCACGATCCGGTCACCTGGATGAGCAGCGGCCCAGTGGTGGGTGAGGTTTCCGGCGATGAAGCCGGCGCCGCCGGTGATCAGCAGATGACGGGTCATTTGGCGAGTGAGAGGGGAATGTTGGGGCTTTCGGGATTCACGTCCACGCTCTGCAATTGCGGGCGCAACACCAGATCCATGTCGTCAGTTAAAACGGGGCTCGGATCAGGCCCATGCGCGTAGGCAGTTGCGGAGATCCTCGCGCCAATCGGGCGGAGGGATGTCAAAGGCGGCACTGAATCGGCTGGTATCCATGCGGGAATTGGCAGGGCGCTGTGCTGGGGTGGGGTAGGCGCTGGTGGGGATCGGGGTGAGGTCCGGAGTACGTGCCAGCAAACCCAGCGCCATCGCCTCAGCAAAGATCGCCTCGGCAAAGCCGCACCAGCTCACGGCCGGTTCGCCGGCGTAGTGATAGGTGCCCCAGGGGAAGGGTTGCTCGGGATCCAGGGGTGAGCGGTTGGCGATGGCCGCTTCGGCCAGGCTGAGCCAGGTGATGGCGATGGCCTCGGCGCTGGTGGGGCCGCCGATCTGATCGGCCACCACGGACAGGGCCGGACGCTCGGCGCCCAGACGCAGCATCGTGCGCACGAAATTGGCGCCCTCCTCACCGAACACCCAGCTCACCCGCAGCAGCAGATGGGGGCCACCGGCGGCTCGCAGGGCCTCCTCGCCGGCCAGCTTGCTGGCGCCATACACGCCGAGAGGGCCGGTGGGATCGTCCTCCCGCCAGGGGCGCTCGCCGTCACCGGCGAAGACGTAGTCGGTGGAGAGGTGAAACAGGGGCAGGGAGCGGGCGGCGCAGGCGCGGGCCAGCACGCCCACGGCGGTGCCGTTGATGGCTGCCGCCAGCTCGGGTTCGCTCTCGGCCTTGTCGACAGCGGTGTAGGCGGCGGCATTCAGAACCAGAGCGGGCTGGTGTTGCTCGAGGAGTTGCTCAACGTTGGCGGCCAGCTCAGGGGCGGGGGCAGCCAGATCCAGCTCAGGCCGGGCGGCCAGCAGCAACGGATGCTTGGGCAGCAGGGAAGGGGCCAATCGCCGCAGGGCAGAGGCCACCTGGCCGGAGCGGCCGATCACAAGCACGGGGGAGGGGCTGGACATGGCGTCAGAGCCCCTCCTGGAGAAGGGCTTCGAGGTAAGCGCCATAGCCCGACTTGCGCAAGGGTGCTGCCAGAGCCGCGAGCTCATCGGCACTGATCCAGCCCTGGCGCCAGGCCACCTCCTCTGGGCAGCCAATTTTGAGCCCCTGCCGGTGCTCGAGGGTGCGGATGTAGCTGCCGGCCTCGTGGAGGGAATCACAGGTGCCCGTGTCGAGCCAGGCCATGCCACGGCCGAGCAGCTCCACTCGCAGGTCGCCGCGATCGAGGTAGAGCTGGTTGAGGGTGGTGATCTCCAGCTCACCTCGGGCCGAGGGCCTCACCAGGCGGGCCAGCTCCACCACATCTGGGTCATAGAAATAGAGGCCGGTGACGGCGTAGTTGGAGGCAGGCTGGAGGGGCTTCTCCTCCAGGGAAACCACCCGCTGATCGCCATCGAAACCCACCACGCCATAGCGCTGAGGGTCGGCAACGCGGTAAGCGAAGACGGAGGCCCCGGAGGGCTGGGCACTGGCGGCCTGGAGGTTGCGGGAGAGATCGCCGCCGTAGAAGAGGTTGTCACCGAGGATCAGAGCCGCTGAATGGCCGGCAAGAAACTCGGCGCCGATCAGGAAGGCCTGGGCGAGCCCGTCCGGGCTGGGCTGCTCGGCATAGGAGAGGGAAATCCCCCAGGCACTGCCATCCCCAAGCAGGGCGCGGAACTGTGGCAGATCGCGGGGGGTGGAAATGATCAGAATCTCATCGAGGCCCGCCAGCATCAGCGTGCTGAGTGGGTAGTAGATCATCGGTTTGTCGTACACCGGCAGGAGCTGCTTGCTCACGGCCTGAGTGATCGGGTGCAGCCTGGTGCCTGAGCCACCAGCCAGGATGATGCCCTTGCGCCTTGTGCTGGAGGCAGAGACGGAAAACATGCAGCTTGTGAAGGAGCGACGACCTTTTACCACGAAAGTGAAGGTGAGGCTGTGCTGCGAATCTTCAATGCCCCGCGCTGAGCCATCTTTTCCTGGATCAGACGCTTCGACTGTCCTCTGGAACCTCTGGGAGCCACCCAGCTGCCTTCGTTGACCTTGACGGGTGTCTGAAGGTGCATGCTCACTCTTCTGCTGAGCTCATGCTGGGTCAGGATTCGCACATCTGTAGGCGCAGGTAAATCGGGATTTGAGAGCGTATCGCCATAGAGGCGGCAAAAGCAGAGACTCAGGACACCGGGCCCAGTGATGAACCAGGGATTGCTGCCCTGGAGATCGAGGATGTTCCAAGCAGCCATTTCAAGTGCCATCTCAATCAGGGGATGACGTGGTGCCGCAGCGATGAAATTGTTGCCGATTGAGCCAATCTCCTCCTGATAGAGAACCAGGCTCACCCGATCTTCAACCAGAGGCGCAAGACTGTGCCTACAACGATCATCAGCGTCTGCATAAATACCGCCGAACGCATAAAGATAACTAAGACGGAACAGATCCGACTGCAACACCGGCGAATTCAAGCAGGAATAAGCCTCCTTAACCAAGTCCGATGAATGTTCAGCGATGAATTCACGAGCCGTACTGGCATCAAAAACTAGATGCTGATAGGATGGGTTGGCAAGGCGCCAGCTCTGCATGAGTGTACGCACACCATCGGGAACTTCACTGGAATTCCAGAACTGAAGAATCAAGCGTGGAATTTGCCGATCATCAGATCGTTCGAAGAACTTTTCAGAGACTTCAGCCGGCCCTCTCCAGCGACGGAGCTGGCCGGATAGGCGAGCTGCAACTAACAAAGAGATTGCAGCGGCCGAGCAATCCGGCTCCTCCAGAAGTAGCGAATGAAGAGGAGCGAGCCGCGATTGTGGAGGCTGCTTACTGATGTCTCTGATCCGAGAACTGGCAAACCGGTTCGTATGAAAGTGCTCCATCAGGCAGCGATGCAAGCCGTGGAAGGCCGTCTCGACCAAACGAGGATTCCCGCTGGCTTGCTTAGTGGCGCGAATCTTGTAAAAAAGAGCCTGAGCTTCCTCAAATCTCATCAGTAGAGTATAAAGTAAGCAAGCCCACTCAGCAGCCTGAAGATCCAGTGGCTCCTTGTCGAGAAGTGTTTCCAAAGGGAGGAGCGCCTCGTCATACAAGTACTGCGTCTTGAGCCAATGACTACGGCTCAGACAAGCCTGACGAATCTGCTCTGTGCTCACCGGATGGAGAGAGTCAAGCGCTTCAGCTGCTCTCCCATCCCCTGTGTTCATCAGCAGGGCGGCCCGCTGCAAGCGGGCATGGAAGCCAACAACAGGATCATGGGAGAGTCCGTCGGCGATGGCCAGAGCCGCTTCATAATCGCCGGCGCCGCGATAGAGGGTGACCTTCGAGAACTGAAGCCATGGTTGCGCGACGAGGCCCTGCACCTCACCGATACGGCGTTCAGCCTCCTGCAACATGTCAAGACCTTCCTCAAAAGCACCGATCTCTGCAAACAGGCTGGCCAAGGCAACAGCATGGTCTGGAGAGATGGGGTCCTTCTCAACGGCGGCCTTCAGCAGTTTGAGACTTTCGGGCAGATGACCCAGCTCACGCTCCACAACACCTCTGGCCTGGAGACCATGAGCAACCAGCACGGTGTCCTCTCCGGGATCAAAGGCATCAAGGGTTGAGAGGGCTTCAGCCAGTCGCCCCAACTGGCGCAACAGGCCGACATGGCGGAGTCGGTGCCAGGAGGTGCCGGCAGGCAGTCTGAGCAGGGAGCTGGAAACCACCAGGGCCTGCTCAAGCTCACCGAGGGCCTGGCAGAGGTCGATCCGGGCGGAGAGCAGCTCGGGGTCGTGGGGTTCGAGCTGGAGGGCGTCCGCCAGCACTTGCTCTGCCTCCTGGGTCTCCTGCGCCGCCACGAGGCACTGGCTGAGGGTGCGAAGCAGAGCGTGGTTCCCTGGCTGGCGTTCGATGGCCCGCCGGTACCAGGGAATGGCGGCGGCCTGGTTTCCCTGGCTGAGCCGGAGTTCGCCCATGCCAAGCACGGCAGCGAACTGGTCGGGCTGGCGCTCGAGGACGGCCTGCAGGATCCGCTCCGCTTTGGCATGGTCTCCCAGCTGGCGATGGCAGCGGGCAGTAGCGGCGAGCAAGTTGGCGTCCTCTGGGGCAAGGATCAGAGCCTGTTGGAACAGGTTGAGGGCAGCTGAAAACCTGCCATTGGCGTAGGCGACTTCTGCCGCCTGAATCTGGTCGGGCAAGGTCTCCGCGGGTGGCGCCGCCATCGGTGCCGCCTGGTGCCACGCTTGGCTCCGGGTCTTGAGGAGCTCCACTGCGCAACGAGCACCTAAGTGGCCGGGATCCAGCTCCAGCAGCTGTTGGTAGGTCTGGCGTGCCTGCTGGAGATCATCCCGCTGGAGCTTGGCCTCCGCCAGAGCCAGCAGAGCGGGAGATGAGGCGGGGTTCTGATCCAGCAACGCGGCGATCAGGGCATCGGCATGATCGCCCTGGCCATGCCGGCGGTGCAGCCGGGCTAGTGCGGCCACGAGAGTGTCGGCCTGGGGCATCCCCTGGTGGGCTCGTTGCAGTGCATCGAGGGCAAGCTCCCAGTTGCCGAGCCGTTCAGCTTCGTACGCCTCTTCGAGAGCCTGGTGGATGAGAACCCTGTGTGGCGTCATGGAGTCAATGGGGCTGAAACGGCAGCAAGAACATCACGATCAGATCGAGTGCAGAATCACCAACGGAATCACCACGGCATAGAGCAGCGACAACGGCCAGCCGAAACGCAGAAAATCCAGGAAGCGGTAGTTCCCCGGGGAATACACCATCAGGTTCGTCTGATAGCCGATCGGCGAAAGAAAGCTCTGGCTGGCGGCGAACACCACCACGTAGATGAACATCAGCGGGGGCTGCTGCAGGCCTTCGGCCAGCTTGGCCACCACCGGCAGCAGCAGCACCACGGTGGCGCCATTGCTGAGCAGTTCGGTGCCCACGAGGGTCACGGCATACACGGCCACCAGGGCGCCGTAGACCGGCCATCCCTCCAGGCGCACGAGCAGGGCATCGGCCGCCAGCTGGGCCAGGCCGCTCTGCTGCAGGGCCGCACTGAAGCTGAACAGGCCTCCCAGCAGCAGGTACACGTCCCAGCGGATGGCGCGCAGGGCGCTGCTGGCATCGAGGCAGCCGCTGATCACCAGCACCCCCACGCCCAGCAGCACCGCCGCCACCAGGGGCATGATCTGCAGGCCGGAGAGCAGCAGCACCGCCAGCATGGTGAGCACCGCCAGGCCCTTGCGGTGGGTAGTGGGCAGATCGCTCTCGAGTTCATCGAGCACCACCAGCTCGCTGTTCTCCTGCAGACCGCGGATGGAATCGAGGGGCGCCTGCACCAGCAGCAGGTCGCCTTCCTTGAGCGTGAGCCGCCCGAGCCGGTCCTGCAGGGTGGTGTTGGCGCGCTTCACGGCCAGCACGGTGGCGTTGAAGCGCTGGCGGAAGCGCAGGTCGCGCAGGGTGGAGCCGGCCAGCTGGGAGCCGGCGGGCAGCAGCACCTCGGTGAGGCGGATGCCTGAGGGCAGGCTGGAGACGCCAGCAGCATCGGGGGCTTCCAGCAGGGTGCCGGCCAGAGCAACCATCTGATCCTGCTGCAGGCGCAGCAGTTCACTGCGGCTGCAGCGCAGCAGCAGGCGGTCGGAGGCCTGAAGACGAAGCTCGGCCAGGGGCGGCTGCAGCTTCTGGCCACCGCGGTGCACCGCCAGCACATCCACGTCGAAGCGGCGCTGCAGGCGGCTGGCATGCAGGGTGCGATCGCAGAGGGGCGAGCGGGAGGGCAGCACCACCTCGGTGAGATAGCCCTGCCGGGTGAGCTCGGTCAGCGACGTGCCGCCGTCGTGGCCGCGATCGGGCAGGAAGCGGGCCGCCAGGAGCAGGTAGAGGCTGCCGATCAGCCACACCGGAATGCCGATGGCTGTGAAGGAGAACAGCTGGAATTCGCCGTAGCCGAGCTTGGCCGACACGTCGCTGGCCAGCAGGTTGGTGGAGGTGCCGATCAGGGTGAGGGTGCCGCCGGTGATCGTGGCGATCGAGAGGGGGATCAGCACCTTCGAGGGGCTGACGCCACGGCGCCGGCACCAGCCTTCAATCACCGGCAGCAGGATCGCCACGATGGGCGTGTTGGGAATCACCCCGGAGAGCGGGGCCACCACACCGGCCAGCAGGGCCACGAGCCGCTGGGGCGAGCGGATCCGTGGTGAGCCGAGCAGTTCGCGCAGGCGATCGAGGGCGCCGCTGTGCAGCAGGCCTTCGGAGAGCACGAACATGCCCAGCAGGGTGATCAGGGCCGGGCTGCCGAAACCGGCCAGGGCATCGCCGGCCTTGAGCACGCCGGTGGCGATCAGCAGCCCGGCGGCCACCAGGGCGACGATGTCAGGGGCGAGCCAGCCGCCCACGAACACCACGATCGCCGCCAGCAGCACCGCGAGGGTGATCCAGCCGGAGGGAGTGATCAAAACCAACACCGGCATGAGCGCAACCAGGATGCCAGCTAGCCCTGGACGCAGAGTGTCCGTGGTCACTGGAGTGAAGGCCAGCGAGCGCGTCACGCTCAAGCAGCTCTTGCGCAGCTATGTGGAGCAGGGGCTCGACCCAGCTTCCATTGCCCTCGAAAAGCCTTAACGGGAGACGCGACAACCGAATTGGCCCGAATCAGGAAGGGAAACGGATCGGGCTGAGCCGAGGAAACCGGCGCTTCGTCCTATGCCATGACCGTAGCGACGACAAGCTCGTAAGGACGCCTTACGACAAGGAGACATGCGGCCTAAGCTATGAGCAGTGACTGGTTTGCCACCGATGGAAGTCGCCACACTCACCGCCAAAGGACAGGTCACGGTGCCGAAGGCGGTGCGTGAGGCCCTGGGATTGCGGCAGGGCGACCAGCTCAGCTGGGAACTGGAGGATGGCTCGGTGCGCGTGCGGGCGGTGACGCCGTTGGATCTGGCCTATCTCCGGGGGCTGGAGAGCAGCCTTAGCGAATGGAGCAGCCCGGCGGATGAGGAGGCGTTCCGCGAACTGTGAGCGCCTTCGAGAGGTACACGGTGGTGCGAGTTCCGTTCCCATTCACTGATCGCCAGGCCCAGAAGCAGCGGCCGGCGTTGGTGCTCTCACAGCCCTGCTTTCAGCAAAGCTGTGGCCATCTGCTGCTGGCGATGATCACATCAGCGCGGCAATCCTCCTGGCCCCTCGATTGGCCCCTTGAAGATCTCAATGCCGCGGGCCTGCCCCAACCCTGCCTGGTGCGCTTCAAGCTGTTCACCATTGATGAGCGGCTGGTGTTGGGTGGCCTGGGCGCTCTGGCCGCCGCCGATTGCACCGGTGTGTCGGCCCAGCTGGGCAAGCTGCTGCCCTCCGGGACCTGAGCGATGCCACACCAACATTCTGCGATAGACATAGACATGCTCAGGATTCCGAAGGCTTGATCTCTTCTATCAATACGGCCGCCGCTTCACTCAGCTGGAGCCGGTTGCGGGAGGTGTCTGCGAGGATGAATCGGCACTGAGCAACAAGGCATCGAGCCTGGATTCGAGATCGGCGAGCCGCTTGTTCTCTGTCTCGAGCTGCGCTATCTCTTTCTCGAGCAGCTTCGTTCGCTTCTCGCTCTCGAGCTCTCGCCTCTCGCTCTCGAGCGCTCTGATCTGCGCATCGATCGTTGGATGCCAGTTTAACTTCGCCAACCAGCGCCGCCACGGCGGCAATGAGGACAGGAATTCCGATTTGCTGATTGACGTTGAAGCGGATCCCGAGGAGATCGACATGGCTGTAGGAGGTAAAGAACGTGATCAGAACGACCAGGCAGCCGCCGAAAAGGGATGCATAGCCGGCGCGATCGAGGAAGGGAAACGGATCGGGCTGACCCGAGGAAACCGGCGCTTCGTTCTCTCCCATGACCGTAGCGACACCAACCCCAAACCGATCAATGAATAGTACGCCAGTACCATTAGCCCGTGCATTCGTGGTTTCACGGAATAGCCACAAGCGCCATGTCGCGAGCGGGCACCGTGGGACGCGCTACCTGCGGCGCTTGCTTTTCACATCAGCCCCTGAGCAGTTCGCTGCTGTCTGCGCCGCCAACCAAGAGGCAGTGGCGATCTGGCAGACCTGAACTCCGGGCCGGGACCAAGGCTCTGCGGCAGCCTCCAGAATCAGGCCGTCCGGCACACCATATGTGGTGTCCTGCCGGGTCTCTGGGCTGATACGTTTCGGCAAACCATCCCCTGCACACTGCCACAGCCATTTCCGTCGCTGCTGCACTTGCGCTAGAGACGGCCTGCTGCAATGGTTCACCCACCAACAAGGCGCTGCGCTGATGCCGAAAACCGCTCTGATCACGGGCATCTCCGGGCAGGACGGCTCCTATCTGGCTGAGTTGCTGCTCGAGAAGGGCTATGTGGTGCACGGCATCAAACGGCGGGCCAGCAGCCTGAACACCCAGCGGATCGACCATCTGTATCAGGATCCCCACGAAAGCGATCCGCGCCTTGTTCTGCACTACGGGGATCTCACCGACAGCACCAATGTGATCCGCATCGTGCAGCAGGTGCAGCCCGATGAGATCTACAACCTCGGTGCCCAGAGCCACGTGGCGGTGAGCTTCGAGAGCCCGGAATACACCGCCAATTGCGATGCGCTGGGCACCCTGCGGATCCTGGAGGCGGTGCGCATCCTGGACCTCACTGACAAGACACGCATCTACCAGGCCAGTACCAGTGAGCTCTACGGGCTGGTGCAGGAAATCCCCCAGAAGGAAACCACCCCTTTCTATCCGCGCAGCCCCTATGGGGTGGCCAAACTCTATGCCTACTGGATCACGGTGAACTACCGCGAGGCCTATGGCATGTATGCCTGCAACGGCATCCTGTTCAACCACGAATCACCGCGGCGGGGCGAAACGTTCGTGACCCGCAAGATCACCCGCGGGCTGGCGCGCATCGATGCCGGCCTCGACGACTGCCTGTTCATGGGCAACATCGACTCCCTGCGCGACTGGGGCCACGCCCGCGACTACGTGGAGATGCAGTGGCGGATGCTCCAGCAGGAGAGTCCGGAGGACTTCGTTATCGCCACCGGCCGTCAGATGAGCGTGCGCCGCTTCATCGAGCTGGCAGCAGCTGAGCTGGGCTGGGGGGCGATCGAGTGGCAAGGCGAGGGGGTGGACGAGATCGGCAGGCGCAGCACCGGCGAGGTGGTGGTGCGCATCGACCCGCGCTACTTCCGGCCCGCCGAAGTGGAAACGCTGCTGGGCGATCCGAGCAATGCCCACACCAAACTGGGCTGGACACCCACCACCAGCCTCGGCGAGCTGGTGACCGAGATGGTGGCCCACGACAAGGAGGAGGCGCGCAAGGAGGCGCTGCTGCGCCTCAAGGGCTTCAAGGTGGTGGGCGGTCGTGAGTGAAAAGCTGATCACCCCAGAAGACCGCATATGGGTGGCCGGCCATCGCGGCATGGCGGGCAGCGCCATCTGCCGGTCGCTGCAGAGGGCTGGTTACGGAGATGCAGCGGCGGCGCGCGCTGCCGGGGGATCGCTGCTCACCCCCGGGCGAGAGGAGCTCGACCTGCTCGACGCGACGGCTGTGGAGGGCTGGTTTGCGACGCACCGGCCGACTGTGGTGGTGCTGGCGGCGGCGAAGGTGGGCGGCATCCATGCCAATGCGGCCTACCCGGCCGATTTTCTGCTCGACAACCTCAAGATCGAGACCCATGTGATCGAGAACGCCTGGCGGCACGGGGCGCGGCGGTTGCTGTTCCTGGGCAGCAGCTGCATCTATCCGAAGTTCGCGGCGCAGCCGATCCGTGAGGAAGCACTGCTCAGCGGCGCGCTGGAGCCCAGCAACGAGTGGTATGCGATCGCCAAGATCGCCGGCATCAAGCTTTGCGAGGCGTTGCGGCGCCAGCACGGCTTCGATGCCATCAGCCTGATGCCCACCAATCTGTATGGACCGGGCGACAACTACCACCCGGTCAACAGCCACGTGCTGCCGGCGCTGATCCGCCGCTTCCATGAAGCCACCGAACGTGGCGACAAATGTGTGAGTTGCTGGGGCACGGGCACGCCCCTGCGCGAGTTCCTGCACGTCGACGATCTGGGTGAGGCCTGCCTGTTCGCCCTGGAGCACTGGAACCCTGATGCCTCCGGCGCGCCCTGCGGGGATGGCGGCGAACCGCTGAGCTTCCTGAACGTGGGCACCGGAGTGGACCTCACCATCCGCGAGCTGGCGGAGTCGGTGGCGGCGGCCACGGGTTTTGCCGGCAGGATCGAGTGGGACAGCAGCAAACCCGACGGCACCCAGAAGAAACAGCTGGACGTGAGCCGGCTGGCAGCGCTGGGCTGGCGGGCGCGCATCCCCCTGGCCGAGGGGCTGGCCGCCACCGTGGCCGACTTCCGCGAGCGGCTGGCGAGCGGCGAGCTGCGGGCGGGGTGAATCGGCTCAATCCATATTGGTGAGCCCCTCCCAGCGCCTGAATCTGGCGCCAGCGCCGGCAGGGCTGTTCGGCTCGGCGGCCGAGGGGCGCACTCAGAGCTGCTTCAGCGGGCCATCGCCCTGTGGCCGGCGATCACTGCGACTGAGCAACAAGGCATCCAGCCTGGATTCGAGTGCGGCGAGCCGCTCGATCTCTTTCTCGAGCAATTTCGTTCGCTTCTCGCTCTCGAGCTCTCGCCTCTCGCTCTCGAGCGCGCTGATCTGCGCATCGATCGTTGGATGCCAGTTTAACTACCCCTTCGGAGAAGACTTCGTCTTCGTCAACCAGCGCCGCCACGGCGGCAAAGAGGACAGGAATTCCGATTTGCTGATTGACCGGGATGTGGATCCCCAGGAGATCAACATGGCTGTAAGAGGTGAAGAACGTGATCAGGCTCAGGCCAGCGCATCACGGATTGCGTCAACAAGCGCACGGGCATGGCAAAGAGCGTCGTCGCTTTGCAGACGACCGAAATGGTCCGTCACGACTTCCACCCCAGACCTGCTGGCCGAGGCAGGCGAAACAGGCCCATTCATGGTGCCCTGCCTTGGCGCTCACCAAGGCCTGGTCCAGATCGGCGTGCGCCTGGTGCAGCCAGTCGGCGGAACGGTTCAGGCCAGCCACTCCTGAGCTAGACCGTCGATGGCCTGAAACTCCGGATCTTTGTGCAGCAGGGTGGCGCCGCAGTGGAGAGCAGCCGCGGCGATCCAGGCATCCGCCAAGGACAGGGCATGGGTGGCCTTGATCTGCGCGGCAGAGATCAGGAGGGGCTCGCTGGCTTCCAGCCAGTCGATCGGTAGCGCCTGCAGCTGTTCGTAGGCCAGTCGGCCGGCCCGTTCACCCTCGTCCTTCCAGACTCGGTAGAGCACCTCCATGCGGGTGATGAAACAGGCCGTGCAGCGCACAGGGCCCACCAGGGCCTGCTCGACCTGATCGGCACCGGGCTCGTCATCTCGCAGGGTGAGCAAGGCCGACGTGTCGAGGCAGAACCGGGTCACCGCGCCTCCAGTGCAGCATCAGCCAGCCGATCGGCCAGCTGGCGCTGGGTGGAGCCCCCGAGCTTCCCCTGCCCCCGAAAGGCCTTCACGGGAGAGGCGGCAACAGGAATGACCCGAATCGAGCCGTCGGCCTCCACGAACCACTCCAGCCGCTGGGAGGGGCCGAGCGCGAAGCGCTCACGGATCGCTGCCGGGATCACGGTCTGACCGCGGGACGTGATCGTGCTTCTCATGGCCAGCAGCTTGAATTACAATTAAGTCTAATCAGTAATTCACTGGCGGCTGAACGGCCATCCGGAGCGACCCCCACCATGCCCGCCACGATCTACCTGCACTGGGCCGCCACGCCCTACACCTGGGTGCGCTCCGGCCTGTATCACACCATCATCAGTGGTGACGGGCGGCTGAATCGCCTGCACGCCTACAGCGTGGACCTGCCGGCCCACACCTGGCGGCGCAACAGCAATTCCGTGGCCCTCTCCTGCGCCTGCATGGGCGGCCAGCCCGATCCCTGGACGATGCCGCCCACCGAGGCGCAGCTCGAAGCGATGTGCCGCGAGGCGGCCCGGATCGCCGCCAGCTGGGGCTGGAGCGCGGGCGACATCTCGCTGCAGACGGTGATGACCCACGCCGAGGCCGCCTCCAACCGCGACGGCCAGTGGATGCATGACAACTACGGGCCAGTGATCTGGGGTGGCAGCGGCGAGCGCTGGGACTTCCTGCAGCTCAGCAGGAACGGACCACCCACCGGCGGCGATGAACTACGCCAGCGCATCCGCCGGTATCTGAGCGAACCGGAGGCGACCGCCTCAAGCCGGCTGGAGTTCCGCCGCGCCAGCACGATGCAGGCCCGCGGCCGGGAGCTGGCGGTGGAGATCGATGCCGGCGGCACCTCCTGGGCCCTGGCCGCCGAGTTGCTGGCGCTCTACGAGATCCCCTACGAATGGGAGGCCAGCCGCCGGCGGATCCTGATCGGCAGCCTCGATGTGGCACCCACGTTTCAGGACAACCAGGTGCAGCCCTCGGTGGGCTGGCCGCTGTTCGAGATGGGGCTGCAGCGGGGGGATGCGCCGTTGATCCTGCGGGGCATCGTGCGTGAGAACCGGGCCTGGTGCCGGGTGCTGGAATTCGCCGAGGAATTCGGGATCAGCGTGAGCTTCGAGCCGTTCAGGTTGTGGGAACGGCGGGGTGGGTGAGTCCGACGCAGCGCCCGCAGTTGCGGCTCAGGGCAACACCTTGTCTGCCAGCCGTTGCAGGCGTTGGTCAGCCGTGAGCAACACGGCCGCTTCCCGGCGGGCCAGGGCGAGGGCTTCAACCTGCACATGGCATCGAGCACAAAGGCCGTAGGCATCAGCGCTCCCGATCGGCACAGATCAGCGCTTCCGGCGACTGAGGCCACTGCAGCGCGGGCTGCTGTTGCCAGCGCTGTGCGATCCGCTCGAGGGCCTGCTGTCGCCGTTGCCGCGGATCACCACCAGCGAGGGCCTCCAGATCGGCCAGGGCCTGTTGGCTGAGGCTGCGCTTGTGGGCGCGGGCCCGGCGCTGAAGCAGGGTGTGCAGAGGTTCGGGAAGGTCGCGGATCTGCAGGGATGGCATGGATCGCGCATAACAGTGCCTTCTTCAACATACTGAGAAGTCATGCAAACTGCATGCCTCCATCAGGAGGCGCGAAGGGCAGAACAGCGGCAACAGCCGAGCCCTGCATGCGGGCCAGGCACCAATCGATGCGACCGCCGGACCGGACGGCATGAGGAGGTGGGGGAGGGTCGAGCACCGTCTGCTGATCGGCATCGACGCGATGTGCTGGACTGTGCCTCCTGATCGGCAGCCTCGATGTGGCACCCACGTTTCAGGACAACCAGGTGCAGCCCTCGGTGGGCTGGCCACTGTTCGAAATGGGGCTGCAGAGGGGGGATACGCCGAGGAATTCGGGATCAGCGTGAGCTTCGAGCCGTTCAGGTTGTGGAAACGGCGGGGTGGGTGACAGGGTCCGCTCGGTAGCTTCAGCGACCTATTTCGAAGGGATTGAGTAGTGGCACCTCAAACGTTTTGAAGTCCGCTCCATTGCGGGTCACCACGGTGAGGTGGTTCACCTTGGCGATGGCGGCGATCATCGCGTCTTCATAGAGGGTGTTGGATTGGCGATGCATCAGCCGGGCCCAGCAGCGAAAGGCTGATCCATCCATCGGCAAAACGTTGTAGCTGAGGCTCACCAGATCCAGCCAGGCTTCGAGCTCGCTGGCTTTGCATGGGTCCTGCTCACGGGTGAGCTCAATACCTGCCTGGATTTCGCCCAGGGTCACCGTGGCCAGATGCAGGTTGGCGTCGTCTACGCCATCGAGCCAGGCCAATACCGCGCCATGGGGGCGTGGTTTGCGCAACTCTGAAACCACGTTGGTGTCGAGGAGATACAACGCAGCACCTACAGGCTGATCAGCTCACGCCGCCGGGCCTTCCCCCGGGGCGGCACCAGGGCTTCGCTGCGTGCCGAGGGGGCCAGCAAGAGCTCTTTGAGGGAAGGGCGGGCCGCAGCCTCAAGGCGGCGCCACTCCTCAATCGGCACGAGCACGGCGGTTTCCGCCCCACGGCGAGACACCACCTGGGGCCCCTCCCGCACGCAGGCATCGAGGAGCTCACTGAACCGCGCCTTGGCGTGCTGCACCGGCCAGATCGCCATCCCTGCTCTTCCCTGAATAACCAGTCATCTGACTAGACGGTACTTGCTCCCGCTCACGGTTGGGGCTACCCAAGCCGCCCTGATCACCGACCCATGCGGCGCAACTGGCTGGCTGGCTGGATCAGGGCGTGGCTCGCCGCTGGGGCCTGCTTTCGGCCAGCATCGGCCAGCACGGCGCCAATCTGCTGATTGCCGCCACTGCAGCCAGTGCGTCAGCAGAGCAGTGCGTCAGCAGAGAAACAGATCAGGTCAGCGCTGCTCTGATCAGGTGATCAAATCAATCCACTCCACGTCGGCGATGCCGCGAAAATCGCTGTCCATGGTGTGCAGCCTGGCCTGGCGATCCCTGGCCGTGGCCAGGATGATGCTGTCTGCCATTGGCAGCTGCAGGGCATGACTGAGCTGGGCTGCCGCCAGCGCAAGCCGGCTGTCGAGATCCACCACCTGGCCGCGCTGCATCACGGCGGCCGCCTGAACGGCCTGAGCCTCCCCGTGTTCGCGCAGGACCCACTTGAACACTTCAAAGATGCTGATCGCGGGCACCACAAGGGAGCTTTCGTCTGCCATCAGGGCCAGGAAGCGCTCGGCCTGAACACCATTGGTGAACACCTCGATCCAGCCCGAGGAGTCCACCACCACCCGCGTGTGCGTCACAGGCGATCACCCTCGCGCTGGAAGGTGTTCTTGCCCTGCAGAAAACCGCGCAGAGCCTCTGGAGACTGGCTGGGCACAAGCTCGATGCGCCCCGGCAAGGCGATCACCTGAAGGGTCTGCCCAGCCCTGAGGCCGAACTGTTCGCGGACCCGCTTGGGAATCACGACCTGGAACTTGGGGGAAACGGTTGTGACATCCATCGCAAGGTCGTCATACCAACTGCAGATCGATCCTAGTCCGTTTTGCGGCAGCCACCGGATTCAGCAGAGCCGTGATGCCGTGAGTGACGGCCTGCAGGTCAGCTCGGATCGACTGAAATCCAGCCAGTCGGAGCAGGTTGAGGGCTGCCGACCGTAGCGATGGGCGTCCTCACGCAGCTGGGTGTCAAGGATCCAGTGCCAGCCCTCATCCAGGTGATGGCACGGCCGTGGCTGATCTCATGATCAGTTGCCACTAAAAGGATGTGGCATTTCCCCTGGAACTGGCTCCTGATCTGGCGATGCAGTGTTTTTGGTTCCCCTTGACGGTCAGGAGGAAGTCGGCCCCCTGCTCCTGGAGCTGCCCGTAAACGGTCTCTGGGTGTGGAGGGCATCCGCCTGGATCAGCACCCCTTCGAGATCCAGCTCCCCGAGCAGTTGCCGGAGCACCGCCCGCTCGTGGTTCTCACCAGTGGCGTAGCAAGGGCTTCGGGCGATGCCGACTGCAGGTGATGGAGAAGATCGACGCCGCGCATCTCGGGGAGTTCATGCACCGCTACCTCAGCCCAGGCTCGGTCGTCGTCAGCGACGCCTTGCAGTCCTACCCACTCGCGATTGCGGACACGTTCGGGCACAAGTCGTTCAACATGAAGCGCTCCGGCCTGCCGGCTCACGAACTACTGCATGGGGTGCTGCACCAGGTGGCGAGCCTGCTCAAGCGCTGGCTTGCCGATACCCACCAGTCCGGAGGCTCCGCCGAGCACCTGCAGGCCTACCTGGATGAGTTCACCTTCCGGTTCAACCGCCGTCATGCACGGGGTCGTAGGTTGCTGTTCCTTCGGCTCCTGGAGGGCGCCGTGCTTGCGCGGCCGACGCCGATGCGGGAACTGATCAATGTCCCGAACCCACACCCCGTCGCGATGCACCCACCGGAAGGGCCGAAGTGCCCCAAAAGCCTTGCGGCAGGCTTACTTGACCGCCCATAGCGAGCCGAAGACCAATCTGATCTACTGCCGACATCCGGATAGCCCATAAATAGAATAGAATCGCGAGGTAGGCTTATAGCGCTAAGTTCTCTCCGATAAGTTCATTGGGATACCTCACGAAATCAATATTCATCTTTTGCCTAACTCCGTCAAACTCTGCCTTGAGTCTATCATGTGATGGCGACGACCATTTAGTTCCGCCAATAAAACCATGTCTAGTTAGCTGAAGACAAAGAGAGTCGAAATCTAAGATTGCACGACCCCTGACAGTAACACTTGGCTCGCTGACGGGCACCCATAGTTCACTTACAGATGGTATGCCAAATGTCTTTTTCGCCCCGAATGACTGAAGCTGCCAATCAAAGGTTCCATGTTTCTTGCGTCTCCATATAATAAATGAGTCTTGATGTATATTGGCAACCAGAGCATAGAGATGCACTGCAGAACCCTCTGCGAAAATAAGTTTTTCTGCTGATCCATAAAGCTGCAATTGACTTTCGATTGAATGCTCTTGAGGATGCAGAATCGTATATCCCTCCTTGATGAGATTGTCTTGAATAGCTGCCTCCAGGACGATTCCACCCTCTCGACCGCCCAGTCTCGATCGTGCTACGTAAAGCTTCTTTGGCCCATTTATCGGATTAGTACAAAGATTGCCAACCATTTCTCTGACAAGGGGATGCCCATATATAAAGCCTTGATTTAAGTCGCCTAATTGACCTGGAACAGCCAGGAACTTAATCTTTGTGGGCTCTGTAATAATTCTGTAGCTATTGCGAGGAAGCAGAAGCGCTAGTGTCTCATTTACAAATTGCGCAACTGGCCGACTTCTCTCTCTCAGATAAAAGACAATGCAATCAGCCTTAGCAAGGTGTTGAGCAGCCCAAAGCCTTGTTAGGCTTTCTGCCATAAAATGACCAAAGTGTTCATTTTGCAGAAGCCCACCAAAGACAAAGGAACCTTCAAGATTCTGACGAACTTCTAATCGGTCAAGAGGTTGTGGCTGATTATCATATGATCCTTTAATCTGAAGGCCTAGACTACATATACTACCATCGCAATAGTGGACACCCCCATCGAAGAAGCCTCTTTTGGTGCCGATGGCAGGGGCAAGCGAAGTCAGTGGTGCGACATAACCATCATTGATAAATTCTATACTCGCGGAAGTATTATAAGTTACCATATCAATTACTGGATCGAGTTGGGGGTAAGATCAACAAATAATAATATTGTTTTCTTTGAGTTCATGTTCACTGTTGAGATGAGTCGCATGGTAACCAGTGCCGAGAATCAGACTTTTGCTACAGTTCTTTCAGAAGCTTCTCCAGCTTGCACCCATGAATATGTGAAGGGGCATATACACGGGCATGGCTGATTCAAAGTGTGTCACAGGCGCTTTGGGCCTGGCTGAAACCAGTTGACCACAGACGATCTGACATTTTCAGTAGTTCCAAAATAATCTAGGAGCGGATTAAGTTCAGGAAAGGCCTAGACAAATTGAGTCTGCTCGCTCTCTTTCAAGATTGAAAAGGTAGATGCTAAAGCTGTAAGTCTATCCGCCGGCTGAAGATCATTAGACGTGAGGAATTCGTGTAGAATCTTTGCCAAGCTAGTTCGGTTATGATCGAAGTGATTTGCTTCTGCCATGCTCCATTTAACAGACGCAAGTATGTCTTCCACCCCCATCTCCATGAATTCGTTGATGCCAATAGACTTGATTCCGGTAGTTGAGGCCAATTCCCTGGTTCGGTTGTCAATGTGGATGCAAAGTGACGGCCTGCCAGCTTGTACGCCAAGTGCAACGCCATGATACCTTGGTCCCAACACAAAATCATAGTGCTGCAGGAAGTCAATCCAGCTTATGGCATCATAAAAAGAATAGGCATTCTTGCGCATCCAGTGCCTGATGCTGACTAGATTGAATCTGCCACCATAAGCCCCTAAAATACTCTCAACTTTTGGGTTTAGTTCTTCCTTTATGATTCCACTTGCAAGTGATAGCATCACATCAGGGTGTTGAACAATGTAAGCGCCTCTGGTGTCATCGACAAGCGCAACCAGCCGTTCTTCAAGTTTACGGGATGCTACATGATAAGGATTTCCTGCGGCAGCCACAATTCGATGGCTTTCAGCTTCAATGTCGTAAGAAGCAATCGTGTTACCTAATCGCTGATCAGATGATATAAAGAGAGATGGGCATCCCGTGACAACCGAATCATAGCCTATGCTTTCTAAAACCTGTTGAGTATAGTGACCTCGAACGCCTATGTTTGGGCTTGTACTTGCCCTGAGAGACTTAACAGTACTCAGAAAAGTCTTGGTCCCTGAAGGAACATCTATGCTATCTTCGTAATTTGTAGTTTGGGCTCCAAGCCCGATTAAAGTTACTGGGAGTGACCATGCGTTCAAGATTTTTGCCCATCCACCGAGATCAACATGGGCTCCAATTTGGTTGGCACAACAGATGACGACATGGTCAAATTGCTTTTGAGCCTCAGTGGGGTTCATGCCCCAGCCTATTACCTGTTGACGATCAGCTATGGCAAGCTTTGCCCCAAGTACAAAAGCAACATTACCTGTATTGCCTCCAACTGCTGAACTGTACCGCGCAGTCGAACATTCCCATGCCTCAATGTCCTTGAATGAGGAGATGCCTGCTAAATTGTCGACAACTGCAAGTCTTTTTGGCATGCTTGGTACCTTTTAGAAGAAGTGGGTTCAGGAGTTAGCTGGAGAATCAAAAAAATGCTGAAGAGACTAATAGGTTTACAGTAATGCCATATCCTTGGTCGCCTCTTTATTTGCAAGAATCTTGCTGTAGATCGCGTTGTGCGAACTTGAGCAGGTTGTATGAGAAGATGGTGGGGGTATGGCATCAAGAAGTTCCTTGTGAGCCAATTGATTACCTACTGAAGAGGCTAGTAGTGTGGCAAGTGAGGTTGGGTTGGAAACCGCAAAGGTATTGCCACCTAAACCTGTAACTTTTTCGGCTGTTCCGCCAATATTGCTTGCAAGCACTGGCCGCCGATAAAATAGAGCTTCTTGGATAACTACTGGTGAGTTCTCCCACCAGATTGATGGCATCACCAGCCAGTCATTCTCAAGCATCAATGCCTCGATGTCCTGCTGCCGGTAGCTGCCCCGCAGGATAACTCGATCTTTCACTGCTTGATGAAGTGTGTAAAACTCATCTTGGAAGTCCTGCTGCTGGTGCTCCAGATTGGCGCCGTTAATGTTCACGATAAAATTCCTGACTCCCTGCTCCTGCAGCAGCGCCACCGCTTGTAGTAGAACCAACACGCCTTTGTAGCGGTTCAGCTGGCCGAAATAGCCAAAACGGTTCAGCTCCGCTGAATAGCTGGCAGAATACCCCTCGCGCTTGCTCTCGTCAAAGCTGGCCGGCAGCCCGTTTTCGATCATCACAAAATTTGGATGGTCGATCCCGCAGGCCCTGTATCGATCAATCAGAAACTGGCTCGGGCTCACCAATGCATCACAGCTCTCCAGAATCGTACGAATGTAGTGACTACGAAGAAACATCTCTTGGGGCGTATGCTCTGGGAAGCACAGCGAGCAGGCCAACGGTGTGGCTTTGTGGCATAGCTTCAGCTTGCCGGTGGTCACCATCTGTCCGTTGTGCATGCACAGGGCCAGATACTCGTGCAGAGTAACCACAATCTTGCTCTTCGGACTGATTGTCTGTAACAATGGAATCACATCGATTCCGAAGTGACTGTAGTGCTGCAGATGGATGATGTCTGGCTTGATGTGATCCAGCAGCCGTTGCAGACTGCGCTTCATCTCTCCGATCGCCACATTCTGAAAGCGGAACCATTCGCAGCTGGTGCCGATCAGGTACTCCCGGTCGGAGCCCTCCACATTCCGCAGTTCCCCATGGGCCAGCACCCCCTGGCTGGTGTGCATGGCCGCCAGAATCCAGCACTCCGTATCCGGCTGATCCTGCATGGCCCGGAACAGGGAAAAAGCAGCATTCTCGGCTCCACCCACCGAAAACTGCTCGTGCGCATGAATCAGATACAGAACTCGCATGGCTATCCCATCGCCTCCAGCCGTGATCGTTTTAGCAGCTCGATTGCGCCGCCCCAGCGTTCCTGCTGGGTCAACGCATTCAGCGCCACCACCTTGGTCTTGAGGAGATCGTTGCTCTCCCCGTGGCCCACGCTCTGCCTCTCCAGGTGGTAAAAGCTGGCCTCCAGATCCACCAGCACCGGCAGCCCCATCGCCCGGATCCGCAGGCAGAGATCACTGTCTTCGAAATCACCGATCACGAAGTCAGTGCTCAGCCCGCCCAGCTCCCGGAACAGCTCGGTGCTCAGCATCAGGCAGGCCGCAGTGGCGGCTTCCACTTCCTGCAGGCAGGCTCGCTCGTCCTCGGCAAAACCAAGATTCAACCCTTTCATCGGATGCTCGTTGAGCCACACATCACTGAGACAGCCGGGCAGATCATCCTGCCGCACAAACTCCATGCCGGCATGTTGAATGCCACCATTATCAAACAACAACCGTGCCCCCAGCGCTCCCACCATGCCGCGGTGCTGTTGGAAGGCACGCAGCAGGATCGCGAAACTTTCCTGCCGCTCGGGCAGCACATCGGAGTTCAGCAGCAGGAGCGTGTCGCCTCGCGCCTGCCGGCTGCCCACATTGTTGGCACCGGCATAGCCCAGGTTGGTGGCATTGATCACCGTTTCGAACGGCATCCGATAGAGCGTGTGGCAGCGTCTGGCCAGGGCTTCGAAGGTCTGCTTCAGGCGTGGATCATCGAGCACATAAATCAGTTGATAGCGCAGGGCTTCATCGCCTCCCCGGCGCAGCCAGGCATTGAACCAGTTCAGCTGGTATTCCATGAAATCGATCCGCCCGTAGAGGGGCACCACGATGCTCAGCTCCGGTTGCTCCGGCACTGGTCCGTAGCGCTTCAGCGTTGGAGGGCATTCCATCTTCCGGCGCAGCTGATCACTCCAGGCAGCCCGCAGCTTCACGGCCGCTTCAGGAGCCAGCAGCTCGCAGCGATCACTGAACAGCGTGTCCACCGAGTGCTTCATCTCTGCGGTGGTGAGCTCACTGCTCACCGGCTGACGCCGCACCAGAAACTGTTCTCCGTTGCGGAGCACCACGAACAGCTCCATGCCTTCACCATGTGAAGACACCATCCGTTCGTCTTCTCCCCGCACCAGGGTCAGCCTGAAGCCGGCTTCGTAGCCTGCGGAACATCCGCAACGTGCCATCTGATCCGCCAGGTCGGCCCGGGATTGGTACTTGGCGGTCCCCAGATTCAGCCGCTGAACGCGTGTGCCCTGGATCAGGCAGAGATGCTCGAGCTGATTCCCGGGATCGATGATCCAGCCCTGCAGGTTCTGTAGGGTTCCGCAGCTGCTGAGCTGAATGGCGTCGAGAGCCATGATGAAGCCGCTGCTCTCGCTCCGATCCGCGATATGGCTGAGTTGGTTGCGGGGATTCTCCTCCAACCACTGCAGGGTCGACAGCACCCGGCCCAGCAGATCAACTTCCGAGCTGATCGTGCTCTGCAAAGGGGATTGCCTCAACCCCTCCAGCGCCTCCAGCGCTTTCTCCCCTTCCCCACAAGCCAGATGCACCCAGGCCAATGAAAGCTTGGCGTGGAAGGCCACCTGCTCACGGGCCTCCTGCAGCGGGCTGGGGCCGTCCTCCTCGGCCACGGCGCCCGCATCGGCCAGGGCTTGCAGGGATTGACGGGTGTGCTCAATCTGTCCGAGCGAGGCTGCGCTGCGCAGACCATAGAGACTCGCCCAGGGGGCCAGTTCTGCTCCCTCCGGATGGTTGCTCACCTGCTCCAGCAGGGCGATGGCCACTCGATGCCGACTCTTCTCGTGGCACCAGTGGCCGAATTGGTAGAGCGAGAGGGGTTCGAGCTCGGCGCACCACTCCCCCACCAAGCTGTGATCAAGGCTGCGGACAGCGGCGTCATAGTTCTGCTCACGCACCTGCTCAAGCCAGTGGTTGCGGTGCTCCCGCAGGGCCGTGCCAAACCGCTCACTGCCGTGGCTGGCAAAGGAACGGCGCAGCGGCCGTGGCCGATCAAGATCGATCGTGGCAACTGCTCTTGGAGCAGGTCGTGCAGGAGGGGGCTTCAACCCATTGGTTGAGACCTGCGTCCTGGTTGGCGGCTGCTGGAGCGGTGGGGAGAGCGGCCCATTCGCCTCATTGGTGTTGGCCAGCAGCGCAGCCAGTGCCGACCAGATCGCGGTGTTGCGCGGATCTTGCAGCAGTTGATGTTGCAAGTGGGCGAGTTCAGAGCGGGTGTTCACCACTGGCATCAGCGTTGCGCCTCCAGCACCAGCACTCCGGGGATGTCATGCCCCAGCACCCCATGCTTCCAGCTGACGATGTGATGCACGGCTGAGGAGCGGAACCCTGCCTCGCTGAGCTGATCGAGCAGATCCCAGCCAGGAATCTGGAACACCACGGCTCCTTCCTCTGGTCGAAGGGGATCTCCATGGAAATCAGGCTCACCCAGAAACTGGATCCTGCCGCTGGCGGCCTCTCTCCTTGCCTTGGTAATGGTGGAAAACTGGCCCAGCGCCAGCGGGCAGGTGGCCACCAGCCGCCCCCCCGGGCGGAGCACCCGGGCGATTTCAGCCAGAGCCTTGGGCAAGTTCTCAATGTGCTCGAACACCTCGCTGGTGATCACAAGATCGAAACTCCGATCAGCGAAATTCAAAGCCTCAAGATTCTGATTAACAATGTCTCCCCAGACAGCCTCACCATCGGGCACTCCATCAAGAAATTCACTGAGGGTGATACCGGGAACCAGCTGCTTGAGGCGCAGGGCAAATCCAGAGATGGCTTCAGCCAGATAAATCGCTTGCTCCCTGAGTGTCTCAAGACCACCGAGGCAGTCCTCCAGCACAAGTAGAATCGCCCGATTGCGTGAAAGGCATCCCCTAGCATGCAATGACTCCCGATAGTTCGGAGCCAAAATACTGAGTTCCTCTGGTGTAATATGCTCTGCCGTGAGCGGCTCGATGATTCCCAGTTTTTGGATCACTTCGATGCAGGAAGGTACGTAGCCTGCCTGGCTCAGCAACTCGGGGATCAGGGGTTGAAATTGCTCGAATGCGGTGAATCGCTCATGCTGATGGTGCAATCTCAGGCAATGATCACTCGGGATAAAGCATGACGTGGACGCAGGGTTTGAGACAGCCACTGAAGCAACTTACAGCGATTGAGCAGAGGATGGGGGAACTGTACTCAGTATGGGGAGTCCAAAATCTGGAGAGACGCCCCATGTGCAGTGGCACTGCTGAATGCTTTCACCCGTGATCCTAAGGCGACGTAGTGCTTGTTACAGCAAGCATGTTCGCTGCTTGGATGCGGACCTGCCCCCCGTGTGTTAAGCAACACGAGGGATACTCGTCCCGTCCATCTGGTCGCACCCTTTCGCCTCCCGGCGCTGATCCCGATCCAGGCCGCTGAGGCCTGGCGCCGATCAGGCCTTGAGGCAGGCCTCCGCCGCGGAACGGTGAATCCACACCACATCAGCGCGCGCCAGGAACGGCAGGTCATCAGAGGCCTGGTTCGTGAAGCGGAACAGCTCATAGCCATAGCCGCGCAGCAAGGCATCCACCTGGACCCAGGGCTGCAGGAACGAAGCCGTGGGAGCTGTGCTCGATACGGAGCACTCCACCTGCACGAAGTCAACAGCACCGATGGCGAGCATGGGCTCGAATCCCCGCAGCACCTCCAGATCATGACCTTCGCAGTCGATCTTGAGGAAGTGGATCCTGTTGATGCCGTGACGTTGGCAGAAGCCGGCCCCGGTGCACAGAGGGACAGATTCGGTTGGTGGCCCGCCTATGGCCGGCTTGGTCTCAGCTGAGGGGGAAGCCATCACCAGATGGTTCACCGTCACATCCGGCTCTGCGGTGATCATGCCTTGGCCATCAGTGGAGCTGAGGGCCAGCCGGCTGATCAGCGTGCGTTCCTCACAAAAAATCGGGAATTTACTTAAATTGGTGTAGCACTCGGCATGGATAGAGGCCACTGGCTCGAACAAATAATAGTGAGCCTGCGGGTAGTGCTGCAGAAAGAGATAGGTGAACCAGCCGTGGTTGGCACCCACATCGAACACCACATCCATTGCTGCCATCGGCAGGCGCTCCTGGATGTAGGCGGCAATGCTGTCTTCCAGGTCAGAGCGGTGGAGAGCAACGGACATCAGGCCACCATGGCAGGTGCAGATTCATCAAGCCAAGTTTATTCTAACAGTGACAGCAAAATAGCCAGCAGAAACAGCTGCTTTCAGCACTCCGCAAACGTGGAGTTCCGCGCCGTCGTCAGCGCTGAGCCATCAGTTCGAGCACCTGATCCACCGTCACGGTCATGTCGGGATAGTTGGGGCCCTGATCGGTCACTTGCTCATCCCCCACCACGATGCTGTGATCAATGCCCAACCGGGAGCTGATCAGCGCAAAGGCCGGCGTGCCATTGCCTGCAGCCATCAGTTCCATGGCCCTGATCGGGGCCCGCTGCCGAAACATCAGCAGGGTGAAGGCCGCTCCATGGGGGCCGATCACCTGCTCGTGGCGGCTGATCAGCTGGGCCTGCTCGCGTACGGACAGTGTGCCGATCGACTCCACCACCTGCAGCCTCGGAGAGTGGCGTTGCAGCCGCTCGAGCAGCTCGGCCTCGTTCAGCACCCGCCTCCGGCTGCGACGGGCCAGGTACAGCACACTTCCCTCAGCTGCCTCCAGATCCCCTGGCAGGGCCAGCAGATCGCGCAGGAACGCCATCGCCCAGGCCGAACAGCGCTGCAAGGGATGCCGGTGCAGAGCCCGCCTCACATAGAACAGCCGCTTCACCCTCAGGCACTGGCCCGGCTCCAACCAGTGGAAGCGGTGTCCATGCAGTTCCTGCGCCATGGCCAGCAGCTCCTGCTGAAACCGCTGCCCGGGCTGACCCACCAGCACAGCCATGGCACGGCGGCAGTCGGCCGCCAGAGCCAGCAGGCTGAGCTCATCGCAGATGAAATGGCAGAAATTGCTGGGGTCGATGTCGCTGGTGGCCACGAACAGCTCGTCGAGCTCTCCCACCACTTGCTCCGCAGCAGGGTCGGCGAACGGGGCCCCCAGCAGAGGGGCGTAGGCGCTGCTTCCATCGGCCACCAGGCCGCCGTCCGTTCGGATCAGGTGAAACCCCATCCAGTTCTCGACGGTGGCGTTCTCCAGCAGGGCCACCTCCACCCGTGGTGGATCAAGCAGCACGGTTTCGGTGGCCAGCGGAAAATGCAGCCGCTCGGGCGTGGGGCAGCGCAGCCGGTAGCTCAGATCGATCGGGGTGCTGCGCACAAGCACGGTGGGCCCTGCCGCGGCAGCAGGCGCTGGTGCCAGACCCATCGCTTGGACGGCTTCGGCCGAGGCCTTGTCGGCTGCATCACCCCAGATGACCCCATCAAGCCCGTAGTGGTGATGGCAAGCCAGCAAACCTCCCAGCAAGTGCGCTCGACGATTCACAGGATCGCCGGCCGGCTGATCGGATCAGACCATTCTGCAACACAAGCATCTAGGGCTGCTCAGCCCAGCAGCTCCACCAGATCGTGTCTCGCCGCCAGTGCCAGGCCTCGGATACCGTGCCGCAGTTGCAGCTCAAGCAGCAGGGGCAACCGCAGGGGGCCGCAGCTGGCCACCACCCAGTCAATCGGCTGCTGCCTGTGCAGGCCAAGGATCTGATCCACCAGAGCGGCCAACGCCTCTTCGTAGCCAAGGCCAACGGGCGGCTCGAGCAGGTGCAGTGGCTCCCGTTTCAATCGCCGGCGCAGGCCATCCGCACCGTTCGTCACCACCACCACATGGCGCTCGGCCAGCAAGGCACTCAGCTGCGTCCGGGTTGGAGGCTCCACCAGCTCCGGCCTGCGGCCCGACCCCTCGCTGAGGGCCTGCAGCAGGGGAAGCACGAACCAGTCGGCGCTGTCGTCGGAGCTCCACAGCACCGCCTCGCCCCACAGGGCAGCCATCATCAAAGGTCCGAGCACCCCATCCGCCCAGCGGCGGCACACCTCCGCCGCAGGCAGGTCCCCAGTGCCAGCCCCGGGAAAGCCCGCCTCAAACAGGCGACCCAGACTTTCAACAGGGTCAGTCGGATCGAACCACCAGGCCGGGTTCCGGGGAAACGCCTCGCCCCCCTGGCGCAGGGTGCTCAGCCGGAGCAGCACCGGATCGATCACCGGCTCCTGCCTCACCAGAGCTCTCACGGCCGCCAGCTCCAGCGGTTCCAGCTCCACCAGCAACTTGAACGATGTCGGCTCGAGTGGGGGCAAGCTGCTGTGCTCCTGCCAGGGACTGCCCACTCCCGCATGGCGATGCCACACCGCGGCGGCATAGCGAAACCGAGCGAAGCACTCCGGCTCGAGCCCGGAGCCGGCGATCCAGAGCACGGACAGAGAACGGAGCATTCCCTCAAGAGCCGGCTCCAACAGGGGCTTCTGGGCAGTAGGCGCCCCGGCCAGAGAGTCCCGAACCCCGCTGAAAAAAGCGCTCACCACCCGGTCGAGGCCAGCCTCATCCCCGTCTGCAAGCCAGGGGTGGAGGTTCAGCTCCAGGCAGCCATCGCGCCAGGCCACGGCCTCCTCCCCCGGCAGCGCCACCAGGGCGAGCTGCCGCAGTAGCTGGCGAGCCCCGGCGGGGGGGCCATCCCGCCATAGCCGTGAGGCCGTGGCGGCCAGCTCGGAATTGGACGGCCGGCTGTGGTTCTCGGACCTGGCCACTGGGGCCGGAACCACAGCGCGAAGCGCCTCAACCTCAGCCAGCACCCAGGCGGGGCATGGATCCAGCAACACAGCCAGACGCTCGTGCAGCTCCAGGGAGGACGCCGCGGCTCGAGCCAGCAGATCCTGCGCCCAACCCGGCTCAGTCAGGAACGACTTCCAGAACGCAGCTCCGTCCTGCACCACCTGCTGCTCCAGCACCGGCAGCCAGTCCGGCGGGCTGACCGGCAGGTGCTGGTGATCAACAAGGATGCGACTCAGTTCCAGGCAGAGTTCAGCCCGCCGGGGCTGCTCCAGCGGCTGGGGGCTGTTCGTGTTCACCACCCCGTGGATCGCGATGGTCAGATCGTTCACGAGTTCCCCGTAGAAGCGGTGCAACTCGCCAGCGCGGTCGGAATCCCCGGGAGCCAGGCTGCCCAGCAGATCTCTCGCTCCCTTCTGCAACTCCAGCGCCGCACTCCAGTCACGCCGGCCGATGGCCTGCCGACTCCCCGTGAGGCTCTCGAGAAAGGTGGCTTCCGCCGCCACGGCTCAGCCCCCCAGCGCCATCCACTGATCAGCCTGTCGGTTCTCGGCCCTCCACCGGGGTACCTCCGGCAGATCCACCCCGAACAGGGCCGTCGTGGCAGCACCCATCGCCACGCCACGCACCCCGCAACGGGCCCGCAGCTCATCGAGCAGAGGTAAGCGGTACGCGCCACAATCGGCCAGCAACAACCCAAAGGGTTTGCGCTGGAACTCCCCCACCACCTGTTTGATCAGGCCGTCGAGACTGGCGCTGAAACCCCGATCCGGCCGCTGGGGATAGTGGCTCTCGGGCGCCGGCACGGCCCGCAGGCCATAGGGCGCAATCGTGCGGTCGAGAAACAACCGGAAGGCCCTGCCGCTGCGGTGCTGATTCAGGATCGCCTCGCTGTGGGGACCCACATAGAGCACTTCCTGCCCGGCCATCACGCGGTAGATCTCGAGGAGGTCAGGTCGTCCCGTGAGCTCCGGCACTCCGCCGGTTTCCGAGCAGAGGGCCTGTGCCACCGGCAGGAAGAAACTGGCGGTGGTCCCATCGCTGCTCCACAGCGCCGCACCGGCCAGGCAGCGGAATACCCCATCCGCCCAACGCACCAGACAGGCCATGTCCGCTCCAGCAGCGGCATAGAAGCCACAGTCGGTGTGCAATCGCTTCAGATTCTCCACCGGGTCCGCCGGACGGAACCACCAGTCGGGCGAACGCTGGTTCCAGAAGGCCACGTTGAGATGCTCCCTCCGCAGCCGCGCCAGGGCAGGTTCCAGCTGCTCACGCTCATACAGCACACCTTGCAGGGCTGCAAGCTCAACCGCATCCAGTTGCACCAGCAGATCGTGGCTGTCGAAGCGCGGGACCGGCAGCCCACTGGGGAGAAGCCGTGCCCCCAGTGAACCCGGTCCGGTGAGCCGGCTCCAGATCGGCAGCGCCTGGTTGATGCGGAAGAACAGCTCCTGGGGCAACTGCTCCCCCACGCGCCAGAGATGCCCCATCGATTCATAGAGGCTGACGATCGAATCGCGGACCCCAAGCTGGGCGGCACGCCCTGATGTCTCCCGCACGCGCACCGGCGCCAGAAAGGCCGCCATCACATCCTCCAGACGCTGCGGGTCTGCCGTGCCCAGAAATGGCCAGAGATTGAGCTCCAGGCGGCTCGAATCCCGACTCACCGGCCCGGCTTCCGGCACGCACACAAGCCCCAGCTGCAGCGACTGATCCGAACCCGCATGGCAATGGAGCCAGTCGTCCACTTCGGCGCTGATCTGCTCCGCCTCCCATGGCGGTGGCTCAGCCGCTGGCGGTGCCGGTAACGGCTGGTACCCCTCCACCCGCAGCGACTCGAAGCCGTTGAGGGTTTCCACGGGCCGAAACGCTTCGAAAACCTGATCGATTTCAGGGTCCGGATCCGGTTCCGGATCGGGTTCCGGATCGGCCACGGGGGTCACCCCAAGCTCCTGGCAGGCCAGGCTCACCCAATCCGGGCAGGGATCCAGTCGCGCCGCCAGACGGGCGAACAGCTCTCCGGCTCGGGCAGGCGCCTCGGCCTCCTGGCCGATGCGTTCCCGCCAGAACATCGCTCCGTCCTGAAGGAAGTAGGTGTGCAGGAGGTGCAACCAGTCGGGGGAGCGGATCGGCAGCTTCAGCTGCCGATCAAGAATCCGTGCCATCCACCAGCACAACCGGGCGCGCTGGGGCTGGGGGGGAGGCGTGGCTGTGGTCTGGCTGTTGACGACTGAATGGAGGGCAGCCGCCAGGCCCTGAACCACCTCCCCATAGGGTGCCCAGAAAGCAACGGCCTGGCCCGATGGCAGCCTGCCCAGCCCAGCCATCTGCCGCTCCAGCTCCTCGCAGCGTTCCAGGGCGAGTGTCCAGTCTTCCTCGGCCTGGGCATCAAGAACGCTGGTGTGGCAGGCTCCGAGCGAGGCAATCAGCTGATGAAACTGCTCCTCTGAGGTCGGAGGGAGGCTCTGCACCACGTTGAGGCTCCCTCGTGCGTCGTCGATGTCCGGGAAACCGTAATCAACCCATTCTGGGGGAACCACCCCGATCAGGGAGGTGAAACACGTCACCGCGCCAAAACCGGGTTGCCTCTACGTTGATGCCGCTCTTCCCCCTCGAGCGAGACACCGCCCCCGTGCAGACCGTTCTGCCCCCAGCGCTGCAGGCTCGTGCCCGTGCCTCGTCCGTGGGCACCTTCGAGGGTCTGACCAGCAACGGAAGCCTCAGCGGCTGGGCCTGTTCCCTGCCCCTGTCACCGGATGGCAACCCCCTGGCCGTTCAGCTGCAGATGGAGGATTTGCTCAATCCAGGGCAGATCACGCTTCTGGGTGAGGTGTTGGCCCAGCTTCCCCGCCCGGATCTGGAGGAGCAAGGGCTGGGTCACGCCTGTGGGTTCCTGCTGCAGGGCCCGCTCGTTGTCACTCTTCCCCCACGGACCACGGGCAGCGTGCTCCGGGCCTACGCCCGCACCGCCCATGGGTTGGAGGAACTCTCCGGCAGCCCGCTGCGCCTCGATGCCGACCGTTATCAACAGCTCGAGAGCCTGTGCCATGCAGCCCAGCAACTGCCGGCAGGGTTCAGGCCCCTCGAAGGTCCCTTCCTCAGTGGCTGGGCACCCCCCGAGAGCGAACTCCTGCTGAGGATCGATGGGGAAGCCCTGCCGCCGGTGCACTCCACCGGCAAAGGCCATTTCATGCTGCCCCTGCCACCGGCCTGTTGTGATGGCCGCGCCCATCACATCGCCCTGCACCACAGCGACGGCACGCTGCTGGCCGAAACCATC
Organism: Synechococcus sp. Cruz-7E5; assembly: GCF_024345995.1. GTDB lineage: Bacteria > Cyanobacteriota > Cyanobacteriia > PCC-6307 > Cyanobiaceae > Regnicoccus_A. Next base: position 267,393 of record NZ_JAGQCE010000001.1, read on the forward strand.
GAGCTCACCCCATTCCAGCTCACCCCCTGGCCCTCCCTGCTGGAACATGGGCGGGCTCCCTTTCCCAAGGGTCTCGATCCCCTGGCCCAGGAGCACCACCGCAGCCTCACCACCTGGCTGCACTGGGCCGATGCCGAAGGCACCCCATTGCCCTCTGATCTGCCCCTGCTCCAGCGAATTCTCAGTGCGGCGATCAAACCACCAGCCAATGCCGCCCCCCACCAGGAAGCGGGGCCGGATGGCAGTCCCATCACCCGGCAACCGATTCAGCTGGTCCTGAGCTCCGAGCCCCGCGTCTCGATCGTGGTGCCGGTTCACAATCAGTACGCCGTCACCCGCCGCTGTCTGGCGGCCGTTGCCTACGCCCCCACCCGGGTGCCGTTCGAGCTGATCGTGGTCGACGACGGCTCCAGCGATGGAACCTCTGAAGCCCTGGCCCAGGAAGCCCCGGGCGTTCAGGTCATTCGCCACGACTACGCCCGTGGATTCAACCAGGCCTGCCACAGCGGTGTGGCCGCGGCTCGGGGTGAGTTCGTGGTGCTGCTCAACAACGACACCGAACCCTGCTGCCGCTGGCTGGAAGAACTGCTCGATCCCTTTGAGCGCTGGAGCGATACCGGCATGACCGGCGCCCAGCTGATCTATCCCGATGGCAGGCTGCAGGAGGCCGGTGGAATCGTCTGGGGTAACGGCGAACCGTGGAACTACGGCCGGGGGCGTAATCCCCACCATCCCGGGGTTTCCTACACCCGTCAGGTCGACTACGTGAGCGGCGCCGCCCTGGCGATCCGGCGCGAGATCTGGAGCCGCCTCGGTGGATTCAGCCCTGAGTTCTCACCCGCTTACTACGAAGACACCGATCTGGCCTTCAAGGTGCGTGAGGCCGGCTATGTGGTCCGCTATGCGCCACTCGCCAAGGTGATCCACCACGAGGGCCTCAGCTGCGGCACCGACACCAACCCTGAAACCAGTGAAGGGTTGAAGCGCTTCCAGACCCTGCATGCGCCCCAATTCCAGCGCAAGTGGGAGCATGCCTTCACCGGCTCAAGGGAGCCGAGCTTTGAAGCCGCCGAGATCATCAAGGACCGCGGTGTCGTCGGGCGTGCCCTGTTCCTCGATCACGGCACCCCAAGGCCGGATCGCGATGCCGGCAGCCATGCGGCGCTGATGGAAATGGAACTGGTGCAGTCGCTCGGCTACAAAATCACCTTTCTGCCAGCCAACCTGGCCTGGCTCGGCAGCTACAGCGAAGACCTGCAACGCCGTGGCATCGAAATGATTCACGCGCCCTTTGTGCTCTCGCTGGAGAGTTTCCTGATTGAGAGGGGACACGAGTTTGATCTTGTCTATCTCACTCGCTACACAACAGTGCGCGACAGCCTGGCACTCTTGCGTGACCACGCCCGCAAAGCCAAACTCATCTTCTGCAACGCCGATCTCCACTACCTGCGCGAACTGCGCCAGCTCCAGATGTCCGGCTTGGTCGGCGAGCAAGCCCAGCAGGCCCTGGCGTCCGTGCGCGTCACCCGCCAACAGGAACTCGACGCCATGGCGGCCGTGGATCTCACCCTCACCTACAGCGAAGTGGAGCAGGCGGTGATTGCCGCCGAGAGCCTCGGCCAGGCCACCACGGCCCTCTGCCCATGGGTGGTGAACACCCTGGACGAACCCGCTCCTCTGCACACGCGATCCGGAATCGCCTTCCTGGGCAGCTACCAGCACCCCCCCAACCGCGACGCAGTCGAATCCTTTCTTGCAGAGATCTGGCCAACCCTGCTGGAGCGTCATGGTGATCTGGAGCTCCATCTCTACGGCAGTGGCCTCAGTGGTGAGCTGCAAGACGCCTGGTGCCAGCTGCCTGGTGTGCGGGTCCATGGCTGGGTGGTCAACGCCTCGGTGGTGTATCAGAACCATCGGGTCTTCATTGCTCCACTGCGAGCCGGTGCGGGGATCAAGGGCAAGGTGATCGCTGCCCTGGCCCACGGCATCCCTCAGGTGCTCAGCCCCGTGGCGGCAGAGGCCACGGGACTGCGCCATGGCTCCGAAGTGTTCATCGCCCACGATCGGGATGCCTGGTGCGATGCGATCACCAATCTGATCAGCGACGATCAGCTCTGGCAGCGCTGCAGTGCCACGGCCCTCAGCTATGCCCGCAGCAAATACTCTCGCGAGCGGGGCCGTGGGCTGATGGCCACCGCCCTGGAGCGGCTTGCACTGCCGTTGACGCGATGACCACCACACTCTCAGGTGTCACCCAACCAGCGGTGATCGCCATTGCCTCCGGTCGTCCGCTGCTTTCAGTGGAAGAAACCAACCGGATCCTCCGCCAGCAGGGTGTAGCCCTGGCCCTCGCCCAGGGTGTCGTGCTTGATCTCGTCGCCCGCAGCGTGATGATGCAACCCGATGAGGAGAACGCCCTGATGCGCGCCTATCTCGAAGGCGAAGGCATCAGCAGTGACGAAGCCCTCGAGGGCTGGCTGCGCCGCAAAGGCTGGTCCCTCGACGACCTTCGTTACTTCGCCACCAAGGCCGAACGGGTGAGGCGGTACAGCCACAACAGTTATGGCCCCGAGGCCGAGATTCGCTTTCTCGATCGCAAGCTCGATCTCGATCAGGTCACTTACTCGCTCATGCGTGTCTCCGATGGCGATCTCGCTGAGGAGCTTTACTGCCAGCTCAAGGAAGAAGGTGCTGATTTCGCCACATTGGTGGCCGCCCATGCCGAGGGAAGTGAAAGGGTGACCCGCGGCTTGATCGGCCCGGTGGCCATCAGTGCTGGCCATCCTGCCGTGGCAGAAAAACTACGGGTCGGAAGCCCAGGCCAGCTCTGGCCACCATTCAAAGTGGCCGAATTGTGGCTGTTGGTGCGGCTCGAACAACGCTTCCCTGCTCAACTCGATCAGGACATGCGCTCCGAGATGGTCAATGAGCTTTTCCAGATCTGGTTCAAGGAACAGGTGAACCTGTTGATGGCTGGTGAGCCGCTGATGCCCCTGATCCCTGATCTCAACGCCACCGATCGATGACCGCCTCCACCTCGAGTATTCCCGGCCACCGCGACAGTGGTCTGATCGGCCGTTTCAAACCCTTTGATCGCCTTCCCACCGAGGTGGCCGCCGCCGTGGAGCCCTTGCTTGAGGCAAGGAGGTATCGCCTCGGGCAAACGCTCCTGCGCCCGGATGTGATGCCCGAGGGAGTGCACTTGCTGCGCAGCGGCAGCCTGCGCAACCTGGCCACCAATCCACTCAACGGAGAGCTCCACACGATCGCTCGCCTCGAACCGGGTGACAGCGCCGGATGGTGTTCGTTGCTGCGCAACGACCCCTGCGAGCATCTGCGCGCCTCCTCGGAAGTGGAGACCCTCTTCCTGCCGGCCAGCGTGTTCAAGGAGCTGATCGCCAGCCACGAATCCCTGCGTGCTGGCCTCCAGAACAAGCTTCCCGCCGCTGAATTGCATCGCCTGCTCACCGTCCTCGCGGCCCAGGATCCAACCTGGCTGGCCCTTCTGCGCAGCTGGCCCACCATCCTCAGCCAGGCCACGGTGCGCAGCCTGGCTCCCGGCAGCGCAGGCCCCCTCGACCTCCCCGACCACAGACGCTGGTTCGTCAGCAGTGGTGCCCCGCTGGGTCAGGCCTGGAGCCCACAGGCCCCGGCTCCGGCTCCAGCAACCGGAACCGCCTGGTTGCGGCTGATCGGATTGCCCACGCAGGCCAGCCAGCCAGCGTTCACCACAACCAGCACCGACCACCACCACACCGGCGGCTCGCCAAGCCCCGGGCCAGCAGCGGAGTCCTCCGCCCAGTCGCTCCAGGTGGGCAGCCAGCTGGTGACAAGCGAACCCGCTGCTGTAACCGCCCCCAGCTATGCCCCATCTCCAGACCCTGCCCAGCCCCGGGCTCAGGGCCGCAGCGAAGAATTAAGGCTGAGCCGTGCCACCGGCCCCCGCGATGGCCCGATCGCCATCTGCCAGGCCATCGCCCATTACTTCGGCGTGCCGGTGAATCGCGACGCCCTGGTGGATCTGGTGGAGGGAATCCTGCAACGTCAGGGGCAGCTCAATCTGATCAACCTCGGCCAGGTTCTCGATTTCCTGGGCCTGCGCGTCGTGCTCACCGAACTGCCCGCAGACCGTCTGCAGCGGGCCCCGGTGCCCGCCGTGCTGTTCTCCCAGGGGCACTTCGCCATCCTCGAAGGTGTCGACGACGACGGCCGCCTGCGCCTGCTGGAGCCCGAACTCGGCCCCTTGCTGATCCCGCCCCAGCAGCTGGCATCCGGCCCCGGCGGCCTGGTGGAGCTGTTGCTGCTGCAGCGCAAAGCCGATGCCAAGGAAGAGAACTTCAGCTGGAGCTGGTTCCTGCCCTTCCTGCGGGAGCACAGGCGCCAGCTGGTGGAAGTGCTGGCGCTCTCATTCGTGATCAATCTGCTCGCCCTGGCCCAGCCCCTGGGCCTGCAGGTACTGATCGATCAGGTGTTGCGGCAGCGCAGCTTGAATGCGCTGCTCACGATCTGCTTCGTGCTGCTGCTGGCTGCCCTGGTGGGATCGATTCTCAAGGTGTTGCGCAGCTACATCTTCACCGACACCGCCAACAGGGTGGATCAGGACACCAAGACCACCATCCTCGATCAGCTGGTGCGCCTGCCCCAGGGCTTCTTTGATGCCCGGCCGGTGGGGCAGGTGATGTTCTACTTCAACCAGCTCGACAAGATCCGCGACTTTCTGCTCGGCAGCAGCCTCACCACGGTGGTGGATCTGTTGTTCAGTTTTCTCTACCTGTTCATTCTCTTCGCGATCAGCATCCCGCTCACCATCACCACCCTGGCCACCCTGCCCTTGATGCTGGCCCTCACCCTGATCAGCAATCCCCTGGTGCGCAAGCAGATCAATCGCAGCAACGGTGCCTCGGTGAAAACCTATTCCTACCTCAACGAGTCGATCGGCGGCATCCAGACGATCAAATCCCAGAATGCCGAACTCAAAACCCGCTGGGAGTTCCAGAACCGCTATTCCCGGTACATCGGCGAAGATTTCAAACTCAAGATCACCAGTGAATCAATCAACAACCTCGCCGGCTTCATCAACGAACTGAATACCCTAGTTGTCATCGGTGTTGGCATCTTCCTGGTGATGCAGAACGAGCTCACCCTCGGTGGTTTCATCGCCTTTCGCATCCTCAGCGGCTACATCACCCGCCCCCTGGTGGGCCTCACTCAAACCTGGATCAAGCTGCAGAACACCACCGCCTCCCTCAAGATGGTGGCCGATGTGGTCGATCGCAACACCGAGCAGACGCCTGCGGAGGCGCTCAACATCCCCATGCCCCCCCTGGTGGGCAAGGTGGAATTCCTTGAAGTCAGCTTCCGCTTTGCCGATGATGGCCCGTTGATTCTTCAGGAGGTGAACCTGGAGATTCCCGCCGGCTCCTTCGTCGGCATGGTGGGCGGCTCCGGCAGCGGCAAAAGCACCCTGCTCAAACAGCTTCCCCGCTTCTACCGTCCGCTGTCGGGCAAAGTGCTGATCGATGATCTCGACATCAACAAAGTGGAGCTCTATTCGCTCCGCCGCCAGATTGGTGTGGTTCCCCAGGACAGCGTTCTCTTCGATGGCACCGTTCGCGAGAACCTGCTGCTGGTCAAACCCGATGCCACCGCCGACGAGATGATCCGGGCTGCTCGCATCGCCTGCGCTCACGACTTCATCATGGATCTTCCCAAGGGTTACAACTCCGACGTGGGCGAGCGCGGTGCCGGACTTTCCGGCGGCCAGCGCCAGCGCCTGGCCCTGGCCCGGGCGGTGCTGCAGAACCCGCGCATGCTCATCCTCGATGAGGCCACCAGCGCCCTCGATGCGCGCACCGAACGCCAGGTGTGCATCAACCTGTTCGAGGCCTTCCGCGGCCGCACGGTCTTCTTCATCACCCACCGGCTCTCCACGATTCAGCCGGCCGACTGCATCGTGCTGATGGATCGGGGCGCCGTGATGGAGACCGGCACCCACCGCGAATTGATGAAACGCCAGGGCTGGTATTACGCCCTTCACCAGAGTCAGACCCAGGAAGGAGGATTGTGATGACGGAGCCCAAGCCAGACCAACAGACCGGCACCTCCCTGGTCGATGTCTACGAACGGATCCTCAATCGTCTGCGCTCTCCCCGCGGCCGTCGTCGTTCCACAGGGAATGGCTTCGAGCAGGTGGTGCCCGTGAAGGTGGATCTGGTCGGAGATCCCAGCACCTCTCCGGCGGCCAGCAGCAGCAGCGGTAATGGCAATGGCAGCGGCAGCACGCCTGTCGTCTCCCATCCCTTCCTCACCTCCAGCTCCAGCGCTCCGGCCGGCACTGCCGCAGCCACCAGCGCCCTGGTCTCCGTTTCCGACTGGAGCTTCAACCAGCCCGTGCTGCTGAAGAAGAGTCCGCGGGCCTCCAGCCTGATCGTCTGGACGGCCGTGGGTGGTCTCAGTGCCTTCGGCATCTGGGCCGTGCTCGCACCACTCGGAGAAACCATCGCCGTGCAGGGCAAACTGCAGCCCGGCAGCAAGGTCAAAGCGGTGCAGGCCCCGGTGGCTGGAGTGATCGAAACCGTCTTGGTCAAAGATGGCCAGAGCGTGGAAGAGGGAGATGTGCTGATCCGCTACGACCTGCGCGATGCCACCAGCAAACTGACCGCCGCCGAAGCGATCCGCGCCAAACTTCTCAGTGAGAACCAGATCCTGGCCGCCTCCCTGGGCGATTCCTCAGCCTCAGGTCTGAGCGAGAACCAACAGCGGCAGCTCGACAATCAGGCCGATGATCTGCGCAGCCGGCGACGCCAGGCTGAAGAACAATTGAAGGCCAGCGAAGTTAAAATCGAAGGGCTTCGCACCAGCCTGGCCACAGCTGAGAACATCGCCCAGCGCTACGACGGCCTCTCCAGAAGCGGTGCCGTCAGCGAAGTGCAGGCCCTGGAGAATCGCAACAGGGCCAACGAATTGCGCACCCAACTGGCCACGGAGGAACGCACGGCCGAAGCCTTCAGGGCCGCGCTGGTTGGGGCCGAGGCGGCTCCGGGGGCTGATCTGCGCAGCCGCATCGAACTGAATTTACGCCAGCTCGCTGATCTCGACGGCCAGATCCGCCAGGCACGCCTTCAGCTGCAGTACAGCGTCCTGCGGGCACCGAAGGCCGGCGCCATCTTCGACATCGACATCTCGCAGGGTTCTGTGGTGGAAGCCACCCAGACCCTGCTGAGGGTGGTGCCTGCCGATGCACTGGAGGCCAAGGTCTTCATTCCCAACAACGCCATTGGCTACATCACCCCAGGCCAGCGGGCCGATCTTTCGCTGGAAACCTTCCCCTCCACTGACTTCGGCACCATCCCCGGCAAGGTGAAGAGCATTGGCTCCGATGCCCTCACCACCGAAGAGATGGCGCAGACCCTCAGAACCGATACCAAGGGTCTCTTTTATCCAGCCGTGCTCACCTTGGATCAGCAAACGCTGCCCGGGATGAAAACACCGATTCAGCTCAAGCCCGGCATGGCGCTCACTGCCGATATCAAACTGCGCCAACGCAGCGTGATCAGCCTCTTCACCGGTTTCTTTGGTGATAAACGTCGTGATCTTGAGCGGTTGCGCTGATGCCGAAGCGCAGATCAAAGCCAGCGCCTGCAGACTGGTCGCGCTATCTACCTCCTGAGAAACGCCGCAAGGTTGTCGTGCAGGTATGGCTGCACAGATTCCGCTCCCGCATGCGGCAGAGGAGCGTTCTGCTTCTGTTCATGCTGCTGGCTTATCTGGCCATCTGCCTGGGTCTGGCGCTGTGGGGAGTGCAAACCATCGGTCTGCTTGCACTCACCCCGCTGCTGCTCACACCGCTGGTTGCCTATCTGGCCTACTGGCTGGTTTGGCGGGAGTTTCATGAGTGAATCAGATTCACTCATGAATCAGAGACAGAGACAGAGGCCGATTTCTCAACTGGAAGCCGGCAGATATCTCAACTGGAAGCCGATCGAGTCTTCAACGTGGTCAGCTCCTTCACCAACCAGGATGGCAGGGACCGCTCAACTCCAGCCACGTTCACCTTGCTGGGGGGGTAATACATCAAGGCAGCCACCAGGGCATTGAGCGCCCTGGCATGGCTCAGTTCTGAAACGATCAGCCCCAACTGGCGACGGGCCGCTTCCTCTTCGGGGGGCAGGGGCTCCCGGCAAAATCCTGAGGCGATCAGGTTCTGGGTGAGCTGCCCGAACGGGGTGCGGTAGAGCGCTTCGAGTTGGGGGGTATCCACATCCAGCCACACCTGGGCCACCTGACGCCGCAGACCCGAGAGTTCCTGCTTGAGCTCGGCGTCGCCTGGATCAATGGCGTAGAGGTTGATCAATCCACTCATCCGTCCCAGGAATTCGTTGTTCTGAATCAATGCCATGCCCGCCTCGCCCCGCAGCTCGCCCAGCACCGGCAGGGTCTGATTCGAAGGGCGAGGGGCTGGCTGGGCCTCCGAGGGGGCCAGCAGAGCAGGGCCCGCTGACGATGCCGGCTGGCGTGAGGCCGCTTGCTGCCTCAGGGTGTCCAGCAGCTGGGGATCACAGCGCTCGGCATAATCCCGCTGCAACCATTCCGGCACCTGACGCAGCGGATCAGCCACCCGCATGGCGTTGAGGTCGTAATAGGGAAGCACCGCCAGCAGCAGATTGGTGGTTTCGTGACTGCCGAACGCCTTGAGCAGCTTCTGGGACAGCGCTGCCTTCCAGCGCTCGTCGTCGGCATTCAGGGGCAGGGCCGGCAGGACGCCGCTGAGCATCAGCCGATAGGCCTGGCCGATCGGGCCGGCGTAGAGCGTTTCCAGCTGATCCAGCGGCGCCGAGAGCCAGAAACGGGTGAAGCACATGCGTGCCGCCTGGGCGTCTTCGAGCGCCTGCTGATTCGGCGCCTGCTGCAGCTGGCTGAAAATGGCCTGCAGACGCCGCACCGACCAGGCCACCACCGGCACCGGCAGCAGCTCCTCGTCCTGGGCGAGGGTGTTCACCAGCCGGTTCACCACGGGGGCCGCTGGCACCGCAGGCGGGGCGATCGCACCGACGTGGTGATCGGACCCATGGCCATTGTTGCGGCCGAGCAGGCGGCGAAGGAAAGGCATGGACCGGCGAAATCACGGGATGTTGGGCGGACTTTACCGATTCCGGACAAGATTCCTTTGTCGCGAAGGCTGCCGCAGCGGATGCAGATCCTCTTCATCCACCAGGCCTTTCCGGCACAGTTCAGCAGCTTCGTGGCTGACCTGATCAGCCGGGGCCATGAGGTGCATGGCATCGGTGCCTCCCCGGGCCGAGCGAGTCCTGAGGGTTGCCGCCATCACCTCTATGACGACCCCAGGCCCGAAGACCTGCCTGACGGCCTCAGTGATCCACAGCTGGAAGTCAGCCTGATCCGCGCCGAACGGGTGGCTGAACTAGGCCAGACCCTCAGCCATCAGGGAGTCAAGCCCGATGTGGTGGTGGTCCACAGCGGCTGGGGAGAGGGTCTCTACCTGCGTGATCTCTGGCCAGACGCTCTGCTGCTGGCCTATCCCGAGCTCTATGGCCAACCCGCCCTCCTCCAGCTCGACGATCCCGATGCGCCCCCGCCCACAGACCAGCGCCTGCGCCTGCTGAGGCGCCAGAACCTGCTGGCCCTGGCGGCCCTGGCGGACGCCGACGCGCTCTGGACCCCCACCCTGTTCCAGCGCAACAGCTTTCCCGCACCCTGGCGAGGCCGGCTGCAGGTGATCCATGAAGGAGTCGACACCCGACGCAACGCTCCCCAGCCGGGTCGCCGCATCCAGGCGCGCCACGACCTGGAGCTGGGCTCAGACGATCTCGTGCTCACCTTTGTGAGCCGCAGCCTCGAGCCCCTGCGGGGCTTCTGTCGTTTCATGCGTTCTCTGCCGCCCCTGCTGCAGGCCCACCCACGCCTGCAGGTGGTGGTGGTGGGCGGCGACGGCCACAGTTACAGCCCCCCCAGCCCCCATCCGCTCGGCTATCTCGGCGAGATGCGCGAGCAACTGGGCTCCAGCCTTGATCCCGACCGCTTCCACGCCCTGGGACTGCTGGAACCCGAGCAACTCACGGCCCTGCTCCAGGTGACCACGGTGCATGCCTACCTCTCCCACCCCTACGTGCTCTCCTGGAGCCTGCTGGAGGCCATGGCCTGCGCCGCTGTGGTGGTTGGTTCCGACACCGCCCCTGTGCGAGAGGTGATCCAGCACCAACAAAATGGCCTGCTGGCTCCGCTTCACGATCTCGACAGGCTGGTGGCCACGATCGATGGCGTGCTGCGCGATCCGCCCGCCCACCGTCATCTCGGCACAGCGGCCCGTCAAACGATTCTGAGCCGTTTTCGCCACGACAAAGGCCAACGCAGCTTCCACGACTGGCTGATCAGCCTGCGTCTGCTCCAAACTGCCCGTGGTAAGCCCTGAGCAGGCCATCAATCGCCTGCCGCCAGGATCCCGTGCTGGGTTGGCGAAACAAGCGCAGGCTCGGATACCAGGGGCTGTCACTGCGGTCCCGCAACCAACGTGGATCGGCGCTCCAGGGCAGCAACACCCAGCCCGGCGCGCCCATCGCACCCACCAGGTGGGCCATGGCGGTATCCACGCTGATCACCAGGTCGAGCTGGGCCACCACCCGGGCAGTGGCGGCGAAATCTCCCAGGCCAAGACGGGGTAATGGCAACGGGAACCCCAGCGCCGCCGCCTGCTGCTCATCGTTGCCGTACTGCAGGGAGATCAGCTGGGCTCCGGCCTGCTGCAACCCCTCGAGCAACTGCAGCAGCGCGGCCGGCGGCAGGGATCGTTTGCGGTATTCCCTGTGGGTGAAGGGATCGTCGATCTTGCGACCCGACGCCCACACCAGCCCGACACGGGGTGCGGCTGGATGGCTGGTTGCCTCAGTGGAATCGGTTGCTGGAAGCAACACCGCCCCGCCGCGCCCGCTAGCATCACCCCAGAGCGGGGAGTGCAACGCAAACCGGTTGGAACCTTCACCCATGCAGGGGACGGGCAGGGGTGCCCCGCCCAGCTGGTGGGGCAGGCTCATCAACGGTCCGTGCGGCACGCCGTGGTCAGCCGTCTGGAGGACTTCGGCTTTGGCCAGCACCCGCGGAGGCGTATCCAGCCAGGCCAGCCCCTCCGAGAGCAGGCGCACCAGGTTGGCTTCCACAGCCACGGTGATCGGGGTGCTGCGGCATCCAAGCGCCTCCGCCTGGCGGTCGCGGCGATCGGCAAGGGCCGGCAGCCAGCGCAGGTATTGGAGCGTGTCGCCGTAACCCTGCTCGCTCCACACCACCAGATCAGCAGCAGGATCCAGAGCGTCGAGGCTCAGATGCCCCCCCCACCAGGGCCCTGGCAGAAACGGGGTCCAATCCGAGAGCAGGCGTCGGTCTTCCGCATCGAGGTAGGCCTCCCCGTAGCGCTCCAGCCCGATCAGCACCTGGCTGCGACCCCAGCGCGCCTGGGGGCCATCGGCCTGGGCGTAATGGCCTTCGGCAGCCTCGAACTCACGCAGGTCCAGACAGCAATGGCCCAGGCCGCAGAGCACCAGCGGATGGCTCGCTTCCAGCTGCAGGGCACGGCCATAACAACGAAGGGCTGCAGCGGGCAGGTCGGCCTGCCATAGGGCATGCCCCTGGTTGATCAGAGGCCTTGGATCAGCCGGGTGCTGGGCCTGGAGCTGGGCATAGGCAGCAGCGGCACCGATCCAGTCATGGCGCAGCTCACAACGGCGAGCCTGCTGCAGCGGGCCCTGTCGGGAACCATCAGTGGCGCGCTGAACCAAGACTCCTCGCCTGAAGGCATGGACAGTAGCGAGCGGGAAATTGGATGTCTGAGAACCCCGACGAAACCGAGCCGAGGCCAGAGCAATTGTTTGATAAGTAGTCCTTATCTTGTTTGTAAACTGTATTAAGCTGGCTAGGTCAAAATCGATGGCGGAGGGGAAGTTTCGTCGCTGGCGCTACATGAATGCCAAAACCATGTGGCTTCCACTACATACAAGTCCCAGAGCTTGCGTCGGCAGTCTCAAAGCTGAAGTCCAGAAGAATTCCTGGACAGAAGCTCGCACAGGATTTGTCTGCTAAGTTTTCGCCACGGCTCCAAGGGAGTTGGCTGCTTCTTCGCATTCCGCTGATGCTTCAAACGGCTTGATTCAACTCTCCCTTCTCAATTAATAATCAAATCAATTCACTCACAACCAAATTAAGCCATGGCTGCTACCACCACCACCCTCTCTGGGAGTTATCTTGACAACTGGGAAGACTTCAAGGAAATATTCACCTCAAGTCTCGACCCGGACGGCGATGGGAGAATTGGCTCCGGCAACAGAGGCCAAAGGGTTCAGCAAGTTGAAAGGCGCTTGGATCGTCTTGATCAATTCTTCAACGACAACCTTGGCGCAGAACTTGAAATCTTCGGACCGGGAGTCCCTTCCCGCGAGGATTTCATCAAAGCCGTCGATCCCGATGGTGATGGCACTGTAGGAACCGGTGGCTCAGGAGGGCGTGCCCAGTCGGTAGACAGGGCACTCAGAATTTATGACAACGCATTCAGCCAGTTCAATCGGAATTCTCCAGCAGGTTCGAGTGCAAGCAGTGCAACTCTTTTTGGTGCTCCAGAATCGATCGGGCTGGGCGTTGAAGCCACCACCTCCAAGGGTCCGAAAGGAAAAGATGCTGTGATCTTTGGTGGCGCTGAGCCAACCTCCAGATTCTCCGATCTGGTCGGTTCCGAGCCCCAGGTTCTCTCGTCTCCCGACATTCTCGACATCGGTGGCCAGACCGAAATCGTCGATCCTTTCGCCAACGACCCGGATCAGATCGATCTGTTCAAGAACAAGGGCTGAGTCATTCCATTCCTTTCAGACTCAGTTGCATGCCCCCTGCCGGAGAACTCCGGCAGGGGGTTTTTTCTGGCCTCAGATCAGCGCCGGATTCAGACCAGCACCGGCAACCGTGCCGGTTCGGCCTGCTGAAAGCGCAGCCGCGGCGGCTCCGCTGCAGCCTCCACGTCCACCGCGATCGTGCTGCCCTCGGGGAAGGTGCCGGCCAGGATCGCCTTGGCGATCGGGGTTTCCAGCTGGCGCTGGATCGCCCGCTTCAGCGGCCGGGCGCCATACACCGGGTCGTAGCCCACGCCGGCCAGCCAGTCGAGCGCTTCGCCGTTCAGCTCCAGGCCCAGCTTGCGGTCTTCGAGGCGCTGGCGCAGCCGCTGCACCTGCAGCTCCACGATCTGGCGCAGTTCCTCCTGCCTGAGCGAGTGGAAGATGATCGATTCATCCAGCCGGTTGAGGAACTCGGGCCGGAAGTGGCCGCGCAGGGCCTCATTCACCCGCCGCTCCATCTCGCCGTGGCGGGCGGGATCGCCGGCCAGATCGAGGATCGAGGCGCTGCCGATGTTGCTGGTGAGGATCAGCACCGTATTGGTGAAATCCACCGTGCGGCCCTGCCCGTCGGTGACGCGGCCGTCATCGAGGATCTGCAGCATCACGTTGAACACATCGGGGTGGGCCTTCTCCACCTCGTCGAACAGGATCACCGCATAGGGCCGGCGCCGCACCGCTTCGGTCAGCTGGCCGCCCTCCTCGTAGCCCACATAGCCCGGAGGCGCTCCGATCAGGCGGCTCACGGCGTGCTTCTCCATGTATTCGCTCATGTCGATGCGCACCATGGCGTCGTCGCTGTCGAACAGCTGGGCGGCCAGGGCCTTGGAGAGCTCCGTCTTGCCCACACCCGTGGGGCCAAGGAACAGGAACGAAGCAATCGGCCGGTTGGGATCGCTGAGCCCGGCGCGCGAACGCTGGATCGCATCAGCCACGGCTGTCACCGCCTGCTCCTGACCGATCACGCGGGTGTGCAGCTCATCTTCGAGATGCAGCAGTTTCTCCATCTCGCTCTGCACCAGCCGGCTCACGGGGATGCCGGTCCACTTGGCGATCACCTCGGCGATGTCGTCCTCCGTCACCTCCTCGCGCAGCAGCGTTTTTTCGCCGTCGCCGGCGTTGAGCTCGGCCTCCTTGGCCGCCAGCTTCTTGTTCAGCTCCGCCAGGGTGCCGTATTCCAGCTCGGCGGCCTTGTTGAGGTCGTACTGGCGCTTGGCCTGCTCCACCTGCAGCTGCACCTGCTCGATCTCCTCCTTGATGGCGCTGAGTTCATCGATCGCCCCTTTCTCCTGCTGCCACTGGGCATTGAGGGTGCTCTGCTGCTCACTCAGGTCGGCCAGCTCCTTCTCCAGGCGCTCCAGCCGGTCTTTGCTGGCGGAATCGGATTCACGCCCCAGCGAAAGTTTCTCCATCTCCAGTTGCAGGATGCGGCGGTCGAGTTCATCGATCGCCTCCGGCTTGGAGGTGATCACCATCTTCAGCCGCGCCGCTGATTCATCCATCAGGTCGATCGCCTTATCCGGCAGGAAGCGATCGGCGATGTAGCGGCTGGAGAGCACCGCCGCCGCCACCAGGGCGTTGTCGGCGATGCGCACACCGTGGTGCACCTCGTAGCGCTCCTTGAGGCCGCGCAGGATCGAGATCGTGTCTTCCACCGTGGGCTGATCCACGAACACCTGCTGGAAGCGCCGCTCCAGCGCGGGATCCTTCTCGATGTGCTGGCGGTGCTCATCGAGGGTGGTGGCACCGATGCAGCGCAGTTCGCCGCGGGCCAGCATCGGCTTGAGCAGGTTGCTGGCATCCATCGAGCCGCCGGCGGCGCCGGCCCCCACCACCGTGTGGATCTCGTCGATGAACAGCACGATCTGACCTTCGCTTTCGGTCACCTCCTTGAGCACGGCCTTGAGCCGCTCCTCGAATTCACCGCGATACTTCGCCCCGGCGATCAGGGCGCCCATGTCGAGGGCGATCAGCTGGCGGTTCTGCAGGGCCTGGGGCACATCCCCGTTCACGATCCGCTGGGCCAGGCCCTCAACGATCGCGGTCTTGCCCACGCCGGGTTCACCGATCAGCACCGGATTGTTCTTGGTGCGGCGCGAGAGGATCTGGATCGTGCGGCGGATCTCCTCATCCCGGCCGATCACCGGATCGAGCTTGCCGTCCTTGGCGGCCTGGGTGAGATCGCGGCCGTACTTCTCCAGGGATTCGTAGGTGCCTTCGGGGTTCTGGTCAGTCACGCTCTGGTTGCCACGCACGGCCTTCACGGCATCTTTGAGTTTGTCAGCGTTGGTGCCGGCCTGGGAGAGCAGCTGCTTGCCGCAGCGGTCATCGATCGCCAGGGCCAGCAGCAGGTGCTCGATCGAGATGAAGCTGTCGCCGTAGCTGGCCTTGAGCTGCTCGGCCTGATCGAGCACGCTGTTGAGCCCCTTGCCCAGAAACACGTTCTCGGGCGCCGCGCCCAGGCTCGGCTGGCGTGAGAGGAAGGCCTCCACCGCCTGGCTCAGAGCCGCCACATCCACGCCGGCCTTCTCGAGAATGCGGCTGGCGAGTCCGGGCTGGCTGAGCAGGCTGGCGAACAGGTGCTCACTCTCCAGTTGCTGCTGCCGGCGCTGCTGGGCCAGCTGCTGGGCGGCCACGATGGCTCCCCAGGCCTTCTCCGTGAATGCTTCGGCGGTGGGATGCATGCCTGTTCTCCTCTCTGATCAGATCTGAATCGACGCTATGAACAACTGGCCGGCCAGCACAGGATGGGCAGGCCGAAACAATTGGCGAATCAACCGAACGGCGCCGGCCGGGCCTGTCCTTAACTTCACTCCCATGCCTCACCCCTGCTCGATGCCCATGCCGATGCCGATGACCAGGCCCCTTGCCGCGCTGGCGGCCCTCTCCCTGCTGGGCGCGGGCCTGGCCCCCGGCGCTGCAGCCGCCAGTTGCACCTATCTGCCGGCCGTGGGGGGAGGCACCAGCGTCAGCAAGTCGATCCAGTTGAACGGCCCCCTGGTGTTTCCCTTCGGCCGCACCAACTTCAACACCGATTTCACGGTGAGCCGGGCCTACTCCAGCTACAAGGTGAACTTCAAATCCACCTCCACCGAGCGTGGGCCCTATCCCATTCAGGCCTATCTCAAGTTCAGCGACGGCACCAACCTGCAGGTGGTGAATGAAACCCTGGATGCCCCGCCGGGCCTGTTTCGCCAGTTCGGCCCCTTCTACCCTCCTGCCGGCAAACTCGTCAGCCAGGTGAATGTCAAGGTGGGCTCGGGCTACAACGCCAACGCCACCGGCTTCAGTTACACGATTTCAGTGTTCGGCTGCCGCTGACACCGGGCCGCAAGCAGATCAGCAGCTGACCCGGATCAGAGTCACAGGTCCAGGTTCGGCAGCGCCCGCGGGCAAAGCCTGAGCGGACAGCCATCGGCGCCGTACAGCGCATCCGCCGCTGAAAGACAACCGCCGGCGTTCTTGCGCTGAACCTGCTGCGGCTCGATCCGCAGCGGCTGCAGAACCGAGTCCTTCAGCGGCACCAAACGCTTGCAGGCGGCACGCGGCGGCCATGGCGTGGTGGAAAGGGGCGGTACCGCCAGGGGCTGGGGCTGGGCGGAAACGGCGGCGCCGAGCATCAGGGGCAGCACTGCCAGGCAAGCCCCCCATCCGTGCAGTTGCCGTGCAGTTGCCATGATGTCGCCACGTCAGGCCACGGGACCAGAGTAGGGATGAGCAACGAGGAGAGGGAGGCCCTGGTGCTGCGCCTGGCGCAGGAATCCCGCGACTTCGAGGGCACCAGCAGGGATCCGGAGCGCAATTGCTGGCTGGTGGTGCACCGTCATGCCCACGGCGTGCTGCCCAGCGAGTACGACATCCGCGACGTCCCCGAAGACCTCTACCTCGAGGTGCTCTCCAGGCGCCGTTCGCTCAGCTGAGCCCTCCGTCCGGTCACTGAGCCCAGCAGATCGGCCACAGGGGCAATCCTGGATTGGTCCAGGAACCTGGAGGCAGCTTCCGCCGCACTGGCCTGCTCCAGGTCGGCCCACTCGATCGGGTAACCCAAGGTTCTGGCGCGCTCGATCAGCCGCTGCCAGGGCCGCTCCTGATCTGTCAGCCGCAGCAGGGCCCTCAGCCTCGGTTGCCGCTCGGCGTCGGCCACCAGCCGCCGCAGCTGCTCCATCGACATAGCCACCGTCGCGTCGGTCGAACCCAGCCTCGCCTTGCCCAGCGGGATTGACCAGCGAGCGAACACAAACCACAAAAAAACCACCCCTGGGCAGGGGTGGTGAATGGAAACCAGAGCTGAAGGACCTTGATCAGGCCCAGCCCTTGGCAGCCATTTCCTCGATGTAGGAGGCCACATCGGC
Source organism: Synechococcus sp. Cruz-7E5 (assembly GCF_024345995.1). Taxonomy (GTDB): domain Bacteria; phylum Cyanobacteriota; class Cyanobacteriia; order PCC-6307; family Cyanobiaceae; genus Regnicoccus_A. Next base: position 284,629 of record NZ_JAGQCE010000001.1, read on the forward strand.
GATGTCGGTTTCGCTGAGCTTGCCACCGAAGGCAGGCATGGCGTTCTTGCCGTTGGTGACCTGATAGGCGATGGCCGATTCGTGGTCACTGCTGTAGTTGGCCAGATAGGCCTCGAGCGCTTCGGCCTTGAGCGTGCGCTCGGCGTTCACCACATTGCCGCCGCCCATGTGGCAGGCGGCGCAGTTGGCAGAGAAGATCTGCCCGCCATGGGCGGCGTCGGCGGCGAAGCTGGGAGCGGCTCCCAGCAGCAGGGCCAGGCAGACGGCGAAGAATGAAAGCAGGCGACGCATCAGGGAGGCGAGCAATGGAGCGGGCAACCCGTCAAAAATAGAGTCCCAGAGCCGGCCGAGCGCCGGCTGCGGGAGTGGATGAAACAATCTCGTCACTGAGCACCAGGTGCCTCACTCCACGATCACCTTGCCCACCATGCCGGCACCGCGGTGGGGCTCACACCAGTAGTCGTAGCTGCCGGCCTGATCAAAGGTTTCATCCCAGCTTTCACCCGGCGCAAAGGCCAGGTCGGTGTGGCTGAGTTCATCGTGGCCATCGAAGACGGCGTTGTGGGGGGCCAGCTTGTTGTTCACGAAGCGGACAGTGTCCCCCTTGCTGATCGTGATCACGCTGGGCTCGAAAGCCAGCATGCCGGCGTCGGTGCCGAGCTTCACCTCAACGGTGGCGGCCTCAGCCGGCAGGACCGAACTGAAGCTCACCAGCACCAGCAGCGCCCCGAGCAGGGCAGAAGCGGCCATGGCCTGAATCAGACGCGCCGCGGAGGCCTGCAGAGCTTGGACCATCAGGTTTTCCTAACACTGATGAAACTTTAAGACGTCTTCAGATAGCCCCGCGGTGGGGCAGCCCCGCCAGCTCGAACACCGCCTCCAGTGAAGGGGCATGGCTCACCAGCTCGAAGCGCTCCGGCGGGCTCACCGGCTCATGAACGAAATGGCGCTGGCGGATGCTGAAGCGATCCCAGGCGTTCACCTCGATCGGCAGTACGCGGATCAGGGCTTCAATCCACCAGCCGTTCAGCGACAGCCCCAGCGGCGGCCTCCAGCTGCGGCGCCAGCGGCAGAGGCGGCTCACCGTGTCATCGACCGTGACCGCCGGTTGCCCCAGCACCAGCCGGCGCACCGGCCCCTGATTCGGCTCTGGATTGGGCTGGTGAGGGTTCAGGGCCAGATGGGCGCAGACCAGGGCGATGTCGGCGGCATGGATGAAGTGGAAGCTGGCCTCGGCCCGCAGCCACTTCGCCAGCCACAGCCAGCGCACCGCCTCCTTCAGGCCCGCCGTGAGATAGCTGGTGGGGTGGGAATCGCCAGGTCCCACGGAGCCGCCGAACACCAGCGTGGGGAAGACCGCCACGATCCGCTCGGCCAGGGGATGGCTCTCCAGTTGCTGCAGGCAGAGGGCCTTGGTCTGGATGTACTCGGTGCCGTAGGCAGCCGCTTCCGGCAGCAGCTGCAGCTGGCGATCGAGAATGCTGGCGGTGGAGAAATAGATGATCTGCTCCAGCCGCTCGGGATCGAGCCGGCTCAGCAGCTCCTTGACGGCCACCACGTTCACCTGCTGGGCTCGCTCCGGGTCTCCCCAGGCGGTGGCGGTGTGGATCACCCGGGTGGCCGAGGCGATCTCTGCGGCGTGGGGCGCCTGATCACGCAGATCGCCCACCAGCAGGGTGATGCGCGGATGCTGCCTGGGCACGGCCGTGAGCTTGGCGGGATCCCGCAGCCAGAGCAGCAGCTCGGCATCGGAGCTGGCCAGCAGCTGCTCGGCGATGGCCTGACCGACGCAGCCGCTCGCTCCGGTGATCAGGATGCGGGCCGGACGGCCGTTGCCGCTAAGGAGGCCGCTCTGAGGACCGCTCAAACAGCTGCACCCAGCAGCTCGTTCACCGACTTGCCGGCCTCGAAGAACACCCGGGCGTTCTCCTCGGGCGTGCCCGGCAGAATCCCATGGCCGAGGTTGAGGATGTGGCGGCGGCCCCTGGCCTTGAGCACGGTGTCGACGATGCGCTCGCGGATCGCCTGCGGGGTGCCGAAGAGCAGACCGGGATCCACATTGCCCTGCACCCCGAGGTGCTGGGGCAGGCGGGCGCAGCCGTCGGCCATGTCCACGGTCCAGTCGAGCGAGATGAAATCAACGCCGGTGGTGGCCATCCGCTCCAGCACACCGGCGCTGCCGGAGATGTAGAGAATCAGCGGGGTGTCGGGGTGCTTCGCTTTCACCTGATCCACCACCCGTTTCTGATACGGAGCGGCGAACACGTCGTAGTCGATCGGGCTGAGCTGACCGGCCCAGGAATCGAACAGCTGCACCACCTGGGCACCGCTCTCGATCTGATAGCTCACGTAGGCGGCGATCGAATCGGCCAGATGGGCCAGCAGGCGATGCAGCAGCGCCGGCTCCTGGAACGCCATCGCCTTGATCACGGCGTAGTTCTTGCTGCTCCTGCCCTCCACCGCATAGGCGGCAAGGGTCCATGGGGCACCCACGAAGCCCAGCACCGCCGCCTCGTTGCCCACGCTCTGGCGCAGCCGGCCCAGCACCTCGCCCACGAACGGAAGCGAAGCCGCCGCATCCAGGGGCCGCAGCGCCTCCACCTGGGCCAGGCTGCGGATCGGCGGATCGATGATCGGCCCCTTGCTCTCGATGATGTCGAAATCAATCCCCATTCCCGGCAGGGGCGTGAGGATGTCGGAGAAGAGAATCACCCCATCGGGTTGAAAGGCCCGATAGGGCTGCATCGAAATCTCATAGGAGAGATCGGGCTGCTCCGAGCGCTCCCGGAAGCCGGGATGTCGGTCGCGCAAGTCGCGGTAGACCTTCATGTAGCGCCCGGCCTGGCGCATCATCCAGACCGGTGGACGCTCCACCTGCTCACCTCGGGCGGCGCGCAGCAGCAGGGGGAGCGAGTCGGCCATGGGTGAAGGGAATGCCAGGGGCGAACCTACCCGAGAGCCCCACCCGTTTCGGCGGCTTCGTCACAGAGGGCCTGGCTGCGAACGGGGTCGAGCTTCAGCACCAGCACGCCCAGGGGCGGCAGGCAGAGGTCGAGCGACTGGTCGTAGCCATGGACCGCCCACTCCTCGCTGAATTTGCCCCCCAGGTTGCCGAGGTTGCTGCCGCCGTAGCGGCTGCTGTCGGTGTTGAAGACTTCGGCGTAGTAGCCCTCCATCGGCACCCCAATCCTGTAGTGGGAGTGGCTCTGGGGCGTGAAGTTGGCCACCACCACCACACAGCTGCCGGTGCGGCTCTCGCGGCGCATGAAGCTGATCACCGAATGGCGGCTGTCGCTGCAATCGATCCACTGGAAGCCGTAGTGGTCGAAATCGTCCCTCCACAGGGCCGGCTCCTCGCGGTAGAAGCGATTGAGGTCGTCGACCAGGTTGCGCAGTCCCTGGTGGGCCTCGAACTCCAGCAGGTCCCACTGCAGATCGCCCCAGACGTTCCATTCGGAACGCTGGCCGAACTCCATGCCCATGAAGATCGTCTTCTTGCCCGGGTGGGTCCACATGTAGGCAAGCAGGGCACGCACATTCGCGAACTTCTGCCAGTCGTCACCAGGCATCTTGTGCAACAGATGGCTCTTGCCATGCACCACCTCGTCGTGGCTGAGTGCCAGCATGAAGTTCTCGGTGTAGTGATACATGATCGAGAAGCTGACATTGTTCTGGTGGAACTGGCGGAACCAGGGATCCAGCTCGAAGTAATCGAGCATGTCGTGCATCCAGCCCATGTTCCACTTGAGGTTGAAGCCCAGGCCACCCATGTCGGTGGGCTTGGTGACCATCGGCCAGGTGGTGGATTCCTCGGCGATCGAGAGGGCACCCGGGAAGTGATGGAACAGCACCGAATTGGCCTGCTGCAGGAAGCGCACCGCCTCGAGGTTTTCGCGGCCGCCGTGCTCGTTGGCCAGCCATTCGCCCTCGGGGCGCAGGTAGTCGCGGTAGAGCATCGAGGCCACCGCATCCACCCGGATGCCGTCGATGTGGAACTCCTCGAACCAGAACACCAGGTTGGCCACGAGGAAGTTGCGCACCTCGTTGCGGCTGTAGTTGAAGATCAGCGTGCCCCACTCCTTGTGCTCGCCGATGCGGGGATCGGCATGCTCATAGAGGTGGCAACCATCGAAGAACGCCAGGCCGTGGCTGTCCTTGGGGAAATGGCCAGGCACCCAGTCGAGGATCACCCCGAGACCTTCGGCGTGGCAGCGATCCACGAAGGCACGGAATTCATCCGGCGGGCCGAAGCGGCTGGTGGGGGCGTAGAAGCCCGTCACCTGATAACCCCAGGAGCCATCGAAGGGATGCTCGGCGATCGGCATCAGCTCCAGATGGGTGAATCCCCGCTCCTTCACATAGGGGATCAGCCGGTCGGCCAGCTCGGGATAGGTGAGCAGGCGCGCGCCGGGTTTGAGGTCGGCGGCCGCCACGGGCGGTCTGGGGCTGCCATCGGCCTCGATGTAGGGCTGGTCGGTCGGGCCATGCATCCAGCTGCCCAGATGCAACTCATAAACCGAGATCGGCTGATCGAGGGGATCGCGGCTGTCACGCTCCGCCAGCCAGGCCTGGTCGCCCCAGCGGTACTGACCCAGCTGGGCGACCACCGAGCCGGTCTGGGGGCGGATCTCGTGCTGGAAGCCGTAGGGATCCGCCTTCTGATAGCAGTGGCCCTCGGGCGAGCGCACCTCATATTTGTAGATGGTTCCGGTGCTCAGCCCGGGCACGAACAGTTCCCAGATCCCCCCGATGCGCAGCTGCATCGGGTGATGGCGGCCATCCCAGCTGTTGAAACCACCAAGCAGCGCCACGCTGCGGGCATTGGGAGCCCAGAGCGCGAACTGCACGCCGGCGATGCCCTCGCGCTCACAGGGGTGGGCGCCGAGACGGCGCCAGATGTGATGGTGGTTCCCCTCGGCGAAGAGATGGCGGTCGAGCTCCCCCATCCACTCCTCACGGAAGGCCCAGGGGTCGTGCTGCTGGTGCTCGATGCCCCCCCGCTGCACCCGGTACTCGTAGCGGCGGCCCGGGTCCTCGCCCAGCTCGACTTCAAAGATCCAGGGGTGGTTGGGCGTGGCCATCGGCAGGGCGCGGCCATCGAGCACCAGGTCCACCTGGCTTGCCTCCGGCATCCAGGCCCGGACCACCCAGCCATCGCCATGGGGATGGGGTCCGAGCACGGCAAACGGATGGTCGTGCCGGCAGTCCTGAAGCCTCTGGCCGTCTTGGACCATCCATTCGAGGCTGGTGGAGGGCATCGAGCATCGGCACGCGGAACGGGAGCTTAGGCCGGCCGATCCTGGGGCCCCATCGCTCAGGGCAAGGGGGTGCCGGGCTGGGCGGGATCTTCAGGGAAATCGACGCCGATGATGTGTCCCTCGGGATCAAGGATCACGAAGAGGTTGTCGGTGACCCTCTGGAACTGGGTGGTGACGAGCACCAGCTGCTGGGGTCCCCCTTCACTGGCCACCACGGTCGAGCGCAGGCGCTGGAATGTACCGGTGAGTTTTTCGAGATTCTTCCAGCGGTTGAGCAGATCCTGGGGAGTGATCTCGTCCTGAAGACTCCGGATCAGCAGGCTGCGGGCATCCACCACCCGGCCCTGGCTGAGGGCCGTGATGAAGTTGGTGGCGATCTGCTTGATCGGCTTGTCGTGCTGATCGAGTTCCCAGCCCAGCAGACGACCCCGGCCATCGAGCACCAGCACCAGGGGCCGGCTGCCGCTGGTTCCCCTCAGCTCAGCCTCCACCGTGCTGTCATCCACCCCCGTCGACACCTCGGTGATGCGGCTGCCGAGGATGGTCCCCTGCTGCTGCAGGCGCTCCCGCACCCGCTCAACCGTGGTCAGCTTCTGCAGATCAGGAGCCAGCAGCTCATACACGGCCTGACTGTCCTGGCGCTTGAGGGCATCGAGCAACACCTGCCCGGCTGCTCTGGCCTGGGCGGGCTGCAGCGCGGAGGTGGCCAGTGCACCGCCTCCATGCAGTCCGCAGGCCAGGGCCATCGCCAGCAGAGGGACGCGCAGGTTCACGGAGGTGCGGGCGTTGAGGTCGGCTCAGTCTGCCGGAGAATCAAACGGCCGCAGGCGCAGCCAGGCCTCAGTCAGCTGCAGTTCCAGGGTGATCACCCGGTGGCCGGGGCCCACCGGTCCCAGGGGGGCCTCGCCGCTGCCGGGGTTCACGCACACCTGGGGCCAGGCCGCTGCCGCCAGCGACAGCCGCAGCTGCTCGCCGGGAGCCAGGCTGGCCACCAGGGGCTGCAGGTTCAGGCGCCAGCGCTGACGGCGGCGGCAGTGGGGGCCAAGCGCCCGGAGCACCCCGGTGCTCAGCTGCCAGACACTGCCCTGGCGGATCACCGAGAGGGCGCCACAGAGATCGAAACCGTCCTGGTCAGCGCTGAGTTCCAGCTCCAGTTCCGCTCGCCCCGCCAGCAGCAGCGGCTCGGCCAGGGGCGTGGTGGTGAAGCAGGCCACATCGGCGCGGGCATCGAGATCGGTGCGGTCCACCAGGCCGGCATCGAGGCCCAGATGGCCACCCCGGCCGGGGACCGGCCGCCAGGGGTCATGCACCAGCCAGACGACACCGCCGCCCTCGCCGCCAGCGAGCAGGCGGCCCTCGCCGGCATCGATCGCGGCCAGCCCTTCGCTGCGCAGGACCCACTGGCGCGGCTCAGCGCAGCCAGCCGCCAGGTCCCGCCATGTGCCAGCGCCGAGATCCGCCACCGCTTCGCGCCGATGGGCCTCCAGGCCGTGCCTGTCCCGCAGGTGCCGGTCAAAGAAGGCCAGCTGCAGGCGATCGATGCCTCCGCCCCAGTTCAGATGACTCCAGGCGCCGATCCGCAGCCAGGGATCGGCGCCGGCGGCCTGGGCGCGGGCCCGCAGATCCAGCACCCCGCCCAGGTGGGGATCGTGCCAGCCACCCACCAGCAGCATCGGCTGGCGCAACAGACCCTCCGGCGGCTGATGGCGCCTCCAGCCAGCGGGGCTGGCGGGATCCAGCCGCAACCAGCCCAGCCCCATCCCGCCTGGATCGTGCTGCTCCAGCAGCGCCAGGCCATCGCGCAGGAACGTGCCCCCCTCCAGGCTCAGGCGCAGGCGACGCCAGGCGTTCTCATCCCCGGCGCGGCGCATCTTTTCAGCCGCCAGCTGCAGCGCCCAGCCCAGGCCCAGGGCCCACCAGTGGGCGCCCCCCTCGCTGGCCCAGTGCAGCCGCTCATCCAGGCCCGCCATCGCCGGAGCCAGGGCATCGGGCAGGGGGCTGCCGGGGCTCAGCAGCAGTTGTGTGAGTCCCTGATAGGAAAAGCCGTAGGTCCCCACCCGGCCGTTGACGTAGGCAAGGCTGCGCACCCAGGCCAGGGCCACGGCGCCATCGGCCGCCTCCTGGGCAAAGCCCCTGAACTCGCCTGTGGAATCACCCCGGCCGCGCACGTCCTGCACGGCCACCGCATAGCCCTGGCTGGCGTACCAGCGCGGATGGGCATAGGTCACGGTGGAGGCGATGGCCCGCCCGTAGGGCTGGCGCATCAGCAGCAGCGGCCAGCGTCCGGGCCGCGTCGGTTTCCAGACCCTGGTCGCCAGCCGCACCCCGTCGGGGCAGGGCATCCACTCCTCGAGAAGCTCGGTTTCCAGCGCAGCGACTCAGCGCACGTCAGGGCAGTGAAGCCCGACCACATAGGTGGTGAGAATCTCGGCGTCGGTGGAGCTCAGCCCCTGGCTCCGGGCCACCATGGCGACCGCTTCCGGCGAATTGGAACTGACGCCGCGGCTGTTGAGCTGGCGCAGATCGGCGCAGATCCTTTTGGCCAGCTGCGGGTTCTGCTTGACCGACTCCAGCAGCGGTGAGGCCGCCTGGAGGGGGGTGAGCGGCAGACCGGCACCGATCAGACCGGCCAGAGCAGCCACGGCGAGCTGACGGAGTAAGGGCAAGCGTTGACGTGGATGAGAGAAAAGGGAGAAAACAGGCAAGGACCGTCCACCGCAGGGGTGATCCATCCATTTGACGGTCTCCGTGAGACCGGTTGGAGCAGTCCTGGTCAGTTTGGTGGGCGACCGGTGGCCCGCCGTGCCGCGGCGATCCAGGCGCGCACCTGGGTGGCATCGGGCGACGGCAGCGCGGATCCGGTCAAAGAGCGCTGCAGCCGGCCCAGCTGGCGCAACAGTTGCTGGGGCGATGCCTCGGCCAGCCCGGCCGAACTGGCGATGCCCGCATAGAGGAGCAGAGCGGCCTGCTCAGGCGCCAGACCGAGCTCACTGATCAGGCGTGCCTGGCCCCGCAGCTTGATCAGTCGCTGCTCCGAAGCGCCGCAGCGGGCCAGGCGCCGCAGGGCCAGATCGCTCTGGGCGGCCAGCGCCGGCCAGTCCTTCAGGCCGGCCAGGCTCAGCTGGCTCTGCTCAGCGCTGAAGTGGGAGGGAAGAACCAGCATCAACGCAGCACCTTCACCGCGCCGTCATCGAGGCTGCGGGTGGCCTCCGCCAGCACCACCGGCCGACTGACGCCGGCCCCGGCTGACTCGACCCGCCGCAGGCGCACATGCACCAGCCCATCGGCGCTGCTGCGGCCGCTGCTGCGCAGGTTGAGGGCCAGCTGCTCCACCGTGGGGGCATAGGCCTCGGCAGGAAGATCAGCCGTCGCAGCGGCGATCACCAGGTTGCTGCCGTTGTCGAACACCACCGGCACGGTCACAGCCCCCTCCACCTGGGTGCGTGGCGAGTAGCTGATGGCGAAGGCCAGACAGGAGAGCGAGAGCAGGGCCGTGAAGCTGGTGACACCCACCAGCCGGAAGCGGAAGCCCCAGCCCATGACGAAGGCCAGCACCATCCACACCGCCAGCGCGCCGCTGGCGGCCCCCAGCCAGAGCCCGGCTTTGAGCGACAGCGGATCGACGGGCATGACGGCTGGAGCAACAGGGGGAACCCCTTTATATTGCGGCGACCTCAGGCGGTGACAGCGACGAGCCGATGGGGTCCCCGCCTTCGCCTGAAACGGGAACCCAGTCCCGGAGTCGCCGCCAACGACTGCTGCTGGCTGCCGCCCTCGGGGGAAGCGCAGGTCTGGCGGGAGCCTGGTGGGGGTCCGATCACCTGGCTCGCCGGGTCTACGACAGCTGGCGGCCAAGGCTGCAGGTGCTGATCGGACGGGGGCTGGGCCACCCAGTCCAGCTCGGTCCCTACAAAGGCCTCAGACCCTGGGGGCTGAGCATCGGCCCCAGCCGTGTCCTGAGCGGACCTGCCGAGCGCTCCAACCTGCGCCTCGACGGGATTGGGGTGAACCTGGATCCCCTGGCCAGCCTGGTGGAGCGGGCGCCTGTGCTGGAGCTGCGGCCCAGGGGCGCCCAGCTCAGCCTGATCCCCAACGCCCAGGGGCAGCTCTGGGTGTTCGGGCCGGCTGGAGACAAGCCCCCGCCCAGACTCACTCTCAAGATCCTGCTGGAGCAGCCCGCCCGCCTGCAGCTGGGCTCCAGCGCTCTCGACCTGAAGCTGCAGGGCAGAGCCGGGGTGAGGATCCACAACCGCAGCGTCGACTGGCGCGCCACCGCCAGGGAAAGGGCCGGCAACGGCCGCGCCCTGGCGCGCGGCTCGGCCAACTGGCGCAGTGGCGCGGTGAAGCTCGGCCTCGACCTGCGGCGCTGGGACCTGGCGCCGCTGGTCTCCTTCATTCCCCGTGGCCGTCCTCCGCGCCAGCAGTCGCTGAAGGGAACCGCCGACGGCCGTCTGGAGCTGGATCGCCGCCGTGGCAGCACCAGCTGCCGGGGTTCGCTGCGCATCGGGCAGTTGGAGCTGCGGGATCCGCTGTTGCCGGCGCCGCTTCAGGCCAGACGCCTGACCGTTGGCTGCCGCGGGCAGGAGATCCAGCTGGAGGGGGATCCCTGGCAGATGGCGAACTGGCGCGGCACGGTCAAGGGCTCCCTGGTACCTGGAAGCCGCTTCGATCTGCGCTTCAGCGCCAGCGATCCCCAGCGCGGCGACCGGCTCGGCCTGGGGGTGAGCGGGCCCTGGCGCCAGCCGCTGCTGGCACTCGATGGCCACATCCCCCTCGGCAAGGGCACCCCCACCAGCCCCCAACCGCTCAAACTCAACGCCCTGATCCGCTCCGACTGGCGCAGCAGCCTCCAGTTGCGGCTCGACAGCCTGCGCCTGCGCTCCGGCCGCTCCGAGATCACGGCCAAGGGTCAGATCTGGCCCCAGCTCGACGTGCGCAGCGAGCGGCTGCGGCTCCATCCCTCCCTCTGGCAGCCGGCCGGAGCCGCGGCCCAGGCCCTGCTGGGTAGCAGCTCCTGGCTGGATGGCGGCCTGCTCCTGGCTGGAACCCTGCGGCAGCCGACCCTGAGCGCCAGCTTTCAGAGGCAGGGGAGCACCCTGCTCAACGTCCAGGCCAGTGCGGGGCCGAGCGACAGCCGGGCTGGTCCCCTCGGCCGCATTCAGGCGCGGCTGACGGCCCCCTCCGGTCTGCGCCTGCAGGACACCCTGCTGCTGGGTGCCGCCAGCGCCGATCTGGCCTGGTCCGATGACCAGCTGCGGCTGCTCCGTTTCGAGAGTCCGGAACTCAGCGGCGATGGCAGCCTTCCGCTGCGCTGGCAGCGCCGGCGGGGCCTGGTGGCAGGCGATCTGGGCCTGAACCTGGAGCTCAGGCCCTACGCCCTGGCCCGGCTCGGCCCCCTGCTGGGAAGCACGCTCCAGGGAGATCTCAGCGCCAGGGGCCGCCTCAGTGGCCCCCTGGCAGCCCTGCGCCCCGACTTCTGGCTGTCGGTGCGTCAGCCCGGTGGCGGCCCCCTGCAACTGCTGGAAACCTGGGAAGGTCGGCTCACCGCCCGCAGCGGCGGTGGCGGCGATCTGGCCATGACGGCATTGGCCCCGGCCCAGCAGGGCAGCCTGACGGCCCGGCTGAACCGGTCCTGGCTGCCCAGCCAGGTGGAGCTGCGCCGCCAGCAAGGGGTTCTGAGCTTCAGCGGCGATGCGCGCCGCTACCGCTGGCAGGCGAGCCGCTTTCCCCTCGTGGGCCTGCAGCTCGCCGTTGGTGGTTCCTCCAGGCCCAGGGCCCTCGACGGACTGCTCAGCGGCAAGGGAATTCTCGATCTCCAGCCCCTGGCGATGGAGGGCAGCGTGGCCGTGGAGCGTCCCCTGCTGCTGGGGGTGCGCGGACAGCGGCTCACCGCCTCAGGCCGCTATACGGCAGGCCAGTTCAACTTCAAGGGAGAGCTCACGCCCCTGGCCGGTGGAACGGTGGCCCTCAGCGCCGATGGCGAACGCAAGGGCCGCCTGCGCAGCCGCATCGAGGGGCGAGGACTGCCGCTGCAACTCTTCCAGGAGCTGGCCCAGGCACTCACGATCTGGAGGGGCGGCAGCCCCCTGGCCAGGGGGAAGGCCAGCGACCTGGGCACCCTCGTGATCGACACCCTGGGCGGCACGATCGATGGCCAGCTTCAGGCTCTGCGCGCGGCCCAGGCCCGGCTGGCGGACTTCCGTGGCCCCACCACAGCCGGATCACGGACACGGCTCGAGGACCTGCGCGGTCTGGTGGATCTCGACATCAGCCTGGCCGGCCCCGATCTGGAACGCCTCAACCTGGATCTGGGCGCCAAGGGCCACCTCTGGCTGCGGGCCGATGACCGCGACGAGGCCCTGCGGCTCGATCCTTTCCAGGTGCGGCTGGAAGGACCGATCCGGGGCGGGAAGGGGAGCTTCAGCCTCGAGAACCTTCCTCTGGCCCTGCTGGCCCTGGCCACGCCAGTACCCAGCAGCCTGCGGGGGGGGCTCAATCTGGAGGGCTCCTACCAGCTGGGATCGGCCTCGCGCAAGAGCGCCTTCAGCACCAGCCTGAGCCTGATCGACGCCAGCCTGAACGGGATTCCGCTGCGGCTCGAGGACGCCACGGTGAGCCTGGATGGGGATGCCCTGGCTCTGTCTGCCGCCCTCAGCAGTGAAGGGGCCGACAGCCGCGTCGCCCTCAGCGGCACCGTCCCTCTCGATCCCACTCAGGAGGGGTTGAAGCTGAGGCTCTCCAGCCGCGGCGACGGCCTGCGCTTCATCAGCACCCTGGTGGGGCGTGGGCTGGAGTGGCGCAAAGGCAGCGCCGATCTGGAGCTGCTGATGCGGGGCAGCCTGCTCAAGCCGCTGGCCAATGGCTTCCTGCGCTTCCGCGATGGCGAACTGGTGGTGGCCGGTCAGGAGATCAGCCAGCTCCAGGCCACGGTGCTGTTCGATTTCGAGGAGCTGCTGGTGCAGGAATTCAAGGCCCGCATGGGCAGCCAGGGGGAACTCGATGGCAGCGGCGGCCTCGGGCTGTTCCGCGACATTCCCCAGCGCCAACCCCTCAACCTCACTGTCAAGGACGCCCGGATCAAGGCGCCCCGCCTCAACGCCCTCACCAATGGCAGCCTGGCCCTGCGCGGCAGCCTGCTGCAGCCGCTGCTCAGTGGCGAGCTGAGCCTGAGCAGAGGCACGATCAACGGCCAGCCCGGCACCCTGGCCCAGGCGGATGAGAACGGCGTCATCCAGCCGAAGCAGGCCCGGCGGCTGGTGGAGGAGTCGTGGAACTTCGAGAAGCCCCTGCTGCTGCTGGGGCCGGAGGTGGAGAGCGACACTGCCCTGGACCTGCGCGATTCGATCCCCCGGGTCCCCCTGCTGCGCCTGAGCAATCTGCGCCTCAAGCTCGGCCCCGATCTGGAGGTGGTGGTGCCGCCGGTGGCCAGCTTCAAGACGGGCGGCACCCTGACCCTCAACGGCCGCATCGACCCCAGCCTCAGCGCCAGCGGCGTGGTGCGGCTGCTCGGTGGTCGTCTGAGCCTGTTCACCACCAACTTCACCCTCGATCCCGACGCCCCCAACGTGGCGGTCTTCACACCGAGCCTCGGCCTGATCCCCTACGTGGACATCGCCCTGCGCACCCGGGTCTCGAACACGCTCAAGGTGGGCCAGGGCCGCGAAGCCTTCAACGACTTCGACCTGCGTGGTGGTTACACCCCGCTCGATCAGCTCAACCTGGTCAGGGTGGTGGTGACCGTCAGCGGCCCTGCCGATCGGATCGCCGAATCGCTCACCATCCGCAGCTCCCCTCCCCTGCCGGAGGAGCGGCTGGTGGCCCTGATCGGCGGCAATTCCCTGGCCGGACTGAGCGGCGGCAACGCCACGGCGGCCCTGGCCACGGTCTTCGGCCAGTCGCTGCTCTCACCCCTGGTGGGAACCCTGAGCAACGTCTTCGGCCAGCGGGTGAGCTTCTCCCTGTTCCCCACCTTCTTCTCCCCCTCCGTGAACGAGGTGGGCAGCAACGCCTCGGGCTCCCGCCGGGAGTCGCGGCGCGCGCCGGCCCAGCTGGTGCTGGGCTCGGAGCTGGGCCTCGACATCACCGAGCGCTTCAACTTCTCCGTGCTGGCGGCCCCGAACCGCACCGATATCCCTCCCCAGCTCACCCTGCGCTACCAGGCCAGTGACACCCTGGGCCTGCAGGGATCCTTCGACACCGAAGGGCGCTGGCAGGGCCAGCTGCAGTTGTTCTTCCGCTTCTGAAGGAGCCCACTCAAGGATGGAACTGATCGGCGTGGATCTGGGGGGCACCGCCATCAAGCTCGGCCGCTTCGATGCCAGCGGCGCCTGCCTGGCCGAACTGGAATGCCCCACCCCCCGGCCAGCCCTGCCCGGTGCGGTCTGCACGGCACTGGTGGAGGCGATCACGGCCGTGGACCCTGCTGGCCTGGCCGGTCGGGTTGGGATCGGCCTGCCCGGACCGATGGACCGCAGCGGCCGGGTTGCACGGGTCTCGATCAACCTGCCCGGCTGGCACAACGTTCCCCTGGCCGACTGGCTGGAGCCCCAGCTGGACCGACGGGTCGTCCTGGCCAACGACGCCAACTGCGCCCTGCTGGGGGAGGCCTGGCTGGGCGCGGCCCGCGGCCGGAGCGACGTGCTGCTGCTCACCCTGGGCACGGGCGTGGGCGGCGCGGCCCTGCTGGGAGGCCAGCTGTTCACCGGCCGCGACGGAGCGGCGATCGAGCCCGGTCTGATCGGCGTGGATCCGGACGGTCCGCCCTGCCGCAGCGGCAACCGGGGCTCGCTCGAGCAGTTCTGCAGCATCACGGGGCTGGGGCGGCTGAGCCCGCTGGACCCGGCCGAGCTCTGCCGCCGCGCCGAATCCGGGGATGGCGAGGCGCAGGCAGTGTGGGAGCGCTACGGCCGCTGGCTGGGCATCGGCCTCAGTTCGCTGCTCTATGTGCTCACACCGGAGCTTGTGTTGATCGGCGGCGGCCTCAGTGCCGCCAGCGACCACTTCCTGCCGGCGGTGTGGCGGGAGGTGGAGGAGCGGGTGCTGCCGGAGAGCCGCCAGGGCCTGGAGATTCGCCGCTGCGCCCTCGGAAACGGCGCCGGACGGCTGGGGGCCGTGCGGCTGGCCATAGATGCTCTACCGGCCTGAGCCAGCTCGGTGCTGCTGGAACAGCCGGTGCGGCTGAAATGATGGGTCGATGGCTTCCATTCCATCCGGCGTCCCCGATCCCAGTCCCGAGCTGCTCAGCCGGGCCGGCGCCGTTCGCCGTGCCGCCATGGCCCTGGGCCAGGCCTCGGATGATCAGCGGCGCCAGGCCCTGAGCGCCATGGCCCAGGCTCTGGAGCAGGACACCGGCACGATCGTGGCCGCCAACGCTGCCGACCTGGAAGCGGCGGCGGCCGAGCAGCTGGCACCGGCCCTGGTGGCGCGCCTCAGGCTCGACGCCGCGAAGCTGTCAGGCGCCATCGATGGAGTCCGCCAGCTGGCGGACCTGCCCGATCCGGTCGGCCGCCGCCAGCTCCGCACCGAACTGGATCAGGGCCTGGTGCTCGAGCGGATCACGGTGCCCCTGGGGGTGGTGGGGGTGATCTTCGAGGCGCGCCCCGATGCCCTGATCCAGATCGCGGCCCTGGCGATCCGCTCCGGTAACGGTGCCCTGCTCAAGGGAGGGCGCGAGGCCAGCCGCAGCTGCGCGGCGATCTTCGCGACCCTGCAGCATGGCCTGGCGGCAAGCGCAGTGGATCCGGCTGCCCTCGCCCTGCTCACCACCCGCCAGGAGAGCCTGGGACTGCTCAAGCTCGATGGCCTGGTGGATCTGATCATCCCCAGGGGCTCGAACGAGCTGGTGCGCTTCATCCAGGACCACACCCGCATTCCCGTGCTTGGCCATGCCGATGGGGTCTGCCACCTGCTGGTCGACCGCGCCGCGGATCCCGACCAGGCCCTGCGCCTGGCCATCGACAGCAAGACCCAGTACCCGGCTGCCTGCAACGCGATCGAAACCCTGCTGGTGCATCGCGAGGCGGCTGCCGCCTTCCTGCCGCTGGCCATCGCCGCCTTCGCCGCTGCGGCGGTGGAACTGCGGGGCTGCCCCTTGGCCTGTGAGCTGGGGGTGGCCATTGCAGCCAGCGACGACGACTGGGGCCGGGAATTCTCCGATCGGATCCTGGCGGTGAAAGTGGTGGCCAGCCTCGAGGAGGCCCTGGAGCACATCGCCCGTCACGGCTCCCGCCACACCGACGCCATCTGCACGAACGATCCCGAGGCGGCCCGGCGCTTCCTCGCCGCCGTCGACAGCGCCGGGGTATTCCTCAACTGTTCCACCCGCTTCGCCGATGGCTTCCGCTACGGCTTCGGCGCCGAAGTGGGCATCAGCACCCAGACCCTGCCACCGCGTGGGCCGGTGGGGCTGGAGGGGCTGGTCACATATCGCTATCACCTGCGCGGTGAAGGCCACATCGTGGCCGACTACGCCAGCGGCAAGAGCCGATTCACGCACCGCCGCCTGCCCCTATGAGCCCTCCGGCCAAGCCACTGCACCCATCCCTGCCCGGCCGTGAGGCGATCCATGTGCAAGGGCTGCGGCTCTGGGCGCACGTGGGTGTGCTGGAGCAGGAAAGGGACCTGGGCCAATGGTTCGAGCTTGCCTTCAGCCTCTTCCACGACCTGGGCCCCGCAGGCCGAAGCGATGATCTGGCCCTCAGCCTTGATTACGGCCTGGCGATCCAGGCCCTGCAGGAGCAGGCGCGACTGGTCCGCTGTCTCACCCTCGAGCACTACGCCGAGCGGATCATGGAGCGGATCGAGCAGCTCTACGGGCCCGTGACCCAGCGCGTGATCCTGACCAAATGCGCAGCCCCGGTGAGCGGCTTCAGCGGCCTGGTGCAGGTGGAGCGCTGGCGCCATGCGCCCGCGGCAGGCTGAGCCGATGACCGTCCCGCCTCTGGTGCTGGTGCATGGGCTCTGGGATTCGCCCCGCCTGTTCCGGCGCCTTGAGCAGCACCTGGCGGGAGCCCGCGATCCGCTGCTGGTTCCCCACCTGAGTCACCGGCTCGGTGCCACCCCCCTGCTGGACCTGGCAGAGCGGCTGGGGAAGGCCATCGAAGCAAGGTTCGGAGCCGAGGAACCGATCGATCTGCTCGGCTTCTCGATGGGCGGGGTGATCGCCCGTTGCTGGTTGCAGCTGCTCAGCGGCGAGAAGCGCACCCGTCGCTTCATCAGCGTGGCCAGCCCGCAGCAGGGCACGCTCACGGCCCAGCCCTGGCCGGCGTTCCTGCTGGGGGGAATCGCAGACATGAAACCAGGCAGTCCGCTGCTGCGCCGACTCAACGATGATCCCAACGCCCTGGCCGGGGTGGAGTGCCTGAGCCTCTATACCCCCACCGACCAGGTGGTGGTGCCTGGCTGGAAGGCGGTCCTGCCATTCGGGCCGGCCAGGCCCCTGCCGGTTTGGCTGCACCAGAACGTGCTCAGCGCGCCGGCGTCGCTGGAGGTGATACATCGCGAATTGCTCCGCCCCTGACCACCTCCAGCAGCACTGATCAGGCCGCCACCAGACCCGAGTGGCGGATCAGGGCCTCCGGCGAGGGAGCCCGGCCGCGGAAGGCCTCAAACACCTCGGCGGGGCTGCGGCTGCCGCCGAGGCTGAGCACCGTGTCGCGGAAACGGCGGCCCGTGCTCTGAACAGCTGGCTCATTCCCCAGACCCACCTCCTCGAAGGCGCTGAAGGCGTCGGCGCTGAGCACCTCGGCCCACTTGTAGGAGTAGTAGCCGGCGGAGTAGCCCCCCGCGAAGATGTGGCTGAAGGCGCAGAGGAAGCAGTCTTCCGGGATGGGGGGCAGCACCGTGGTGGTGCGGGCGATCTGCCTGCGCAGATCCTCGGGGCTCTGGCCCGAGGCGGGAGTCCAGGCGCTGTGCAGGCGCAGGTCGACCAGGGCGAAATGCACCTGGCGCAGGGTGGCGCTGCCGCCCATGAAGGTGCGCGCCGCCAGCAGCTTGGCGAACTCCGCCTCGGGCAGGGGCTCACCGGTCTGCCAGTGATGGGCCATGCCCAGCAGCGTGGCCCGGTCGTAGCACCAGTTCTCCATGAACTGGCTCGGCAGTTCCACCGCGTCCCACTCCACATGGTTGATGCCCGCCGCCTGAGGCCGCTCCACGGTGGTGAGCATGTGCTGGAGCCCGTGTCCGAATTCATGGAAGAGCGTCTCCACCTCCTCGAAGGTCATCAGGCTGGGGGTCTCACCCACCGGCGGGCTCTGGTTGCAGATCAGGTAGGCCACCGGCAGCACCGGATCTCCAGCGGCATCAATGGAGCGACCGAGGCAATCGTCCATCCAGGCTCCACCACGCTTGCTGCCGGGGCGGCTGTAGGGATCGAGGTAGAACCCGGCGATGGGCTGCCCGCTGCCGGCATCGAAGACCCGGAAGAAGTGGACATCGTCATGCCAGACCGGTGCCTCGCCATCGGCGGCTTCGATGCGGATGCCGAACAGGCGGCCGCAGAGGGCGAACAGGCCATCGAGCACCCGCGGCAGGGGGAACCAGGGGCGCAGGGCCTCACCATGCAGATCGAAGCTCTCGCGGCGCAGCACCTCGGCCCAGAAGCTCACATCCCAGGGTTTGAGCTCGCTGGCTTCAGGGGCGCCCTGGCGCTCGGCGCAGGCGGCCAGGGCCTGCAGCTCCCGTTCCGCAGCCGGGTAGGAGGCCGCGCGCAGATCCTCCAGCAGGCGTTCCACCGCGTCCACAGACTCCGCCATCTTCGAAGCCAGGCTCACCTCGGCCCAGTTGGCGTAACCCAGCCGCACGGCCTGCTCGCGCTTGATGGTGAGGATGCGCTCGATCAGGGGACGGTTGTCGAGATCACCGGTTGAGGCACGGCTCACCTGGGCCTTGTACAGCCGCTCGCGCAGGTCGCGGCGGCGGCTGTATTTGAGAAAGGGCATGGCCCGGGGTATGTCCAGCCCCAGCAGCCAGGGACCGGCCTCGGCGCTGGCCTGGCTGCCATCGGGCCCGTTCAGCCCCGCCTCCCGCGCCGCCTGGGCCAGCAGCTGGCGCAGGCTTTCAGGCAGTCCCTCCACCTCGTCCGGCGTGTTCAGGGCCAGGGTCCAGCCGTTGGTGGCATCGAGCACGTGGTTGCCGAAGCGGGTGGCGAGCTGGGCGAGCTCCTCACTGGCGGCATTGAAGGCCGCCTGGACCTCCCCCTCCAAGGCCACGCCCCGCAGCTGCATCTCCAGCAGTTCGGCCGCGAGGATCCTCTCCTGGGTGGCATCGAGGGGCAGGCGGCCAGCATTGTGCTGCTCCTGGAGCTGCTCCAGGGCCCGGTACACAGTGCGGCTCTGGCCGGCGCGATTGCCGAAGGCCACCACGGCCCCTTGCTGACTCTGGTGCGCCTCCCGCAGCTCGGGGCTGTTGCAGACGCCATTGAGATGGGTGACCACACCCCAGCTCCAGCGCAGGCGCTCCCCCAGCCGCTGGAGAGGATCCATCACCTCCGCCCAGCCAAGGGGTTCATCCGAGGCCAGGGCCAGCTCCAGGCGCTGCTCCAGCTCGCTCAGGCCGGCATTGAGCTCGTCGAGCAGGCCAGGGATCTGCTGGCTCACCTGCTCGGGAGTGATGGCCAAGAAGTCGGGAAGGCCTTCGCCGCGTAGCAGAGGGGGCGCAAGCAGGGAGGCGCTCATGGACGTGAACCGCGTCAATGGGCCCATTCCAGCGGATCAGCGCCACTGAGGCGGTTCAACCGAGAGCGGAAATCCGCCCGATCGCCATCACGCTGGGGTTGCTGAGCCCTTCCGCCAGGGCGGTTGTGGTGGCCCCATAAAAGTCGATCGCCAGGCGGGGCCAGAAGCCGATCGCCAGGGTGGGCACCAGCAGGCAGAGGCCGATCACCAGCTCCCTGGGCTTCATGTCGCCCACCACAGCCAGCGCCGGAATCCTGGGTCCGAAGAACACCCTGCGGCAGAGCGAGAGCAGGTAGACGGGTGTGAGCACAAGGCCGATCGCCGCCAGCACGATCGTGACCACTCGAAAGGGCACGGTGAAACCATCGTTGGCGGTGATTCCCAGGAAGACGGTGATCTCGCTGATGAAGCCGCTCATGCCAGGCAGAGCCAGGGAGGCGAGCGAACTGGCCAGGAAGAAGGCGAAGGTGATCGGCAGCGCCTTGGCCAGCCCCCCCATGTTCGGGATCGAGAGGGTCTTGGTGCGCTCGTAGAACACCCCCGTCACGAAGAACATTGAGGCGGCGATCAGTCCGTGGCTGATCATCTGCAGCATCGCCCCGCTCATGCCGAGGCTGTCGATGGCACCGATGCCGAGCAACACAAAGCCCATGTGACTCACCGAGCTGCAGGCGATCCTGCGTTTGACGTTGTCCTGGGCAAAGGCATTCAGTGCCCCATAGATGATGTTGACGATGCCCAGCACCACCAGGGCCGGCGCCAGCTGGACATGGGCATCTGGGAGCATCTGCACGTTGAAGCGCAGCAGGGCATAGCCGCCCATCTTCAGCAGCACCCCCGCCAGCAACATCGACACCGGGGCATTGGCCTCACCATGGGCATCGGGCAGCCAGGTGTGCAGGGGGAACATCGGCAACTTCACCCCGAAGCCGATCAGGAAACCCAGATAACAGAGCAGTCCGAAACTGCCGCCATAGGAGCGCTGGCTGAGTTCCTGCAGGTTGAGGGTGAAGCCATCGCCGCCCAGGGCCAGGGCCAGACCGCTGATCAGGATCAGCAGCGAGGCGGTGGCGGTGTAGAGAATGAATTTGGTGGCGGCGTACTGGCGCTGGCTTCCGCCCCAGATCGCGATCAGCAGGTAGACCGGTACCAGCTCCAGTTCCCAGGCCAGGAAGAAGAGCAGAAAGTCCTGGGACAGAAACACCAGCGACTGGGCCGAGGCCTGCAGCAGCAGCAGGCCGAAATAGAGCTGGGTCTTGCGGTTCACGTTCCAGCTGGCCGCCACCGCCAGCAGGGTGACCAGTCCGCTGAGCACCACCAGGGGGGCCGAGAGGCCATCAGCTCCGAGCGACCACTCCAGACCGAGCAGGGGGACCCAGGGCACCCGCTCCACCAGCTGCAGGCCGCTCAGTCCACCGTCAAAACGCTGGCTGAACACCCACATCATCAACAGCAGGTCGGCCAGCAGCACCACCAGGGCGATGGTGCGGGGCGCGCGTGGATCAGTGCCGTCGCCGGGGAGCAGCGGCATCAGCAGGGCGCCTGCCGCCGGCAACAGGGCGATCAGGCTGAGCCAGGGAAAGGAAGCAGGCAGGCCGGACGCAACTGTGAGGGGCAGAGTGGCGTCCATTCGAGACTGCGGAAGGGTCGGTTGTAGCCGGATGAACCGGCTTTCGGGCACTGAATGTATCAGTTAGGTAGTTGTACTCACGAGCACCTGCTCAGGGGCGGTCGGGGAGGTCGTGCCAGCGGCTGCCGCTCACCTGCACCCGCAGTACTTCGGCCCGGGAGGCGACCCCCTCCCGCTCCCAGGCCGACACCATCGCCCGGCTCACGGCAGGGGCATGGTCGGCGCTGGCCAGAGCCAGCAGGCTCGGCCCGGCGCCACTGATCACGCAGCCCCAGGCTCCGGCGTCGAGAGCCGCCTGGCGCACCTGGCGTCCCCCCTGGATCAACCCCCAGCGGTAGGGCTCATGCAGCCGGTCGTGCATGCCGTCGGCGATCAGATCGCCATTGCCGGTGCGCAGACCCTGCAGCAGCAGGGTGAGCGAGCCCAGGTTGACAACGGCGTCGGCAATCGGAATCAGCTTGGGCATCACCCGCCTTGCCTCGCTGGTGGAGAGCCGGATGGCCGGAATCACCACCACCGCCTTGACACTCTCCTGCCATTCACAGCGCACCACCCGCCAACGGTGCGAGGCCGCCCGGGCGGTCATGCAGAGACCACCCAGCAGCGAAGGAACGACATTGTCGGGATGCCCCTCGATGTCGATGGCCAGCTCCAGCAGTTTCTCCTTGCTCAGGGGTTCCCCCACCAAAGCGTTGGCGCCGATCAGGCCGGCCACGATCGCCGTGGCGCTGCTGCCCAGACCGCGGGCCGGGGGAACTGCGAGCCGCACCCGGGCCTCGAGCGCCACCGGCTGCTGGCCCGCCTCCTTCCACACCCGCTGGGCCGAGCGGTAGACGAGGTTGTCCGGTCCACCGCGCAGGTGAGCTCCCTCGCTGCCTTCAATCAGCAGATCGAAGCGTTCACCGTCACCCTCGATGCAGCGCAGCTCGAAGCGGTTGTTCAGCTCCAGGGCCGCCCCGAGGCAATCGAATCCTGGACCCAGGTTGGCGGTGGTCGCCGGCACATCAACCTGTACACCCTGCCCGATGCGGGGCCTCACCATCACAACCTTTCTGCTCGGGTCAGTGTCCCATCCGCCCGTCCAGTCTCAGTCCAGCAGCATCCGCGCCCTGCAGGCGGCACTGAAGAGGCCGGCCTCTGGATCGATCAGGGCCCGCAGCGGGATCTGCTGCAGCACCGGGGTCAGCCGGCCCTTGGCCGCCAAGGGGCCGAGAAAGGCCTGGGAGCGCAGCTGGGGCAGCAGCTTGGCGGCGGTGCCACCCCCCAGCCAGAGCCCACCGCGGCACAGGCTCTGCAGGGCCAGATCCCCCGCCACGCAGCCGTAGGCACCCAGCCAGAGATCGAGAGCCGCAGCGGCGGTTGGATCGCCACTGGCGGCAGCGGCGGCCACCAGTGCCGGCAGATCGGGGCGTTCCGCCTCCCCGCGGAGCTCGGCCAGGGCCCAGGCCCCTGCCGCCTCCGCCAGCCCATGGGGAGCGCCGGACCCGGCCTCGTGCAGGAACCAGCGGAAGACATGGCCCAGGCCGGTGCCACTGACGATCCGCTCGATCGAGACCCGCTCCAGAGACAGATCGTGCTGCAGCCACTGCTTCAGCCGCCACTCCCGCTCCAGCCGCGGCGCGAATTCAGCATGGGCAGCCTCACTGGCCAGCGCGATCAGGCCCTGGGCTCCGGGCACTCCGATGGCCACGCCAAGGCCCGTGCCCGCCCCGAGGATCGCCAGGGGTCCTGGCTGGGCCACTCCTTCTCTCACCACCGCCTGCTGGTGCTCCCCCAGGTGCGGCAGCCCGTAAATCAACACGGCGAAGTCGTTGACCAGCTCCAGGCGCCTGAGTCCGCACTCGTCCGTCAGCTGCCGTTCGTTCAGCTCCCAGGGCAGGTTGGTCAGGCGCACCAGGCCGTCCTGCACCGGCCCGGCAATCGCCAGACAGCCATGACTGGGGGCCTCGGATCCGGCTGGGCCGCCGGCGAGGAACTGGCGTACCAGGGCCGGGAAGTCGTCCCAGGCGGCGGAGACGAAGCGCTCACAGCGGAGCTGCACCAGCCCTCCCGCCTCCAGCCGGTAGGTGGCCAGCAGGGTCTTGGTGCCACCGATGTCGCCAGCCAGCAGGGTGGTCAAGATGCCGTCGCCGGCTCCAGGACAAGGCCGGCCCCACGGGTCTCGCCGGCGGATCGGGCCGCGGCCACCAGGTTCGCGACCGCCACGCTGCCGAGGTCACCGTCGCGGCGGGAGCGGAGGCTGACGCTGCCCAGCTCCGCCTCCTTGGCGCCGATCACAGCCAGCACGGGAATCTTCTGCTGCTCCCCCTGGCGAATCAACTTGCCGAGGCGTTCGCCACTGCGATCGATGACGGCACGCACACCCGCGGAGCGGAGCTGGGCCAGCACCTCTTCTGCATAGGGAATCACCTCATCGGTTACCGGCAGCAAACGCACCTGCTCGGGGGCAAGCCAGAAGGGGAAATCGCCGGCATAGTTCTCGACCATGATCCCGAAGAACCGCTCCAGCGATCCGAAGATGGCCCGGTGAATCATGATCGGCCGCTGGCGGCTGCCATCGGCCGCCACATATTGGAGATCGAAGCGCTCGGGCAGGTTGAAGTCGAGCTGGATCGTGGAGCACTGCCACATCCTGCCGATGGCGTCCTCGATCTTGATGTCGATCTTGGGTCCGTAGAACGCTCCGCCACCCTCATCCACCTTGTAGGGCCAGCCCTTGCGCTCGAGTGCCTCAATCAGGCCAGCGGTGGCCAGCTCCCAGACAGCATCCTCACCGATCGACTTCTCCGGACGGGTGGAGAGATTCACCTCATAGGTGTGAAAGTCGAAGCTGGAGAGGATCGTTTCAGTGAGGTTGAGCACTCCGAGAATCTCATCGCCGATCTGCTCGGGCAGGCAGAAGATGTGGGCGTCGTCCTGGGTGAAGCCGCGCACGCGCATCAGCCCGTGCATCACGCCCGGGCGCTCGTAGCGGTAGACCGTGCCCAGCTCGGCCCAGCGGATCGGCAGCTCGCGGTAGGAGCGCAGGGTGCTGGCATAGGTGAGCACGTGGAACGGGCAGTTCATCGGCTTGAGCTGATACTGACGCTCATCCACCTCCATCGGCCCGAACATGCTCTCGCTGTAGAAGTCGAGGTGGCCTGAGGTTTTCCACAGGCTCAGGTCGGCCACGTGTGGGGTGTAAAGCAGGTCGTAGCCAGCCGCGAAGTGGGCCTGGCGCCAGTAATCCTCAATCAGCAGGCGCATGCGGGCGCCGCGGGGATGCCAGAACACCAGACCAGCGCCGGCCTCATCTTCGATCGAGAACAGCTGCAGGTCGGTGCCGAGGCGGCGGTGATCGCGGCGCAGTGCTTCCTGCTTGCGGTGCTTGTATTCCGCCAGCTGCTCCGGCGTCTGCCAGGCGGTGCCGTAGATGCGCTGCAGCTGTGCCCTGTTTTCATCGCCGCGCCAGTAGGCCCCGGCCACGCTCTCCAGTTCGAAGGCTTTGGGATTCAGTTCGCTGGTGTTGGCCACGTGGGGCCCGGCGCAGAGGTCCCACCATTCCTCGCCCAGGGTGTAAAGGGTGATCGGCTCCTGGATCCCCGCCAGGATCTCGAGTTTGTAGGGCTCGTTCTGCGACCTGATGCGCGCCTC
Source organism: Synechococcus sp. Cruz-7E5 (assembly GCF_024345995.1). Taxonomy (GTDB): domain Bacteria; phylum Cyanobacteriota; class Cyanobacteriia; order PCC-6307; family Cyanobiaceae; genus Regnicoccus_A. The sequence goes on from NZ_JAGQCE010000001.1 coordinate 308,823, forward strand.
AGCTTCCTCTCGGCTCACCTCGAGGCGTTGCAGCGGCAGCTTGCGGGCAATGATCTTGCCCATCTCCTTCTTGATCGCCTTGAGATCGGCCTCCGTGAAGGGGTCGGGATTGTCGAAGTCGTAGTAGAAGCCGGTCTCGGTCCAGGGGCCGATCGTGACCTGGGCACTGGGGAAGAGCTTCTGCACCGCCATGGCCAGCACGTGGCTCATGGAATGGCGAATCCGCAGCAGCTCCGGGCTCTCGCTCGTGCGCGGCAGGCGCATCCGGGTGACTTCGCCTGCCGGGAGCGTCGACGGAGATGGGGACACGGAATCGGGCCAGGCCAGGGTCGATCCTACGCATCGGTTTCAGCCCTGCCGCCCGATCAATTCCTAAGGTTGGCTGGTGAGTGATCTTCCCTCCACACCGGATGCGACCCCCATGCCGGCCGCTGCGGGCGAGCTGCTCGACCAGCTGCTGGGCTCGCTGCTGCTGGATTTCGACTTCTGGTTCGATCGGGGGCTGCTGTTGCTCCAGCACTGCCCGGAGAACGTGCTCGGCGCCGGCGAGCAGGAGGCTCTCGCCCAGCGCCTGGTCGATGCCCGCAAGGAGCTGATTGCCGCCAGGACCCTGCGCTCAGCCGCCCCGGTGAGCATGGCCCTCGACATGCAGGCCATGGCTCCCTGGCACCGCCTGGTGCTGAACGTCTGGACCCTGTCGGCGGAACTGCGCCAGGCCGGTGTGGTGCTGCCTGAGCTGCCTAGAGCGACCCAACCTTGAAACGACCAGCAGCCCCTGGGATTCGCCAGCAGCGGCGTCAGGTGGCACCCGGCTACCTGCTCTGGGCCCTCGGCCTCTTCGGGGTCTGCGGCCTGCAGCGCTTCTATGCCCGCAAACCCCTGAGCGGCACGCTCTGGTTGCTCACCTTCGGCCTCTGCTACATCGGTCAGCTGGTGGATCTGTTCCTGATCCCGGAGCTGGTGGATCAGGCCAACCAGCCGCTCCAGCTCCAGGAAGCGCTGGAGGCCCTGGAGGCCGGCGACCCCACGAATGCCCTGCCGCCGCTGGACCGCCAGTTGCTGGCCCTGGCCAGACGTGCCGGGGCCGCTGGCTTCACTTACAACGATGCCCTGCTGGAGTGTCAGCTTTCCCGTGACACCCCGCGTGAACGGGTGCGCGAAGAAATTGAGCGCCTTCTCCACGACGATCTGCTCGACGTGGGCAACGACGAACGGGGCCGGGTGGTCTACCGGGAGCCCTGATCAGACGAGCTGGCCGTCAGCCAGTCGCAGAGTCGGCTGCTTGAGCTGCTCGTTGAAGAAGCGGCGCAGCTGGCCGGCCGCCTTGACCGGTTGGCCGTAGGCACTGCCGCCGTGGTGCAAGGGGAAGGACGCCCATTCACCAGCCAGGCGCGCCATCGCCTCATCACAGAGCTGGCCCCTGTCAATCGCCGCCAGGGCGCCACGCTGATCAGCCAGATAGAGGGCTGCCTGGTCCTGGTTGGCGGGCCCGAAGCCGCGCAGACCGAGACGGCGACTGGCCGCCTCCCAGGTGGCTGGCAGCATCTGGTATGCCCCGGCGGCGGCACTGGCGTAGCGCTTCACCACCACTGTGTCGGGGTGACGCTCCAGGGAGGACACCAGCTCGCCGCCGTAGAGGGTGCGGTAGCCATCGGGGGAACCATTCGCCCAGGTGCCCTCGGCGTAGCGGATCGTGGCCAGCAGGGCCCGCCGTTGGCGGGTGAGGGGATAGCGAACTGCAGTCGGGGCAGGTGCACGGACCGTGACAGTTGGAGCTGCAGGACGCGGTTGCGCAGCTGTTGCCGGCTTGGAGGCAAGCGGAGGGGGTGTGGGCAGCGTCGGCGGAACGGCAGCCAGAGCAGCGCCATAGCGGCTGGAGATCAGCGAAGGCAGGACCAGCAGCAGAGCGGTGCTGCCGAGGGCCTGGATGGTTCCGCGGGGTGCTGATGTTCCCTTACCAACCATGCCGTATCAAATTCTTAAAGTTTGCAAAATTGTGATGGTTGAAACACCTATCCGGCGCCGACTGCCTGGCGGGCTGGACAAATGGGGCGCTGCCGTGCTTTTCAATCCACCCGCGAGGTCATCACGCGCCGAAGCAGGCGCCAGCACAGGTGCCCCCATTACTTCAGCTACCACACCCGCCTGGATCGACAAGCCCCCGCCGACGGCTTGAATGATCAGTGCCACTGATCCAGTTCAGGGCAGTGATCAGCGTGCCGGCAGAAATCCCATCGCCGTGCGCACCCGCTCCAGAGATGCCTCGGCCACCGCGCTGGCACGCTCCCGACCACTGCGCAGGACCTGATCGAGGTAGCCCGGCTCGGCGAGGATCTCGTCGTAGCGCTCCTGCAGGGGACGAAGGGCCTCCACGGCCGCCTCGGCCAGCAGGGGTTTGAACTGGCCCCAGCCCATCTGGGCGCACTGCCGTGCAGCGGCCTCTCGGCCCACCCCACTCAGCAGCGCATACAGCCCCAGCAGATTGTCTGCCTCAGGCCGCTCGGGGTTGCCGAACTCCAACCCCATCACCGGATCGGTCTTGGCCCGTTTGATCTTGCGGGTGATCAACTCGGGGGGATCGAGCAGGTTGATGCGAGAACCCTCATTGGGGTCGCTCTTGCTCATCTTGCTGCGACCATCCACCAGGCTCATCACCCGGGCCCCTTCAGCCAGGATCAATGGCTCCGGCACCTTCAGCAGCGGCCGCTCTTCGGGTGCGAAGCGGGCGTTGATCCGTTGCTGGGCGATGTCGCGGGCCAGCTCCAGATGCTGCTTCTGGTCTTCGCCCACCGGCACCAGATCGGCGTCGTAGAGAAGGATGTCCGCCGCCATCAGCACGGGGTAATCCAGCAGACCCACTGAAACGTTCTCCCCCTGCTTGCGCGCCTTCTCCTTGAACTGGATCATCCGCTCCAGCCAGTTCAGAGGCGTGACGCAGTTCAGCAGCCAGGTGAGCTCACTGTGGGCCGCGACCTGGCTCTGCACAAAGACACTGGAGAGCTCAGGATCGATGCCGCTGGCCAGGTAAAGCGCAGCGGTGCGGCGCGTGTTCTCCGCCAGCTGCGCCGGATCGTGGGGAACGGTGATGGCATGTAGATCCACCACACAGAAAAACGTGTCGTGGTCGTGCTGAAGGCTGACCCAGTTGCGGATGGCTCCGAGCCAGTTGCCCAGGTGCAGTGCACCGGTGGGTTGGACACCGGAGAGAACCCTGGGCCTGCCGCTCACGGTTGCGTCTCAGCCGTTTCGGCGGGAGGAACGGACGGATCCGGGCTGTCCTGACTGACGACCTCGGCCTGGCTGGTGGCCTGCTCCGGTTCCGAGATCACCACCTCGAGGGCCTGTTCAGAAGGCTCGGCAGCCTCCGCGGCAACGAGCTCGGGGGCCTCGGCCTCCACCTCGGGGGCAGGGGCCTGGGGACGGCTGGGCCGCGCGAAGGGATCCGGACGGCTGGAGCGACGCTCACCACGACCCTCAGCAGGGGCACGCCGGGCCCGTTGCCCGTCGCGGGGGGCTGCCTCGTTTCGGGGAGCACCGCCCTGGGAACGGTGCTCCGCCAGCAGGGCATCCAGTTGACCCTGCTCCAGCAGCTGGGCCACGGTGCGGATCGAGAAACCGAGGGCCGCCACGGTGGAGCGAAGCTGGAAGGCCTCCTGAACGGCCTGGGCAGCCCTCAGCTCGTTGTCGCTCAGGCGGATGCGAAAGCCTCCGGCCTCCCGCTCACGGCCGCCGCCACCACCGCCACCGCCGCCGCGGCCGGTCTCGATGCGCCGGGCACGGGCGGGCTGGTCCTGCTCAGGCTGGGGCACTGCTGCTGTGTTCTCGTCGGCCATCGCCGGAGCCTTCAATCAGGGGGCAAGTGTGCCGCATCAACGGTTCATGGGGCCATCAGCCAGAGCATTCGGTGGGCTTCGGCGCTGCCGGAGCGGGCGAGAACCAGCAACGGCAACGGCCTTGGGCCGGACATGGCGAAAGCGTGCCGGTAACGGTCGAGAAAGGCGAGGTAGGCCTGCAGGGTCCAGCCGTGGTGGCCCCGCTCCTGGGCCTGCCAGTGGCGTTTCAGGGCCAGCCGGCAGGCCTCCTCACCGAACTCGCGCCAACAGTGGGCCTCAGCCGCCGCCGGGCTCAGGCCATCCCGGCAACAGCGGCGGAAGGCCTCCAGCTCGGGGGCCGCAGCCGTGCAATCCGGCGGCAACTCCGCCGCCAGCCGCTCCACCGCCAGCGCCTCAAGCCGCAACCAGCAGCGATCCAGGAGCAGCACCGGCAGACCCCCGTGCCAGTGCCGCTCCAGTTGCTGCAGCTGCAGAAACCGGGCCAGCTCCTGCTCCAGCCGGGGGGTGAGCATCAGACTGGCGGCCGGGGCCGTTTTAACCATGGCAAGGCCGCTCGACCTGACCAGTCTGGGGGTGATCCGGGCGGCCTGGGCAGGAGTGGGCGGCTGAGCTAGAGAGGCACTGCTTCGGCAGCGCCGCACCAACCTTGACAACCCCAGCCGACTCCACCGCTGCCGCCAGCTCCGCTGCCGGAGACCAGTCGCGGAGCTGGCGGCCTGGGATGCCCTGGATGCCGGCCGCCCTGGTGCTGGCCGGCGGTCTGCTTCTGGGCGACAGCCTGCACGGCAGTGTTTCCGGTGCCGTGGTGGTTGCCGCGGCGGCTGGGGGCCTGTGGTGGCTCAGCCGTGGCAAGGCCACGATCCAACCCAGGCTTCCCTCCAGCTGGAGCGGCTGGATCGAGCGCTGCGACGGGCTGCTGAATCAGTTTGAGCAGCTCCAGCCCACGCAGAACGATCCGGCGGCCGCCGCCGAACAGGAGAGCCGGCGGCTGCAGCTGCAGCAGCTGCGCGAACGTCAGCCGCGACAGCGGCTGCAGGTGGGTCTGGCCGGGGTCTCTCTGCCGCCACAGAGCCTGCAGCCTGAGCTGATCCGTGCACTCAAGGCCCCCCTGCCCCTCTGCCTGCACTGGGGCCATCCACTGCCGAGCCACAGCCCCGACTGGAGCTGGCCCCTGCTGTTCCAGCAGTGCGACCTGCTGCTCATTCACCTGGAGACCCCCCTTAGAGCGGCGGATCTGCGCTGGCTCGAATCCCTGCCCAGGGGCCAGGCCGTGTTCTTGCTGGTGGCGCGCCCCGGCCCAGGACCACAGCCGGATCTCGAGCAGGAGTTGCGCGCCCAGCTGCCCGCGACACTCGCCAATCAGGTCATCCTCTGGAGCGGCGAGGAGAACCAACTCAGCCGTGCTCTTGAACCCTGCAGCCGGATGCTGCGCGCCAGCGGCAGGGCCATGTTGCTGCAGACCGAACTGCGCTGCCTCGAGAGCCTGCACGGCGACTGGCAAGCCAGGCTGGAAGTTCTACGCCGGGGGCGTCTCGATGGCCTGGTGAGACGCACCCAGTGGCTGGTGGCCGGCGGGGTGTTCGCGGCCCCCATGCCCAGCGTCGATGTGCTGGTGCTGGCGGTGGCCAATGGACTGATGCTCAAGGAAATGGCCGAGCTCTGGGATTGCCCCTGGCAACTGGCTCAGTTGCGCGAGGCCGCGACCGAGCTGGCCAAGGCGGCCCTGGCCCTGGGAGTGACGGAGTGGACCAGCCAGGCCTTGCTCTCGGCCATGCGCCTGGAGGGCACCACCTGGCTGGTGGGGGGGGCGCTGCAGGCCCTTAGCGCCGCCTATCTCACCCGTGTGGTGGCCCATGCCATGGCCGACGTGCTCGCCCTCTCCTGCGGTGTGCCCGAAATGGATCTGCAGGTTCTGCGGCAGCAGGCCCCCCTGCTGGTGGCCAGGGCCGCGGAAGCTGAGCGGCTCGACTGGATGGGGTTCCTCAGCCAGGGGCAGACCTGGTGGCGCAGCCAGGCGAGCCGGGGACTGGAAGCAGCAGGCTGAAGCCCGCAATTAAAATATCTTCATGAAGTCTTGATGAAGATGTTCATGAAGTTCTTTTTAAGCGGGAAACGTTTCAAGGCTTTCGCTGGCCAGATGGAAGGCTTTGCTTAACGTCAATGGGTGCCCATAACGGCCAGTCCCAGAATCAGCGCCCTGAGCCTGATCTGGAACTGATCACCTGGGTTAATCCATCCCGTCCTCATTCCTCCAATGACCACGGCCGTTCGCAGCGGACGCGCTGGCAACTGGGAAAACTTCTGTCAGTGGGTCACCTCCACCGATAACCGCATTTATGTCGGTTGGTTCGGTGTGCTGATGATCCCCTGCCTCCTGGCAGCCACCATCTGCTTCATCATTGCCTTCATCGCCGCTCCCCCCGTCGACATCGATGGCATCAGGGAGCCCGTCGCAGGATCATTCCTGTATGGCAACAACATCATCTCCGGCGCCGTTGTTCCTTCCAGCAACGCCATCGGCCTGCACTTCTACCCGATCTGGGAAGCCGCCAGCCTCGACGAGTGGCTCTACAACGGCGGGCCCTACCAGCTGGTGGTCTTCCACTTCCTGATCGGCATCTCCTGCTACATGGGCCGCCAGTGGGAACTCTCCTACCGCCTCGGCATGCGTCCCTGGATCTGCGTGGCCTATTCGGCACCCCTCTCGGCCGCGTTCGCCGTGTTCCTGATCTACCCCTTCGGTCAGGGCTCCTTCTCCGACGGCATGCCCCTCGGCATCTCCGGCACCTTCAACTTCATGCTGGTGTTCCAGGCTGAGCACAACATCCTGATGCACCCATTCCACATGCTGGGTGTGGCTGGAGTGTTCGGCGGCTCCCTGTTCTCCGCCATGCACGGTTCACTTGTCACCAGCTCCCTGGTGCGTGAAACCACCGAGAGCGAGAGCCAGAACTACGGCTACAAGTTCGGCCAGGAGGAAGAGACCTACAACATCGTGGCTGCCCACGGTTACTTCGGTCGCCTGATCTTCCAGTACGCCTCCTTCAACAACAGCCGCAGCCTGCACTTCTTCCTGGCTGCATGGCCGGTTGTCGGCATCTGGTTCACCTCCCTGGGCGTGAGCACGATGGCCTTCAACCTGAACGGCTTCAACTTCAACCAATCGATCCTGGATTCCCAGGGCCGGGTGCTCAACACCTGGGCCGACGTGCTCAACCGGGCCAACCTCGGGTTCGAGGTGATGCACGAGCGCAACGCCCACAACTTCCCGCTGGATCTGGCTGCCAGCGAGATCGTGCCCCTGGCGCTGACCGCCCCCTCCATCGGCTGATCCCAGCTCAGCCCCAAGGGGCCACAGCCAGAATCAGCTCAGCCCCTGCCACCGGCGGGGGTTTTTTGTTGCAGATGCTCTGATCGCTGTGCCGTTTCTGCGACCGACGTTTCTGCGATCGGCGTTTCTGCGATCGGCGTTTCTGCAATCGAAGTGACTGAGATCGACCTGACTGCGATCGCCGCTGCTGCATCCGTGGCTTGTAGATTTGCATCTTGATGAGCAGGGTCTTTGGTCGCTCGGATCGGCGCTGACGGAAGGGCCAAAAGCCGGCATCGTTCCTATGGGTCTCTGGTCCTGCTGGTCGCAGCCACGGTGCTGGCAGCCCTGACCAGTTGCCGCGGCACAGGCCCCGGGGCCTCCTCCCCCAGCACCGGCGCGGACCAGGACCGTCCCCTGGTGATCACCACCTTCACCGTGCTGGCCGACATGGCCAGCAACGTGGCCGGCGATCACCTGCGGGTGGAATCAATCACCAAGCAGGGGGTGGAGATCCACGGCTACGAGCCCACCCCCGGCGATCTGCGCCGGGTCGAGGGGGCCATCCTTCTGCTGGAGAACGGCCTGAACCTGGAGCGCTGGAGCGATCGCTTCCTGGCAGGGATGCCAGAACTGAAACGAGCCACCCTCACCGCTGGGATCACCCCCCTGCCGATCACAGAGGATGCCTATCGGGGAAAACCCAATCCCCATGCCTGGATGTCCCCCCGCCTCGCAGAGATCTACGTGGAGAACATCCGCCAGGCCTTCAGCCAGCTCGATCCGGCCAACGCCGAGGATTACCGCCGCCGCGCCGAGGCCTACCGCGGCCAGCTGAGGGCCCTCGACCAGGAGTTGCGTCGGGAACTGGCCACGATCCCGCCGCCCAGGCGGGTGCTGGCCAGTTGCGAGGGGGCCTTCACCTACCTGGCAAAGGACTACGGCCTCGATGAGGCCTACCTCTGGCCGGTGAACTCCGAATCCCAGGTCACCCCCCAGCGGATGGCGCGGCTGATCGCCACCGTGCGCCAGCGTCAGGTGCCGGCGGTGTTCTGCGAGAGCACTGTCAGCGACAAGGTGCAGCGCCAGGTGGCCGAGCAGACGGGCGCCCGCTTCGGTGGTGTGTTCTACGTCGATTCGCTCTCCTCGCCCCAGGGAGAAGCGCCGACCCTGCTGCAGCTGCAGCGCCACAACGTCCGCACCCTGATCCAGGGCCTGAAGGGAGGGAGCTGAACCCATGGCCACCCACCCGGATCTGGCCCCCAACGCCGAGCGCATCCGCGTCAGCCACCTCTGTGTGAGCTACCACGGGGTCGTGGCCCTGCATGAGGTGTCCCTGCGGGTGAATGCCGGCAGCATCTGTGGCCTGGTGGGTACCAACGGCGCCGGCAAATCAACCCTGTTCAAGGCGCTGATGGGCTTTGTGCGGCCCTCCCAGGGGGAAATCAGCATCAATGGCCTGCCGTTGCGCCAGGCGCTGCGCCGCCAGGCGGTGGCCTACGTGCCCCAGATGGAGAGTGTGGACTGGAACTTCCCGATCCACGTGGCCAACGTGGTGATGATGGGTCGCTACGGCGGCATGAACCTGCTGCGCATTCCCGGCCGTGACGACCACCGGGCCGTGCGTGAGAGCCTCGAGCGGGTGGAGCTCTGGCCCCTGCGCCATCGTCAGATCGGTGAACTCTCCGGCGGTCAGCGCAAGCGGGCCTTCCTGGCGCGGGCCCTGGCCCAGGGTGCATCCGTGCTGCTGCTCGATGAACCTTTCGCCGGCGTCGACATCCGCACGGAGCGGCTGATGATCGAACTGTTCCAGCAGTTCCGCGCCGAGGGCCGCAGTCTGCTGATCTCCACCCACGACCTCTCCCATGTCACTGGCTTCTGTGATGAGGTGGTGCTGATCAACAAGACGGTCCTGGCCTACGGCGACACCTCCGAGGTGTTCACCGAGGAGAACCTGGCCCGTACCTTCGGCGGCAGCCCGGCGCAGTTGCTCACCAGCCCTGGCCTCGAGCCGCGCCCTGAACCGGGAAGCGAACCCTGGAGGAGCGAGCCCTGATGGATCCCCTGCTCTGGCTGCTGGAGCCCCTGCGCCACGACTTCATGGTGCGGGCCCTGCTGGTGAGTGCGCTGGTGGCTGGCGTCTGCGGGCTGCTCTCCTGCTTCATGACCCTCAAGGGCTGGGCCCTGATGGGGGATGCGGTGTCGCACGCGGTGATGCCGGGCGTGGTGATCGCCTATGCGCTCAACCTGCCTTTCGCCCTGGGCGCCTTTGTCTTCGGGGTGGGCTCGGTGGCGGCGATCGGCTACATCAAGCAGATGACCCGGATCAAGGAAGACACGGTGATCGGGCTGGTGTTCACGGGATTCTTCGCGCTCGGCCTCACCCTGGTCTCGAAGGTGCGCAGCACCTTCGACCTCACCCACATCCTCTTCGGCAACGTGCTGGGGATCAGCGGCGAGGACATCCGTCAGACGGTGTTGATCAGCCTGCTGGTGCTGCTGGTTCTGCTGCTGTTCCGGCGCGATCTGATCCTGTTCTGCTTCGACCCCACCCACGCCCGCTCGATCGGCGTGAACACCGGCTTCCTCCACTACCTGCTGCTCTCGGCTCTCTCCCTGGCGGCGGTGGCCGGACTGCAGACCGTGGGCATCATCCTGGTGGTGGCGATGCTGGTGACACCTGGAGCCACCGCCTACCTGCTCACCGACCGCTTTGACCGCATGACCTGGATCGCGATCGGCTCGGCGATTCTCTCCAGTGTGCTGGGCATCTACTGGAGTTACTGGATGGATGCCTCCACAGCCGGCTGCATCGTGCTGGTGCAGACAGGGCTGTTTCTGCTCAGTTTCCTGTTCGCACCACGGCACGGCCTGCTGGCCCAGCAGCGTCGTTGACAGCTGTGGAGCAGCCAAGGCCCAGCCAGAGCTGGCCCTGGTGGCCCCTGCTGCCCCTCTACCCCTACGGCCGCCGTCGCACCCTGGTGCGCACGCTCATTCCCGGGCAGGTGTGGAGTTTCGAGCAGCTGCAGGGAATTTTCTACGTGGCCGTGCCGATCCGGATGACGGTGCTGCGCCTGCGCAAGGGGCTGCTGCTTTACGCGCCGGTGCCCCCCACCGAAGAGCTGCTGGGGGAGCTGCGGGCCCTGGAGCGGCTCCACGGAGCGGTGCGCACGATCGTGCTGCCCACCAGCTCGGGCCTGGAGCACAAGCTGCCGGTGCCGGCCATGGCGCGGGCCTTTCCCGAAGCCGAGGTCTGGGTGAGTCCGCAGCAGTGGAGCTTTCCGCTGCCGCTGCCGCTGCCATGGCTGGGGTTTCCCCGCTCCCGTACCCGGGTGCTGTTTGCGGATGGGGTGCCCCATGGGGAGGAGCTCAGCTGGCATCCCCTCGGCCCCCTCCACCTGGGGACCGGCACCTTCATGGAGGTGGCCTGTCTGCACCAGTTCAGCGGAGCCCTGCTGGTCACCGACGCCCTGGTGGCGATCCCACCGGCGCCGCCCCAGCTGTTCGAGGCCGATCCCACACCGCTGCTCTTCCATGGCCGCGACCGAGGCGACCAGCCGTTGATCGACACCCCCGAGCAACGGCGGCGAGGCTGGTGGCGGATGGTGCTGTTCGCCTCCTACCTGCGCCCCGGTTCGGTGCAGGTTCCAGGTCTGAGGGAGGTGCTCAGCCAGGCGTGGCAACCGGGTCTGCGCCAGTCCAGGTCCTATTTCGGCCTGTACCCCTTTCGCTGGTCGCCAGGCTGGGAGGCGGAGTTCAAGGCTCTGCTGGGCTCCCGCGGCGAAGCCCGGTTACAGGTGGCACCGGTGCTGGAACGGCTGGTGTTCCCCCGCTGCCAGGAAGCCTTGCTCAGCTGGCTGGAGAGCCTCGCCGAGCTGGAGCCGCTGCGCTGGCTGGTGCCTGCCCATTACGACGCCCCAGTGGCCTGCTCCAAAGATGATCTGCTGAGCCTGGCCAAAAGCATTCGGCAACGACCATGGGCCAGCTCCGATGGTTCCTGGGCCTACCTGGCGAGCATCGATAGAACCCTGCTGCGCTGGGGCGTGGTGCCCAGCGAGCCAGGAGGCTGATCAGGGCCGATGCCTGATCCGCGAAACCGAGGCTCAGAGCTTGAGTTCACCCGGATCGGCATCCAGACCACCCTCGCCGAAGAGGGTGGTTTCCAGCTCCATCCGCTGCTCCATCTGGCGCAGGAAGTAGCCTGTCATCATCGCGGAAGCAAGCAGACCAGCGAGGTTGTCGCGGCTGGTCTGAATCTTCACTTCAAACTGCTCACCGGGGAGCATCCCCAGCAATCCCTGAACGTTGTGGCGAATGATGTCCTGGATGTCACCGCTGGCGGAGCGAGCGACCCGCTGAAGCACATCGGGTGACTGGTCCTGCAGGTATTGAATCAGGGAATTCCCGCTGATCGATTCGCTGTCGGTGGTCAGGAACTCCGGGTTGAACATGCCCCTCCGGCGTGATCCGTTTCTGGAGATGCACCTTAACGCAAGGTTTCAGATCATCCCCGGCCGGCCATGGGTGGGAACCGTATCGGGCCGAGTTGGCGCAGGGGCCAGTAACGGAACACGGCGGTGCCGATCACATGGTCGACCGGCAGGGGTCCCCAGAGGTGGGAGTCGAGACTGGCATTGCGGTTATCACCCATCACCAGCAGGTGGCCTGGCGGAACGGTGAGGGGTGGGAACTCATAGTTGATGGGCTCAAGCCGCCATGGTTCGCTCACCACCGCGCCATTGCGCAACAGTTCACCAGCGGCCACCTCGATCACATCACCAGGCACCCCGACCACCCGTTTGATCAGGGCGGCCCGGGGGTCGTAGCCGGCGGCGAGCAGGGGATCGGGCGGGCGAAACACCACGATCGCTCCGAGCGGCAGAACCTGAGCCAGCCGGGGCCTGAGCTTCTCCACCAGGATCCGGTCCTCCAGCTGGAGGGTGGGGAGCATGGAGCCGGAGGGGATCCAGCGGGGCTCCATCACCTGCCAGCGCAGCAGCAGGGCCAGCCCCACCCAGAGCAACAGGGGAATCAGCTGGCGGGCCATCCCCCAGCGGCGGCTGGCGGCGGCTGGGGTCGGTGCCGAAGGGGCTGGAGCGGGATTGGGCATGATCGCTCCATCCTGAAGCGGCGACGGACCCAGTGAGCCAGGAGCTGCCCCCCCTGCAGGGGGATCGGGCTGAGGCCAACCTCAGGGCGGCGGTGTACCTGCTGCTGGAGTTGACGGCCCTTGGCATGGAGCGGGTCGTGCTCTGCCCGGGAAGCCGCTCAGGGCCGCTGGCAGCAGCGGCAGGGCTGCTGCTGCCAGGGGGCCTGAAGCTGCACACGGCCATCGATGAGCGCTCGGCGGGGTTCTTTGCCCTCGGCCTGGCCAGGGCCGAGGGCAAACCGGCCGTGGTGATCACCACCTCCGGCACCGCCGTGGCCAACCTGCTGCCAGCGGTGGTGGAGGCCGACAGGGGCGCCATTCCGCTGCTGCTGCTCAGCGCCGACCGTCCGCAGCGTCTAAAGAACTGCGGCGCCAACCAGACCGTGAATCAGGAGGACTTCCTCGCCCCCTGCTGCCGCTGGTTCGCCCAGGCTGACAGCCGCGGTCTGGCCGCGATGGACCGGGCTGCCCTTCAGGCCCTGGCCAGGCGGGCCAACCGGATGACCCTGGCCGCTCCGATGGGTCCGGTGCACCTGAATCTGCCCTTCGAGGAGCCACTCCATGCCGGGGCGGAAGCCCTGCAGCGCCTGGCCCATGAGCTTGCCGCCATGGGTGGGTGCCCAGCCGGACGTAGCCCTCGTTCCAGTCGGGAGCATGAAGCCGGCGCTGACCTGCTCGGGCTGGATCCCGACCTACCCGGCGTGATCGTGGCGGGGCCCTGGCGGGGCAGTCCTGGACAGTGGCCCGCCTTTGCCGCGGCGCTGGGGCGCTGGCAACGACGCTGTGGCTGGCCGCTGCTGGCGGATGGGCTCTCCGGCCTGCGGGGTCAGGCCGGGCTGGAGCTGGTGGCCGGCTATGACCTGATCCTGGAGAATCCCGACCCCGCTCTGGTGCCCCCCCAGATGCTGAGGCTGGGGCCCCTGCCCGCCAGCCGACGGCTGCAGCGCTGGCTGGAGAGCTGTGGGGGCCATCAGGTGCTGATCAGCGAAGGGGATCCGCGCCCGCTCGATCCCCTGGGCACGGTCCAGGCCAGCCGCAGTGACGGACTCTCGGCCTGGTGCTCTGCCCTGCCGGCCACCTGCTGGCAGGCAGGGCAGACCGCCAAGGCCAACCAGGCCTTTCTGGCCAGCTGGCAAGCCGCCGAGAGCCGCACCCAGACCTGGTTGAACGCCCAGCTGACGCACAAGGCGGCCGGCAGCCGACCCGATGAACCCAGCCTGGCCAGGGCTCTCAGCCAGCTGTTGCCGTCAGGCCTGGCCGTGATGCTGGCCAGCAGCAGCCCCGTGCGCGACTGGGAGAGTTTTGCCGATCCCGGCGGCCCTGCCAGACCCGTGTATGGCTTCCGGGGGGCCTCCGGCATCGATGGCACGCTCTCCCTGGCGGCCGGGCTGGCGGAGAGCCTCGGTGAGCTGGTGCTGCTCTGCGGCGACCTGGCCCTGCTCCACGACGCCAATGGCTGGCTCTGGCACCACCAACTGCGGGGCAGACTCACGGTCGTGCTGATCGAGAACGGCGGCGGCGGCATCTTCGAGCAACTGCCGATCCGGGCCCCAGCTTCCCTGGATTTCGAGCGCCTCTTCGCCATGGGTCAGCCCCTGGACCACACCGTCCTGGCCTCCGCCCACGGGGTGCCCTCTCGCCGGATCGGGTCTCTGGCAGAGCTGGGCGACGCCCTGGCCTGGGCCCTTGAGCAGCCGGTGGCCCTGCTGGAGGTGAGGACCGATCGACAGGCGGATGCTCTGCTGCGCCAGCGCTTGCGTCAGGACGCCCCCGCCCGCGGCTCAGAATGAATCCCCTTCAGCCCCCGCCGCGATGAGCGTCGAGTCGACACCGGACGTTGCCACGGGCTCCGGACCGGTTCTGCCGGGGAGGAACCTGGTGAGATGGCACTCGGCCGCCCAGTACGAGGACATCCGCTTCGATCGGTGTGAGGAGGGGATTGCCCGGATTGCCATCAACCGTCCGGCCAAGCGCAACGCCTTCCGTCCACGCACGGTGGTGGAGCTCTACGACGCCTTCAGCCGGGTGCGCGACGACCCGCGGGTGGGGGCGGTGTTGTTCACCGGCGTGGGACCTGCGGCCGACGGGGGCTATGCCTTCTGCTCCGGCGGCGACCAGAGCGTGCGCGGCGATGGCGGCTACCTCGATGAAAGCGGCCTGCCGCGGCTGAACGTGCTCGATCTGCAGCGCCAGATCCGTTCCCTGCCCAAGGTGGTGATCGCCCTGGTGGCGGGCTATGCCATCGGCGGCGGCCAGGTGCTGCATCTGCTCTGCGACCTCAGCCTGGCTGCGGAAAACGCCGTGTTCGGCCAGACGGGCCCCCGGGTGGGGAGCTTCGATGGCGGCTTCGGCGCCGGCTACCTGGCCAGGCTGGTCGGCCAGCGCAAGGCCCGGGAGATCTGGTTCCTCTGCCGCCGCTACAACGCTGAAGAGGCCCTGGCCATGGGGCTGGTGAACGCAGTGGTGCCGCTGCAGGAACTGGAGGCAGAGGGGGTGCGCTGGGCCCGGGAAGTGATGCAGCACAGCCCCACGGCGATTCGCTGCCTGAAGGCCTCCTTCAACGCCGAAACCGATGGCCTGGCCGGCATCCAGGAGCTGGCGGGCCAGGCCACCCATCTTTTCTACCGAACAGCAGAGGGTCAGGAAGGTCGCAATGCCTTTCTGGAGAAGCGGGACCCCGATTTCAGCGATGCCCCCTGGTTGCCCTGACGCCACTGCAGGTCATCGCCTGCTGAAGCTCAAGGCACCACCGGCCTGCTGGTTGAGATGCTGCAGCAATGGGCCTTTGATCGCCTCAGACTGGCCAGATGATGGCCAACCACCATGGGTCGGCCTGAGTACAACAAAGTGTGCTGCAGATCCCGGCCTGGAGCAATCTCAGGCCCAGCGAATCCGGCGTTCCTGCGCCTGTGAATCATCCAGAATCGTCACGAGTTTTTCGCGAGCGGCCGTTCATGGCACGACTCCGGGATTCATGGCCTTCCACTGACAGGCTGCTCAGGAGCCATTTCGATAACGTAGGTGTCAAGAGCATTTCAACGTTCACCTGGCCGTGCCTCCCCGCTTCCTGTTCCCCCTGGTGACCCTGCTGGTTGGTGGAGGCCTGCTCGCACCAGCCGGTGCCCTGGCCGAGGTGCAGCAGCCCAAGTCCTCGACACCCAGGCCATGGCATCCCCCGATCACGCTCCCCCATACCCCGGCTATACAGCCTCTGCCCCAGAGCCCAACCCCGCAGCAACGCCAGGCGCTGCCCAAGCCAGAACCAGACGCCGCAGTGGCAATTGCCTCGCCGCTGCCTGAGCGCAGCCTGGTGCTTCACCGCGGCAAGCGGCAGGTGGTGGTGGTGGAGAACGGCCGTGAACTGCGCCGGTTCCCTGTGGGTGTGGGCATGCCCGGCTGGGAAACCCCCCTGGGCCGCTTCCAGGTGATCGAGATGGCGCCCGATCCGGCCTGGAAGCACCCTGTGAGCGGCAAGATCTACCCCCCCGGCCCGAACAATCCCCTGGGTAGCCGCTGGATCGGCTTCCACCGCGACTGCGCCGGCAAGCGCGGTTTCAACGGTCAGCAGCACCTGGAAGTGAAGGGCTGCGTCAGTGCCGGCTTCCACGGCACACCCCAGCGGGAGAGCATCGGTCAGGCGGTCTCCCACGGCTGCGTTCGCATGTACGACGAGAACGTGCGCGACCTCTTCGAGCTCGTGCGCATGGGCATGGTGGTGACGGTGCTTCCCTGATCCCCTGGGCTGCAGCCAGGCTGGCCCAGCGGGGCAGCAAACGTAGAGTTCGGCCCTCCCCTGGGTTCTTCCCATGCGCGTGTTATTCGCCGCCGCCGAGTGCGCCCCGATGATCAAGGTGGGGGGCATGGGCGATGTGGTGGGGTCCCTGCCGCCGGCAGTGGCGGCACTTGGCCATGACGTGCGCACGATCATGCCGGGCTACAGCAAGCTCTGGAGCCGCCTGGAGATCCCCAGAGAGCCGGTCTGGCGAGGACAGGCGATGGGCAACGACTTTGCCGTTTACGAAACCCGCCATCCCAGCAATGGGCTGCCGCTCTATCTGGTCGGCCATCCGGTGTTCGATCCGGAGCGCATCTACGGCGGAGAAGATGAGGATTGGCGCTTCACATTCTTCGCTAATGCCGCCGCCGAATTCGCCTGGAACCACTGGAAACCGGAGGTGTTTCACTGCCATGACTGGCACACCGGCATGATCCCGGTCTGGATGCACCAGGACCCCGAGATCAGCACGGTCTTCACCATCCACAACCTTGAATACCAGGGTCCCTGGCGCTGGAAGCTCGAGCGCATGACCTGGATCCCCTGGTACATGCAGGGGGATCACACCATGGCCGCCGCCCTGCTCTATGCCGATCGGGTCAACGCCGTTTCCCCCACCTATGCCCAGGAAATCCGCACGCCCGAATACGGCGAACGCCTCGATGGCCTGCTGAATTTCATCAGCGGCAAGTTGCGGGGCATCCTCAACGGCATCGACACCGAAGCCTGGAACCCGGCCACCGACAGCCTTCTGCCCGCCTGCTACAGCACCACCGACATGGCCCCGAGGGCAACCAACAAACGGGTGCTGCAGGAGCGCATGGGGCTGGGGGTCAGCCCCAACACCTATCTGATGGGAATGGTGAGCCGCCTGGTGGACCAGAAGGGGGTGGATCTGCTGCTGCAGGTGGCCGACCGGGTACTGGCCTATTCCGACAGCCAGATCGTGGTGCTGGGCACAGGCGACCGCAACTACGAATCGGGCCTGTGGCAGATGGCCTCCCGCCATCCCGGCCGCTTCTCCGTCTTCCTCACCTACGACGACGCCCTGGCACGTCTGATCTACGCCGGTGCCGATGCCTTCCTGATGCCCAGCCGATTCGAGCCCTGCGGCATCAGCCAGATGCTGGCGATGCGCTACGGCTGCATCCCGGTCGTGCGCAAGGTGGGCGGCCTGGTCGACACCGTCCAGCCCCATGTGCCAGCCGACCACAGCGGCACCGGCTTCTGCTTCGATCGCTATGAGCCGGTCGACTTCTACACCGCGATCGTGCGCTCCTGGGAGGCCTACCGCCACAGCCACAGCTGGCGGGAACTGCAGTTGCGCGCCATGGCCGTCGACCACAGCTGGACCCGCTCAGCCCTGGAGTACGACGCCATGTATCGCGATGTGCGTGGGGTGAAGCAGCCCACCCCCTCAGCCGCCGATGTGGAGCAGTTCTCCCTCGGCCAGGATGCCGATCCCAGCCTCGTCCAGACCGGCGGCTCTGCCAAGACGGCTGCAGCCGCGAATTCGGTTGCAGCAGTGACATCGGCTGAAACCGAGGCCCAACCCCGCAGGCCAGAAGGGAGCGGTGGTCCCCGCAATCCCTTCTCCGCCCTCCTGCGCCGCAGCCAGAGCTGAGCGTGGAACGCTCCGGCTCCGAGCTGCCGGTCGTTTACGAAAGCCCCTGGCGGGCACTGGGGCGGGATCTGCGCGCCGTGGCCGCCAGCTGCGCTCTGGCCCTGAGGCGGATCTGGCGGCGCCAGTGGCAGGGGGATCTGCCCACGCCACAGTTCTGGCCCCGGCGCCAGGCAACCCTGTTCTGGCCTGCCGCGCTGCTGCTGGCTCTACTCCTGCTGGCGCTGGCGGGGAGATTCGCGATTGGGCAGCGGCACCCACTGCTCGCTGAAAGGCCGGTGGAGATGGATGGGTCAGGGCCATCAGCATCGGTTGTATCGCCTCCGTTATCGATTGATCCGGCCGTTGACCCGGCACAGGCCCCGGAGGCCCCGGTTGAAGCCAAAGAAGACCGCCGGGAGCCGAGGGAGACAGTTGGCACCTCTCCTGAGCCGGTGCCCCCGCCTCAGGCAACCCCCAGCGCCAGCGAAACCCCGATCCAGTTACCGCCGGGATTCAGTGATGAATCGGGGCTGGTGCTGGCGGCTCCCACAGGCGGCCGCGGCGGCGGCGTGCTGAGGCTGCGGATCTCAGAGGCCTTCAATTCCCTCCCGGAGAGCGAGCGGCAAGGGCTGGCGCAGCAGTGGTGGCAGCAGTCCCTTGACCTGGGCTACGAGCAATTGCGGCTGCTCGACACCAGTGACGCAGAACTGGGCCGGAATGCCGTCGTGGGCGGGGGCATGATTCTGCTCGATTGATCCGATGCGGGCGGAAGCGATGCGGCTGGCGAACCTGGTGGAGCTGTGGGGAAAGCCGATCGAAGCGGCTCCCGCCGATCCGGCGGCGAGCTTCAGCCGCATCGGCACCGACAGCCGTGAGCTGGAGCCCGGCTGCCTGTTCGTGCCGCTGGTGGGGGAGCGCTTTGATGGCCATCGCTTCCTGGAGGCGGCTCTGGAGCAGGGGGCGCTGGCCGCCCTGGCCCAGCGAGACCGCCTCAGCGCCGAGCAGGCCGAAGCCCTGGTGGGCGCGAGAGGAGGACGGATCTGGCTGGTGGACGACACCCAGGCGGCTTACCAGGAGCTGGGGCGTCTCTGGCGCCGCCAGGGCAGCGCTCCGGTGATCGCCGTGACCGGCTCAGCCGGCAAGACCACCACCCGCGAGCTGATCCGCGCCGTGCTGGCCCCCCTCGGTCCGGTGCTCGCGAGTGTGGGCAACGAAAACAACGACATCGGCGTGCCGCTCACCCTGCTCAAGGCCGGCGGGGAGCATCGGGCCGTGGTGGTGGAGATGGGCATGCGCGGTCTGGGGGAGATCGAGCGGCTGAGCCGCTGTGCCGAGCCCGACATCAGCGTGATCACCAACATCGGCACGGCCCACATCGGCCGGCTGGGCAGCCGCGAGGCGATCGCCACGGCCAAGTGCGAGATCGTCTCGGCTCTGCGCTCCGATGGGCTGGTGGTGATCCCGGCCGGTGACCCCCTGCTCGAGACCAGCCTCGCCGCCGTCTGGAGCGGCCGGGTGATCCGCGTTGCCCTCCACGACGACCCGCCGGGGCCAGAGCCTGCCCAGGTGCTTGGCCGGATCCAGGCCGGCGCCGACGGCGAGCGCCTCATCTGGGGACTGGCGGAGCCGGGGGCGGCGGAGCACAGCACCGAGTTGCCCTTACCGGGCCGCCACAATGCCCGCAACCTGCTGCTTGCCCTGGCCGTGGCCAGCGAGCTGGGGGTGGATCCACTGCAGCTGCGCCGCCTGGAAGTGGCCCTGCCGGGCGGGCGCAGCCGGCGAATCAGCCTGGGGGGGATCGAGGTGCTCGATGAGACCTACAACGCCTCCCCCGAAGCGATGCTGGCGGCGCTGGATCTGCTGGCGGCCCAGCCGGGCCGGCGCTTCGCGGCGCTGGGCACCATGCTCGAGCTGGGGGAGCAGAGCAGCGAGCTGCACCGCCGGGTGGGAGAGCGGGCCAGGGCCCTCGGGCTCGATGGCCTGGTGATCGTGGCGAGCGGAACCGAAGGGGAGGCCCTGCTGGCGGGGGCCTCCGGCCTGCCGCTTCTGGAGCGGCTCGATTCGCCCGCCGAAGCCGCCCGGACGCTGCTGGGCTGGCTGGAGGATGGCGACCACCTGCTGCTCAAGGCCAGCCGTGGGGTGGCCCTGGAGCGCCTGCTGCCGCTGCTGGAGCGAGGCCTCAGCCCTGCGGCGGGATCCAGTCGGCCTTGATCAACTGACGGGCGCGGCCCAGGGCCAGGGCCCCAGCCGGCACGTCGCGGGTGAGGGTGGAGCCTGCCCCCACGGTGACGCCGGCACCCAGGACGATCGGTGCCACCAGCACCGAATTGGCGCCGGTCTTGCTGCCGGCGCCGATCACAGTGCGGTGCTTGCGCACGCCGTCGAAGTTGGCAGTGATCGTGCCCGCCCCCACATTCACCTCCGCCCCCAGATCAGCGTCACCGAGGTAGCTGAGGTGGTTGGCCTTGCAGCCCGAGGCCAGATGGCTGTTCTTGACCTCCACGAAATTGCCGATGCGGCAGCCGCTCTCCAGCCGCGCACCCGCGCGGAGCTGGGCGAAGGGACCCACCACGCAACCCCCGGCCACACTCACATCGCGCAGCACGGAGTAGAGCACCTCCACGCCGTCCTCGAGCTGGCTGTCCTCGATCAGGCAACCGGGGCCGATGCGGCAGCCACTGCCGATGCTGGTGCTGCCCCGGAAATGGCACTGGGGCTCCACCAGCACATCCCGGCCGAAGCGGGTGCCCTCACTGAGGGTGCAGCTGGCTGGATCCACGAAGCTCACCCCCTCCGCCATCCAGTGGCAGCGGAGCCGTTCCTGCAGGACCGCCTCACACTGGGCGAGCTGCAGGCGGTCGTTGATGCCGGCGATTTCGGCTGAGTCCGCCACCTCCACGTGCACGGCGGGGCTGAGCAGCGCCACGGTGTCGGTGAGGTAAAGCTCCCCCTGGTCGTTGTCGGTGCTCAGCTTCGGCAGCACCTCGGCCAGGGCGCGCCAGTTGAAGCAATAGATCCCGGCGTTGGTGAGATCGTTGCGGCGCTGCTCCTCGCTGCAGTCGCGGTGCTCGACGATCGCCTCCACCTGGCCCTGGTCATCGGTGAACACCCGGCCATACCCACTGGGATCAGCCAGCCGCGCCGTGAGCAGGCTCACCGCGGCCCCGGCGGCCCGGTGCCGCTCCAGCAGCGCCTCCAGAGTGGCGGGCCGCAGCAGAGGCACATCGCCATTGAGCACCAGCAGTTCCCCCTCGAAGTCCGCCAGAGGTTCCAGCAGTTGCTGCACGGCATGGCCCGTGCCGTTCTGCGGTTGCTGCAACACGAACTCCAGACCCTCCAGGCCGGCCAGGACGGAGCGCACCCGTTCGGCCTGGTGACCCACGATCAACACCTGCCTCTGGGGATCGAGGTGGCGACAGCTGGCCAGCACCCGCTCCACCAGGGTGACCCCTGCCAGAGACTGCAGCACCTTGGGCAGATCGCTCTTCATCCGGGTGCCCTTTCCAGCGGCCAGCACGGCAACGGCGAGCATCGGCGGATCAAGGCGGCTGGGCACGGAATCTACCGGCCTCCTCTGTGCAGTCCCCAGCGCCGCCGCCAGGCACTGGACGGCTCCGCCCCGCTGAGGGCCTGGGCCCTCTGGCGATCGGCCAGGATCACGCCGCTTTCTGCCTGTCCCCCGGGGTCGCGGTAGGGCTCGCCGGCCCGGCTGGCCAGGTGCTCCCGCTCCATCAGCGAAAGGGGACGCCACCAGGGCGAGGACATCTCCAGCGCCTGGGCGGCCACCGTGCCATGGCTCCAGACCTGAACGGCACCGGCTTGGACAGCGGCTGCGGCTGCGTCGGAGCGCAGCGCCGCCAGCCGCAGGCCAGCCTCCACCAGGCTGCGGCGTGGGGCGGCGGCCGAGCAGTAGGTGAGCAGACGCCCCCGGGGGGCCAGCAGCGCAACCAGCGCAGCCAGGAACTCCTGGCTCCAGAGCTGGGGGCAATGGCGCGGCGAGAAGGCATCGAGCATCACCAGATCGCAGCGCCCCGCGGCCTGCGCCAGCACCCCCCTGATCTCCTCACGTGCATCACCCCAGCGCATCTCCCCCCGGCCGTGGGGGCTCAGCCAGTGGCTCGTGTCCCGCAGCTGCTGGAGCAGATCCAACCCGAGCGCTGGCTGCCACTGCCGGCGGAAGGAGGGCTCAGCCAGGGCCAGGGCCAGGGGGGCCGGGTCGATCTCCAGGCCGAACCAGCGCAGGCGAAGCCCCAGGGGGACCGCAGCTTCGAGCAGGGCGGCGCTGTTGGTGCCCAGCCCCACGCAGACATCCACCACCAGGAGCTCCTCCCCGGCGCTGAAGCGCTCCAGCTGGGCCGGCTGCACATAGGTGCGCCGCGCCTCGAGCAGGGCGCCACTGCGGCAGTGAAACCCCTCGTCGAACTCAGCGCTGTGCAGGCTGAAACTGCCGTCCTCGGTGACGCGGGGGCTGAGATGGTCCGCCAGCGGAACCCCGGGGTTCACCCAGCCTGACCGCCTGGGTCGGCCTGCAGGCGCGCCAGATCCTCCCAGAAGCCCGGATAGGAGACAGCCGCCGCCTCGCTGCGGTGCAGCCGGGTGGTGCCGCCGGCCACCTGGGCCGCCACCCCCAGGCTCATGGCCACCCGGTGATCGGTTTCGCTGTCGACCTCGGCGCCATGGAGCGGGCGGCCACCCTCGATCACCAGGCCGTCAGCGGTCTCCTCCAGGCTTGCTCCCAGCAGCCTCAGCTGGCGGGCCATCACGGCCAGACGGTCCGTTTCCTTGACGCGCAGTTCCTCTGCATCACGGATTCGGCTCACCCCCTCGGCGCAACAGGCCGCCACCGCCAGGATCGGGATCTCATCCACCAGCCGAGGGATGAGATCGCCACCGATCTCGAACGCCTTCAGCGGGCCATGGCTGACGCGCACATCCCCCACCGGCTCACCGGCCACATCGCGCGGATTGAGCACCTCCAGCCTGGCTTCCATCTGCTCCAGCACCTCGAGGATGCCGGTGCGGGTGGGGTTGAGGCCCACGTTCTCCACGAGGATCTCGGCCCCGGGGGTGATGGCGGCTGCCACCAGCCAGAAGGCCGCCGAGCTGATGTCTCCCGGCACCACCACCGGCAGGCCGCGCAGGCTGGCCCCGGGATGAAGACAGATCATGCGACCCATTTCGCCACCGACCTCGAGATCGGCACCAAAGGCACGCAGCATGCGCTCACTGTGATCACGGGAGCGGGCCGGCTCGATCACGGTGGTGGAGCCGCTGGCCGTGAGAGCTGCCAGCAGCAGGGCCGATTTCACCTGGGCCGAGGCCACAGGGGTACCGATCACGGCGCCATGGAGCTGGCTGCCTTCGATCGCCAGCGGAGCGAGGTTGCCGCCCGCCCGTCCGCGGATCAGCGCGCCCATGCCGGCCAGGGGCTGGCCGACCCGGGCCATGGGCCGACCGCGCAGGGAGGCATCGCCATTGAGCACGAAATGACGGCCGGTGCGGCCTGCCAGCAGCCCCAGCATGAGGCGCATGGTGGTGCCGGAATTGCCGCAGTCGAGCACGTCATCGGGCTCCATCAGGCCATCGAGGCCGACCCCATGCACCAGCACCGGTTCGCCGACATGGATCGGGCTGATCGTGACCCCCATGGCCCGCAGGCAGGCCGCCGTGCTGAGGGGATCCTCGGCGGGCAGCAGACCCTCGATACGGGTCTCGCCTTCGGCGATGGCGCCGAAGAGCAGGGCCCGGTGGGAAATCGATTTGTCACCCGGCACCCGCACCGTGCCGCGCAGGCTGCGCCCCCGGCCGGCGCCGGCGGTGGAGCCCAGGGTCAGGGGGCTACCGGAGGCGGGGGCGACGGCCATGCGATCGGAAGTGGGATGGAACGGGAATCGGGGAGCCTAGGGCTGAGCTTCTTCTGGAAACTCCGCTTCTTCTGGAAACACCGGCGACTGGGAGCCATGGAGCCGATCACCGGCATCCCCCAGGCCGGGAACGATTCGAAAGGCCTCATCCAGCTCGGGATCGATGCAGGCGGTGTACACCGTGAGATCCGGGAAGCGCTTGCCTAGGGCCCCCAGCCCGGGACTGGCCGCCAGGGCCGTGATCACCCTCAGGCGCTGCCCGCTCACTCCCAGGCCCTCCAGGCGCTCCAGCACCTGAATCAGGCTGCCGCCGGTGGCCAGCATCGGGTCGAAGACCATCACCCCCACCCGCTCGCCGATGCGCTCCGGCAGCGTGTCGAGGTAGCAGTGGGCTTCGCCCGTGTGCTCATCCCGCACCAGACCGACATGGGCCACCCGGGCGGAGGGCAACACCGTCTGGGCACCGGCCCAGAGCCCCAGCCCTGCGCGCAGCACCGGCACGGCCAGCACCGGCACCGACGGGTCCACCACCATCCCCTCCGTGACGGCCAGGGGGGTCTGTACCTGCAGGGATCGCTGGGGCAACCAGTCGCGCACAGCTTCGTAGGTGAGCCAGCGGCCCAGCTCGGTCATGGCGGTGGCGAACAGCGGCGAGGGGGTCTCCTGATCCCGCAGCACGGTCAGCCAGTGGGCGATCAGGGGATGGGGTGGAACAACCACCCGCAACGACATGGTCATGTGCCATAGCTTGAGCTGTCACGCTACGTGCGCTTTGCCGTCTGCTCTTCGGGTTTCAAGGCCCCACCCGTCTCGTCGGCGCCGCGTCCTCCGGCGTTGGTTTTCGCTGCTTGCGGGCCTGATCATGCTGGTGGGCAGCTCGCTGCTCGTTGGGGTGGGGAGTGCCTCGGCGATCACAGCACCCGAGCTGCGGGGCCAGCGGTCACTGCAGGATCTGCAGCCCGACATGCACGGCCGTGACCTGCACCAGGAGGAGTTCCTCAAAGCCTCGATGAGCGGCTTCGACCTCAGCGGCAGCGATCTGCGCGGGGCCGTCTTCAACTCCAGCGACCTCACCAACAGCAATCTGAGCGGGGCCAACCTCGAAGACGCCGTGGCCTTCGCCACCCGCTTCGACGGGGCCGATCTGAGCGGAGCCGTGCTGCGTAACGCCATGCTCATGCAGAGCCGCTTCACGGGCGCACAGATCGAGGGAGCGGATTTCAGCGACGCTGTCCTGGACCTCTCCCAGCTCAAGGCCCTCTGTTCCCGCGCTGATGGCGTCAACCCCACCACTGGGGCCTCCACGGTGGAAAGCCTGGGCTGCCGGTAGCATCTGAATCCGGTTCCGGTGGGGATCAGCCACCGGGGGCAAGGGGGAAAGTCCGGTGCAAATCCGGCGCTGTCCCGCAGCTGTGCAGCCCGTGCTCCGGTCAATCGCCGACGCACGAGCCAGTCAGAACACCCGCCGGTTCTCCCTCTTGTGCCGGCGCGGACCGGATTTCCAGACCATGACCTCCCTCTCAGGGGATCCGGCTCGGCTGCGGCAGCCAGCACGGCCACCCCAGCACGCTCACCGACCTACCCAATCCACCTCTGCCACCTCCGGCTCCCGGCGCATCACTGCAGGACCCATCGCTCTGCTGGGACTGGTGCCTCTGCTTTTGGTTTCGTTGTTGGCGGCTCCGGCCTCGGCCCACCATCTGATGGAGGTGTTCGGGCTGAGGGAAGGGGCCATGGCCGGTTTCCTCAGTGGACTCGGCCATCCCCTGCTCGGTCCTGACCATCTGCTGTTTCTGCTCAGCCTGGGGTTGGTGGGGCTGCAGCAACCGCTGCGCTGGGTGATTGCCCTGCTGACGATCGGCCTGGGCTCCACCGCCCTCGGCCTGGTGCTGCCGGTGCTGCCCGGCAGCGAGCTGCTGGTGGCCCTTTCGCTCGTGGCAACCGGTCTGGTGGTGCTCGGCCGCTGGCCCAGCTGGATCCTGCTGCCCGCCATCGCCCTGCACGGCAGTGTCCTGAGCCAGCCGGTGCTCGGCTGGTCGATCTCGGCCCAGATGGTTTACCTGCTTGGTCTGCTGCTCAGCCAGGGCGCTCTGCTGATCACGGCCGTCACCCTGGTGCGCTCCTGGGCCCGGCGGCTTCAAGCCGCCAACCTGCGCTTGCTGGCGGGGCTGCTGATCGGTATCGGCGCCACGTTCGCCTGGACCCAGCTGGTGCCCTGACGATGGAAGTTCCAACCGCAGCCCCGCTGGCGCGGCTCGCCAACCGGAGGCTGCCAGTCACCGTCGTGACTGGATTTCTGGGTGCCGGCAAGACCACTCTGCTGCGCCATCTGCTGCTCAACAGCGGCCAGCGCCTGGCGGTGCTGGTGAATGAGTTCGGCGAAGTGGGCATTGATGGAGCCCTGTTGCGCAGCTGCGGCTTCTGCCCCGAAGACGAGCTGGAGGGTCGGCTGGTGGAGCTGGCCAATGGCTGCCTCTGCTGCACCGTCCAGGACGAGTTCCTGCCCACCATGCAGATCCTGCTGGCCCAGGCCGATCGCCTCGACGGCATCGTGGTCGAAACCAGCGGTCTGGCCCTGCCCGAACCGCTGGTCCAGGCCTTTCAGTGGCCCGAGATCCGCACCCGCACCCGCGTCAATGGCGTGGTGGCGGTGGTCGATGGCGAAGCCCTCGCCCAGGGCAGCGTGGTGGGCGATCCGGCGGCCCTGGAACGCCAGCGGGCGGCGGACCCCAGCCTCGACCATCTCAGCGACCTCGAAGATCTCTTCCGCGACCAGCTGGCGGCGGCCGATCTGGTGCTGATGAGCCGGGCCGATCGACTCGATGCCTCCCAGAGCGCGGACGTCCAGCGACAGCTGGCTCCGCTCTGCCGCCGCGGAGTGCAGGTGCTGCCCATGGTCCGTGGCGAGGTGCCTGCCGAGCTGATGCTGGGCCTGGAGAGGATTGAGCCGGCCGGGGCACTCCACGACGATCATCACGGCCATGGCGATGACCACGACCACGGAGATGCCCACAGCCATGTGCCGATGCAGTCACTGGCTCTGAAGCTGCCCGGCCACTTCGACCGCCAGATCCTGGAACGCCTGTTGATCGAGCAGATCGTGGAGCAGGTCATTCTGCGGCTCAAGGGCTGGTTGCACCAGAGCGGCAAGCCAAGACCCCTGCAGATTCAGGCGGTCGGTCCACGGCTCGACAGCTGGTACGACCGTCAGCCCCTCGAGCCCAGCGCCGCAGCAAACCCTGGCCTGGAGCTGGTGGTGCTGGGCCTGCGCCTCGACAAAGACCGGCTGGAGCAGGTCCTGGGCAGCGCGGCCCTCAGCCCACTGGCCTGACACGGCCCTCAATCCAGCGGGAAGGCCCCCTTGGCACAGATCCCGTCCCAGCAGAGGGCATGGTCCTCCTGCCAGCGGCCGCTCACCGACTGCCAGGGACCGCTGGAACGACGCATCTCAACGGTGCCTCGCCCGTCGTGGCGGAACACGACCCGAAGACCATCGAGGTCGATCTGCCAACGCTCCCCCACCGCTTGCACCGTCATCACGCAGGGGTGCCAGGGTCCGTCCTCGAGGCGACATTCGACCTTGTAGGCGGGTGGCTCGGCCCCCAGCGCCTGTCGCGAGAACCAGCCAAGCCCTGCCACCAGGGCTGCCGCCATGGTCAGCACCGCGACGGCTGACAAGGGCCGACGCCCAGACCATGCCAGGAATGGGCCGTGCATGGCTGGGGTCTCCTCCGTCTCACCCTTTCAAGCTGGATCTGGCCCTGGCGAAGGGGGAACATGGGCTGCCAAGATTTAACAAACGCCCCGGCTGCCTGGTGCCCCGCTTTCACGCCCGTGTGCTGGTCTCCCTGAGGCCCTCGGTTCTGGATCCAGCCGGTGAGGCCACCCGCGCCGCCACCAGCCGCCTGGGGGTGGAGGGGGTCAGCCGCCTGCGCATCGGCAAGGCAGTGGAGCTGGAGATCGAAGCTCCCGATGCCGACACCGCCCGCTCGCGAGTGGAGTTGCTCAGCGACCGGCTGCTGGCCAATCCCGTGATCGAGAACTGGGAACTGGAGCTCAGCGAGATCGCCGCCAACGGAGCGGACCTCTCGGCATGACGATCGGTGTGGTGGTCTTCCCCGGCTCCAACTGCGACCGGGACGTGGGCTGGGCAGCCGAGGGCTGCCTGGGAATTCCGACCCGCTTCCTCTGGCATGAGGAGCGCGACCTGAACGGCCTGGATGCCGTGGTGTTGCCTGGCGGCTTCAGCTATGGCGACTACCTCCGCTGCGGCGCGATCGCCCGTTTCGCTCCTGTGCTGGAGGAAGTGGCGGAGTTTGCCGCCAGGGGTGGCCCGGTGCTGGGGATCTGCAATGGCTTTCAGATGCTCACCGAACTCGGCCTGCTCCCCGGTGCCCTGACCCGCAACAGCCGCCTCCACTTCATCTGTGAACCAACCGCCCTGACGGTGAGCCCTGGCAGCTGCCTCTGGCTCTCCGGCTACGGGGAGGACGAAGAGATCAAGCTGCCGATTGCCCATGGCGAAGGGCGCTATCAGTGCGAGCCGTCCACCCTCGAGGCCATGGAGCAGTCCGGCCAGGTGGTCCTGCGCTACCAGAACAATCCCAACGGCTCCGTGGGCGATGTGGCTGGGTTGGCTAATCCGGCTGGAAACGTGCTCGGACTGATGCCCCACCCGGAGCGGGCCTGCGACCCCCGCACCGGCGGGCTCGATGGTCAGCGCCTGTTCGCCAGCCTGCTGGGCTGAACGCTCCCCCATCAGCGCGCAAAAAAGGGGGCCAGTGGCCCCCTTCGCTGCATCCGGTGCCCGAAGGCCGATTGATCAGTTGACCGCGGCGAAGAACTCCTTGCTGCCGACGGGGTCAGGGTTCATGGTCTTCTCACCCGGCGTCCAGTTGGCGGGGCAGACCTCATCGGGGTTGGCCTTGACATGCTGGAAGGCCTGCAGAACCCGCAGGGTCTCATCAACGTTGCGGCCCACCGCCAGGTTGTTGATGGTGGCGTGCTGAATCACACCTTCAGGATCGATGATGAACAGGCCGCGCAGGGCCACGCCGGCGTCTTCATCAAGCACGTTGTAGGCGGAAGCGATCTCTTTCTTGAGGTCGGCCACCAGGGGATAGGCGATGTCGCCGATGCCACCCTGCTTCCGATCCGTCTGGATCCAGGCCAGGTGGGAGAACTGGCTGTCCACCGACACGCCCAGCACCTCGGTGTTGCGGCTGGCGAAATCGCTGTAACGGTCGCTGAAGGCGGTGATCTCCGTGGGGCAGACGAAGGTGAAATCAAGCGGGTAGAAGAACAGCACCACGTACTTGCCGCGGTACTGGGAGAGGGTGACCGTCTGGAACTCCTGATCCACCACTGCGGTGGCTGTGAATTCAGGGGCCTGCAGACCGACGAGCCGGGACATGCTTGAAAAGTGGGTGACGAACGGGAAAGCAGGGAACTCAGTCCGAACTCGGACCGACTACCACTTGCGACCGCAACAATTTATCACGGAACCCTGGCAAGAGTGGCCCTTACGATGAAGGAGGCGACGACGGCTGATGCCCCGCCCCCGTTCCACAGCCTTGACCTGATGTCCTGGGACCCTGTCCTGCTTCGCAAATACAACAACACCGGCCACTTCCGCCTGCTCAACCAGCTGCGCAGCGAGCTCAAAACCAGCCCCCTCAACCGTGAGGAACCCGGCGACAGCGACGGAGGCGGTCGTTCACGCACCGGCACCCTGGTGCGTGCCGTGGATGTGCGCCCCCAGGTCTATGGCCGTGCCCGGCGCTATGCGGGTCCGGCGCCGGCTCCCAACCTGCCTCCGGCCAGCGCCGGCTCAGAAGGGGGCTCTGCCTCCGTCAGCTTCCGCGAGCGCCTTAACGCCATCGAGATGCGCTGACCCGAACAAACCCGATGGACCTCAATTTGACGCCAGAAATGGCTCGGGGGAGACTTGAACTCCCGACCTTGGGGTTATGAATCCCACGCTCTAACCAGCTGAGCTACCGAGCCCGGTTGTAAGGACTTTAAACGATCGACCTCCCTCTCCCGACCGGGGAAGGGGGAGGTGGCAAGGATGGAGATCAGGCCCTGCCGGGGAGGAATTGAAGCGGATTGACGGCGCCACGGCCAGCGGGGTGGATCTCGAAGTGGAGGTGGGGACCTGTGCTGCGGCCGGTGCTGCCCATCGCCGCGATCTGGGTGCCCTGGGAGACCTGCTGTCCCACCCGCACCAGCACCCGACTGTTGTGACCGTAGAGCGACTTGCTGCCGTCAGGGTGCTGGATCTCCACCAGGTAGCCGTAGCCGCCGTCGTGCCAGCCGGCGTAGGACACCTGACCACCCTGGGCCGCCACAATCGGCGTACCCACATTGCTGGCGATGTCGATGCCCTTGTGCATCCGTCCCCAGCGCCAGCCGTAGCCCGAGCTGAACACGCCGCGGGCTGGCCAGATCCAACCACTGCCGAGCTGGGAAGGAGTCGTTCGCTGATCACCCGGGCGGTTGAAACCGGGAAGCTCGGGCCAGCTCAGACCACCGCTGCCCGTGGGCTTGAGTCCGAGCACCATGCGCGAGCGGGGGGCAGCAGCCCTGGACACACGGATCTGGCTTCCTTCCACCAGGCGAGCCGCTTCAAGCCCAGGATTCAGCCGCAGCAGATCCTGGATGCTGAGCTTGTAACGCTGGGCAAGCTTCACCAGGTTGTCGCCGAAACGCACTACGCCGGTGCTCTCCAGCGGGGGGGGCTCAGAGCGGGGAGCCGAGCGGCGCAGCTCACTGGTGTCGAGGGAGGCAAGCTGTTTGGCCGTCGAAGCTTTGTAGGACGGGAGGACCACCCAGTCGCCCCGGCTGAAGGCGTGATCTTCATTGACGTCGTTGAGCTTGGCCAGGGGGGTTTCCTGAATCCGCAACTGGCTGGCCAGCTCCTCGAGGCTGATGTCGTCGCGGGTGCGGACCCAGAGCTTGTCGCGGAACGAGCTCGGCAACGAGGCCAGCAGTTGGGGTTCGCCGATTGGAGGCAGAGCCGCCATCGATGGATCGGACTCCAGCCGCTCGGGCATCGATTCGAAACCGGGCCGGCGCGCGTCGGCGATGCCTGGGATGGCGCCGACAGCCACGAGGGAGAGAACCGGCATGGTTCCCAGCAGCGGCAAGATCAGATGCGAAGGCTTCATGCAGAAATTCACCCGTTGGACAAGGCCCGGTGGAGAAGCCACCATCCCCGAGCCGCGCCGAGGGTAGCGGCATGAACCATCGGGCACAAGCCTCTGGGGTCAGCCAATGGATCGTCATGGACGATCCAGGAAGCGGCTGATCGCTCAAACACCAGTCTCCAACTGGCGCAAGGCCTCGAACAAGACCACGGCCACCGAGACCGAGAGATTCAAGCTGCGCACCCCTCCACCGTGTCGAACCGAGCCGGCCATCGGGATCGTCAGCCGCAGTTCGGCCAGCTCCAGCAGCTCCGGCGGTAGACCGTCGCTCTCCCGCCCGAACAGCAGCCAGTCGTCGCTGCGGAAGCTGCATTGGTGGTAAGGCTGATCGGCCTGGCTGCTCAACGCCAGCAGCCGCCCTCCACGCCGCTGCTGCTCGGCTCGGAGGGCCTCGAACCCCGGATGGAGGTGCAAGTGCACCCAGGGCCAGTAGTCGAGCCCCGCACGCTTGAGCTGGCGGTCGTCGAGGCTGAAGCCAAGGGGTTCGATCAGGTGCAGCTCCGCCCCGGTGGCCGCACAGGTGCGGGCCACATTGCCGGTGTTGGGGGGTATCTGGGGCTGGAAGAGCACCACCCGGGGAAGGTCGCTCACGATTCCGGCACCGGCTGGCTGAGGGCATGCAGATCCAGGGCGCGGCCCTGGATCACCAGCCAGCTGGCCTGGGCCAGGGGCTGCAACCGCTGCTGCAGCCCCCCCAGCCGATCCCGGAAACGGCCGCCGATCACGGTGGGAGGCACCACCCCCCAGCCGGTCTCCTCCGTCACGATCAGCTGAGGCGCGCAACAGCTCATCAGCGCCTCCAGCAGGCCCAGCTGCCGTCGCTCCCAGGCATCGGCGGTGAGATCGAGGTGATGGGCAAGCCAGGTGCCGAGGGAATCGATCAGCAGGTGGTGGTCGGCGGGGGCACGCCCCAGGGCCGACTCCAGCTCCCCCTCCACCTCCCAGGTGGCCCAGTGACCGGGTCGCCGGCGCCGGTGCAATTGCAGGCGCTGCTGCCAGGCCGGATCATCCACAGCAACAGCTCCGGTGGCGATATAAAGCACCGGTCGGCCACTGTTGGCGACCAGATGCTCGGCCCAGCGGCTCTTGCCACTGCGACTGGGCCCACTCACCAGGGTGAGCCCGGCCCCGGCACGTTGCTCAACCACCCCCATTCATGTTGCGCAGAGTGGCCACCGAAGATGGCGAAACACGGTTGAGATAACGGAAGATCCAATACTTGAAAATCGTTGCAAGGATCACCGGAAATGTGGCTATGAACAAGAGAATGAAATTCTCCCGTTGCGGCAATCCCAGGTGATTGGCCACACCATCGAGCAGAACAGTCCAGCCCTCTGGGCTATGAAAGCCAACAAAGATATCGGTGAACAGGATGATGGCAAAAGCTTTGGCACTGTCGCTCAGTCCATAAACCAGCTCATCAAGGAACCCGCGCAGCACGCGGATTTCCTCCTGCCCGAAGACACAGACCAGAACGAAGCCCGCCATGGCAAACAGATCGGAGAGCACGTTCTTGATGGCGCGGGTGCTCTGACTGTCCGCTTCCTGTTTGAGCTCTTCGGCCCGGAGCGCAAGCGCCTGGTGCAGCTCCTCATTGGTCGGCAGGACAGAGCCCTTGAGCAGGGCGGCGAACTCGATCTCGGCCTTGTAGATCCGCAGTTTCTCCACAGCCGCCTCCTCCAGCTGTGGCTTGGTGTAACTCAGAAAAGGCACATCGGGCGCAAAGCGATCCACCAGGGGGGAGATCACGAAGGAGCGGCTGGCCTGCTGCATCAACAGCGGCACCAGCACCAGCAACAGCAGGACGCGCAGAGACACAAGCGTGGTGTCGCGGCGGCGGCGAAAGCCCGCCACCACGGTGGCCTCGGCTTCCGGATCCAGCTGCTGGCGTACCCGCTCGACGGCACCCATCAGGCTGCGGGGCAGCAGTTCGGGGCTGCGACTGAGGCTGGCCGAACCTGAACGCGAGCTGTAGCGGGCTTCGACGGACTCGATCAGCTGCAGCTGCCGCTGTTGCTGTGAATCCAGTTCATGGCGGCGGGGCTTGAGCTCCTCGAGGCTCTCGCGGCAGAGCTGCAGGGCCGCCCGGAACCGGCGCAACATCTGGTTGCGGACCTGCCGGGGCACGCTCAGCTCCAGGTCCGTGCGGACGGGCCGATCGGCGAAGAACTCGATCTCGATGCTCTGGATCAGCAGGGCGGCCTCATAGGCGCGTTCAAGCTGCTGAACAAGATCGCTGGAGCGTGCCTTGCCGAAAGTACCCATCCAGTCGCGCAGGGCCATCGGTGATCAGCGGGAGAAAACCCACCAGGTGAGCATCGGCACGATCGTGCCCACCACCAGCAGCACGATCACCCACTGGAAGCCTTTGCTGTTGGCCGTCTCCTCCCGGCTGGGGATGTTGCTCACCACGGGGGCGGCAGTCTCTTCAAGGGGCGGTCCAGGATCTTCTCCGCCCTGGAGCACCGTTCCCAGACGATCCAAGGCATTGAGGGAGGCCTGACGGTAGCGGCCCCCCAGCCGCAGCGGAACCGCCATGGTGCTGTCGGCGGTGTCGCGCAGAAGCGAGGCCGGCAGCTGCTCCAGCAGCTCGGGGCTGGCCACCACCGCAGCGGTGTTGGTCTGGGCATCGATCAACAGCAGCAGCGAAACACCGGAGCCGGGCTCGGAGGCCGACCACGACTCCAGGGCCTGCTGGCCGAGGGCATCTAGTTCGAGGCCGTAGTCAAGGCGGGGAACGGTTAGCAATCGCGCCTGGACGTGATCGCTCTCCAGGTCGGCCAGGCGGCGCTCCAGCTCCGCCGAGCTGGCGCGGCTGAACAACCCGGCGGTGTCGATCAGATGCTGCGAGCCTGGCGGCGTGGGCAGGTCACGGATCCCCACCGCCCAGACAGCGGGAGCCGCAGCCAGGAGGGAGATCACCAGCACGGTGATCACGGCCATCAATCGGGGCAAAAGTTGCACGGGCAGCGGAGGACGGATCGTTGCCCCACAGTTTGCCTTCAGCTGGCCAGACTGTCGCGGTTGACGGCCTCAATAGCCGCGGGGATCTGTCCAGGCCTGCCTCCGCTCAGCCAGCAATGTCGCCTGGGAGTGGCCAGGCTGGCAGTCCGAATCCGTGTCAGCGTTCACGCTGAACATCAGCCGTCCCGTGTCGACCATGCCCACCCCGGCCCGTTTCACTCTGGCGGCAGGGTTGCTGGGGCTGGGGCTCTGCCTGCTCAATCAGCTCACCGCTGCAGAGCTGAACCCCGCCCTGGAGCGCGCCGGGGTGCTGGCCAGCCTGATGGCGGTGGGGCTGATGCTGGTGGCCGTGCTCTGGACCCGGGCCGTGCCGCTCACCCCGGAGCGGGTGGAGCTGCAGGGGAAGCAGGGGCTGGAGCTGGATTCCCTGCTGCCCCAGGAGCTGGGGCTGGAGCTGGCCTGGGGCAGCCGCCTGCTGCTCACCGCCACCCCGGCCGCCAGTCTGCTGATCCACTGGAGGGGCAAGACCCTGCTGCGGCGGGGTCTGCTGGGGACCAGCACCTTCGAGCCGGGGGAGATCTGCCGTCGGTCCACCAGCACCGCCCGGGCCATCTCCCTTGTCAACCTGAAGCTCTACCCAGGCCGCGACGAGTTCCGCTGCCTACCGGAGGGAACGCCCGCTGTGCTGGTGCAACCCATCGGCAGTGAGGGCTGGCTGCTGGCTGGCGGCTGGTCGCCGCGCTGCTTCAGCCGCGGCGACGAGCTCTGGGTCGAGGGCTGGGCCGAGAAGCTCAGAACGTCACTGGAGCAGGCGGGCGTTTTTCCTTCGACGGAGGAGGCACCTTCAGCTCCGAGCGCACCCTTCCCCCCGGGGTCATGAACTCAGCCTGGCCCTTGGCTCCGACCTTTCCGAACAGCTGCTCGCTGCGGGTGATCTGCTGGTTCTGATCACGCTCGAGCTGAACGTCCCCCCGGGCTTCGATGGCCTGGTTGTCCCAGCGCCAGAGGCATTCCCTGGCCTGGAGACGCTCGCCGGGCTGGCGCAGGCGGCAACCGCTGGGGATGATCGCCGTTTTCTCGTTCAGAACCAGCCGCAGCGAGTCGCCGGCCACGTGCAGCTGATCGACCACGCCGGTGAAGGGCAGGGCCGTGCTGAGCACCTGCTCCTTGGAGTTCCAGCGGGTGCGCTGGGCATCCAGCACCGCCTTCCGGGAGGGATCGACGAAGCGCACCGGCGCCAGGAGATCCACCACCTCCTCGCGAGTGTTCCCTTCCAGCGCCGAACCGGTGACGGTCTGGACGGTGCCCTTCTCAGCGGCGGGGCGCCGCTCACCCTTCACCGGACCCGCCGCCACCAGGGCACCCGTGTCAGCCAGCCAGTCGGCCTTGCTGGCGCGCAGATCGAGCTCCGGCTGCTGCAGGCGGGTCTTGCCGCGCAACTCCAGTTTGTCCTTGTCGAGCAGGAACTTGGCCGTGGTGGCACTCAGGCGGCTCCGGCCTTCCTTGAGCAGGGGCTTCCCCTCGATCTCCATCACCTGCCGACTTGGCGTCCAACGCACCCGATCACCGGTGATCAGCGAGCCCCTGGGACCGAGCACCAGGATGCGTACCTTGCCTTCCAGCTGTATCACCTCGCCGTCATTGATCACCAGGCCGCTGGTGGCCTCCACCTTGTAGCGGGGCTTGCCGGCGGCGTAGATCACCCCGCGGGGTTGGGTGGCGCGGGCGACCCGCCGCTGCAGGTCGTAACGGGCCTGGGGGCTGGTGAGCTCCCAGGCCGGACGACCCTTGCCATCCTGCTGGCGCAGGTTGAGCGAACGGAACACGAAGGGTTGAGGTTCCTTGGGTTTGCTGGCCTTGCGCTCGCAGCCCAGCAAGGCCACCAGCGGCAGTCCGAGAATCAGGGCAGCTGCCAACACGGCCCTCACAGCGAGCCATCCAGTTCAAGGCGGGCCATCACCGGTTCCGGCTCAGGCAGGAGGGTGCCCGCCACCAGAGCACCCCAGCTCAGACGCTCCTGCCAGGGGACCTGCGCGCCAGTGGGGCTGCTCTGGCCTCCAGGCGCGGCACCACTGGGCGCCGGTGGCTGATTCAGCTGAAGCAGCATGCGCGCGGAGAGGTCGGGGAGGATCGGAGCCAGCAGCAGCGCCACGTGCCTGGCTGCCTCCAGCACCGCGTAGAGGTCGTCGGCCACCTGCTGCCGCTGGCCCTCCTGCTTCATCCGGCTCCAGGGTGCCTGGTCGTTGAGGTAGCCATTGGCGCTGATGGCTAGCTGCAGAGCCGCGGCGGCTGCCTGGCGGAAATCCAGCCGCTCCATGCCATCGATCACCTGCTCGCGCGCCACCAGGGCCGCCTGGGCCAGCGGATGGCTGCTGCCCACGTCCTCACTGGGAAAAGGAATCGCCTGATCGAACCAGCGGCGGGCCATCGAGGAGGTGCGGTTGAGCAGGTTGCCGATCGTGTTGGCCAGGTCATTGTTGACCAGGTCGCTGAAGCGCTGCTGCTGCACATCGCCATCCTCGCCGAAGGGGATGTCGCGCAGCAGATACCAGCGCACGGCATCGGGGCCGCAGCGCTCCAGCAGCTCCCCCGGATCGAGCACATTGCCCAGGGATTTGCCCATCTTCTGCCCCTCCCGGGTGAGAAAGCCATGGCCGAACACCCGCTCCGGCAGCTCCAGCCCTGCCGAGAGCAGCATCGCCGGCCAGTAGACCGCATGGAAGCGCAGGATGTCCTTGCCGATCACGTGGATGCTCGCCGGCCAGCCCCGCTGACTCAGCAGAGCCAGGTCGGGCGGATCGCCAGGCTCCAGCAGGGCCGTCAGGTAGCCGAGCAGGGCGTCAAACCAGACGTAAAAGGTGTGGCCCTCATGGCCAGGCACCGGGATGCCCCAGGGCAGGTCCAGTCGGGACATGGAAAAGTCGCGCAGCCCCTGGGCCACGAAGTTCTCCACTTCCCGTCGGCGACTGGCTGGAGCGATGAAACCGGGTCGCTGGATCAGCTCCTCGATTGCCTGCTGGTAGCGGGAGAGCCGAAAGAAGAGATTGAGCTCGTCACGCCATTCCAGCGGCCGCTGGTGGGTACTGCACTGGGGCGCGCGGGCCTCAGGCGGATCGTCCTTGAATTCCTCGCAGGCCACGCAGTACCAGCCCCGCTGGCGCCCTTCCACCACGTCGCCGGCCGCTTCGACCCGCCGGTAAAACTGCTCCACCAGCAGGCGGTGACGGGGCTCGGTGGTGCGGATGAAGCGGTCGTGGCTGATCTGCCAGCGCTGCCACAGGTCGCGGTATTGATCGCTCACCTGGTCGCAGTGGGCCTGGGGGGTGAGCCCGGCCGCCTCGGCGGTGCGCTGGATCTTGAGGCCGTGCTCGTCACAGCCCGTGATGAACAGCACCGGCCGACCCATCAACCGCTGAAAGCGGGCCAGGGCATCACAGGCGAGCGTGGTGTAGGCGCTGCCGAGATGGGGCTTGTCGTTGACGTAATAAAGCGGAGTGGTGAGGGTGTAAGTCATCGGCGGTGGTGAAGGGCCCGCTGCGCCGCCAGAGCGACCCTGCGCCGGGGACGGATCCTACCGAGTGCCACTCCCAGACCCTCCCCGGGGCAGCGGCGGACCGGTACCTCGGCACAATCGGGGTCGCGAAGTCAGCCACCCAGATGGGAGCACGAGAGGATCAGGCGGCCGTGGTGGTCTGGGGTGGCGGCAGCGGCGGAGTGGCCGCTGCCCTCCAGGCTGCCCGGGGCGGCGCCGACACCCTCCTGCTCACGCCAGGGCCCTGGCTGGGGGGCATGGTGAGTGCGGCGGGGGTCTGCGCTCCGGATGGGAACGAACTCAGCCCCTGGCAGAGCGGGCTCTGGGGAGCGCTGCTGCGAGCCCTGCAGCGGCAGGAGCCCGAAGGTCTCGACCAGAACTGGGTGAGCTGTTTCGGCTGGCGGCCCGCCAGCGCCGAGCGGGTGCTGCGTGGCTGGGTGGACGCCGAGCCCCGGCTGCGCTGGTGGAGCGGCTGCCGGCTGCAGCAGCTGGAGCGCTCCGGCCCCCGGCTCACGGCCCTGGTTCTGGAGCACCGGGGTGAGCTGGTGCGGCTGGCCCTGCAGCTCGCCATCGACGGCAGCGATCGCGGAGATCTGCTGCCCCTGGCGGAGGCACCCTTTCGCCTGGGCTGGGAGGCCAGCGACGACTGGAATGAACCCAGCGCCCCCAGTCGCGAACGATTGGAGCACGATCCCTTTTTCCAGCTCCAGCCGGTGCAGTCCCCCACCTGGGTGGTGCTGGCGCAGGAGTCGGACGGGCCCTGCCCTGCAGTTGGCACCCCAGCTCCCCCGTTCGAGCGGGCCACCCAGACATTCGGCCTGGAGCGCACCCTCAGTTACGGCCGCCTGCCCGGGGGCTTGGTGATGCTCAACTGGCCGCTGCATGGCAACGACTGGCACGACGGCCTGGAGCGGGCTTTCAGCGCCGATCCCGGCGACCAGGCGGAGCTGGAACAAGCCATGCAGCAGCACAGCCTGGCGTTTCTGGCCGCGCTGCGGGAGGCATCCGGCGGTTGGCTGCAGCCGGCCCGTGTGTTCCCTGAGACCGCCGGGGGCGGCTCTGAGCTGGCAGGCCCCTCAGCCCTGGCCCTGATGCCCTACTGGCGGGAAGGGCGGCGAATGGTGGGCCACAGCCTGGTGCTGGAGCAGGATCTGCTTCCCCTGATCCCGGCCGGCACCAAGGGCAGCTCCGACGACAACGGGGCCTGGATCGGGCCGATCCCTGTCGATGGAGAGGGCCGCTGCAGCGCCATTGCCGTGGGCAACTACGCCAACGATCACCACTACCCCGGCGAAGACTGGCCCCTGGCCGCCAAGAGCTGCCGCTGGGGTGGCCGCTGGAGCGGCACGCCGTTCATGGTTCCCTACGGGGCGCTGGTGAGCGCCGATCTCGACAATCTGCTGGCGGCCGACAAGGCCATCAGCTGCAGTCACATGGCCAACGGCGCCACCCGGCTGCAGCCGCTGATCCTCAACATCGGCCAGGCCGCCGGGGCAGCGGCGGCCCTCTGCGTCGCCTCCGGCACGGCGGCGGCCACCCTCGACGTGCGGCTTCTGCAGGAGGCACTGATCAGCGACCCGGTGGCCCCGGCCGGGCCGATGCCCCTCTGGGACACCCCCTGGCACCATCCCGACTGGAAGCAGCGCCAGCGCCGTGCTCTGCAGGATCCCGGGCGGCTGCAGCCACGGGGAAACCTGGCAGCCAGCCAACCGCCCAGTCCCTTCCATGCGCCGGAAGAACCCCATGAAGAAGCCTTCGCCGGCACCCTGGTGCCTGATGGAGCCGGGGGATACACCCTCATGGGCGATGGTCGCCCCTGGCCGCTGATCACCCTGGAGCCGGGTCTGCACCATTGGCTGCGTCGGCAGG
This sequence comes from Synechococcus sp. Cruz-7E5, assembly GCF_024345995.1. Lineage (GTDB taxonomy): Bacteria > Cyanobacteriota > Cyanobacteriia > PCC-6307 > Cyanobiaceae > Regnicoccus_A. Next base: position 347,930 of record NZ_JAGQCE010000001.1, read on the forward strand.
AAGCTGCGCGGCCAGTGCGCTTGATCGGTGTGGCCAATCCCTGGGGTCCCTGGCTGAGGGTGTCGCGGCTGGAGGCGGGATCGGCGCCGCCCTAACGGGCCTCCAGCCGCAGCAGATCGGAGAGGGAATCCACCTGCTGGACCTGAACGGTGAGCGCATCCCCTGGCTGGCACGACTCAGGAGCGCGCACGGCCTGATCCATCGCCAGGGCCTCCAAGTGCACCAGGGCCAGGCGGTCCTGGGGCCGGAGCCAGCGCAGGAAGATCGCCTGCCAGCGCTCACCCCGGTGCTGCTCGAACCAGACCTGCTGCCAGTGGCGCTGGTCCTCTCGGCTGATCTGGATCCCCTCGCGAATCACCGGATCAAGCTCTTTGAGCAGCTCCTCCATCTGGGTCGCCTCGAGGGGCTCCTGACCGGCCAGGCTGGCGGCCAGCTGCCGCTGGGCCACCAGATCGGCGTAGCGACGAATCGGCGAGGTGACCTGCACATAAGCCGGCAACCCCAGGCTGAAATGGGGGCTGACCGCTGCGCTCGTACTGCCGCGGCTGAGGCAGCGGCGCAGGGCCGCGTGGCGGACGGGACCATCCGGAAGGGCCTGGAGTTCACTCTCGGGCGGCAACTCACTCACCGGCTGGCCACGGAACGGCATGGCCAGGCCCAGCTCGGCGGCATGGGAGGCCACCACCGAACCCGTGAGGATCATCGCTTCCGCCACCAGGGCCCGCGCCGGCGAGGGATCGGTGATCTCCAGTTCGGCGTGGTCGCCCTTGCAGCGGATCCGTCCTTCGCTCTGCTCCATCGAGAGAGCCCCCTGGGCCTCACGCCAGCGGCGGCGGCGCTCGAGCAGGCGCTGCAGCTGGGCGAGGTCAGGTTCCTCGGGCGGGGCCAGATCGATCAGGGCATCGCCATCGTTGTAGGTGAGGCGGTATGTAGGGCGAATCCAGCTGCGCACGAGCTCATGGCGGGCCACGCTGCCGTCGTCGGCCAGCTCCATCGCACAGCTCCAGGCGGCGCAGCGCTGCCCCTGGCGCAGGCTGAAGGGACCCACCGCCAGGGGCAAGGGGAACATCGGCACCACCCCGGAAGCGAGATAGAGGCTGGAGGCCCGTCGTCTGGCCTCCAGATCGAGGGGGGTGCCGCTCGCCACCAGCCGCCCCGGATCGGCGATGTGAACCCACAGCCGCCAGCCGCCGCCAGCCAGCGACTCCAGCGCAACGGCGTCATCAATCTCCTCGGTGTCGGCGTCATCGATGGTGTAGCTCCGCAGGGCGGTGAGATCCCGGCGGCTCTCATCTCCGGGCAGCTCCAGCTCGGCCTGGGCCAGCAGCCTCTCGGCCTCCTCCAGCAGGGCTGAATCAAACCCCTGCTCCCAGACGCTGCTGCGCAGGGAAGGGAGGGCATGGGGCTGCCACTGGCCCAGGTCAACCAGCAGGCGGCGCACCGGACCGGGTTCGATGGCGCAGTGGGCCGCCTGCAGACAGCGGCGCAGCTCCGGATCGGGCAGATCATCGATCTCGCCGCCGGCGAAGGCCAGCAACTGCTGCAGCTGCCTGGTCTGGGCTGGATCGAGCTCTGCAGGATTCAGGGGGGTGCGCTGCCGCAGCAGGTCGTGCCACTGCTGCAGGCGCCGCTCCTCCAGCACCTGACGGTACCGATCGTGGCGAAGCTGGCGCAGATCGTGCAGCGAACGGGGGTGCACCCTGCCCTGACGCCAGCGGAACAAGTGCTGCTCGCCCTGTTGCAGCCAGCACCAGCAGGCGGCCCGCACAGCCGGACTGTCTGAGCCCGCCACCAGCTCGGTGAATTCGTCAAGGCCGATCCCCTCCTCAGGGGGTGCCTCCACAAGCAGAAGCCATGCCGCCCCTAGATCACGGCGGCCGGGTGATGCAGCCGCCAAGGCGGATGGCACCAGCTGCCAGGGCGGCTGCTCCAGCCGTGTCGGCGGCTCGTGGACCCCTGGCAAGGCAGCCAGCAGATCGATCTGTCGCATCGGGATGGTCTGGGACTTGCCTTCCCAGCCGGTCCTGAGGCGGGCACGGCTGCCAGTTATGGCCTCGATCAGGGCAAGTTCAGGCCCTTTCGAGCCGATCAGACCGACCAGATCTCCCGGTTGCAAATGCCGTGCTCCGCAAGGGCAGGGGAAGGGCCGCTCAGCCTTCGGGGTTCACGAAGGGGAGCAGCGCCACAATCCGGGCCCGCTTGACGGAGTTGGTGAGATCTCGCTGCTGCTTGGCGGTGAGACCTGAGAGTCGACGAGGAAGGATCTTGCCGCGCTCGGTGATGAACTTCTTGAGCAGATCGACGTCCTTGTAGTCGATCGGATCACCGGGCTTGATCGGTGAAAGGCGCTTCTTGAAAAAGGAACTGGACATGGGTTGGCGGAAACGGACGGGGAACGGAAGGGCGAGCTGCTGGGGTCAGTGCCGAGGGCTATGACCCTGTGACCTCACTTGATCTCTTTGTGGACCGTGCTCTTGTTGCAGTGAGGGCAGAATTTCTTCAGCTCCAGCCGTTCGGTGGTGTTGCGGCGATTCTTCTGGGAGGTGTACCGGGACACCCCAGGAGAGCGCTTGGCGGGATTGGACCGGCATTCGGTGCACTCGAGAGTGATCACGATCCGGACGCCCTTGTTCTTGGCCATAGGAAGGACGTGCGCCGCTTGATGCGAGGCGTAATGACAATCCGACACCTTACCCCGCCGTGCTCCGGCATTCCGATCCTTAGGATCTGGGCGTTGATTGATGCAGGCGGATGCGGGTCTCGCTCCAGTGGTTGCGGGAACTTGTCTCCTGTGATGAACCGGTTCAGGAGCTCGCCGAGCGCCTCTCTATCGCCGGCTTCGAGGTGGAGGCGATCGACGACCTCGCCAGCCAGGCCGAGGGCGTGGTCGTCGGCTATGTAGAAGACAGGCAGCCCCACCCCGATGCCGACCGGCTGAGCGTCTGTCAGCTGCGGGTAAGCCCTCCGGGCTCAGATCAACCGCTGCTCCAGGTGGTCTGCGGGGCCGCCAACGTGCGCGCCGGAATCCATGTGCCCGTGGCCCTGGTGGGGGCCCACCTAAGTGCGGTGGATCTGACCATCCAGGCCAGCGAACTTCGGGGCGTGGCCAGCACGGGAATGATCTGCTCCCTCAAGGAGCTGGGTCTGGCCGACAGCTCCGATGGCATCGCTGTGCTTGATGAGCTGCTGGAGACAGTGCCCCCGCTGGGAGCCCCGGTGGCGGCAGCCCTCGGCCTCGACGACCAGGTGCTGGAGCTGGCGATCACAGCCAACCGCCCCGATGGCCTCTCGATGCTGGGCATCGCCCGCGAAGTGGCCGCCCTGACCGGCGGCCAGCTCAGCCTGCCCCCCGCCGCGCCGGTGATCCCCGCCGAGCCGCTGCCGGTGGAGCCGGCCAGCGCGGCGGCGATCGAAACCGGCGGCCTGTTCAGCCTCACTGCCCTCACAGGAGTGCGTGTGGAGCCCTCCCCTGCCTGGCTGCAACGTCGCCTGGAGCGGGCCGGCCTGCGGCCGATCAACAACGTGGTCGACATCACCAACCTGGTGATGCTGGAAACAGGTCAGCCCCTGCATGCCTTCGACCAGGGCCGACTGGCGGTGCTGGGGGGGCGTCCGGCCAATGCAGCGGCCGATTCGGTGGCAGATCCGGCGGACCTCGGGCTGCGCTCCGCCCATGCAGCTGAGGCCTTTGAGGCCCTTGATGGCTCCAGCCATCAACTCAGCCCCGAAGCGCTGGTGGTGACCTACGCCAACCAGCCGATCGCCCTGGCCGGGGTGATCGGCGGTGCCGGAACGGCTGTGCAACCAGACACCGAGACCCTGTGGCTGGAGGCGGCGATGTTCAGCGCCGAGGCCGTCCGCCGCAGTGCCCGCAGCGTGGGCCTGCGCACCGACGCCAGCGCCCGCTTCGAGAAAGGACTCCCGCTCGAAGTCACCCTGTTGGCCGCCGACCGGGCCGTGCAGCTGCTCCAGAACCTGGCGGGCGCCCGGGTGCAGGGCCGCTGGCTGCACCAGCGGCCCCATCAGCCGGCCGATCCCATGCGCCTGCGCCGCGATGCCCTGCACAACCTGCTCGGTCCGGTGCTGGTCGACGGCCAGGAAGAAGATCTGGCCGAAGGCCGCATCGAGCAGACCCTCACCGCCCTGGGCTGCAACCTGCAGGCCGATGAAGAGGGCTGGCTGGTGACGGTGCCCCCGTCACGATCGATGGACCTCACCAGAGAGGTGGATCTGATCGAAGAGGTGGCCAGGCTCGTGGGCTACGACCACTTCGCCAGCCACCTGCCCGACCCGATCGAACCGGGCGGACTCGAGGCCGGCCAGCAGGCGGAGCGGTGGCTGAGGCAAGCGCTCTGTCACGCCGGGCTGCAGGAAACCTGTGCCTTCTCGCTGGTGCCTGCCCAGGGTTTGGTTGAGCATTCGCCAAGGCTGGGGCTCACCAATCCCCTTCTAACCGACTACGGCCATCTGCGCGACAGCCTGCTGGATGAATTGCTGCTGGCAGCTCGCCGGAACCTGCAGGCCTCGATGCCCGGTTTCTGGGCCTTCGAGATCGGCCGTGTCTTCCAGATCGAGTCGGACAGCCTGATCGAGCGCAGCGAGCTGGCCGGAGTGCTCTGCGGCGAGCGGCGCTCGGAACTCTGGAGCAGCGCCGGCAAGGGGCGCAGCCCCGACTACTTCGAAGCCCGTGGTGTTCTGCAGCAGGCCCTGGCCACCTTGAAGATTCCCTGCGAGGACCGCGCCACCAGCCACCATCCCCTGCTCCACCCCGGTCGGGCCGCCGAGCTGCTGGTGGAGGGCCGGGTGGCCGGTTGGTTCGGACAACTCCATCCTGAGCGGGCGGAGGCCCTTGATCTGCCGGAGGCCACCCACCTGTTCCAGCTCGCTCTGATACCGCTGCTCAGCGCCGCAACCCGGCGCAACCGCTGGCAGCCAGCCTTCGCTCCCTTCGCCACCGTGCCGGCCTCCGAGCGCGACCTGGCCCTGGTGGTGCCCGACAGCGTCACCGCCGCCCAGCTGCTGAGCGCGATCCGCAAGGCGGGCAAACCCCTGTTGGAATCAGCGGAACTGATCGATCGCTACCAGGGCAGCCAGGTGGAGGCGGGGAACGCCAGCCAGGCATTCCGGCTGCGCTACCGCGACGCCCGCCGCACTCTCACCGAGTCGGAGGTGGAGCAGGCCCACACGAAGATCCTGGGCGCCCTTCAGAAGCAGTTCGGAGCCGCCAGGCGTTCCTAGGGCTGGTCCTTCCACTCCACTGCACCACTGCACCCCGATGGCTCAGTCAGCGGGGGTTTCCCAGGTGCGTTCCAGCACGGCGAGGGCCTCCACGTGCTGGGTCTGGGGAAAGAAGTCGATCGGCTGAACCCGCAGGAGACGCAGGGTTCCCGGGGCCGTGAGCCTGGCCAGGTCGCGCGCCAGGGTGGCCGGGTTGCAGCTCAGGTAAGCCACCCGCTCGGGCGGTGCGGCCAGGATCGCTTCGCAGACCCGCTCCGGCAAACCCTTGCGGGGCGGATCGAGCAGTAGCCCGTGGGCTCCCTCCAGGGCTTCGGGCAGGGCCAGAGCCACATCAGCGGCCTCAAGGGTCAGACCATTGAGCCCGTTGAGTCCGGCGTTGAGCCGGGCCTGCTCCACGCTGGAGGGGTGCTGCTCCAGGCCCAGCACCCGAGCACCGGCGGCGGCCAGGGGCAGGCTGAACGTGCCGATCCCGCAGTAGGCATCGACGAGGCGGCGGCCAGGGGCAGGGAGTAGGGCCTCGATCAGCAGGGGCACCAGGCGCTCGGCCTGGGCGGTGTGCACCTGGAAGAAGGTGTCGGGACCGATCCGGAGCTCGAGGCCCGCAAAGCTGTCGTTCAGCCAGGGACGACCGGCAATCTCCAGGGTGCGCGGTCCCATCAGAGTGTTGGTGGGCAGGGGCTGGATGTTGAGGCCGACGCCAACCAGCTCAGGCCAGCGCTCCATCCAGATTTCCGCCATGGCCGCCAGGTCGGGCAGGTCACTGTGGCTGCTGATCAGAGTGAGCAGCACCTCACCGCTGTGGTGCCCGACTCGCAGGGCCAGGTGGCGAAGGCCGCCGCCCTCAGTCAGATCCACATCCACAGGCCAGTCGCTCTGCTCCAGATCGCGCTTGAGCGGAGCGATCAGGCAATCGATGCGGGGATCGAGAACCGGGCAGCGGTTCATGTTCACGATCCGGTGGGTGCCGCTGCGGTAGAAACCCGCCCGCAATTGCCCATCGGGACAGCGCTCCAGGGGGATCGTGGTGCGGTTGCGATACCCCAGGGGGGTGGCTGAGGCCAGGATGGGCTCCACCTCAAGAGTCTGACCGCCGATGCGGCGCAGGGCCTGCTGGACCAGTTCCTGCTTCCAGGCCAGCTGGGCCTGATCGCTGAGGTGCTGCACGCCGCAACCACCGCAGTCGGAGGCAAGGATGCAGGGGGGCTGACGCCGCTCAGGGGCATCGTTGTGCCGCTCGAGCGGATGGGCCACCAGATGGCGCTGGGCCTTGTGGTGCACCCGGGCACGCACCCGCTCCCCCGGTAAGGCATCGGGCACGAAGACCACCAGGTCGGGAGCCGTCTCCTCATCGGAGGCGATGCGCGCCACACCCTGGCCGTGATGGTTGAGACCGGAAATGCACAGATCCAGGTCCGTTCCTGGGACCGGCAAGGGAAGTCCCATCGGGATCGGAGCGCTTTGGACGTTGAGCAAACCCTAGATGCAAAGGGGCGTTACATCTGAAGACGTCCTCCGGCAAGGGGGTTCCCGGATCGATAAAGTGATCTGGCGCCTGGTGTCCTCGATGAGCGTCGTTCGGGATCTGATCCTCCAAGCCGATGATCAGCTGCGGTATCCCAGCGGCGGAGAGCTCCGCTCGATGGCGCAGTACCTCTCTGGCGGTCCCCAGCGCATTCGCGTGGCCAGGGCCTTGACGGAGAACGAGAAAAAGATTGTCGACGAGGCCGCGCGCCTCCTTTTCTCCCGCAAGCCCGAGTACGTGGCCCAGGGAGGCAATGCCTACGGCCAGAAGCAGCGGGCCCAGTGCCTGCGTGATTTCAGCTGGTATCTGCGCCTGGTCACCTACGGCGTACTGGCTGGTAGCACCGAGAAGATCCAGGAGATCGGCCTCAACGGGGCCCGTGAGATGTACAACAGCCTCGGTGTGCCCATGGCCGGCATGGTCGAGAGCATGCGAGCCTTGAAGGAAGCTTCCCTGGCCCTGCTCGGCACCGATGACGCCGCCAGCGCTTCCCCTTACTTCGACTACCTGATCCAGGGTATGCAGACCCCTCTCTGAGCCTGGGGGCAGCAGCATCTTTTTTTTCAAGGGCTTTCCGACGCCCGACTAAAACGTTCAAGGTCAGTCAGTCGATTTGGCCTGACTTCTTAATGATGGGCACCCATTCACCCCAGGGGATGCAGTCACCCTTGGGGATACAGGTCATAGCCCCTCATTCATGGAGTGCGATCGGGCTGTGCGAGATCCACCAGTCATGCCAGGAGTCTCACCATGGTCTAAGCATGAGTCTTGATCTTGGGCTCTTATGAGACGCCAGGGATTGGCTTCAGCGCCCTGCTGATGTCAGCCCCAGGAGATCGAACATCACAACCAGCCCCTGCCGACCCTCCCGCAAACCCTCATCGCTCCATTGAGAACTATCTAGGTCGTCTCAGCATTGACCAGAACCAAGCCCCAGAGCGGGACGCATACAAGATCATCACGACTGGTCCAACAGGATGGACCTGCCGCCAGGAGCGTCCTCTGAACGGCAACCGCTTAACCAGACCCCGCAGCCAAAGCAATTTTCAGCGGGGGAGCAGGAGGTCACTCATGAAATTCATCCGTGTCGCAATTCAAGACCTATTCTGCGTCCTGAACTGGACAAACAAGTCCATACCGAGACCAAGGACTGGTCTGATCCTGCTTCTCACTCGAGATCATCCAGAAGGAGGCTGAGCTCGGGCTTGGCTCGTCTCGAAAGGCGTGATTTCAGCATCGCCCCAGGAAGCAGGGCACTGTTCATGCAGCCAGAATCGATGGCGTACCTGTGTCTACAGCAGGTACGCAGAAAGATTGAAGCTGGCTATGACTGGCTTTTCAGCAGTTCCACAGGCCCTGGACTTCGTGTCCAAGCGCAGCTGGACAGGCACTGCTGCCGAAAAGAAAAGAACACCCCGCCCAAGCGCCTGATGCCCTGGTGGCGCTCAGGAGGAGATTGAGCAACCACAAAACAGAATGCGATCGAGCGATCACCAAGCCGAAGAGCGGAATCCTCGATCTCGCCAACACTCCTGGAAGCAGCTCGCATTTCTCATCCGAGACGATTACAGAGACTCATATAGAGTCTTAGCTGAGATGCTCGCGAGAGCTTTGGCGCCCCGTTCAGGCCGGCCGGCGGTAGAGCTCCTTGAGCAATTGATAGGCCTCATTGAGGCGGCGCATCGCGTCGGCGCTGCCTCCTGAATCGGGGTGGTGGCTCATGGCCTGCTCGCGGTAGGCCTCACGGATCTGGTTGAGACTGAGCTGGTGGCCCGGGGCCGTCGGCAGGGCCAGCACCTTCAACGCGCCATGCAACGTCATCGTGTGCTCCAGGCTCTGGAAGGAAGTTCCCTGACGTCGACGGCGGAAGCGATGCACGAAGCGACGGATCAGGGTGGGGATCCGCAACGTGAGTGTGCCGGTGCTGAAGGGATCCTCAAGCAAGCCAGCGGCCACGATCACCCGGTTGAACCTGGGCGGTCCAGGCGACCACCCACTCACGAAGCCACTGATCCACTGTTCCATCAAGGTCCAGGTGAACGGCCTCCCCTCCGATTGATCCGACTGAGCCCAGATATCGCGGGCCAGCCAGAGCATGGCCGCCTCCAACACCGCCTCGTTTGCGGCCGTGCCGTAGAGGCTGAGCCAATGCTCATCAACAGCAACCAACGCCTGATCCAGTTCAGGAGCATCCACTGAGGGCAGCGGTTCTCGGGCAGTGGCAGGCGGTGGATGCAGGCTGCGTCTCAGCCTCGCCGACGACTGACGCACGAAGCCGGGCAGATCAATGCCGGCCGAACCCGCGACGTCACGGGGCTGCTTGGGCAGCGCGCGACTGGGAGATCTGGCCAACAGCTGGAGTGAGGGCTGATCTGAAAACTGAGGCTCTCCATCCCCTGCATCAAGTGTGAGCAGCTCGGCCGCCTGCTCGGTGACCAGCACCAGGGCCCGGCAGCCATCCAGCTCCTCTTCAACCCCGGCCTCATCCTCCTCTCTCTCCTCCTCCAGAGCGTCGGCGTTGGGGAAGAGATCGTCCAGCAGGCGCTCAAGCAGAGCCCCGCGGCTGCGGTGACCCAGCTGTCTGCACAGCTCATCGATCTGCTCCACCTGGGCGACGGGGAGGATCAGCTGAATTCTCTGGCGATCCGCCTTCGTGTCGTCGGGGGGCACGGCAACCTGTTCAGGTCGGGCTAACGGCTCATCAACTGCCTGAGAAAGCGTTGCTGGACCTTGGCGGCCTCGTTGTAGCGATTCCGCAGCGTCTGAGTCTCCTGGGGGGAGGCCGGAGTGGATGTGCCCATGGGCACCTCCGCCACGGTGGATGAGCCTGCAGGCGTTTGGTTCAGCAGCCTCAGCGGTGGCAGCGGCGGCAACCAGGCAGGCACAATCGCGGGCCGCGGCAGCGGTGGGGGCGGTGTGGGCCGGGCGCTGGCGGGCTTGGCAGGTCGACGGACAGGAGCAGTCGGAGCGGGGGTGATGGTCTGGGCAGGGCGGGCTGCGGCGGCTGGAGCCGCAGGCCTCTGACCGCCAGCGACCGCCGGCGGGGCCGCCGCTGGAGTGGTCTTGCGCTTGGCTGCTGCTGCCGCCTCGGCAGCAGCAGCTCGGGCGATCTCAACCTGGCGTTCCCGCTCGCGCAGCTGGGCGAGCTGATAGGCAGGCACGACGCTGAGCAGATGACCCGGGGTGGCATCAGCCGGGTAGACCATGCTCACCTTGACGCGGTTGTTGACACCGGGGCGAAGGTTCAACGAACTCAGGGAGAGGCTTTCACCGGAGCGCATGCCCACATGAACTTCGCGATAGCCCTCGTCGGTTTCGATCCCGATCGATCCGCGAAACGCGGTGAACTGACGACCATTGGCTGTGGGATGGCTGAAAACCAGGTCATGGAAGCCTGAGCCCTTCAGATTCATCTCGACATCGAAGCGCACGCCGTATGTGCCCACGTTGTCGAGAGAGGAATCGACCATGCGGCTGGCCAGGGGATTCACCTGGATATCCCTGGTGCCGAAATGGTGGCGATTGGTGCTGGTAAAGGGCACATGCAGAGGGCCCTGGTTGAGATCGTGGTTGATGCTGGCCTGGAAGGCATCGCCGAGGGCCACCCCACCGACCCTGGAAAACACCTGGCGATTCTGGATCTTGGGGAGCATGCTCAGATAGATCCGGCCTGGAGCCAGTACACCCTGGTCGAGAACAGCCAACAGATCGGAGTCGGTACGTGGATCCTCAGCGGCCACAACCGCCATCTGGAAAGGACCATCACTGCGGCCGCTGAGCAGGCCGTTGGCAATGCCACGGGCGGGAAGCCGGGTGTGGAACAGAACGGCCCGGCTGTTGGCTGGAATCGTGAATCGTTCGGGCAGCTTGGGATCAAGCTGATTGCGCAGCATGATCACAGCTGTGGCATCGCCAGGCCCTGTATTCCAGGGCCTCGGACCCAGGGGCTTGACCCCCATCAGGTGATTCGCCAGATAGGGCGCCTCGAAACTGTTGCGCACAGCGCCACGGTCGAAGCGGAGCGTGACCGGCCTGGAGCCGGGATTCATCACGATCGTGGCCAGGGTGAGCTGCCCACGCACCAGGCCGTAGCCGAGGCGGGTGGCATCTTCGGGGTAATACTTGTGATGCATGTGCAACCCGAATTCACCGTTGAAAGTGAATTCGGTGTTGCTGAGTCTCTGACCGGTTTCCCTGGCCACTGCTGATCCGGGGGCCGTGTTCACCAGGATGCCCGGGCCGAACACCTCTTCCGGCTGGTTGGAGTGCAGCACCGGTACGGCGTTGAAACGCCCCTGCAGAGGGCGCGCTGCCTGCCCTGCCATCAGCTGCACGTATGAGGCCCTAGCAGCAGGTGCCTCCAGAACCGCGCCGGCCCCGGACAGGGTGGCTATCGCAGCGAGACCAATGGGACCAAATCTTCTCACTCTGATTCTCTGCTGGGACGGTGTTTCGGTTTTGCGGTGGCATCTTCCGCAGCCGCTGGGCCAGGACCCTTGACTGGGGCGAGGTCTCGCAGGCACCTGCTCCGTGGCCCCATCGAGGAGGAGACGGCGCATATGGGGTGGACCGCTCGCTAGAACCGTCCTTACACGTGACATTTTCTCATGTTTCCTCCCCTGCCCTGCTTTGGTGGTTCAGGCTGCGACCCCGAAACCAGCCGCCGTCAGCATCAGGAGCGCAAGATGCGCATGCTCACCTACTGGCGGGACGGGGTCGAGCGGCAACTGGCGGCGGTGAATGCCGCGATCAGCACGCTGGAGAAACAGATCGCCCGCGATGCATCCCCGGATCAGGGCTGAAGCTCAGGCTCTCCCCTTCCATCCGTTGCCTCAAGGTATCCAGCGCTCGAGCGAGCAAGCGATGCACCGTCATCGGGCTCACCTGCATCTTGCGGGCCGTGCCCCTGAGGCTCTGGCCCGCAAGCACCACCTCCTGGACGGCGGTGCGTTGGCGCAGCTCCAACTGGGCCAGCAGCGCCATGATCCGATCACCAGCGTCCCCTTCCCCGGGACCTTCCTCCGTTTCAGGCTCGGTGGCGGCGATCCGCTCCTCCTCCCCGTCCAGGCTGGTGAGTTTTCCCAGCTGGCGAAGTTGCTCGAAGCGCTGCCACTGGGCCTCACTCAAGCCCAGCAGCCGCCTCAGGCTGGAGTTGGCCAGGGGCTCCGTGCGGCGGCTGCCTTCGGCGCTTCCGCCGGCCTGGTTCTGCTGCAGCCGGCGCAGGCGGTCCTCCAGCTCCCGCTGTCGCCGGGGGAGCCTGATCACAGGCGCCTGATCACGTAGGTAGTGCAGGATCGCCCCGCGGATGTGATGGCGGGCAAAGGCCTCGAACGGGGTGCCCTGATCGCTCTGGAACAACTCGGCTGCCCTGAGCAGGCCCAGCAGGCCCACCTGAGTGAGATCGTCGCGGCCCTCGCGGCACAGGGAGCTGTAGTGATGGGCGATCGGTCGCACCAGTTCCAGGTGCCTGGCCACTCGGTCGTTGCGCTGGCGCAGACGCCGGCTCAAGCCAGAGCGGCTGGGGCGGGATTGAACAAGGGATGCGCTGGTCATCGGAATCGAGAAAGGTGGATGTAGTTGGAGTTGGAGCCAGATCAAGGAGCCACGACCTCGGGTCGCTGCCCCTTTCCAGATACGGACCAGCCAGCAGGTCTCGGCAACCGTGAAACCACGGAATGGCCCGTTCGGTGGGTTCATGCCGTGTTGATCCGATCCGTCCCGAGCCGATTCGCTCGAGCAAGCTTTCGATCGCAGGTCTCAGCCTCTCGCCGCCGCCGCCTGGAGCAGGGCCCAGGGGCCCTCACGTTGCAACCAGGCCAGATCTGAGCCTTCACTCAGCAGCAGGTAGCCGGCAAACCCCAGAGCATTGACGCTGAAGCCCGCCACATGCTCCCGTTCCCGCCGCACCGTCAGGAACCAGTGGTCACTGAACATCAGGTTGTAAGGATGGCGAGGTCTGGGGTCGCAGGCGGGTTCGCCCAGACCGAGGGCCAGGGCATGGGCGTGGTAGGTGGCAGCCAGAGCTTGGGCTCCTTCGCCGGGCCTGCGGGGGCTGAGTCTGTAGGCCCAGGGCCAGGGTCCATCCGCTCCGGCCAACTGGGCTCGCAGCAGCCCATCCAGTGGGCAGGCCACCTGGTCGCCGTGGCGCGGCAGCAGCTGGAGGTGGCGGTGGGGCTGGCTTGCCCCGGCCTCGGCACAGCTGTTGAAGAACCAGAGCCCGCCGGTGTCGGCATCGACCTTGGCGACCGCTGCCCAGTCGCCGTCCTCGAGCCAGCCTGACTGGGGCTCATAGGCCTGGGTGATCAGCAGGACATGGCCCGCCTGGACGGGGTACTTGTTCAGCAGCACCAGATGGCTGTGTCCCAGCAGGCGCACCTGCAGCGGCGAATCCCAGGGGCGGAAAGGATTGGGCTTGGGACCCTGAGCCCGCAGGTGCTTCGGGGTGGCGGAGAGCAGGCGGCGCAGCTGAAAAGGTTCCCAGCCCTGGGGGGGGATCAGCTCCGTCTCCAGCGGAACGAGACTGCCGCTCTTGAGAGCATGACGGCCACGCTCGAGCGCCTCGACCCAGATGCTCTCAGTTCGCTCCACCGATCTGCAATCGTGCCAGGGACGCCCCCTGGTAGTAGTGACCAAGGATCTGGTTGTAGCGCTGGCCCTGAATGGCCAGTTGCTGGGCACCCTCCTGGCTCATGCTTGCTCCCAGATGTCCATGGGCCTCCAGGGTGATCTGGGAATTGGCCGCGTAGAGGCTCTCAACGATGCCCCCCTGGTAACTGAGGATGAGGCCATTGGTGCGCTCGGTGGCCTCCCTGGTGCGGGCCGTGACCGACTCCAGCCCCCGGTAGGCCTGCCAGCGGGTCGTGTCCCCCAGATGCCAGTAGCGGTTGGCGGGCCGGGCCAGATGGGCCAGGGCGTAGGAGCGGGCCGCCACCGCCTGGGCCTTGAGCGCCTCCATCGACCAGGAACTGGGCATTTCTGCCCCCACCACCGAGGCGATGTAGCGCTCCAGCGGCAGGTGGTTGATCGGGGTGATGCCGCTTCCCTCCCGCAGCAGGCGCAGGCGGCCCTCATAGGGCAGACCATTGACCAGCAAGGCCTGGCCGCCGGCGCTCTCCAACCAGAGATCAGCGCTGCCCTGGCTGCTCCAGTCCACAGATTCACCGGGACCGCCGCGGAGCAGCACCCGGCCATCGCCGTCCAGCAGCTGCCAGGGGCCCCTGGCAGAAAGTGTGGGCCGACCGGCCTGGCGCAGCAGGGCCACCCGCGCCTCCAGGGGAACGGGGCGCCCAGCGGCCGGCTCCGCCAGGGCCAGGTCTCCGCTGGGGGCCATGCCGGAAGAGGGAGGGGGGATGGCCGCGTCGGCGCGGCGCGCCTGGATCTCCTCCAGCTGCCGCGCCTCTGACTGACGGTCGGGGTCGTCGGCAGCCGTGGCCGGCAACAGAGCCTCCATAACCTTGGCGTCGAGGCTGGAGCGGGGCTCGGTGAACGCCTGCTGGGCCAGGAAGCCAAGGCCCAGCGCCACCACGCTCAGAGGCGCGGTCACGAGAACACGGTTCAGCCCTGGCCGGGCAGACAGCAGCTCCAGTCCTCGGCTTCTCCAGCCTCGACACCAGCGCTCAAGCGGCCATCCCACAGCAGTTGACCCGAACCCGACAGGCGGATCATGCCTGAAGACAGCCGTTCGCACACCATTCCGCCGCCCTGGGGGGATGGTTGCCAGCCAACCACCCGCTCGCGGCGCAGCTGATCACACCACCACGGGGCCACCAGGGCATGGGCGGATCCAGTGACCGGATCTTCGCTTATGCCGAGGCCCGGTGCCAGGAAACGCAATTGGTAGTCGGCTGGAAACCCCTGCACCGTGGGGGAATGGCCGCTGGCCGCCACCGCCTGCATCAGCACCAGGCCCTGGCGCACTTCTCCGCGCAGCTCCTGAGCGAGAGAGTCCCCATCCAGGCCAGCCAGGTCCAGCTCCGGCGGCAACAGCGCCACCCAGTAGCCCAGGGCCGAACGCCAGCCGCGAACCGGCTTCACCCCCAGCAACCGATCCAGCTCAGCGGGCAGGGGCGAGGGCTCAAGGCCTGCTGAGGGGAGGACCAGCTGGGCACGGCCCGCAGCGGACTCGCTCAGGCTCACCAGCAGCGGTCCTGAGCGGCTGTGCAGGCGGATCGAGGTACCTCGCGCCAGCAGGCCCCAGTGGCCGAGAGCCAGGGCGGAGGCCAGGGTGGCGTGGCCACAGAGCGGCACTTCACAGCGCGGCGTGAACCAGCGCAGGGCCCACTCTCCCGCGGGCTCAGCCCCAGGCCCGAGGCTGCTGAGGGGCAGCAGGAACGCGGTCTCCGACTGGCGGAGCTGGCCGGCCACCGCCTGCATCCAGGCAGCCGGGGCTGGCTGCTCCAGGGCCACGACCGCGGCACCGTTGCCCTGGAGCGGTCGCTCGGCGAAAGCCGTGATCAGGACGGCGGGCAGGGTGCTGTCGCTCATCGTTCCTCAGCCTTGAGATCCCGCTCCATCAGCGCGCGCACGGCCTCATGGGGGGTGATGCGCCCCTCGATCAGGGCCACCACCTGGGCGCAGATCGGCAAGCGGGCTCCACCCCGCTCCGCCAGGGCCAGGGCGGCGACGGCCGTTGATGGGCCCTCCACCGTGGCATCGATGGCAAGGATCGCCTCCTCGGCACTGAGTCCATCCGCCAGGTGCAGACCGAAGCGATAGTTGCGGCTGAGACGACTGTTCGCTGTGGCCAGCAGATCTCCCAGCCCGGCAAGCCCATAGAGGGTGTCGGGAACTCCGCCCAGCTGCTGGCTGAGGCGGCCCATCTCCGCCAGACCCCTGGTGAGCAGGGAGGCCTTGGCGTTGGCTCCCAGGCCCAACCCATCACAGACACCGGCCGCCACGGCCATGACGTTCTTGAGAGCACCCGAGAGCTCGGTGCCGATCGGATCGGTGTTTGTGTAAAGCCGCAGTTGGTCGCTGCTGAGGCCCTGCTGCAGCGACTGGGCCAGATCAGAGTGACGTGAAGCCAGCACACTGGCCGCAGGCAGCCCCCTCTCGAGCTCGCCAGCCAGGTTGGGGCCACTCAGCACCAGGCTGGAGAGGCTGGGAATCGAGCGCTGCCAGAGCTGGGAGGCGGTGAGGTGGTACTGAAGGTTCAGGCCCTTCGTGCAACTGATCAGGGGCAACCCCGAGGGCCACCGGGGGGAGAGCCTCTGGGACAGCTCCGGCACGCCGGCCATGGCGATGGCGCAGAGGACCACGTCCTGGTCCGCCAGCAGGTCAGCGGGATCACCGCCATCGCGGCGCGACCAGCTGCTGAGCTGGTGGCCACCCTGCTGGAACACCCGGCCAAGGGCTCGGCCCCAAGCGCCTTGCCCGAAGATGCCAATGCGCAGTGCCATCTCACCATGATGGGACATTCCTCTTTCGCCCCTTTCCATGTCGATGCCAGCTCAGGGAGCTGGAGCCTCTGAAGGCGCCCAGGGGCTCTTCCACTGGCGGGGGGATGCCCTGGTGGTGGGCGGCGGCGGCATCGGCCAGGCGTTGCTCCAGGCTCTGGCGCAACGGGCCCCTGCCCTGCGGCTGTGGGCCACCAGCCGGCGGCCGTGGCCGGCGGGGAGAGTGGTGCCGCCCGAACGGGTCCTGGGCCTCGATCTCACGGACGACTCCAGCCTTGGGGCATGCGCCAGGAGGCTGCGGGAGGAGGAGGTGCAGCTGCGGCTGGTGATCAACACCGCCGGCCTGCTCCACGACGGTGACCTGCAACCGGAGAAGCGGCTGCAGCAGCTCCAGCGCAGCTCCCTGGAGCGCCTGTTCAGCGTGAATGCCTATGGCCCGGCGCTGCTGGCCCGATCCCTGGAACCCCTGCTGCCCCGCCAGGAGCCAGTGCACTTCGCCAGCCTCTCAGCCCGGGTGGGCAGCATCGGCGACAACCAGCTGGGTGGTTGGTATGGCTACCGGGCCGCGAAAGCGGCCCAGAACCAGCTGCTGCGCTGTCTGGCCCTGGAGTGGGAGCGCCGTCTGCCCCTGGCCTGCGTGAGCCTGCTGCATCCGGGCACCACCGCCACGGCGCTCTCCGAACCCTTTCGCCGTTCAGTGCCGGCGGAGCGGCTGTTCAAGCCTGAGCGGGCCGCCAACCAGCTGCTCGATGTGATCGCAGCCCAGGGGCCCGGCCACTCCGGCCGCTTCCTGGCCTGGGACGGGACGACGATTCCCTGGTGAGGCTGGGGCCTCAGGCCTGGGGGGAGGGGGAGTGGGCGAATGACTGCAGCAGCTCCAGGGGGATCAGCTCCAGGCTGGAGGCCTCAGTTGCCTCCAGCCGCACCGGCGGTGCCACGCCGTCGTCGTGGGCCTCCAGCCAGCGGGCGGCACATACACACCAGTGGTCGCCGGCTTTGAGGCCTGCAAAGCCGTAGGCGGGCCTGGGGGTGCTGAGGTCGTTGCCCTGGGAGAGGGAATAGCGCAGAAACAGATCGGTGATGACGCAACAGACCGTGTGCCGGCCGTGGTCGGAGGGATCGGTGCGGCAGTGGCCATCGCGGAACCAGCCGGTCATCGGCTCACAACCACAGACCACCAGAGGCTGCCCCAGCACATTCAGCGACAACGGGCTGGGGGCTGTCGACGATTGATCCACGCAAAATCCCAGGCATGAACCCCGAGTCTGACCAGCGGCGGGCACGAAATCCAGCGGAGAGGTTGACGGATTCGGGGGGGCAGGCGTTAAAGCTCATTGAGCTGTGGTGTTGGAAGGCCTCCTTCTGCCGCCCTTCCGCCTTGCCTTCAACACCTTCATGAGCTGGGATTACGCCGAAGACGCTGCCTTCATGGCCCTGTTTGACGCCTTCAAGGAAAGCGGTGAAACCTCCGCCATGGAATTTCTGGCCCATGGGGAGGGGGCCTTCCACTTCCAGGAACTCACCCAGAACGCCGCTGGAGAGGGCATTGATCTGAGCGACTCCAATGACCTGGAGGCCTTCCAGCAGGACGTGATCGACAGCCTTGAATCGCTCTGAGCCTCAGCCGTAGAAGAAATCGATCTCCTTGGCCTTGAGGCCCTCCCAGCCGGCGGCCTTGAGCCTGGCATCGAGGCTGGCCTGGTCCAGATGCTTGGAGCCGGTCTTCACCACCCGGTTGCGCATCGACTTGCGCACGCCGCTGCGGGCTCGCTGAGCCTCCAGCGCCATCACCTCGTTGTAGAGGCTGAGCATTTCGGCAGGGATGGGGCTTCCATCGAGATCGAGGCCGGCGGCGATCGCCGCATCGACACCATCAGGACCGGCAATGGCCATGGCAGAACAGGCAGAGACCAACTCAGCCTGCCACCGCCCCGGCAGCCCTGGAGCCGGTGGAATCAGGCGCTGAAATAGCGGGCACGGCTATGAACAGCCACCAGGGCGGTGGTGCTCTGCTCGGGATCGAGCTGGTCGCTCTCATCCATGGTCAAGCCGATACGACCGGCATCGAGCCAGGTCAGCTGCTGGCGGGAATCGGCCACGTTGGGGCAGGCCGGATAGCCAAAGGAATAGCGGCTGCCGCGGTAGCGCTGAGCCAGCACATCACGCAGGACCGACGGTTCCTCGGCCGCAAAGCCCAGCTCCCGTCTGATGCGGGCATGGGTCCACTCCGCCAGCGCCTCGGCCATCTGAACGCCCAGCCCGTGGAAATAGAGATAGTCGGTGTAGCGATCGGCGGCGAAAAGCTCCCGTGCATAGACGCTGGCCCGCTCGCCCATGGTCACCGCCTGCATCGGCAGCACATCACTGGGCCCGCCTTCACTGAGATCTCGGAAAAAATCGGCGATGCAGTAGCGATTGCCGCCCCGCTGACGCGGCAGCTCGAAGCGCCCGAGAACCCGCTTGCTGCCATCGGGGTCGAACACCACAATGGCATTGCCGTCACGGCCGCATGGGTAGTAGCCATAGGCGACGCGGGGGGTGAGCAGGACCTCCTGCCGGCAGCGCTCGATCCAGCGCTGCAAGACGGGCTCGGCTGTCTCAACCAGCATCGCCTCATAGGCCTGACGGCTCTGCTCCTGGCTCTTGCGGAGCTGCCACTGGCCGGCAAACAGGGCGTTGCGATCCAGATAGGCAAACACCTCATCGAGGGGGATCTCGCTCTCCTGAATCAGGCAACTGCCCAGGAAGGGGGGTTGCACGGCGGGCTCCTCCGGAACCACCTCGGATCGATGGCTGGTGACTTCCAGGTGGCTGGTGGCGTCAGGAGCGATGGCTGCCTCTGAAGTGGCAGCAGCCCCGTCTGCTGGGGAATCAGCAGCTGTGGCCTGATCAGGCTCGTCGATCCGTTCCGCCGCCGGCACAGGCTCGGGTTCGACCTCCTCCAAGCCGAGCCCCGCCGGAGCACCAGCGAGGAAGCCAAGGCGGTCATCCCACTGGCTGGTCTTGCGGGCCTCCGAAAGCGCATCCATGAAGCGCAGATCGGCAAAGGCATCGCGGCCATAGATCACCTGGCCGTTGTAAACCGAGCGGCAGTCCTTCTGCACGAAGCGGGGGGTAAGTGCCGCCCCACCGAGGATCACTGGAACGGTGATGCCAGCCTCATTGAAGGCCTGCAGATTGTCCTTCATGAAAGCTGTCGATTTCACCAACAGACCGCTCATCGCGATGCAGTCTGCCTGGTGAAGATGCTGGGCCTCAATGATCGCCTCTACCCCCTGCTTGATGCCAAGATTGATCACCTCATAGCCGTTGTTGGTCAGGATGATATCAACCAGGTTCTTGCCAATGTCGTGCACATCGCCCTTGACGGTGGCGATCAGGAACTTGGCCTTGGCACTGCTGACTCCATCTACCTTCTCCATATGCGGCTCAAGAAAAGCCACTGCCGCCTTCATCGTTTCGGCGCTCTGAAGCACGAAGGGGAGTTGCATCTGACCGGAGCCAAAAAGCTCCCCCACCACCTTCATGCCATCAAGCAGAAAGGTGTTGATGATCTGCAGCGGCGGGTGGCTGGCCATGGCCTCCTCAAGTGCCGGCTCTAGCCCGATGCGTTCGCCATCGATGATGTGCTGACGCAGGCGCTCCTCCACGGGCAGATCGGCCAGGCTCGGACCCGATGCCCTTGCCTCTTTCGCACTCACCCCCTCGAACAGTCCGGTGAGCACGGTGAGGGGGTCGTAGATGCAGATCGCCCCTGCCGCCTCCGATTCGAAACGGCGGCGATCGTTGATCAGATCACGGCAGACCTGCTGATGCTCCTCGGTGATCTTGGCGAGGGGAAGGATCTTGGCGGGGCTGACGATGGCGGCATCCAGGCCCGCCTCGCAGCAATCGTGCAGGAAGACGGAATTGAGCACGATCCGAGCCGCCGGAGAGAGCCCGAAGCTCACATTGCTCACTCCCAGCACCACATGAACGCCCGGCAGATGGGCGCGAATCAGGCGGATGGCCTCGATCGTGGCGACGGCATTGCGCCGGTCCTCCTCAATGCCTGTGGAGATGGGCAGAGCCAGGGGGTCGTAGAAGATTTCATGGGCTGGGATTCCATACTCAACGGCATCGCGGTAGGCCCGCTGGGCGATGCAGAACTTGCGCTCCGCTGTGCGGGCCATTCCCTCCTCATCAATGGTGCCCACCACCACCCCAGCGCCATAGCGGCGGGCCAGCTCCAGCACCTTGAAGAAGCGCTCATCGCCATCCTCGTAGTTGGTGGAATTGAGAATGCACTTGCCACCAGCCACCTTCAGGCCGGCCTCCATCTTCTGCCACTCGGTTGAATCCAGCATCAGTGGCAGATTCACATTGGTGACCAGGCGACTGACCAGATCGTGCATGTCCTTCTCGCCGTCGCGACCGACATAGTCGACGTTGACATCGAGCACATGGGCATTTTCCTTGATCTGGCCGCGAGCCAGGGCCACCAGACCGTCCCAGTCTTCGTCGTTGAGCAGATCACGCACCTTCCTGGAGCCGCTGGCATTGAGCCGTTCGCCGATGATCAGGAACGAATTGTCCTGGTGATAAGGAGTGATGCCGTAGATCGAGGCCGCCGCCGGCTCCCACTGCAGAGCAGGACGCGCCAGCCGTTGCTCCGGCAGCCGCACGGGCCGGGGGCTGGGGTGCAGATGCGCAGCCAGATCGGCCAGTGCTGCGATATGGCTGGGGGTGGTGCCGCAGCAGCCGCCGATCACCTGCACCCCCAGATCCTCGACGAAGTGAAGCAGCTGCATCCGCAGCTCCAGGGGTGTAAGCCGGTAGTGAGCCACCCCACCCACATTCTCCGGCAGTCCGGCGTTGGGAATGCAGCTGATCACAAACGGACTGTGCTCACTCAGGTAGCGGATGTGAGCCTTCATCTGCTCTGGACCGGTGGCGCAATTGAGGCCGAGCACATCGATCGGGAAGGGCTCCAGAATCGAGACGACTGCGGCGATGTCGGAGCCCACCAGCATCGTGCCTGTGGTCTCCATCGTGACCGAGACCATCAACGGCCGACGCTGGCCGGCGGCCTCAAAGGCCTCCTCCAGTCCCTGGAGCGCCGCCTTGATCTGCAGCACGTCCTGACAGGTCTCGACGATGAACAGATCGACATCACCCGCCAGCAGCCCCGCCGCCTGCTCACGGAAGGAAGCCTTCATCGTGTCGAAATCGATATGGCCCAGGGTGGGCAACTTCGTGGTGGGGCCCATGGAGCCCGCCACGAACCGAGGCTTGGCGGGGGTGCTGTAGCGATCGGCCATCTCGCGGGCCAGCTCGGCGGCCCGTTGGTTGAGGGCGAAAGCCTGATCCTCCAGCCCGTATTCCGCCAGCACGATCGAGGCCGCGCCGAAGGTGTCGGTTTCGATCACATCGCAGCCCGCCTCAAGAAACTGACGGTGCACGGCCTGCACGGCATCAGGGCGGGTGAAGACCAGGTTCTCGTTGCAGCCTTCGAGGGCGGCGCCACCGAAGTCCTCGGCGCTCAGATCCATCTGCTGCAGCGAGGTACCGGTCGCGCCATCGAACACGACCACGGGCCGATCAGGGCCGTGCAGGTGGTCCAGAAAGCCGACCCTGCCGGTTCCTGTCCTTGCCGCCGCCGCCCCGCCAACCAGTGCCGTCATCGCGTGATCGTGCCAGTGACCACTCTAGAAATCAGTCGCGCAGGCGGATGCGGGTGACCCAGTGGTCGTAGCTGGGGTCCTTGCCCATGGTGATCTGGGTGAGCCGCTCCCGCAGCAGCTCCATCACAGGGCGCTCCGTGGGCAGATCGGTGGTCTCGACCCGCCGCACAGGGGTCACCCGTGCCGCAGTGCCGCTGAGAAACACCTCGTCGGCCACGAACAGCTCGGTCTTGTCGACCGCCCGCTCGATCACAGGGATGTCGAGGGCACGGGCCAGCTCCAGGATGCTGGCTCGGGTGATGCCCTCCAGGATGTCCTGATCAACGCCCGGGGTGATCAGCACGCCCTCACGAACGATGAAGAGGTTCATGCCACTGGCCTCACTGACCTTGCCGCGGCTGTTGAGCAGCAGGGCCTCATCGAATCCGCTCTTCACCGCCTCCGTCTTGGCCAGGGAGCTGGTGATGTAAGCGCCGCTGATCTTGCCGCGCAGGGGCAGGGAGCGGTCCTCCTGGCGGGTCCAGCTGCTGACGCGGCAGCTGACTCCATCGGGGGAGAGATAGTCGCCCAGCTCGATGCCATAGATCAGGAAGTCGGTCTCGATGTCGTGCAGACGCGGCGCGATGCCGAGATCACTGGTGTAGACGAACGGCCGCAGGTAGATCGGGGTGGTCGGACGGTTGGCCTGCAGAAAGGCGTCGATGGCGCTGAGAATCGTGCTCTCTTCCAGCTCAGCCAGCAGCAGTCGAGCGCTCTGGCTCAGTCGACGGGCGTGGCGGTCGGCGCGGAACAGCAGAATTTCGCCAGGATCGGAAGGGTTGGGCAGGGCCCGCATCCCCCCGAAGGCGCCGGTGCCGTAATGCAGCGCGTGGGTGGCCACCGAGAGGGTGGCCTCGGCGAACGGAACGCATCCGCCCTGGAACCAGGCGTAGGGGAGAAATTTCTGCATGCGGAGAAGCTTGGCTAGGGGGAGGAGCGGCCGGCTCCGCACCGTGGACGGGCCACGATCTTCTCACCGTCAGGACCGAGGATGGGCCGATGCATCGGCTTGCGGCAGTTCCCGGCGCCACCGGCGACACGGATGGTCCCCTCTATGTGGAGCAGCCGTCGGCTCCCCTGTTGCTGCTCAGCAGCGCCGACACCGACCTGAGCGCCCTCGCGGGCCTGCTGCGCGACGAGCCGGCCCTGCTCAGCCAGGAGGTGCGCGGCCTCAATCTCGCGGCCCTGGATCACCCCGCCGTGATTGACCACTATCTGGCCACCAGCCTGGGGGACACCCGGCTGGTGCTGGTGCGCCTGCTGGGGGGCCGGGGCCACTGGAGCTATGGACTCGAGCAGCTGCGCCGCTGGGCCAACTTCCCAGGCCGCCAGCTGGTGGTGGTGGCCGGCACCAGCGAAGACGAGAACGACCTGGCGAGCCTGGGCACTGTGGATCAGGCCCTGGCCCTGGCATGCGGCCGCTGCCTGCGGGAAGGGGGGCGCGCCAACCTGCGCCGGGTGCTGCTCAGCCTCGGCGCCCTGCTGGTGGGGGAGCAGCCCGAGCCGCCGCTGACCCAGCCCCTGCCCGATCCGGCACCCTACGACTGGCGGGCGGATCCCGGACCCCGGGTCGGCCTGGTGCTCTACCGCGCCCTGCTGCAGGCAGGCGACACCGCCCTGGCCGAGGCCACCCTGAGCGCCCTGCGCCGGCGCGGACTCTGCCCCAGGGCCCTGTGGGTGAGCGGCCTGCGCGATGGAGCGGTGCAACGCGGTGTGGCCGACCTGCTGGGGCGCGAAGGGGTGCAGGCGGTGCTCTGCACCACCTCCTTCGCCTCGGTGCAGTTCGAAGAGGCGGGCCTCGGCGCACCGCTCTGGGAGGCCCTGAACGTTCCGGTGCTGCAGCTGCTCTGCAGCAGCTGCAGCCGAGACCGCTGGCAGAGCAGCAGCATCGGCCTCAGCCCGCTCGATCTGAGCCTGCAGGTGGCGCTGCCGGAGCTGGATGGCCGCCTCACCACCCGGGTGGGGGCGTTCAAGGAGGCCGCCGACCGGGCCGATGAGCGGCTCACCACCGCTCTGCACCGTTACGAGCCGGATCCCGAGCGCCTCGACTGGATCGCCCAGCTGGTCCAGGCCTGGGTGAGCTTGCGCGGCACTCCCCCGGCCCAGCGGCGCCTGTCGCTGGTGCTTGCCAATTACCCCACCCGTAACAGCCGCCTGGCCAATGGCGTGGGTCTTGACACGCCCGCGAGTGCGGCGGCCATGCTGCACTGGCTGGCCGCCGCCGGCTACGACCTCGGCAAAGAGGAGGGGCTGCCTCAGGATGGCCAGGAGCTGATCCGTCGTTTGCTGGCGGGCCGCAGCAACGATGCCGAGAGCAGCCACCGGCCGCCCCTCGACCACCTGCCCCTGGCCACCTACGAGCTCTGGTATGGCGGGCTGCCGCAGCCGGGACGGGATCTGATCGAGCGGCGCTGGGGTTCCCCCGACAAGGACGGCGGACTGGAGCGCACCGCCAGCGGAGCCGGTTTCCCGATCCGAGGTCTGCGTTTCGGCCGCACCCATGTGCTGATCCAGCCGGAGCGGGGCTACGACCGCGACCCCAGCCTCAGCTACCACAGCCCCGATCTGCCCCCCACCCACGCCTATCTGGCCCAGTACCTCTGGTTGCGGGAGGTGGAGGGATCTCAGCTGGTGGTGCATGTGGGCAAGCACGGCAACCTGGAGTGGTTGCCGGGCAAGGGGCTGGGTCTCTCGAGCCAGTGTTTTCCCGAGTGGGCCCTGGGGCCGATGCCCCACCTCTATCCCTTCATCGTCAACGATCCCGGCGAAGGCTCCCAGGCCAAGCGCCGAGCCCAGGCCGTGATCCTCGACCATCTCACCCCGCCCCTGGGGCGTGCGGGGTTGCACGGGCCGCTCCAGACGCTTGAGGCCCTGCTGGATGAGTACTGGGAAGCCTGCCAACTGGGCAGCGGGCGGGTGGCACCCCTGCGCCAGCGCCTGGCCGAGACCCTCGAGACCCTGGAGCTGCCCCTGGAGGCCTGTGATCTGGAGAGCCGTATCGATCGCGCCGACGGCTACCTCTGTGAGCTCAAGGAGGCCCAGATCCGCACGGGCCTGCACATCTACGGCCACTTGCCCTCCCCGGAGCCGCTGCTGGAGCTGCTGCTCTGCCTGGCGCGGCCACCGCTCGCAGAGGGGCCAGGACTGACCCAGGCCCTGGCGAAGGATCTGGGACTGACGTTCGATCCCTGGGCAGATCCGGAAGACGAGCCCCTGGATCCGGCCGACCGGCAGCTGCTGCTGACAGCCCTGGCCGCAGGCGGAGCCACGCCCACAGCGACAACTCCTGGCGGGACAACGACGGAGTCGGCCCAGGCCTGCCGCCGGATCGGTGATGGCGTGGCCCTGCTGGAGGCGTGGGCGCTTCAACTGCTGCGACCCCTGCTGGTGCCGCCAGTTGAGGCGTTGCTGGAGTCCAGGCCGACTCCCATGGTCGAGGCACAGCCCTGCGGCGCCGTCACCCGCTCGGTACTGGAAAGGGTGCGCGGCGACCTGATCCCACGGCTGCTGCGTTGCGGTGAGGCGGAGCGAGAAGCCTTTCTCGCAGGCGTGGCGGGGGAGCGCATCGCCGCCGGTCCCTCCGGGGCACCCACCCGCGGCCGTCCCGATCTCCTCCCCACCGGCCGCAACTTCTACAGCGTCGATCTGCGCGGACTGCCCAGCGAAGCTGCCTGGGACCTCGGACGGCGCAGCGCCGAGTTGCTGCTGGAGCTGCACCTGCAGGAGGAAGGTGAAGATCTGCGCCACCTGGCCCTCTCGGTCTGGGGGACAGCAACGATGCGCAACGGCGGTGAAGACATCGCCCAGGCTCTGGCCTTGATGGGGGTGCGGCCGGTATGGGACGGGCCTACCCGGCGGATGGTGGATTTGGAGGTGATCCCGCTGTCCCTGCTGGGGCGCCCCAGGGTGGATGTGACCCTGCGCATCTCCGGCCTGTTCCGGGATGCCTTCCCCCAGCTGGTGAGCTGGGTCAACCGGGCCACGGCCCTGGTGGCGGGTCTGCAGGAGGCGGAATCGGATAATCCCCTGGCGGCGGCGCTGATGCGCGAAGGTCACTGCGCCAGGGTCTATGGCTCAGCGCCGGGGGCCTATGGGGCAGGACTGCAGGGCCTGATCGACAGCGGCCAGTGGGAGGAGCGCAGCGATCTGGGCGAGGCCTACCTCAACTGGAGCAGCTGGCGTTATGAGGGCAGCGGTGAGGCGATCGCCGATCGCGGCGGGCTGGAGCAACGGCTGCGCCAGGTTCAGGTGGTGCTGCACAACCAGGACAACCGAGAGCATGACCTGCTCGATTCCGACGACTACTACCAGTTCCAGGGGGGGCTGAGCGCCGCCACGGAGCGTGTGCGCGGTTCAGCACCAGCCCTCTGGTTCGGAGATCATTCCCGCAGCCAGCGGCCCCGCCTGCATCGCCTGGAGCGGGAACTCGACAAGGTGCTGCGCTCGCGGGTGCTAAACCCCCGCTGGATCGAGGGGATGCGCGCCCATGGCTACAAGGGTGGCTTCGAGCTGGCGGCCAGCCTCGATTACCTCTTCGCCTACGACGCCAGCACCGGTCGCGTGCCGGACTGGAGCTACGGCGCCATCTGCGACACCTGGCTGGGAGATGAAACCCTGCTGGACTTCCTGCGCCAGGCCAATCCCTGGGCCCTGCGTGACATGGCCGAGCGGCTGCTGGAAGCCCACAACCGCCAGCTTTGGGAGTCTGCAAGACCTCAGCAACTGGAGCTTCTCAGGCAGTTGGTGCTCAGTAGTGAAAGCCTGGTGGAGGGCTGATCAGGAGTTGATCTCCTTGGCCATGTCCTTGAA
Source organism: Synechococcus sp. Cruz-7E5 (assembly GCF_024345995.1). Lineage (GTDB taxonomy): Bacteria > Cyanobacteriota > Cyanobacteriia > PCC-6307 > Cyanobiaceae > Regnicoccus_A. Next base: position 374,596 of record NZ_JAGQCE010000001.1, read on the forward strand.
AGCATCAATGGTGCCGGGCCTGGCCTGCTGCAGGCTGCTGCCAGGCTGCCCATCGGAAGTGCCCCCCGCAGCCTTACGGGCAGCTGGTGCTGCACCGCCAGCGGCGTTGACTCCACCCACGGCAGCTCCCCTGAGGCGCTTGCTCAGCTCCGCCGCGCTCAACTTCTCGGCAAAGGTTTTCTTGACCGGCTTGGGCACACCACCGGTGAGGTTGGTGTTGATGGCCTTCGTCTCGGTGCCGGGCAGGCCCGTGCTGGCCTTCTCGAGCCGAGCCGCCATCGAATCCACCTCCTGGATCATTTCCTTGTCGCCAGGATTGTCGGCATTTCCAGGGAAGGTGTGGCGGATCTTGTTCGAACGCCGCATGAAGTTCACATCACCCAGGCTGCTCGAAGCGTCTGGATCGAGGTAGAAGCTCTCTTCCTGCTTGGCCTTCGCCGGTTTGGCCTTGGGGGCTTTGGAGGAGAAGGCTCCTTCGGAGCGGTTGCCGAGCAGACGATCGAACAGACCCATGGTCAGGGAACGGAAACCTGTAGATGAGCCTAACGGCCGCCAAGCCCCAGGCCATGGGTATCAGTACCGCAACTCCTCAGCAATCCCAGCCGATTCAGCTGGGCCGCGATCGCGTCGCACACCAGCTCTGAGGGGCGCCATGACTCCCCTTGCTCGTAGTCGTAGTAAGCCTCAGCGCCATCGAAGCCCAGTTCCGCCGAGGCCGTGATCAGCAGGTGGTAGGGGAGGCGGTAACGGGCGGGGTGGGCCAGCAGGGCCAGTCCGCCAGCGGCATGGATCGCCCGGCGCACGGCCTCGGCCCGGAGCGCCGGACCCACCACAGCACTGCCCTCAAGGTAAGGGGCAAGGGCGGCATGGCCAGGCTCGAAGCCAAGCCCGAGCACGTGGACCAGACAACCCTCCAGCAGGCAGCTGATCTCCACGCCGCTCCAGAGGGTGGGAACCGTCCAACCCCTCTCCCGGTGCTGGGCCAGCCGTCGTTGCAGGGGCTCGTAGGCAGCCGCGCTGTGGTGATCGGTCACGGCGAAATGCTCGAGACCCAGATCAACCGCCTGGTCAGCCAACCATTCCGGCTGGAGGCTGCCGTCGCTGCAGGTGGTGTGGCAGTGAAAATTCAGCCGCCCTGGGCAACAGGAGGCATCCACCCCCTGCAGGACAGGCACCAGCGGATGATCAGGCGCCACCGGCGAGGGCCTCCTGTTCGACGCGAATGCGGCGCCAACGGGCATAGAACTGAATCGAGCCGGCCATCGCCACCACCAGGGCCACCAGGAACCAGGTGGCCGCGCCGGTGGGGAACTGCCCCTTGAAAACCACCAGCATCACCACCAGCACCAGCATCAGGGTGGGAAGCTCGTTTAGGGCCCGCAGTTGCCGCCCGCTCCAGTTGCAGCTTCCCTGGCGCAGCTGACCCATCAGGCGATAGCAGAACCAGTGATAGGCCAGCAGAGCCAGCACCACGGCCAGCTTGGCGTGCATCCAGCCCTGCTTCAGCCAGATGGGCTGGGCGACCAGCAAGCCCACCGCCATGGCCACAGCAACCACCATGCCCGGGGTGGTGATGATGTTGGCCAGCCGCCGCTCCATCAGGGTGTATTGCTGCTGGAAGGCGCTGCGCAGGGGCTCCTCCAGAGCCTCGGCTTCCACGTGATAGATGAACAGCCTCACGAGGTAGAACAGCCCGGCGAACCACACCACCACCCCCACGATGTGCAGGGTTTTGAACCAGAGATAGGCCTCCGGTGGCAGGGCCGGCAGCGTCATCGGGGCAAGCAACAGGATTTTCACAAGTTAGGGGAGTTGTTCCCCTCATCCCACCGCCAGCGGTTCGACGTCCGACTCTCCTTCCGCCATCTCCTCTGGATCGCCGGGATGGAAATAGCTCCACACCTGCCGGGCCAGGGCTGGGCCTACGCCAGGAGCGGCGGCGATCTGCTCGGGGCTGGCGAGCTGAATGGCATCGATCGAGCGGAAGTGGCCCAGCAGATCCTTCACCCGCTTCGGGCCCAGGCCGGGGATCTCCGAGAGACGGGAGCGTTTCATCCGCTCCCCTCGCTGCTGGCGGTGGAAACTGACCGCAAAGCGGTGGGCCTCATCGCGCAGCCGACGCAGCAGCCGCAGACCGAGCTGATCGGGCTCACTCTCCAGCGGCTGACTGGCCCCCGGCAGAAACACCTCCTCGCGCTGCTTGGCCAGCGAACACACCACCAGCTCTTCGTGCAGATCCAGCTCGCGCAGGGCCTCCATCACCGCTGAGAGCTGGCCCTTGCCGCCATCGATCATCACCAGATCCGGCCAGTCCCCCAGACCGCCGGTGTGCAGGGCGCTGTCGCCGCTGCGCCGCAGCTCGGCCAGGTCGCCCCCCTCGGCCTTCGCCTGTGACCAGCGGCGGAACCGCCTCCGCATGATCTCCGCCATCGCCATGAAGTCGTCGGAGTGGCCAGCGCTGATGCTGCTGCTCTGGATCCGGTACTTGCGGTAATGCTGCTTGGCGGGCAGCCCATCGACGAACACCACCTGGGAGGCCACCGCGTCACTTCCCTGGATGTGGCTGATGTCGTACCCCTCGATGCGTCGGGGCGGCTGGGGGAGGTCAAGCAGCTGGGCGAGGTCCTCGGTGGCCAGCTGATGCTGCTCGGCACTGCGCTGGGCACGGCTGAGCTCGAATGCGGCGTTGCGCTCCACCAGCTCGATCAATTCGGCCTTCTGCTGCCGCTGAGGGTGCGCCACCCGCACCATGCGACCACGGCGCTCGCTCAGCCACTCCTGCACCAGCTGCTGGCGGGGCAGGGGGTGCTGTACCAGCACCTCGGGTGGGATCTCCACCGGCTCCACCTGGCTGTAGTGCTCCTCCAGCACCCGCTGCAGGATCTCCCCCGGAGCGGCGATGCTGGCGTCAGCGGTGTAACCGAGTCGCCCCACCAGTTTGCCGGCGCGCATCTGGAACAGCTGCACCGCCGCCAGTCGCTGATCAGAGGCCAGGGCCAGCACATCTCTCGACACCGAGGCGTCGGGCAGGGTCATCTTCTGCTCGGCCGTGAGCTGCTCGAGCCCTTGCAGCTGGTCACGCACCCGGGCCGCGGCCTCGAAATCCTCGCGCTCGGCGTAACGCTGCATCTGGGCACTCAGCAGGTCCAGCAGCTCATCGCTGCGGCCCTGGAACACCATCGCCACCTTGCGCAGGGTCTGCTGATAGGCCTCCGAGCTGATCTTCTCCTGGCACACTCCCGGGCAGCGGCCGATGTCGAAATTGAGGCAGGTGCGGTCGCGGTAAAGGGGCTGGGGCCTCTGACGCAGGGGAAACACACGCTTCACCAGGAAGAACGTGCGGCGCAGCAGACCCACATCGACGTAGGGACCGTAAAAGCGATCGAGCGGGCTGCGCAGGCGCCGTCGCCGGGTGATGAAGATGCGTGGGTAGGGCTCACTCCAGGTGATGCAGAGATAGGGATATTTCTTGTCGTCCTTGAGCAGCACGTTGAAGTGCGGCTGGTGGGCCTTGATCAGGTTGGATTCGAGCGCCAGCGCCTCTGCTTCGCTGTCGGTCACGATGAATTCGATCTCGCAGACCTGCCGCACCATCAGGCTGATGCGCGGGCTCAGATCATGGGAGTCGCGGAAGTAGCTGCGCACACGGCTGCGCAGACTCTTCGACTTGCCGATGTAGAGGATGCGGTCCTCGGCGTCGCGCATCAGGTAACAGCCCGGCTCAGCGGGCAGCTCCTTGAGGCGCAGGCTGAGGCGATCGGAATCACTCAGGAGGGGCTGGGCGATGCGGCCCATGGCAGCTGGATCCTGGGCCCGGTTCAGCCTCCGTACTGCCAGCCGGTTGGTCCCAATTCCAGGGCCGCTCCATCACGGTGCAACACGGCGGTCTTCACTTCGGCCACGAACACCGTGTGATCGCCATGGGCCACCTCACCCACCAACTCGCATTCGACGGCTCCGAGAGCCGCCTCTAGGATCGGCAGACCCAGTGGTCCCAGGCTGTAGGGAGCAGCATCGAAGCGGCCGCCGATGCCGTTCTGGGGCTTGAAGAACACGGCGGCCAGATCCTTCTGATCGGCCGCGAGCACGTTCAGAGAAAAGCGCCGGGTGCGCTGAATGATGCCGTTGCTGGTCGAATCGGCCCGCACGGCCACCACCACCAGAGGTGGTTCGAAGGAACCCTGGGTGACCCAGCTGGCGGTGAAGCCGTTGATGGTGTCGCCCTCGGCTACCCCGCAGATGAACAGGCCGTGGGGAATCTTGCGCAACAGCGTCTTCTTGGCGGCGGCATCGAGGCCGCCGCTGGCTGCGCTGGGGGGAGCATCGGTGGCCATCAAGGTGTCGCGATCGATACCCCGACTTTAGGCAGCGTGATCAGCGGTGGCGGCGCCATCCATAGGATCCGCGCCATCGCTTCCCTACGGGGGGCTCCATGACCAAGCGCCCATGAAGGCCCTCTATCCCGGCAGTTTCGATCCGCTCACCCTGGGCCATCTGGACCTGATCGAGCGGGCCGAACGGCTGTTTGGAAGCCTCGTGGTGGCGGTGCTGCAAAACCCGAGCAAGCAGGCCAGCTTCCCCCTGGAACAACGTCTCAACCAGATCCGCCAGGCCACATCCCACCTGGAGCGGGTGGAGGTGAGCAGCTTTGACGGCCTCACCGTGGACTTCGCCCGGAGCTGCGACTCAGCGGTGATCCTGCGCGGGCTGCGGGCGATGAGCGATTTTGAATTCGAGCTTCAGATCGCCCACACCAACCGCAGCCTGGCTGCGGAGGTGGAAACCCTGTTTCTGGTCACCGCCGCTCACCACAGCTTTCTGAGCAGCAGCGTGGTCAAGGAGGTGGCCCGCTTCGGTGGGAATGTGCGCCACATGGTGCCGCCGGGAGTGGCGGATGACCTCGCCAGGCTCTTTAATCGGTAATCCCCTGCCCCGTTGAGATGGCCGACACACGGATCAGCGTGCTGGATCAGATCGACCAGCTCGAAGAAATCGTGCTGGAGGGCAGCCGCATTCCGTTCAGTGGTGGCCGCCTCGTCAATGAACAGGACGCCATCGAGCTGATGGACGCGGTGCGGGAGGCCATGCCCGCCCAGCTCGACCAGGCCGAGGAGCTGCTGCGTCAGCGGGAAAGCTTCATCGCCCAGGCCCGCCAGCAGGCGGAGGAGATCATCAACCGGGCCCGTCAGGAGCGGGAACAGCTGATCAATTCCGCCGCCGTGCGCCAGGAGGCCGAGCGCCAGGTCGCCGAACTGCGAGAGCAGGCCCGCCAGCAGTGCGAGCAACTGCTGCTCTCGGCCCGCCAGCAGGTGGCCCAGACCGAACAGGAGCACCAGACCCGCCTGGCCCAGACCGAGCAGCAGTTCAGCAGCCGCCGCCAGCAGCTGGAGCAGGAGGCCATGCAGCGGCGCCAGCAGCTCGACCAGGACTTCGTGGAAATGAAGCGCCAGCTGAGTGAGCAGCACGAGCGCTCACGCCAGCAGAGCCTGCAGGAACTGGAGAAGATCCGTCAGGAGGGTCTGCGCATCCAGCGCGAAAGCCAGAGTGAGGCTGAGCGGCTGCACAACGATGCCCTGCAGTTCCGCCAGCAGACCCAGCAACAGTGCGAAGCGCTGATCAGCCGCACCCGCCAGGAGGCAACCACGGTGCAGGACGGAGCCAACCGCTACGCCGAGCAGGTCCTGACTGAACTCGAGGGACGGCTGGGCGAGCTGAGCAAGGTGGTGCTCGCCGGCCGCCGCGAACTGGTCCGCATCCAGAGCACCGAGGTGTCGGCCTCAGCCGAGAGGCCCAGCACGGCCCAGGCTCCCACCGGTGAGCCTGCGGCCGTGCCGATCAGCCGCGCCAGGCGCGCGGCCTCACGCCTCAGGCAGGTGGCTGGCAGAGGCTGATGTTCTGCACCTGGCGGAGCACTGCACCGATCATGGTGTTGGGTGCTCCAGCCCCGTTCGAGATCAGGCTCACGTAACGGGGGCCATCACTTGTGTTGAGAACCCCACTGATCGAGCGCACACCCGTAAGGGTGCCGGTCTTGCCGCGGAAACGCCCCTCCAGGCTGGTGCCCTTGTACAGGTTGCGGAGCGTGCCCCGCTGTCCGGCCACCGCCATCGAGGCCATGTAATAGCCGGAATAGGGGTGCTGACCCATGTTGAGCAGCAGGGCGGTGAGGAAGCGGCTGGTGAGACGATTGGCCCGATCGAGGCCGCTGCCATCGGCCACCCGGACCCCTTGCAGGGGCAACCCCCGTTCAGCCAGCCACTGCATCTGGGCCTGACGACTGACGGCCAGGTCCCAGCTGCCACTGGCCTGGCGCAACAACACTTCGGCGGTGAAATTGTGGCTTTCGCTGTTGGCCAGGCTGAGCAGGTTATGCATCGGAGCCGAAGGCTCCTCGTGGATCAGCACGGCATCCCGGGAGATGGGTGCATCGGAGGAAACCACGCTCAGCTCTACGGCTTTGCCCCCCTGGCGGACCAGTTCCCGGTTGAGCAGCGTGCGCAGCCGTGAGGTGGGGTTGGCCACTGCCATGTCGATGGCGTTGCTCGTGAGCGCCAGCCTGGTGATCGGCGCGCCATAGGCCTCTGCCCGATCTCCGGGATGCCAGCCCTGGGGCCACCAGGCCTGGGGAGGCAACTCGGCGAGCTGCAGCCTCACCAGGCTGGGAGGAGCACCGTCAGCGCCGCCGGATCCCAGGGCCAGCTTGGCGAAACGCTGCAGCTGGGGCAGAGCCAGGTCGGGATCCCCTTCACCGGTGAGCCGCAGGGTGCCGTCGGAGAGTCGCCAGAGACGGGTGGTGAGGCGGTAGTCGGGGCCGAGGCGATCGAGGGCGAACGCTGTGCTCAACAGCTTCTGATTGGATGCGGGCACCCGCGGCTGCAGCCCGTTCACATCCGCCAGCAGGCGACCACTGCCATCCGCCACCGACACGCTCCAGCGACCGGCTTCCGGTCCCAGGCTGGCCTGAACGCGCTGCTGCAGGGCGGGGCAGCTCACCTGGCTCTGGAGCCGCGGCAGGCCGGCAGCCGCAGGTGAACCGGGCAGGCGGGCCAGGGGATCGGCGGCCAGCACCGGCAGACCAGGCACCAGGCTGAGTCCCAGGGCGAGGCCTGCGGCCAGGGGCCGCTGGAGTCGGGATGTTTGGGGTTGCGACATGATCACCATCTCAGGATTGTCCAAGGAGAAGACCGCTCACGGAGCCGTTGAGGCGATAGTTGCGCCCCTCCAGTTCCACCGGGGCGCCGATCTTGAGGTTCTGGTTACCGAAGACCACCCCGCCATCGGTCTTGCGGCCCTGGCCCTGGAGAACGAAGCGAGCATCGAGCGAACCCACCAGGGCCTGGTTTGGATCCTCTGCGGTGACGACACGGCCGTCAGGCTGGAGGGCCACCAATCTGCGCTGCAGCCTTTGCAGGTCTTTGAGCTTGACGGTGCCGTGAGGCTGGTTGCGGATCACGATGCTCACCTTCCCCTCCTCCCGAGCAGCAGCGATCAAGCCTTCGGGATCCGCCGAAGGAACGCCTCGCACGTCGACGATCACGGTGACTGGCTGCATCGCCCCAGTGGCAGTGGCTACAGCTCCACTGAGCTTCGGGCTCCAGATCACACCACCGATGGCCAGCAGCACGGCGGCTCCGGCTCCGATGTCAACCAACCCCCAGCGGGAAGGGCCGCTCGGTGCCGCGGGGGTGGACTCGGGGGGCATGGACAAGGGGCAGACGTGCAACTTTACGGAGAGTTCCCCGCTCCGGCCAGGGGGGAGCGGGGAACTCTCCGGCGCCAGGAACCCTCCGGTCTCAGTTGTTCAGGCTGCCGATGAAGCGGTCCAGGGCTCGCAGACCAGCCACCACGTCTGGGCCCTGCTCGGTACTGAGGGCCTCCACCTGCTGCTCCGCATCGGGCTTCTGATCGAAACTGGCCGCCGGGCGGTAGCCATCCGGATCCAGGCGGTAGAGCTGCCAGGGCCCGGGAAAGGCGAAACGAAGGGCACCACTCTCGAGCGGAAGCAGGGCATAGGCCGCTCGCCAGGTGGCCAGGAATCCCCGCCGCCGTTCCCGGGCGACGCTGCCGATGCCCACGGCGGCATCCTCAAGGCGTCCATTCAGCAGCACCACAGCGCCGCGGTGGGCCTGGCAGAGCCGCTCCACCTCCTCGTACTCGGCTTGGGCGGGCTCCGCCAGCACCAGCAGGTCCCCGGCGGAGGGATCACTTTCCTGCTCCTGACGCCGCAGCTGATCGCCGAGGGAGCCCAGCTGGGGTGCCAGATCCGGTGCATCGCGGCGGGCCAGCGCGGCGGCCCCGGCATCGGGGAAGAGCAGGCGCACCGGACGCTCTGCAGGATTCAGGGACGCCAACAGCCTCAAGGCCAGGGGCAGCAGCTTGAGGCCCTCGAAGCGCAGCTCCATGGTCCAGCGACCGCTGGGGCTTTCCACCAAGGCCTGCATAAGGGCCTCACGGGCCTCAACTTCGGCTCTGCGCAGATCGGCAGGAAGCACGCGAAACCTCAGCGAAGCCCAGTGACCCTACCCAAGCTGTCCCGCCGCCACGGCCTCACGGGCCCGCTCGAAGCGCTCTGGCACCGACTCAAGCTGCTCCTGGCACAGCCAGGGGCCGAGGCTCAGGCGCAGGCCGCTGGCGGCCAGCTCGGGCTCATAGCCCATGGCCTGCAGCACAGGGCTGCCGCCGGCTCGCCCTCCCTGGCAGGCACTGCCGCTGCTGACAGCCAGCCCCTGGCGCCAGAGCGCGTGCACCAGGCGACGACCCGACAGGGGGCGTCCAGCCCTGTCCCGCACCACCACACTGAGGTGGTGGGGCAGTCGCTGCAATGGGCAGCCAGTCAGCTCGACACCGCCCAGGGCCAGCAGGACCTGCAGCAGGCGGTCACGCCAGGGCTCAAGCGGATCATGGCCGGCGTGCAGCTCCAGCCGCTGCTGCGCGAGCTGGAGAGCCTGGGCGAATCCAGCCGCCAGGACCACCGGCTCGGTGCCGGAGCGCAGCCCCCCCTCCTGGCCGCCGCCCGCGATCATCGGCCGCAGCTCCAGGCCAGGGCGGGCCAGCAGGGCGCCGATTCCCCGAGGCCCCTGCAGCTTGTGGGCGGTGAAGGTGAGCAGATCCAGCGGCATCGACGCGAAATTGATGGGTCGATGGCCCACCACCTGCACGGCGTCGCTGTGCAGGATCACACCGGCCTGGCGGCAGCGCTCACCGATCGCCTGCAGGGGCTGCAGCGTGCCCACCTCGCTCTGGCCCCAGATCACCGAAACCAGCCGGGTGGGCGGCTCCAGCAGGGCCTCAAGCCGATCCAGCCGCAGCCGGCCCAGGTGATCCACCGGAAGGCGCTCCAGCGTCCAGCCGCCGCCGATCAAGCGCTCGGCGGCGGCGGCCACCGCCGGATGCTCCACGGACGAGATCAGCAGGCGACCGGGCGGCATGGCCGCGGCGGCTCCCAGCAGGGCCAGGTGGGCTGCCTCGGTGCCTCCGGAACAGAAGGTGAGCTGCCCGGCCTCAGCACCGAGCTGGGCGGCGACCGCCCGGCGGCTGCGCTCAAGGCTGTCCGCCGCCGCCAGGCCATAGCCATGGAGGCTGGAAGGATTGGCCCAGGCGGTTCGACTGGTGGCGGCCATCGCCTCGAGCACCTCCTCGGCAGGAGGGGCACCGGCCGAGGCATCGAGGTAGAGCTGCTGCGCTCCCCTGCCGGAGGGCCCGGCCGACGTCACTCGGCCGCGCGATCGGAGCCGGCGCAGTCGCGGCTGAAGCGTGCCTGGGTGCGGGTCTCGAGCGACTGAGCCGCCAGGGAAACCAGATCATCGAGGGAGCGGCTCTCCAGCAACTCCTCCACCCGACGGCGTGCCTCAGCGCTGGGACAATTGTCTGGCCGCTGGCAGCCTTGCATGCAGTCAGTGGCGCAGTTGATGTCTTCCAGCTCCGCCGGTCGCGACGGCTGCGACGGCTGTGACGATTCCGGCGTGATGGCCGGCTCAACGACACTGGCCGGTGGCGGCGCCAGCACCCCGTCGAACACCGGTTCGGCGGGCCCAGTCATGAACAGATGGTTCGAACCGGACTCCCAGTCGATCCAGAGCGAGCCGCCGGGAAGATCCAGCCGGGCCGAGCGGGCGCTCAGGCCCAGGCGGTGGCAGGCCACCAGGGTGGCGCAGGCTCCGGTGCCACAGGCCAGGGTGGGACCGGCGCCGCGTTCCCAGACGCGCATCACCAGGTGATCGGGGCTGAGCGCTTGCACGAAATGCACGTTGGTGCGGGCCGGGAAGGCGGGATGCACCTCCAGCAGGGGTCCGAACCGTTCCAGATCCACCGCCTCCACCTCCTCCACCGGGATCACCAGATGGGGATTGCCCATGCCGGCCGCCGCCGCCCCGAAGCTGACCCCCTCCACCTCCAGCTCCCCCTGGGGCAGCCCCGCCGCACCGATCGCCAGGGTGGTGGGCACCTGCTCGGGCACCAGGAACGGCTCACCCATGTCGACGCGCACCGTGCCATCGGCGAGCAATTCCGGCACCATCGGGCCGGCCATGGTCTCCACCTGCCAGGTCCTCCCCGGTTGATCGCCGTCGCTGTCGGCCAGGAAACGGGCCAGGCAGCGGATGCCGTTACCGCACATCTCCGCTTCGCTGCCGTCGGCATTGAAGATGCGCATGCGCAGCTCCCCATCTCCCTCGGGCGGCAGCGCAAGGATCACCCCATCGCCGCCCACCCCGAAGCGGCGATCGCAGATCCAGCGCACCCGCTCCGGGTCGAGACCGAACAGTTCCTGGGGATCGGCAGCCTCGCGCCCATCTACCAGCAGAAAATCATTGCCCAGCCCCTGGTACTTGCTGAATGCCAGCACGGCCCCATTCCCGATTCACATACCCTGAATCCTATGGAGACTCACAACCTGGATCCGAGCCTGCCCGGGGTGCGCCTTCTCCAGAACTGGGTCCGCCGGCGCACCCCCTTGCGGGTGCGATTCCCCGGCGGTGAGCAGCTTGAAGGCTGCCTCGACTGGCAGGATCCCGAGTTTCTGGCCCTCCGTCCTGCCGACGCCCAACAGCCCGTACTGATCCGCCGTTCCGCTCTGGAGACCATTCAGGCTCTGGAGTGAGCGTGCCTGTGCGACCCCTGGGGGGTGTGGCACGATCACAGCCACGCACTCAACGGCTGATGCGAACCGGCCGACTCCGGAACATGGCCGAGTCCGATACCCGATCCAGCACAGGCGCCAGCCCGGACAGCAGCCGCTATCACCCCGACGCGATCGAAGCCGACTGGCAGCGGCGCTGGCAGGAGCAGGGACTCCACCAGACACCCGAACCAGGCGACAACGGCGAGAACAACGGCAGCGGCGACACGTTCTATGCCCTCTCGATGTTCCCCTATCCCTCGGGGAACCTGCACATGGGCCATGTGCGCAACTACGTGATCACCGATGTGATCGCCAGGGTGCAGCGGCTGCGGGGCCGCAGGGTGCTCCATCCGATGGGCTGGGACGCCTTCGGTCTGCCGGCGGAGAATGCCGCGATCGAACGGGGTGTGGATCCGGGCGACTGGACCGACGCCAACATCGCCCAGATGCGCGCCCAGCTGCAGCGCCTCGGCCTCTCGATCGACTGGGACCGGGAGGTGGCGACCTGCCACGCCGACTATTACCGCTGGACCCAGTGGCTGTTCCTCCAGTTCCACGAGGCGGGCCTGGCCTATCGCAAGGAAGCGACGGTCAACTGGGATCCGATCGATCAGACGGTGCTGGCCAATGAGCAGGTGGATGGCGAGGGACGCTCCTGGCGATCCGGGGCCAAGGTGGAGAAGCGACAGCTGCGCCAGTGGTTCCTGCGCATCACCGACTACGCCGACGCCCTGCTCGACGACCTCGATCAGCTCGATGGCTGGCCGGAGCGGGTGCGCACGATGCAATCAAACTGGATCGGTCGCTCAACGGGGGCCCAGCTGCGCTTCCCGATCGTTGCGCCGGCGGCGGCAGACAGCGCAGCCGGCAGGGAGGAGTCGATCACGGTCTTCACCACCCGCCCCGACACCGTCTACGGGGTGAGCTACCTGGTGCTGGCCCCGGAAAACCCCTTGGTGGCCAGCCTCACCGCCCCTGACCAGCGCCTGGCGGTGGAGGCCTTCTGTGATCTGGTGAGCAGCCAGAGCGAGCAGGAACGCACCGCCGAAGACCAACCCAAACGAGGGGTGCCCCTGGGGGCAACCGCACGCAACCCCTTCAACGGTGAGACGATCCCCATCTGGATCGCCGATTACGTCCTGGCCGACTACGGCACCGGCGCCGTGATGGGCGTGCCGGCCCACGACCAGCGGGATTTCGTCTTCGCCCGCCAGTACGAGCTTCCTGTGAAGCGGGTGATCGTGCCCGAGGGTGCCCAGGAGGAGGCCTACGACGGCGGCGCCTGGACGGCGGGGGGATGCCTGGTGCATTCCGGGCCCTTCGATGGCCTTGATTCCGCCGAAGCCCGCGCCGGGATCGTGGCCCTGGCCGAGGCGGAAGGCTGGGGTGAGGGCAAGGTGAGCTACCGCCTGCGCGACTGGCTGATCTCCCGCCAGCGCTACTGGGGTTGTCCCATTCCCATGATCCACTGCGAGAGCTGCGGTGTGGTGCCGGTGCCGGCGGAGCAGTTGCCGGTGGAGCTGCCCAGGGATCTGGCCTTCAGCGGCAAGGGCGGCTCACCCCTGAACCAGCTGGAGAGCTGGGTGAACGTGGCTTGCCCCTGCTGCGGCCAGGCCGCCCGGCGGGAGACCGACACGATGGATACCTTCATCTGCTCATCGTGGTACTACCTGCGCTACAGCGATCCCCACAACACCCGCCTGCCCTTCGAGCGGAGTGCGGCGGACCGCTGGTTGCCCGTGGACCAGTACGTGGGCGGCATCGAGCACGCAATCCTGCACCTGCTCTATTCCCGCTTCTTCACCAAGGTGCTGCGCGACCGGGGCCTGCTCGGCTTCGATGAACCGTTCAAACGCCTGCTGACCCAGGGGATGGTGCAGGCCATCACCTACAAGAATCCCCAGACCGGCCGATACGTGGCCCCGGCCGATGTGGCCGATCCAGCCGATCCCCGCGATCCGATCGATGGCGAGCGGCTCGACACCTTCTACGAGAAGATGTCCAAGTCGAAGTACAACGGCGTCGATCCGGCTGAGGTGATCGATCGTTACGGGGCCGACACCGCCCGCATGTTCATTCTCTTCAAGGCGCCGCCGGAGAAGGACCTCGAGTGGGACGACGCCGATGTGGAAGGGCAGTTCCGCTTCCTGCAGCGCCTGTGGCGGCTGGTGGACGGGGCGGTCGCCCGCGGACTCCGCCTGCCCAATCCCCCTGGCAGCCCCGCAGAGGCCAGCTCACGGGCGGAGCAGGAGCTGCGCCGGGCCGTTCACGGCGCCATCGCCGCCATTGAAGACGACCTCTCCCCAGGCCATTACCAGTTCAACACCGCTGTCTCGGAGCTGATGAAGCTCAGCAATGCCATGGCGGCCCAGCTGGAGCTGGCGAGCGAGCCCGTGGCCATCGAAGCCCTCAACGCCCTGGTGATCCTGCTGGCCCCCTTCGCTCCCCACCTTGCCGAGGAGCTCTGGCAGCGGCTGGGTGGGGCGGGCAGCGTGCATCGCCAGCGCTGGCCCGTGGCCGATCCCGCCGCCCTGATCCAGGACACTGTGCCGCTGGTGATCCAGGTGAAGGGCAAGGTGCGGGGCCAGCTGGAGGTGCCTGCCGATGCCGATGCCGCCACCCTGGAGCAACTGGCTCTCGAGAGCGACATCGCCCTCAAGTGGCTCGAAGGCCAGCCCCCCCGCCGCGTGATCGTGGTGCCCGGCAAGCTCGTGAACCTGGTGCCCTAACCCCGAGGCAGCAGGGCCGCCGCGTGGTGCCGAAGGTGGTCGTCGATGAAGCTGGCGATGAAGAAATAGCTGTGGTCGTAGCCGCTCTGGCGCCTCAGCTGCAGCGGATGACCAACGGCTCGCGCGGCCTCCTCCAGGTCATCCGGTCGCAGCTGACTCTCCAGGAAGGGGTCGTCGAGCCCCTGGTCGACCAGCAGCGGCAGCCGCTCCGGCGCCGAAGCAATCAGGTCGCAGGCATCCCAGGCGCTCCAGCGGGAGCGATCAGGACCGAGGTAGCGGCTGAAGGCCTTCTCACCCCAGGGGCAGCGGCTGGGGTGGCTGATCGGCGCAAAGGCCGAGACGGAACGGTAGAGGCCGGGATTGCGCAGGGCACAGACGAGGGCGCCGTGCCCCCCCATCGAGTGGCCACTGACGCCGCGGCGTCCGTTTAGGGGCAGCTCCCTCTCCAGCAGGGCCGGCAACTCCTCCACCACGTAGTCGTGCATGCGGTAGTGGCGCGCCCATGGAACCTCACTGGCATTGAGGTAGAAACCGGCCCCGTGGCCGAAATCCCAGGCACCGTCAGGATCGCCCGGCACCTCGGGGCCGCGGGGGCTGGTGTCGGGGGCAATCAGGGCAAGGCCGAGGCTGGCGGCCAGGCGATGGGCCCCGGCCTTCTGCATGAAGTTCTCGTCGGTGCAGGTGAGGCCGGAGAGCCAGTACAGCGCCGGCACCGTTGCTCCGCTGAGAGCCTGGGGCGGCAGATACACCGCCAGAGTCATCGCACAGTCGAGCACCTCCGACTGGTGCCGGTAACGCCGGTGGCTCCCCGCAAAGCTGCGGTTCTCACTCAGGGGTATGAGCACGGGGTGGGGCCTCAGGGGTTGAAGTGGATCACCGAGCGGATGCTCTCGCCCGCGTGCATCAGATCGAAGGCCCTGTTGATCTCATCCAGGGGCATGGTGTGGGTGATGAAGGTATCAAGCGGGATCTCACCGCTCTGGAAGCGCTCCACGTAGCCAGGCAGTTCCGTGCGGCCGCGCACGCCGCCAAAGGCCGAGCCACGCCATACACGGCCCGTCACCAGCTGAAAGGGGCGGGTGGCGATCTCCTGGCCGGCACCAGCCACGCCGATGATCGTGGATTCACCCCAGCCCTTGTGGCAACACTCCAGGGCCGCCCGCATCACCTGAACATTGCCGATGCACTCGAAGGAATAGTCGACACCGCCATCGGTGAGATCGATCACCACCTCCTGGATCGGGGCATCAAAGGCGCTGGGGTCGAGGCAATCGCTGGCACCGAGCTGGCGGGCGATGGCGAACTTTTCAGGGTTGGTGTCGATACCGATGATGCGGCTGGCGCCGGCCATCACCGCTCCGATGATCACCGCCAGACCGATGCCGCCCAGTCCGAAGACGGCCACCGTGCTGCCGGGTTGCACCTTGGCGGTATTGAGCACCGCGCCGATGCCGGTGGTGACGCCGCAGCCCAGCAGGCACACCTTCTCGAGCGGTGCCTCCTTGCTGATCCTGGCCACGGCGATCTCGGGCACCACGGTGTACTCCGAGAAAGTGGAGGTGCCCATGTAGTGGTGGATCAGGCGGCCGGCGCTGGAGAAGCGGCTGCTGCCGTCGGGCATCAGACCCCGGCCCTGGGTGGCGCGGATCGCCTGACAGAGGTTGGTCTTGCCGGAGAGACAGAAGCTGCAGGCCCGGCATTCCGGCGTGTAGAGCGGAATCACGTGATCCCCCACCGCCACGGAGGTCACACCTGCCCCAAGCTCCTCGACGATGGCTCCGCCCTCATGGCCCAGCACGGCGGGGAAGAGACCCTCGGGGTCCTGCCCGGAGAGGGTGAAGGCATCGGTATGGCACACCCCGCTGGCCACCACCCGCAGGAGCACTTCACCGGCTGCCGGCGGCGCCACCTCGATCTCGGTGATCTCCAGGGGCTTGCCGGCCGCCCAGGCCACTGCAGCGCGTGAACGGATCATGGGGCCGCAAAGCAGCGGAACCTAGCAATGGTGATTGGTCCAGCTGAAGGGGCTCACATCGTCCGGAACACAAGGCCGGCCGGATCGCCCCAGTCACCCTCGGCGCTGTAGCCGCGGGCGTTGCCGCACAGGTGGCGCAGGATCCAGAAGGCAGCCTCCGGGCTGGGGAGCTGCAGATCTTCCTGGATCGCCTCCAGAGAGCGGGGGTGCCCATCCGCAAGCAACGCCTCCAGCCGACCCTGAAGCTCCAGGATCGTGGCGGCGGCCTTCTTGCCGGCCTCCACCCCGGGCTGGTCGTAGGCATTGACGTTCACCAGCTCGGCGTAGAGACCCACGGCCCGCTCGAACAGGGCGACCAGCGCCCCCAGGCTGCGGGCATCGAAGCGGCGCAGGCTGATCGAAAGGCTCTGGCGGCCTCCTTCGCTGAGAGCGGAGCGAGTGCCCTGCAGGAAGCCATCCAGGAAGTCGCCCGGGTACTCGCCGGCAATGGGAGCCACATCAGCTGGATCGTCGAGGGCTTCGATGAAGGTGACGAAGAAGTTGTCGACGCCGTCGCGGAGCTGCTGAACGTAGGCGTGCTGATCGGTGGAACCCTTGTTGCCGTACACGGCAATCCCTTGGTGCACCTGGCGGCCATCCCGATCAAGCCGCTTGCCCAGCGACTCCATCACCAGCTGCTGCAGGTAACGGCTGAACACCTCCAGCCGGTCTCGATAAGGAAGCACCACCATGTCGCGTCCTCCAGCTCCGCCACCGGCCACATGCCAGGCGGCGGCCATCAGCGCCGCGGGGTTCTCGAGCAGGTTGGCCACGCGAGTGGCCGCATCCATGCGGGCCGCCCCTTCGAGGAAGCCGTGGAGATCGGCGCCGATCAGGGCTGCCGGCAGCAGGCCCACGGCACTGGTGATGCTGGTGCGGCCCCCCACCCAATCGAACATGTCGAAGCGGGCCAGCCAGCCCTCAGCCTCGGCCCGCTGGTCCAGCTGGGAGCCCACCATGGTGACCGCGACGGCCTGCTGGGCCCAGGTTCCGCCGAGGGCCTCGAGGCGGGCACGGGCCTGCTCCATGCCCAGGCGCGGTTCAGGCGTGCCCCCCGACTTGCTCACCACCACCACCAGGGTGGTGCGCAGCCGCTCGCCCAGGGCGGCGAGGGTGCGGCTCATTCCCTGGGGATCGACGTTGTCGAAGAAGTGGAACGGCAGTCCCACCCCCTCTTTTTTGAGGGCGCGCAGGATCAACAGCGGCCCCAGACCTGACCCGCCGATGCCGATCCAGAGCACATCGGTGAAGGGCATGCCCGACGGCGCCTGCAAAGCGCCGCCGACCACCTGCTGGCCGAAGACATCAATCCGCTCCACCTCCGCCTTGATGTGGGCAGCCGCCGCCGGATCAGGCGCCAACTCCGGGGCACGCAGCCAGTAGTGACCAACCTGACGCCCCTCATCGGGGTTGGCGATCGCGCCGGCCTCGAGAGCCTGCATGGCCGTGAAAGCACGAACGAAAGCCGGCTGCAGGTTGTCCAGATGGGCCTGGTTGAGCGCCATCCGGCTGGCATCGACCCAGAGGCCCAGGCCGTCGTGATGCCAGAGCAGGGCGCAGAAGCGCTGCCACTGCACCTGGGGCTCATGGATGCTGAAATCCGGAAGCGTCGTCATGCGGGCGGGTTTCACGAATCGGCTGCCGAGGCTGAACTTATCCGTGGAAGGGCCCCCGAGGAGGCACAGGGGTGCCATGCCACACCGAAGTCCGCCAGATCCGCTTGTTTGGTATGGACGGAAACACAAACGACCCCAGAAGCTGGGACGTCCAAATCAAGCCGCGTTAATCTTCAAGAAATATTCATTTCGGCGGATTTCCTTGACCACAAGCCCTGAGATGGCTTCGTTCTCCCCAAAGGGTGGACCGAAACGCTGGGCTGTTTCCCTGGCCGCCGCTCTTTCGCTGCTGAGCCTTGCCTCAGGCTCCCCCCAGCCCATCCTCTCCAGCGCCTCCCTGCTCACCGAGCCCGGCTTGACCGCCAGCCTCAGCACAGACAGCAGTGACCCGGACGCCTTCACCAGTGAAGGCCAGCGTCCTGATCCAATCGATTTCACTCCTGAGGAACTGAAGGAGCTGCAACGCCGCTTCGGGGTGCACGGACCCCAGGCCCCTCTCGCCCAGCTGTTCACCCGTGGCCTCGATCAACTCACGCCCCTGAGGGCCCTCACCGTCGAGCGGCTTGCGGAGCTGCGGCCCACGATCCTGCAGGAGAGCCGCCGCCACCAGATCAACCCGATGCTGGTGGCAGCGGTGCTGTTCGATGAAATTCAGCACGCCAAACCCGGCGAGGACCTGCCCCTGGCCGCCCAGTCGGGCTTGTTCAGTACCCACGGACCCGCCCAGCTCGGTATCGGCGAACTGATCCATCAGGGTCTGCTCCCCGCCGATCCCACGGCCGATCAGATCCAGGCGGCGCGGCTGGAGCTGCTCGATCCGAACCGCAACGTCACCTTGCTGGTGGGCAAGTTCGCCCGTCTGATCCGCGAACTGGGCCTGCCCACCAACCGCCAGCTGCAGGCCAGCCGCAGCCCCCGCGATGCCAAGGCCCTGGCCACCCTTGCCTACCTGCACAACGGCAAACTCGATTACCCCGCCCGGATCCTGAGCTACATGCAGGACCCCGAGCTGCATGGCCTGATCTACTCGGAGCGGAAGCCCCAGCTCTCACCCCTGATCTGAAGCGTTCGCTTCAGCAGAGCTGTCCGAGAGCCCCCAGCCGGCTCTGGAGAGCAGCCCAGTTGAAACTGCGTGGATCTGCCCGCTCTCCACCCAGATCCACATGGCGGTGGGTGGTGATGTGAGTGGCAGGAATCGGAAAGCGACGCATCCAGTCGCTGAGCACCAGGGCCAGGGCGTCGTACTGCTTGCTGCTGTAGCCGCTGTGTCCAGGATCGTTGTCTTCCCCATCCAGGGGGGTTTCCAGAGCGATGTGAAGGGCGAAGTTGTTGATCGACCCCCCCACTTTGGGGTTGGTGACCACCCAGCGGCCGTTGAAGGCGGAATTACCCGCCCCGAAGGCCCGTTGGCTGGGATCGAGCACATCGATCACCTGACCATCGAGGCCAATCAGGGTGTGATAACTCACCTGATCCTCATCCCTGGGGTGTGGAGTCTGGAAAGTGCGCAGGGCTGAGCCGATGCCGTACACGGTTTCATGCAGAACCACCAGCTGGGGAGTGGGATCGATCGGATGGCCGAAGGCATCGCGCTCGAAGCGCACCCCGTAGTTGCTGGGGTCGATCGACAGACGCCTTCGGCGCACGGGCAACTCCGCGAGCTCCCCCTCCAGCCGCAGCCGCAGCCGTGGCTGCAGGTCGACACACTGGCGGCCCAGGGGACTGACCCATGCCGGCCGTGGTGGCGGCAGGGGCGCTGGCCGGCGGGCAGGCGGTTCACGCGAGGGGGTGGGCTGGGTGACCTGCTCGAGCAGTTGGAGCAGCGATGGGCGGCTTGCGGCTTCCGAGCTGGCGGTGAGGTCACGGGCCAGCCAGCCCAGGCCGGCCAGCCCCAGGATCGCTGCTCCGCTCAGAAGACCCAGGGCCAGAGGGTTGGCCCGCAGGCGCTGCACAAGGGTGTTCAACATGGCACCAAAGCAAGCCACTGGCGGCGGCGCTCCAATGCCTCGGGGGCAGCGGCGGGATCCTCCAGCAGCCGCCAACGCTCGACCGCCGGAGCCGAGGCGGTGATGGCAAGGGTGCGCAGACGCCCCCTACGGCTGATGGTGATCGCCTGACGCTGTCCGGCCTGCAGCAACGGAGCCAGGTCCTCGAGCTTGCGCAGACGCAGACCCTCAAGGGCGATCAGCTCATCACCCACCACCAGGCCGGCCTCCTGGGAGGGTCCACCGCGCACCACACGAACCACCTCCAGGGTGCCTCCCTGGAGCGACGCCGTCAGCCCGACGTGGGGGGACGGGGCCAGCTGAGGCTCCAGCATCAGCCCCACATCCTGGAGGTAGGCGGGCAGATCGGGATCCTCAAAGCCATCCAGCCAGGCCGGAAAGCGTTCGGCCAGACCAGGCGAGCGTGCGCAGAAGGCCTCCAGCAGGTCCTGCTCCCGGTATCCCCGCCCCCAGCGGCCCAGGCGGGCCCAGAGATCACGCAGCACCTGGGCAAGACACGAACCCGAGCGGCGCAACTCCAGATCGAGCACCAACGCAAGGATCGCTCCCTTGAGGTAATAGCTGATCTGGTTGTCGTCGCTGTTGGCCTCACGCCGGTAGAGCTTCACCCAGGCCTCCTGTGCACTCTGGCGCAGGCTCTGGCCAGCCAGACGGCCCGGGGAGAGCAGGAAGCGGCTGAGATCGCTGCCGAAATCGTGCAACACGTCTTCTTCGCTCGATAGACCAGCCAGGTGGGGCAGGAGCTGGTCGAAATAGCTGGTGACCCCTTCGGCGAACCACAGACCAGGCACGATCACGGGCTTGTCGTAGTCGATCGGGCAAAGGGCCGCGGGCCTGAGCCGGCGCACATTCCACTGATGGAGATACTCATGAGCCACCAGTTGCAGCAGCTGGCGGTAACCCTCAGGCTTGAGCAGGGCCTGGCGGCCGAACTGCAGGACCGTGGAGCTGTCGTGCTCCAGGCCGCCATAGCCCTGATCGAGCAGATGCAGCACGAACAGGTAAGCGGGAGCTGCAGCAGGGGCGGGCTCGCCCATCAGCCGGCAGCAGGCCTGACACACGGCAGCCACGTCCTGCAGCAGTGTGGGGTGGGCCTTGAGCAGACTGTCTGGAGCAACGTCGGCAGGCGCGGTGGCATCCCAGCAGACCCAGCGATGGGGCACCCCGGCCACGCTGAACCTGTGCTCACGGTGGGGCCCCGCTTCCACCGGAGTGTCCACCAGCTGATCGAAGTCGACCGCCAGCCAGGATCCATCGGCCTGAAGCGGCAAGGGAACAAAGGCCTGCCAGCCAGCCGGCAGCCGCAGGCTGAGCCGGTGGGAAGACCAGCGTTCCCCCTCCACCTGCAGCGCTAGGGCCGCAAGGGCCAGAAAGCCGTGGTCGCCATCAAGGTGACAGGTGCGCACGCTCAGATCAGCGGCCAGCACCTTGTAGCGGATCTCGATCGGCTCCAGGGACGGCAGCTCCAGCCGCCAGCCGGCGGGATCACTGCGGCTCGGCCGCAGGCTCTGCGTTCCCTGGCGGATCTCCAGGGCTTCGAGGTGGCGGACGTAGTCGCGGATCAGGTAGGAACCCGGGGTCCAGGCGGGCAGCCGCAGGCGCAGCACAGGAGTGGCCGGTGTGCAGCGGAGGCTGACGTGGACCAGGTGGCTGTGGGGTTGGCCCAGATCCAGAGAGAGGTCAACCACCCGTACTTCAGGACACCAGTTCGATCGTGGCCATCGGCAGCTCAAGAGCAGCGTCCTGCAGGGCAAGCCGGGCGGCATAGCCACGGGTTAGCCGGCCCAGAAACGTCTGCAGAGGACGGGAGCGGCTCAGACGCTGCAGATCCCCGAGCAGGGCCAGGCTGCCGTCGGCCTGGCGGCTCCAACCGATCCACTGTTCACCGGCGAAGCGAACCTTGAGATCCACCGGTGTGCTCTCCCCGGCAAAGCCTTCAAGAACTCCGGCTCGGATCGGATCACAGCCGAGGTCAACCAGGGACGCTGCCAGCAGATCCAGATCACGGATCACCGTTGGCAGGATGGAGAGATGGGACAAGACGCCAATGCCCGCTTCAGCAGACCCTAGCGATCCGCCCGGTTGTGTCCAGTGGCCGTTGGCACAGCCCTGGCCCCCCCAGGCCGTCGAGCTGCGGCTTGGGGTGATGGCCTCCGGGGAGGGCTCGAACTTCGAAGCACTGGTGGCTGCCTGCCGCCAGGGTCCCCTTCGGGGCAGGGTGCTCCAGCTGGTGGTCAACAATCCAGGCTGCGGCGCCCAGGCGCGGGCCGATCGGCTGGGGATCCCTTGCGCCCTGGTGGATCACCGCCGGCACCAAAGCCGTGAAGAGCTTGATCGCGCGCTGATCGAGACCTTCAGCGCCACCGGCGTCGATCTGGTGGTGATGGCCGGCTGGATGCGGATCGTCACCCCGCGCCTGATCGGCGCCTTCCCCTCGCGTCTGATCAACATCCACCCATCGCTGCTGCCCAGCTTCCGGGGCCTCGATGCCGTTGGCCAGGCCCTCGCTGCTGGGGTCACCCTCAGCGGCTGCACCGCCCATCTGGTCACCGAGGACCTCGACGGAGGGCCGATTCTGGCCCAGGCCACCGTTCCGGTGCTCCCCGGCGACGACCGCGACAGCCTGGCCTCGCGTATTCACCAGCAGGAGCACCGCCTGCTGCCCCTGGCGGTGGCCATCGCCGCCGCCAGGCTCACGGATAGAACGGCAGCAGCGGCAGACCCATGGCTGACGGCAGTCCGGCCATCAGATTGAGACACTGCACCCCCTGTCCCGCCTGGCCCTTGACCAGGTTGTCGACGGCGCTCATCAGGATCAGCTGGCCTGTGCGACGGTCGACCTGGACCGAAAGCAGAGCCCGGTTGGTCTGGCGAGTCCATTTGGTGGAGGGGTAGACGCCGACCGGCAGCACTTCCACACAGGGGCTGTGGCGGTAGGCGGCCTGAAGCACGGTGGTGCAGTCTTCGGCGGTCAGGCCCGGATCCCGCAACCGGCCGTAGACCGTGGCCAGAAGACCCCGCACCATCGGCATCAGGTGAGGGGTGAACTGCAGCTGGATCGGCTGCCCCGCCACCTGGCTGGCGGTCTGCTCGATCTCGCTGGTATGGCGGTGCCCCACCACGCCATAGGGAGCAACGGCCTCGGCCGCCTCAGCCAGCAGCAGGTTCTCCTTGGCGGCGCGACCACCGCCGGAGGTGCCCGTCTTGGCATCGATGATGATGCCGCTGCGATCGATCAGACCCTGCTTGAGGAAGGGCAGCAGCGGCAGCAGGCTGGCGGTGGGGAAGCAGCCTGGAGCCGCCACCAGCCGCGCGGTGGCTACACGCGTCTCCTCCCACTCCACCAGGCCATAGACCGCCTCCGCACATAGCGCTTCATCGTGACGCTCAAACCGTTCGGCCTCGCTGGAGTACACCTCCTTCCACTGGGCCAGGGAGCGGTAGCGGTAATCGGCGGAGAGATCCACCACCTTCACCCCCAGCTTCAGCAGGGCGGGCACCAGCTGGGAGGCCAGCCCACTGGGAAGGCTGAGCACGGCGAAGTCCGCCTCGGCGGCGATGGCTTCGGGGTCGGGGGCCCGCACCACTGGATTGCCCTTCAGGGGCAGAAAGGGAACAAGTTCACTCCAGGCGCGGCCAGCACTGCGTTCGCCTCCCAGGTAGCTGACCACGAATTCGGGGTGGTGCTGAAGCAGTCGCAGGGTCTGAAGGCCGCCGTAGCCGCTGGCGCCGATCACCGCGACGCGCCGGGCTGCTGTGGGGCTGACCATGCCGGAGGATCTGGGGCGATGATCGTACCGGTCCCCCGCTCACGTTGAACCCGCAACTGATAGAGAATGATCGATACTTGGTCCAGCTGTTCTGACTGTTCGCTCCGAGCGTTCCGCTCCCCTCGCCGGCGCCTCTGACGCCCCTCCACACCCGGATCAGGGCCACGACCCGATCCACTTCGATTCGATCGCCGATGCTCTTGCCGGCATCCGCAACGGCGAGATGATCGTCGTCGTCGATGATGAAAATCGTGAAAATGAAGGTGATCTGATCTGCGCGGCCCAGTTCGCCACGCCCGAGCAGATCAACTTCATGGCGACAGAAGCCCGTGGCCTGATCTGCCTGGCGATGGAAGGCGAGCGACTCGACGCGCTCGAGCTGCCCCTGATGGTCGACCGCAACACCGACAGCAACCAGACCGCCTTCACTGTCAGTGTTGATGCCGGGCCCGAAAACGGGGTGAGCACGGGCATCAGTGCCGACGACCGAGCCCGCACCATTCAGGTGGCGATCCATCCCGCCAGCCGCCCTTCAGACCTGCGCCGGCCGGGCCACATCTTCCCGCTGCGGGCTCGCCAGGGCGGCGTGCTCAAACGCGCCGGTCATACCGAGGCGGCCGTCGATCTCTCTCGTCTCTCCGGGCTCTACCCAGCGGGTGTGATCTGCGAGATCCAGAACCCCGATGGCTCGATGGCCCGCCTGCCCCAACTGGCGCGCTACGCACGGCGCCATGGCCTGCGCCTGATCAGCATCGCCGACCTGATCAGCTACCGACTCGGAACTGAGCGATTCGTGCGCCGCCAGGCCGAAGCCCAGATGCCGAGCGCCTTCGGACAGTTCCGGGCGATCGGGTACCGAAATGAGCTCGACGACAGCGAGCATGTGGCGATCGTCAAGGGGCGCCCCGAGCTGGCCAGCGGACCGGTGCTGGTGCGCGTGCACTCGGAATGCCTTACCGGCGACGCTTTCGGCTCCCTGCGCTGCGATTGCCGGCCCCAGCTGGAGGCGGCCCTGCGCATGATCGAAGCCGCCGGCGAGGGGGTGGTGGTGTATCTGCGCCAGGAGGGCAGGGGCATCGGCCTGATCAACAAGCTCAGGGCCTACAGCCTTCAGGATGGCGGTCTCGACACCGTCGAGGCCAATGAGCGCCTCGGCTTTCCCGCCGACCTGCGCAACTACGGCGTCGGGGCTCAGATCCTCAGTGACCTGGGTGTTCATCATCTGCGCCTGATAACCAACAACCCCCGCAAGATCGCCGGCCTCGGCGGCTACGGGCTGCAGGTGGAAGACCGGGTGCCGCTGGTGATGGAACCGGGCCAGCACAACGCCGCCTACCTACTAACCAAGAAGACCAAACTCGGCCATCTGATGCACGGCGGCCCGGACCGGGATCACACCGGGGCGGGAGGTCCCACGGCGGTGCTCTCCTGGAGCGGCACGACGGTGGCGCCGGAGCAGGCGGAAGCAGAGCACTGGCCCCAGCTGCGGCAGTGGGCCAGCGAGCGGGGTCTTGAGTTGCGGCGGGAGGAACACCCCCGCCTGCTGGCCCTGCTGGGGCAGCCGCAGCTAGCGCTGCTGCTCGCCCAGCAGGCCGGAGGGGACCAGCCCCTGGCCGAGGCTGATCTGCTCTCAGCCCTGACCTTGATGGCTGGCTGGGCCACCACCCGGGCGGTGAGCCTGCTGCTGACCCCCGATGCCCAGCGCAGCGCCCACCCCAGCGCCACCCTGGAGCCCGATAGCCGGCCGTTGCAGGAGCTCACTCAGGTGAGTCCCAAGCTTGTGGCAACTCCTGGGGCTTTCGTGCGCTGGGTCTGAGCTGGGTCTGAGCACCGAGCCGGGGCAGCCACCCTCAGGGCAGGATCGTCACTTTCGTGATGCGGGTGCCCTTGCGGATCGCCAGCACCACGTCCACGTTGCTGGCCTGGCCAAACACGGTGTGGACCCCATCAAGGTGGGGCTGGGCGTCATGGCAGAGGAAGAACTGGCTGCCACCGGTGTTCTTGCCGGCATGGGCCATCGAGAAAGTTCCCGCCAGGTGCTTACGGCTGTTTATCTCGCAGGGAATCATGTAGCCGGGGCCGCCGGTGCCGGGCATGCCGCTGGCGCCAGCGCGGGTGTTGGGACAACCTCCCTGGGCCATGAAGCCATCGATGACACGGTGAAAGGCCAGGCCGTCATAGAAGCCCGATTCGGCCAGCTTGACGAAGTTCGCGACGGTGCCGGGCGCGTCGGTGTCGAACAACTCGAGTTCCAGCGTGCCTGCCTCGGTCTCCATCAAAGCTTTGGTCATGGGGCTCAGAGCAAAGGCGGAGTGTATCGACTCTCGGGTAGAACAGTCCCCAGTCCTGCACCGGGCTTTCCCCTCCGTCGGTCCCCCCCATGAGCCCCACCGCCGCTGCCACGAGCCAGGGCCTCGACCTGAGCCACGCACGCCTGGGAGTACTCGGTGGCAGCGGGCTCTATGCCATCCAGGGGCTCGAGGACGTCCGTGAACTCACGGTGGAAACACCCTTCGGACCACCCTCGGACAGCCTCCGGCTCGGGAGGATCGGTGGGCTGGAGGTGGTGTTCCTGGCCCGCCACGGGCGCCACCACAATCACCTGCCCACGGAGGTGCCCTACCGGGCCAACCTCTGGGCCCTGCGTTCGCTGGGAGTGCGCTGGATCCTCTCCTGCTCCGCCGTGGGATCCCTTCAGGATCCGCTGCGGCCCCTTGACATGGTGGTGCCGGATCAGTTCATCGACCGCACCCACTCCAGGCCCGTGAGCTTTTTCGGCGGCGGGGCGGTGGCCCATGTGGGCATCGCCGATCCGTTCTGCCCAAGCCTCAGCCGGCTGTTGGCCGATGTGGCTGAAAGCCTGATGCCAGCGGGCCGCCAGCTGCACCGCCGCGGCACATACCTCTGCATGGAGGGTCCGGCCTTCTCCACCCGGGCTGAATCGAATCTCTACCGAAGCTGGGGCTGCTCGGTGATCGGCATGACCAACCACAGCGAAGCCCGCCTGGCACGCGAAGCCGAGATGGCCTACGCCACCCTGGCCATGGTCACCGACTACGACTGCTGGCACGAGGATCACGCCTCGGTGACGGTGGATCTGGTGATCGAGAATCTGCACGCCAACGCGGCCCTTGCCCAGCAGATCGTGGCTGTGGCAGCGGAGCGGATCGATGCCCAACGACCACTCAGCAGCTCCCACAGCGCACTGCGGGATGCGCTGATGACCCCGAAAGAGCAGGTTCCAGCTGACACCCGCCGCAAGCTCGACCTGTTTACTTCCCCCTACTGGGGGGCCTTCGAGCCGGCCGCAGCAGCTCAGGCCAGCTGAGCGCCGAGTTGCTCCAGGGCCTGCCTCACCTGACCGTCGTGGGCGCCCAGGGCCTCATCGGCCTGCTCGGCGCTCAGTCCGGCGGCAGCCATCACCAGCGCCCGTTTGACCGAGCCTCCGGCGGCGGCAAGCAGCGCTGGACCCTGCTCCCGCTCCACCCCGGCCAGGTCCTTGAGGATGCGGAGGGCGCGGTCTTCCAGCTTGCTGTTGGTGACGGCCACATCAACCATGCGGTTGCCGTACACCTTGCCCAGCCGCACCATCACCCCGGTTGAGATGATGTTGAGGGCCATCTTGGTGGCCGTGCCGGCCTTGAGACGGGTGGAGCCGGTGAGCAGTTCCGCCCCGGTGACCAGCCGGATGTCGATGGCGCAGGGCATCGGCGCCTGCTCGCTCGGCACACAGGCCATGGCGATCGCCAGGGCACCGATGGCGCGGGCATGCTCCAGGCCACCGAGCACGTACGGGGTGGTGCCGCCGGCGGCGATGCCCACCAGGGCGTCGCCGGGAGAGAAACCTCGCTCGATCAGATCATGGCGTCCGGCTTCGCGCAGGTCTTCGAGCCCTTCGGAACTGCGTAACAGGGCCGGCGCGCCACCGGCGAGCACGCCCTGAACAAGCTCCGGTGGGGTGCAGAAGGTGGGAGGACACTCGGCAGCATCGAGCACGCCGAGGCGTCCGGAGGTGCCGGCACCGAGGTAGAAGAGCCGGCCGCCGGAGCGCAGGCGATCGCTGATGGCCTCCACCGCCTCGGCCAGGGCCGGTGCCGCCGCCTCCATGGCCAGCAGCGCCTTCTCATCTTCCCGGCAGAATAGATCCACCAGTTCACTGGAGCTGAGCTGGTCGAGGCTGGCGCTGGCGGGGTTGGCCTGCTCGGTGAGCAGATGGCCACGGTCGACGCAGGTCACAACAAGCCCTCCAGACGGCGGCGGAAGGCTTCGAGCTCGGCACGTTCGGGGCTGCTGCCGTCGCCGCTGTCCTGGGGAGCGACAGAACGGGAGGGCTCGTCCTTCCAGTGGGTCAGATCCATATTCCGCTCCGGCGGGGCGATCAGCAGGCGCTCCTCGGGGGAGCTGGGCAGGAAGCCGGAGGGCACGAAGCGGGCTTCGTAGCCTGCCTGGCCGCAGAACAGCTCCATCTCCTCCCGTTCGATCGCCTCCACGCTGGGGACGGGGAAATCCTGGGCCTCAAGCAGGCCCGCATACCGCTCGGCATCGTCCCGTTCCTCGAACAGCAGCACCACGGTGCGGCCATTCAGCTCGAGGGAGTGAATGCCTTCGTTGTCGGTGCCTGCTTCGAACAGCAGCACATGGACGGGCATGAAGCTAACCAATCCCAGCCGCTAAGTGTCCCATTGATTGTGGCCTGCAGCGGAGGGCCTCTCAACCATCGCTGGACAATTCCTCCAGCCGTCTGTAGAGCGCCGCTTCAGCGTCGCTGAGCTGCTCGGGCAGGACGATGCGCAGCTCCACCAGCTGATCGCCCCGCCGCTCCTCCAGGCTGAGACCCAGGCCTCGCAGGCGCAGCAGCCGGCCACTGGAGGAGCAGGGGGGCACCGTGAGCTGCACCCGACCCTCCAGGGTGGGAACAACCACCTTGCAGCCAAGGGCTGCTTCAGCTGGCGAAAGCTCAAGGTCGTAGAGCACCCGCAGGCCGTCGATGCGCAGGCCATCGGGACGCCGCACCCGCAGCTGCAGGAAATGATCAGCCCCGCCCGGTGCGACACCGGCCAGACGCAGGCGCCAGCCATCACCCGCCAGGGGAGGTGTCCAGAGCTCCACCGCCAGGCCACCGGGAAGCTCCAGCTCCAGCCGGGTGCCGGCGAGGGCCTGCTCCGGGCTGAGATCCACCACCGTCTCCAGGTCGCTGGCGGCCTGCACCGGCGACGGTGGCGGCGGGGCGTGGGTCACCTCGACCCGCGGGTCCTGCCGCGGCTGGAACGGTTCGGCTCGTTCCTGCTCAAGGTCGGGCTCAGGCTGCCTGCGTTGATCCGGGCGTGACTGGCGACCGAACAGAGCTTCGAGATAGTCGTTGAAATCGGGGAAGCCCGTGGCGAAGGGGTCGGCAGCCTCGGACCGCAGCGAGCCCGGATCCCGCCCCGATTCCCAGGCCTGGCGACGGCGTGGATCCGAGAGAACGGCATAGGCCTCGTTGACCCGCTTGAAGCGCTCCTCGGCCACGGGATCGTTGCCGTTGAGATCCGGGTGCCAACGGCGTGCCTGCGCGCGGAAGCCGCGCTTGAGAGCCGCGGCGTCGGACCCCGGGCTCAGCCCGAGGACCGCCCAGTGGTCATCGCCGACCGTGGCGGTGGTGCTCCGGCTCACCGTCCTCAGTCCTCAGCCCAGGGATCGTCGGCCCTGGGACGTCTGCGCCCCTCCGAGGGCCATTCGCCGCCGCTGCGGCGGGAGGGTGCCGGACCGGCAGCTGGTTCATAGCGATCAGTCCGCGGGGACTCCGGACGAGCGGGCTCGAGCCTGGAGCGCTCCAGCCGAGGAGTCTGATACGAGGAATAGCCGTCTTCCTGGTTGCCGCCGTAACGGGATGGTGGTGCCCAGGGATCCCCTCCCCAGCGCTCGGAGGGTCCGGGCCGGGAGCGGTCCCAGTCGTCCCAGTCGTCCTCATCGGAGAACAGGTCGTCCTTGATCGAGCCCAGGGTGTTCTTTAGGCCCTGCAGGGGGCCTGATTCGGTCTTGCGTTCGCTGATCAGACGGCGGTTGAGACCGTAGAGAGCCTCCTGCAACTGGCTGACAGCCAGGTCGAGTTCCGCCGGATCGGCGTCATCGAGCAGCACCTGCACCTCGCGCAGGGCCATCTCCACGGAACGCTGCTGCCGCTCCGCGCCATAGGGACCGAGCTCGAGGGCGGCATCCCGCAGGCGACGCTCCGCCTGGGCCACCAGGGTCTGGGCCCTGTTGAGCCGATCCACCGCCACCCGCTTGCGCCTGTCCTCGGCGGACTTGCGCTGGGCCTCCTCCAGCAGCGCCTGAATCTCCTGTTCACTGAGGTTGGAGCCCCCCTGAATGCTGACGCTCTGCTGTCGTCCTGTGGTGCGGTCGGTGGCTGACACCTGCAGCAGGCCGTTGGCATCGATGTCGAGTGACACCTGCACCTGGGGCACACCCCGTGGAGCAGGAGGAATCCCAGAGAGCCGGAAACGCCCCAGCGATTTGTTGTCCATGGCCATCTGGCGTTCCCCCTGGAGCACGTGGATCTCCACAGCCGACTGGTTGGCCTCGGAGGTGCTGAAAACATCCGAGCGGCGCACGGGAATTGCCGTGTTGCGGGGAATCAGCACCTTCATCACCCCGCCGATCGTCTCCAGACCAAGGGAGAGGGGGGTGACGTCGTTGAGCATCAGATCGCGCAGATCGCCCGTGAGGATGCCGGCCTGGACCGCCGCACCAATGGCAACCACCTCATCGGGATTGACCGACTGGCAGGGTTCGCGCGGAATCAGGGTGCGCACCATCTCCTGAACCATCGGCATGCGGGTGCTGCCGCCCACCAGCACCACATCGTCGATGTCATCTGCCGTGAAACCGGAATCACGCAGGGCCCGTTGCACGGGACGCAACAGACGATCGAGCAGGTCGGGGCAGAGGGACTCGAAGGTGCGCCGCTCCAGGCTGGTTTCGATGTGCAGGGGGCCATCGGGACCGGTGGCGATGAACGGCAGCGAGATCGGGGTGGTGGTGACGCCGGAGAGCTCCTGCTTGGCCTTTTCCGCCGCCTCGCTGAGCCGCTGCAGGGCCTGGCGATCCCGGCGCAGATCAATCTGATGACGGGCCTCGAAAGCCTCCGCCAGCCAGTCGACGATGCGCAGATCCCAGTCGTTACCGCCCAGCTGGGTGTCACCGCTGGTGGCCTTCACATCGAAAACGCCATTGGCGATGCGCAGCACCGACACATCGAAGGTGCCGCCGCCCAGATCGAACACCAGCACCCGTTTGACTGCACTGCGGTCGAAGCCGTAGGCCAGAGCGGCGGCTGTGGGCTCATTCAGGATCCGCTCGACCGTGAGTCCCGCCAGGCGGCCGGCGTCTCGGGTGGCCTGGCGCTGGGCATCATTGAAATAGGCCGGCACGGTGATCACCGCCGCTTCCACCGCTTCGCCCAGGTAGGTGGCTGCGTCGTCGACCAGTTTGCGCAGGATGCTGGCCAGCAACTCCTCGGGGGCATATTCCCTTTCGGTGATGGGGCAGACGATGCGCACATTGCCCTGGTCGTTGGCCCGCACCGTGTAGGGCACCGCCAGGCTGCCGTCGTCGAGTTCATCCCAACTGCGGCCGACGAAGCGCTTGAGGTTGGCAAAGGTGTTGCGGGGGTTGAGCACCAGCTGGCGGCGGGCGAGCTGACCCACCAGCAGCTCCTGATCACGGCTGAAGCCCACCACCGAGGGTGTGGTGCGGCCCCCTTCGGCATTGGCGATCACCTGGGGCCGACCGCCCTCCAGCACCGCCACCACCGAATTGGTGGTGCCCAGGTCAATGCCCACGATCCGGCCCATGCATCCCCAAAGCGAAGCCCCAAACTACCGGCTCCTGGCCAGAAGCCTGAGCGCTGGCAGCGCCCTAAGACGCTGACGACGGGCCGGTGTTAAGGCGTTCTTAGTGGTCGCGGACCTGGATTGCAACCTAAGTTCTGCCGATGGTTGGCCATTGCGGGCAACTCGTCTCCTCTTACGTAGCTACATGGTGATCCGATCTGAATCG
Organism: Synechococcus sp. Cruz-7E5; assembly: GCF_024345995.1. Taxonomy (GTDB): domain Bacteria; phylum Cyanobacteriota; class Cyanobacteriia; order PCC-6307; family Cyanobiaceae; genus Regnicoccus_A. The sequence continues at coordinate 405,890 of NZ_JAGQCE010000001.1, forward strand.
GGCCAGGATCAGTTCACACTGCGGAACCGCCCCAGGTCTGAGCGCACCATCGATGTCGGATTCAAGCTGCTCACGATTGTGCTGGCGTCCCTGGTGGCCGTGGTGCTGCTCTCCATCTTCCTGACGGTGTTCAACGGAGCCCAGGAGGCGATGGCCAGCTTCGGCCTGTCCTTCCTGGTCACCTCAGGCTGGGATCCGGTCAACAGCCAATATGGAGCCTTCACCGCTATTTACGGCACACTCGTAACTTCGCTGTTGGCCTTGCTCATCGCCGTGCCGATTTCACTGGGCACGGCGATCTTCATCACCGAAAATCTGATTCCGCGCAACCTGCGCGAAGTGATTGGAATGATGGTGGAACTGCTGGCGGCGATCCCTTCCGTGGTGCTGGGTCTTTGGGCCATCTTCGTGATGGAGCCCCTGCTCAGGCCGTTCCTTCAATTCCTGTACCAGAGCCTGGGCTGGTTTCCGCTGTTCTCAAGTCCCCCCCAAGGCCCCGGCGTAGCGCCAGCCGTGTTGATACTCGTCGTGATGATCCTGCCGATCATGACCGCCATTTCCCGCGATGCTCTCAACCAGGTCCCGATGGAACTGCGTCAGGGAGCTTATGGCGTGGGCAGCACGCGCTGGATCGCCATCTTCAACGTGATCCTGCCCGCTGCCATCTCCTCGATCATCGGCGGAGTGATGCTGGCCCTGGGTCGTGCCATGGGTGAAACCATGGCCGTGACCATGATCATCGGAAATTCGAACAACTTCAGCTGGTCGCTGCTGGCACCGGGGAACACCATCTCCGCCATGCTCGCAAACCAGTTCGGTGAGGCCGATGGGATCCAGGTGTCGGCCCTGCTCTATGCAGCTCTGATTCTTATGGTCCTCACCTTTGCCGTGAACATCCTCGCCCAGTGGATCGTCGGCAAGTTCAGCCTGAAGTACAACTGAGCAGTTCACCATGACCTTTGCCACACCGGCTCTACCGTCGCGCTCGCTCCACTTCAATCCGCAGCTGAAGCGCAACCGCACCGACAAGCTCTTCACCTCCATAGCAGCGCTGTTCAGCGTGATCGCTGTTCTGCCCCTTCTTCTGGTGTTGGTCTATGTGCTGATCCAGGGGGGCAAGCTGATCAGCGTCAGCCTGTTCACCCAACTCCCACCAGCACCTGGCCTCGAAGGCGGCGGCATCGCCAACGCCATCATCGGCACCTTCGTGGTCACACTGGTGGCCTCCCTGATAGCCATTCCAGTAGGCGTGGGCGGAGGGATTTTCCTGGCCGAGTACTCCAGCAGCGGCTGGTTCGCCCAGTTCATTCGCGTCGGCAACGACATCCTGGCCGGAGTGCCCTCGATCATCTGCGGCGTGTTCGTCTACAGCGCGATCGTGGCCACACGGCTGTTTTTCGGTCAGTCCTATTCAGCCTTGGCCGGTGGCATTGCCCTGGCAGTGCTGATGCTGCCCACCGTGATCAAAACCACCGATGAAGCCCTGAAGCTGGTGCCGCAGGAACTGAGCTGGGGAGCAATTGGGGTCGGTGCATCGAAGTTCGTGACGATCACCAGGATCACCCTGCCCAGCGCGTTCACTCCGATCGCCACCGGGGTGGTGCTGGCCATTGCAAGAGCCGCCGGTGAAACAGCCCCACTGATCTTCACAGCTCTGTTCTCGCCCTTCTGGCCGGAGGGTCTGCTCAACCCGATCGCATCGATGTCGGTGTTGATCTTCAACTTCGCGATCATGCCCTACGAAGCCCAGAACTCTTTGGCTTGGGCCGCCTCGTTCGTGCTTGTGATGCTTATTCTTGGCGCCAATCTCCTGGCCCGCTTCATTCGCAGGTTCGCCTCCAGCTAGCCACCATCCGCCCGGATCAGCCCACCACCACCCAACGAGCTATGACCAGCACCATGAAGCCAGCCAGCACCAGCTCCACCCTGCCCAGTTGCCTCAGCCTGGAGAACGTCACCATCAGTTACGGCAGCTTTGAAGCCGTGCGGGATGTCTACATGGAGATTCCACGCAACAAGGTGACCGCCTTCATCGGCCCTTCCGGCTGCGGCAAGTCAACCGTTCTTCGGGCCCTCAACCGTATGAACGACCTGATTGAGGGCTGCAGCCTGCGCGGTCGCGTGGTTTTCGATGGGCAGGACATGTATGCCCGCGAGGTGGATCCGGTGGAGGTGCGGCGCCGCATCGGCATGGTGTTCCAGAAGCCCAACCCCTTCCCCAAGAGCATCTACGAAAACATCGCCTTCGGTGCCCGGATCAACGGCTACAAAGGCGACATGGATGAGCTGGTGGAGCGCTCCCTGCGGAAGGCCGCCATCTGGGATGAAACCAAGGACAAACTCAAGGAGAGTGGCAATGCACTCTCAGGTGGCCAGCAGCAGCGGCTCTGCATCGCCCGTGCCATCGCAGTTGAACCGGAAGTGATCCTGATGGATGAACCCTGCTCGGCTCTCGATCCGATCTCCACCCTCAAGATCGAGGAGATGATGCATGAGCTCAAGAAGAGCTTCACCATCGTGATCGTGACCCACAACATGCAACAGGCCGTGCGGGTTTCGGACTACACCGCCTTCTTCAATGCCGAAGCGGTGGAAGGTGGCAGCGGCAAGATTGGTTACCTGGTGGAGTTCAACGACACCGAGCGCATCTTCAACTCCCCGGTGCAGCAGGCCACCCAGGACTATGTCACCGGTCGCTTCGGCTGAATTCCGCCGGACACCCTGCTGGCGGATTGGGATTGGTGGTTCAAGGTCTCACAGATTCAGGGGCGAATCGAGACACAAAAAAGCCGGCTGCTAGGGCCGGCTTTTTTTTGGAAGCGGAGAGGGAGGGATTCGAACCCTCGATAGAGTTGCCCCTATACAGCATTTCCAGTGCTGCGCCTTCGACCACTCGGCCACCTCTCCAGGGGCTGTCATGGGGCAGATGGCAATGTAGCAGTCAGCCCCAAGGCTCAAGGCCCATCCGATGACAAGAACCTTTCCGATCACGGTCCACTGGAGGCAGGAACAACAGGTGATCCGACTGGAGGTCCCTGAAGGGGAGTACATCCTGCGCAGTTTCGAAGCCCAGGGGCAACCTCTGCCGTTCAGCTGCCGCAACGGCTGCTGCACCACCTGTGCCGTACGGGTGATCGACGGTGAAATCGATCAGCAGGAAGCCCTGGGGCTGTCCCAGGATCTGCGCCGGCAGGGCTATGGCCTGCTCTGCGTGGCCCGGGCCACCGGGCCCCTGGAGGTGGAAACCCAGGACGAGGACGAGGTTTACGAGCTTCAGTTCGGCCGCTACTTCGGCCGGGGACGGGTGACGCGGGGCCTGCCCCTTGAGGAGGAATGATGACCTCCGCCCCACCGACCTATCCCCAGCCCGTGCAAACCCTTTCTGGGCAGGCCCTGCTCGATTCAGCCCTGGAGCGCTCCGAGCTCGAGCAGCTGGCTGAGGTGGCCCGGGAGGCCGCCTCAGCCGGTGCCCATGTGCTGGCCCAACATTTCGGCCGGCTGGAATCGATCCGCGAAAAGGGTCGTGCTGGAGATCTGGTCACAGAGGCCGATGTGGCGGCGGAGCAGGCGGTGCTGGCCGTGCTCGAAGCCAGCACACCCCAGCTGGGTGTGCTGGCGGAGGAAAGCGGACGCCGCAACACCGGGTCGGATCTGGAATGGTGCGTGGATCCCCTCGATGGCACCACCAACTACGCCCACGGCTATCCCTTCTTCGCCACCTCGATCGGACTCACCTGGAAGGGCGCTCCGTTACTGGGCGCCATCAGCGTGCCGGTTCTTGAGGAGCATTACTGGGCCGCCCCCGGGCTGGGGGCCTGGTGCAACGACCGTCCGCTGCAGGTGAGTGGCTGCAGCGACCTCGCCGCTTCTCTCCTGGTGACAGGCTTCGCCTACGACCGCCAGAGCCAGCCGGACACCAACTACAGCGAGTTCTGCTGGTTCACCCATCGCACCCGCGGGGTTCGCCGCGGCGGGGCGGCGGCGGTGGATCTCGCCTTTGTCGCCGCCGGCCGGCTCGATGGCTACTGGGAGCGGGGCCTTTCCCCCTGGGACCTGGCCGCGGGTGTGGTGCTGGTGGAGCAGGCGGGCGGTGTGGTCAGCCGCTACGACGGCCGTCCCGCCTCCCTGGCAGAGGGCCGGCTGATCGCCTGCACTCCTGGCCTGCAGGCGGCCCTGATCGAGGGCCTCGGCCACTGCCGCCCTCTGCCAGGCCACCTGTTCGGGGCTCCGCAACTCAACCCCTAGCCCCCCGTCACAGGGGGAAACCCACACCCGCCTATGGGTGTGCGGCCGCTCCATAGGATCCAGCCTCTCCCGTTCCCTGCCCCTCCGCCCCCATGGCCCTGCAACCCGCCGCCGGCGCCAGGGATCTCCATCCCCGCCAGGTGGACCGCAACCGCCAGCTCTGCCAGCAGCTGGCGGCGGTGTACCGGCTCTGGGGCTACCAGGAGGTGGCACCGCCGATGGTGGAGCGGCTAGAGACCCTCGAGGCGGGTGGCGGCATTTCCGAGAGGGAGGTGGCGCGCCTCACTGCCGAGGAACCGCTGGGGCTCCGCCCGGAGCTGACCGCTTCGATCGCCCGGGCCGCCTGCACCCGCCTGGCCGATCGCCCCCGTCCCCTGAGGCTGTGGGCCGAGGGCAGCACCTTTCGCACTTTCACCGGCGACGGCGGCGGGCAGCGCCTGAGCGAACGGCTCCAGAGCGGGGTCGAGTTACTGGGGGTCCGCTCCGCGGCGGCGGACGCCGAGCTGATGGCCCTGCTGCTGGCCTGCAGCGAAACCCTTGGCCTTCAGGCCAGCCATCAGCCCCGGCTGCTGGTGGGCCACCACGGAGTGCTCTCCGCCCTGCTCCAAGACCTTTCCGAAGACCATCGCTCCAGCGCGCGCCAGGCCCTCTCGAACTTCGATCCCCTGGCGATCGCCCGCCTTCCCCTGCCCCAGGACCAGATCGATCGGCTCCAGCAGCTGATGCGCCTGCGCGGTGAACCGACGGCGGTGCTCGCCCAGTTGCGTCGCCATCTGGGCGATAGCCCCCTGATCGATGAGCTGGCGGGATCCCTGGAGATCGTGGCGCCCACTGCCTCCAGGCTTGGCATCGGCCTGCAGCTGGATCCCAGCTTCCAGCCCCATTTCGATCTCTATGACGGCATTGTGCTCAAGCTGGTCTGCCTCGGGGCAGAGGCGCCGGTGGAGATCGCCAGCGGCGGTCGCTACGACGCATTGGTGGGGCGCTTCGGGGCCGAGGCCAGCGAGGCGGCCGGAGTGGGCTTCGGCTTCTCGATCGAGGACATCCGCGATCTGCTGTTCAGACCCGGCGCCCGCGACCCGGCAAGCCGGCCGGTGCTGGTGGCCTACAGCCAGCGTTCAAGCCTGGCCGCCGCTCTGGGGGCCCTCGCCTGCAGGCACCGGCAGGGCCAGAAGGCCGAACTGCTCCCCGATGCCTGCCCAGGCCGGGACGAGGCCGAAGCGGCTGCCCAGCGCCGCGGTTGCTCAGCTCTGGAATGGCTCGACTGAAACCACCGTCAGCCATGGCGTCGCCGGGGTATTGATTTCTAAGATCTTGGTTTGCAGCACTCCTCAGCCATGGCCCACAGCATCGTCACCGACATCTGTGAAGGCGTGGCCGATTGCGTCGATGCCTGTCCTGTGGCCTGCATTCACCCCGGCCAGGGAGCCAACACCAAGGGAACCGCCTTTTATTGGATCGATTTCGACACCTGCATCGACTGCGGCATCTGTCTGCAGGTCTGTCCCGTGAGCGGCGCGATCCTGCCTGAAGAGCGCGCTGATCTTCAGCGCTCCGCCTGAACCTGCAGGTTCGGAGACCCCTCCCGGCAGTGGCTTGAACCCGGTGAAGGGCTGAGCCTATGGTCGGCGCAGATCTCTACAAGCTGACGGAATCATGGCGGTGCTGGAACAGGGTCAGATTCAGATCCACACCGAGAACATCTTCCCGATCATCAAGAAGGCCGTCTATTCAGGCCATGAGGTGTTCCTCAGGGAGCTGGTCAGTAATGCGGTGGATGCCATCAGCAAACGCCGCATGGCCGCCATGGCGGGCGACTGCGACGAAGGATCCGAAGGACTGGTGAGCATCAGGATTGACCGTGAGGCGAAAACACTCACCATCAGCGATAACGGCATCGGCATGAGTGCCGATGAGGTGAAGCGCTATATCAACCAGGTGGCCTTTTCCAGCGCTGAAGACTTTCTGGAGAAGTACAAGCGCGAAGACGATGCGATCATCGGCCATTTCGGCCTCGGCTTCTACTCCAGTTTCATGGTGGCCGAGCGGGTCGAGCTGATCAGCCTCAGTGCCAGCCCAGGGGCAGAAGCGGTGCGCTGGAGCTGTGATGGCTCGCCCAACTTCAGTCTTGAATCCGGTGAACGCGCCGAACCCGGTACCGATGTGATCCTCCATCTGCAGGAGGAGGAGCTGGAGTACATCGAGCCGGCCCGCATTCGCTCCCTGATCACCACCTACTGCGACTTCCTGCCGGTGGCCGTGAAGCTGGAGGGCGAAACGGTGAACAAGCGCGAGGCGCCCTGGCGCAAAAACCCGCGGGAGCTGAGTGACGACGATTACATCGCCCTCTACCGCTATCTCTACCCGTTCCAGGGCGATCCCCTCCTCTGGGTGCACCTGAACACCGACTATCCCTACACCCTGCAGGGCATCCTCTATTTCCCAAGACTCACTGGTCGGGCCGACTGGGAGAAAGGCGAGATCCGTCTCTACAGCAACCAGGTCTTCGTGAGCGACTCGATCAAGGAGGTGGTGCCCCGCTATCTGCTGCCTCTGCGCGGGGTGATCGACTCCCCCGACATCCCCCTCAACGTGAGCCGCAGCGCGCTGCAGACGGATCGGCGTGTGCGCTCGATCGGTGGCTTCGTGGCCAAGAAGGTGGGGGACCGGCTGAAGGAGCTGCACCGCGATGAGCCCGCCCGCTATGCCGAGATCTGGGAGGGAATTGCCCCATTCATCAAGATCGGCGCCATGGAGGACGAGAAGTTCGCCGATCAGGTGGCCGAGCTGATCCTGTTCGGCACCACCGCCGCCGCCGCGGAGGCTGACCCCATCGCCGCTGGAGACAAGGCCTACACCACCCTCAGCGGCTACCGCAGCCGTCTCGGTGAGGCTGATCAGAAGCGCATCCTCTACTGCACCGATGAAGCGTCCCAGGCCGGCCCCCTGGCGCTGTGGCAAGGAGAGGGGGCGGAAGTGCTCCTGGCCGACACCCTGATCGATGCCCAGTTCATCCCCTGGCTGGAGGCCCGCCACGGGGAGCTCAGCTTCCGCAGGGTCGACGCCGAACTGGATGACAGCCTGCGCGAGCAGGAGAGCGAGTTGGTGGATGCCGAAGGCAAGGACAGCTCCGAGCAGCTGCGGGAGCTGTTCAAGACCGCCCTAGGCGATGAACGCATCACCATCCAGGTGCAGGCCCTGAAAGGGGAGAACGCTCCTGCGGCCCTGATCCTGTTGCCCGAGCAGATGCGGCGCCTCAACGATATGGGAGCCCTGATGGAGCAGCGATTGCCGGGGCTCCCCGACCATCACGTGCTGCTGGTGAACCGCCGGCATCCGCTGGTGGAGGGGCTGCTCAAGCTCGCGGCCGGCTCGGTGATCACCGCCGCAGGTGGGGCGTCACCCAGTCAGCAGCTGGCCAGCGATCTCAGCCGCCATCTCCACGACATGGCTCGTCTCGCCGTGGGGGGACTGGAGCCCAACCAGCTGGCAGGCTTCCAGCAGCGCAGTGCCGAACTGATGGGCCGCCTGATGGAGCGGGGCCTCGGCTGATTCGGCGCGATGTCGGGCCACCCCATTTGTTAAGGTGGCCCCTTGGCAATATCCAGTTTCACTGGAGCCTGCCAGTCCCTTGCGTATCGGTTGCCTTCATGTCACGGGTTTGTCAGCTCACCGGCAAGCGCGCCAACAACGGCATGGCTGTCAGCCATTCCCACGTGCGCACCAAGAAACTCCAACAGGTGAACCTGCAGGAACGCCGGCTCTGGTGGGCGGAGGGCAACCGCTGGGTGAAGCTGAGGGTCGCCACCAGCACCCTGCGCACGATCCAGAAAAAAGGTCTTGGCGCCTATGCCCGCGAACTGGGCATCAACCTGGCCAAGATCTGATTCTCCTCTGAAGTCCGCACCCCGTGAACCGCCGCCAACTCCTGGAAGGAGCGCTAGTTCACGCCGGTGCGGTCCTTTTGGTTCCTGGCCTGGTGGCTCCCCTGCTCGGCTGGCCCCTCAAAGCCGGCGCGCTGGGTGGAATACTGCCGCCCCTTGATCGGCCTGCGCCCGATTTTTGCCTGCCTGGATTCGGCCCTGATCTCGACCCATCCGGCAGCCTTTCTCTCAGCGACCTGAAGGGCAGATGGCTTGCGCTTTACTTCTATCCCAAGGATTTCACCGGCGGCTGCACCCTTGAAGCGCGCGGTTTTCAGCGTGATCTGGAGCAGTTCCATCGGCTTGGTGCCCAGGTTGTTGGTGTCAGCGCTGATGACGTTGCTGACCATGCCTCTTTCTGTGACAGCGAAGGGTTGGTTTTCCCCCTGCTCTCCGACCCCGGCGGGGCAGTCAGCCAGCGCTACGGATCCTGGATCGCCCCCTTCTCACAGCGGCACACCTTTCTGATCGACCCGAAGGGGGTGCTCAGGGCCCGCTGGGTTGCGGTCCGCCCCCAGGGCCACAGCCGGGAGGTGCTCGATGAACTCTCCCGTCTCCAGGCCTGATCGGCTTCTGAGGGGAGCAGGGCAGGGCAGCCAATGTTTCCAATTGCCAACAGCGTTGTTGACGTAACAGACGTTCAACGTTGAGGGTGAACCCATCTTTCTCTGAGTTCCGTGCCGGATATCACTGCTCTGATCGCTACAACGGTCGTTCCATTCCTGTTCAAGTTGGTGGGGGCGGTAGCCCTCTGGATCGTTGGTGGCTGGTTGATCCAGTTCGCCATGAAGCTGACCCGGGGGGCACTGCGTACCAGCAGCCTCGATGCCACGGTGATCTCCTACCTGCTGAACATCCTCGGCGCCGTGCTGAGGGTGATCCTGGTGGTGGCCATCCTCGGCTTCTTCGGGATTGAAACAGCCAGTTTCGCCGCTCTGCTGGCCGGCGCCGGCGTGGCGATCGGGGCGGCCTGGAGCGGCATGCTCGGCAACTTCGCAGCCGGGGTTTTCCTGCAGGTGTTCCGTCCGTTCAGCGTCGGCGATTTCATCACGGCTGCAGGCGTCACCGGCACTGTGGAAGAGATCGGCATGTTCGTGACCTCCATGCTGGCTCCCGACAACGTGCGCAACATCGTGCCCAACGGCAAGCTGTTCGGCGACACCATCCAGAACTATTCCGTGCATGACTTCCGCCGGGTGGAACTGGTGGCCCAGCTCGACAACAGCGCCGATGTGGCCAAGGCAATCAGCCTGCTCAAAGCAGGGCTGGCCACGGTACCCAATCAGTTCAAAGGCATGCCTGGCGATGTGGAAGTGCTGGAGTTCAGCGAGCGCGGTCCGAAGCTGGCCGTCCGGCCCTACACCCACACCTCCAACTACTGGCAGGTCTATTTCGACACCAACCGCATGATCGTCGACGTGCTTGGGGCCAACGGCTTCCCAGTGCCGCGCATTCCGGTGGCGATGGCCTCAGCTGCTGCCGGTGCTCTGAACTGAAGCGAGTTCAGCGGCCCAGCCAGCGCCTCAGCAACTCGCCGTGGACGGCCGTGTCCCGGCGCAGTCCCTCCACCTTCTGCGGCTGGGGGGGCTGATCCAGCTGCTGAAGCCAGTCCCGCTCAAGGTTGCGGGAATCCTGGTGCTCGTCCAGATCGACACAGGAGCAATCCAGGGAGTCAGCGGCGGCGCGCACCTTGGGGTCGTAGCTGAGGGCTGTCAGGGGTGCACCGGCCAGTGCCGCCACGATCAGCCCGTGCAGCCGCATCGAGAGCACCAGTGCGGAGCCGCAGAAGATCTCCATCGCCTCCTCGGGCGTGGCAACGAGCTCTTCCCGGCTGCGTCGGTAGAGCCGCTGGGGGACAAGCCCCTGGTCCTGCAATGCGGCGAGCAGGCCCCGGTCCTGATCCCGGTGAAACGGCAGCCAGATCACCTCCCGATCCGCAGCGGACGCCACAGCGTCGAGGGCCTCCAGCAGGGGCTTCCAGCGCGCGCCCTCCAACAGCTGGGTGGGCCGCCAGCAGAGCACCAGGGGGCCACCTTGACCATGCCAGGGCCTTGTCGCCAACGACCAGACTGGATCACTGCCAAGCTGGCCTGGCCTTCCCCAGGCAGCGGCCAGGCCCGCTGATCCCGGATCCCGCCAACTGCTGGCCTGCACCAGGGTCAGCAGTCGCCGGACCAGCAGGCGGCTGCGGCGCCGGCGCAAAGGCCCCAGTCCCTGACCCCAGAGCAACACAGGCTTTCCCTGCAGTCGTGCCGAGATGATCAGGGCGGCGTAATAGAGGAGGCTGCGGAAGCTGGTGGCGTCCTGAAGCAGACTGCCGCCCCCCAGCACAAGGGCATCACATCGGTCGAGAGCACGGCGCACCGTCGCGAAATCCCTCCGCGCACAGGTGCGTACCCCCAGGCGCTGTTCCACCTCCCCCTGATCGAAGGCGGTCACGAGCGGATCACAGCCCTCGGGCAACTGAGCCAGCAGGGCGCTGAGCAGGGCATCGTCGCCCAGGTTGTGCTCGCCGTAGTAGCCGCAGAGCAGCGGTCGAACCCTCTTGCCCTCTGGTGCCACCAACTCCCGATCCAACCTGCGGTGAGGCTACGAGAACATGGACTGGGCGCCCAGGCTTAAGGGGTGCCGAGACCAATCCCCCCAGGCAGTAGCCAGAGCGTTTACTTGCTGTTACAGTTTGCGCAACACCGCTTCACATTCGATGTCCAGCTCTGATTCCCGCTTCGGTTTCGTCTCCTTCGCCGAAACCTGGAATGGCCGCCTTGCCATGCTCGGATTCGTGATCGGCCTTGCCACAGAGCTTCTCACCGGTCAAGGCATCCTCGGCCAGATCGGCCTGGGCTGAAGCCCACTCACCGGCATCACCTCAGACCCGCCCGTTCTCACGGACGGGTTTTTTGTTGGGCTGGACCGAGCCAGCACCGGTTGCCTTGAACACCAGGCAAAGCACTGAATCACGGCTCACCCCCATCGTCCCCTGACGCACCCTGCTGCAGGCCAGATGGGAGGCCTGTGGATTGCCATAGGCGATGCGTCGGTGCTGCGCTGACCTCCACCACTCCAGGGCGACCCGCTCCGACGTCCAGTAGTCAGAACGGGCAGGACAGGCCAGCACCTCCCCCAGCAACCTCCAGCCGGCAGGAAGGATCAGTCGCTCAAACGGCGAAGGGATGCCGAGCACACCGCCATGGGAACAGCCACCAGCAGCCTCCATGGCAGTGCGCTGCTCGACGGCATAGATCTCCACAGCCCGTTGAAGCTCTGCAGGCACACTGCGATAGCTGGGGCCCACAAGGGTCCGCCGCCGAAGGCTGACAGCCTCCACCGTCTCGTGGTCGTGGGCAGCCGCCTGGCCCGATGGTCTGACGACACCCGCTTCAGCCGACACGCTCATCGATCCATGGCTCAGTGCCAGCACCCCTGAGAAGCCAGCCAGCAGGTTGAGCCTGAGGCAATGGCGGTGTGGCCCCATGGCTCAAGGACATCGATACCGAATGATGCCGCTTCGGGATACACGTCGTGACGACTCTCCGCACGAGCTCTGGGTTCCGTACATTGCGGTTCAACCTGGGTGCCGGGCGCCATGCATGCCCTTTCACTGCCCACCTGGTGGATCCATGTGGCCTCGGTGCTGGAGTGGGTCCTGGCGATGGCGGCCGTGGTCCACTGGGGTGAGCGGCGCGGCGAAACGGAATGGCGCTGGCTGGCCCTGGCCATGCTGCCGGCGCTGGTGAGCGCCATGGCCGCCTGCACCTGGCATCTGTTCGACAACCCCCGGGAGCTCCAGGGTCTTGTGGTCTTCCAGGCCGGCACCACCTTGCTGGGCAACGTGGCCCTGGCAGCGGCAGCCTGGACGCTGCTACCCGAAAGGAGCCGGTCATGAGTGTCCTGAGGGTTCTGGCGTCAGTTGATCCCGGCCCCCTGTTCGTGCTGTCGCTGCTGCCCTATCTGGCTTTCCTGCGCTGGGCAGGAGCCAGCGGGCGTTTCCCGCCCCTGGCCCTGCGCGGGTTCCAGTTCACCCTGGTGTTCGTGGCCGTCACGATCGGCGCGGCTGTGGTGGCGGAGCAGCGCTTCGGCCAGCAACTGGCCGATGTGGACCCCCTCCATGGAGGGGCAGAGGTCTTCCTGACGGTGGCCAACCTGCTGGTGCTCTGGGGCTTCAGCCCCGGCGAGAAGGAGCCATCCGGTCCGGAGCCCTGAAGCGGAAGTCTGGGCCTGAGCAGTGAACAAGTCTTAAGCGCGGGTGAACTGTCGGCGGTTCCCCCGCAGGATGGGGCGTCAGTTTTAGATCGTCCATGATCACTCCTCTTCTCGCCATGGCGCCCGCCTCGCTGACCTGGTCGCCGAAGGTGGCGTTGGTGATGATCGTCTGCAACGTGATCGCCATTGGCATCGGCAAGGCCACCATCAAGTACCCCTCCGAGGGTGCCCAGTTGCCCAACTCCCAGTTCTTCGGTGGCCTGAGCCACGCATCCCTGCTGGCCACCACCAGCCTGGGGCACATCTTCGGCATCGGCGCCATCCAGGGCCTGGCCTCCCGCGGCGTGCTCTGAAGCCCAGGCCCAAGTCTGGGTCTCGGGTCTCGGGTCTGAACTTCACAGGCCCGAGCCGAGCATCAAAGCATTCACCAGCAGAGGGCGGGCCGCACACCCGCCCTTTGTGCTGAGCTTGAATCCAGCAGCGGCCTGAGCCTGTGCCGCGATTCAGACCACAGCCGGCTGGCGTTGAATCCCAAGCAGGGGGAAGCGCTGCAGGATGCGGTCGGCCATCTGGGGCGCAGTGAGCCCAAGGGCTTTCTTGCTCTGATCCGGGCTGGCATGGTCCACCAGCTGATCGGGGATGCCGATGCGGAACACGGGCACCATCAACTCGTGGTCGTTGAGAGATTCGACCACCGCCGCTCCAAACCCTCCGGGAAGGGCGCCTTCCTCCATCGTCACCACCCGGCCGATGCGGCGGGCCAGGGGCAGGATCAGGCTTTCATCGAGGGGGCGCAGGAAGCGGGCATTCACCACCGCGGCCCTGATGCCCTGCTCCTGCAGCAGACCGGCCGTGGCCATGGCCGGCGCCACCATGGCGCCGTAGGCAACGATCAAGAGATCATCGCCATCGGCCAGCTGCTCACCGTGGCCGATCTCCAGAGGTTCCCAGCCCTCTTCCATCAAGGGCACCCCTTCGCCTTCGCCGCGAGGGAAGCGGATGGCACAGGGACCGTCGTGGCCGATCGAGGTGACCAGCATCCGCTGCAGCTCCGCTTCGTCCTTGGGGGCCATCACCGTGAAATTGGGCACAGCCCGCAGGTAACTGATGTCGTACTGGCCCTGGTGGGTGGGACCATCAGCGCCCACGATTCCGGCCCGATCGAGCACGAAGGTGACCGGCAGTTTCTGGATGCCGACGTCGTGGATGAGCTGGTCGTAAGCACGCTGGAGAAAGGTGCTGTAAATCGCCACGACCGGCTTGAGCCCAGCCGTGGCCATGCCCGCCGCCATGGTGACGGCATGTTGCTCAGCGATGCCCACATCGAAATACTGCTTGGGCAGGGCCTTCTCGAGCAGATCGAGGCCGGTGCCGGTGGCCATGGCCGCCGTGATCCCCACCACAGTGGGGTCCTGTTCACAGATGCGGACCAGGGTCTGGCCGAAGACCTTGCTGTAGCTGGGGGGTTTCGGCTTGCTGGAGGGAAAGGCCTTGCCGGTCTTGAGGTCGAAGGCCGACTGGGCGTGGTACGCCACCTGATCGGCCTCAGCGTAGGGATAGCCCTTGCCTTTGGTCGTGGCCACATGGACCAGCACCGGACCTTCGCAGCGGTGGGCGGCTGTGAAGGTGCGCACCATCTCGGCGATGTCGTGGCCGTCGATCGGACCCATGTAGGTGAAGCCCAGCTCCTCGAACACGGCGCCCACCTTTGGCACCGCCAGCCGGCGCATGCTCTCCTTGAGCCGCTCGAGCTCGGGCGGAAGCTCCCCGTGCATGAAGGGCAGGTGCTTGAAGGCTTCCTCAGCGCTGCCGGAGAGGAACTGCAGCGGCGGGCTCAGCCGCATGCGGTTCAGGTAGGTGGAGAGGGCGCCCACCGGGGGTGAGATCGACATGTCGTTGTCGTTGAGCACCACCAGCAACGGGGTTTTGGGAAGGTGCCCGGCGTGGTTGATCGCCTCGAGCGCCATGCCACCGGTGAGGGCACCATCGCCGATCACCGCAACGCATTTGAACTCCTCACCGCGGCGGTCGCGAGCCAGGGCCATGCCCAGGGCCGCCGAAATGCTGGTGGAGGCGTGACCTGCCCCGAAGTGATCGAAGCCGCACTCGCTCCGTTTGAGGTAGCCCGCCACTCCGCCCTGCTGGCGCAGTGTGTGGAACTGGTGGTAGCGCCCCGTGACCAGCTTGTGGGGGTAGGCCTGGTGGCCCACGTCCCAGACAACCCGGTCCTGGTCGAGGTCGAGGGTCTGGTAGAGGGCCAGGGTGAGTTCCACCACACCCAGCCCTGGCCCGAGATGGCCTCCGCTGGTGGACACCACCTCCAGATGCTTCTCACGAATCTGACGAGCTATGGCTTCTAGCTCGCCGATGCTGAGGCCATGCAGCTGGTTGGGATGGCTCAGCTCGCTGAGATGCATACCCTGATCAGTTCTGAGAATTCAATCTACGGCCTGCCTCAGGAGGAATGGGGGCAACGGTCACCTTTCCTGAGGCCGGCAGTTCTGCTGACCGGCAGACTGGAGCCATGGACGACATACTGCAGCGCATCCTGCGGGCAAGGGTCTACGACGTGGCGATCGAGTCGCCACTCGATCCAGCCCCCAACCTGTCGCGGCGGCTAGGCAACACCGTGCTGCTCAAGCGCGAGGACCTACAGCCGGTGTTCTCCTTCAAGCTGCGCGGGGCCTACAACCGCATGGCCCAGCTCACGCCGCTTGAACTGAAGCGTGGTGTGATCGCGGCCAGCGCCGGCAACCACGCTCAGGGAGTGGCCCTGGCTGCCGAGAGGCTGGGCTGTCACGCCGTGATCGTGATGCCGCTCACCACACCCGCCATGAAAGTGCGTGCCGTGGCCGACCGCGGTGCCGAGGTGGTCCTGCACGGAGACACCTACGACGAGGCTTGCCTGCGGGCCAGGAGCCTGGAGCAGGAGCGGGGCCTCACCTTCATCCATCCCTTCGACGATCCCGAGGTGATCGCCGGCCAGGGCACCGTTGGCCTGGAGATCATGCGCCAGTGCTCGGCTCCACCCGATGTCATCTATGTGGCGGTGGGCGGCGGCGGGCTGATCGCCGGTATCGCCGCCTTCATCAAGACCGTCTGGCCGCAGGTGGAGGTGATCGGTGTCGAGCCCGTGGATGCCGATGCCATGACCCGCTCCCTGGCGGCAGGCCGTCGGGTGAGCCTGGAGCAGGTGGGTCTGTTCGCCGATGGGGTGGCCGTTCGCCAGGTAGGGGTGCACACCTTCGCCCTGGCTCAGCGCTACGTGGATGCCATGGTCACGGTGGACACCGATGAGATCTGCGCGGCGATCAAGGACGTCTTCGAGGACACCCGCTCGATCCTCGAGCCGGCAGGCGCGCTGGCGGTGGCCGGCATGAAGGCCGATGTGCAGCGGCGAGGGCTGAAGCAGCGCACCTTGGTGGCCGTGGCCTGCGGCGCCAACATGAATTTCGATCGTCTGCGCTTCGTGGCCGAGAGAGCCGAGCTCGGGGAGGAGCGCGAAGCGATGCTGGCGGTTGAGATTCCCGAGCGCCCCGGCAGCCTGCGCGAACTCTGTGAGCTGCTGGGCTCCCGCAGCCTGACTGAATTCAGCTACCGGATGGCAGATCACCGCCTGGCCCACATTTTTCTGGGGGTGCAGATCGACGGGCACCGGGACACCAAGGCGTTGATCGGCCAGCTCAGCGCCGGCGGCTTCCCCTGCCTTGACCTCAGCAACAACGAGCTGGCCAAGCTCCACCTGCGCCACATGGTGGGAGGGCGCCTGCCTGAAGCGGCCTGCCACGGCGGCGGGGCCCCGCCGAGGGAACTGCTTTACCGCTTCGAATTTCCAGAGCGGCCGGGCGCACTGATGGCCTTCGTCAATGCCCTCCACCCCAACTGGTCGATCAGCATCTTCCATTACCGCAACCAGGGGGCCGACGTGGGCCGCATCGTGGTGGGGGTGCAGGTGGAGGAGCAGGATTCCAGCGCCTGGGAGCTCTTCCTCTCAGGCCTCGGCTACCGCCACTGGGACGAGACCCAGAATCCTGCTTACCGGTTGTTCCTCGGCCCTGCCAGCCAGCCGGTACCGGCCCTTGCCTGAGCCGCCTCGGCTGAGCTGCGGTACGGTGCGGCCAACGATGGGCCGGCTGAGAGCATGTCCAGCGCGTCTCTATCCTTGCCTGCCCGGCTTGAGGCCATCCTGTACCTCAAGGGCCGCCCACTCAACCTGGGCGAGCTCGCCGAGATCGCCTCGATCGGCCTGAGTGAGCCCATCGAACGCGACGCCGTCGAACTGGCCCTGATCACCCTGATGGCGGATTACGCCCACCGGGACACGGCCCTGGAAATCCGTCAGGAGGGTCAGCGTTTCAGCCTGCAGCTGCGCGACAGTCACGCCGATCTGGTTCAGACGCTGCTGCCGGTGGACCTCTCCACCGCCACCCTGCGAACCCTGGCGACTGTGGCACTCAAGCGGCGCATTTTGCAGTCGGATCTGGTGGAGCTGCGCGGATCGGGCGCCTACGACCACATCAAGGAACTGCTGGCCCAGGACTTCATCGAGCGACGGCGCCAGAGCGACGGCCGCTCCTTCTGGATCAGCCTCAGCGACAAGTTCCACCGCACCTTCGCCGTCACCCAGGTGACTGAGGCTGCCCCCGCCCCTGACGAAAGGGCGAAGGGCAACGAGGCTGCATAGAGTCGGTGTCGATTCGCTTCAGGCCTTGCCCATGATGATCCTGAGCCAGATCCTGGCTGTGCTGGCGCAGACTCTCAGCATCTACAGCCTGGTGCTGTTGGTGCGGGTGCTGCTGAGCTGGTTCCCCAACCTCGACTGGAGCAACCCGGTGCTGAGCACGGTGAGCTCGATCACCGACCCCTACCTGAACGCCTTTCGCGGTCTGATCCCCCCCCTTGGCGGTCTTGACCTCTCGGCAATCATCGCCTTCATTACCCTCAGCCTGGTTCAGGGACTTCTGGGCAACCTCAGCGGATCCCTGATGGGAGGTTTCGGATACTGAAGCGCTGAGACCTGCGGCCGGCTAGGGACGATCGAGCAGGGCCTGCTCGAGGGGCAGTAGCTCATCATCCACACCGGCCCGCACCCGCACAGGGGCGTTGAACCCCCTTGCCTTGGCATGGCTGACCTGAAGGGGCCCAGGGGTTCCGGCCGGCACCGCCAGGCGCAAGGCAAAGCTCGATTCTCCGGGGGGAATGTCACCGATCGAGCCCACCCGGGTCCGGTTCTGCAGCACCGGCTCACCGCTGCTGTCACTGATCACCGCGAACAGATCGGTGTCGATCACCGGCTGGGAACGGGGATTGTTCACGGTTCCGCGCAGGGCGTAGCAACTGGCCCCGCTCGGGCGCTTCAGCTCCGGCTGGGAGCCCGGGTCAGCCGTCGGGCAGGGCTCCAGGCTGATCTCAGTCACAGCCAGATCAAGTGCCCAGGCTGGCGCAGCGGGGGCCAGCAGCAGCAACAGCGCCAGCAGCAGGGCCAGCGCCTTGGGCAGGGGCGATGGACGAGGGCCAGAACGGGGCATGGGGGACCTGGGGCTCAAGGGATTCAACGGGTGGCTCTGAGTGGCCCAGGTTGGCTCTGAGCGGCTCTGGATGGCTCTGGCTGGGAAGCAGGGGGAGTCGGCCGCCGGAGCAGCCCTCAGCGGTGATCGCCGCTACCTCCAAGCGTCTGACGCCTGGCCCGTCCCGCCAGTTTGGTCAGATTGGCCTGGGCAACGTCGTCGAGTTCCAGTCCCAGTTCACTGGCCAGCTGGGCGACATACCAAAGCACGTCGCCGAGTTCCAGGGCCAGATCCTCCACCAGCTGGGGCTCGAACACCCCGCCGCGATCCCTGAGCACCTTCTTGACCTTGTCGGCCACTTCACCGGCCTCACCGCAGAGTCCGAGGGTGGGATAAATCGGATTTGCACCTACGTCGGGGTAGCGGGCTGTGCTGCGGGCCTGGAGCTGGTAGTCGTTCAGATCCATGGGTTCCGCACCATCGGCGGCAGGAGAGGGGCGGGACCGGATGGTAGTTTCCGCCTGAACCTTCGGCTCTTCCGATGGCGCAGCCCGATCTGTCGCGTCGCACCAAGATCGTGGCAACGATCGGTCCAGCCACGGAGTCCCCCCAGCGACTGCGGGACCTGATCCAGGCGGGGGCCACCACGTTCCGACTCAATTTTTCCCACGGGGACCACTCCGAACATGCCGCCCGGATCGCCACGATCCGTCAGGTGGCCCACGAGCTGGGCATCCATGTGGGCATCCTTCAGGATCTCCAGGGCCCGAAGATCCGCCTCGGCCGCTTCGAGGGTGGTCCGATCACCCTGGCCAACGGCGACCCCTTCGCCCTCACCTCCCGGCCGGTGAGCTGCGACCAGTCGATCGCCACGATCACCTACGAGCGCCTGGCCGATGAGGTGACCGCCGGCAGCCGCATCCTTCTCGACGATGGCCGTGTCGAGATGGTGGTCAAGTCGGTGGACATCCCCGAGCAGACCCTGCACTGCACCGTGGTGGTGGGCGGTGTGCTCTCCAACAACAAGGGGGTGAACTTCCCTGACGTTCAGCTCTCGATCCGTGCGCTCACCACCAAGGACCGGGAAGACCTCAGCTTCGGCCTCCAGCAGGAGGTCGACTGGGTCGCCCTGAGCTTCGTGCGCAACCCCTCCGACATGCAGGAGATCCGTGAGCTGATCAGCTCCCAGGGGTACAGCACCCCGGTGATCGCCAAGATCGAGAAGTTCGAGGCGATCGATCAGATCGACGCGATACTGCCCCTCTGCGATGGGGTGATGGTGGCCCGGGGCGACCTGGGCGTGGAGATGCCGGCTGAAGAGGTTCCGCTGCTGCAGAAGGAACTGATCCGCAAGGCCAACACCCTGGGCATCCCGATCATCACGGCCACCCAGATGCTCGACAGCATGGCCAGCTGCCCCCGCCCCACCCGGGCCGAGGTGAGCGATGTGGCCAACGCCATCCTTGATGGCACCGACGCGGTGATGCTCTCCAACGAGACCGCGGTGGGTGATTACCCGGTGGAGGCGGTGGAAACGATGGCGCGCATCGCCCGCCGGATCGAGCGCGACTACCCCCGCCGGGCCGTGGACAGCCACATGGCTTCCACCATCCCCAACGCCATCAGCCAGGCGGTGAGCACGATCGCCCGTCAGTTGCAGGCCGCCGCCATCCTTCCCCTCACCAAGAGCGGGGCCACCGCCCGCAATGTCAGCAAGTTCCGCCCCTCCACCACGATCCTGGCGATCACCAATGAGGTGAGGGTGGCCCGCCAGCTGCAGCTGGTCTGGGGGGTGAATCCCCTGCTGATCGGTGATCAGCAGTCGACCACCAGCACCTTCACCCTGGCCATGGGCGTGGCCCAGGAACGGGGGCTGCTCAAGGAGGGCGATCTCGTGGTTCAGACCGCCGGCACTCTCTCGGGCGTGAGCGGCTCCACCGATCTGGTCAAGGTGGGTATCGTCTCAGCCGTGCTGGGCCGGGGCCTGGGCATCGGCAATGGTTCGGTCAGCGGACGCGTGCGCGTGGCCACCACCGCAGATGAGGCGGCGCGGCTGGAGAGCGGCGAGATCCTGGTGGTACGCGAGACCAGTGCTGGATACCTCGATGCCATCCGCAAGGCCAAGGGCGTGATTGCTGAAGAGGCCGGCTGCGACAGCCATGCGGCCGTGATCGCCCAGCGACTGGGGGTGCCGGTGATCGTGGGGGTGGCCAATGCCACAACCGATCTGCGCCTGGGCGAATTCGTGACCCTGGAAGTGCGTGAGGGGGTGGTGCACCGCGGCGCCCGCAACCACACCCAGGCCGATCGCAGCGAAACCATCGTCTGATCAATGCCGCCAGCGGTGGCGGCTGCTGGCCATGATGCGGCTCTGAATGCTGCTCGCGGCAATGGCCTCGAAACTGCCACTGGCGGAAACCGTCGGCATGGCTCTCAACACCCTCAAAGCCAACCGGCTGCGCAGCCTGCTGACAATGCTGGGCATCGTGATCGGCAATGCCTCGGTGATCACCCTGGTGGGGGTGGGCAAGGGGGCCCAGAACCTGGCGGAAGGCCAGCTGAACACCCTTGGGGCCAACGTCCTCTTCGTGGTACCCGGCAACAACGACACCCGCCGCCAGGGGATCGAAAATCCGCGCACTTTGGTGCTGGAGGACGCTGAGGCGATCGTCGAGCAGGTGCCGAGTGTGCGTCGGGTCGCCCCCCAGATCACGATCAACGCGGTGGTTCAGTCGGGGGGCAACAGCTCCAACGCCTCGGTTTCGGGCATCACGCCGGAGTTTCTGCCGGTGCGGCGCTTCGAGATCGCCCAGGGGCGGTTCTTCAGCCAGGACGACATCAAGGGAGCGCGCAACGTGGCCGTGATCGGCCCGGATCTCAAACAGAAGCTGATGCCCTCAGGCTCCGCCATCGGCCAGACCCTGCGTATCCGCGATCAATCCTTCGAGGTGATCGGCGTAACGGCCCCCAAGGGCGCCGCATTCGGCACCAACCAGGACGAAGCTGCCTACATCCCACTCTCGACGATGGTCAGCAAGCTGAGCGGCCGTGACCCCACTTACGGCGTGGTGCTGACCTTCATCAGCGCTGAAGCCCGCGACGAGGCCAGCACCAGTGCCGCCAAGTTTCAGATCACCAACCTGCTGCGCCAGCGCCACCGCATCCTCAGAGAAGACGATTTCGCCGTGCGCTCCCAACAGGACGCCCTTTCGATCGTGGGCACGATCACCGGTGGACTGACCTTGATGCTGGGGGCAATCGGTGGGGTCTCGCTGCTGGTGGGCGGCATCGGCATCATGAACATCATGCTGGTGTCGGTGAGCGAGCGCACCCAGGAGATCGGCCTGCGCAAGGCGGTGGGTGCCCGCAGCGGCGATGTGCTGTTGCAGTTTCTGGTGGAATCCCTCGTGCTCGCCAGCCTCGGTGGCCTGATCGGCAGCGCCGTGGGCCTGGGCACGGTGGCGGCAGTGAGCCGCTTCACCCCTCTGCCCGCCGCCATCGACAGCGGCAGTGTGCTCTTCACCGTGGGGCTGTCTGGATCGATCGGCCTGTTCTTCGGGGTGGTGCCGGCTCGTCGAGCCGCCCGGCTGGATCCGATCGTGGCCCTGCGCAGCCTCTGAGGCCAGCGGCTGCAACTTCAGAGTGGCACCCCGCTCTTATCAAGAAAACCTTAAGAAAGCTGAACGGTGCTGTCCGTGACCAAAGGCCCGCGTGGATGGTGGCTTGATGGTTGAATCCCGACGAAACCCCTCCCTTGGCCCTGCTCTCCTGCGGCTATCGCAACTCCAGCGACCGTATGGTGATTCTGCGCTCCTGCGGGCCTGGAGAGTTCTACCTGGAGCGGGTGATTTTTCCGTTTGAGCTTCTCAGTTTCCAGGCCCCCAAGGGTGCTGAGCTGGAAATCTGGACCCATGGCCTGGGTGGTCCTGAACTGCTGGAAACCCTCCCAAGCGCTGAGCTTCTGATCGAGCCTGAGCTCGAGGCCAGCGAGGGCAGCGATGATCCCGCCTGGCTGAGCATCCGCTGAAGCTCTGTCACCAGAGAGCACGGCTCGGGGCAACCATGACAAGCTGAAATCAAGGGCGCGGCGGCCGGGAACCCTCGGCCGAGGTTTGCGCGCTTTACACTTGTTAAAAATCCCTCTCAGCCATGAATCAGCGCTGGCGTCTGTTCGCTCTCTGGCTGCTCCCGATCGGAGTGGCTCTTTTTCTCGGCTGGCAGGTGCTGGGGAATGGCGGCGCCAGCCGGTTCACCCCTGAAGGTCGCACCGACACGGTGGCTCCGCGCAACGCGGCAGTGGCGCGGATGAGCTATGGCCGCTTCCTCGACTACATCGAGGCCGGGCGTGTCACTGCGGTCGACATCTTCGATGGGGGTCGCAGCGCCGTGATTGAAGCTGTGGATCCCGACCTGGACAATCGCGTGCAGCGCCTGCGGGTAGACCTGCCCGGCCTGGCTCCCGAGCTGATCAACAACCTCAAGACCCAGGGCATCAGTTTCGACATCCACCCCCCTCGCAGCACCCCTCCGGCTCTGGGAATCCTTGGAAATCTGCTCTTTCCCCTGCTGCTGATCGGCTCACTGATCTTTCTGGCGCGCCGTTCCTCCTCAATGCCCGGCGGTCCTGGCCAGGCGATGCAGTTCGGCAAGACCAAGGCCCGCTTCGCCATGGAGGCAGAAACCGGTGTCATGTTCGATGACGTGGCCGGAGTGGAAGAGGCCAAGGAAGACCTGGAGGAAGTGGTCACCTTCCTGAAGCAGCCGGAGCGATTCACGTCCGTTGGCGCCAAGATCCCCAAAGGTGTGCTGTTGGTGGGCCCTCCGGGTACCGGCAAGACCCTGCTGGCAAAAGCAATCGCTGGCGAGGCCGGTGTTCCCTTCTTCTCCCTCTCCGGTTCGGAATTCGTGGAGATGTTCGTGGGCGTCGGCGCCAGCCGTGTGCGCGACCTGTTCAAACGGGCAAAGGAAAACAGCCCTTGCCTGATCTTCATCGATGAAATCGATGCGGTCGGGCGTCAGCGTGGGGCCGGCATCGGGGGGGGGAACGACGAGCGGGAGCAGACCCTCAACCAGCTGCTCACTGAGATGGACGGCTTCGAGGGCAACAGTGGCATCATCATCATCGCGGCCACCAATCGCCCCGATGTGCTCGATTCGGCCCTGATGCGTCCGGGTCGCTTCGATCGCCAGGTGAGCGTTGATGCCCCTGACATCAAAGGCCGCCTCTCGATTCTCAAGGTTCACTCCCGCAACAAGAAGCTTGCTGAGGATGTGTCCCTCGAAGCAGTCGCTCGCCGTACCCCTGGATTCACCGGGGCCGATCTGGCCAACCTGCTCAACGAAGCGGCCATCCTCACCGCCCGGCGCCGCAAGGAGGCCACCACGCTGGCTGAGATTGATGACGCCGTTGATCGCGTGATCGCCGGCATGGAGGGCAAACCCCTGACCGATGGCCGCAGCAAGCGCCTGATTGCTTACCACGAAGTTGGTCACGCCCTGGTGGGCACCTTGGTGAAGGATCACGATCCTGTCCAGAAGGTCACCCTCGTCCCCCGCGGCCAGGCCCAGGGACTGACCTGGTTCGCCCCAGATGAGGAGCAGATGCTGGTGAGCCGATCCCAGCTCAAGGCCCGCATCATGGGAGCCCTTGGCGGACGGGTTGCGGAGGACGTGGTGTTCGGGCACGCCGAGGTCACCACCGGAGCAGGTGGTGACATTCAGCAGGTGGCGAGCATGGCCCGCCAGATGGTGACCCGTTTCGGCATGAGTGATCTGGGACCGGTCTCACTGGAGGCAGGGAATCAGGAGGTGTTCCTTGGACGCGACCTGATGACCCGCAGCGACGTCTCCGATTCCATCTCCCGCCGCATTGATGAACAGATCCGCAGCATTGTCGACCTTTGCTATCGCGACACCCAGGCGTTGGTGGCCAGCCACCGTGATTGCATGGATCGCCTGGTCGAGATGCTGATCGAGAAAGAAACCCTCGATGGCGATGAATTCCGTGCCGTGGTGGCCGAGTTCACAACGATCCCTGAGAAAGACCGCTTCTCCCCCCTGCTGCCTGCCGCCTGATCCAGGCAAGCCAGAACAAGGGGGGTATGGCAGGGGCAAGTTCTTAACCGAAGCTTGTCCCGCCAGACTCAAACAGTGCTTAGCATGGATCGCCACGCGTTCCCATCTTGAGCAGCACCCGCTCTCCAATGGAGTCGTTCAGCGGCTACCACGGCGATGATTGGAGTCCGCAGCGGCTGGCATTCCACCAGAACCTTGAGCGTTTCGCCGATCGCGTTGGGCTGATCGTCGGACTTCAGAGCAACGGCAAGCTCAATCAGGATCAGGCGTACGATGAAATTCGTTCGCTCTGGAAAGAGCTTAAGGGCAGCAAGAATGGTCTTAAGATTTCCGATCAGGATTGAACATCATCTAGCCACTTCCAGCCCTAGACCGACGCTTATGCCTCGAGGACAAAAGCAAATTGCACGTTAAAATGCTATATTATAGATAAGTTTTTGGTCGTGATGATTTAAGGCTTTAACTCTTGGCAGCCTTCACTATGGTCAGTTCAGGCATGATCAGGCCGACGGATCCAGATTTAACATGCCTGATTGACTCAGGCTGACTGACTCGAACTCACGGATTCAGACTGGACGAACGGATCGCTTATCAATCACTTTGTCAATCAACCCGTAACTCACGGCCTCTGCGGGTGACATGAAGAAGTCACGATCAGTGTCGAGCTGGATGCGGTCCAGGGGTTGACCTGTTCGGTCAGCAAGTTCCCTGTTCAGCTTGTCCTTGAGGAAGAGAATCTCATCAGCCTGAATGCGTATGTCGCTGGCTTGGCCACGAGCACCGCCCAGAGGCTGGTGAATCATGATCCGAGAATGGTGCAGGCTGCTGCGCTTACCCTTGGCTCCTGCAGTGAGCAAAAATGCACCCATGCTGGCGGCAAGCCCCACACAGACGGTCTGCACGTCAGGCTTGATGTGCTGCATCGTATCGAAGATGCCAAGGCCGTCATAGACGGATCCACCAGGGGAATTGATGTAGAGAAAAATATCTTTCTCAGGATCCTCAGACTCCAGAAAAAGCAGTTGGGCAACCACTCGATTGGCCGATTCTGACGTGACGGGCTCGCCCAGAAAGATGATCCGCTCACGCAGGAGCCTGGAATAGATATCAAAGGCGCGCTCACCCCGGCCCGAATCCTCAATCACGATCGGGATCATCGGCAATGGCAGAGCAACTCCAACGATCCTACCGAGGACGGTGCACCACCCGCCCGATCGGCTCGGGGGGGTGCAGCGCTAAGGTCCAGGCATTCGAGCGGATGAGTGTGAGCGCCTGCCTCACCGTTGCTGACAGCAAGCGTGCCTTCCACGCAGCATTTCCCCATGTGATCGGTCCCCTGTACCGGCGCATGGTCGATGAGCTGCTCGTCGAGTTGCATCTGCTCAGCCGGCAGAGTGGATTCCGCAGCGACGGCCTGTTCGCGGTGGGGCTTACCCAGGTCTTTGATGGCTTCTCCAAGGGCTACCGCCCCCCGGAACAGAGTGAACCCCTGTTTGTCGCCCTCTGCGCCTCCTCGGGCTTCGATGCCCAGCAGATTCGCGCCCAACACGCCGCTGCCGTGGCGGCAGTGGGAGAGCACAGCCTGGACGAGGTGAAGCATTGGCTGGCCCAGCGGGGCAAGGGAGCTCCTGAGCCGATTGCTGGAGTGCTTGCCGGAATCGACAGGTCCGATTTCCACTACTCGCGCCTGTTCGCCGTTGGACTGCTCAGCCTGCTGCAGCGGGCCCGCGGTGCCGAATCCATGGAGCCCCAGGCTCTCAGGGAAGCCGCCCATGAGATCGGTGAATCCATGGGTCTGATGAAGGAGCGGGTCGACAAGGACCTGACCCTCTACGCAAGCAACCTCCAGAAGATGGCCCAGGCCGTCGAGCTGATGGAGGAGACCCTGGCCGCCGAACGGCGTCGAAGAGAACGTCAGGCCCAGGGGACCAAGGTCACCCCTGCAGCCAACAGCGCTGGCGAAACCGTGAGCAACACCGACAACGAAACCAACGTGATGCCCGAATCAAGCCCTCCCGCCTCGCCCCAGGGGGGCTGAGTCTGAGGGCGATTGGCGACTGGCCGATTCAATTGGCAGGTCAGCCGTTAGCTCAACGGCCGCTGGTCTTTTCAGGGCCTGACGTCTTGTGAGCCTGACTGGCTTTCTGGTGCCGCAGATGGGGCCTGAGCTGGTTTGGTCGTGGCAGCGGCTGGCGCTTTGGGAGCAGCCAGCCTCAAGGACCCCCACAGCCACGACAAACCCGCATCGCCTCCAGGGGAAGCTCCCGGCTTGGACGCTGCCGCTGGAGCCGACAGGAGCTCCAGCTGGGTGGAGCGCCGGACCACCGCCGGCAGATCCGGGGGCAGCAAGCCAAGGGCGGCGAGAGATTCTGGCCTGGCCCGCAGGCTGAGCCCACCGCCCGCCGGTGGTCTGGCCGGGGCAAAACGCTCAGCCCCGGGCAGACCTGCGCCAAGCACGAACAGCAACTCCGGGGCGCCACCAGCAGTCGGCACCACCCAGCGCCAGCCTCCCAGGGGGGTACCGTCATCGCGCAGCCAGAGGCTGCTGGCCAATTTGGCCCGACCAGCGGTGGCCGCAGCTGAATTCCCTGCTGCATTCTCTGGCCGGGAAGGAGATAGCTGGTCGCTCAGGCCCTGGCGCTCAAGAGCCTGGCCCAGGGCCGACAACCAGCGGGTCCAGCCGGAGCGCTCCTGACCCACCGCCAGCTGCAACTCCAGGGAAGCCTGAAAGGGGCCCTTGGGCTGGGGTCTGAGCCGGAGGAGGAATGGAGTGTTCTGGAGACGCTCCAGGGCAGCCTGGTCAAGGCCGTAACGATCCATCAGCGGTTGCCGGATCACGGCATTGCTGAGCAGGGCATCGAGGAGCAGGTCAAGCCGAGCCCCGGCCACCTCCAGCAACAGATCGGGCGGCAGGGGCTCACGGCGTGGGCTCGGCACCGGTGGCAGAGATGGGGCTGGAGCCACCGAATCGGGCTTGGCGCTGGCCTCCCCCTGCCAGCTGAGGCCGTCGGCCTCGGCGCTGACCGTGAGGCAGCCCTGCTGGAAGCGCTGCAGCAGCGGGGCCAGATCGCCGGAGATCTGAGCAAGGGCGAGCTTGGTCCAGACCACGGCCTGGCGGCTGCGCAGCAGATTGACGCAACGTTGCTCCAGACCACGGGGCGTACGGGCGGTACGGCGCAGTTGCTGCTGGAGCGTCTGGTACGAAAGGGGATCGGGAGCGATCACGACCAGATCGTCCACCCGCACGGCACGGCCAGGCAGGGGAGCACTGGCCTGGGGGCCGAACAAGCGGGCCGGCACCACAAGATGGGCCGAGCCTTCCCGTCCCCAGAACTGCCACCAGGTCCCCCGCTGGCGTGCCCAGAGCTGTGTGGCCGACTCAGCGCCCAGCCGTTCCTGCCAGAGCAGGGGCACCGGCCTGGCGTCCCCCGACTGAAAACTCTGAACCAGGGTGGCCATCCCCACCACCCGCTCCAGCCCCTCGGCGTTGGAGCGGGGAAAGCGGTGCAACTGGCTGGCCGGAGTCAGCACCAGCAGGGTGATCAGCGCCGAGGTGATCGGCAAGGGGCCCAGACGGGGAGCAGGCGGCAGACCCTTCCAGCGCGGCAGGGTGAGCGTCATGGTGGAGGAGGCTTCATTGCGAAAAGCGTGGTTCGTCATCGAACCGAACGGTCCTGGCGACCAACGGCTGCCTCCAGAGGCTGGCTCCTTCAAGGGCACGTCTCACCCGACTGGGCTGATGGTTCAAGACCCGGAATCCCAGCAGCAGCGGGGAGTGAGCGCTGGGCACCACTCTTTCGCTGCAGTCAACCTGGTCGCACCCACCCCGGGGGAAGCCACAAACATTTGAGTGCCCGGGGCTGCGCAGGGTCAAATTGAAGTTGGTCGCGGATCACTTGGTCTGCAGCCAGGAGCACCTGCCCCTTAGGGCTTGCCCTCACTCTGGCTCGGACTTGGATGCTGCTTGGGTCTGTTGCGAGGATGGATCCGTGGCCAATAACACGTCAACGTCGCCCAGACGACATACGAGCTGAAGACTGTCGTGGTGACTGCTTGGCCCGGCGGCGGTCGCGCCATTCAACGACGGAGAGGTAGATCACCCCGCCTGTCACGAAAACCAGCAAAATTGTGGCTGTCAACGCCAGGACATTGGTGCTGGAGAGGGGAAAGTCAGGCATCCGGGTGAGGAGTGGGCCCTGGGTCGATCAGAAATTGATCGTGCCGTCGCCATTGCGTCCCCAGACCACCATGGCGATCGAGAAGCTGAACAGTGCAGCCAGGGAAGCCCAGGCGAGGGAGATGAGCATGGGGTCGCCCAAGCAACGGTTGTGCAGAGTTTACCTAGTGTGGGGTCGACTCAGACCCCGCTCAACGATGGCAGCCTCGGGAGTTCAGACGATCCCGGCCGGAATCCGGCAACGGCAACGCTATCCAAATCTTCGGATAGTTGTTCTCGACGACGACGTCAACACGTTTCAACACGTGGTGAACTGCCTCGTGCGCTACCTGCCGGGCATGGGACCAGACCGTGCCTGGGAGCTGGCTCATCAAATCGACTCCGTGGGATCGGCCGTCGTCTGGAGCGGACCCCAGGAGCAGGCTGAGCTCTACCACCAGCAACTCAGTCAGGAGGGCTTGACGATGGCGCCTCTGGAGCGGGACTGATCACGCCATGGAGATCAGCGATGCTCGCGTCAGGGCCAGCGAGGAACAGCTTGTGCCTCACCGGCTTAACGGGCCTGCCTAGGGTTTGCGACCGGAGAGAAAGACCCATGGGCCGGGTGGTGATCACCCACAGCACCTACGTGGAGGGGCTGATCCCGGTACTCAAAGTTCTGGCTCAGGACGAGGGCATCGACACGATCACCCCGGCCGTGATCAGTCGCGTCAAGGGACACAGCCCTCGCCTGCGACTGCGGGTGTCGGTTCCGATCAACGGGGGGTACAAGCTGCTGGCCCGCCGCGGCAGCACCGCCCAGGAAGTGTTCGTGCTGACCAACTGGCCAAAGGAGAAGCTCCAGGAACGCCTGGAGCTTCTCTGTCTCAAGGGTTGAAAAGGGGTGAACCGCCGTGCCGTCTTGCCCCAGTGTTCGACCTGGTAGTACCAGAGGGGTGATCAAAGTGGGGCTTCGTTTCCGGCAACGAGGCCGGTGTACGTCACCGTCACGACAGACCACCCACGTCGAAGAGGGAGTCAGATCAGAAAACTGTGAAAGGCAGTCACCAACACAGCAGTCCTCGCAAACTCTAAGGGGTACGAGCCGGTGGGAGTGGCCAGATCGCCCGTACCTCAGCCAATCGCAGTGATGCCTCACGGACCCGCTCGGCCGCACCTGAGGCCTTGAGCTCCACTGTGAGGTGACCCAGCTTGCGCCCGGGCCGGGCCAGACGTTTGCCGTACCAGTGCAAATGGACATCGGCAAGGGCCTCCAGGGCCTGGCGTTGCCTGGCGTAGGCCGCGGTGGAGGTCTCGAAACCAAGCAGGTTCACCATCAACGCGCCGCGCATGGTCATGGAGGTGTCCCCCAGGGGCTCTCCCGAGACAATGCGCACCTGCTGGGCGAACTGACTGGTGAGACACGCTTCGATGGTGTAGTGGCCGGAGTTGTGGGTCCTCGGCGCCAGCTCATTGATCAGCAGCCCCGAGGGTCCGTAGAAGAATTCGATCGACAGCACTCCCACGTAATTGAGGGCGGCCAGCAGCGAGGCCGCCACATTGCGGGCGCGGGCCTCCACCGCCTGGCTGGCGGCAGCGGGGGCGAGCACCCAGTCGCAGACCTGATCGTGCTGGTGCGTCTCCACCAAGGGGTAGCACTGAACTGCGCCGAAATGATCGCGGCAGGCCACCAACGCCAACTCCTGCTCGAAAGCCACGAACTCCTCCAGTAGCCACAGGCTTGGATCCACCGCCTCGATCAGGGCCTCCAGCTCCGCCTGACTGCGGATCACCCGGGTGCCGCGCCCGTCGTAGCCACCCCGCACAGCCTTTGCCATCAACGGAAAGTCGAACCCGGCCGGGAGCCGGGGCGGCTGGGGCAGAGCCGGCTCCGCCGCTTCGCCGGCGCCGTCACGGACCCCGGCCAGAGCAGGATCACCCTGCTCTGCTGGGGCCGGGGCCGGGGGAGTGAGCATCTGCTCCAGCGGGAACCAGCGCGGCGAGGGCAGGCGCAACCGCTCCAGCAGCTGGCGTTGGCGGCGCTTGCAGACCAGATCCGCCAGGGAATCGAGCCGGGGAATGAACACCACGCCCTCCTGCTCGAGCGGAGCGAGGGAGTCGAGATCGAGCCATTCGTTTTCGAAACTGATCGCAGATGTCCTCTGGGCCAGGCTGCGGGTGGCCGCCAGATCGTCCAGCGCTGCCCGCACCACGCTGGTGGCCAGCCGTGCGGCCGGATCGGAGAGTTCCGGGGTCTGCACATGGAGCTCAACTCCCTGCTCCCGTGCCGCCGCCGCCAGCATCCAGGCCAGTTGGCCGCCCCCCACCACGCCGATACTGCCGCCCATCGCTGACCTCACGGACCACACGGCACCGGGCCGCGCGCCAATTCAGCAGCTTGCCACTCCCCTGACCATCAGCCTTGACTCCCTCAGCTGAAGCCCTTCTCGCCCGCGACCAGGAAGCGCAGCAGGCTGAAGATCATCACGATCAGGAACAGGGCCAGACCCACCGTGCAGGCATAGCTGATGTCCAGCTCCGAGAAGGCCTGGTCGTAGACGTAATAGACGATGGTGCGGGTGGAATCGGCCGGCCCCCCCTGGGTCATCAGATACACCTCCTCGAACACCTTGGTGGCGGCGATGGCTGAGATCACCCCCACCAGAGTGAGGTAGGGCCGGAGCAGCGGCAGGGTGATGTCGAGATGTCGCCGCCAGCCCTCGCTGCCATCAAGGGCGGCGGCTTCGTAGAGCTCCGGGGAGATGCCCTGCAGGCCCGATAGAAAGATCACCATGTAATACCCCAGGCCCTTCCAGAGGGTCACCAGCATCACGGCAGGCAGTGCCAGCCAGGGGGTGGTGAGAAAGCCGATCGGCGTGAAGGCGTCCCCCAGCCAGGCGGCCAGCCAACCGTTGACCAGGCCGTTCTCGGCATAGAGCCAGCGGAAGGCGATGGCCGCCACCACGATCGACACCAGCACCGGCGTATAGAAGGCGGCTCGGAAGAGATGGATGCCGGGCAACTGGCGATTCACCAGCACGGCCAGGGTGAGGGAGCCGAGCACGATCGGTGGGACCACCCCAACCAGATAGAGGAAGGTGGTACCCAGCACCTGCAGGAACACCGGGTCGGCAAGCAGCCGCCGGATGTTGGCCAGACCGACGAAGCGCAGCGGTTCGCTCACATCCAGGCCGGTGGCAGTGAAACTGATCACCAGGGCCATCGCGGCCGGGATCAGCACAGAAACACTCAGCAGCAGCAGCGCCGGAGCCAGAAAGCCCCAGGCCGTGGCGCTGCGGCCCACCCTGATTCCCAGGCGGTGGGACGAAGGCGAAGCAGCGGGGGAACCATCCATGGGGCCATTGTGGGACGCACCATGACGAGTTTCACGGCCGTGCAGACCAGCTTCGGCGGCAGCGACCCGCTGCGGGTGCTGCGCGAGGTGTTCGGCTACGACCACTTCCGTGGTCCGCAGCAGGCGATCGTGCACCACGTGATCGCCGGCGGCTCCGGTCTGGTGCTGATGCCCACCGGTGGCGGCAAATCGCTCTGCTATCAGGTGCCGGCCCTCTGCCGAGAGGGACTGGCGGTGGTGGTGTCGCCCCTGATCGCTCTGATGGACGACCAGGTCCAGTCCCTGCGCCAGGCCGGGGTGCGGGCGGCGGCGCTGCACTCCGGCCTGGCGGCTGAGGCGTCCAGCGCCCTCTGGCGCAACCTTCTGCGCGACGAGCTGGATCTGCTCTACGTCTCACCGGAGCGGCTGCTGAACGGAGGTCTGCTGGAGCGGCTGCAGGAGAGGCCCCTGGCCCTGTTCGCCATTGATGAGGCCCACTGCGTCTCCCAGTGGGGCCACGACTTCCGCCCCGAGTATCTGCAGCTGGAGGCCCTGGCCCTGCGCTTTCCGCAGGTTCCCCGGCTGGCCCTCACCGCCACCGCAGACCCCCGTACCCGCAGCGAGATCATCCAGCGCCTGGCCCTCGAGCAGGGACGGGTGTTCCTGGCCAGCTTCGATCGGCCCAACATCCGCTACCTGCTGAGGCCGAAGCTGGAGGCCAAGGAACAGCTGCTGGCCTTCCTGGAGGAGTTCCGGGGCGACGCAGGCATTGTCTACGCCCGCTCCCGCAGCCGCGTCGACCGCTTCGCTGCCCTGCTTCAGGCCTCCGGCCACGATGCGGTGGCGTACCACGCCGGAATGGACGCCGGCCAGCGCTCCAGAGCCCTCAGCCGCTTCCGCAACGACAGTGGCGTCGTGGTGGTGGCCACGATCGCCTTCGGCATGGGTATCGACAAACCCGATGTGCGCTTCGTCGCCCATCTGGATCTGCCCAAGAGCCTGGAGGCCTACTACCAGGAAACCGGCCGGGGAGGGCGAGACGGCCTGCCGGCCACGGCCTGGATGGTGCACGGGCCAGGGGATGTACCCCAGCTGCGGCGCTTCATCGAGGACTCCGACGCCGAGGCCGCCCAGAAGCGGATCGAGCACGGCAAGCTCGATGCGCTTCTGGGCTTCACCGAAGCGCCGGGCTGCCGCCGCCAGGTGCTGCTGGCCCATCTGGGCGAAGTGCTGGCCGACCCCTGCGGGAATTGCGACCGCTGCCTCGAGCCCCAGGTGCTGGAGGACCGGACCGTGGCCGCCCAGAAGGCGCTCTCAGCGGTGTTCCGCACCGGCCAGCGCTTCGGGGCCGCCCATCTCACTGACGTTCTGCTGGGCGCCGACACCGCCCGGGTGCGCTCCCTGGGCCACCAGGATCTGAGTGTGTACGGCGTCGGCAAGGAGCTGGCCCGCGAGCAGTGGCGCACCCTGCTGCGGCAGCTCACCAGCCAGGGATGGCTGGAGCCGGTACCCGATGGCCGCGGCGGGCTGCGCTGGGGGGAGGAGACCCGGGTGCGTGCGCTGCTGCGGGGCGAGCTGACCCTGGAGCTGCCCGCCACGCCGGCGCGCCAGGAGCGCAGGCCGGCCATTGCGGCTGCTGCCGGGGCTTATGCGGAGGCCGAACCGGAACTGGTGGCGGCCCTCAAGACGTGGCGCCGGGAGCAGGCCCTGGAACAGGGGGTGCCCCCCTATGTGGTGTTCCACGACCGCACCCTGGTGGAGCTGGCGGCGCGGCGTCCGGCCGAGCTGAACGACCTGGCACAGGTGAGTGGCATCGGCGCGGCCAAGCTGGAGCGCTACGGCGAGGCGGTGCTGGCGGTGATCAAGGGATGGGGAGCCCAGACCTAGCCTGGCGAATGAGTCCGCCGTGTCGGCCCCGGTGATGATCCCCGCGCTTTCGATCGAGTCCACCGGGGCCGCCGGCCCAACGGCAACCGCCGGAGCAGCCGGTGCTGTCAACCCCATCCACACGATCGAGGTGGCCCTCAGCAGCCAGCCTTACCCCGTGGTGATCGGCGCGGGCAGCCTCGATCAGCTCGGCGCCCAGATCCGCTCCAGGGGAATGGCGGCAGCCACCAAGGTGCTGGTGGTGACCAACCCGGTGGTGGAGGGCTTCTACGGCCTCAGGGTGCTCGAGAGCCTGCGCCAGGCGGAGCTGGATCCCAGCCTGCTGGTGCTGGATGCGGGGGAAGATCAGAAAACACCCGCCAGTGTGGCTCTGATCCATGACGTGGCCCAGGCCCGGCGGCTGGAGCGGAGCTCCCTGATCGTGGCCCTCGGCGGCGGGGTGATCGGCGACATGGCGGGATTTGCCGCCGCCACCTGGCTGCGCGGCATCGCGGTGGTGCAGGTCCCCACCACCCTGCTGGCGATGGTGGATGCCTCGATCGGCGGCAAGACCGGGGTGAACCACCCCGGCGGCAAGAACCTGATCGGGTCCTTCCACCAGCCACTGCTGGTGCTGATCGATCCAAGCACCCTGGCCACACTGCCGGAGCGGGAATTCCGAGCGGGCATGGCCGAGGTGATCAAGTACGGCGTGATCGGTGATCCCCAGCTGTTCAGCGAGCTTGAAGCCGCCGAAGACCTCTCCAGCCTCAAGTCGGTGGGCGACACCCTGCTGCCCTGGCTGCTGGAGCGATCCGCCGCAGCCAAGGCTCGCGTGGTGGCCGCCGATGAGCGCGAAGGTGGCCTGCGCGCCATCCTCAACTACGGCCACACCCTTGGCCACGTGGTGGAGACCCTCTGTGGCTACGGCACTTACCTCCATGGCGAAGCAGTGGCGCTGGGGATGGTGGCGGCCGGCGACCTGGCGGTGGCCATGGGCCTCTGGAGCCCGGCCGATCAGCAGCGGCAGTGTGACCTGATCGCCAAGGCCGGCCTCCCCTTGCAGCTGCCGCCCCTTGAACCAGAAGCCGTGCTGCGCACCCTCCTGAGCGACAAGAAAGTGAAAAGCGGCCAGGTGCGCTTCGTGCTGCCCAGCGAGATCGGCAAGGTGCAGATCCACAACGACGTGGGGGCTGATCTGATCCGTGAGGTGCTCAGCTCAGGCAGCCCCAGGCCAGAGTGAACAGGCGCCTTCGTCCTCGCTCTCCAGGGGGGCCATGCTGGGGAGCCATCGCGCTCGGCCCGCCCGCCATGTCCCAGGAGCAACTCAGGGCCTTCCTCGCCAGGGTTCAGGACGATGGCGAACTCAGGCGGCAGGTGCTGGGTGCCTCCACCGCCGATGACGTGGCCAGGATCGCCGCCTCCCTGGGCTTCGATGTCTCCGGAGACGAACTGCTGCGGGCCTCCGGCAAGCGCATCGGCAGGGTGACGATCACCAAGCAGGACATGCCAGGCGAGTACAACTGACGGCTGTTCTGTTGTTGGAATCCGGATAAATAATTGGTTCGGGATTTGATGATGAATCCAGATGCAAAGATGGTGCTGGATCGGCATGTCACGATGACGATGCCTTCGGGCAGGGGCCTGGGGTGGTGGTTCACTCTGGGCCCTTCCACCTATCAGCCGCTCCGGCGGCGCCCCAGGCCAGGGACGCTGATCAGAGGCGCAGCAGCAGGCCATCGCGCCTGTGGAAGTCGGCTTCATCGCCGGGATGGGTAAGGGCCCAGTAGCTGAGCTGCCCTTGGCGTTGCTCGATCACCGCACACACTCCGACCTCAAGGCATGCTTTTGCGGCGCGAAGGTCGTCAGGCAGCGGCCAGGCCAGAGCCAGCTCGATCGACCCGGGCACAGACTTGAATTCGAAGGGCAACGCCTGCAGGCAGGGCTCGTTCTCCATCCCCTGGCGGTAGCTGCTGAAGCGGTAGACGTTCCAGTGGCCAGTGGGCGAAAGGTTCACTTCCCTGTACACCGGCTCACCTGCCGCCGCGATGAACAGCTCGAAACAGGTGCTGCGCCAGAGATCATCCCGGCGCTCGGGCCGTGATGAGGGCGCAGCCAGCACCACCGACGCGAGATCACCGACCAGGCGCATGGCCAGCTCCAGGGTCCCCGCCCGCCGCCGGATCTGTCCCGTCAGCTCCAGGCCAGTTCCAGGGCCGGCAGGGCCGGAGACAATCGGGCCTGCCGGTTCACCTTCAGGCTGGAAGGGATGCAGGACAAACGACTGCCAGGCCACCTCAGGGTGCTCTGGGCAGGGTGCCTTCATCGGATCGCGGCCACGACGGCCTCGATCGCAGCCTGCTGTTGCTCGATGCTCTCGGTGAGCTGGAACTGAACCCGTGCCCGCAGCAGGTTATGGCCTCTGTATCGGGTCTTGAAGTAGACATCCCCAGCAAGATGATCTGTCAAAAAGCGCAAGCCCAGCTCAAAACTGATCAATCGGATCGCCACTACGATGTGGTCATAGTCAGCGGGAGTGAGAAAGGAGCTGGCCACGCTGCCATAGCCCCCAAGCAAGGCCTCGCAGAGGCCCACATCGAAGTGCACCGCCCTCCAGTCAGCTGTCTCCTCTCCCAGGGGATTGCAGGCTGAGCGCAGGCAGTCACCGATGTCGTAGTGCACCAGCCCGGGTTTGACGGTGTCGAGATCGACGAGGGCGACAGCCTGGTCTCCCTCCAGATCGAGCATGACGTTGTTGATCTTGGGATCGCCATGGATCGGGCGCTGGCGCAGGATTCCAGCGGCTTTGGCCTGCTCAAGCACGGGCACCAGGGAGCGTCGCTGCTCAACGAAGGCCAGACAGTCGCTGATCTCAGGATCACGGGAGGGTTCCTGCTGGCCGCACACCTGATCAAACTGGTTCAGGTAGGTGGGGGTGATGTGGAACCCCTCCAGGGTGTCGGCCAGGCTCTCAACGGGCAGATCACTGATCAACCGGTGAAACATGCCCAGGCCGAATCCGATTTCACGGGCATGGCCGCTGTGGCCGATCCGCTCCAGCGATTGGGCCCGCTCCACGTAGCCCAGGGCCCGCCAGAAGCTGGGGCCTTCCCACACCCAGGGGCGGCCGTCAGCGCGGGCCTGGAACACCCGAGGCACCTCCCAGCGTCGCCCGGCCAGCTCGCTTGGGGCCTCACGCAGCCGTCTGGCCACATGATCGCTGAAGGTCACCAGGTTGGCCATCACCAGTTCGGGACTGGCGAAGACCTGGGTGTTCACCCGTTGCAGCACAGCGGCGGGGCGGGGAGGATCCCCCAGCCGCACCAGATAGGTGTCGTTGACGTTGCCGTGCCCCAGGGGTTCGATCCCGCTGATATGGCCGCCCAGATCGAAGCGCTCCGCAACCGCCCGGAGTACCAAGGCGTGCTCGTCGCTGGGAAGCGTCGAATCACTCATCGGCGGGGATGAGCACGGTGGTCTGCAGGCTGTCGGTGCCGAGATGGTCGGTGATCACCCAGATGCACAGCCCCTGCCCCAGGTTGTAGACACTGCGCAGCCGGCCGCACTGGTGGTAGGCCGCCAGCGTGTTGGCCCTGGCATCACGGGCATCCACCTCGCCCCAGTCGCCGCGGCGATGGCGGGCCACCAGGCGCTGCAGCGTTTCCAGATCCAGCCATTCCCGCACCTGCGGGCAGACGTGCACGGGACCGAGCACCAAACGTGCGCTCATCTGGTCAGTCCACCACAGCACCAGCGGCTACGGCTCCAGCAGATCCTCAAGGGCGGCCTGAGTCGGCGGCGGATGCCCCCGCCAGACTCGGCATCACCGCGCTGATCTGACCCACCCCGAGGGCCAGCACCAGAAAGCACACCACCAGAGCGGTGAGGCTGCTCAACGACACCGCCAGGGACTCGGCCTCGCCCGGCGACGAGGTCTTCACCACCACTGCCATTGGCATGCCTGCGATCCCAGGGGCCACTCTGATCCCGAAGTCGAGGCCGAGGGTCAAACCGACAAGCTCCTTCATTCCAGCGGGTTATGGGCGGCTCAGCCATCGCCAACTCAGCCACCACGGTTGGCCGCAGGCGGAGCGCTGGACGGGAAGCGCTGGAGATAGAGGGCCACCGGAATCGGTTTGGTCTGGGAGTAGCCCACGGGCAGCCAGAGATCACCTGCGTTGGAGGCGAAGTGGATTTCCCAGTGGTAAAGGCCGGTGTAA
Organism: Synechococcus sp. Cruz-7E5; assembly: GCF_024345995.1. GTDB lineage: Bacteria > Cyanobacteriota > Cyanobacteriia > PCC-6307 > Cyanobiaceae > Regnicoccus_A. Next base: position 443,419 of record NZ_JAGQCE010000001.1, read on the forward strand.
GCAGCGGGATCCTCGCGCAGCAGGGCGGCGTAATGGAGAACGGCCTTGCCGTAATAGTCGCTGTTGTTATACCCCCAGAGCCCCTTGCGAATGTCCTTCAGCCCACCTCGGCGCACCAGGTAACGAGCGGCAGCATGGATGGCGTCATGGGGGTCGCGGATGTTCCCCTTGCCGACGCCTTGCTGCGCCCAGGTTGTGGGCAGGAACTGCATCGGCCCGCGGGCGTCAGCCACCGACACCCCATCGATGCGGCCCATTCCCGTTTCCACCAGATTGACTGCTGCCAGCACTTCCCAGTCGATGCCGGTGGCTGTAGCCGCGCTGCGGTAGTAGCGCAGCAGATTCTCCGCCGGCTCCGGCGCCACGATCCGCCAGGCCGGCAGGGTGGCACTCCCCGGGCCGCGACGGCGCATGGAGAGGAAGGCCCGGCGGGCCCCCAGGTGATGGTCGAGCACCGCTTGCCAGCGGGGGGGAAGGCGCCGCCGCACTTCCTGGGCCTGGACCTCTCGCTCCGCCAGCACCCGAAGAATCACCTGGTGCTGGTGGCCCAGGGCAGGCAACGATTCAGAAGAGGTTTCAGGCGAGCGCAGGGCTTCTTCGAGCGACACCAGCAGCTCTGCCACGACCTGGGGATCGCTGGGTACGAGCGGATAGTGGCGACCATCGGCCGCCAGGGGCAGGCTCGGGTCAGAGGGCAGCAGCACCATGACTGGAGCCGGGGGGGGCTCTGGGGCTGAAGCGGGCGGAGAGGGCGCCTCGACGGCCGCCAGGACGGGCCCCGGCAATCGCGGCGCGAACGCCGCGTGGGCGCCGATCACAAGCAACGGCAGACCCGCCAGAGCGAGCAGAGACCAACGACGGTGGGGAGCTGTCATGGCGGTAACCGGTGGCTGGTCGCAGGCAGGACGTTATCGGTGTAGGCGTTGATCTGAGTCGCTCAGTCGATCTGACTCGCTCAGGGGGAGACCCCCAGCAGGGTGCCGATCAGGGCTGTGGCCCCCATCGCCAGCGCCCCCCAGACGGTGACTCGCAGGATGGCTGTCTTCAGCTTTGCGCCACCAGCCTGGGCGGAGACCCCACCCAGGACGCCCAGGAACAGCAGCGAAGTGAACGAGACCCCCACCACGATCCGGGAGGCGGGAAGCAGGGAAGCCGTGACCAGGGGCAGCGCCGCGCCGATCGAGAACATTGCCGCCGAGGCGAGGGCCGCCTGCACCGGCCGGGCTGCCAGAGCATCGGTGATGCCGAGCTCATCGCGGGCATGGGCGCCGAGGGCATCGTGGCTGGTGAGCTGCAGCGCCACCTCATGGGCCAGCTCTGGCTCCAGACCCCGATGCACGTAGATGCCGGTGAGCTCGGCCAGCTCCGCCGCCGCGTCATCAACGAGTTCCTGACGCTCCCGGGCCAGGTCGGCCTGCTCGGTGTCGGCCTGGGAACTGACCGAAACGTATTCACCGGCCGCCATCGACATCGCTCCGGCCACCAGTCCCGCTGCTCCGGAGAGCATGATCGCGGCGTGGTCGGCCTCAGCCGCCGCCACCCCCACCAGCAGGCTGGCGGTGGAGACGATGCCGTCATTGGCCCCGAGCACGGCAGCACGCAGCCAGCCCACCCGGGACGTGCGGTGCTGCTCCTGATGGTGCCCCCCATGGCCGTGGAGCCGGCCTTCTCGTTGATTTACCACGGGTTTCGCCGCCGGAGCCAAGGGGAGACCGCACCACGGCCAAGGTCTCATTGTGATCCTTCCGGCGTCACCATCTCTGTCAACTGGATGCCGAGGTGTAGTAGCGCAGGGCATGGCGCCACAAGCCACGGCTGAGACCCAGGGACACCATCGCCATCCCCAGGCTCGCCAGCATCCAGGGGATGGTGGCGCGACCCAGGATCGCTTCCGCCGGAACAGTGGTGAGGAAGGCCACCGGCAACACCAGGGTGAACAGGGTGCGCAGGGCAGGGGGATAGGCGCTGACAGGAAAGCGGCCGGCCACCAACGTGCTGCGCAGCACCTCGGTGGCATTCCAGACCTTCACGAACCAGATACTGGTGGCCGCCAGCACGAACCAGAGGCTGTAGAGGATCAGGGCGCTGCACAGCAACAGCAGGGTGGTGCCCAGCAGGGTGAGAAGCGATGGGTTGGCCCCCGCTCGTCTCGCCGCCAGCACAATCAGCGCCAGTCCCGCCAGCACTCCTGGCAGGCCCCAGGGGGAGAAACTCCGGGCCGAGAGCCAGAACTGACTGTCGATCGGCTTGAGCAAGACGAAATCGAGGCTGCCGGTGCGCACATGGTTCACGATCGCCCCCAGGTTGGGCTGGAGCAGGGTGCTGGTGAAGCCGTCGAGCAGGGTGTAGATCCCCAGCACCACCAGGGCCTCGTCCCAGCTCCAGCCGCCAAGGCCATGGCCCCGGCCATAGAACAAGGCCAACACCACCACGCTGCCAGCCAGGTTGCCCAGCACCGAGAGCAGCTCGATCAGCGCATTGGCCGGATACTCCAGCTCGATCGCCAGCGACGACGACCAGAACTCCCGCAGGGAGCGCAGATAACGGCCCATCAGGCCCCCATCGCCGCATAGCGCCGCAGTCCGGCGCGCCAGAGCAGCAGGTAGAGGGGAAGGAGCAGGGCCATCCAGGCGGCCAAGGTCGCCAGGCCCCCCAGCAGATCCACCTCGCCGCCGGAGAGCAGCCGGGCCGGAAAGTCGACCATCGAAGGAAAGGGAGTGGCCGCAGCCAGACGGCGCAATCCGGGGGGAAACGCCTCGAGCGGCGCCACCAGCCCGGAGAGGAACAGGTACGGGATCAGCAGCAGGCGATCCAGGGCCGCCGCTCGCTCGCTCCAGAAGCAGGCCATGGTGATCACCGACTGCAACAGGAAGCGCAGCAGAAAGGCCAGGTGGATCACCAGCAAGCCCAGCAACCAGGTGGAGGGCGGCGGCCAGCCGCTTGCTCCCGCCCCAAGCAGCCAGACCGCCAGCACGATCGCCAGCACGAAGGGCACCCGGGTGGCCTGCTCGGCGATGTGGGCAGCCAGATAGCGCCAGAAGGGATGGAGCGGTTGCAGCAAGTAGGGGGAGAGGCGCCCCTGCAGAGCGTCCTCCTCGAAGACATGGATCACCCACACCACAGTGAACTGACGCACGACGAAGGCCGCCAGGAAATAGCGGCTCAGCTCCGCCGGGCTGAGGCTGAGATCAGCGGCCGCAGCGGCACCGCTCCAGAGGGCCAGCATGATCAGGGGCAGGAGGCCGGAGAGGGCCCAGAGCGCGATCTCGGCGCGGTACTCGAGCATGTAGGCGTACTGAACCGAGAGCAGCACCCGCGCCAGCCGCAGCGTCCGGTTCATGCCACCGCTCCCTCACGGAAGAGGCGGCCGATGATCTCCTCAACCGGCGGATCATTGACCTCAAGATCGAGCACCGGAAAGGTCAAGAGCAACCGGGAGATGGTTCCCGTGAGCTGATCCCTTGACACCAGCAGCCGCACCCGGTGGCCCGCCAGAGATTCGAGTTCGCCGAAACCACGGAAGGCCTCCGGCGGATAGACCGCCCCAAGATCGCAGCAGACTTCCCGGTAGGGAGCGAGCTGCTGGGTCAGCTCCTGCAGGCTGCCGTCGTAGAAGAGCTGGCCCTGATGAATCAGTAGCACCCTCTGGCAGAGCGCAGTGATGTCGCCCATGTAGTGGCTGGTGAGCAGCACCGTGGCGCCGGTGCGACGGTTGTAATCGGCGAGGAACTCACGCACCCGCACCTGGGCATTCACATCCAGCCCGAGGGTGGGTTCATCGAGAAAAAGCACGGAGGGGCGATGCAGCAGCGCTGCCAGCAACTCCGCCTTCATGCGCTGGCCGAGAGAGAGCTTGCGTACCGGCCGGCGCAGCTCCTCCCCCAGCTCCAGCATCTCGGCCAGTTCGTCGATGCGGCGGCGCGCTTCGGCCTCACTGATGCCATACACCGCCGCATTGACCCGCAGGGAATCGAGCGGAGGCAGATCCCAGATCAGCTGCTGCTTCTGGCCCATCACCAGGGTGATCGTGCGCAGAAACGCCGCCTGGCGGCGAAAGGGCCTGTAACCGGCCACCTCCACCTCCCCGGCACTGGGCTCGATCAGGCCGGTGAGCATCTTGAGGGTGGTGGTCTTGCCGGCGCCATTGGCGCCCAGGAAGCCCACCACCTCGCCGGACTCGATCGTGAAGCTGACGTCTTTTACGGCCGGGATGTCCTTCAGCCGGCGGGCGAAGAAATGGCGCAGGGTTCCTCCCAGACCCGGCTGCTTGTCAGCCACCCGGAAGCATTTACCAAGCCCGCGGGCACGGATGATCGCCATCTCAGAGCGGTCCCCAGCGACGGGCGGTTGCCATATCGCCGTCGCTCAATCCTCTCCCTCGTCTTCCAGCAGCAGGGAATGAAAAGCGGTGTAGAGATCGGCGTGCTCCGCCGCCAGGCTGGGGTCAGCCCTGGGGGGAGTGCTGCGGCCGGGGCCTGATCGCCGGCTGGGCTGGCTGGCTGGGCTGGCGGCCTGGCCGGCCTGAGCGCGCCGCTCACTTCCCTGCTGGGCCGAACGGCTTGCCTCGAGGCCGCGCAGACGCTCCATCAGGTGGGGCGGAACGTTGCCGTCTGGGCTCACCTGCATCAGCTCGCGGAAGAGCTGCTCAGGGTCACGCTCCAGCTCCACCTGGTGGCGTTGCTCACTGGCCCTGGGCCTGGCACTGGCAGGCGGCACCGGTGCAGGCAGGGGCTGGGGCAGCTGCCGGCCCAGCTGGCGGAGGCGCTCGAGGCTGTGGGCGTCGAAGCTCATGGCAGCAGGGGCTTTGGGGTCAGGAACAGCCGAGGGTGTCGCGGGTGGCACGGCCCGTGACGGGGTTGGTGCCGCTGGCGATGGCACACAGGGACGTGAGCACATCCGCGCGCAGGGGCACGTTGGTGAAATCTGCCCCCTCGATCGCCACGTTCACAAACTTGGTGTTGAACGCAAATGCATCCTCCAGCACGGCATCGCGCAGGTCGGTGCCTTCAAGCACCGCCGAATCCAGGGTGGCCTCGCGCAGGTCGACACCATGCATGTCGGCATCCTGAAGCTTGGCGCCAAACAGGCTGGCATTGCGCAGATCGGAACCGGAGAGATTGGCGTCGCGCAGGTTGGTGAGATTGAACGTGACGCCCCGCAGGTCGGCGTCGTGGAAATCAGCGCCGATCAGCACCTGTTTGGCGTAGTCCATCGCGGCAGTGGCCGGAGCAGCCTGCAGCAACAACAGCAGCGCCAGCAGGCCGCAGCCCATCCAGGCCACCAAGCCCGAGACCAGGGAACGCAGCGAGGCAGCCATGACATGGACGAGACAGCAAGGGAACCCTAGGAAAAGCCGGTGACCAGACCCTTGCTCCAGAGCAGAACGCAACGCGCCAGAAGCCGCAGCGCCCTGCCTGGAGTCTGGGCTGAGCAGCGCGCCTGGCGACTGCTGCGACAGCGGGGCTGGCGGCTCCTCGCCAGCCGCTGGCGTTGCCGCTGGGGGGAGCTGGACCTGGTGGTGACCAAGCCTGGCCGACTGCTGCTGGTGGAGGTGAAGGGCCGCCGCCGCTGCGGCGCCGATGGCTGGGGGGTGGCCGCCCTTGGAGCGATCAAGCGGCGGCGGCTGGCCAGGGCCCTGAGTTGCTGGCTGGCCGAGCACCCGGAGCAGGCCCAGCTGCCTCTGGAAGTGGTCTGTGCCCTGGTCCCCCTGCCGCCAGCGGGCGGTGCGGTGCGCTGGCTGCGGCTCGAAGCACTCACCGCAGCTCAGGGGAACGGCTGAGAACTCGCTGGCCCATGCAGCGGCAGAATGACTCCCTGTCAGAGACCTGCCGGCTGATCTGTTGGCTGATTTATTGGCCGATCTGCTGGCTGATCTGCTGGAGGACCAGTGCGCTGCTCGATTGGCGGCTGGCTGAACTCCACTGTGCAGCGGTAGCGGAAGTTGCCAATGCCCACAGTCATCTCCTGACAGCGGTGCCGGCCCGGTATGGCCCCCTTCGGCACCAGTTGCCGGGCCCGCTGAAGCGCATTGCCCCTATCCCAGACCGAGTCAGCGCTGACGCTGCCGGAGCGGGCCGGCGCCAGCCCAACCAGGCAGGGCAGAACGGCGGCCAAACAGCCCAGCCACCACGGCAACCACCGAACCAGGAGAGAGCTAGAGCTGGGGAAGCGGACGGGGCGGATCGAAGGACTGATGAGAACGGGTGCCATCGCAGCCGGGCAGGTCTGTGAGCCAGAGATAGCCAGAGATCAGCCGCCCGGCCGGGCAATCTGGAAGGCCCGCCAGTCATGCCCATGTCCTTCGGGGGCCATCACACCCGCAAGCGCTTCGGTCAGCACTGGCTGACCGACGGCAGCGTGCTGGAGCGGATCGTGGCGGCAGCGGAACTGCAGCCGGGAGAGCGGGTGCTGGAGGTGGGCCCGGGCCGCGGAGCCCTCACGGAACGGCTCCTGGCCACATCACTGGCAGAGCTCCATGCCATCGAACTCGACCGGGACCTGGTGGCCGGCCTGCGCCACCAGTTCGCTGACGACAAACGCTTCCAACTGCTGGAGGGTGACGTGTTGCGCCTGGATCTACCAACGACGGAGAAGGTGGTGGCCAACATCCCGTACAACATCACCGGTCCGTTGCTGGAGCGGCTGGTCGGCCGGCTTGACCGCCCCCTGGCCAGTCCCTATCGGCGGCTGGTGCTACTCGTGCAGCAGGAAGTGGGCGAGCGCATCCGGGCGGTGGCCGGCAGCAGCGCCTTCAGCGCCCTGAGCGTGCGCCTCCAACTGCTGGCGCACTGCCGCTCGGTCTGCGCTGTGCCACCCCGCTGCTTCCAGCCGCCACCGCGGGTGATGTCGGAGGTGATCGTGCTCGATCCCCTGCCGCCATCCGAGCAGCTGGATCCGGAGCAGGCCGGGCGGCTCGAAGGCCTGCTCAAGCGATGCTTCGCAGCCCGTCGCAAGATGCTGAGGAACAGTCTGGCCGGGCTCTGGCCCGAAGGGGAGCTGAGCGAGCGGGCCCAGCGGGCTGGGGTCTCCCTCCAGCAGCGGCCCCAGGAGCTCTCCCCCCAGCGCTGGGTGGAGCTGACCCGCCAGCTGTACCTCTCGCCACAGAGCCCACGTGAGTCGATCTCACCCATCCCCGATCCAACCGCCCATGGTTGACCCGTTCTCAGCGGACACCCGCTCGGCCCCCCTGCTGGTGGAGGCTCCGGCCAAGATCAACCTGCATCTGGAAGTGCTCGGGCTGAGGACCGATGGCTTCCATGAGCTGGCAATGGTTATGCAGAGCCTCGATCTGGCCGATCGCCTGGCCATCGAGCCCCGAAGCGATGGGGCGATCGTGCTGCGCTGCCACGACAGCACCCTTCCCACCGACGGGAGCAACCTGGTGGTGCGGGCCGCCCAGCTGCTCAGGCAGCACACCGGCCGACCGGAGCTTGGGGCCACGATCGAGTTGGAGAAGCGCATTCCGATCGGCGCCGGCCTGGCCGGCGGCTCCAGCGACGCAGCCGCTGCCCTGCTGGGCCTGAACCGGCTCTGGGGGCTCCAGCTCGGCGACTGCACCCTGCAGCAGCTGGCGGCGGAGCTGGGTTCGGATGTGCCCTTCACCCTCTCCGGCGGCACCCAGCTCTGCTTCGGCCGGGGTGAAATCCTCGAGCCGGTGCCCCTGTCCGACGCAGGTCCGCGCGCCCTGGGACCCCAGGGGCCCGAAGAGCTGGGGGTGCTGCTGATCAAGGACCCGGCCGCCAGTGTCTCCACTCCATGGGCCTATGGCCGTTGCCGTGAGCTGCGGGGAGACTTCTATCTCGAATGCGAGAGCGACTTCGAACAACGGCGGCAGAGCCTGCGCGATGGAGCGCTGCTGGCCGCTCTGCATGGGGAGAGAGCCCTGCCGCATCTGCGCAACGACCTGCAGGCGGTGGTGGAGCCGGAGCAGCAGAGCGTGCGAACGGGGCTGGCCCTGCTGCGCCAGGCGATCGATCCCCTGGCGGTGGCGATGAGCGGGTCAGGGCCCAGCCTGTTCGCCCTCTTCGCTGGACTGGCGCGGGCCGAGGCAGCCCGTGACCAGCTCAGGGATCTCCTCGCCGATGGAGGATTCGAGGTCTGGTGCTGCCGCTGCCGCAGCATGGGGGTGAGGATCGTGCAACCAGACCAGGCCCCATGAGTACTCCGGAGCCAACAGAGTCCCAGCCAGGCGCCCCGCGCAAGGGACCACTCAGTTTCCTCTCCGGCGCCCTCACCAGTGGGCTGCTGGCCTGGGTCTGCCTGGGCCTGAGCGTGCGGGTGGTGGATTGGTACAGCCTGCATCCGCCGCACTACAGCAAGGCCTTTGCCCAGAGCATCGGCACGGCCATGAAGACGCTGGTGGTGGGCATGAGTTTTCTGGCCACCTTCACCTTTGCCTTCGTCGCCCTGGGGCTGAGCCTTGTCTTCATTCGCAGCTTGCTGCCGGTTGAAAAGGGCGAGGCTTCCTAAGCTGACAAAGAGCCTGACAAAGCCATGACTCCCCACGACCTCGGCCTGCTGGCCCTGTTGCTCTCTCCTGGCATGCTGCTCTCGGTGCTGTTGCTGGCCACCTTCGCCGCCGGGGGCTGAGCCCGATCACCAACCGCCGGGAGCCGACGCCTGAGATAAGTTGGCCGCTCCACCGGCACTCGCCGGGTTCGCACACCGTCCGTGGCCGAGACCCTTCTCTTCAACGCCTTGCGCGACGCCATCGACGAGGAGATGGCCCGCGATCCCTACGTGTGTGTGTTCGGGGAGGACGTCGGCCAGTACGGAGGGTCCTACAAAGTCACCAAGGACCTCTACGAGAAGTACGGCGAACTGAGGGTGCTCGACACCCCTATTGCCGAGAACAGTTTCACCGGCATGGCCGTCGGTGCCGCGATGACGGGCCTGCGCCCGATCGTGGAGGGCATGAACATGGGTTTCCTGCTGCTCGCCTTCAACCAGATCTCCAACAACATGGGAATGCTGCGCTACACCAGCGGCGGCAACTACACAATTCCCACCGTGGTGCGCGGTCCCGGTGGTGTGGGGCGTCAGCTGGGGGCTGAGCACAGCCAGCGGCTTGAGGCTTATTTCCACGCCGTGCCGGGCATCAAGATCGTGGCGGTGAGTACCCCGACGAACGCCAAGGGCCTGATGAAGGCCGCCATCCGCGACAACAACCCAGTGCTGTTCTTCGAGCACGTGCTCCTCTACAACCTGAGCGAGAAGATTCCAGAGGGGGATTACATCTGCTCCCTCGACCAGGCGGAGGTGGTGCAGGAAGGCACGGACGTGACGATCCTCACCTATTCACGGATGCGCTACCACTGCCTCAAGGCGGTGGAGCAGCTGGAGGCAGATGGTGTGAGTGTGGAACTGATCGATCTGATCAGCCTTAAACCGTTCGACATGGACACCATCACCCGCTCGATTCGCAAGACCCACAAGGTGCTGGTGGTTGAGGAGTGCATGAAAACCGGCGGCATCGGCGCCGAATTGCTGGCCCTGATCACCGAGCACTGCTTCGATGATCTCGACGCCCGGCCCGTACGCCTGTCCAGCCAGGACATCCCCACTCCCTACAACGGCGCCCTCGAGAATCTGACGATCATCCAGCCCCACCAGATCGTCGCGGCGGCCCGCCAGCTCAAGGCAGGCAAGATCTGAAATGGCACGCCAGCAGGGGTTGTTTGCCCTGATCCTGGCCCTGGCGATCGCAGCCGGGGCCGTTCTTTTCAGCTTCCCCCTGCAGCTCGGTCTCGATCTGCGAGGCGGCAGCCAGCTCACCCTGCAGGTACTGCCGGCGGGCGCCATCAAAACGGTGAAGCGAGAGCAGCTGGAGGCCGTCAAGGAGGTGCTCGACCGTCGCGTCAACGGTCTGGGCGTGGCCGAATCCACCCTCCAGACCATCGGTGAGGACCAACTGGTGCTGCAGCTTCCGGGCGAGCAGGATCCCACCCGGGCCGCCAAGGTGTTCGGCACCACCGCTCTGCTCGAATTCCGCGCCCAGAAGCCCGGCACCGAGCAGGAGATGCAGGGGCTGCTGCGGCTCAAACGCCAGGCCCAGTCCGTGCTCGACCTCAGTCGGCGGCGCACCCCAGCGGATCCGGCTGAGCCCGTGGCCCCAGACCAGCCATCGGCTCCGGCCCCCAGCTTCCCCGCCGAGGATCTGGCCAAGGCCTTGCGGGAGCTCGGGGTGGCTGTGCCGGCAGGGGCCGGTGAAACCGAGCAGATCGAAGCCCTGCTCGATGAAGTGAACAAACGGGTGGTGGCCCTCTACGAGCCGGCTCTGCTCTCCGGCAAAGACCTGGTCAGCGCCGGCAGACAACAGCAGCAGACCGGCACCGGCTGGGACGTGACCCTGAACTTCAACCGCCAGGGAGGCGAGGCCTTCGCCAAGCTCACCCAGTCGATCGCCGGCAGCAACCGCCTGCTCGGCATCGTTCTCGATGGCCGCTCGATCAGCGAAGCCTCTGTGAGCCAGGAGTTCGCTGCGGCCGGTATCACCGGGGGGGCCGCCAGCATCACCGGCAACTTCACGGCCGAAGAAGCCCGCGACCTGGAGGTGCAACTGCGGGGCGGCTCACTGCCACTTCCTGTGAGGATCATCGAGGTGCGCACCGTCGGCCCCCTGCTGGGGGCTGAAAACATCCGCACCAGCCTGGTGGCCGCCCTTGCGGGCCTGGCACTGGTGGCAGTGTTCATGGTGGTGGTCTACCGGCTGCCAGGGGCTGTGGCCGTGTTGGCCCTCAGCCTCTACGCCCTTTTCAACCTGGCCAGCTACGCCCTGATCCCCGTGACCCTCACCCTGCCGGGCATCGCGGGCTTCATCCTCTCTATCGGTATGGCGGTGGACGCCAATGTGCTGATCTTCGAGCGGGTGAAGGAGGAGCTGCGCTCGGGCAACACCCTGATCCGCTCAATCGACACTGGCTTCTCCCTGGCCTTTTCCTCAATCCTCGATGGCCATGTCACCGGCCTGATCAGCTGCATTGCCCTTTTTGCACTCGGAACTGGCCTGGTCAAAGGCTTTGCCGTCACCCTCGGCATCGGTCTGCTGCTGAGCCTGTTCACCGCCCTTTCCTGCACCCGCGTCCTACTGCGCCTGATGATGAGTTACCCCGCCCTGCGGCGCCCCAGCTACTTCCTGCCCAGTCACCAGCTGCCCTCGACAGCCGCCTGAGCACCCATGACTTCCTCCCCGTCGGGATCGTCAGCATTGCCGCCGATCCAGTATTTCCGGATTACGCGCCACAGGCGCATCGCCTGGTGGGGTTCACTGGCGGCCTGTGTGATCAGCCTGGTCGGCATCAGCCTCTCCTGGCTGAACCCCGCCATCGGCGCTCCGCTCAAGCCTGGCCTCGATTTCACCGGTGGCACCCGCATCCAGCTGGAGCGGGCCTGCGAGCCCAGCTGCTCGGGGATCACTGTGCCCCAGGTGGCTGAACAGCTTGAAAGCCTGAAGCTTCCCAGCGATGAAGGCACCGCAGCTCCAGCCCTGCGGGGGGCACCCGTGCAGGTTCTGGATCAGGGCCGCTCGATCGAGCTGCGCCTGCCCAGCCTGAGTGCTGTTCAGGGGACTGCCCTGATCGGCCAGCTGGCCACCAGCCTGGGCCCCTTCAAGGATGGCGGCACGTCTGTGGACACCATCGGACCCACCCTCGGGGCCCAGCTGCTGCGCAGCAGCCTCATCTCGCTGCTGCTCAGCTTTGCTGCCATCGCCTTTTACATCACCTTCCGCTACGACAAGGTCTTCGCCTTTCTGGCGATCCTCTGCCTGGCCCACGATGTGCTGATCACCACCGGGCTGTTCGCCTGGCTCGGCCTGCTGCTGGGAATCGAGGTGGACTCCCTCTTCGCCGTGGCCCTGATCACGGTCGCCGGCTATTCAGTCAATGACACCGTGGTGGTGTTCGACCGGATCCGGGAGCAGAAAGAAAGTCTTGGGGCCTTCCCCTTCAGTGATCAGGTGGATGTGGCCGTCGATGCCACCTTGACCCGATCGATCTACACCTCGCTCACCACCCTGCTGCCCCTGCTCGGCATCCTCTTCTTCGGGGGCAGCAGTCTGTTCTGGTTTTCCGTGGCCCTCACAGTCGGCATCAGTGTCGGCAGCTGGTCGAGCATCGGTGTGGCCCCCACCCTGCTGCCCCTGCTCAGCGGCAAGGGCTTCGTGGGATCAGCTCCAGAGGATGGGGCGGCCCCTGCCGGCGCAGCTTGATGCGGCGCCTCCCGCCGCTCATCCCCGTGCTGCTTGTTCTGTTGGCCCTGGGCGATCTCAGGGCGGAACTGCGGCTGCTGGCCGACCATTTCACATGGTCGGCCATGCTCACGGCGATTCAGCAGCACCCTCTGGCCGTATCGGTGCTGCTGCTCACCCCCAGCCTGATCAGGCACTACCGCTGATCAGGTCCAGCGGTCCATCACCTGCTCCACCAGCACCCGCTGGAAGATCACCTGCAGCACCACCACCAGCGGCAGCCCCAGCAGCACCCCCGGCAGCCCCAGCAGGGCACCAAGGCTCAGCTGAGCCATGAGGGCCACAGTGGGCAGGAGGTTGACCGTGCGGCTGAGCAGCAGCGGGGTGAGCACGAAGGCTTCGATGTTCTGCAGCAGCAGGCGCAAGATCAGCACCTGCGCCACCTTGGCTGGAGAGATCAGCAGGGCCACCGCCAGGGGCAGGGCCGTTGCCACCGTCGGGCCGATCGTCGGCACGAAGGTGAGCAGCCCGCAGACCAGTCCACTCAGCAGGGCGAGGGGCACCCGCAGCAGTGCCAGTCCCGCCCAGGTGAGCAGGAACACCGCCACCGCCGAGATGGTCATCCCCGCCAGCCAGCCGCCTAGGGCATCGCGCGATTCCCGCAACAGCGAGCGCATCTGCTCACGCCAGAACTGGGGAGTGGCAGCCAGCACCAGCCGCTGGTGGTGCCTGGGATCCAGGGCCAAGAGGATGGCCAGCAGCACCATCAGCAGAATCTGGATCGTTGAATTCGCAGCTCCCCCCGCCACTCCCAGCAGCTGGGTGCCCAGGGGCTGCAGCTTGTCCCAGGTGGCCAGCTCAAGCAACCGCTCCTCGAAGCTGCGAAACGCCATGGAGCCGCCGGCCAGATCCCCGAGGCGCTCCAGCAACACCGGCAGCAGCTGGGTGAACTGATTGGCCTGCTGCAGAAGCTCGGGCAGCAACAGCTCCGAGACCTTCCAGCCCACCACCACCAGGGTCACGATCACCAGGGCCACGGCGCTGGGGCGGTTCAAGGGCAGCCGGCGGCGCAGCAGGCTCACCGGCACATCCAGCGCCACCGCCAGCACCACGGCCCCGAAGAGCACCAGCAGCACCCAGCGCAGCTCCCACACCAGCAGGGCAAGCAGCACAAGGGCGAGGGTCCCCAGCAGGGCACGGCCGTTCACGGGGACAAGCGCTGGCGTTTCCAGGGATCCAGAATGTCGTGGATGACCACCTCCCGCACTATCACCTGCACGCACACCGCCATCGGCAAGGCCAGCAACAGGCCCAGCGGTCCGAAGATCACGGTGAACAGGAACTGGGCGGTGAGGGTGAGGCCGGGCAGCAGCCGAAGCTTGGCGTGCATCACCGACGGGGTGATCACATAGCTCTCCAGGTGCTGGACCACCACATAAAGACCCAGAACGGCAAGGGCCTTCCAGGGGGCGTCGAGCAGGGCCACCGACATCGGGAAGATCGTGCTCAGGGTGGGCCCCACATTGGGGATCACATTGAGCAGACCAGCCAGCAGGGCATTGGCCACCACCAGCTTCACCCCAAGCAGCGACAGACCGATGCCCGCCAGCAGAGCCACGCAGACCGAGCTGATCGCCACCCCCACCATCCAGTCGCTCAGGGCCGCTCCGCAGAGGTCGAGCACCTGGCGCAGACGCCGGCGATAGAAGGAGGGGGCCAGCAGCACCAGCACATCGCGATAGCCGGTGGGCTGGACCGCCAGCATCAGGGTCACCGCCAGGACGAACACCAGTTGCAGGGTGCCGGTGCCCAGGTTGCTCGCCAGGCCCAGCAGCCGCAGGGCACCGCCGCCCAGGCCACCGGCCAACACATCGGGGCTGGGGCCCCTGGCCGGCCAGAGCTGCTGCAGCCACTCCAGCGAGCCGTCATGGCGACCCCAGAGGATCCGGCTCACATTGGTCAGCGTCCGACGGGCAAGGCCGATCAGCACATCCGCCGCATCGGGGAGCTTGGCCAGCAGCTCGGCGAACTGCTCCACGAAAGGTGGAATCAGCACCGCACCACCCACCACCAGAACCAGGGCCACCGTCCCCAGGCTGATGGTGAGGGCGAGGGGCCTGGAGCAGCCCAGCCGCGCACGCACCGCCCCCACCAGGGTGCAGATCGCCAAGGACAGCACCACCGCGGCAAAGAGCTGCAGCAGTAACCCCCGCAGACTCCAAAGCAATGCGACGGCAGCGATGATCGCCGCCAGGCCCAGCCACTGGCCGAATTTCAAACCTCTGTGGGCCCGCCCTCAGCGGCCGGATCGGGGCTGGCCTGATCGGTCTCTGAATCGCCATCCTTATCGGCAAAACCAAGGCCATGGCCGGCGGCGTAGCGCTCGGCGAAGCGCATGAACCGGTCGAAATCCAGCTCCGTCTTCCAGGTGTAAGTGGCCTCAAGGGCGCTGGGTTTGCCGTTCACGAACCGGGCCTTCACCTCCCTGGTCACCAGCTCGCCCTCCTCGTCGAGCAGGAACATCCCAGTGATGTCGCCCATCGTTTCAGGAGCAAGCGCCTGGGGTTGCTCAAACACGAAGAGGGCCTGCCCGGTTCGTCCATCACGGGAGCGGGTCAGCCGGATATCGGGAACCACGGGTTCGTCCATCCCGCGAAAGAACTGAATGGCCGTCATCGGGGTGGGGCAAAGCCAGATCCTAAGCAGACCCTCCGATTGCGCCTTCACAGTTCACATGGTGTTGATCCAGGAGCCAGGTGGCAGAGCGCTCCTCGTCCCAGTCATGGAGATCGAGGGAGTGATGGAGAGCGCCTGGCTCAGGTCGTTGGCGCTGACGCTCCAGCTCGTGGTCGTAGCAGCGGTCGTAGTAGTCGAGCATCCAGCGACAGGCCTCGCTCCAGTCGCTTCGCTCAATCGCCGCCAGGGCCGCCTGGGTGCGGACCGGTCCCAGCCGCCGGGCGATTCTGCGGGTGGCCTCCGCCAGCGCCTCAGGCTCCTGAACCCCGTAGACCGCCACCAGTCGGCGCAGCCGCTCGCCCAGGGGCCGGCGGATCTCCAGAACCGGCGCGCTCTGCATCTGCCGCCAGAGACTCGCCGGGATGCGGCAGCGCCCCACCTGGGCACTTTCCGCCTCCAGCCAGATCGCACCGGCCCCTGCGCAGCTGACAAGGGCCGCCGCCAGACGGTTCTCATAGTGCTCGTTGCTGGGCTGGGGCGGCAGCCCGAGACCGCCGAAGCTGCTGCCGCGGTGGTGGGCCAGTCCCTCGAGGTCGACCACCGCCACCCCGCGGCGGGCCAGCTCCAGCAGCAGGTCGGTCTTGCCGGTGCCCGTGCGCCCGCCCAGCAGCATCAGCGGCCAGGAGTGCTCGAACCTGGCCAGAACCCAACGGCGGTAGGCCTTGTACCCTCCCTCAAGGAGCTGCACCGACAATCCCAGGGTTTCGGCCAGCCAGCCGACGCTGGCGGAGCGCATGCCGCCTCGCCAGCAATGGATACGCAGGGGCCCACCGATGGCGGCCTGATGGTGGGCGAGCAGACCCTCGCCCAGGGCCGAAAGCTTCGGACCAACCAGCGCCAGTCCAGCTTGAACCGCCTGCTGGGAGCCCCGCTGCTTGAAGGTCAATCCGACCTCGGCCCTCTCGAGGTCGCTGAACAGGGGAAGATTGCGGGCTCCGGGTATGTGACCCTGGGCGAACTCGGCCGGGCTGCGCACATCCAGCACCACTCCCCCGCCCGCCAGGAAGGGGTCGATCGCCAACCACGACGCCATGGCGCCCCACCCCCCTTGGACCTTGCCTGACATAGTGGGCCCACGCCGGCCCGGCTCAGGCCCGCCGAACTTCATGCTTTCCGGTCCACCCGCTTCCGCCACGGCCAGCGCCGAACAGCTGCTGGAGCGCTTCAGCTCCAGCTCCCCACGCCAGCGGCGCAGCCTGCTCCCCCAGATCGAGGCCCGATCCCAGGAGCTTCGTCCCCTGCTTTTGAAGGCCCTCCGCGGCCACGATCCCGACGGAGACGACTGGATCGCCGGCCTCTGGGTTCAGATGCTGTTGGCCGAAGACGACAACCACAGTCAGGCCCTGCTTGAGGAACATCCCGGCGGTTGGCTGAACCTTGCCAGTGGTGACGGCATCGCCTATGGCCCGCTGCAGGAGGCCCTGGCCCAGCGCTCCTTCGAGCTGGCGGATCGCATCACCAGCGAGGTGCTGCGGCAACTGGCCGGTTCAGAAGCGGTCCGCCGCGGCTACGTCTATTACAGCGAGGTGGCCCCCATGCCCAGCCTCGATCTGACCAGCCTCGATCGGCTCTGGGTCTGCTACTCGAGGGGCCGCTTCGGTTTTTCGGTCCAGGGGAGGCTGCTGAGGGCCTGCAACGGCCGCTGGGACCAGCTCTGGCCCAGGCTGGGCTGGAAGAGTGAGGGCACGTGGACCCGTTACCCCAGTGGCTTCCAGTGGAACCTGGAGGCGCCGGAAGGACACATGCCACTGATCAACCAGTTGCGCGGGGTGCGGCTGATGGATGCCCTGCTCAATCATCCAGCTTTGCAACACCGAATCAGCACCGGCTGAGCCTGGGGTGCCCTGGAGCGTTAGGGTCAAATTCAGCCATGGTTGGTGTGGATGCTTCGGCGCCTGATCAGTCCGCTGAAGTGGACCGACTTCATCACTCCCTCCACCCTTCAGTTAGCACCCCTGCTGGAACTGCTGCTGGAGCCGATGGCCACGGCTTCCAACCTGGCGGAGCTGCAGCTTGGCCTGCAGGAGGCTCTGGTCAACGCGGTGAAGCATGGAAACGGCGGTGACCCGCGCAAATGCCTGCGGATCCGGCGCATCCTCTCGCCCAACTGGGTGATCTGGCAGATCCAGGATGAGGGATGCGGAGTCCCTGCCTGCTCACGCTCCGGCGTCCTGCCCGAGCGCAGCGATGCCTGTTGCGGGCGGGGCTTCTTCCTGATTCATCACTGCTTTGATGACGTGCGCTGGAGCGAGCGCGGTAATCGCCTGCAACTGGCGGCCCAGCGGCACCGCTGCTGAGAAAGAGGCTGCTTCAGTGGCCGTGGCTGGGGCAACCGGGATCGCGCAGATCCCCTTTCAACCAGGCCAGACCGTGCTCCACCAGTTCGATCGCCCGCTCCTGGGCGTCACCCTCGAGGCGGTGGGGCGGGCTGTCCTCGGCGAGAAGGTGCACCAGGGCCGCCGCCAGCTGCTCAGCCGCCCGTCTGGGCTTGTGACCCTTGTGGGCATGCCAGTCGCGACCATCGATGGCCAGAAGCCTCTGCAGCTCCTCGGCCAGCTCACGGCTGGTGGGCGGCCAGTCCTGGGGGGATCCGCTCCGCATGGCGGCAGCAGGAGCTGAAGGAAGCGGCACTGGACGAAAGACATCGTGGAGAGTCATCCTGACGCGATGGCACTTCATTCGCGGCGTCAACCGCGGCGCCGATCCTCCCGTTTGCTCAACCGCCCATGCAGCCGCCGCTCCGGCTGGCTGCATGGTCTCTCCACCCTGCTGGCCGTTGCGGGTCAGGGGGAGCGGCTGGCAGCCCAGGAGCGGTCCAGCCCTGGGGATCTCTCCAGCTCCGATCGGCGGCTGAGCCAGCGGCTTGAGCTGGGTCAACGACTGCTTGATCCCTTGCCGGCGCCCCTGCGGGGCAGCCGCTGGCAGGACCAGGTGCTCTGGCGGGCCCTGCGCTGGGGCGGGGGCGGGCTGATCCTCGCCTGGTGGCTGTTGCGCTAGGCGGCCAGCAACAGGCCGGGGGTCTCCCCGATCACCTCCACGAGATAGGGACTGCCCTCGGCGAAAAGACCACCGCTGGCGAAAAGGACGTCCTTGGTGGGAGTCGGCAGCGGGGGCTGAAGCAGCTGGCCGCGTCGCCAGGCGTGATACATCGAGCGGCGGTGGCGGTCTTCCTGAAGTACGAGCCTGTCGGCACCCAGGCTCGGACTCTCGCCCTCCAGCAGGGGGGTACGCAGGCGGACCCCATAGCCATGGGCTTCGATCTGGACAAGTCCCTCCATCAGAACCGTCTGAAAGGACCAGCCCTGCAACCAGCGCAGATGAAACGGATTGGACATCACAGCAAAGCACCCAGGTGCAGCGAAAATCTATTCACGTTTCTCAGGAGATGCCGCGATCGGACGAACGCTGTGCTTCAGCCCTGACGCAGCTCAGACCAGAGGCTTGGTGGCGGACCAGACCCGGGTCATGAAATGGGACTGGGCGCTGATCCCACCGAAGCCAGCCTGAGCCAGGCGCGCCTGGATGTCGTCGGAGATGTAATCGCGGTAGTAGGGCTCATGGAAGGCCCGACGGAAATTCTCGAGCACCGTGGAGAACTCAGGGGAATCAGCCAACTGGATCGAGTCGGCCAGCACCAGCACACCGCCTGGCTCAATCACCCGGAAACATTCCCGCAGGACGTTCTGGCGGGCTTCGGCGGGAAGCTCATGGAAGAGGAACACACAGCTCACCGCCTGGAAGGTGCTGTCAGCGAAGGGCAGGGCCTCGGCATTGCCCTGCACCAGCTGGGGCAACTCCCCCGGTAACTGGCTGAGGCAACGGTTGGCTTCGCGCAGGTAGGACGCTGAGAGGTCGAGGCCCACCAGCTGGATCTCCCCGAGACCACCGCGCAGCTGGCGCAGGGTGCGGCCGGTGCCGGTTGCCACATCCAGAAGACGCAGCTGGCCGGGTGAGCGCTGGGCGAAGGCCCGCAGCCCCCGCTTGAGGGGGGCGATCAGGCGGCGACGCATGGCATCGGCGCTGCCGTTGAACAGGATTTCGACCTGGAGGTCGTAAAGCGCAGCGGAATGGTCGCTCAGGTAGCCATCGGTCTGATGGTGGAAGTTCTGCAGGTAATAGGAGGGGTAGTCCTCGGGGCGTACATCCCTGGGCAGATCCCGCACCTTGCGCTGGGTGCGGCGGTTCCACTGACGGGGGGTGTCCAACCAGACCAGGGGGTAACGGGCCGCCCAGTCGAGCCAAGGGGCATCGAAGAGGAGGGAGGGGGGATAAAGGCCGCTCTCAGCCTCCTGCCAGTCGGTCTCCAGCAGCCTGTCCATGGAGGTCTTGAGTGCCATGGTCATCTGCGCAGGTACTGGCACCGTCTGGGGGACACCCTGGGGATCGACCAGACGCATCAGCCGGCCACCGAGCTCTTTGTGGGCCAGGCCCATGATCGTCTTGCCCTGCTGAAGGGCCTGGTAAGCGAACTTGCTGACGGTGTCGGGCATGGGGTGCCGGTGGAGAAGCGGCGATCTAAGACCTCCATTTCAGCCGATCCACCTGGCAGCTGCGAGGCACCACCGGGGGGATCCGCCTTCTCCAAACCGCGCGCCAGCTCGGTTCAGCCGTCGTAGTAGAGCGTGAACTCGTGGGGATGGGGTCGCTGCTGCAGCTGCTGCACCTCGTCTGTCTTCAGCGCGATCCAGGTGCGGATGAAGTCCTCGCTGAACACCTTCCCGGCCAGCAGATACTCGTGGTCGGCCTCGAGAGCCGCCAGTACCCCGTCGAGGGAAGCGGGCACCGTGGCGATCGGCTCCAGATCCTCTGGGGGCAACTCGAACAGGTCGAGATCCATCCCGTCGCCCGGGTCGATCTGCTGACGGATGCCGTCCAGACCCGCCATCAGCATGGCGGAGAAAGCCAGGTAGGGATTGGCCATGGCGTCGCCGCAGCGGAACTCGAGTCGCTTGGCCCGGGGGTTATCGCCGCTGAGAGGAATGCGCACAGCCGCGGAGCGGTTGCCCTGGGAATAGACCAGATTCACCGGCGCCTCGAAGCCCGGCACCAGGCGCTTGTAGCTGTTGGTCGTGGGGTTGGTGAAGGCCAGCAAGCTGGGGGCATGGAGCAGCAGTCCGCCGATGTACCAGCGGGCCGTCTGGGACAGATCCGCGTAGGTGCCGAGTCCGAAAAACAACGGTTGACCGTCCCTCCAGAGGCTCTGGTGCACGTGCATGCCGCTGCCGTTGTCAGCGAACACCGGTTTGGGCATGAAGGTGGCGGTGCGTCCGTATTTCCGGGCGACGTTGCGCACCACATACTTGTAGATCATCACGTTGTCGGCAGCGCTGATCAGCTCGGCGAACCTGATGCCCAGCTCCTGCTGGCCAGCGGCCGCCACCTCGTGGTGATGCTTCTCGATCGGCACTCCCAGCTGAGCCATGGTCAGCAGCATCTCGCTGCGGATGTCATGAAAGGTGTCACTGGGCGGGACGGGGAAATAACCCTCCTTCGAGTTCATCTTGTAAGCAAGATTGCCGCCCTCCTCCAGCCGGCCGCTGTTCCAGGGAGCTTCGATCGAATCGACGCTGTAGAAGCAGCCGCCCTCGCTGGAGCCGTAGCGCACGTCCTCGAACAGGAAGAACTCCAGTTCGGGTCCGAAGTAGGCAGTGTCGGCCAGGCCTGAGCCGGCCAGGTGCGCCAGGGCCCGCTGGGCCAGCGACCGGGGGCAACGCCCATAGGCCTCGCCGCTGCGGGGCTCCTGAATCGAGCAGATCAGGCTGAGGGTTTTGTGGCGAAGGAAGGGATCAATCCAGGCCGTGGCCGGATCGGGAACCATCGCCATGTCCGATTCATTGATCGCTTTCCAGCCCCGGATCGAGGAGCCATCGAAGGCCAGGCCCGTCTGAAACGACTGCTCATCAAGCAGGTCGGCGCAGACGGTGAGGTGCTGCCACTTGCCATGGAGATCGGCAAACTTGAGATCGATCAGCTCAAGGCCCTCATCCTTGATCCGGCGAAGCACGTCCTGGGCTGAGTTGGCCATGGGGCAGGGGATGGCGGAGGGGTGGAAGGCTGGCAGCAGCCAGAGGGGGCCGTCGGAATCGATGCTTAGGCCGGTCCAACAGGCCTTTCGTGTCCGTTGTAACCCTCGAACCTCTCCGGGCCGTGGGGGAGCTGCCGGGCCAAGCTGAGTAACCGTTTCTGTCAGATTGGCCAGATCCCATGGCTGGACAGGGATCTGGCCAGACTCGGATGCTAGTTTCCGCTCCAGGTGAGACGATCTCGACGTCATGCGCGATGCCATCACCGGTCTGATCGGCCGGTATGACCAGCTGGGGCGCTACCTCGATCGCGATGCGATCGACAGCATCGCCACCTACCACTCCCAGGCTGAAGTCAGGCTGGCAGCGGTGGAACTGATCAATCGGGAAGCCACGGAGATCGTTCGCGATGCCAGTCGTCGCCTGTTCGAGCAGGACCCGGAACTGCTGCTCCCTGGCGGCAACGCTTACACCACCCGCCGGCTGTCTGCCTGCCTGCGGGATATGGATTATTTCCTGCGCTACGCCAGTTACGCGCTCGTGGCAGGCGACCCCACCATCCTCAACGAGCGCGTTCTCAATGGCCTCGACGACACCTACAAGAGCCTGGGGGTCCCCACCGGTCCCACAGTGCGAAGCATTGTCCTGTTAGGCGAAGTGCTGGCAGAGCGGCTGTCGGAAGCGGGGCTGGAGCCTGGGAATCTGATCAACGCTCCGTTCGAGCACATGGCCCGCGGTCTGGCCGACACCAATCTGAGGGCCAGCTGAGGGCCGTTGGCTCACTGCTTAGGCTGATGTTCATCGATCCTTAGTTGCGCCGCAGGTCTTGGTCACCCTGTCTTCCTCCCCTTCCATCTCCACGGCAGCCTCCGTGAGTGATCGCCATCGCCTGCGTCTGGGGCCGATCGCCACTCCGGACCGGCTTCTGCTCGGTCCAGGGCCGTCCAACGCTCACCCCACGGTGCTGCAGGCCCTCGCCCGTACCCCGATCGGCCACCTCGATCCCCTCTACATCGAACTGATGGGGGAGGTGCAGGAGCTGCTGCGCTACGCCTGGCAGACAGAGAACCGTCTCACCATTCCCATGAGCGGCACGGGCAGCGCCGCCATGGAGGCCACTCTGGCCAACACCGTGGAGCCAGGCGACAAGGTGCTGGTGGCGGTGAAGGGCTACTTCGGACTGCGCCTCGTCGACATGGCCGAGCGCTACCGGGCCGAGGTGGCCACGATCGAGCGGCCCTGGGGCGAAGCCTTCACGCTCGAAGAGATTGAGCAGGCTCTGGCCAGCCACCGGCCGGCGATCCTGGCGATGGTTCATGCCGAAACCTCCACAGGCGTCTGCCAGCCAATGGAGGGGATCGGCGAGCTCTGCCGCCGCTACGACTGCCTGCTGCTGCTCGACACAGTCACCTCACTCGGGGCTGTGCCCCTCCACCTTGACGCCTGGGGTGTGGACCTGGCCTACAGCTGCAGCCAGAAAGGTCTGAGCTGCCCTCCAGGCCTCGGCCCCTTCACCATGGGGGAGCGGGCTGAAGCCAAGCTGGCGGCCCGGACAGGCAAGGTGCCCAACTGGTATCTGGATGTCTCCCTGCTCAACCAGTACTGGGGCAGCAACCGGGTGTACCACCACACCGCACCGGTGAACATGAACTTCGGCATGCGCGAAGCCCTGCGGCTGCTCGCCGAAGAGGGCCTGGAGAAGGCCTGGAGCCGACACCGCAGCAACGCGGAGCGCCTCTGGGAGGGCCTGGAGCGCCTTGGCCTCGAGCTGCACGTGCCTGAGCACCTGCGCCTGCCCACCCTCACCACGGTGCGCATTCCCGAGGGCATCGATGGCAAAGCCTTCTCCCTTCACCTGCTCAACACCCACGGCATCGAGGTGGGTGGTGGCCTGGGCGCCCTGGCTGGCAAGGTCTGGCGTATCGGCCTGATGGGTTACAACAGCCAGCCTGAGAACGTCGACCTGCTGCTCAACCTGCTCGAGACGGAACTTCCCGCCTTCCGTCAGTCAGCGCCGGTCGCCTCGATCGCCTGAGCTCGCCTCCGGCGTCTGAACCAGCTTTCCAGCAGCTCTCTGGCCTCCTGCTCCCTCACACCCGCCATCACCTCCATGTGGTGATGCGCGCTTGGGTCCGCCGCCAGGTTCAGACAGCCACCCAGGGCTCCACGCTTGGCATCGCCAGCGGCGAAGACCACCCGACCCATACGGGCCTGGATCAGGGCTCCGGCGCACATGGGGCAGGGCTCCAGGGTCACCAGCAGGCTGCAGGCGTTGAATCGCCAGTCTTGAATCAGGCGCGCTGCCTGGCTGAGCGCCACCAGCTCGGCATGGCCCAGGGGGTCCTGCTGGGATTGACGCCGGTTCGTTCCCCAGCCCAGAGCATGGCCAGCGCCATCGAGAACGACTGCCGCCACGGGGATCTCACCGGCCTCGCCAGCCCGCTGCGCCATCCGCAGCAACCGCTTCATCCAGAGCCGCTGGCAGCTGAGCGGCAGGGGGGCAGGGGAGCGCATAGGCAGCGGGGGGAGGGTGAAGCGGCGCACAGAACACCGAGACTGACAGCCAGCCACCAGATCCGAGGTCATCCCTGAACGGCCTGCAGCTCTCGTCGGCGGAGCTGCAAGCCCGACTTGCTCCCGTTACACGAGACAATGATTCCCCCGACCGCCTTGCCCTTGGCCGTCACGCCACACCAGGAGCGGGCGCTCGATCCCCTTCCCTTCGCCTCACCGGGCGTCTTCGACGCGAATCTGGAGGCGTTCCTGCAGGACGCCTCCCATCAGCTCTGCCGCTGGCTGGGCTCGGCTGTGAGCCGTCCGCCCCTGCCGGGCCTGAGCCTGCTGCCTGCCGTGGAGCCGGAACTTTCGGGACTGGGAGCGCAGAGGCTGCTCGCCGATCTGCACCTGGTGATGGAGGGGGCCTACAACCCGAACCATCCCGGCGCCCTGGCCCACCTCGATCCCCCACCTCTGAGCGCCTCGCTGGTTGGGGACCTGATCTGCGCTGGGCTGAACAACAATCTGTTGGCTGAGGAGCTCTCCCCGTCGCTCAGCAGGCTGGAGCGGAGCCTGTGCGGCTGGTTGGCCCGGCGGCTGGGCCTGGGGGACCGGGCCGGTGGGGTGCCGGCCAGCGGCGGCAGCCTCAGCAATCTGATGGCCCTGGTCACAGCCCGGGAAAGCCGCGGCCTGCGCGGCGCCCCCAAGGCCGTTGTGCTGTGCGGCCTCGACAGCCACACGTCGCTGGAGAAGGCGGCGATGGTGATGGGCCTTCCAGGCTCTGCCCTTCACCGCCTGCCGCTCGATGACTACGGCCGCCTCCAGCCGGAACTGGTGGGCGAATGCCTGCAGACACTCAGCGCCGCCGGCATCCCCGTGATTGCGCTGGTGGCAACGGCTGGCACCACCGTTCGCGGGGCCGTGGATCCCCTGGTGGAACTCGCCGCCCTCTGCCGCTGCCACGACATCTGGCTGCACGTCGATGCGGCGATCGGCGGAGTGCTTGGTCTGAGTGAGCGCCACCGCCAGCGGGTGGAGGGTCTGGGGCTGGCGGATTCGATCACGATCAACCCCCAGAAGCTGCTGGGGATCACCAAGACCTCCTCCCTGTTGCTGCTGGCTGATCCCTCCGCCCTGGAGCGAAGCTTCGCCACGGGTCTGCCCTACATGGAGCTCAGCCGCGAAGGTGGCCATGGAGGGGAGTGCGGCCTGCAGGGCAGCCGCAGTGCAGAGATTCTCAAGCTTTGGCTTGGCTTGCGCCAGCTGGGCCTCGATGGGATCGATGCCGTGATCGAGGGGGCGATTCAGCGGCGCCGCCGCCTTCAGCAGCTGTTGGATGAGGCACATGGCACCGGCGAGCTCGCCCTGCTCAGCGGCCCCCTGCACCTGCTGGCCTTCCGGCCCCGCCAGCTCGATGCCACCGGCTGCGAGCAGTGGTCGCAGCACTGCCGCCAGCAGCTGCTGGCCCACGACCTGATGCTCTCCCGACCCCGATACCAGGGGAAACACCACCTCAAGGCAGTGCTGGGCAATCCCCACACCCAGGAAGACCATCTGCAGCGACTCGCCGCGGTGGTCCACCAGTCGCTGCGGTCCGGGGATCTGACCTGAAACCTGGGCCTCCGGTACCAGGCAGGATGCCAGCGGGAGTTACAGACTTTCAGGAGTGAGCAGTCATCGTGAACCCACTACAGCCATGGGCGATCAACAGCTGTGAACCATCAACAGCGATGAGAGATCTCCAGAGATGAGCGATCAACAGCCATGAGCGAGCCTCAGCCTCAGTCAAATCCTCGCGGACGCTGGGTGGCGATTGTCACCGGCGCCCTGTCGATACTGATCGGGGTGCTGTATCTCGGCCTGATCACGGTGCTCGACGCCCGCGGTCCCCTCCAGCCCCCTCCCCCCGAGGCCCTGGGCGTGGTGGCAACTGCCGGTCCCGCCGGCGCTGCAGAGGCTCCACCACACGGCGCAGGGCCACCTCCAGAAAACCGCGCAACGCCCCCTCCCTCCGGTTGAGGTCGTACTGGCGGCGCACCACCTCCTGCAGCCCCCCATCGCCCCAGTCCTGCCCCTGCTCGAAGTACGTGAGGAAGCTGAGGCCCGCGATCCGCGTCAACCAGGCGGCACTCACCCCCTGCACCGCCTTGCTGACCACCAGTGCCGGCAGGTTCAGGCTCAGGGCGGTGGTGATCAATCCCAGCCCCCCCTTGATCACCCCCAGACCCGCCAGGGTGCGTCCCACCGAGAGAGCCAGATCCTGGCCGGCCTCCCGCGTCAGAGTCACCCCGTAGGCCCGGCCCAGCTCCACCACCATCTGAGCGTTCACGGCGGCGGTGCCGAGCAGATCCACCACAGGCAGGGGGTTCACCACCAGCACCCCGGCGCCGATCCACATGTAGCGATCGACAATGGCCTCTCCGTCCTGGCGCCGCTGGCGCGAGAGCAGGGCACGGCTGGCGTCGCTGAGACGCTGGCTCTGCAGCAGGATGTTATCGGCGATCAGCTCCTCGCCGTCCTGGTGCAGCACTTCCGAGAGACGGCGCAGCAGGGCGTCGACTTCAGGAGCAGGCTGCAACGGTCGCCCGCCGGGCCTGGGGATCGACTGGGGCGCCGCGGCGGCGGGGATCACGTCCTCGGCAGGGATCCTGCCAGCACAGCGCTGGCGCAGCAGGGCCAGCAGGCGCCGCTCCTCCTCCTCGCCGCGCAGATCGCATTTATTCAGCACCAGCACCAGCCGCTTACCGAGGCTGGCGAGGGCTTCGAAGACGTGGAACTCCGCGGCGCGCAGATCGCCATCCACCACCAGCACCAGCAGATCGGCACGGGCCGCCTGCCGGCGGGCCTCCCGCTCACGCTCCTGACCGTCGAGGCCGGATTCGAGAATGCCAGGTGTATCGACCAGTTGCAGGCCCCGCTGCAAGCCCTTCAGACGCAACCGGTAGGTCTGACAGGTGGTGGTGGAGCCCATCGCGGCCCCCACATCCCCCACCACCTGCTGGAGCAGGGCACGGATCAGGGAGGTCTTGCCGGCGGAGCCACTGCCGAAAATCACCAGCACCAGATCGCCGCGGGCGAGCTCCGCCTCCACCCGGTCACGCTCCTGTCTCAGGGCTTCGCGCGCCACCTCATCGCGTACCCGCTCAAGCACCGGATCGATGGAGCGCAACTGCTGGCCAGCTGCCTCCTGGCGGCTGCTGGGGGCAGGGAGGGGCTTGCTGCCGGGGCCGGCGACTGGCCTGGGGTTGCGCCAGGCCAGCAGCCAGGGCCAGGCCAGGCGCAGCAGCAGCACAGCGCCGCCACCCAGCACCAGCACCAGCAGCGGGCCCACCAGGGCCGGTGGCAGCAGGTAGCTGAGCTGCCACACCAGGTTGTTGAAGGCCTGCAGCAGCAGTGAAAGGGCCACGATCACGGCCAGGGCCACCGCCACCCACATCCAGATCCGCAGGCGTGGCATCAGGGCTTCGCCGCTTTGGTGCCACGGCTCGGGGTGGCCTGGCGCATGATGTCGCCCCAGAGGCCGGCGGCCAGGGCGCTGCTGCTGCGGGTGGGGCTGTTGTCGTCGTTGCCCAGCCAGATGCCCATCACCCAGTGGCGGCTGGGCTCATAGCCGATGAACAGGAGATCCCTGGCCCCGTTGGTGGTGCCGGTCTTGCCCCCTTCCTCCCCGCCGAGGTAGGCCGCACCGCCGGTGCCGGAGCGCACCACGGCCTGGAGCAGCCCCTGCATGCTGCGGGCCACCTCGGGCTTGATCACGCTGCGGCCTGCCTGGATGGCCCGGTTCGGCTGATCGCCCTTGTTGCGCAACTGGCGGCAGCGTTCGCTCTCGAGGCCCGCGCAGGTTTCGGCGTCGGTGAGGCGGCGGATGGTGCTGGGGGCATGCCAGACCCCGCCATTGGCCACAGCCCCATAGGCGGCGGTGAGCTCGATCAGCCGCGCCTCGCTCTGGCCGAGGGTCAGGCCTGGCACGGGGTTGAGGCTGGAGCTGATGCCCAGATCCTGGGCCTGCTGCACCACCGCCTCCAGCCCCACCCGCCGAGCCAGGCGCAGGGCGGCGGTATTACTGCTGATGGCGAAGGCCTGACGCAGGCTGAGGCTGCCGCCGCAGCCGCTTGAGAACGACTGGCCGCGCCAGCTCAGGGGACTGCAACTGATGAAGTCGCCGGGCCTGGAGCCCCGTTGCAGGGCCGCCAGGTAGGTGAAGAACTTGAAGGTGCTGCCTGGCTGCCGCAGGGCCTGACTGGCCCGGTTGTACTGGCTGGTGCGGTAATCGCGCCCACCGGCGATGGCGATCACACCGCCGTTGCGGCTGTCCAGCAGCACCACAGCCCCCTCGCTCACACCCAGGGCGGCGGCAGCGGCCAGGCGACGGCGCAGCTGCCCCTCCACCACTTCCTGTACCGGCGGATCCAGGTGGGTCTCCACAAGGAAATTCCCCTCCGCCGCCACATCCACCCCCAGCAGCCGCTCCAGGTCGAGACGAACCTGATCTGTGTAGTAGGGCGCAGGGCGCCGGCTGCCCCTGCGACAGGCCTGACTCCCCAGCTGAATGGGGCTGCGGCGGGAGCGGCGGGCCCGGTCAACGCTGATGCGGCCGCTGTCGGCCATCTTCAGCAACACGACATTTCGGGCCTCCAGGGCCGCCTGGGGGTTGATGCAGGGATCGTGGCCGTTGGGAGAAGGGAGCAAACCCACCAGCAGGGCCGCCTCCTCCAGGCTGAGCCTGGCCGCCGGCTTGGCGAAGTAATAGCGGGCGGCGTCCTCGAAGCCCCAGCCCACTCCCAGGTACACCCGATTCAGGTAGCTCAACAGCAGGTCGCCCTTGCTGAAGCGGGCCTCCAGTTGCAGGGCCACCAGCAGTTCCCGCCACTTGCGGATCAGCGTTTCACCCTGGCCCACCTGATCCGGATAGAGGCTGCGGGCCAGCTGCTGGGTGAGGGTGCTGCCCCCCTCCAGCACCCGTCCGCCGAGCACGTTGGTGGCCAGAGCCCGGGCGGTGCCGATCGGATCCACGCCGGGATGCCACCAGAAGCGGCTGTCCTCACTGGCGAGCAGGGCATCCACCAGGACCGGCGGGAAATCGGATAGGGCGTCGTTTTCGCGGTGTTCGCTCGATTCGGCGGAACTGATGGGCCGGTTCAACCGGTCATAGAGAGCGAGTGGACCCCGCACCGGCGCCAGGCTGCCCCGCACCGGCGTCCACACAGCGGCCAGAGCGAGGAGGAGCAGGCCACCCGAACCGAGCCCCGCCAGCACCATGGTCAGGCCGCGGGCCAGCCGCAGTCCCCGGGGCATGGGCTTGCGCTCGAACACCAGTTCCGGCAACCCCGGCTCCTCGGGGGGGCCGAAGCGCACCACATCACCATCGCGCAGCAGCAGTTCCCGAATCCGCTGACCGCGCCAGAACAGCCCGTTGGTGGAGCCGATGTCACGGATCAGCCAGTCGTGGCCCACTGGTTCGAGCCAAGCGTGCTGCTTGCTGACAGCAGAGTGATCCAGGCTCAGCTCGAGGCCAGGATCGCGGCCGATTCGGACCAGCCGGCCGTGGAGCTTCATCCGGCGGGGAGCGTGGCCGCTCAGATGGATCTCAACCTGAGCGGATACCGGGCTCTCCAGCTCCACCAGCCCCCGCTTCAGGCCCTCAACGGCGCTCACGGGGACGTCCCTCCCACAGATCGAGGATCAGGCAGACCACCGCCACATTGATCGCGACATCGGCAAGGTTGAACACCGGGAACTGGACGGGCACCAACTCGAGGAAATCGACCACACCACCGATCCGCCAGCGGTCGATGCCATTGCCCACGGCTCCGCCCAGCAATGATCCGAGTCCCAGCCACTGCCAGCGCGGTAACGATGGGTGGCGCTGGATCCACACCACCAGCAGCAGCGCCACCACCAGGCTCACCACACCCAGCCAGACGGCCTGGCCGCTGAGCAGGCTGAAAGCAGCACCGGTGTTGAACACCAGCCGCAGACGCAGGAGCCCCGGAATCAGCGGTTCCGCCCGGCCCGAGGACAGAGCGGCCGAGGCCCACGCCTTGCTGAGCTGGTCGAGCACCACCACCAACCCCGCCACGGTCCAGGCGAGGCGACGACTGGAGCCCACGCCTGCGCTCATGGCTCCACCAGCAGGAGGCGGCGCAAGGGCCAGGCCAGCACAGCCACCCCGCAGCAAAGCAACAGCTGGGGCAGCAGGGGGCCGAGGCTGTAGGCGACCAGCAAGTCTGGCAGTCCAGCCGCCCAGCGGCCCGCCAGGGCCCCGAGCAGCAGGTTGGCGATGCCGCAGAGCTGAATCACCGCCAACCCCAAGCAGGCAGCTCCCAGCAGCCGCAGCAGCTCGCCCATCCCCTCCTGGCGGGCCAGCCGACCACTCACCCAGGCTGCCGGCATGAAGCCGGCCAGGTAGCCGAAGCCCGGATCCAGCAGGTAGGCCATTCCACCGCCGGAATGGAAAACCGGCAGCATCAGCAGTCCGAGGCTGAGATAGGCCACCGCCGCCAGCAGGGCCGGCCTGGGGCCGCAGACCAGGGCCGTGAGCAACAGCGCCGGCACCTGGGCGGTTACGGGGAGATCGAACAGGCGCAGACCTCCGCCGGCCAGTGGCAGGGGAATGGCGGCCTGGATCAGACCTCCCATGATGATCAGCAGCAGCCCCACGAGGGCCCCACTCCAGTTGGCTAAGGCCCGCAAACGAAGGGTGATTGGCTGGCTCCATCCTGCTGTAGTGGATGCCAGCTGAACAGCGGTGGCGATGAGCTTCCCCGATCTGACCACCGATCAACCAGGTGAGCCCATGGCTCAGCCGCCGAATGATCAGCCGAACCATGGGCGAACGGATCAGCCTTCCGAAGCTGCCGCTGAGCCCGAAGCACCGGCGTTCAGCGTGGGTGACTGGGTTCGGATCACGACCCGACTCACTTACCTCAAAACCGCCGATCCGATGCCGATGCTGCGACCTCCCGATCTGGTCGATGGAGATGAAGCCGGCCAGGTGATGGCTCTCAGGGCGATCAACCTCCTGGCGGTGCGCTTCCGGCGCGGCACCTTCCTGCTGAGTGCCGATCAGCTCAGCGCCTGCACCCCCGAGGGGCAGCCCAAGGGGTGAGTGCCCCAGACCTTCCCGGCGGCCCGCAGGGCCCGGGGCGGTCCGCAGAGGCTCAGGCTTGGACGGCTCAGCAGCTGGCGGGCCACGACATGGAGCATGGCGGGGTCGAAGCTTCCAGCCCGCTCCAGCGCCTCATCGGCGTAGGACCAATCCAGGCCATGGCCCAGCACCATCGCCTGGCGATCGGCAATCTGGCCGCAGGTCTGCCGGCCGGCCGCGGAGGCGCCGCGGAATTTGGCGATGGCCAGGGCCAGTTCCTCCTCGCTCAGGGGCTGATCCAGCAGCCGCTGCCACTCAGACAGCAACTCCGTGGTGGCCTCAACGGCCCGCTCAGCAGAACTGGAGAGGTGGAACACGAAGGGGGCGGCGCCACAGCGGGCCGGGGCGTGGACGCCCACGTCGTAGGCCAGGCCGTGATCTTCCCGCAGGGCAACGAACAACCGGCTCGACATGCCCACTCCCAGGTGGCATTGCAGCAAGCGCAGGGCCAGGGAGCGGGGATCGGCCAGGGGGACCGTGGCGGTCCCGAGCATCAGCACCAGCTGCTCGGTGTCCTGCTCCTCCAGCACCAGAGCCGGCTCGTTCTCCGCCTCCTGCCCACTCAGCAGCGACGGAGTTCGGCAGTTCCAGGCAGGGCTGCCAGGGGGCTGAAGCAACTTGATCAGGCCCTTGGGTGGCCGGCCCACCAGCACCAGGGCCGCCCCGTGCCCCCCCAGGGCTCCTGCAGCATCAACCAGCTGGGGACGATCAAGCCCGGCCAGCTCCGCCTCCACGCCCAGAGGGTCGTGGCCATAGGGACCCTGGCCGTAAAGGTGGGAACGCAGCTGATCGTGGGCCTGCTGGAACGGGTCCTCACGCAGGCGTCCGAGGGTCTGCAGATTGAGTTGCCTCTCGAGGCTGATCTGGTCAGGATCGAGCCAGGGGGACTGCACCATGACCCCAAGTAAAGGCAGCAGGGCCGCGGCGTCGTCGCTGGCGCACTTCAGACTGATCACCAGGGCATCTTCGCTGGCTTCGCAGCGCAATTCATCGCCGAGGCCCTCCACCAGATCAGCCAGTTGATCGCCGCTGAGGTCGCCGCAGCCCCGGCTGAGCAGTCCTGCCAGCAGCTGGGCCCGGCCGCGCTGGCCGGGCGGATCGGCCGCGCTGCCACCACGGATCCAGAGCCTGGCGGAAAGGATCGCCGGCCCTGCTCGGCGCAGCACCGAGACCGGGCAGCCCCCTGGCAGCTCGAAGCGCTCGGGCTGGGGAAGGGGAGGAAGGGGGGTGGAGCGGCTCATGCGGGCAGGGCCAGCAGGCGACAGGCGCGCTCGGGCGCCAGCAGTGGCAGCAGCTCAGCACCGAGGCGCTCCACGCTCCAGCGCTGCAGCAGCTCCAGGGGATGGCTCAGCGGTTGCAGACGCCCCCAGAGGCACTGGTGACCGATCAGACCCGCCACCGACGACGCCGACTCCAGGCCGAAGCGATATCCATTGGCCACCAGACGCCGGGCGCGCTCCAGCTCACTCTCGGGGGGAGGTGTGCAGCAGATCTCCTGCCAGACCACCGCGATCTGCTTCTCCACTGCCGCCACCTGCTCCGGAGCGCAGACCGCCTCGAGCAGGGCCAGGCTGCCGGATTCGAGCACATTCAGATCCAGATCGATGCTCTCCACCAGGCGCAGTTCTTCGCGCAACCGCTGCACCAGGCGACTGCGGCGCCCCTCGGCCAGCAGGCTGGTGAGCAGATCGGCGCCAGCCACCGCTTCCAGATCGGCGGCGGCGGGAAGCTGCCAGGCCATCAGCAGGCGGGCCGCCTCCAGACGGGGCAGCTCCAGTTCATGAAAACCGGGGCGCAGCTCCAGGGCTACCCCTGGCGGCGGTGCCGTGGCCTGGGAATCAAGACCGGCCAGGGCACTGCTCGCCAGCAGAGTCTCGATCGGCAGCTGATCGATGGCACCGGCCAGGGCCAGGCTGCAGCGCCGAGGCCGGTAGGCGTTGTTGTGAAAGGAGGCCATCCCCTCTGGGGTCTGGGCCTTGAGTGCCCTGCGGTCCCCCAGGATCGGCCTGCCATAGGGGTGCCCTGGACAGGCCAGGGCTAGCAGGCGCTGGAAGGCCACCTCCTCGGGCTGATCCTCACTCTGGGCAAGCTCTTCGAGCACCACCTTGCGCTCCATCCGGAAATCGCCGGGATCGAGACGCGGCTTGAGCACCAGATCGAGCAGCAACTCCAGGGCTTCGGTCACCGCCTCCGCTGGCACGAGCACGTGGTAATGCACGTCGTCGAAACCCGTGGCCGCATTGCTGCTGCCACCCAACGACTCGATGCGGCGATCGAAATGCCCCGCCTCCAGGCATTCACTGCCCTTGAAGACCATGTGCTCCAGGAAATGGGCCATCCCCTCCTGACCGGGCTCTTCACCGGCGCTGCCGGCCTGGCACCAGAAGTCGAGGCAGACCAGAGGGGCCTGCTCCTGGCGCAGACTCACCACCTCCACGCCATTGGCGAGGCGCAGCAGGCAGGGATCCTCGAAGCTGTCGGCAGCCTGGAGCGGCGGCGGGAGGGGAAGGGGCAACGGCTGGGCCGAACGGGCGTGGCAGGATCAACATTCTGCTGGCCGAGGCTGCCCCCGTGACCTCAACCGTCCCCGCCCCCAGCCCCGACCAGCGCCCCGCCGCCTCTGGCCTGCATCCCCTCGTGGATGCCCTGGCCGAAACGATCCGCAGCAGCTGGAGAACCCTGCCGGGGCTTGCTCCCCTGGCCATCGACCAGGATCTCGAGGCGATCAGCGGCAGCCTCGACGGCGAAAAGCTGTTCATTCACAACGAGCTGCGCCGCTGCCGCGGCCTGCGCAAACTCCATCTGGAAACCGCCCGGCTGGGCGCAGGTCTGCAGATCCTGCACTGCGTGTTCTTCCCGGATCCCCGCTACGACCTGCCCGTCTTCGGCGCCGACATCGTGGCAGGACCTGCTGGAGTTTCGGCCGCCATCGCTGATCTTTCCCCCACGGGAGGGGTGCTGGCGGCCGGGATCGCTTCCGATCTGGCCGCCCTGCCGCGGCGCCCTTACAGCCAGCCGCGGGAGCTGCCGGCCTGGGGGACGATCTTCTCCCCCTTCGTGCGCTTCGTGCGGCCGGTGACCGATGAGGAGGAAGGCTGGTTCCTGGAGGAGGTGGCCGGGCTGCTGGCGGTGATGGCCAAGGCAGTGGCCAGCACGCCGGAGCAGGCTGTCGACGACCCCGCTACGGTTTTCCGGTATCACGGCCAACTCTCGTATTGCCAGCAGCAGAAACGGAACGACAAAACCCGCCGCGTGCTGGAGAAGGCGTTCAATCCGAGCTGGGCGGATCGCTACATCGAGAAGCTC
The DNA here is from genome assembly GCF_024345995.1 of Synechococcus sp. Cruz-7E5. GTDB lineage: Bacteria > Cyanobacteriota > Cyanobacteriia > PCC-6307 > Cyanobiaceae > Regnicoccus_A. Next base: position 477,314 of record NZ_JAGQCE010000001.1, read on the forward strand.
CTGTTCGACGATCCCCCCTCGCCCGCATGAGCGGCCTGCCGCTGCGAACTGTGCTGATCGGCGCCGCTGCCCTGCTGGTTGTAGCCGGGACGATCACCCTGATCAGCCGTAGCCAGCAGGGCGCCAAACCGGAGGCCGAGCCCCAGACCGTTGCCCAACCCAGGACGCTGGAAGCGGTCTCGGCCCTGGGACGCCTTGAGCCCGCCGGTGACATCCGCAAGCTGGCCGCACCGATCACCGGCATCGGTGGCAGCCCCCGGATCACCGAGCTGTTGGTGGAGGAGGGTCAGCGGGTGCAGGCGGGCCAGTTGCTGGCGACCTTCGACACCGGTCCCGCCCTTCAGGCCCAGCGGCGGCTGCTCCAGAGCCGCATCGCCAACCTCACCGACCAGGTGACCCTGCTGGGGAGGGAAATCTCCCGCTACCGCCAACTGGCCAAAGCTGGTGCCACCCCTGCCGCCGACCTCGAAAGCCGCGAACTCACCCTGGTGGAGCTCAAGGGCAATCTGCGCGAAGCCCAGGACGAACTGGTCAAGACAGAGGCCGATCTGGTGAACACGGAGTTGCGGGCTCCGTTCAGCGGCACCGTGCTGAAGCTGATATCGCGGGTGGGCGAGCGCCCCGGCGATGACGGAATCCTCGAGCTGGGTGCCAGCGACCAGATGGAGGTGCTCGCCGAGGTGTACGAGAGCGACATCAACCGCCTGCGACTGGGCCAGCGGGCCAGTGTCACCAGCGAGAACGGGGGCTTCAGCGGCACCCTCAACGGTCGGGTGATCAGGATCAGCCCCCAGGTGCGCCAGCGTGATGTGCTCTCCACCGACCCCACCGGTGATGCCGATGCCCGCATTGTGGAAGTGCGGCTCGCCCTGGATCCGGCCGACATCCCCCGGATCAGCACTCGCGCCGGACTCAAGACCGTGATTCGCTTCGAGCCATGAGAGCTTGGCCCGGTCTGGCGGCGATCTGGAGCCAACGCCGGATTCCCCTGGCCTGGCTGCTGCTCACCCGGCAACCGGCCCGGCTGGCGGTGGCCCTGGCGGGCATCAGTTTCGCCGGGATCCTGATGTTCATGCAGTTCGGCTTCCGTGACGGGCTGTTCGACGCCAGCGTCACGGTGCACAAGCTGTTCGACGCCGACCTGGTGCTGCTCAGCCCCCGCTCCAGCAGTTCGGTGAGCATGGCCGGCTTTCCCCGCCGGCGTCTGGTCCAGACCCTGGCCGATCCCGACGTGGCCGGCATCACGCCGGTGCACTGGAATCTGGTGATCTGGCGGAATCCCAAAGATCTCAGCACCCGTTCGATCCTGGCCCTGGGCTTCGAGCCTGGGGATCCCCTGTTCACAGACCCCGGCTTAACTCCCAAGGCCAGGGTGCTCAACCAGCGGGGCCGGGTGCTCTTCGATGAACTCTCCCGGCCCGAGTTCGGTCCGGTGGCGGAATGGTTCCGGGCGGGCCGAACGGTGGAGAGCGAAATCGGTGGCAAGCGAGTGCGTGTCGGCGGCCTGGTGGCACTAGGGGTGTCGTTCGGGGCCGACGGCAACATCCTCACCAGCAGCGAGACCTACCTGCAACTGCTTCCAAACACGCCCACCGGCAGCATCGAAGTGGGCCTCATCCGCCTGCGACCGGGGGCGGATCCCGCCTTGGTGATGAAGCGCCTCAAGGACTCCCTGCCCAAGGACGTGAATGTATTCACCAAACAGGGCTTCATGGACTTCGAGAAGGACTACTGGCGCAGCAGCACGGCCATCGGCTTCATCTTCACCCTCGGTGCCGCCATGGGCTTCATTGTCGGCTGCGTGATCGTTTACCAGATCCTCTACAGCGATGTGAGTGATCACCTGCCGGAATACGCCACTTTGATGGCGATGGGGTACCGCCTCTCCACCCTGCTGGGGGTCGTGGCCCGGGAGGGATTGCTGCTGGCACTGCTCGGCTACCTGCCGGCCTACGCAGCCGGCCAGGGCCTTTACGCGCTGGTGCGATCAGCGACCAGGCTCCCGGTGTACATGGACATGCCCCGGGCCGTCCTGGTGTTCAGTCTGATCCTGGTGATGTGCATGGGTTCGGCCGGCATGGCGATGCGCCGTCTCGGGGATGCCGACCCCGCCGAGATCTTCTGAACGCTGCCCCAGCCGTGCCGCCATGACAACCTCCCCCTCGTCCCTTCAAGCCCACTCTGCCCCGGCTGGTTCCCCGCCGCCGATGGTCGAGGTGGAAGGTCTCTGCCACTGGTATGGAGCCGGCGAGATGCGCCGCCAGGTTCTCCAGCAGGTGAGCCTGACCATCCAGCCCGGGGAGGTGGTGCTGCTCACTGGCCCCTCGGGTTGCGGCAAGACCACCCTGCTCACCCTCGTGGGAGCCCTGCGCCAGGTACAGCAGGGCCAGGTGCGGGTGCTGGGCCAGCACCTGAACGACTCCAGCAGGAAGCAGCGTCAGCAACTGCGGCGGCGCATCGGCATGATCTTTCAGGGACACAACCTGCTGCGCTGCCTCAGCGCCGAGCAGAACGTGCAGATGGGCTCCGACCTCCTGCCCAACCTCAGCTACCGGGCCCGGCGCGATCAGGCGCGCGAGTGGCTGCGGGCTGTCGGCCTCGGCGACCATCTCGACAAATTGCCCCACGGGCTCTCCGGAGGCCAGAAGCAACGGGTGGCTATCGCCCGGGCCCTGGCGGCCCACCCCCGCCTGCTGCTGGCCGATGAACCCACCGCTGCGCTCGACAAGCAGAGCGGCCGCGAGGTGGTGGATCTGCTCAAGCGCCTCGCTCGGGAGCAGCACTGCGCGGTGCTGATGGTGACCCACGACCCCCGCATCCTTGATGTGGCCGACCGGCTTGTGCAGATGGAGGACGGCCGCCTGATGGCCGCCCGGGTGCCTGAGCCGGAACCTGCGGCCTGAGGGCCTAAGGGTCAAGGTTGGTAGGGTGGAAGATCATCCCAACGAGCCCGAAGCAGTTCATGGCGAAACGCAGGAACCTCAAGAAAGAAAAGCAGGAGCGCAACCGCTCCTACGCCCGCAAGTTCAAGAAGCGCAAGCTCCGCAACGACGGCCGTGGTGAAGGGGCCGGCAACGGCGTCACCGGTACCGCCAACAACGGCGGCGCCGCCGACTGAGCCAGGAGCCGGTGCGCTCACCAGCTCCCGCAGCCAAGCCATGTTCCCCAGCGTCGTCATCCCCACCTACAACCGCCGGCCGATCCTGGAGAAGGCACTGCTGGCGCTGGAGGATCAGCAGCTGGAGCCTCCCCTCGAGGGCTACGAAGTGGTTGTGGTCGATGACGGCTCCACAGACGGCACCGCGGAGTGGCTGCGGCAGGAGGCGGGGCGGTTCCCCCATGTGCGCCTGATCGAGCAGGACCATGGCGGACCCGCCGAAGGCCGCAACCGCGGCGTTGACCACGCCCGCGGTGATGTGATCGTCTTCATCGACAGCGATCTGGTGGTCACCGGCACTTTTCTGCTGGAGCATGCCCGGTCCTTGGCAGCCCGCTGGCAAAGCAGCGGCAACCGGCTCTGTTTCACCTACGGGGCTGTGATCAACACGGCCAATTTCGAGGACCCCACCAGCGAACCTCACAAGCTGAGCGATCACTCCTGGGCCTACTTCGCCACCGGCAACGTGGCGATCGATCGCCAGCTGCTGGAACGCTCCGGCCTGTTCGACACCGGCTTCCGCCTCTACGGCTGGGAGGACCTGGAGCTGGGGGAACGGCTGCGCCGCCTGGGGGTGGAGTTGGTGCGCTGTCCGGCGGCAGTGGGGTACCACTGGCATCCCGCCCTGAGCCTGGAGCAACTGCCGGACCTGGTGCGGATCGAGCAGGAGCGGGCCCGCATGGGGCTGGTGTTCTACCGGAAGCACCCCACCCGGCGAGTGCGCTTCATCATTCAGTTCACCTGGTGGCACCGCCTGCTCTGGGAGCTGCTCACAGTCGGGGGTCTGGTGAACGAGCGCACGCTCCGGCCGCTGCTGGCCTGGCTGATCCGTCATGGCCAGAACGCTCTTGCCATGGAGCTGCTGCGTTTGCCGCTCAACCGCCTGGGAGTGCGCGCCCTGTTCCGCGAAGCCCGCGCCGAGGGCCTTCGCTGACCGTTTGGTAGCTTGGATTGTCCTTAATAAACCGCACACCTGTCCGTTTCGGGTGCTCAGTCGGCACCGGTGGTCCCTTTCAGGGTCATCACGTCTGATCCCTGGCAGGTGGAGGCGAACCCGAAACCCTTCCCAACCATGGCTGTTGTCACCCTCTCCGAGATGATGGAGGCTGGGGCCCACTTCGGGCACCAGACGCGTCGCTGGAATCCCAAGATGTCGCGCTACATCTACTGCGCGCGCAATGGGGTTCATATCATCGATCTAGTGCAGACCGCCGTCTGCATGAACAACGCCTACAAGTGGACTCGCAATGCCTCCCGCAGTGGCAAGCGTTTTCTCTTCGTTGGCACCAAGAAACAGGCCTCCGAGGTGATCGCCATCGAGGCCACCCGCTGCGGAGCCGCCTATGTGAACCAGCGCTGGCTGGGCGGCATGCTCACCAACTGGAGCACGATGCGTGCCCGCATCGACCGCCTCAAGGATCTCGAGCGAATGGAGAGCTCCGGCGCCATCGCCATGCGACCGAAGAAGGAAGCTGCCGTGCTGCGCCGGGAGCTGGAGCGGCTGCAGAAGTACCTCGGAGGCCTCAAGTCGATGCGCCGTCTGCCCGATGTGGTGGTACTAGTTGACCAGCGCCGGGAGAACAACGCCGTGCTCGAGTGCCGCAAGCTCGACATCCCCCTGGTGTCGATGCTCGACACCAATTGCGACCCTGACCTGGCTGACGTGCCCATTCCCTGCAACGACGACGCAGTTCGCTCCGTCCAGTTGGTGCTTGGCAGGCTCGCCGACGCGATCAACGAAGGTCGCCACGGCAGTCAGGAGCAACGCGCCGACGAAGACGAGGCCTGAAGCCAGTCGAGACCCTGAACTCAGGCCCTGGCCTGAGTTTGCGCTGGGGTTCCAAGCTGTCTGGAACCCCTGAATCACTCCCCCCCAACCCTTCCCCTTTCCTAACTCCTCCCATGGCTGAGATCTCAGCGAAGCTCGTCAAGGAACTGCGCGAGAAAACAGGCGCCGGCATGATGGATTGCAAAAAGGCGCTCGGGGAATCCGCCGGCGACATGGGCAAGGCCGCCGAGTGGCTGCGCCAGAAGGGAATTGCCACCGCCGAGAAGAAAGCCGGCCGCACGGCTGCTGAAGGCGCCATCGGCAGTTACATCCATACCGGTGCAAGGGTTGGCGTGCTGGTGGAAGTGAACTGCGAAACCGACTTCGTCGCCCGCGGTGAGATCTTCCAGGAGCTGTTGCGCAATGTGGCGATGCAGATCGCCGCCTGCCCCAACGTCGAATACGTCAGCACCGAGGAGATTCCCGCCTCGATCGCCGATCGCGAGAAGCAGATCGAGATGGGTCGTGACGACCTGGCTGGCAAACCCGACAAGATGAAGGAGAAAATCGTCGAGGGTCGCATCGGCAAACGCCTCAAGGAACTCGCTCTGCTGGAGCAGCCTTTCATCAAGGACAGCTCGATCACCGTGGCTGAACTGGTCAAGCAGGTGGCCGGCAAGATCGGCGAGAACATTCAGGTGCGTCGCTTCACCCGATACACCCTCGGTGAGGGCATCGAGGTGGAGCAGGCCGACTTCGCCGCCGAGGTGGCCGCCATCACCGGCAAGGCGGCCTGAGCTCAGCGCCCCTGGCGTCCCCCTTCCGTCCCCCCGCTTCAGCCGATTGGAGACCAGCGCCAGCGCGTTGTCAGAAGCCCACGGGCACCTGGAGCGGATCCGCCGGCGTCTGGGGGAGGGTCATCGGGATCTGTATCACGACCTGGCCCTCTACCTGCAGGTGTTGCGCGACGGTCTGCTTGAGGCCGTTCAGCAGGCCGTCTTCCATGTGGCCACCCAGGTGGTACCCGAGCGTTATCAGCAACTGAACGATCGCCAGCGCCAGGAGCTGCCCCGGCGTCTCGAGCAACTGGTGCAGCGTTGCGGCTGCCTGCTGACCCTGGAGCAGCTGCTGGTCCTGGCGCGCCAGGTCCAGAATGAACAGAGGCGCCAGGGTCAGCAGCATCAACGGCGCCTGGCCCGGGCCCTGGCACAGATGTCCGCCGGAGCTGACGAGGGCCAATCAGAGGGTGACTGGGACGAGCGTGAGGAAGCTGAGGGCTCGATCCGGCTGGATCTGAACCTGCCTCTCTCCGCCGAGCTGTTCTCCGGTGGCATCCCTGCCTTAGCCGGCCTAGCAGGCCTCGTGGAGCCCACATCGAAACAGATCGCTGGCGAAAAGCGCCACGACGAGGGCGAAGGGGAGGACCGCCTTGACGAAGACTTCGACATTGAGGGGGGAGACGACGAGGCAGAAGAGGACGACGACCTGGAGGGCTCAGGCCTGGAAGGACTGGCTGGACTGGAGGGATTGGAGGGACTGGAGCCGTTTGAAGCCGAGGAGGCTGTTACTGCTGAAGCTGAGGCCGACGATCCCACTGACATCCTGCGGGCCCTGCTGGTGATGGCCGTGCCCCCGGAACGCCGCTCCCAGGTTCAGGATCCTGATCAGCCGCGTCCAGACACTTCAACCAGACCGCAACCGCAGAGGTCGAATGACGCCGATCGGAATCAGGGCCTGGTGCCCCAGCAGCCGGAGGAGCTGCTGGAGTGGTGGAAGGCGCTTGACCAGGCACTGCAGCGGCGTCTGCGCAACCTCTCCCACGCCATCAATCTGGATCTGATCAAGCTGGGGCTCACCCGCAGCCTGCTGCCACTGAACCTGCTCGATGCTGTGCTGCAGGGAGACCTGGAAGCCCTGCCAGCCCCGGCCAACCTGCTGAAGATTCAATTGCCCTTCAGCAGCCCCGACATGCCCATCCAGGTGCAGGCCCTGGGGGTGCTGCTGCGCACCAGCGACCTCGAGTACGAACAGCCCCGTCTGCGCACCTGCCGCAGGCGCCTGGAGCAGCGCCGCGCCAGCGTACGCAAAATGGCTCAGCAGTACCGCCACTGGCAGCGGCGGGCCCGGGCCCTTGAAGCGGAAGAACAGTGGATGCAGGACAGCCAATCCACCCCCGAGAGCCCAGCCTGAACCATGGGCGCTGGATCACCACCCTGCAGCAGGCGTTGCAGCTGGAGGTGGACCGTGGGTTCGAGAACCTGCAGGGCCGCCGAGAACGGTTCAGCCTCTTTCTGGAGCGCCAGTGCCGCCAACCCCCGGAGGAGCTGATCCGCCGGGTGCCGGAGGCGGAGCCAGCACTGATCGCCCTGGCCGAGCTTTTCGCCTGCTACGACGCGTTGCCGCTGGCCCATCGCCAATCGTTGCTGCGGCGATGCCGGGAGCGACTGCACAGCCTGCGCCAGAGCCTGGATCCACCCCGGCCGCCCGGTCCTCCGAGGCTGAAGCTGGCTCCCCAGGCGCCGGCCCCCGGTGGCGCTCGTTCGGGAGCCCACAGAACGGCAAGCCCCATCCAACCCGACACTCCCCTGGCCGAGGTGCCGGGAATCGGACCGAAAACCGCCACGCGGCTGGCGGGGTTGGGGTTGCTGCTGGCTCGCGACCTGCTGCGTCACTATCCGCGCGACTACCTCGATTACGCCAATCTGGTGCGCATCCAGGAACTGGTGCCTGGCAGCACAGCCACGATCGTGGCCACGGTGCAGCGCTCCCATGCCTTCGCCAGCCCGCGCAACCCCCGGCTGGTGATCCTGGAACTTCAGCTCCGCGACATCACCGGACGGCTGCGGCTCAGCAAGTTCTTCGCCGGCAAACGCTTCAGCTCACCAGGTTGGCTCAAGGCCCAGCAACGCCAGTTCCCGCCAGGGTGCAGCGTGGCCGCCAGTGGCCTGGTGCGCCAGACCCCCTACGGCCCCACCCTGCAGGATCCCCTGCTGGAGGTGCTCGACTCCCCCGGGACCCAGGTGCGCTCGCGCCAGATCGGACGACTGGTGCCGGTCTATGCCCTCACCGAAGGTCTCGGCGCCGAACGTCTGCGCCAGGCCATCCAGACCGTGCTGAGCGCCGCAGACCACTGGAGCGATCCCCTGCCGGCTGCCCTGCGGCGGCAGGAGGGCCTGCTGGATCGATCCACCGCCTGGCGAGGGCTGCACGATCCCGCCGATCACGACGACCTCAGGGCCAGTCGCCACCGGCTGGTCTTCGATGAATTCCTGCTGCTCCAGCTCAGCCTGCTGCAGAGGCGAGGGCAGCTGGCGCGGCGGCCGGCACGGCCCCTGCGACTGCCGAAGGGGCAGAACAACCTGATGGCCTCCTTTCTGGAGTTGCTGCCCTTCCAGCTCACCGAGGCCCAACGGCGGGTGCTGGCCGACATTCAGGCCGATCTGGAGCAGGAGCAGCCGATGGCCCGCCTGCTGCAGGGAGATGTGGGCAGCGGCAAGACCGTGGTGGCGATCGCGGCCCTGCTGGTGGCCATCGAAGCCGGCTGCCAGGGGGCCCTGATGGCCCCCACGGAGGTGCTGGCCGAGCAGCATGCGCGCAAAATGGGGGAGTGGCTCAGCCAGCTACACGTGAGCACGGCCCTGCTGACGGGATCCACCCCGGCGGGGCGGCGGCGCCAGCTGCTCCAGGACCTGGCCAACGGCCAGCTGCAGCTCCTGGTAGGCACCCATGCCCTGCTGGAGGATCCGGTGGCCTTCGCCCGCCTGGGGCTGGTGGTGGTGGATGAGCAGCACCGCTTCGGCGTGCGCCAGCGTGACCGACTGATGGGCAAGGGCCTGCAGCCCCACCTGCTGACCATGACCGCCACCCCGATTCCGCGCACCCTGGCCCTCTCGGTGCACGGCGACCTGGAGGTGAGTCAGATCGACGGCCTGCCACCGGGGCGCACTCCTATCCGCACCCGCCTGCTGCGCGGCGGCCAGCGTCAGGAGGCCTACGAGCTGATCCGCGAGGAGGTGGCCCGGGGCCAGCGGGCCTATGTGGTGCTCCCCCTGGTGGAGGAGTCGGAGAACCTTGACCTGCGCTCGGCGGTGGCCGTCCACCAGCAATTGCAGCAGGAGGTGTTCCCGGACCTGCGCGTGGGCCTGCTGCACGGGCGGATGCCGAGCCCCCGCAAGCAGGAAGCGATCAATGCCTTCGCCAGCGGCTGCTGCGATGTGCTGGTGTCCACCACGGTGGTGGAGGTGGGCGTCGACGTGCCGGAGGCCAGCGTGATGGTGATCGAGCACGCCGAGCGTTTCGGGCTGGCGCAGTTGCATCAGCTGCGGGGCCGGGTGGGGCGTGGAGCGGCTGCCTCCCATTGCCTGCTGATCAACGATGGCAGGGCCGGGCAGGCCCAGCAGCGGCTGGAGCTGCTGGTGCGCTCCAGCGATGGCTTCGAGATCGCCGAGATGGATCTGCAGCTGCGGGGGCCAGGGCAGGTGCTGGGAACCCGCCAGTCGGGCCTGCCCGACCTGGCCCTGGCAAGCCTCAGCGACGACGGGGAGGTGCTGGAGCAGGCCCGGGCGCTGGCAAGGCGGCTGCTTGAGCACGATCCCGAGCTGGAGAGCCATCCGGGCCTGCGCCAGGCACTGCTCGAGCAGCGGCAGCGGCAGGTGGAGGCCGGCAGCTTGAATTGAACCCTCCGTCTTCCCCGCGCGTGAGCCCCAGCCTGCCCAGACCCTGGAGCCCGATTCCCATCCAGGACACAGCCGAACCGCTGATCCCCCTGCCGAGGCAGCTGCTGCGCCTTGAGCCCCACCCCTACACGTCGCTGGGGGCGCCCTACGGCGCCGGCTGCAGCCCCTTCCAGCTGCGCAGCGGTGTGGTGGAACGCCTGCTGGTGGCCCAGGGCGAGCTGAAGCGCGGGCACGGTGATTGGTGCCTGGCGATCTTCGATGGCTGGAGGCCCGTGCGGGTGCAGCAGTTCATGGTGGAGCACACGATCGCCAGCGAATGCCGCCGGCTGGGAGTGGACCCCCGGCAGAGCGGGCCCGAGCTGGAGGCGGTGACGGCGGAGGTGGGCCGCTTCTGGGCCCCCCCCAGCCTGGATCCGGCGACACCGCCGCCCCACAGCACCGGCGGAGCGGTGGATCTCACCCTGGCGACCTCATGGGGCGAACCGCTTGATCTGGGCGGGGAGATCGATGCGATCGGAGCTGTCTCGGAGCCCGATCACTACGACCCGGCGCGGAGATCGCAACGCCTGGATGGCGGCGGGGTGTCAAGGGCGCTCGAGCTGGAGTGGCACCGGCGGCGCGGCCTGTTGCGCGAGGTGATGGCAGCAGCCGGATTCGCCCAGCACCCCAACGAGTGGTGGCACTTCAGCCACGGCGACCAGCTCTGGGCCTGGCGGCAGGGAGCGGCGGCCGCGATCTATGGCGGCTGGGATCCGGGCAGGGGCTGACGCTGCAGCTCCCGCCAGATGCGATCGGCTTCCTCCCGGCTGATCCTGTTCTCGTTGGCGCAGCGCTTCAAGCTGGCCTCGCCCAGTTCCAGCTGCATCTGACGCAGACGTTGCAGCACCTGCGGGGGTTGATCCGCGAATTGCAGCAGCTGGTTCCGGTAAGCCTTGAGCAGGTGCTCCGCCCGGCAGGTGTCGCCATCGGGCTGATAGATCTTGACTGGCGTCTTCGGGGGTGGCGCCATCGTGCGGGCCCCCAGTGGGGATCCCCAGGGGCTGAGCGCCACCATGGCCAGGCTGGCGGAGCCCAGCAGCAGGCTGGCAAGACAGGACCGCACAGGAGCCGTCATCAGCTCTCGGAAGGGAGCAGCGCCTGAATCCGCTCAGCGCCAAGGCTGGAGACGAACTGGCCGAAACTCCGGCGCCCGCCATTGCTCTTCCAGCTCAGCAGCAGGGGCTCCAGGGTGGTCTCCAGATCCACAAGGGGCATGCGCTCCAGGTACGGAGCCGCCAGCTGGGTGAGGTTGGGGGTGCCGCCCAGCCAGAGCTGGTACTGCTCCACGCCGCTGCCCACCAGTCCCACTTCGGCCATGTAAGGCCTGGCGCAGCCATTCGGGCAACCAGTCATCCTCACCAGCAGCGGCCGCTCGATGCCGAGCCGTACCAGCAGGGCCTCCAGGCGCTCGAGCACCGCCGGCAGAATTCGCTCCGATTCGGTGATCGCCAGACCGCAGGTGGGCAGGGCCGGGCAGGCGATGGCATGGCGCGCCAGCAAAGACGGTGCTTCCGGCGTCGCGAAGCCGAGTGCCGCCAGGGCCTGCTTCACACTGCTGCGCTGAGAGGTCCCGATCGAGCAGAGCAGCAGGTCCTGGTTGGGGGTGAGCCGCACCTCCAGCTGGTAGGTCTCGACCAGGCGCCGCAGGCCGCGCTTGCGCTCACCCTCGAGCCGGCCACAGAGCAGGGGGAGCCCTACGAACCAGAGCCCAAGGTTCTGGCGGTGCCAACCCAGATAGTCGTCCAGGCGAGGCTTAGGTTCTGCCCGCAGGGGCTTGATCGGCGCCTCCAGGTAACGGCCGAGCTCCTGGCGGAACCAGTCGACCCCGCGGTCCTGGATCAGATATTTCATGCGGGCATGGCGCCGCTGCTCCCGGTCGCCGTAGTCGCGCTGGAGGGCCACGATTGCCTGCACCAGATCAAGCACATGCTCAGCCTCCACGTAGCCGAGGGGATCGGCTGTGCGAGCGAAGGTTTCGTCCTTGTTGTGGGTACGGCCCATACCACCGCCCACATAGACGTTGCAGCCACGCAGACGGCCGGAGGGGTCGGTGAAGGCCACCAGGCCAATGTCCTGGGTGAGCAGATCAACAGAGTTGTCGCCCGGCACGGTGACGGCCACCTTGAACTTGCGGGGAAGATAGGAGCCTCCGTAGAGCGGCTCGTTGGGGTCTCCGCTGAATCCAGCCCCCTGCAGCTGCCGCTGACGCGCGCGCTTCACTGCTGCTGCGGGCTTGAAGCGGTAGCTGTGGTCGCCATCCACCCAGAGATCCAGATACGACCCCTCAGCCGCCAGAGGGGCGATCAGGTCGGCGATCTCATCGGCCAGACGCCTGGCGGCGGGATAGCCCCCCTTCTCGAAGGGTGCGGCCGGGGCCATCACGTTGCGGTTGATGTCACCACAGGCGGCGAGGGTGGAGCCCATCGAGCGCACGATCGTGCCGATCACCTCACGGATGTCGGCCTTGGCGATGCCATGCATCTGGAAGGCCTGGCGGGTGGTGACGCGCAGGGTGCCATTGCCGAGCCGATCGGCGAGATCGTCCATGGCCAGATACAGGGGCACCGGAATGCGGCCAGCCGGGCTGCGCAGGCGCAGCATCATCTGCCAGTCCTTCTCCTGGCCCTTCTGGCGGTTGTCGCGGTTGTCCTGCTGGTAACTGCCATGGAACTTGAGGATCTGAACGGCCCCATCGGTGAAGAAGGGCTTGTCGTTCTCCAGTTCGGTGGCCAGTGGCTCCTTGAGGTAATCGCTGGCTGCCTTCAGCCTCTCGAATTTGCTGGGGGGCTTGATTGCACTGCCGTTGGTGGCCGGAGAGGATCGAGAGGCTGCATCCGCAGCGTCGGTTTCAACCTTGGTGCGGCCGGATCCCGACGACTTGACTTGACGTTCGGGGGTGAGAGTCACGGCAGAGGCACCAGCGTCATTCGAAGGTAGCGAAGCAGGGTGAGGCTGACGGGCTTTCAATACAGTCACAGGCTGCTGAGCTGTGCGAGTGGCCACGTTCCTGCTTGAAATCGGAACCGAAGAACTGCCGGCCGATTTCGCGCGCCTGGCCCTGCCGCAACTGGAACAGCAGGTGCGACACGACCTGGCCGCCCAGCGCCTGCCCCATGGCCTGGTGGAGGCCACCGGCACACCGCGGCGTCTGGTGGTGCGCGTCGCCGATCTGCCCCTGCGCCAGCAGGACCTGGCTGAGGAACGCAAGGGCCCCCCGGGGGCACAGGCATTCATCGACGGGCAACCGGGGCCGGCCGCCATCGGGTTCGCCAACCGCTGTGGCGTCGATCCAGCCAGCCTTGAGCTGAGGGACACCCCCAAGGGCCCCTTCGTTTTCGCCCGCATCCTGCAGCCGGGCCGACCCAGCGAAGAGGTGCTGGCGGAGCGCATCCCGGCCTGGATCACCGCCCTGCAGGGGAGACGCTTCATGCGCTGGGGCGAGGGGGAGCTGCGTTTCAGCCGCCCGATTCGCTGGCTGGTGGCCCTGCTTGATCAGCAGGTGATTCCCGTGGTGCTGGAGGGCAGTGATCCCTTGATAAGCAGCGGCCGGATCAGCCGTGGCCACCGGTTGTCGGAGGACACCCTCACCATCCCCGACGCCAGCCTTCACAGCGAGCTGCTGGCTGAAGCCGGTGTGCTGGTGGAACGCCAGCAGCGGGCCATCTGGATCCGCCAGCAGGTGCTCGCGGCTGCCAGCGCCGCCCAGGCACGGCCTGATTTCCCCGAAGAACTTTTCGAGGAACTGGTGGATCTGGTGGAAAGTCCCAGCCTGATCGAGGGTTCCGTGGAGAAGCGTTTCCTCGACCTGCCGCCGGAGGTGCTGAGCACGGTGATGCGCAGCCACCAGCGCTACGTGCCCCTGCGCCGCCTGGAAGCGGCGGCGGATCCCCTGGCCCTGTCGGCCCAGGCCAGCCTGCTGCCCAGATTCATCTGTGTGGGCAACGGCTTGCCGGAAGCAGTCGCCACGGTGCGGCGTGGCAATGAGCGGGTGCTCAAGGCCCGTCTGGCCGATGCGGAGTTCTTTCTCCAGGCCGACCGCGCCATCAGCTGCGAGGAACGGCGGGAGCGGCTCGGGAGTGTAACCTTCGCCGAAGGGCTGGGCAGCTTGCTCGATCGCAGTGATCGCCTGTACTGGCTGAGCGATCTGCTGCTGCAGCAACTCTCACTGACACCGGAACATCAGGAGGCGGCCTTGCGGGCCGCGCATCTGTGCAAGCACGATCTGGTCAGTCAGATGGTGGGGGAATTCCCCGAACTGCAGGGGGTGATGGGAGCCAAGTACGCCCTGGCGGAGGGGGAATCCAGGGCCACGGCCCTGGCTGTGCTGGAGCACTACCTGCCGCGGGGAGCCGGAGATCTGCCACCCAGCTCCGATGCCGGGGCGGTGGTGGCCCTGGCTGAGCGCCTGGAGCTGCTGCTGAGCATCTATGCCAAGGGAGAGCGGCCAAGCGGATCGTCAGATCCCTATGCCCTGCGCCGGGCCGGCAACGGCGTACTGCAAATACTTTGGGAGCGAGGCTGGTCGCTGGATCTGATCAACCTGCTGAAGCAGGCCAGCGCCCGCTGGGCCCAGCTGTTGCCCGATCTGCAGCTCGAGGCCCCCTCACTCGCCCGCGAGCTGGTGGAAGCCCTGCGCCTGCGCATGGTCTCCCTGTTCGATGAAGAAGGCTTCGACACAGACCTGGTCCAGGCCGTGGCCGGGAATGGGGTGCCAGCCGAGCGACTGCTGGGTGATCCGATCGACGCACGCAAGCGCCTGGCCCTGCTGGCCCAGCTCCGCATGGACGGCCAGCTGGCACCTGTACAGGCCGTTGTTCAGCGGGCGGCGCGGCTGGCGGTGAAAGGGGATCTGCCGACCGGCATGTTCAGCCCAGGAGAGGTGGTGGATCCTGGGCTGTTCAGCTCCCCCAGCGAAAAGGGCATGTTGCAGGTGCTGATGGAGCTGGTGCCGATCCTGGCTGTTGACGACGGGGAAACCCGATACCGCCTGCTGGCCAACAAGCTGGCGGAGGGGTCTGAGGCTCTCTCTGCCTTCTTCGATGGCGCCAGCAGTGTGATGGTTATGTGCGACGACCTGGCAGTGCGCCGCAACCGCCTGAACATGCTGGCGGTACTGCGCAACCAGGCCAGCGCACTGGCCGATTTCAGCAAGCTGAGCAGCTGAGGTTGGACAGCCTCAGCTGCTCAGCTCTTGGCCGTCAGCGCGGGCTCCCGCTCCTCACTGACCTGAGGGTCGGCGACCACGGGCCTGGCCAAAGGCTTGCGCCTGGCTTGGCCCACTCCCTGCTGCTGCTCTGATTCCTGGGCCAGGCTGGCCAGCCAGGCTTCCATTTCTTCGGGGCTGCGCACCACGCTGGGCACAGGCTTATACGACTGAGGGGCCAGGGCATTGCCGCGCAGCACGGCACCGAGGGTGAGCAGGGTGAGCTTGATCTGCTGCCAGGGGTTCATCATGACCACCCGCTTGTAGAGATAGCTGTCGAAGGTGAGCCGTTGCACGTCCTTGTCGTCACACATCTCGACGAAGGCTTCGCGGGCCGCATCGTTGCGATAAAAGATGTTCTGAAGGATTTCCAGCACCTTGTAGGTGGCGCCGTACTGCTTGTCCCACTTACGTATGTAGACCTTAAGGTCAGCTTCGCTGGGAATCTTGGCTCCGGAGGCACTGGCAGCAACGATCTGCTCAGCACACATACGGCCGCTCTTGGCGGCGAAGTAGATCCCTTCACCTGAACTCTTGGTGACGTAGCCGGCGGCATCTCCCACCAAGGCCATGCGGCCCACGACACGACGGGGCCGCGGATGCTCGGGAATCGGGTGGGCCTCCACCTTGATCACTTCACCGTGCAGCAGACGGGCACTGGCCCGCTTACGGATGCCCTTCTGCAGGCTTTTGATCAGAGCCTGATTCTTCTGCATCGTTCCCGTACCCACTGCCACGTGGTCGTACTTGGGGAAGACCCATGCATAGAAATCGGGGGAGACATCGGTGCCGACATACATTTCCGCCAGATCCTCGTAGTAGCTCATCTCCTCCTTGGGCAGGCGTATGCGCTCCTGGAAAGCGATAGCCACGTTGTAATCACCAGCGTCCATGGCCTTGGCCACCCGGCTGTTGGCACCATCGGCACCGACGATCAGATCCACCTCAAGGCTCTTGATCTCGCCGGTAGGGCCACCGCCGGAGTAGTCGGCGTACTGGAGGGTGTAAGGACCCTGACGGGCAGAGCCGGTGTCGATCGACTGAACCAGACCATTGACCAGATGGGCACCGAGCTCGGCGGCACGGTTGCGCAGGAAACCATCAAGGATTTCCCGGCGGCACATGCCGATGTATTCGTCCTCGTTTTCAAGATGGATATCCACCTCACGATTGGAGGGGGAAATCATGCGCATGTTGCGAACCTTGCGATCGATGATCGACTCTGGAAGATCGAATTCATCGACCATGCAGAGCGGAATCGCACCACCGCAGGGCTTGGCATTGTCAAGCTTGCGCTCGAAGAGCCAGGTTTCGATTCCTGCCTTCGCTAGCACTTCGGCTGCGCAGGAACCGCTCGGGCCGCCACCCACCACTGCGACTCGCAACATCTTGAAACCTGCTCCGCGGGAATGATCCTTGAGCGCGAAGCTAACACCCACGCTCGGCGTGATGTTGATCAAGCCAGGGCTGACATCTACGATTGTGACGAAGTTTGTTACGAGGTTGCGTGCCACCGCGAAGGCCGCAGCGCCTGAAGCGCAGCGAACAGCGCGAGGATCTGCCGGTGGCGCGCCGCACCCTGCCCGAGGCCCGTGGCCGAAGGAGCCTGCTCAAGCCTGTGGCCACCACGACCGTCGTACTGCTGATGTTGACGGCAGGCGGGGTGCTGCTCTTCCTCCAGCCCCTGAGGCTCTGGCTGGCGCCACCACCGGTGCCTGGTCTGGAGGCGCGCCAGAGCCCCGACGGTCGCCTGCTGGGTCACTTTCCCTATCCAGAAGCGGCCGCCAGCAGCCTGGAAGCGGTGGCCCCTGGCCTGAAGCTGAGACCGGAGGCTGCCAGAGCCCTGCTGGCCATGCAGCGCGCCGCCACCGCCGAGGGCGTCGACCTGCGGCTGCTCAGCGCCTTTCGCTCGATCGAACTGCAGAAGGGCATCTTCTTTGATGTCAAAGCCGAGCGGAACCAAAGCGCCCAGGAACGTGCCGAGGTGAGTGCGCCGCCCGGGTTTTCAGAGCACAGCACCGGCTATGCGGTCGATCTGGGCGACGGCGCCGCCCCCCAGAGCCATCTGAGCGAAGGGTTCGATCGCACCGCCGCCTTCCGCTGGCTTGAGGCCAATGCCAATCGCTTCCACTACCAGCTGTCCTTTCCCAGGGGAAACAGCCAGGGGGTGAGCTACGAGCCCTGGCACTGGCGCTACGAGGGATCGCTGGAGGCCTTGCGCCTGTTCGAGCCGGCCCGTCAGCTGGGCCGTTGAACCAGTTGAGCCTTTGGCTTCAAGGAGGTGCTGGGATAAGATGATGGATTGTTGCAACCGGTTTCGGTTGCTGCGGACAAGATTAAGAGAGAGAATCCTGTATGAGCGCCAATCAGAGCGCACCGATCCGCAACATCGCGATCATTGCCCACGTTGACCACGGCAAGACCACCCTGGTGGATGCCCTGCTTCAGCAATCGGGCATCTTCCGCGAAGGGGAGGCCGTGCCCACCTGCGTGATGGACTCCAACGACCTGGAACGCGAACGCGGCATCACGATTCTCTCCAAGAACACCGCCGTCGACTACGCCGGCATCCGCATCAACATCGTCGACACCCCTGGCCACGCTGACTTCGGCGGAGAAGTGGAGCGGGTGCTGGGCATGGTCGATGGGGCGCTGCTGATCGTGGACGCCAACGAGGGGCCGATGCCCCAGACCCGTTTCGTGCTCAAGAAAGCCCTCGAGCAGGGTCTGCGCCCGATCGTGTTCGTCAACAAGATCGACCGGGCACGGGTGGACCCAGAGCAGGCCGTGGACAAGGTGCTCGACCTGTTCCTGGAGCTGGGAGCCGACGACGACCAGTGTGATTTCACCTACCTCTTCGGCAGCGGCATGGGCGGTTACGCCAAGCCCGACATGGCCACGGAGAGTGAAACGATGAAGCCGCTCTTCGACGCCATCCTGCGCCATGTGCCGCCACCGGTCGGGGATCCCGAGAAGCCGCTGCAGCTGCAGGTAACCACCCTCGATTATTCGGACTTCCTCGGCCGGATCATGATCGGCCGGATCCACAACGGCACGATCAAGGCCGGCCAGAGTGCGGCGCTGATTCGAGACGACGGCAGCATCAAGCGTGGCCGCATCAGCAAGTTGCTGGGCTTCGAAGGTCTGGCCAGGGTGGAGATCGCCGAGGCGCGCGCCGGTGACCTGGTGGCAGTGGCCGGTTTCGATGAGGTGAACATCGGCGAGACCATCGCCTGCCCCGATCACCCCGAAGCCCTGCCGCTGATCCGGGTGGATGAACCCACCCTCCAGATGACCTTTGTGGTCAACGATTCTCCCTTCGCCGGCAAGGAAGGCAAGTTCGTCACCAGTCGCCAGCTGCGTGATCGCCTGCAGAAGGAGCTGCTCACCAACGTGGCCCTGCGGGTCGAGGACACCGATTCCCCAGACCGCTTCGCCGTCAGCGGCCGTGGTGAACTCCACCTCGGCATCCTGATCGAGACCATGCGCCGGGAAGGCTTCGAATTTCAGGTGTCCCAGCCCCAGGTGATCTTCCGCACCATCGATGGCACCCCCTGCGAACCAGTGGAAACCCTGGTGATGGATGTCCCCGAAGATGCTGTCGGCAGCTGCATCGAGAAGCTGGGGATGCGCAAGGGCGAGATGCAGAACATGGAAACCGGCAGTGATGGCCGCACCCAGCTGGAGTTCGTCGTTCCGGCGCGGGGCCTGATCGGCTTCCGTGGAGAGTTCGTGCGGGCCACCCGGGGGGAGGGGATCATGAGCCACTCCTTCTTTGAGTACCGCCCGATGCAGGGCGATTTCGACGCTCGCCGCAACGGGGTCCTGATTGCCTTCGAGGAGGGCACAGCCACCTTCTATGCCCTCAAGGGTGCCGAAGACCGTGGCCAGTTCTTCATCACTCCCGGCACCAAGGTATACAAGGGCATGATCGTCGGCGAGCACAACCGACCGCCCGACCTTGAACTCAACGTTTGCAAGGCAAAGCAGGTCACCAACATCCGCTCGGCTGGTGCTGAGGTGCTCGACACCCTGCAGTCGCCGATCCAGATGACCCTGGAGCGAGCCCTGGAATACATCGGACCTGATGAGATGCTCGAGGTGACGCCGGAATCGATCAGGCTGCGCAAACTGCCTGCGAAAAAGCCCGCCAAGCGTTGAGCGAGGCCCTGGAGGACGACCCCCGCTTCCGGCAGGCGGTCGTTCTCTTCAATGCCGGTCAGTGGTACGCCTGCCACGACGTGCTTGAAGAGCTCTGGCATGAAACCCTGGGGCCGGATCGGACCGTGCTCCAGGGCATCCTTCAGATCGCCGTGGCCCATCTCCATCTCGAACGCGGCAATCAGCGCGGCGCCACGATGCTTCTGGGGGAAGGGTTGGGCCGTCTGGCCCGCAGCGGCTCTGAGGCCCTCGGTCTCGACCTCGACCACCTGTGCGAGGCCAGCACCGCTCGATTGCGCTGTCTGCAGGCTGGCAGTGACCCGGCCGCACTGCCCCTGCCCAGCCTGCGGCCGCAGCCTTGAGCGTCCGCCCTGCCGCTGGGCTACCGGCATCGGCCCGTAGATTGCCCACTTCAACTGAGTTCGCGTCCCCCATTGCCGTTGAGATGCTGATCACTGTCCGGCTGAGCACTCTCCTGATGAGCCCTGTCCAGCTGAATCCCATCCAGTGGTCTGAGTCCCTGCGATGGCGACGTCCAAAGCTGGCTTTGACGGCCCTGAGCGCCATCGTTCTGGTGCTGGGTTCAGCGGTGATCGGCCGCGCCCAGCCGATCCAGCCCCAGCCCGGGGGACAGGTCGGCCCGGCCCTTGATCAGGTGCCGGCGGCGCCTGCCCCGGCACCCACCGGCCAGGTCACGATCGAATCCGACCGCCAGCAGGCCGACAACGTCACAGGCATCATCACCGCCACTGGCAACGTCAGGATCGTCTACCCCGATCGCCGGGTGGTGGCCACCTCTCGCCAGGCTCAGTACTTCACCCGAGAGGGGATGATCCTGCTCACTGGCGATGTGGATGTGATCCAGGAGGATGGCAACCTGCTCCGTGCCGACCGGGTGACGTATCTGGTGGAGCAGGAGCGGGCCCTGGCCCAGCCACTGGAAGGCCAACAGGTTTTCAGCAAGCTGTTGATCCAGACCAAACCCCAGATCCAGCAGTCGCCTGGACCGCAGCAGCAACCCCCCACCCTGCCGCTTCGATGAGTCTCTCCCTGGAGAGCGTGGCCCTGAGCCTGGGCGGCCGGCCCCTGGTGAAGGAGGTGAGCCTGCAGCTCGAGCCCGGAGAGGTGGTGGGCCTGCTTGGGCCCAACGGGGCAGGCAAGACCACCACCTTCAACCTGGTGACGGGCCTGCTCAGGCCCGACAGGGGTCAGGTGCTTCTGGATGGACACCGGGTTGAAGGACTGCCGATGCCCAAGCGGGCACGGCTGGGCATCGGCTATCTGCCCCAGGAAGCCAGTGTGTTCCGGCAGCTCACCGCTCGTGAGAATCTCCAGCTGGCCCTGCAACAGAGCGGCACCCCGGTGCGGCTGCGGCGCCAACGCTTGGAGCAGTTGATCGAGGAATTCCATCTCAGCAAGTTCCAGCACCGCCGTGGCTACCAGCTCTCAGGTGGCGAGCGCCGGCGCTGCGAGGTGGCCAGGGCTCTGGCTGTGGGCCGCGAGGGGCCGCGTTATCTGTTGCTTGATGAACCCTTCGCGGGCGTTGATCCCCTGGCGGTGGCTGATCTGCAGGCTCTGATCGGCAGCCTGCGCCTGCGGGGCATGGGCCTGCTGATCACCGACCACAACGTGCGCGAGACCCTGGCCATCACTGATCGCGCCTACATCCTCACCGAGGGGAGCATTCTTGCCTCGGGCCCCTCCTCCGAGGTGGCCAGCGACCCCCTGGTGCGGCGTCACTATCTGGGCGAGGGTTTTCAATTGTGAGCGCGTCCACCAAGGCCCAGTCCAAGCCAGTGGTTCAACGCCTGCTCCGGCCAGTCACGCTGTCCTGGCAGCGGTTGCCGCTGATGGATCGCTGGCTCACGGGCGAGCTGCTGGGACCACTGCTCTTCGGTGTCGCCGCCTTCACCGCGGTGTCGCTCTCGGTGGGAGTGGTCTTCGAGCTGGTGAGGCGTGTCGCTGAATCGGGTCTGCCGTTGCTCACGGCCCTGCAGGTGCTTGGCCTGCGGATGCCCGGCTTCCTGGTGCTCTCTTTTCCAATGGCCACCTTGATGGCCACCCTGCTGGCGTACAGCACCCTCTCCAGCAACAGCGAACTGATCGCCCTGCGCAGCGTGGGGGTGAGCACCTGGCGCATGGTGTTGCCGGCATTGATCGTGGCGGTGCTGATGAGCCTGCTCACCTTCATGTTCAACGACCTGATCGTTCCGAGCGCCAACCTGGAAGCATCCAACACTTTGAACCAGGCCCTGGGCAAGGCGATCGCGGCGGAGAAGGGAAGCAACATCATCTATTCGCGCTTCAGCCGACGCCCCAGCAAGCTGGACGAAAGCGGTAGCGAGCGCTATCTCTCCCAACTCTTCTACTCACGACAGTTCAAGGATGGGGAGATGGAGGAAGTCACGGTCCTTGATTTCAGCAGCCCCAGCGGAACTCAGATCCTCAAGGCCAAAAAGGGCATCTGGAACGAGGGGGCGGGAATGTGGGAATTCCTCGACGGGCAGATCGTGCTTGTCGGCGACAGTGAAAACACCACTTCAGCCAAGTTCGATCGCTATCTATACCCACTTGACCAGGGGCCCCTCAAGCTGGCGGCACTGCCCAAGGATGCGGCCGCCATGTCGGTATCGCAGGCGATGCGGGCTGAAACTCTGCTGCGGGAAGCCGGGGATCAGAAGGAAGCGCGGCGGATGAGGGTGCGCATCCAGGAGAAGTTCGCCTTCCCGGCCATCTGCCTGGTGTTTGGACTGATCGGCAGCAGCCTGGGGGTCAGACCCAACGCACGCACCAGCCGCAGCCAGGGGTTCGGCATCAGCGTGCTGCTGATTTTTTCCTACTATCTGATGTCTTTCATCTTCAGCTCCCTGGGGGTGAAGGGAACGCTCGGCCCCCTGCTCGCGGCCTGGTCGCCAGTGCTGATCGGGTTGTTGCTGGGCCTGCTCCTGTTACGCCAGGCCAGCCGCTGAGCCAGGCCTGCAGGCAGACTGGTGCGCAGATCCGCCCCGCCAAGAGCGTGCTTCTGTGAACGATCCGGTTCTCTCCCTCGGCCTGCTGGCCTTCGCGCTGCTGCTGGTGGCGCTGCCTCTTGCCTTCTGGGGCCTAAGCGGCGGTCGCTCCAGCAGCCCCGTGCGCCTGTTGGTGGCGGCCGCCAATCTCAGCCTCACGGCCCAGCTGACCCTGCGCTGGTGGGAGTCGGGCCATTTCCCGATCAGCAATCTCTACGAATCCCTCTGCTTCCTGGCCTGGGCCTGCACCCTCACCCAGCTGCTGGTGGAGCGCTCATGGCCCAGTCCGCTGGTATCTGCGGCGGCCACACCCATGGGCCTGGGCTGCCTGGCCTTCGCCAGCTTCGCCCTGCCCGATCGGCTGCAGGAGGCCTCACCCTTGGTCCCCGCCCTCCGCTCCAGCTGGCTGGTGATGCACGTGAGCGTGATCATGGTGAGCTATGCCGCGCTCCTGGTGGGATCGCTGCTCTCAGTCGCTGTGCTGTTCACCGATCGCGGCAAGGACCTGCAACTGCGCAGCAGCTCCATCGGCAGCGGCGGCTACCGACAGGCCCAGCTGGCTGGAGAAGCCGGCGACCTGAGCCTGAGCAGCGTGTCGATCGGCGTGAGTGAGCAGCTCGACAGCCTCAGCTACCGCACGATCACCGTGGGCTTCCTGCTTCTTTCGGTGGGCCTGGTGAGCGGTGCGGTCTGGGCCAACGAAGCCTGGGGCAGCTGGTGGAGCTGGGATCCCAAGGAAACCTGGGCCTTGATCTGCTGGCTGGTCTACGCCGCCTATCTGCACAGCCGCCTGAGCCGGGGCTGGCAGGGTCGCCGTCCCGCCCTGGTGGCGGCGGCTGGCCTTGTTGTGATCGTGGTCTGCTACATCGGCGTGAACCTGCTGGGCATCGGCCTGCACAGCTACGGCTGGTTCCTGGGCGCCTGACGCCGGGCCGGGGGAATCGAGCCCAAAACCGATCCCCCTTGCCTAGCGCCCGACAGACTTGCCGAACAGCCGTGTTCCGTCCCCCCGCTCAGACCAGCACGGCCTCTGGCCGGCGGCTGTGGCGAATGCCCTCGATCGCGGCGCGGTAGTCCGGGGCATTGAACACGGCCGAGCCAGCGACGATGGCATTGGCGCCGGCTTCCACCACCTGCCAGGTGTTGTTGGCCTTGAGGCCCCCATCCACTTCGATCCAGGGATCCAGTCCCCGTTCGTCACACATCCGGCGCAGGCGGCGGACCTTTTCCACGGCCGAGGGGATGAAGCTCTGTCCGCCGAAACCGGGGTTGACGCTCATGATCAACACCAGATCGCAGAGCTCGAGGCAGTACTCGAGGGTGTCCAGGGAAGTGCCGGGGTTGAGCACCGCGCCGGCTTTCTTGCCGAGGTCCTTGATCTGACCGAGATTGCGGTGCAGGTGGGGGCAGGCTTCCACCTGCACGTAGATGTGGTCGGCACCGGCCTTGGCGAAATCGCCCACATAGCGCTCCGGCTCCACGATCATCAGGTGGACATCCAGGGGCTTGCTGGTGACGGGGCGCAGGGCCTCGACGATCAGCGGGCCGATGGTGATGTTCGGAACGAAACGGCCATCCATGACGTCGACATGGATCCAGTCGGCTCCAGCCTCGTCAACGGCCCTGACCTCATCACCGAGGCGGGCAAAATCAGCGGAAAGGATCGACGGGGCGATCACCAGAGGCTTCGTGCTCATGGTTGGGGCCACCGGGGGCAAAGGGAGCCCGCTGATTGTAGGAACGCACGGAGGGGGGTCTCGCACGGCGCTGATACAGTGACGCCCGCTTCTTGTCGGAAAGACCTTGCCGCAGCTGGTCTGCCTGTCTTTCTGCTGACGCCTTCATTCTCCCCCTGCCGGACCGTCGTGGATCGCACCCTCATTCAGGAATTGCTCGAAGTCGTCGAGCAGGCCGCCATCGCCTCTGCCCACCTCACAGGGCTGGGCAAAAAGGATGAGGCTGATGCCGCCGCCGTTGAAGCGATGCGCATCCGAATGGGCTCCATCGCCATGCAGGGCCGGATCGTGATCGGCGAGGGAGAGAGAGATGAAGCGCCGATGCTCTACATCGGCGAGGAAGTGGGCAGCGGCACCGGCCCCGGCGTCGATTTCGCCGTGGATCCCTGCGAAGGGACCAACCTCTGCGCCAATGCCCAGGACGGTTCGATGGCAGTGCTCGCCGCCTCCGACCGCGGCGGCCTCTTCAACGCTCCCGACTTCTACATGAAGAAGCTGGCGGCACCCCCGGCCGCCAAGGGCAAGGTGGACATCCGCAAGAGCGCGACCGAGAACATCGCCATTCTGAGCGAATGCCTGGGCATGCCCGCCAGCGACCTGACGATCGTGGTGATGGACCGCGCCCGCCACAAGGACCTGATCGCCGAGATCCGCGCCACCGGCGCCCGGGTCAAGCCGATCAGCGACGGTGACGTGCAGGCCGCGATCGCCTGTGGCTTCGCCGGCACCGGCACCCACTGCCTGATGGGCATCGGAGCTGCCCCCGAAGGTGTGATCTCCGCGGCGGCCCTGCGCTGCCTCGGCGCCCATTTCCAGGGCCAGCTGGTTTACGACCCCGCCATCGCCCAGACCAGCGAGTGGGCCGACTACACCAAGGAAGGCAACATCGAGCGGCTGAACTCGATGGGCATCACCGACATCGACAAGGTGTACGAAGCCGAGGAGCTCGCCTCCGGTGAGAACGTGGTCTTCGCCGGCAGCGGCATCACCCCGGGCCTGCTGTTCAAGGGTGTGGTGTTCGAGCGAGACTGCACCCGCACCAGCAGCCTGATCATCAGTTCGCTCGACTCCTCGGCCCGCTTCACCGACACGATCCACATCAAGCCCGGCGCCCAAAGCGTCGCCCTGCGCTGAGCACCCTCCCATGCACATCGCCGTCGTCGGCCTCAGCCACCGCACGGCTCCGGTCGAGATCCGGGAGCGACTGAGCATCCCCGAGCAGACGATGGAGGAATCCCTCCAGAACCTGCGCGGGGACTCCCAGGTGCTCGAGGCCTCCATCCTCAGCACCTGCAACCGGCTCGAGATCTACACGCTTCTGCGCAGCCCCGAACAGGGCATCCATGCCGTCGGCAGCTTCCTGAGCCAGCACTCCGGGCTCGACTTCGGCGAGCTCACACCCCATCTCTTCACCTACCACCACGAGGACGCGGTGGCCCACCTGTTGCGGGTGGCCGCCGGCCTCGACAGCCTCGTGCTGGGAGAAGGTCAGATCCTGTCCCAGGTGAAGAAGATGGTGCGGCTGGGCCAGGAACACGGCTCAATCGGACCGATCCTCAATCGCCTGCTCAACCAGGCGGTGAGCACCGGCAAACGGGTGCGCAGCGAAACCAACCTCGGCACCGGTGCGGTCTCGATCAGCTCCGCCGCCGTGGAGCTGGCCCAGCTCAAGGTGGGCCAGGCCCGTGGCCTCGACGAACTGGTGCCGCTTGATCAGGAGCAGGTGGCGGTGGTGGGGGCCGGGCGCATGGCCCGGCTGCTACTGCAGCACCTGCAGGCCAAGGGCTGCCGCGGCCTTGTGCTGCTCAACCGCACGGCAGAGCGGGCCGAGGCCCTGGCCGCTGATTTCCCTGAGTTCCCCGTCCAGTGCCGCCCGCTGAGCGACCTGGACCACTGCCTGAGCACCTGCTCACTGGTGTTCACCAGCACAGGGGCCGAGGAGCCGATCATCGACGCCGAACGGCTCGGCCGCCTGAACCGGCGTTCCTCCCTGATGCTCATCGACATCGGCGTTCCGCGCAACATCAGCGCCGACGTGCGGGAGCTCGGCGGCGTCGACGCCTTTGACGTCGACGATCTCCAGGAAGTTGTGACCCGCAACCAGGAAGCCCGCCGCGACATCGCGGCCGAGGCCGAAGGGCTGCTGCAGGAGGAGGCCCGGCAGTTCCTGGAGTGGTGGGACGGGCTGGAGGCGGTTCCCACCCTCAACCGCCTGCGCCAGCAGCTGGAGGAGATCCGCGAGCAGGAGCTGCAGAAGGCCCTCAGCCGCATGGGGCCCGACCTCTCCGTGCGGGAACGCAAAGTGGTGGAAGCCCTGAGCAAGGGCATCATCAACAAGATCCTGCACAGTCCGGTCACCAATCTGCGGGCGCCCCAGCCCCGCCAGCAACGCCATCAGGCGATGCAGGTGCTGCATCAGCTGTTTGCCCTCGACGCAGAGGGCGAGGCGACTTGATGTCGCCAGGGCTACAGCGGTTAGCCACAGTTTTGTGCTCAGGCCTGGCGTTCAGGCGTCTGGAGGCACCTGATCCGGTACGGTGCTCGCACGCTGACAGCAGCAGTCCCGGAGGGCATTGATGAAGAGGGTTCTGGCGATCATTCTTGGCGGCGGCGCCGGCACCCGGCTTTATCCCCTCACCAAGATGCGGGCCAAGCCGGCTGTACCGCTGGCAGGGAAGTATCGCCTGATAGATATCCCCATCAGCAACTGCATCAACTCGGGGATCAACAAGATCTACGTGCTCACGCAGTTCAACAGCGCCTCGCTGAATCGCCACCTCACCCAGAGTTACAACCTGTCCGCCGGCTTCGGGCAGGGGTTCGTTGAAGTGCTGGCGGCCCAGCAGACCCCCGACAGTCCCACCTGGTTCGAGGGCACAGCCGATGCCGTGCGCAAGTACCAGTGGTTGTTCCAGGAATGGGATGTGGATCAGTATCTGATCCTCTCCGGTGATCAGCTCTACCGGATGGATTACAGCCGTTTCGTGGATCACCACATCCAGTCCGGCGCTGATCTGACGGTGGGGGCCCTGCCGGTGGATGGGGAGCAGGCCGAGGGTTTCGGACTGATGCGCACCGATCTCGATGGCCGTATTCGTGAATTCTCCGAAAAGCCCAAGGGTGAGGCCCTTGAGGCCATGAAGGTGGACACAGCCCGCCTCGGGCTGGCGGAAGCCGAGGCAGCCCGACGGCCCTACCTGGCCTCAATGGGCATTTATGTCTTCAGCCGGGACACACTCTTCGATCTGCTGGCGCAGAACCCCGGCTCCACCGATTTCGGCAAGGAGATCATTCCCACTGCCCTGGGTCAGGGTGACAATCTCAGGGCCTACCTCTTCGACGACTACTGGGAGGACATCGGCACGATCGGGGCCTTCTACGAAGCCAACCTGGCTCTGACCGACCAACCGAGGCCGGCCTTCTCCTTCTACGACGAGAAGTTCCCGATCTACACCCGTCCACGCTACCTGCCTCCCAGCAAATTGCTGGATGCCCAGGTCACCCAGTCGATCATCGGTGAGGGCTCCCTGCTGCAGGACTGCAGCATTCACCACTGTGTGCTCGGCGTGCGCTCCCGCATCGAAGGCGAAGTGGTGCTGCAGGACACCCTGGTGATGGGCGCCGACTTCTTCGAATCCAGCGAGGAGCGGGCCGTGCTGCGCGAACGGGGCGGCATTCCGGTTGGAGTGGGCCGCGGCACGACAGTGCGCCGGGCGATCCTCGACAAGAATGTGCGGATCGGGCGCAACGTCACGATCGTGAACAAGGATCGGGTCGAGGAGGCCGACCGGCCCGAGCTGGGCTTCTACATCCGCAACGGCATCGTGGTGGTGGAAAAGAACGCCACCATCGCCGACGGCACTGTGATCTGAGCCAGCGGCTGAGCCTGCCGATCTGAGCGCTTGCTGACACAGGGGCCAGGCCAACGGCGTTCGGGCAGGCTCAAGGCCACACTGAACCGGAACGGCCTGCACGCCAACTTCTCATGAGCAAAGCACACTTCGGCCTGATCGGCCTCGGAGTGATGGGCGAGAACCTGGTCCTCAACGCTGAACGCAACGGGTACTCCAGCGTCGTCTTCAACCGCACCTACGCCAAGACCGAAGACTTTCTGAATGGCCGGGCCGCCGGGCTGAACATCATCGGTGCCCATACCCTCGAGGAGTTCGTCGGGGCCCTGGAGCGACCCCGCCGCATCCTGATGATGATCAAGGCGGGAGCACCGATCGACGCCATGATCGCCCAGATCTCACCCCTGCTCGAGGATGGTGACCTGCTGATCGACGGCGGCAACTCCCTCTACACCGACACCGAGCGGCGGGTGAAGGAGCTGGAGAGCCAGAGCTTCGGCTACATCGGCATGGGCGTCTCCGGCGGCGCCAAGGGAGCACTGGAGGGGCCGAGCATGATGCCCGGCGGCACCAAGGCCGCCTATGACGCCATCGAGGGCCTGGTGTGCAAGATGGCCGCCCAGGTGGAGGACGGCCCCTGCGTCACCTACATCGGCCCTGGCGGTGCCGGCCATTTCGTCAAGACCGTGCACAACGGAATCGAGTACGGGATCGAGCAGATCCTGGTCGAGGCCTACGACCTGATGAAGCGCTGCGCCGGCATGGATGGCCTGGCCATGGCCCAGGTTTTCGACGGCTGGAACCAACTGGAGGAGCTCTCCTCCTACCTGGTCGAAATCACCGAAGTGTGCCTGCGCACCAGGGATCCCGAGGATGGCGGAGATCTGGTGGAGAAGATCCTCGATGTGGCCGGCCAGAAGGGCACCGGACTCTGGACCGTGGTCAGTGCCCTTGAAATGGGTGTGCCGGTGCCCACCATCTATGCGGCGCTCAATGGCCGGGTGATGAGCTCCCTGCACAGCGAGCGCCAGGCGGCGGCAGCTGTGATCGCCGCGCCTGAGGCGGCGGCGGTCGAGCTGGGTGAACCCTCCGAAGGCATGCCAGCCCTGCGCGATGCCATCACCCTGGCGTGTATTGCCAGCTATGCCCAGGGCATGGCCCTGATGGTGGAAGCCTCGGCCCTGCATGAGTACGACCTCAACCTCTCCGC
Source organism: Synechococcus sp. Cruz-7E5 (assembly GCF_024345995.1). GTDB lineage: Bacteria > Cyanobacteriota > Cyanobacteriia > PCC-6307 > Cyanobiaceae > Regnicoccus_A. The sequence continues at coordinate 506,123 of NZ_JAGQCE010000001.1, forward strand.
AATCGCCCAGATCTGGAAGGGGGGCTGCATCATTCGCGCCAAGCTGCTGCAGCGCATCCAGAACGCCTACGACGCCAACCCGGAGCTGACCAACCTGATGGTCGACCCCTGGTTCGCCGAACAGGTGAACGCGCGCCTCGCCGGCCTGCGTCAGGTGGTGGCCGGGGCAGCCCTGGCCGGCATCCCCGTGCCCTGCCTGAGCAGCACCCTCGATTACATCGACAGCTACCGCACGGCGCGGCTGCCCCAGAACCTGCTCCAGGCGATGCGCGACTGCTTCGGAGCCCACACCTACCAACGGGTGGACCGCGAGGGCAGCTTCCACACCGAGTGGCTGTGATGCGCAGCCAGCCGCCGGCCACCTACAGGATCGAAGTTGCCGCCGATGGCGGCGAGCTGGCCCGGCGCACCGCCGAGACCATCGCCGCCTGCATCGATCTGGCCCTGGCCCAGCGGGACCGGGCTCAGATCGCCCTCGCCGGGGGCGGCACACCTGCCGCCGCTTACCGGCTGCTGGCGCGGGAGCGGCTGCCCTGGCAGCGGGTTGATGTGCTCCTGGGTGATGAACGCTGGGTGGCAGCCGACGACCCCTCCAGCAACGCCCTGATGCTGCACCAGACCCTTCTGGCGGAGGCCCCGGGCTCCGAGGCGCGCTTCCATCCGGTACCCACCGACCTGGAGAGCCCGGAAGCCAGCGCCGCCGCCTACGCCGCCATGGTGGCCAGGCTCTGCCCCGGCGATCCACCGATCTTCGATCTGGTGCTGCTGGGTCTTGGGGAGGACGGCCACACGGCCTCCCTCTTTCCAGGAACCCCGGCCACTGCGGTGACCGATCGGGAGGCCACGGTGAGCGAAGGCAAAGGGCTTCCCCGGGTCACCCTCACCGCCCCGGTGCTGAGCGCGGCGCGCCAGGTGCTGTTCCTCGTGAGCGGGGCGGGCAAGCAACAGGCCCTGCGGCGCCTGCTGGATCCCGATGAATCACCCGAGCGCACGCCCGCCCGGCTGGTGTGCCCCCGCCAACCGGTGCTGATCCTCGCCGATGCCGACGCTGCGGCAGGCTTGGATGAGTGATCGAGCTGGCCCTGATGGTTGCACCCCTGCTGGTGGTGAGCGGTGATGGATTCAGCGGCTGGCTGGCCCTCAACGACACGATCATGGGCGGAAGCAGCAGCGGTGCCTGCCGCAGCGGATCGTCCGGACTGGTGTTTGAGGCGGAGGTGATCGAAGCCGGTGGCGGCTTCGTGAGCTGCCGCTCTCCCCTTTTCTCTCCACCCCTTGACCTGAGTGCCTACCGGGCGCTCCAGTTCGACCTGCGCGGCGACGGGCGCCGCTACAAGCTGGCCGTGGCCTGCGCCGATGGGGTGGCTGGCCTCACCGAACTGATACCGGGGGGGCTGCGCTGGGTGAGCGAATTCGCCACCAACCCGGATGGTCCCACCACGGTGGAGATCCCCTTCGAGCAACTGAAGGCCTCAGTGCGGGCCCAGCCCATGTCGCTGCCCCTGCTGCGCTTCGATCCCAGCCGGATCACGCGGCTGCAGATCCTGCATTCGAAGTTCGGCGACGATGGCCGACCCAACCCCGGCTTCCGCGCCGGTGCCCTGCGCCTCGACGTGGAAGCGATCCGGGCCGTTCCCTGACGTGAGCGAGCTACTGAGACGGGTGGCCGCTGCAGCTGATCTCTGCCTGAAACCCCATCGGCATGCGGTGGTGATCAGCTCTGGACAGCCTGAGCTGATCTCAGCGGGTCATGACACGGATCCCGACGCCGAGCCGGGCCAGGAGGATTGCAGCCTGCGGCTGCTCTGCCGCCGAGCCGATGGCGAACGGTCGGAGCTTGACGACATCGAGCTGGAGATCTACCGCAGCGGAGACGATCTGCACCTGATGCTGAGCTGGCCCGAGCAACCGGACCAACCCATGCTGTGGCAAGGCCACCATCCGGTCTGGATGGATGGTGACAGCGGCCAGAGATGCGAGCGACCACCCGCAGGGGCGGCACTGGAGGCACTGGCCCGGCGGCTGCGGGCTTTGCTCAGCCCTGATCGGTGACCGCCCCCAGGCTGCTGCTGCTGACCAGGCGGGCGTACTTGCCCAGCACTCCGGTGCGGTAGCGGGGCTCGGGTGCCGCCCAGGCAGCTCGGCGGCGCTCCAGCTCGGCCGGATCCACATTGAGCTGAATCAGCAGCTGATCGGCATCGACAGTGATGCTGTCGCCCTCCTGCACCAGGGCGATGGTGCCGCCCACGGCGGCCTCCGGGGCCACATGGCCCACCACCAGCCCGTAGGAGCCGCCACTGAAACGACCATCGGTGATCAGCGCCACCGATTCCCCCAGCCCCTGGCCCACGATCGCGGCCGTGGGCGAGAGCATCTCGCGCATGCCAGGGCCACCCACAGGGCCCTCGTAACGCACCACCACCACGTCGCCGGCATGGACCCCACCGGCGAGGATGGCCTCCAGGGCGCTCTCCTCGCTCTCGAACACCCGGGCCGGACCTGTGATCACCGGGGTCTTGACGCCGCTGATCTTGGCGACAGCCCCCTCTTCGGCCAGGTTTCCCCTGAGGATCGCCAGGTGCCCCTTGGCATAGAGAGGATTGGAGAGGGGCCGGATCACCTCCTGATCGGCCGGCGGCACGCTGGGGACATCCGCCAGCACCTGCTTGAGCGTGAGGCCCTCGATGGTGCGGCAGTCGCCGTGCAGAAGACCGGCATCGAGCAGCAGCTTCATCACCTGGGGGATGCCACCGGCCCGGTGCAGATCCACCGTCACGAAGCGGCCGCTGGGCTTGAGGTCGCAGATCACCGGCACCCGCTGCCGGATGGTTTCGAAATCATTGATCGTGAGCGGCACCTCGGCGGTACGCGCAATCGCCAGCAGGTGCAGCACCGAGTTGGTGGAGCCCCCCACCGCCATGATCACGCTGATCGCATTCTCGATCGCCTCACGGGTGATCAGATCGCGGGGGCGGATGTTCGCCTCGATGGCCCTCACCAGCACCTCGGCCGAGCGAGCGGCGCTTTCGGCCTTCTCCGGATCCTCGGCCGCCATGGTGGAGCTGTACGGCAGGCTCAGGCCCATGGCCTCGAAGGCAGAGCTCATCGTGTTGGCGGTGAACATGCCGCCGCAGCTGCCGGCGCCGGGGCAGGCGTTCTTCTCGATCGCCAGCAATTCCTCCTCATCGATGCGGCCCCCGGAGAACTGACCCACCGCCTCGAAGGCACTCACCACGGTGAGGTCGCAGGGGCCCAGCCGGCCAGGCTTGATCGTGCCGCCGTACACGAAGATCGCCGGGATGTTCATGCGGGCCATGGCGAGCATGGCGCCGGGCATGTTCTTGTCGCAGCCGCCGATCGCCAGCAGGCCATCCATGCTCTGGGCATTGCAGGCGGTTTCGATCGAATCGGCGATCACCTCCCGCGACACCAGGGAATACTTCATGCCCTCAGTGCCCATCGAAATACCGTCGCTGACGGTGATCGTGCCGAACATCTGGGGCATGGCCCCCGCCAGGCGGGCGGCCTCCTCGGCGCAGCGAGCCAGATCGTTCAGGCCGATATTGCAAGGGGTGATCGTGCTGTAGCCGTTGGCGATGCCGATGATCGGCTTGTTGAAATCACCGTCGCCGAAGCCAACCGCCCGCAACATGGCCCGGTTGGGAGAACGCTGAACGCCTGCAGTAATGGCGGCGGAACGGAGCATGAACCCTTCTGTGGCACCGCAAGCAACCTACCGAGGCGTGCTGCCAGTCCTGAGGCTTCGGGGATCAGGGTTCAGCTGTCAGGGTTCGGGGCTGAGGGTCTCTAGCTGACGGCGCACATCTTCGATCGCCCGGTTCAGCTCGTTCACCTTGTGTTGCAGCTGCCGCTCCAGCAACGGCCGCCGCTCGCCGTCGTCTCCCTCACGGGAGCCTCCCTGCAGGCGCGAGAGAGTGAGGCTGCGCCGCTGACGCTGGGCCAGGCGGCGGCGCTCGGCTTCAGCCAGCAACCACCAGGCCAGGCCTGCGGCACCGATCACCGCCCCGGCGACGGCACTGGCCAGGATGGGACTGGCGGGGGATCCGCGTTCGGCCATGGGTTTCTGGTCCTCCCAACCCCTGTTGAGGGAAGCCTAGAGCCGCTCCGCTATCCGAAGAGCATTGGCGATCACGGTGAGGCCTGGCGACACCATCGGGCAGCTGGGGAAGACACTGGCATCGGCAATGGTGAGGTTGACCAGGCCGTGGACGCGTCCGTCGCGATCGACCACTGAGAAGGCTGGATCATCGCCCATGCGGCAAGTGCCGCAGGCGTGGCCGATCACCGCCAGGGGCGCCTCGCCACGGGGGTAGAAGGGGGCCGGGCGCACCTGGGGGGTGAGCGGATCGGCGTCCACCGTTTTGAGCACGGAGAGCCAGCGGTAAACTAGGCGGTCGTGGGCCTCGAGGTTGTTGGCCAGGTACTGGATGCTCAGGCGCTCCCCTCGCAGCTCGATGCGGTTGTCGGGATCGGGCAGAACCGGACTCATCGCCCACCAGCAGATCGAGCGCACGGCCAGCTGCTCCAGGGCGGCGTTGGGGAGCAGCCGGGTGACGAGCGAGAGCACGGGAGGCGACTCGGCGAATTGGGCGTCCTGCAGCACCCCGCCACCGGTTTCGATGTGGCCGAGCGGAAAGCTGACGTTCTGATCGCCCCAGACGTAGTCGTTGACCCCGAGGCTGCGGGGGAAGCAGCCGCCATGGGTTTCGCGGGCCAGTTGGAGGATGGCGGTGAGCTGGGGTTTCATCAAGTTGCGGCCCACCTGGCCCGAACCGTTGGCCAGGCCATCGGGGTGAAGCTCACTGCGGGATCGCAGCAGCAGCGCTGGCGTGTTGACCGCACCGGCGGCCAGCACCACCTGATCGCCGCGGAACAGCCAGAGCTGGCCAGCGATCTCGGCTTCCACTCCCTTCACCTCACGGCCGCTGGGATCCACGTGCAGCTGGGTGACCCGGGCGTTGCTGATCAGGCGGGTGCCCGGATACTCGAGGGCCGGCTGAACCCCGAACAGTTCGGCGTCACCGCTGGGATCCTCCACCACCTCCGACCAGCTCAGCGGCAGGTCATAGGGATGGCTTCCCTGGCGCTCCAGCCCCTGGCGCAGGTGCTCGAACAGGGGATCCAGCGGCAGGGGCTGATGGGGATAGGGGCCACTGCGAGGGGGCTCATTCGGGTCGAGGCCGCCTCGGCCATGGACCCGGTAGAGAGCTTCGGCCCGTTCGTACCAGGGGGCCAGTTCGCCGTAGGTGAGGGGCCAGGCAGGGGCCACCCCCTCCTGCAGGGGCAGGCCTTCGAACTCACGCGGCCACATCCGCTCGAGCACACCGCCCCAGATCTTGGTGTTACCACCCAGGGCGTAGATGGTCTGGGGGTTGAAGGGATCGCCGTCAGGTCCGAACCAGGCCTCACCGGGGTGGTAGCGGTTCTCGCGGAACAGATCCACGCTGGCCACATTCTGATCGGCCAGGTCCATGGCCCCTCCGCGCTCCAGCAGCAGCACCGAGCGGCCCTTGGCCGCGAGGGCACCGGCCAGGCTGCCGCCACCGGCGCCGGAACCGATAACGATCACATCATGGTGCTGGTCGTCGAAAATCATGACCAGGCGTAGAGCAGAAGAAAGAGCAGCACCCAGATCACATCCACGAAGTGCCAGAACAGGGAGGTGGCTATCACCCCCTGCTCACCGGCGGCGTAGTTGGCAGGGCGGAAGGAGCGCTGCAGCATCAGGGCCATCAGCAGGATGCCGCTGAGCACATGCAGGCCATGGAAGCCGGTGAGCAGGTAGAAGCAACTGCCAAAACTGCCGCTGGTGATTCCGAAGTCAAGCGAGCGCCATTCGATCGCCTGGCCGTAGAGGAACACCGCCCCCATGGCCATGCTCAGCAGCCAGAAGGCACGGAATCCCCAGAGCTGACCCCTGGAGAGGAAGTGCTCGGCCAGAGCCACCGTGCCGCTGCTCGAAACCAGCACCACGGTGTACAGCAAGGGGGTGCGCCACTCCAGCCCCTCCACCCCTGGCGGCAGCCATTGCAGGGCGGAGAGCTTCAGGACCGCATAGCCGCTGAAGAACGCCAGGAAGATGACGCTCTCGGAGCAGAGAAAGATGATGAAGCCGGTGAGGCTGTAGTTGGCGTGCACCGCTTCATGGCCCTCAGGGGAAGGAGCAGCGGCATCAAGTGGAGGGCTGATGGTCATGGTTCAGGCCTGCAGAAGGGCGCGCTCGATCTCATCCTGGTGTTCCACAAGAGGTCGGCCGGTGCCATAGCCGTATGGACCGCTGATCACCGTGGGCACATGATCCTCGAAATTCTCAGCGGGCGGCGGTGAGGGCAGCAGCCACTCCAGGCCGATGGCATTCCAGGGATTGGCAGGGGACTTGGCGCCACGCACCCAGGAACTGACCAGGTTGAGCAGGAAGGGAATGATCGACACCCCCAGCAGGAATGCACCGAGGCTGGCGATCACATTCCAGAAGGCGAACTCAGGGTCATAGGAGGACACTCTGCGCGGCATGCCCATCAGGCCAAGGGGATGCATCGGAAAGAAATTGAGGTTGGTGCCGATAAAGGTAAGCAGAAAGTGAAGCTTACCCAGGCCTTCGTAGTACATATGGCCTGTGAACTTAGGGAACCAGTGATAAATGGCCGCATAGACACCCATGGTGGCTGCGCCGTAGATCACGTAGTGAAAATGACCAACCACGAAATAGGTGTTATTGACATGAATATCGACTGGCACGGTGGCAAGCATGATGCCGGTCACACCGGCAAAGACGAAGTTGAACAATCCGCCGAGGGCAAACAGCATCGCCGTGTTCAGCCGCAACTTGCCTCCCCACAGCGTGGCCAGCCAGGCAAACACCTTGATGCCGGTGGGCACCGCGATCAACATCGTGGTGACCATGAAGGCATCGCGCATCCACTGCGGCACGCCGCTGGGGAACATGTGGTGCACCCACACGATCAGGCTGAGCCCCACGATCACCAGTGAGGCGCCGGCCACGAAGGGATAGCCGAACAGAGGCTTGCGTGCATAGACCGGAAACAGCTCCGAGAACACCCCGAACACCGGCAGGATGATCACGTACACCGCTGGATGGGAATAAAACCAGAAGAAGTGCTGATAAAGCACCGGATCACCGCCCCCCTCGGGTCGGTAGAACGAGGTACCAACCACAAGATCGAAAAGCAACATCACCGCACCACCCGTGAGAGCGGGCAGGCCGATCAGCTGAATCGTCTGGGCTGAGAAGGCGGTCCAGCAGAAGATCGGCATCCTTGTGAGGGTCATCCCTGGAGCGCGCATGCGCAGGATCGTGGTCACGAAGTTGACCGCGCCCATGATCGAGGAAATGCCAGAAAGAGCAACCGCCAGGATCCAGAGGGCTTCGCCATTGATCAGATGGCCCAGTGGATTCTGCAGACTCACCGGCGGGTAGGACCACCAGCCTGACGAAGCCGGACCGCCTGGCACCAGGAAACTGGCCATCAGGATCACCCCGAACACCGGCACCAGCCAGAACGCTGCGGCATTCAGCTTGGGGAAGGCCATGTCGGGGGCGCCGATCATGCAAGGGATCAGCAGGTTGTTGAGCCCGTTTAGCACCGGGAAGATGAACAGGAAGAGCATGATCGTCCCGTGCATCGTGTAGAGCCCGTTGTACACGGTGCGATCGACCAGATCCGCCTCAGGTGTGATCAGTTCACCGCGCATGATCATCGCCAGCAGACCGCCCACCAGCAGGAAGAAGAGAGCGGTGGCGATGTACTGGATACCGATCACCTTGGCGTCGGTGTTGAAACTGAAAAAGCGCTTCCAGTTGTCCGGAGCACCGGGCACCGGATGGGGGGCCCGCAGGATGCGCGATTCGACGCCGGCAGTGGAGGTCATGGGATCAGCCGTCGTGGGGAAGGGTGTTGGAGCCGGGCACATTCACAAGCGGCGGCGGCGCCGGCTCGATGGTGGCGTAGCCGCTGGGGCGTTCGCCGCTGAGCTGCTGGGCGTATTCGCGGGCCGCATCGCTGAGGCCAGGCTGGAGCGGCAGACGGGAGGCGCGCCGCAGCCACTCCTGGTAGGCCTCTTCGCTCTCCACCACGACATCGGCCTGGTTGGCGGCGAACCAGGTGCCGCTGTACTCGGAGTCGCGCAGGCGGTAGCGCCCAGGGCGGGTTGCCGTGAGAAACAGGGTGATCGAACGTCCAGGGATCACCTGCTGCTTGAGGCGGAAGGCCGGCACATAGAAGCCATGGATCACGTCTTCGCTCTCCAGTTGCAGGCCGAGGCGGCGGTCGAGCGGCAGGTGCAGCTCAGTTGACGACACCCCGGCCACCGGGTAGCGGAACTCCCACGACCATTGCCGGGCGATCACCTGAACCTCCCCGCCGGGCAGAGGAGTGGCAGGCGCGGAGTTTGCCGTGGCTGGGCCATGGGCATGGTCCATGGGACCGATCAGGCCGATCTCCCTGTTCACCTGGATCGTGTAGGCGGCGATCGCCATCACCAGCACCAGGGGGATCACGGTCCAGACGATCTCGAGGGTGGTGTTGCCCTCGATCGGCTCCGCATCGCTCATGTCGTACTTCTCAGCCCGGTTGAAGAGCACAACCCAGACCATCACCGAGACCACGCCCACGAAGACGAAGGTGGCGACGGCCGTCTCGAAGCCGAAGAGGCCATCCACCAGAGGGGCAGCCGAGGAGGCAGACACCGGCAACCAACGGGGCACCTGAGCCCCCATCCAGACACTCAGCAGGGTGAGCAGCACCAACCAGACGGCAAGACCGATCAGCCGGGGCAGGGGAAAGCGCTGAGGGGTGGTGGTCATGGCAGGGCCTCCCGCAGGCTGGCGCCTTCGCCCAGCAGCTGGCTTGCCGTGACGTGCACACCGAACTCCACACCCAGCTGGGCACCGAGGGTGCCGTGCCAGGCCATCAGGGCAAACACAATCAGACCAACCAACAAGTAGACCCACTGCACCTGGCGGCCCATCTCACGACGCCAGCGGAAGCGCTGGAGTCCCCGCCAGAGGGTCATCAACACGATCGCAAACAGCAGGCCCACGCCCACGGCCCCATGCCAGAGCATGGTGGCTGTGCTGCCCATGGCGAAGCTGCTGGTGACACCGGGGAGCGGATCGGCCAGCTGCATCTCCACGAAACCTGCCGCCACCGTGAAGAAGCTGATCAGGCAGCAGGCAAGGAGGTTGTACCAGCCCACATCGTGAAGGCCGGAACGGGTGACCGGCAGGGCCAGGAAGCGGAACAGGCGCCGCTCGAAGGGGAAGAGCGCTCCAGCGATATCGAAGGCGATGGCAATCACGAACAGACCGATCGTGAGATGCACCAGGTTGGGGTGGATCGGCAGCCGGTAGGGCAGATCGTTGGCTCCAAGCTCCATCACACCAGACCTGCTCGCATCGCCTCCACCACCTTGACGGTGTGGAGGCCATAGACCCAGATCAACTGGTTGCCCAGCACCACCTGCACCACCACCAGGGCACTGAGCAGGCTGCCAGCCCCGAGAAAGGCCAGAGGCAGCTGCAGGGGATCACGGCTGCGGATCACGTAGCGCCAGGCGGTGAGCACCGAGAGAACTCCGGCCAGCACCCAGCCGAGGGTGCTGTGCAGGTTGAGGATGTCGCGGGAGGCGCCGTAGGGGTTGGCCAACCCTGCCTCCACCTGGCCGAAGATGATCGCGATGAAGATCGCCACCGTGGCGAAGAGCAGGTTCCAGAAGCTCACTTCGTACAGAGAAGGCTTGCCTGCCAGACGGCCGATCAGATCGAAGACGAAGGCGATCAGGGCCATCGCAATCACGAAATGGACCACGATCGGATGGATCGTATCGACCCAGGGGAGGTTGCGATCGTTGAGGGGAGGAAGGAGCTCGAACATGGGTGCACGCCCCTCGTGCCAGTGAATCCAGCTTCGGAGGCCGCACTCAGCGTGAGTGGCCATGGTCAGGAAATCCGGTTCTGACCCGCCGGATCGGCTCTGGTCTCGCTCAACTCCGGCGATTGACCAGCCAGGCGGCCCCCAGCAGGGCCGCGAGCACCAGGCTGATCTCGATCAGACCGCCGCTCCACATCCACTCCTGGAAGGTGAAGTCGGCCAGCAGCGCTGGACTGGGTGCAGGGGCAGACAGCAGGGGCACGGACCGGAGGCTCGGGGACGCCCCAGTTTCACTCGCCCGCCAGGGCCGCTTCCGCCCGCCGCGGATCCACCGCCCCAAGAGTTCCTCCGCCGGGGAGGGCTTCCAGCGAGTGGGCTGCCCCCATGGCCGGAGTAAGCCTCCAGCGGTGACCCATCGCCTCCAGCAGCCTGAGGGTGTCAGGGCTGACGCCCTCCTCCACCGCCAGCTCATCGGGCCAGTGCTGGCTGTGGATCCGGCTGGCAGCCACCGCGGAGGCCAGGTTCAGGCCGTGCTCGAGCCGGTTGAGCAGCACCTGCAGCACCGTGGTGATGATGCGGCTGCCACCGGGGCTGCCGGTGGCCAGCAGCGGGCCACCCTCGGGGCTGAGCACCAGGGTGGGCGCCATCGAGCTCAGCGGTTGCTTGCGCGGCTCGATCGCATTGGCATTCCCCTGCACCAGGCCGAAGGCATTGGCCGCCCCCGGCCGGGCCGTGAAGTCATCCATTTCGTTGTTGAGCAGGAAGCCGGCCCCCGGCACGCTCACACCGTTGCCGTAGGGGAAGTTGAGGGTGGTGGTGGTGGCCACCATGGTGCCTTCACGGTCGATGACCGAGAGATGGGTGGTGTTGGGGTGTTCAGCGGCGCGCCCCCCGGACGGGGGATCGAGCTCGCGTGCCGGCCGGTGGCGGCTGCGGCGGATCGTGCGGCGCAGCTCATCCGCATAGGCCTGGCTCAGTAACCGCTCCAGGGGCATCGCCACGAAGCGGGGATCCCCCAGCCAGCGGTTGCGGTCGCGGTAGGCCAGGTTCATCGCCTCCGCCATCGGATGCAGGGCAGCGGCGCTGTTGGGCCCCAGGGCCGCCAGATCAAAGCCGTTCAGGATGTTGAGCAGCTGGATCAGGGTGACGCCGCCGGAGCTGGGCGGGGGCATGGCGATCACGGGATGCCCACGCCAGGCGCCCACCAGGGGGGGCTGAAGACGGGCCCGGTAGCTGCTCAGATCCTCAGCGCTGATCAGGCCTCCCCGCCGGCGCATCAATGCCACCAGCTTCTGGGCCACCGGCCCCTGATAGAAGCCTTTGTCTCCCTCGGCGGCGATCTGCCGCAGGGTGGCCGCCAGCTGGGGTTGACGCAGGCGCTCGCCAGGCCGGTAGGGCTTCCCTCCGGGACGGAAGAACAGGCGCATCGACTCAGGATCAGCCCGCAACAGCGGTGCGGCGGCCTCCAGGGAATCGGCCAGGGCCTTGCTCACCACCACCCCCTCATCCGCCAGACGAATCGAGGGGGCGACCAGACGACCCAGGGGCAGGCGGCCGTAGTGGCGGTGGGCCAGCAGCAGCCCTGCCACCGTGCCGGGCACCCCCGTGCTGAGCAGGCTGCGGGTGGCCTTGTGGCGATCCACCGCACCGGAGGCATCGAGCAGCAGATCGGGCCCGGCCGCCAGAGGAGCACTCTCCCGGAAGTTGATCGTCACCGCCCGGCCCTTGCCCACCCGCACCTCCTGGGGCTGAAGCGGCCGTCCTCGCCTGAGCCGCTCCGGCTGCCAGAGCACAAGGAAGCCGCCGCCGCCCAGGTTTCCCGCCTGGGGATGGGTGACCGCCAGGGCAAAGGAGCTGGCCACCGCCGCATCGACGGCATTGCCCCCCTGCCGCAGCACATCACGCCCCACCCGGGACGCCTCCAGCTCCTGGCTGGCCACCATGCCCCCGGCCGACCAGAGCGGCTGGAAGCGCTGACTGGCCTCCTGAAGCACATTCGCTGCTGCCGCCAGCGGCAGCAGGCCGAAAGCCGCCAGCGGCAGGAGGGCCCATCCAACCGCCCTCAGCGGCAGCAGCCCTTTGGGAAGGCGGAGTTCAGGGACCGCCATAGCCACCACCTCCGGGGGTCTCGATCACGAGGGCCTCGCCGGCCGCCAGCGCCAGCTCCACAGATCCGCCCAGCTCCAGTTCGCTGCCATCGGCTCGGATCAGCCGGTTGCGGCCCAGCGCCCCAGCGCCACCGCCGGCCAGCCCGAACGGGGCCACCTCGCGGGAGCCGGAGAGAATCGCCGCAGTCATCGGCTCGAGGAAGCGGATCCGGCGCATCACCCCGTCACCGCCCCGCCAGCGGCCCACGCCGCCGCTGCCGCGCCGCAGGCCAAAGGCCTCCAGCCGCACCGGAAAGCGCTCCTCGAGAATTTCCGGGTCGGTGAGGCGTGAGTTGGTCATGTGGCTCTGCACCGCCGAAGCACCTGCAAAACCCTGGCCATCGAGACCGCGACCGGCGCCGCAGCCGCCGCAGATCGTTTCGTAGTACTGATGGCGCTGGTTGCCGAAGCAGAGATTGTTCATGGTGCCCTGGGCAGCAGCCATCACCCCCAGGGCGGCGAAGAGAGCGTTGGCGATCGCCTGCGACGTTTCGACGTTGCCGGCCACCACCGCAGCCGTCGGGCTCGGATGCAGCAGGCAACCCGGGGGCACCACCAGCTCAAGAGGCCTGAAACAGCCGGCATTGAGGGGCACCGACTCACCCACCAGGCAGCGGAACACGTAGAGCACCACCGCCCGGGTGATCGCCAGGGGAGCGTTGCGGTTGCCCCTGTCCTGGGGGGAGGTGCCCGTGAAATCGATCACAGCGCGGCGGGCGGGGTGATCGATGCACACGGTCACCTGGATGCGCAGGCCGCCATCGAGGGGGAGGCTGAAGGCGCCGGGCTCGAGCCGATCGATCACCCGCCGCACCGCTTCGGCTCCGTTGTCCTGCACGTGGCCCATGAAGGCGGTCAGCCGCTGGAGCCCCTCCCGCCGGGCCAGGTCCACCAGCAACTGGGCACCGAGCTGATTTGCGGCCACCTGGGCCTGCAGATCAGCCAGCAACTGCTCCGGGTTGCGGACGGGATGGGGACCGGACGCGAGTCGCCGCTGCCAGTCAGCGATGAGCAGCACGCCATCACGCAGCAGGGGCACGTTGTCGAGCAGGAGGCCTTCGTCCGCAAGGCAGCGGCTGAATGGGGGCATTGAGCCGGGGGTGATGCCGCCCACATCGGCATGGTGGCCCCGGGAGGCAACGAACCCAGCAGGGCTGGGCAGTGGTTCTGAGCCGGTTGTCGGGCTGATCCCTTCCCGGGGCACGAACACCGGTGTGATCACCGTGAGATCGGGAAGGTGGGTGCCGCCGTTGGCGGGGTCATTGGAGACGATCGCGTCGCCGGGCTTCAGGGGAGGGCGCTCTCCCCGCCGCACCGCCGAGAGCAGGCTTTCCACGCTGGCCCCCATCGAGCCGAGATGCACCGGGATATGGGGGGCGTTGGCCACCAGTTGCCCCTGGCAATCGAAGAGGGCACAGGAGAAATCAAGGCGCTCGCGGATGTTCACCGATCTGGCGCTCTGCTGCAGGCGCACACCCATCTGCTCGGCGATGGCACTGAAGCGGTGATTGAACAACTCCAGGCTCACGGGATCCACCGCTGCCCCCAGCTGCGCTGGTCGGTCTGCCTGCGGCCCATGACTGAGCAGCAGGCAGCCGTCGGGGCGGCACTCGGCCAGCCAGCCCGGCGCCAACCAGATGGTGCCGGTGGTCTCCACCACCAGGGCCGGCCCGTCGAGCCGCTCTCCAGACTTCAGGGCATCGCGGCGGTGCAGCGGAACGGATCGCCAGGCACCACCGCAGTGGAGCTGGATCAGCCGTTCCTCGGCGGCCGGAGATGCTCGATCAACTCGATCAAGGGGAAATGGTGAGCCGATCTCGGCCGCAACAGACTGCCCCGGGGCCACCACCTCCACCAGCAGCCACTCCACCACCAGCTCGGAATCTTCGGGTCGGTGGCCAAAACGGCGCTCATGGTCGAGCTCGAACTGCTGCCGCAGCAACCGGGCCTCCTGCAGCGGCAGGGTGAGCGTCCGCTCACTTGCACCGAGCCTCACCCCCACACTCACGTCGGCTCGGGCTTCGGCAGTCAGGGCCTGCCGGCCCCGCTTGAGCAGGGCGCGGGACTGCAGCTGGAGCTGCTCCACCAGAGCCTGATCCAGGGGAAGGCGCACCAGCTCCTGCAGCAGCAGTCGCTGGTCGGCCAGACCGATGCCATAGGCCGAGAACACCCCGGCCAGGGGATGGAGCAGCACCCGGGCCATGCCCAGCCGCTCAGCCAGGGCACAGGCGTGCTGGCCGCCTGCGCCACCAAAGCAGATCAGCGTGGCGCCGCGCACATCGTGGCCCCGCTGGATCGAGATGCGCCGGATCGCCTCTGCCATCCGCTCGATGGCGATCGCCAGGGCCCCTTCCGCCAGGTCCTCGGCCGTGGTGGAAACTCCGCTGGCCTGGCTGACCAGCTCCGCCAGCTGCTGAAACCCCCGCCGTACCACCGCCGCATCGGGCCCCTGATCGCGGCCTGGCCCGAAGACCGCCGGGAACGCCTCCGGCTGGAGGCGGCCCAGCAGCAGATTGGCGTCGGTGATCGTGAGCGGTCCGCCCCGGCGGTAGCAGGCCGGCCCGGGATCGGCCCCGGCTGAGCTGGGCCCCACCTGCAGGCGCTGGCCATCGAAGTGCAGCAGCGAACCACCACCGGCCGCCACGGTGTGGATCGGCAGCATCTCAGCCTGCAGGCTGAGACCGGCGATCTCCGTCTCCTGGCGGCGCTCCCAGCCAGGGGACGGCCCGCCGGCCTCTACATGGAAGACATCGGTGGAAGTGCCACCCATGTCGAAGCCGACGATGGGCGTGCTCCCTGCCGCCAGCCGTACCGCCGCCACCATGCCGCCGGCGGGGCCGGAGAGAATGGTGTCCTTGGCCTTGAGCAGCTCAGGTGCCACCAGGCCACCGCTCGACTGCATCACCCGCAGGCGGCAGTGGGGTCCGAGTTCGCAGCGCAGCTGATCCAGATACTCCGCCAGAGCGGGCGCAACCGTGGCCTCCACCACAGCCGTCTGGGCCCGGGGCACCAGCCGGGGCCTCCGGCCCACCTGGTGGGAGAGCACCACCGGTTCGAAGCCGAACGGCGCCAGCCACTCAGCCAGCTGGAGTTCATGGCGTGGATGGCGGGCGCTGTGCAGCAAGGCCACGGCGCAGCTGCTGAGGCCGTCGCTGCGGGCATCCGCCAGGGCACGCTCCAGGGTTGCATCGAGAACCAGAGGCGTGATCTCCGTGCCATCGGCCGCCAGACGCCCCTCAACCTCCAGCACCCGCCGGTACCGCGGGGCCGGCCGCTGGACGTGGAGGGCAAACAGATCGGGCCGGTGCTGGTCGTCGATCCAGGCGGCATCGGCAAAACCTCTGCTGATCAGCAACAGGGTGGGGGCACCCCGGTCTTCGAGCAGGGTATTGGTGGCCACCGTGGTGCCGATCCGCACCTCGCTGACCGCGCCGGACGGGATCGGTTGGCCGGGAGCCAGAGCCAGCAGCTCACGCATGACCGCCACTGCCGGATCCCCCGCCAACTCAGGCTGCCGCGACAGCACCTTGCGCACCACGAGCTCTCCGATCGGGGAGCGGCCCACGAGATCGGTGAAGGTGCCGCCCCGATCAATCCAGAAGCTCCAGCCCGGCTGAGTGCTCTCCGCTGCGTTCACACGGGGGGCTCAGCGGTAGTTCTCGAACTGGAGCGGCACGTCCAGGTCTTCGGCCCGCAGCAGCTGGATCACCTGCTGGAGGTCGTCCTTGTTCTTGCCGGTGACGCGCAGGCTCTCACCCTGGATCGCCACGGTGACCTTCTTGATCTGATCGCGCACGGTCTTGCTGAGCTTCTTGGCCAGCTCCTGGCTCAGGCCCTTGCGCAGCTTCACCACCTGCTGAATGCGGCTGCCGCCCACGGGCTCGGGGGTCTGGAAGTCGAAGATCTTCAGGGAGAGCTCCCGCTTGGTGGCCTTCTGGCGCAGCACGTCGGCCACCGCCTCCAGGGTCATGTCGCTGGCGGTGGTGATGGTGATGCTCTCGTCATCCAGCTCGATCTCGGTCTTCGAGTCCTTGAGGTCGTAGCGCTGACCCACCTCGCGCCGGACCTGGTCCAGGGCGTTCACCAGCTCCTGGCGGTCGAAATCGGAGACCACATCGAAGGAGTAGGTATCGGCCATGGGCGGCGCCGGACGGTTGAAGTTCGCCTAATCCTAGAAAAGGGGTCCCGCGCCCCCACGACGATGCCCTCTGTCCTGACCGCCGCGGCCCCTGCCCTGGCCTGGTCCCTGCTGCTCTCGGGGGCGGTGGTGATCCTCAGCCTGGTGCCCCTGGGGGCTGGGCGTGCCAGCGCCGATTTCACCCCGGCCGATCTGGCCGCGCCACGGGCGATGTTCGAGCGGCTGCCGGCCTGGGGGAAGCGGGCCAGCTGGGCGCACCAGAACAGCTTCGAGGCCTTCAGCCTGCATGCGCCGGCATGTCTGCTCGCTCTGCAGGCGGGGGCCGGCGGAAGCCTGCTGGTGGCGGCGGCCCTGCTGCAACCGCTGCTGCGCCTGGCCTACATCGGCGCCTACGTGGCAAATGTGCCACTGCTGCGCTCGCTCTGCTGGGCCGGTGCCCTGCTCTGCACGGCAACTCTTTACCTGGAGGGCCTCAGGGCCGTGCTGGCGCACTGAGAAGGGGAGCCCTTAACCCTTCTGCAGACCCCGCAGGGCAGCCAGCAACGCCGCCGGGCTCTGGGGATCCACCATCAGCACACTGCCACCGGGGGCCTTGCCCAGCTCCTCACCCATCGCCATCCAGTCCTGGGCCAGCAGCAGCCGCAGAGCCTCCGAACCAGACGGGCTGGCATCGATCAGGCGAGCCAGTTCAGCCGCGGCCCGGCCCCTGGCCATGGCCAGCATCTCCTGCTGCTTGGCCTGGGCTTCGGCATCGAGGAGGAGAGCCTCCTGCTGGGCCTTGGCATCAAGCACCAGGGCCTCGGCGCGGCCTTTGGCCGCATTCACCTCCGACTCCCGCAGGCCTTCCGAGCGCAGCACGGCCGCCCGCTTCTCGCGCTCGGCCGTCATCTGCTGCTCCATCGCCTGCTGAACGCCCTGGGAGGGCATGATGTCGCGCAACTCCACCCGGGTCACTTTCACGCCCCAGGGATCGGTGGCCTGATCTAGCTCCTTCAGCAGCATCTCGTTGACGTCCTGGCGGGTGGTGAAAGTCTGATCGAGATCGAGCTTGCCCATCTCGGCGCGGATCTGGGTAAGCACCAGATTCACCATCGCCGCCTGCAGATCATCGACGGCGTAATGGGCCTTGGCATGCTCCAGCAGCTGCCAGTACACCACCGCATCCACGGTGATCGAAACGTTGTCGCGGGTGATGCACTGCTGGGGAGGGATGTCGAGCACCCGCTCCTTCATCGACTGGTTGCTGACCACCCGCTCCAGGCCCGGCAGCACGAAGGACAGGCCGGGCTGGAGTTCGCGGTCGTAGCGGCCGAGCCGCTCCACCAGCAGGGAGCGGCCACCGCTGGTGACCTTCACCCCGCTGGCACCGAGCACGGCCAGCAGCACCAGGGCGGGGATGGACAACAGACCTTCCATGGCAGCAGTCGCGGCGGAACGCTCAGGAGAACAGCGGCCCAGGCAGAGCCAGGCTCACCCTAGGAAGGCCCCCGCCGCAGACTGGAAGGATCTGAGCGCTTGTGATGCAACCCCTGATCTGGCTTGCAGGTGGCGGGGTTCTGCTCCTGCTGGAGCTGCTGTTCCCCAGCGTGGACGGGTTCCTGATCGGCGGGGTGGCGGCGCTGCTGCTCTCGGCCGTCACGGCCCTGCTGCCCCTGGCCGCCCCCCTGCAGTTGATCCTGTTCAGCCTGCTCTTCCTGGGGGGCTACGCCGGGCTGAGGCGCTGGTCGCTGCGGGGGCGGCCCACGCCCAGTGCCCTCAGTGAGCCCGGCAGCGAGCGCGCCGAGGTGATCCAGCCCTTCGACGGGCAGGGCCGCGGGCGGGTGCGCTGGCAAGGGCAGAGCTGGGCCGCCGACCTGCTCGAGAGCGGCAGCGAGCAGGGACCCAGGGAGGGGGAGGAGGTGACCGTGCTGCGGCGGCAGGGGACTCGCCTGCAGGTGCTGGCTGTCCTCAGTCGAAGAACATCAGGCTGACCACCTTGTTCATGTCCTCGGCGGTGCGGCAGCTGGAGAGGAGGGTTTCGCTGTCGTGGAAGGCGTAGCAGATCAGTTGGTCGCAGCGGCCGATGATCTCCTGGTTGCAGAGGCTGCTGGCCATCGGCAGGGGCAACTCGTCGTGCTCGGGCTTCTCGACCAGATGCAGCACCCGCTCCATCTGCTCGCGGCTTTCGCTCGACTGGCGATCAAGGCTCTGGGGCAGCAGAACGGTGAGCCGAGCCGGATCGACGCTCAGCACGCCGCGGATCACCGCCGCGTTGACCCCCTGGGAGCCGGAAGTGATCAGGTTGTGACCCTCCTGGGCCAGGGAGCGGGCCACCAGCTCCACCAGGTGAATCGAGACGGCGGGAACGTGGCGGCTGCCGAGGATGGCGATGCGGCGCTTGCCGCGATCCTGAAGCAGGGCCAGCTCCTGGGCCAGTGTGTCAATCCGGTCGAGGGCCGGCAGATCAAGGGACCGGGTCACCTCGTGAATGCATCCGATCGGCCGAAACTAGCAGCGCCCTTGCGGGGCCCATGCTTCAGGCCTTCAGCACCAGGCCCAGGCGCTCGAACAGACGATCGAAGCAGCAGTGCTCCTCCACCAGGCGGATGGCGTAACTGGCCTTGACTGTCTCGTGCAGGCGCACATGGCCGAAGGCGCGCTCAATCACCTCCACCGTGGTCAGCGTGTCCTGCTCCACCTTGAGGATCGGCACCTCCAGCTCCTCAGCTCGACTGATCAGCTGGGGCAGAGGTTCCCCCGCCCCCGTGAGGATGAGGCATTGGGTGGAGGCCTCCAGGGCCGCCAGCTGGATGTCGGTGCGGTCAGCACCCGTGACCACCGCCATGTTGCGGCGACGGCGGAAAAACTCCATGGCGGAGTTGACGTTCATCGCTCCGATCGAGAGAGTTTCAACCAGCAGATCGAGCCGCTCGGGGCAGCAGAGCACCCGGGCTTCCAGGCGATCGACCAGCTCCTCGACAGTGACGCTGCGCAGCAGCGGGCTGCGGGGCATGACGCCGAACACGGGCAGCCCCAGCTGCTCCAGGGCGGGCACCACCTCGGCCTGCAGGCGATCCACCGCATCGGGATCGACGGCGTTGAGCACTACCCCAGCCAGGCGCTCCTGCAGCAGGTTGCGGGCCGCCAGCAGGGGATCGACACTGCGGCTGTCCTCCCAGAGATGGACCAGCACCACGGGTGCTTCAAGCCCCTTGGCCAGCTGGGGCAGGCTGAGGCCATAGAGCAAACCCTCGCTGAGGGTACCCGTGCCCTCGAGCAGGGTGAGGCCATCGGGGTAGGCATCCAGCTGCTCCCGCAGGCGGGAGAATCCCTCTCCGGGCTCCAGGTTGCCGCGCAGCAGCCGCTCCTGGGCTGTGGCAGCCTCCAGCAGGTGCAGGGATGGCAGCAAGTGCTCGTCAGGCAGGCCGAGGATGCTGCCAACGAAGCGGACATCGTCGTCGAGGCATGCCTGGGAGGGAGGGGTCTCGCCCTGCCGGGGAGGGCGCACGCTGGTGGCCAGGGGCTTGCCGTAGCGGACGGAGAGTCCCTGTTTCGCCAGGGTCCGGGTCAGGCCGAGCACCAGGGCTGACTTGCCGCTGAAAGGATCACAGGATCCGATCAGCAAGGTGCTGCTCATGGCATGACCTCTGGGGTTGGCGCTGGCTGGTCAATCTAGGCGCCGGAGGTCTGGGGAGATTCCCCGAGCAGGAGCCAGCGCCAGAAGGCCTCCGGCAGATCGAGCTGGGGGTCACCGAATGCCTGGGGCTGCCGGTGCTCGAGCAGGTCCATCAGCCAGCGCACCAGCTGATAGGTGGGCAGATCGAAGCTGTAGCCCAGTTCGGCTGTTGCCGGGAAGCTCAGCTCACAGTGACTGGTTTCCTGGGGAGCCAGCCCCGCCCGCCAGCGCAGCAGGAACGGATGCTCCCCGTCGGGGCGCAAGCGCCGAATTCCCTCGATCTCGCCGATGGCCAGCTGGTCGAGGGCCTGGATCAGCCAGGCTTCCCGCAGCACGCCATCGCAGTAGGGGGCGTAGAGGGCCACCTGGCCGGGATCATGGCTGGGGGTGGCTCCGAAGAACGACAGAAGGCCCAAGGGAGGAGCGGTGGAGACGGCCGGAAAAAGAACGGGGAACCGCCGCGAGTGAGTGGACGTTGGCCAGGGAGCCGGGTTGGCCGGGGAGCCGGCCCGAGACCCGATCGCGGATGATTCCAAAGGAAAGA
Source organism: Synechococcus sp. Cruz-7E5 (assembly GCF_024345995.1). GTDB lineage: Bacteria > Cyanobacteriota > Cyanobacteriia > PCC-6307 > Cyanobiaceae > Regnicoccus_A. Next base: position 526,518 of record NZ_JAGQCE010000001.1, read on the forward strand.
ATGGCCCATGACGGACATCGCCGTGCCAGGTCAAGCCGCTTCAGCCCCACCGCTGCCGCTCCCCTTTCGGCCGGCACTCCTGCCCCTGCGGGGCAGAACCGTGGCAGTGACCGGAGCCAGCGGGGCCCTGGGCACATCCCTGCTGCGCGCCCTGCATGGCCATGGGGCCGAGCTGATCGCCCTCACCACCGCCTCTGAGCCGGTGGCTCTGCACGACTGGGAAGGCAGGGCGATCTCCCTGCGCAACGTGGTGTGGTGCTGCGGCCAGGAGCAGCAGCTGGAGTCCACTCTGTGCGACGTCGACATCCTGGTGATCAACCACGGGGTCAATGTGTATGGCGACCGCAGCGCCGCAGCGATCGAACGCAGCCTGGAGGTGAACGCCCTCAGCGCCTGGCGCCTGCTGGAGCTGTTCCTGGGCCTGGAGGAACGGCCTGCTGGAACCCCCTGCCGGGAAGTGTGGGTGAACACCTCGGAGGCGGAACTGCTGCCGGCCCTCAGCCCGCTCTATGAGATCAGCAAGCGGCTGCTGGGCCAGTTGCTCAGCCTGCGGGCCCTCGACCAGCGAGGCGAGAATTCCTGCAGGATCCGGCGGCTGGTGCTCGGACCGTTCCGCTCTTCCCTCAATCCTTACGGCGTGATGGGCGCCGACTTTGTGGCGGGCCAGGTGATCGCCCAGGCACGCAGGGGCTTCGGCCTGATCATCGTGACCCCAAATCCGATCACGGTGGTGCTCGTGCCCCTGCAGATGGGGCTTAGGCACGTCTACGGCCGACTGTTCAGCCGGGCTGCTGCCTGAGTGGCCGCGCTGCCGGCTGAGGGCCGCGATGCTGGCCTTGGCTCAGAAGTCGCGGTCGGTGAGGATCTCGCAACCATCGGAGCCGACCACGATCGTGTGCTCCCACTGGGCTGAGAGCGATCCGTCGACCGTCACGACCGTCCAGCGATCGCGCAGGGTGCGGCACTCCTTGCTGCCGGCATTGAGGATCGGCTCCACCGCCAGGGTCATGCCGGCGCGGAGCTTGAGGTTGGGCAGGTCGTTGGTGCGGAAGTTGAACACCGACGGCTCCTCGTGCAGATTGCGGCCCACGCCATGGCCGGTGTAGTCCTCGACCACGCTGTAGCCATGGGCCTCGACGTGGTCCTGCACGGCGCCGGCGATGTCGAGCAGGGTGTTGCCGGCCTTGATCTGGGCGAGACCACTCATCAACGCTTCCTGGGCCACGCGGCTGAGGCGGTTGGCGTCCTCGGAGCATTCGCCCACGCAGATGCTGACGCAACTGTCGCCGTGGTAGCCCTCGAAGTAGGCGCCCGTGTCGATCTTGACCAGGTCTCCGGCCTTGATCACCTGTTTGGCGCTGGGGATGCCATGGACCACCTGGTTATTGATGCTGGCGCAGATGCTGGCCGGAAAGCCGTGGTAGCCCTTGAAGCTGGGGGTGGCCCCCATGGCGCGGATGCGTTCTTCGGCGTGGCGGTCGAGATCGGCGGTGGTCATCCCCGGAGCGGCCATCTCCATGATTTCGCGCAGCACCGTGGCGACGATCCGGCTGGCCTGGCGCATCACCTGGATCTCACGGGCCGATTTGATCTCGACGCCCCGCCGTCCCTTCTGGATGCGCGGGCCGGTGCTGGTGGTGGCGCTGGCGGCCTTGGTGGTGGAGGCCTTGGTTGAGGGGCCCGCCAGCAGGTCAGCAAAAATATTCATCGACGGGGCCCGGGCAATCCAGGATTCAAGCTATCAACTTTCCTCATCGATGCTGTCGACCATGCAGGTCCTGGCCCGACTGCGCCGCTGGCACGCCCTGATCGGGCCGGTTGTGGTCCTGCCACTGCTGATCACGGTCAGCAGCGGCATGGGCTACCGGCTGCTGCGCGACTGGGGCGGCCTCAGCCGCGACCAGGTGCATGGGCTGATGGTGCTGCACGAAGGTGAATGGCTCGGCCCGGTCGGTGAAACCTTTTACGTCGCTCTCAACGGCCTGGGGCTGCTCTGGATGCTGTTCACCGGCACGGGCCTGGCGCTGCAGGGGTGGAGTCGGCGGCGGGGGCGGCCGGAGCGGAAGGAGAGCGCTGGGGAGGGGGGAACATGAGCCGTTACAGTGGTTGTTTGGCTGGGCGATCGCATTTCTGGGATGGCCGCGGACAAGAACGACAGCGCCGAACTGATGGCGGAACTGAAGGACGACATCGACATGGATCAGACGAGCGTGGATGAGACCGGCACAGCCGAGACCGCGGCCCCAACGGCCGTGGCCGAGAAGCCCGCCGTGACACCGGCTCGCACCGGCAAGCTCAGCGCCCAGGACCTGATCAAGGCCTTCGAAGCCGAGCAGCTCAAGAGCGATCTGCCCGAGATCTACGTGGGCGACACCGTGCGCGTGGGCGTGCGCATCAGCGAGGGCAACAAGGAACGCATCCAGCCCTACGAAGGTGTGGTCATCGCGAAGCGCCACGGCGGGCTGAACGAAACGATCACCGTGCGTCGGATCTTCCAGGGCGTTGGGGTTGAGCGGGTCTTCCTGCTGCACAGCCCTCAGGTCGCCAACGTCAAGGTGGAGCGTCGCGGTAAAGTGAGGCGTGCAAAGCTCTTCTACCTGCGCGATCGTGTGGGGAAAGCAACCCGCGTGAAGCAACGCTTCGATCGCTGAAGCTTCATCGCTCAATTGCCCATGCCGGTGCCGCCTCGCGTCCCGGTCGAAGGGGCATCGTCATGCGCCGTTAGTTCAGTTGGTAGAACGCAGGTCTCCAAAACCTGATGTCGGGGGTTCAAGTCCTCCACGGCGCGCTCGATGCCCTTTCCTGCTCTTTCGTGGTTCCGGACATGGAGTTGGATTTACAACCCGGTGATGTGGTCAAGGTGCTCGAATCCGCTGCCCTTGGCTGGGTGCGGGCGCGGGTCATCCGGGTCAAGTCCGGCGGTCGCGTGGTCGTTCAGAGCGACCAGGGCCGTGAATTCACAGCAAGAGGCAACCAGGTTCGTCTGATCGAACCCGCCGGTTTCCGACCGTGATCACTGCCGCTGTCTCCGCCAGTTGACGGCGGGGCCAGCGGCAGTGGATACTTCCCTTGTCGCCACCACGACACCAGAAGCCAGGTCCGGCAAGGGTTTTCAACCCTTCTCGCCTCTCATTTGGGACTGTAGTTCAACCGGTTAGAGCACCGCCCTGTCACGGCGGAAGTTGCGGGTTCGAATCCCGTCAGTCCCGTTTCAATCTTTATGAGCTTCTGCCAGTGACCGTTCGGGTTCGTCTGGCTCCCAGCCCCACGGGAACCCTGCACATCGGCACCGCCCGCACTGCGGTGTTCAACTGGCTGTTCGCCCGCCATCACGGCGGGGAGTTTTTACTGAGAATCGAGGACACCGACCGGGAGCGCTCCAGGCCGGAGTTCACGGCCGACATCCTCGATGGCCTGGCCTGGCTCGGCCTGGGCTGGGACGCGGAGCCCGTGATCCAGAGCGAGCGGATCGAAGCCCACCGCGCCGCCATCAACCAGCTGCTGGAGGCGGGTCTGGCCTACCGCTGTTACGCATCGGAAGCCGAACTGGAGCAGATGCGCGAGCGGCAGAAGGCAAGCGGCTCCGCTCCCCGCTACGACAACCGGCACCGCAATCTGACGCCTGAGCAGGAGCAGGCCTTCCGCTCCGAAGGTCGTGAAGCGGTGGTGCGCTTCCGCATCGACGACGGGGCCACGATCTGCTGGAACGATCTGGTGCGCGGGGAGATGCGCTGGAGCGGCAGCGATCTGGGCGGCGACATGGTGATTGCCCGGCGGGCGCCGGCCGATCAGGTCGGTGACCCGCTCTACAACCTGGTGGTGGTGGTCGACGATGCCGCCATGGCCATCAGCCATGTGATTCGCGGCGAGGACCACATCGCCAACACCGCCAAGCAGCTGCTGCTCTACGAGGCCCTCGGCCTGCCCCTGCCCGTCTTCGCGCACACACCCCTGATCCTCAACCAGGAGGGCCGCAAGCTCTCCAAGCGTGATGGGGTCACCTCGGTGGGTGAGTTCCGGGCCATGGGCTACACAGCCGAGGCACTGGTGAACTACATGACCCTGCTGGGCTGGTCACCGCCGGAAGGCATGGGCGAGCGCTTCACGCTCAAGGAGGCCGCTGAAGTGTTCAGCTTCGATCGGGTCAACCGGGCCGGTGCCCGCTTCGACTGGGACAAGCTCAACTGGCTCAATGCCCAGGTGCTGCATGACCTGAGCGCCGCCGAGCTGCGCCAGGCACTGGTTCCCCTCTGGCGCGCCGAGGGCTGGCAGGCCCCGGGCAGCGATGAGTCAGGCGCTGGCAGCCGCGAGGCCTGGGAACTGGAGCTGGCCGAACTGCTCGGCCCCTCCCTGACCACCCTGCGTGATGGCATGGAGCAGGCCCGCCCCTTCTTCGAGCGCCCCGAGCTCGACGCTGGCGCCAGCCAGCAACTGGACGCCGATGGGGCCACCGCTGCCCTGACGGCCCTGCTCGGGCAGCTCGACGAGAACGGCAGCCTCAGCGCTGAGCAAGCCCAGGAACTGCTCGCCGGCGCAGCCGCGGCGGCGGCAGTGAAGAAGGGTGTGCTGATGAAAAGCCTGAGGGCCGCCCTGCTGGGCAGCCTGAAGGGACCGGATCTGATCACCACCTGGCGCCTGCTGCACGCCAGCGGCGAAGACCGGGCGCGGCTGATGCTGGCCGTTGCTCAGGGCTGAACCTCCTCCAGGGGCATGAGCGCGCCGGGCTCGCTCGACTCGTCTGACTCGCCGCCCTCGCTGGTCTCGCTGAGGCGCAGGCCCAGCAGGCCCGCCAGGGGAGCCGCGGTGAAACCCTGCAGACCCACGGTCATCAGGATCGTGAGGAACACCAGCCCCTGCAGAGCTCCAGCACCCTCCACGCCGGCTTCATAGAGGCGCAGGGCGAACAGGCTGGCCACAGCGGCGGTGACGATCCCGCGTGGGGCCAGCCAGCTCAGCAGCACCTTCTGGCCGCCGCTGAGGGGCAGGCCGAAGGTGGCCAGCTGCATGGCCACGGGCCGCACCACCACCATCAGCGTCAGCACACAGGCCACCCCTCCCCAGCCCAGCGGGCTGAGGTCAGCCCAGGCCACATCGGCGGCCAATAGGGGAAACAGGATGCTGATCGCCAACTGGGCCAGCTGGCTGATCAGGTCGTCGAGCATGGCGGCTTCGGTGTCAGCGAAGCGGCCCACCAGCACCCCGGCGATCACGGCAGCTGGCAAGCCCGATTCAGGCATCAGCACCTCACAGCCCGTGAACATCAGAAACATCACCCCCAGGGTGAGCTGCAAGCGCAGACCGCTCTCCGGGTCGACCGGCAGGCGCCGGAGCAGCACCGCCAGCAGCAGACCGCTGACGGCACCGACGCCCACACCGAAACCCAGCCGTTGCAGCAATTCCAGGGCGAGATCCTGCCAGTCGTAGCGGTCGCTGATCACCAGTTCCAGCAGCAGCAGGGCCAGCACGGCACCGATCGGCTCCAGCACCAGTCCTTCCCCTTCCAGCACATCGCCCAGGGGGGGAGCCAGGCGCATCTGCTGCAGCAGAGGGGTGACCACAGTGGGGCCGGTGCCCAGCACGATGGCGCTGTAGACCGCAGCCAGCGGCCAGCTCAGACCCGCCAGCAAATGGGCCGCCAGCAGGCCGGCGGGGAGGGCCAGCAGCATTCGCACGATCACGATTCGCAGCACCGCCAGCCGGGCGGTCCTGCCACGAAGACTCAGCTTGAGCCCCCCGTCGAACAGCACCAGGCTCACCAGCAGCCCCACGATGGTTTCGAGGCCACTGCCCAGGGCCAGGGGATCCACCAGCCCCAGGCCCGAGCGGCCGATCAACAGGCCGGAGGCCAGCAGCAGCACCACTGACGGCAAGCCCGTGAGCAAAGAGGTCAGCTGGGCCAGCGCCCCGGAGAACACGGTGATCCCCCAGAGCAACTGGAGCCTCTCGGGGGCATCAGTCATGGCTCGATTCAACCACCGCCCACTCAGTCGTCGAGGGCAGTGAACTTGGGCTCCACACGGATCCCGATCACGCTGCTGGGGCGCACCACCAGGTATTCCCCGTCGAGATCGCTGATCGGCACATTCACGAAGGTCTCGGACGCTCCGGCGTTGAGCACATCCCGGTACCACTGCTGGAAGGCTTCGAGCGTGGCGAAATGCACCACCTCACTGTGGCCTCCGGCCAGGAGCAGGTGGACGGCATAACGGCGGGGTTGACGGGCCATGGCGCTGCTGACCGGCGCTTCTCACAATGCCTGAAAGCGACCGGTCCCCATCGGCGGGACGCTTCGATGGCAGGCTGTGGCCACCACGCCAGCATGGACACCGAGGAGCGCATGGCTGAGGCACCGATGCTGCTGCTCGTGGATGGCCATTCCCTGGCCTTCCGCAGCTTTTATGCCTTCGCCAAAGGTGGTGAGGGGGGGCTGGCCACCAAGGAGGGGGTGCCCACCAGCGTCACCTACGGATTTCTCAAGGCCCTGCTGGACAATGTCAAAGGCTTGACCCCCCAGGGGGTGGTGGTGGCCTTCGACACGGCCGAACCCACCTTCCGCCACGAGGCCGACGCCAGCTACAAGGCCCACCGGGATGTGGCCCCGGAGCACTTCTTCACCGATCTGGCCAACCTCCAGGAGATCCTCTCGGGGGCCATGGATCTCCCCCTGTGCATGGCCCCCGGCTACGAAGCCGACGACGTGCTCGGCACCCTGGCCAACCGGGCCGCCGACGCGGGCTGGCGGGTGCGGATCCTCTCGGGCGATCGGGATCTGTTCCAGCTGGTCGACGACGAGCGCGATATCGCCGTGATGTACATGGGCGGCGGCCCCTACGCCAAGAACGCCGGCCCGGTGACGATCCGCCGGCAGGACGTGGTGGCCAAGCTCGGGGTGACGCCGGAGGAGGTGGTGGATCTCAAGGCCCTCACCGGTGATGCCAGCGACAACATCCCCGGTGTCAAAGGTGTGGGCCCCAAGACCGCCATCACCCTGCTGAAGGCCCACACCAACCTCGACGGCATCTACGCGGCCCTGGAACAGCAGAAGGGAGCCCTCAAAGCGAGGCTCGAAACCGACCGGGAGAACGCCTACCGCTCGCGCATGCTGGCGGAGATTCTGATCGACATCCCCCTGCCGGCGCAGCCCCGGCTGCAGCTCGGCGACGTGGACGGAGCGGCCTTGGCCCAACGGCTGGAGGAACTGGAACTGCACAGCCTGGTCAGGCAGCTGGCGGCCTTCGAGCGGGCGTTCTCCGCCGATCACCAGGCCCAGGGATCTCAGGCTTCGGCCAGGAGCAGCCCAACGTCGGCGCCATCTGAAGCTGACAGCACAGTTGCAACAGCTCCTGGCACGGTTGATCGGATTACCGCGGCCTCCCCGCAGCCAAGCTCCAGCCCAGAAGGCGTTCCGCCAGCCCTGGAGCCGGAGATCATCAAGAGCCCAGAGCAACTCACCGCCCTGCTGGAGCGGCTGATGGCGGCCACCGATCCTGCCCGGCCGATCGCCCTCGACACCGAGACCACCTCGTTGAACCCTTTCCAGGCCCAGCTGGTGGGGGTGGGGCTGTGCTGGGGCGAGGGCAGCGGCGATCTGGCCTACATCCCGGTGGGCCACCAGCCGCCGCCAGCAGCTGCCAGCACCGATCTGCTCACACCTGCAGACGCCGCGGCCCCACCCATCCAGCAGTTGCCCCTCGACCAAGTGTTGATGGCGCTGGCCCCCTGGCTGGCGAGCATCGCTCACCCCAAGACCCTGCAGAACGCCAAGTACGACCGCCTGATCCTGCTGCGTCACGGCCTGAACCTGGACGGTGTGGTGATGGACACCCTGCTGGCGGATTACCTGCGCGATGCCAACGCCAGACACGGGCTGGAGGTGCTGGCCGAGCGCAATTTCGGCTTCACGCCGACGAGCTTCACCGAGCTGGTGGCCAAGGGGGAAAGCTTCGCGGCGGTGCCGATCGAAGCCGCCGCCCGCTATTGCGCCATGGATGTGCACCTCACCTGGCGGCTGACACCGCTGCTGCGTGGCCAGCTGCAGCAGCTGGGGGAGGCACTGCTAGAGCTGCTCGATCAGGTGGAACTGCCGCTGGAGCCGGTGCTGGCCCGGATGGAGGCCACCGGCATCCGCATCGACAAGCCCTATCTGGCGACCCTGAGCGAGGAACTGGCGGGCACCCTGGCCAGCCTGGAGACCGGAGCCAGGCAGGCGGCCGGCGTCGATTTCAACCTGGCATCACCCAAGCAGCTGGGCGAGCTGCTGTTCGACACGCTCGGGCTCGATCGCAAGAAATCGCGCAAGACAAAAACGGGCTGGAGCACCGATGCCACCGTGCTCGAAAAACTTGAGGCCGACCATCCGGTGGTGCCGCTGGTGCTGGAGCACCGCACCCTGAGCAAGCTCAAGAGCACCTACGTGGATGCGCTGCCAGCCCTGGTGGAGCCGGAAACCGGCCGCGTCCACACCGATTTCAACCAGGCGGTGACCGCCACCGGCCGGCTCTCCAGCAGCCATCCGAACCTGCAGAACATCCCCATCCGCACGGAGTTCAGCCGCCGCATCCGCAAGGCCTTCCTGCCCCAGGAGGGCTGGCAGCTGATCAGCGCCGACTACTCCCAGATCGAGTTGCGCATCCTCACCCATCTCTCGGGCGAGGAGGTGCTGGTGGAGGCCTACGCCAACGGCGACGACGTGCACGCCCTCACCGCCCGGCTGCTGCTCGACAAAACCGAGGTGACGCCTGAAGAGCGGCGCCTGGGCAAGACGATCAACTTCGGTGTGATCTACGGCATGGGCGCCCAGCGCTTCGCCCGGGAAGCCGGGGTGAGCCAGGCCGAGGCCAAGGAGTTTCTGAGCCGCTACAAGGAGCGCTACCCCAGGGTGTTCGCCTTTCTGGAGCTGCAGGAGCGACTGGCCCTCAGCCGCGGCTACGTGGAGACGATCCTGGGGCGGCGGCGCCCGTTCGCCTTCGATCCGGGCGGCCTGGGACGGCTGAAGGGCAAGCCGCCGGAGGAGATCGAGCTGGAGGTGGCCCGCCGCGCCGGGATGGAGGGCCAGCAGCTGCGGGCGGCGGCCAATGCCCCGATCCAGGGCTCATCGGCCGACATCATCAAGCTGGCGATGGTGCGGCTCGATCAGGAACTGCACACCCAGGACCTGCCGGCCCGGCTGCTGCTGCAGGTGCACGACGAACTGGTGCTGGAGGCGGCCCCCGAAGCCCTCGAACCCGTGCTGGCGACGGTGAAGCGGGTGATGGAGAACGCCATTCGCCTCAGCGTCCCCCTGGTGGTGGACACCGGCTGGGGCGCAAACTGGATGGAGACGAAGTGATCAATCAGGCAGTCAGACCGGTTCAGTCCAGCCAGGATTGACTGGTATGACGTGCCTGAGCACACCAGGTCTTGATGCTGTCCTCAATGACGTCCTCAATGCCGTCCTCGGTGCCAGATGTGCGCCCTGAGCCTGAGTCACCACCTCGTAACCGCCGGCCGCGCAAGAGGGAACTGTTCTGCCCGGCCCACCCCGATCAACGGCTGATGGGCCAGGGCAAGAAGTTTTTCCTGCACCTGCTCAGCCCCGAAGATCTCAAGCAGCGGGGCATGACCGACAAGAAAGCCCGGCTGGTGATCCAGGCCTATCCGGTGCTGGTGCTCAGCAACGAGTGGCTGGAGGAACTCTTCTGCGCCGACTGCGGTGGCAGCCGCTGGTGCCACGTGATCCGCCACGACCGGGTGCTGCATACCGTTCGCTGGGCGCCACGTGAGCTGTGGGAGCAGGTGGCCCATGTGGATCCAGTGGTGGCGAATCCCAGCGTGAGTGAGTTCAGTCGGCGGGAGGCAGGGCGGCAGCGGAGGACCCGCGGCGATGGCAAAGCCTGGTTCGATTGACTATCGGACCAGCTCGATTCCTCCCTGCGGCGCGGAGATGGGTCGGTACTCGGCAACAATCTGCTGGAGCATCTCGCGCAGCCGCTGCCCATCCCTGGATTCGAGGGCCCGGTCCAGGTCCTGCAGGAGCAGTTCAAGCCGTTCGGCCGGAATGAACTGCTCACGGGCCTTGCGGATCAGGGGATGGGCCGTTGGCAGGTCGCTCTCCTGGATCAGCAGCTCCTCGTAGAGCTTTTCGCCGGGACGGAGGCCGGTGAAGACGATGGGGATCTCACCATCCGGGTGGTCGTCGTCGCGAACGCTGCAGCCCGAGAGGCGGATCATCTGGCGGGCCAGATCGAGGATGGGCACCGGGTCCCCCATGTCGAGCACGAACACTTCGCCACCGCAGGCCATGCCGCTGGCCTGAAGCACCAGCTCCACCGCCTCGGGAATGGTCATGAAGAAGCGGGTGATCTCGGGATGGGTCACGGTGACGGGGCCCCCGGCGGCGATCTGCCTGCGGAACAAGGGCACCACGGATCCTGAGGAACCGAGCACGTTGCCGAAACGCACCATCGAGCAGATCGGCCCAGGTCTGCTGGCGGCCGCCTGCAGCAGCAGTTCACAGACACGCTTGCTGGCGCCCATCACGTTGGTGGGACGGACGGCCTTGTCGGTTGAGATCAGGGTGAAGCGCTCCAATCCGCAGGCGAAGGCCACCTCAAGGGCGACGCGGGTACCACCCACGTTGTTGGCCACGCCGGCGCAGGCATTGGCCTCAAGCAGGGGGACGTGCTTGTAGGCGGCGGCATGAAAGAGCACCTGAACGCCGTGCTCGCGGCAGAGGGCCTCCAGAGACGATCTATCGCTGACGTCGCCAAGAACGGCGACGGGAGCAGGCAGGATCTCATCGCTCTGGGACCGGAGCGTTTGCAGATCGCGGTCAAGTTCGTAGAGGGCCACTTCGCTGCGCTCGAGCAGGAGCAACCCACTGGGACCGAGGCGCATGATCTGGCGGCAGAGTTCCGAACCGATCGAGCCCCCGGCACCCGTCACCAGCACCACCTTCCCGGTCACGCTGGCCCGCAGCAACTCACGGTCGGCCTGGCTGGCCTCCCGGCCAAGCAGATCCTCGATCATGACGGGGCGAAGGTCGCTCACCACCTGCTCCCCTGCCACGATGCGGGCCAGCGAAGGGATCGCCAGCACCGAGAGGCCGGCAGCGCTGAAGTGTTCCACCAGTTCCAGACGGCGATGGCGGGAAGCGGAGGGCACGGCCAGCAACACCTGCCGGATCCCGTGGCGCTCGATCAGCTTGATCAGGGCAGACGGAGGCTCGATGGGCAACCCATCCAGACGACGTCCCCAGAGGGACGGATCGTCATCGAGCACGGCCACCAGCTCGTAGCGGCTCTGATAGCGCAGATCAGCCAGAAGCTGCGCCGCCGCCTGCCCGGCACCGAACACGAGGGTGGGCACCGGTAATGCCTCGGCCACACCTCGCGGTATTCGTTCAGGTTGCAGAGAGGATCGCGCCAGCCAGAGCCGCAGCAGGTCGCGCAGCACGATCCGGCTGGAGATGGCCCCGCCCGAGAAGATCACCCAGAACAGAATCCAGAAACTGCGGAACGGCGGTTCCAGCTGGCCACCGAGGGTGGACACCAGCAGCAGCAGCAGCACCATCAGCCCACTGCGGGGCAGGAGGCCGTACAGGGAGTTGCTGCCGGAATAACGGGTGAGGCCCTGGTACCAGCCACTGAGCCAGAGGACGACGAGGCCGATCCCCAGAGCCCAGGGCAGGAGATGCAGATTGAGAAGCAAGAGGGAGGGGCGCGGGTCTCCAAGCCGCAGCACGAAGGCAAGCCAGAAACTCGCCGCGATCAACAGGCCATCCAGCGCCAGCAGGGCCAGGCGACGAAGCAGAACCGGGGAGCGGGGGCGGCTCACGGCAGGCTCTCCCAGAGGCAGGTGTTGGCGCGGTAAGGGCGCAGACCCGCCAGCCAGGCGATCCGGCCGAGCCGATCGGGACGCTGCTGGGCCATCCAGGCCTGCCAGGCCGCTTCAGTGGGGAGCACAGCCAGCGGCACACCCCTGGCATCGAGAACCACACAGCGGCCCCGCCCCCCCGACCCCAGCAGGGCCCCTCCAATCGTCTCAACGGGCATCGAGACGCCGGTGCCGCTGCTGGGGAGGGTCAGCAGCCTCAGCCGGATCGGAGGATCGCCCCCGGCAGCACCCGCCGGCGCATAGTCGGCCGCCGCCAGCAGGGTGAGACCGGCTGGGGGCTCACCGTGATCGGCGGCCGCCGGGCGAGGCAGATAGACACGACCGCTGCGCTCAAGCTGTTCGGGAAAGGCGGGCCTGGGCCCAGCGCCCGGTGCCCGGACCCAGGTTTCGAGCGACAGCACCACGCCCCAGGCCGTGAGGAGATAAACAGCCCAACGCGGCCAGTGCTCCGCTGCGCGTCTGCTCAGGACGGAGGAAAGACCGTTCATGGATGGCGGTTCTCAGCGGCGCCGGGCACTTCGAGGAAACGGGCCTGGCGCAAGGCCAGCTCCTGCACCGCCACCCAGACCAAACAGACCAGCGACATGGCCAGCAAGGAGAAGAGATTGGAGCCCAGGCCGTCGTGCCAGAAGTCGAAGCTGCGCCATTGCGCCAGGCCCGTGAGGCCAGGAGTGACATCGGTGTAGGCAAGCAGCACGATGCGCACTGTGTTGACCATGAAGGACACCACCAGGGCCGCGGCTGCGAGGATGAGACCCGCCCGCCAGGACGATGGACGACTGTGACTCGGACCCCGGCTTGGCGGCGGCAGCAGGATCACAAGCACCACAGCAGCCGCAAGGCAGAGCGCCATCGTGTTGATGCCGGTGCAGCTGGAGCCGACGAGCATGTTTCGCTCCGGCAGAACGATCAGATGGCCATCGGCAAAGGCCTGGCGGCCGAGTGCCCAGAGCAAGAGGGAGGACACTCGCGCCGTGACGGTTGCGATCGGGCCATCGGGAAGGAAGCGGTTGATCAGAACCTGGGCTGGCAGCAAGGATCCGATCAACATCAGTTTGCCGAGGACGGCCGAGCGCCAGGGGATGCCACTGAGCAGAGCAAGCCCGGCGAGGGCGGCCAGGGGAAGCAGGTGAAGAAGTGGGTCGTAGAGACGCCCCACGCGACTGAGCACAAGCAGGGACCACAACAGCAGGAGGAGCCCTGCCAAGAGGCTGGCTCTCGAGAGTCTGGAGAGGGGAAGCGACGATCCCTGCTCCTCCCACTCCAGCAGCAGCAGGGCTCCGGCCAGCCAGGAGAGGCTGGCCATGATCGCAAAGGCCGCGAAATCCGCCCGCACCAGCAGGGTGAGCTGGCTGGCGGCCAGCGACACCAGCAGCGTGAGCCGGGCCCAGCCCTCGCCGTTGGCGCGGATCATTCGTCCTGCAACTCGACCTCAGCCGCCCAACGGGCCTGGCGAGCTTGCCGCACCCGCTCAACGGTGGCCAGGAGCGAGCGCGGCCAGATCAGGAACGCTCCGAGATAGTAGAAGGCATAGATCAGCGCCATGACGCTGAGCCTCGCCATCTGGCGAGCCAGCTGCCCGGCCGCATTGGAGCGGGCCGTCTGGCTCTGGCGGCGCACGTTGGTCTCCACCCTGGCGAGCAGCCGATCCACCTGCTGCCGCAGCTCCGGCAGGGGGCTGTTCCGATCGAGGAGAGTGCCCTCCTGCTGCAGGGCCTGCAGGATCTGGGGCTGGCGAGCCACAAGCCCGCGGAGCCTCTCCACGCTGATCTCCCCGTCCACCTGCTGTCGGAACTGACGCAGGTTGTCGAGCGAGGTGCGCACCTGTCCATCCAGGGCAGCCACACCAGTGCGACTGAGCTGCTGACCCACCCCGAAGATCGCCACGGCGGTGATGAGATACAGGAGCGCCACGAGGCGGAGCAACGGCCGCAGCCAACGGGCCAGCTGGCACTCCCAGAGAGCCGGCAGGGCATCACCACTGAGCCCAAAGAAGAGAAAGAGCACCGCCACAGCCGGCAGGGAGGAGCGCTCGAGCAGTTCGTTGAGGAAAGCCAGGGTGCGCTGCGCGTCGGCGAAGGGCAGGGGGACCAGCGCCGTGAGTGTGCTGGCGATGAACACCAGGACAAGGGTGTAAGCGCAGAGGCGACCCAGGCTGCGAACCCGACGATGACTGAAGTCGTCCTGCAGCTCGATCGTCATGGTGGCCTGTGAGAAGGAGGGAGGTTAAGCCCCAGGTTGGCTGGCGGAGCGTGGGAATTCTCATACACTCCTGGGAAAGTGCGCCTGCCATGGCTTCGATTACCACCGAACCGGCTTCGGCCCCTCCAGGTCCCTACGCGCTGGTTCCCCCCGCCGCGCCGGCCGACGAGGGCGGTGTGGGCCTCAAAGGGCTGGTGCGGGTGCTGCAGCGAAGGCGCGGGATCTTTCTGCTCACCACCATCACCGTGACCGCGATCGCTGGTCTTTACACGGTCTACAGGCGCGTTCAGAGCCCCGTGTTCCTGGGGGGTTTCAGCCTGCTGATCGCCGATCCGATCAGCGACACCACAGCGGGCGGCAGCGGTGAAGCGGCTGGCGGCGCGATCGCCTCGGTGGCCCGCAACGTGAGCCGCAACGATGTGCCCACCCTGATCCGGGTACTGGAAAGCCCGGTGGTGCTGGAACCGGTTTTTTCCGACCTTCAGCGTCGCTTCCCTGAACAGACCCTGCCGAGGGTGAGCGTCAGCCTGGTATCAGCGGATCCCACCCAGAAGAATCCGATCCTGGCCTCCGGTGTTCTGGCGGTGCAGGCCAGGGGCGGCAGTCCGGATCTGGTGAACGAAACCCTGCGGCTCACCGAGAAGACCTACCTCAACTGGGCCCTGCAACAACGCCGCGAGAAGCTGACTGAAGGAGTGAAGTTCCTCGACCAGCAAGCGCCGGAGCTGCAGGCCCGCAGCTCGGCGCTCCAGGGCGAACTCGAGCGTTTCCGGACCAGCAACAACGTGCTGGCCCCAGAAGCAGAGGCTGCCGCGGTGCGCAGCCAAGCCGAAGAACTGCGCCGGAGCCTGGAGAGCCAACTGGCGGAGCGCCGTCGTCTCCAGCAGGTGCGCGCCGATGTGGCCTCCGGCAAACTGACGGCCCGCACGTTCACCAGCACCGCCGGCGACGGCGGCACCAGCGAATCAGCCCGCTCCAGCACGAGCGTGACCCTCGACGTTCCCAACCAACCCCTGCTCACCGAGCTCACCCGGCTGGAAGGCGAGATCGCTGAAGCGCGCTCCACCTACACCGCCGAATCTCCTTACCTGCGCAACCTGATCTCCGCCCGCGACCAGCTCAAGCCTGCTCTGCAGCGCAAGGAACTGGAAGCAGTGGATGCCACGCTGCAGCAACTCGATGGATCGATTTCCGCACTGCGCTCCCAGATCGGCGGCACCGACGACCGCTTCCGCAGCCAGCCGGCCCTGCTGCGCCAATACGAAGACCTTCAGAAAAAACTGGAGATCGCGCAGGGAAACCTGGCCAGCTACCTGAGCACGCGTGACCAGTTCCAGTTGGAGATCGCCCAGAACAACGTGCCCTGGAAGGTGATCAGCCCAGCAGCGGTGAATCCCACACCGGTGGAACCCCGTCTTGGCCGTGGGCTCTTGCAGGGCCTGCTGCTTGGCTTGGTGGCCGGCGGCGGAGTGGCCCTGCTGCGCGACCGGCTTGATCATGTGTTCCACACCCCTGGCGAAGTGCGCGACGAGCTCAAGGTCCCGCTGCTGGGCCACATCCCTTACATCTCGTTCTTCGAGGGAGTACGGCGCGACAAGCGCTTCCTGCTCAAGGACCTGGATGCCCAGCAGAGCGGCATCGCCGGCTACCAGCGCTTCACTTATCAGGAAGCCTTTCGTAACCTCTATACCAGCCTGCGCTTCCTCAACAGCGACCGTCCCGTGAAATCGGTGGCGGTAAGCAGTTCGGTGCCGTCAGAAGGCAAGAGCCTTTTGATCGTACTGCTGGCAAAAACACTCAGCGAACTGGGCAAACGGGTGCTGCTGGTGGATGCGGACCTGCGTCAGCCTCAGGTGCACCACCGCCTAGGTCTGAACAACCTCAGCGGCCTCTCCAACCTGCTCACCGAAGAGGGCGCCGATTGGCGGTCGCTTCTGCAGACGGTGCCGGATCATGAGAGCTGGCAGGTGCTGACGGCCGGCAGACGTGTGCCGGATCCGCCGCGCCTGCTCAGTTCCGAGCGAATGGGGCATCTAGTGACGGAAATCGCCGAGTCCGGCGTCTACGACCTGATCCTTTATGACACACCACCAGCCCTGGGTCTCGCCGATGCCTCCCTGCTGGCGGAAAACCTAGACGGCATGCTCTTGGTGGTCGGTCTGAACAAAGTAGACCGGCAACTGCCGGCCCAAGCCATCGAGCGGATCAAGTCCGCCGGGGCCCCTCTGCTGGGGATTGTCACCAACGCACGAATCGATGCTGGCGGCAAGAGCGGTATCTACGGGTACGCGAAGTATGGCTATGGGAGTTACACCGATGGTGCTACCGCTTTGGATCCCAGCACGGCTTACAACTACTACAGCGCAGCGGAAAGCGTGCCATCTTCGTCACCGGGAGGACTGGCAGCCATAATTCCCAACCGTCAGAACATCAAGCGATGGAAGAAGAGTCTGAACAACTGGCTCAACTAGGAGTTTTGCTCATTTATTCTGGATACACGCTTGATCGTCTGACGCAATCTTATGGGCACCTCGAAAAATCCACGCCACGCCCTGACAGCTTGTTAGATATGACATAGAATCCACTCAGCTCAGTACAGCTGAATGGGACAGCGTGGATTCTGGGATGAGGAGAAGCGCATCCACAGACTTCAGAAGAAGAGGCCTACGTTAGCCACCTTATCTGAGGCGATTCCCTGGGAGGCCTTCAGGCCATTGCTGGAGCAAGGTTACAGCCATGAACGCAAGAGCAATGCAGGCAGGAAGCGGATTGATCCACTCATCCTCTTCAAGATGCTAGTGCTGCAGCAGCTGTTCAATCTCAGCGATGAGGAGCTGGAATTCCAGG
>NZ_JAGQCE010000010.1 GCF_024345995.1 Synechococcus sp. Cruz-7E5
AGTTAGCTGGATAATCGCCCCGCCTTGAAGTTATGGATGTCAGTTATCTGGCAAATCTGCACGTGCAGAGGACGAGACTGTGTGTTCTCAAGGCTGCTTCGATAATCGCAATATTTCGAGGTTCCCTCAATACCCCTGGCAGTGTCATCATAGTTTCCGCTGAAATAGTCAATCAGAAACTTTCGATGGGAGTGAGGCTCATAGCCAGCTGCGGAGATATCTTTGTCATCAAAACCAAAACCGATGTCGTCATGGCAGCGCACATAGGTCAACCAGGTCGCGCGATCCAGTTTGCTGGGCAGGCTCTTGATGCCTTCCCGCAACAACTTGGTATTGCGGGTAGCGATCCCATCCCAGAGCAACGCCATCAAGGTTGCATTGTAGGCAATCTCACATTCCTTTGCCACAATCGCATCTTCGCCAAAATATTTCGCCATCTCCCCTGGAGCAACAATGGCTTCGGCGATGAACAGGACTCCTGGTGCCGTGACCTGGCAACAGTCCTTGAGCAGCTGCAGAATCAAGTGAGCTTTCCGCTCGTTCTGACAGCTTGATCCCATCTTTTTCCAGAGAAAGGCAACTGCATCGAGCCGAAGCACGTCCACACCCTGGTTGGCCCAGAACAGTACAATCGAGAGAATCTCAATAAAGACCTCCGGATTGCGATAGTTCAGGTCCCACTGGTAATCGTGAAACACGGTCATGACCCAGCGCTTCATCTGCTCGTTCCAGGTGAAGTTGCCTGGGTCAGTCTCCGGGAACACCCAGGGCATACCCTGCTCGAACACATCCGGAACTATACGGTCTTCAAAGGTGAGGTAGTAGTTCTGAAAACGCAGATCACCATCCTTGGCCTTTAATGCCCACTCATGCTCGTCAGATGTGTGGTTGAGAACAATATCTAGAACCAGGAGAATGCCATTCTTCCTGAACTGCTCAGAGATGCGCTGGAGATCATTGAGATCGCCAACACGGCTATCGATTTCCCGAAAGCTGCTGATGGCATAGCCACCATCACTTTTGCCAGCCGGGCACTTCAGAATAGGCATGATATGAACCATATTTATGCCAAGCTCATTGAAGTAGGCGATCTTGGTAGCCAGATCCGCCAGATCGTTGGCAAATCCGTTGGTGTACAGCGCCATGCCTACCCACTTCTGAGAGAGGAACCAGTTGTGGTCCTGCTCGCGGCTCATGTCAATCCGCTCAGACTGCTCCGATCGATTGATGTAGCCCTCAGCCATAGCTTCCACCAACCGCACCATCTGTGCCTGAAAATCAGATCGCTCTCCATACAGCGCCGAGAAAAGCGAATGGATTGCGTAGAAGTTAGCACCCAGTCGTGTATAGAAATAGCGGAGATTCTGGCGCTTGATTTCTGGCTTCAGTTCATCCAGAATCGAGTTCAGCAGGGAATGGGAGATCTGCTCGTACATCAGGATCAGGTCGTGAGTAAAGGGTGGAAGAAGATTGGGAAGTGATTGCCGGGAGCCTGTCGGAAGTGACGTGTCAGGAGAAGCACGAAGAGCTCACACTTCAGGAGTTCGGCTGCTGGCTTGCTGAGCTGAACGATCAGAGGTCAATCAACAATGTCGACCAGGCAGCAGCCCTGCGAAAACTCAGCCCGAGCCCAACGATTGGCACTACGTGATCCAGGCCATGGTGTCGGGATGAAAGTGCACAAGACCTTCAAGAATTCCGGCGCTGTAATTACCATTCATCGCCAGAAAGTCTCCCTGGGCCAAATATAGCTGGCAGCTTGTGCCCCGCTGCCTGGAGGCTTCGTGGGCCTGTTTGAGCACATCAGGATGGGCATTGGCCACAAGAACAGAGGGAACGGAACTCACCAGAATCGGGAGATCATTACCGCTGTCTCCAGCGAAAACCGTGCTGTTGCTCCCCAATCCCAGCTGCTGCATCAGGAACTCCACAGCGTGCAACTTGGTAGCCCGTTCAGGCAGGATATCAAGCAAGCCCATCTGAGCCTGTTCATCAAAACTGTAGATCCAGCTGGAGAGAGCATGCAGCTCCTTGAGGCGAGCCTCCATCACCTGACGCAGGCTGACCAGATCAACACCCAGGGGCAGAAAGTAACTGAGCTTGTACTTGCTCTGGCGATCCTGTCCCTGCAGGATGGGGCCCTCAATTGAGGTGAAGGCCTCCAAGATGTCCCGACTGGTCAGCCCTGGCCAGTCAGAGGCAATCTCCATTTGCCAGGCCGTCGACTCCAGCCATCCCCCTGGGAGCTGCCAGTGATACATCCGGCTGCCGACATCACTGATCACCCAATCGGGCCTGGGAATCCCGTACTGCTCGATCGCCTGCTCCACCAGCGTCAGATCTCGACCTGAGACATAGGCCAGGGTCAACTCAGGCCGGGCCACGACCGCCGCAAAGCGATCGCGGGCTACCGGCGACTCCGGGGCCTCTCCATTAGGGAGAAGGGTGCGATCCAGATCTGTGCAAAGCAACAGTCGCGTCATGGCTGAGGGGATGATTTGGTCCATTCAAGCTCTGTGAATCAGGACCCGATCAGTCCTGATTCAAATAATGGTGATCAGAAGAAGCCGTAATGCCTGATCGCTTCAAGGATGCCCCAGGCATGGGCTCCATTGGCGAAATATACCTGCTCATTCTCACTTAGATTGGAGAGTTCTTCCTGGTGCCGATTAGCAACCACCACCCCCAGGGTATTACCACGGAGCATGTCTGCGTCTCCACCAGATCCACCGGTGACCAGGGTTCGCTCCAGCGGGATGTTGTACTGATTGGCGACATAGCGCAACGCCTGACCCTTGGAGGCCCGGGCAGGAACAACATCAAGGTATTGCCCGAAGGAGAGAGTGGCATTGACTGAAAGCTCCTGCTTACGCAACAGAGCATGAATGTCGTCGAGAGAGGGCGCCAACTCGGAGTCGTAGTAGTACGACACCTTGAAGCGACTCTGTTCAGTCTTGGGCTGGGGGGACAGCCCCGGAAGCGACTCCAGCACCCGGCGTAGAACCTGGGGGGTCCAGGAGTGATCAATGTGATGGCTCCAGGCAATATCCGCAAACAACTCAGAGGTGTAATAGATCTCCGTTCCCAGACTGGTGATCAGCACATCGGGGGCGGGGATATTGTTGCGCTTGAGGATGGTCAGAACGGCATCAAGCCGCCGGCCTGTAGCGATCCCGAACAGAAATTGACGGCGATGGGCGCGAACTACCTTGGCGAACTGGTCAAGAGCCTCAGCATCACCCATCAAGGTGTTGTCGATGGCCGTGAACAGAGCCCGATTCCTGTAACTGCTGAACTGATGGGTCGCTGGTGGCTGGGCCAGCGGCTTCGGCTTCGACACCACCGGCTGGAGCATGGCCAGATAAGCCTTGGCGTGTGCTTCCCATGAATAAAAGCGGGCGATGTTTCTCAGCCCATTGCCGGAAAATTCATCCCAGCGCCTGGGCTTATCCAGGATGGAGAGGATGGCTTCAGCGATGGCCTCCCGGTTCAGTGGGTCCACCAGCAAGCCATTGCGGCAATTGCCGATGATGTCAACCGGTCCACCATTCTCAGTGGCCACCAGCGGCAGTCCGCTGGCGGCGGCCTCGAGCAGGGTGAGACCGAATGGTTCAGTCAGGGCTGGATTGACGAACACCCCCCTGGAGGCCGCTGCGAGACGATAGATCTCGGGTACCTCCTCAGCACTGTGGTGCTTAGGCAGAGCCACATGCCCATACAGCTCGAAGTAATCGATCACGAAGAGCAGTTCTGTCAATACCAACTGGGCGCCATCATTAAGCTCACGGATGTCGTCACGATTCCCAGCCACAATCACCAGATTCGCCAACTCCTGCAAACGACGGCTCTGGCCATAGGCCTCCAGTAACGAGACAATGTTCTTGCGTTCATCTGGCCGCGAGAGTGCCAAAATCATCGGCTTATTCGGATTGCGCAGGAACTGGCTGAGGATGCACTGAAACGAGGTGACAGCTGAAGACTGATCCTGGCTAGGCGGATGAAACTGCTGGAGGTCAGTACCCGGCGGTATCACTGCCATCTTCTCAGGTGTGTAGTAGTCGTAGAGCTCGTATTGGCTTTCAATTTCGTTGCGCGTACTGGTGATCACCAAATCAGCGCAACTGAGCGTTTCTTCCTCAGCGCTGATCCGAGCCTGCATGTGATAGCGCTGCTCGATCTGATCGATGCCCATACCAACGGCGAGCAAGCGCCGATATTTGTCGCGACCGAGGGAGTGGCCCGTATGAATCAGTGGCAAACCTGTGAGATTAGAGAGCCGCACGCCCACGTAGCCTGCATCGGCATAATGGGTGTGAACCACATCCGGCATCCTGGGCTGCTCCGCCAACCATGTGGAGAGGTGGTCAGCAAAGCTGTCCATGTGGGGCCAGAGCTGCTCCTTGGGCAGATAGTCGTTCGGGCCTGCCTTGACCCTGACAATCTGAAGGTTCTCAGCCAGCTTTTCAATCGGAACAGCATAGTCGGGGCTGACACGATCATCTACAATCAGGCGTGTTACCAGATCCACCCGCTCGACACCTTCCTGGATAGCAAGGGCCTTGGCCAGTTCCACCACGTATTTCGTTTGACCGCCCGTGTCGGCATCACGGCCGAGCTCGAGATTCTTGCCTCGAATCAATCCATGCACACTAATGAGCAGGACGTAGAGCCGACTGGGGTTGGCCGCATCAACCATAATCGTCTAGCAGAAAAGTGATTCAATAACTCACAGCAACTAGCCTGGCATGACAGAAAGTGAATAGCCGTGCACGTCAGGCGATCTAAACGCTGACACAGAAAAGCACTCAGAAGTGAATCCTCTAAAGCAAAATATGCATAAACGAAGGGGCGCATCTCATTTTCATTAGCTCGCCAATAACTTGATAATACACATCGCCAGGCATTTGGTCAAGTGATTATTGCAACTGCAGGACTATCTTGCAGGACAACAAAGCCTGATGGTCGTCCACCAGAGAGGAGCCTCAGTCGCAGTCAGGCTGGGGACAGCCCAGATCCGACAGCTGGCTCGACGGGTGGAGACGGTTCAATCGGCGATGCTCGCTCCCCAGGTGAGGGGGCCGAGCACCCCCTCCTGATTGGAGACCGGCACGCCGGAGCTCTGGCTACGAATCACAGCCGCCTTCGTGCGTGGGCCGAAGATGCCCTCCTCCGGACCGGCGTCGAAACCCTGGCGATTCAGGCCCTGCTGGAGCCGAAGCACATCGCGCCCCTGATCACCCTGGCGCAGAAATTCGCCAGGCAGCCGGGGCCAGGTGGGAGGGCCGGAAGGCTTGGGCGCCAGTGTCCCCCAGGTGTGAGCACCCACGACACCATCCACGGTGATCCCTCGATTGGCCTGAAAGTCGCGGACGGCCTGCTCGGTCTTCGGGCCGAAATCGCCATCAAAGCCACCCAGTACAGCGACGGACACTGGGCTACGAAAGTGCAGAAGGTATTGCAGATCGACAACTTCGGGGCCCTGAGAGCCTCTGCGCAGAACGGTGATGGCCATGGCTCTCCGGCGGATCACCTGATCGTATGCAGGGTTGAGACAAGAGACCGTGAAGGAGCATGAAGCCATGCTCGAAGGATGAGAGGCCTTGTTCTGCGTAAGCAGCTGGCCAGTCTGAAGTGGGTCTGCCTGTCATGTCGTCACAGCCGATGGCATCGCAACGCTCATCGAGCTTTGGTCAATACAATTTCAGCAACCATGCTCAGGGCCTGCCCGCAGGCAATCCAAGCCCGAGGGATTCGATCAGAATTTACGCCACCTGGGCACTGACCACGACTGCATGGCCGGATGTGAGCCGGCTAAGATTATGGCGGAATGTGCAGGAGATTATCCCTGAATAATCCATAGATCTTAGCTAAGATCTGTCTTTTGCCATAGACCTTTAGTGCTTGACATCATCTAGTCGCAAGGTGAAAATGGGATGCACAGGGCTCATACGACGGCGGCTCAGGTGAATGGCGATGCTAGAAGTCATACCTTAAACTTTTCAAAGTAAGCAGGATCTACATCATAAACAGTTCGCTTGACTACACCCAGCTCAACCCTCTGGAACATCTCAACCAATTTGTCACCGTCGACAAGTTCGACTTGAGGTGCACCCTCCCTGCTCGCTTCCTGGATGGCCGCATTGCTAAACCCTGATGTAGTGAGGATGATTCCTTTTTCAGCGCGACCAAGCATGGTATTTCTGAAATCACCGACTTGAGAGCGAGATACAAGGTTGCCTTTGGCGTAGCGCTTGCATTGAAAGAGGACTCTAAAGCTCACGAATGGGTTGATCTCAAGTGTTCCATAGCCATCGATCCCTCCATCAGCAGAGCCACCTGTGACTTCAACGTTCTCAAAGCCTGACTCTCTGAGAAGCTCTCTGCAGACTTTCTCAAACCCTGTAGGACTGATGGACCTCAGGGTACTCAAAAGATCGAGCTTCTGATCTTCTTCTGGATCATCTGAGATGGCACCAGTCGGGAGCACTTCCTCTTCAGTTTCTTGCGCACCTCGTTTCTGCTTTCGATTCTCGGCGTGAATGGAAACCCACTTCAGGAATATGTCTCGTGCTTCCTTGTCACCAAGATGTGCATTACGCCCCTTCTCTGTCAGTGTCCAGGTTCCATGCTTGGATGAATCCAGGAGCCCTTCCCACACTAAATACTGCCTTGCCCAAGCAACCTGATTATGAAACTTACTTCCACCTGACTTGAGTGTCTGATCAAGCAATTCATCAGGCAGGTTGAGGTTCTTTGAGATGCGTGCAGACACTTCTCTTGGCCGACCTGAATCGCCAAGATCCCGAAGGGCATCAAGCAAGGGGCCGAACTACCGAATGAACTCAGCTTGGGCTTTCTTGGCCATTAATAACGGGATTCCTCATGAGTGTAGCTGCCGTTAGCTCAGCCTCCTCCCTTGTACTTCTAACGGCAAGATCACCTGAACGCAAGAATCTCAGGTAGAAATCAAAGCTCCATAGGAGGCGTGCCAGGTGTATCTTGATGTTATACGGCACTTGATTTCTCGCCTGAATCGACCATGGGATAAGTCCCGCATGTGTGAGTCACCCTTCTTATCGCGGCCGGTGCTGAGTGCCCAAGCCTGCGGTAATGAACACTGCTGTTGCCTCGTGCTCCACGTCAGCCGTGTGCCAGATGCCAGGTGCATTGACTGCGTACTGGCCAGGGCCCAAAGTTACGGCCGAACGGGCACCATCAGGATCCTCTTGGTGGAGAATCATTGATCCGGACGTGCATAGAACGACTTCGCTTCCATGCGGGTGCATTTCCCACATGGCCCACGACACGTTGAATTTGTGCATGCTTACGAGACGCCCCTCAGCGCCATCCCCTGCATGCCGAGAAATGTAGTCCTCGTACCAATCCATTGCGCCTGTGAAAAATGGTTCAACCTCGGCAGTTGCGCCAAGACCCAGATGCAGTGGATAAGCAGTCATGTCGCGTACGCCCATGGGAAATACCCCGAGTCATCATGGCAAGAAATTTATCAGACGAAATCATAGATAGTTGTATGGGATCCGTATAACTTGTCATTGGTCGGTTCTGAGAACCAGCCCCGCTCACGCCGTTGCTTCTGTGAACCCAGGCCATCAAATGGATGCGAATCCTTTAAAAACCTGAAGCAGCCTAGGTCCTCCTGATCCATAAGGAGAACCCGCATGTGGTTCTCTGATCAGAGAACCACATGTTCGATCTGCTACACAAAGTCTACGGGGCCGTTCACGCGCAGGGGTCCACGGTTTAACACATGGGTGAAGATCATGGCGTTGCTCACATCCTGATGGCCCAGCAATTCCTGGATCATATGGATATCCTTGCCACGCTCCAGCAGGTGCGTGGCAAGGGATGGATCGATGTGGTGCCTGCCATCGGTTCGATCCTTCCGATCTCAGCAGCGGCGAACCTGCGGAACTACCCATTGCCAAGCCCACTCTGAAGCTGCGGTGGCCTCAGCTGCCTGGATTGACAGTCCACATCCTCAATCCGGAGCCGCAACGCATCCATCAACTGCAAGCCACTGCCGTACAGCAACTACGCCAAAGCTTCTCCACACCATCGAGGCGATCGAGCGCCGCCCAGCACCTTCCTGCATAGAAACAACGATGCCGCCAGCGCCTGGTTCTGCGTGTAGGCACTCACCTGACCCAGCGTGGCCAGATGCGTCAGAAATGCATTGAGCTCCTGCGCGACGCCCAGCAGCACGTTGCACCTGGGAGCGAAGTGGGTCGGATCGAACTGCCAGCAGGTGCCGCAGTCGATGCCGCTGGCATCCACTCGGATGGAAGGGCTCAGGCGACTTCCCCGGCCTGGTGGACCATCCACGCCAGCGCTCGTCTAACTTGCGCGCCGCCGTAGCGTGGGTTGCGATGGCCCACTCCCTGGTGTTGCTGGCGAGCGCGTCGCGCGTGGAGGAGCTGCTCCACTGGCTGGATCGGCATGGCCGATCCCTGGCCGGCTTTCCCCTGCTCGCCACCGCCGAACTCGCCCGCCGCCTGCGTGAGGTTGTCCCAGCTGGCGATCATCCGCTCGACGAGCTCCCCGCCCTGGCTGATGGGGGCGACATCATGGCCGCCGCGCGTGTGCTAGCCGGCGAGGTGGTGGCGGTGATCGCTTTCGCTGACCCCTGCGACCCGCCGGGCTCCGCCCCCGATACGGCGCTGTTGCTCCGCGCCTGCGACCTGGCCGCAGTGCCCCTGGCGCTCAACGCGGCCAGCGCCGACCTGGCCCTGCGCGGTCTGGCCCATGGACGCATGGCCTATCTCCTCTTCAATCCGGTGGCCGGCCAGGGGGATCCCAATGCTGAGCTGGCACTGATCCGCTCGATTCTCGAGCCGCAGCTGCTGGTCACCGTGCTGCTCACCCGCCCTGATCTCGATCCGGCCGAGCAGACGCGCGAACTCGTCGACATCCTGCAGGCTCGGCCAGCCGGCGATCCCGGCGACGTGATGATCGTGGCCTGCGGCGGCGACGGCACCGTTTCGGCCGTGGCGGGAGCAGTTGCTGGCACAGGGATTGTTCTCGGTGTGATCCCCCGCGGCACCGCCAACGCCTTCGCGGCGGCGCTCGACATACCCACCGACCTGCTCGGTGCCTGCTACACCATCCTGGCTGGCCATACCCATGTGGTGGACGCCGCGCGCTGCAACGACGTGCCGATGATCCTGCTGGCCGGCCTCGGCTTTGAGGCCGGAATGGTGGATCGCGCCACCCGAGAGCTCAAGACCATGCTGGGTCCCATCGCCTACGTGCTCGCCGGCGCCCAGCAGCTCGTGACCCAGCAGCCCTTCCAGGCCCGCATCGAGATCGACGGGGCCCTCACCGTGGTGCAGGCCGCCGCCATCACCGTGGCAAATGTGGCGCCCGCCACCTCCGTGCTCGCCCAGGGCTTCGGCCAGGTGATCCCCGACGACGGTCTGCTGGAGGTCACCATTGCCTCCCCCACCACTCGCCTCCAGGGCTTCAACGCCCTGGCCTCCCTGCTCGCCTCCGCCGTGGTGCAGTCGCCCACCACCCATCCCGACCTGCTCTGCCTGCGCGCTCGACAGATCACGATCACCACCGATCCACCCCAGAAGCTGGTGATCGATGGAGAAATGCTGGAGGCCGATCCCGTCACCTTCACCTGCCTGCCAGGTGCCCTCACGGTGTTCGCCCCGCTGCCGCTTCCGTGAATCTCGCCTCCGAGGCGGGCATCGCCACCAAGATCCGCCGCATGGCGGCGCGGGTGCGCTGGGGCCATCCCGAATTCGCAAGCAAGGGCATCGATCCCTGCCGCCTGGCGATCGAGGGGGATCCGGGCACTCCCGAGGCCTTCTCCTTTCTCGTACTCGGTGACAGCGGCACCGGGCGCCACCGCCGCAGCAGCCCCCAACGCCAGGTGGCTGAGCTGCTGCTCAGCCATGGGGCCGATGCCCGCTTCCTGCTCCACACCGGCGACGTCGTCTACCTGACGGGCTCCAGCGAGCAGTACCGCGACAACTTCATCCGCCCCTACCGCGAGTGGCTCGTGGGGGGCGATACCTGGCGCCGTCTCCGCTACGACCAGCTCGTTTTCAAGGTGCCCTTCCTGCCGGTGCTCGGCAACCACGACTACTACGACCTCCCCCTGCCGCTCAGCCTGCTCGCCGGCCTCACGGCGCCGCTGCGCCGGCTGCTGCGTTCCTGGATCGACCTCGACGTGGGCTGGCATGGCTCCTTCGTGGGTCAGGCCTGGTCGCGCGCCTTCCTCGACATGCTCGATGCCGTGCCGGAGGCTCGCCTCAGTGCCCATCTCCTACGCACCCGCAGCGCCGTGGTCGACGGGGCCCGCTGCCTGCTCTACCGCCCGGGTGCCTTCACTCGTCTGCCCAACCGCTACTACGCCATGCGCTGGGCCGGCATCGATGTGTTCGCGCTCGACTCCAACACCTTCAACCAACCCCTGCCGCCCGATCCTGCCGACCTGGCAGAAGCGACCCGCCGTGACGATGCCCTGAACCACCGCCGCCGCTCCCTCGCAGCCGAGCGCCTGGCCCTGCTGAGCGATCTCGTCCGCGACCCCGGCGACAACGAGGTGGAGGCCCGGGAGGATCGGGCAGCCAAGGCGGAGCAGCTCGACGAGCAGATCCGCGACATCGACAAGCAGCTGGCCAGCGGGCTCCGGGCCCGCACTGGCCAGGCACCGGAGCTCGACGACGCCCAGCTCAACTGGTTCGCCACGGCCCTGATCGACTCCTGGCGAAACCCGGCGGTGCGCGGTCGCCTGCTGGTGCTGCACCATCCACCCTTCGTCACCGAAGCCACCAAGTGGGATCAGGGGCAGACCCTGGCCGTGCGCGCCCAGCTGCGCCGCGTGCTCGATCGCGTAGCCGCCGACCTGGGCGATCGCCCGGCCGGCCGGCCCCTGCTCGATCTGGCCTTCAGCGGCCATGCCCACTGCCTCGAGGTGGTGGAGGTGGCGGACACCGGCCATGGCGATGCCGGCATCCCATGGGTGATCTGCGGCGGCAGCGGTTACAGCCTGCGGCGGCAGCGGCCGGAGGGTGCGGAGCTGCGTGAGGGGCCACCCGGCGCTGATCGCGTCGTGGCCCGCTCCCGCCTGTTCGTGGGCCGCAGCGGCCGCGGCTCCACCCTGCGCCGCGCCTACTCCGCCCTGCGCGTCGACGTGGCGGACGGCACCCCGCTGCGGATCAACCTCACTCCGCTGGTGACCGAAAAGGCCGAAGGGCGCTGGCAGTCGAGCCGGCTGCCGGCGATTCAGCTGTAGGGCCGCAGGGCACCTCCCCGCCGCTGCTGGTGGGAAGGCCGATCACAATGAGCATCCCGCCGCGTTCTCAGGTCTTGAGCCTCGCCATCGCCCTGCTCACGGTCTCCGACCGGCGCAGCGCCGACCCGTCCAGCGGCGATCCCTCCGGGGACGCCCTGCAGGAGCGGCTGGAGACAGCCGGTCACCGGCTGATCGAGCGGCGCCTGGTGCCCGACGACCGCTACGCCATCCGCGCCGTGATCAGCGGCTGGATCGCCGACGCCGCCGTGCAGGTGGTGATCAGCACCGGTGGCACCGGCCTCACCGGCCGCGACGGCAGCCCTGAAGCCGTCGCCCCCCTGCTCGACAAGACGATCGAGGGCTTCGGTGAGCTCTTCCGCGTGCTCTCATTCGAGTCGATCGGCACCAGCACCCTGCAGAGCCGAGCCCTGGCCGGCGTGGCCAACGGCACCGTGATCTTCGTGCTGCCGGGCTCCCTTGATGCCGTCACAACCGCCTGGGACCGCCTGATCCGCGCCCAGCTCGACGCGGGCACCCGCCCCTGCAATCTGGTGCAGCTGCTGCCGCGGCTGGGCGAGTCGCCCGATGGTGCCGTCGTGTCGGCGCCTCCCCCGCACGGTTGATCGGTGCCGATCCTGGCCGATCCGCTCCTGCTCGCCGCCCTGGCCCTGGTGGCGTTGCTCTACGCCAGCGTCGGCCATGCTGGAGCCTCGGGCTACATCGCAGTGCTAGCCCTGGCCGGACTGGATCCGGTGGTGATCAAGCCCACCGCCCTGGTGCTGAACGTGGCGGTGGCGAGCCTGGCCAGCTGGCAGTTCGCCCGCGCCGGCCACCTGCGCTGGCGCACCTTCTGGCCGGTGGGGCTGCTGTCGGTGCCGATGGCCTTCCTGGGCGGTGCCATCGATCTGCCCGTCGTCTGGTTCCAGCGGCTGGTGGGCCTGGTGCTGCTGGCTTCCGCCCTCCGCTTCCTCAGCCAGCCCAGCGATCCCACCTGCCTGCGGGAGCCGCGGCCGGCCGTGCTGCTGCTCAGCGGCGGCGGGCTGGGTCTACTGGCCGGCCTCACCGGCACCGGCGGTGGCATCTTCCTCACGCCGCTGCTACTCCTGCGCAGCTGGTGCACTACACGGCAGGCGGGGGCGGTGTCGGCGCTGTTCATCCTGAGCAACTCCCTGGCCGGTCTCGCCGGGTTGCTGCTCAGCCCGCTGGGGCGGGTGGGTCCAGTGCTGCCGGGCCCGCTGTGGCCCCTGCTGGCGGTCGTTGTGGTGGCCGGCGGCGTGGGAGCCCGGCTCGGCAGCCGCCACCTACCGGTGGCCGCGATCCGCTGGCTGCTGGCCCTGGTGCTCGTGGTGGCCGGTCTGAAGCTGCTGGGTCTGGGCGCCTGAGCGGCCGGCCGGATGGTGTGGGCTGAACGGTGCGGAACGCGACTACCGCCTTGGATGGGGCGTGCAGCACGACGGCCGCGGGCCGGGGGACGGGATGACCGAGCGGATCGTGGGTGAGGTGGAGGCGCTGTGGCGTTACCCGGTCAAGTCGATGCTGGGGGAGAGACTCGAGGGGATGGCCGTCACCGAGCGCGGTGTCTTCGGCGACCGTGCCTACGCCCTCTTGGATCACGCCACCGGCCGGGTGGCGTGATCCAAGAACCCGCTGGTGTGGAAGGCCCTGCTGGGCTTCCGCGCGACGTTCGTGGACCCGCCGCAGCCCGCCGCGACCGCCCTGCTCGGCCGCCCCGTGACCCTGCTCGATCAGGCCCCCGAGCGCACCAGCCTCTATCAGTACTGGCCGGATGTGAAGGAGCGGGACTTCCAGGACGTGGTGAATGAACTGGTGCTTCCCGGTGGCACGTTCTTCGATTCCTGCCCGATCCACGCCATGACCACCGCCACCCTGGAGCGGTTGCGGCAGCTGGAGTCCCAGCTGGATTTCGCGGTGGAGCGCTTCCGCCCCAACCTGCTGATCCGCCCTGCCGATGGCGCCGAGGGCTTCGTGGAGGAGGCCTGGATCGGCCACACCCTCCGGATCGGCGACAGCCTGGTGCTTCGGGTCGACGACGGCTGCCCCCGCTGCGTCGTCACCACCCTGGCCCAGGGCGGCGTGCCGCAGGAGATCAAGATCCTGCGCGCCACCGCCCGCCACAACAAGGTGGTGGCGGGCATCCGGCTCTCGGTGCTCACCCCCGGGCCCGTGGCGCTGGGCGATCCGGTGACGCTGCTGGATCCCGGCTCAGAACAGCGGTGAGCTGCGCCTGAATCGCGCCGGAATTCAGTATTGGATTCCGGCGCCGATGCACTCCTGCTGGGCCTGCCGTTTGTACTCCGCACTGTCCTTCGAGAGACTGGGATCCGGACGTAGTTTCGGGAAGCCGAACTGGGCGATGGCGTCCTGGTGGCGCTGATCGGCGATCTCCAGGTTGGATTGGAAGTCCCTGATCGCCTGGTCCAGCGCCACCTGCTTTGACCTGCCGAGCAGCGGACGATGCTGTCCCTCGATGACGAGGTTGGAATCATCGCTGGAGAACGCGTAGTCGCAATCGTAGAAAAGGGTGGTGTTATGGGGAAGGTAGAAGAGAAGGTCGGCCATCTTGGCGTAGGTGAGATCACCGGGAGTGCCAAGGGGAATCAGTTTTTCAGAATGCGTCACATCCCCTGTCTTCTGCTCAAGCCACGCACCGAAGCGCGCCACGACTCCACCTTCATCTTCCAGAGATTCGCTCAGGTGGTTGAGCAGAGTCCGCACACTCTTCGGCACAACCTCTGTGGTGACGGGCACATCAGGTTGTTCCGGCGGAGCTGTACGCAACACGAAGGGAACGGGGCTGTCGCTCATCATCTTGTGCAGAGTTGCATGATCACTGGTATGCACTATGGCGGCATTCCAGATCAGATAGGCCAGCACCCGTGAGAGCGTGTCTCGGTTGCAGATGGCCTGCCAATCTGGGAAACCAGGCGTGAACTTTCTGCACTCCTCTGCCCAGTGCTGCAACTCCAGCCATTCCAGATCGTCATGGTTGGCCGGGTTGGCCGGTGGGTGAGGGAGCTGGTCCACCACCTGGCGAACGAAATCGAGCACCGGCTTGTAGTAGTCATGCTGGAATTCGCTGTATCGTGAAAGGCCAAGACCAATGAAACTCGGCACTGTGGCATGATCCGGATCGCGGGGATCCGGAATCGTTTCCGGGTCGAGGCTGAAGCGGTAGGGCGGGAAGGAGTCCGTAGCTTCATCCATCCCATAGAATGCTGCACCGGCCCAGGCGAAGGGCAGCAGGCGGCGCACTTCCGCCCCCTTGGCCACGAACGGGCTCCACGGATACCAGGTGTCCCGGTTGATCAGGGAGCGCTGGCCTTCGAGAACCGCGTTGTTGACCGGGAGCGTCAGCCGGAAGTGAGGCATCAGCAGCTTGTGGATGAGATGCCACTTCGGCAACACCGTCTTGCTGATCGCATTGATGGCATCGCTCGGGAAGTGCACTTTCACATGATCGATCAAGTTGATGCGGTGAATCGCACCCTGCAGCACGAAATACCGAGCCAACCACCAGTTCGCATCGGCCGGCCTGAAGATCGGGGCTTCCCGGATCGGCAGGTAGTCGCTGGCGACATCGGCTTTGTGGCTCAGGGCGATCGCGATGGCTTCCCAGGCGTAGCGCTGGCCCGGATCACGGGGCCTGCGAACAAGGGCGATCGAAGGGGCCGCATACTCGCCGGGCCAGGTGTTGCGCACCACGGCCATGCAACTGTAATCTGACTTGAAGTATTCGTAGTTGGCCGTGTCGGTGAGATCACTCGCGAACTGAGCGTCATCCTGCGCATTGAGCGGTTCCAGGAATTTGCTGTAGAGCCCTTCGCAGAGCAGCTCAGCGAACTGATCGTCGTTGATCTCGTCATAGCCCCGCAAGCCGTTTCTCTCGAGGCAGCCGGCGGCGAATTCGGCGGCTTGGATGCCAAACGGGGTCAGTCCGGTATGCAGGGATCCAAGCGCATTGTCTTTATAGTATTGGGCCACGTTCTTATCCCAGTCAGCCATTTCAGCCGCGGGAACATTCGTCACCTCCGGTGCCTGCCCGTAGGGATAATCGAAAGAGGCCTGGGGCCAGGGAGCATCGTTGGCATACAGAAACTCCGCTTCGTCATAGAGCACTTCCAGTTTGCGCAGTGTCTGTGAGTAGAACGAGCTGAATTCTGTGGTGGTGTCGCCCATGATTCATGCGGTCCTGTGGGTGGGTTGGAGGCTGGAACCCCGTTGGTCTACGGGCCTGCCGCAGCCAGTGGGTTCTGCCTGGCCGGCAGGGTTCTTTCGGTTGTCGAACCTTCGCTGCAGATCGGCCAGCAGCGCCCTGGCTTCGCGGAGCGCCTGATCGCCGCTTTCCTCAGGCGGGAATGGAATCAGGGCGGCCTCCAGTGTGTCGAGCGCCTCCCGCCCATGCTGCCTCTGATTCAGTGAATGCGCCAGATTCAGGGACGCTTGCAGTCCCCACCCTGGGGATCCCCGTTCGGCAGCGGAGGCGATGGCCCTGCGGTATTCCGACTCATAGACGGCCGGCTCTGATCCCTGCTTCTTCAGCACCTCTCCGCGCAGTCGATGGAGTTCCGGCTCTGCCCAGCGCTCGCAGCTGGATTTCAGGCGAGCCATGGCTTGATCCAGGCTCTGGTGAGCACCATCCCAATCACCCTGCCCGGCGCGCGCTAATCCAAGAGCGGCTTCCCAATGGGTGAGAAAGCATCGGGCTCCGGTTGCTCGGAAGAATTCGATGGCAGCCTCCAGCGGGTGGGTTGGAAAGTCAGCGTCATCGCGTAGCTGCTGGAGCAGGGCCTCGAGAACCTTGCCGTGCGCCAGAAACACCAGGATCTCCTGCTCCGTGCACAGTTCAAGATCGGCAGCGATGAGCTGGGCGGCACGTTCGAAATCACCGCTGAACAAGGCGTGCCAGCCTGTGAGGGAAAGAACGAAGGAGTGGGTAAAGGGGTGATCGAGTGAATCACTCAGTTCGAGCGCCTGTTCAGCGTGAAGCAGTGCTCTTGACGGACGCCCGAAGATCCAGTGGATCCAGCTCAGGTAGGCCAGTGCCACAGCAGCGGGATCCTGCCCGAACTGATAGCGGTGGGAGGAATGACGTTCCTTGTCATAGCGTCCGACAACGGCTTCAAGGTGACGGGACGCTGTGCTGGTCTCTCCCACGAAGAAGAGGGCGATCCCATTGATCAGGTCTGCTTCGAGCAGAAGATCGTCATTCCCCGAGGTCTCGGCAAGGTTCAGGAAGCGTCGTGCCAGATCCAGGGATTCCTGATGGTTCCCGCTGACCACGTGAAACGTCCACAGCCCAAACAGCGCCACAACCAGATTCGGTGAATCAGGAAGCTGGTTGCACAGTTCCAAGGAGCGTTCACAGAAGTTCTGAACCTCAGAATCGGCATACCCCTTGGCGGCGATCAGGCCAGGGATGGCGCTGACCCGAAGCTCAAGCTCTTGGCCAATCCGTCGATTCTCCTCGGCGATCAAGGGCAGAAGCTCCAGACCGCTCTTCACGTGGGCGATCGTTTCCAGGTGGGCGTTCTGTTGCAGCGCTGCCTGGGCAGCAGCAATGCGGTAGGCGCAGGCTTTCTCGCCGCACTGGGCGGCGGTGAAGTGCTGCGCCAGAATCTCTGGCTGCTGCGAGGCCGTGGCGGGGAACTCGCGTTCCAGCACTTCCGCAATCGCGCGATGCTGCTCAATCCGGACACTCCTGAGGATGGATTCATAGGCGGCATCCCGGAGCAATGCATGCCTGAACGAATAGGTTCTTTCGTTCTCGCTTTCCTGGCTCAGGAGAATCTGGCCTTTCACCAACTGGGTGATCCCTGTACTGAGCACATCGGGATTTCCGGGCCAGATGGCCGCCAGGATCTCGTGGCTCATGTCTCGTCCCAGCATCGAGGCCATCTGAGCCACCGCCTTACCCTGCACCATCCGGTCCAGCCGGGAGAGCAGCGAGTCGTTGAGCGATCCGGGGATCGGCAGCTCTGGACCGAATCCGCTGCGGGCCATCCGTTCCGTCGCCGCCGGCGACCAGGATTCCATGACGGAGCGTGCCATCTCCTCCACGAACAGGGGAATGCCATCGGTCTGCTGGACGATGCGCTCCAGCAGCTCGGGCGGCAGAGCCACCTCCCCGCTGGCGTGACCAGCCACGGCCAGGGCGGCGTCATGGTCGAGCCGATCCAGCGACAGCCGCCGGGATTGCGGGCCGCTCCACTCCGGTGGTCGCTGCTCCGGACGCATGGTCGTAAGCACCATGACCGGTTGACCCTCCAGCGTCGCCGCCAAAGCGTCGAGCAGGTCGAGCGTGGATGGATCCGTCCAGTGCAGATCCTCGATCACGATCAATCGGGGGATGCCCTGCCGGCTCTGGAGCAGGGCCTTCAGCCGTTGCTGCGTCTGTTGGCGCCGGCTTTCCGGTGTCGTCGCCAGGAGCGCTGCGGGGATGCTCGTCTCCAGGTTCAGCAGGAGCGACAGCAATGGCAGCGCCATGTCGTCTGCAGGGAGTGCCTGATCAATCAGGGTGTCAAGGGCTTGGCGGCGCAACCATTCCTTGACGGGGAACAGCGCGCTCTGTGCCTGCAGGGGGGAACACTGAAGGACGCAGCGGTCGTGCCGTCCCTGCTCTGAGCGGAGCCGATCGAGGAAGTCCTGCACCAAACGGGATTTGCCGATCCCGGCCTCACCGATCAGGTGGACGGCCTGCGGTCGGCCGCAACACGCTTCCTGCCAGCAGACCGCCAATGTGGCGGACTCCTTCTCCCGGCCACACAGCGGAGCAACTGCGGAGTCCGTGGCGAGGGCCCGGAACCGGGTCGGGCTCGATCTCGGCTGCAGTGGTCTCCAGTGGCGTATCGGTGCGGAGAATCCCTTCAAGCGGGCTTCACCCAGATCCAGGAGGTTGAACTGGTGGCCGATCAGACGTCGCGTCGAATCGGCGATCACCACCGTGTCCGGTTCTGCGGCGCTCTGAAGGCGTGCGGCCAGATTGGTTGTTTCGCCATAAATTCCATCTTCAATCTGGCCCTTGCCGTCAACCACCACCAGACCTGTGGCAATCCCCACCCGCACATGGACGGGTTCACCCATTCCCGTAGCCAGCGAACAGGCAGCTGTCACGATATCCAGCCCCGCATTCACTGCACGCTCGGCAGCGTCTTCATGGGCGGTGGGATAGCCGAAGTAGATCAGAACGCCATCACCGAGAAAGTTGGCGATATGTCCACCCAGACTTTCGACGACTTCAACACAGAGACTGTAGTAACTTTTGATCAAGTCTCTGAGGTCTTCTGGGTCAAGCGTGGCGGCCAGTTCGGTGGAGCCCACCAGGTCGCAGAAGGCCACCGTCACCTGGCGGCGTTCGCCACGCATCAACCAACCGCAGCTGATGCAGAGATGCTGATCCAGCTTGACCGGATCACCGCAGCCCGGACAGGTGGCAATCGTCAGGATTGTGCCGCACTGACCGCAGAACCGATTGCCGGGGGGATTGTGGGCCTTGCAGCCGGGGCACTTCATGAATGCTGGCGAAGATGGTCTGATCCCTGCCCGGGAATCTGGCCCTGGGATATGGAGCCGGTCCGCACCCTAGTTGGGGTGTCCCTGCTCCATGCCCCCTTGCTTTTGCAATATCCACAAGTCTCCGCCTTTCCCGGTATTGATTGTTACTGGACGGGTGTGTCTGGGGAGAGGCGGAGCGGTTCTCCGGCTCCCGTTGCCGTGGCCAGCGCGATGGCCTGCCCGTCGGCGCCGGCGGCGGGCCGTGAGCCAGGCCACCAGCCTCTCGTAGGAGCGGCGAGCGGGCCAGCTCCGCCTCCAGCCACGTCGATCAGGAAGAAACCCCCAAGCTGCTCCTTGGTGTCGGGGAACGGCCCGTCCTG
Organism: Synechococcus sp. Cruz-7E5; assembly: GCF_024345995.1. Lineage (GTDB taxonomy): Bacteria > Cyanobacteriota > Cyanobacteriia > PCC-6307 > Cyanobiaceae > Regnicoccus_A. The sequence goes on from NZ_JAGQCE010000010.1 coordinate 19,159, forward strand.
CACCGTGCCGCTGCCCGTGGCGCAGCCGCACGGTGGTGGCGGCTGTCATGGGTTCAGCCCCGCCGGAACGTGTCCAACTGGCTTTCGTTCCAAGTGATCCCCCCGAGCCAGCGGCCCAGGGCGGCGCCGCCGGCCGATCCGGTGAGCAGCAGCGCCAGCAGGCTGGGCTCGTTCTGCAGACTGAACACGAACAGGCCGCACCCCCGCCAGGGCGGCACGCTGCTCGGGCGGCAGGCCCCCCCAGCCGGGGCAGGGCGGCCCACCAGGGGATGGCGCCGTCCTCTCCCTGCAGGGCCGCCCCGAGCAGGGGAGCAAAAAGCCGCTCCGAGCCCAGCGCCCTCGCCGATGGCCGCCACCAGGGCCGGTGGCAGCTTCCGCAGCGGCGCCAGCAGGATCGAAGCACCGAGGGCGGCGGAAGGGAATTCGGTACCCACGGACAGACTCGCCAGAGCCCGTTCCTGCAGGGGCTGTTCCTGGTTGTCCTGCAGCACCAGGATGCCCGTGATGCCGCGGCCGCGTCCAGCCGCCAACGGTCCCCAGGCCAGCGCCATGAACAGGGCCGTGCCCACCAGGGGCAGGGCCGCCAGCAGGGGCGATCGCGGCGCACCGCCGCCCAGGGGCCAGAGCGCCTGCAGCCAGAACCCCGCTTCCGAGAGCCACTGGTAGTGCCACTCGGCCACGCCGATCAGCAGCCCGGCCAGCCGATCAGATCGGTGCAACGCCGGCCCATGTTTCAGCGGCCTCGAGCGGCTGGCCCACCGAGTCGATGGGGCAGGTTCAGGCTGAGGGAGACCGCACCGAACTGCTGTGGACTGGAGCCAAGGCCCTGCCCAAAGATGTCGCTCATCTCCCTACTCAACTGCCGATCGCTGAAGACATCCCTCAGCCAGGCTCACCCCATCGAAGAGATGGCGGCCAGGCGCCTCCTGGGAGGGATCGAACCAGTACTGCTCCACCAGCGTGAGGAAGGCGTCCCGCGGGAGCAGACCGGGCGGCAGGCCCAGGACGGTGAGCATCCGATCGAGATTGGCGGCGATGCCGCCGGTGGGATGGCCGTAGGCGGCGGCGAAGGCCGCCAGGTCGTCGAGGTCGAGTACGCCGTCACCATCGAGGTCCAGCACATCGAAGAAACCGCCGGCGGAGCGGGCGATGAACCGCCTTGCGCCATTCGGATCGGCCCTGAAGGCGGCGAACACGCGGGTATGGGAGACCACGAACTCTTCCCGATCCACCTGGCCGTCATGGTCGCGGTCCCGGCGCTCATTTTCGTGCTGATAGGTGTCGCGCAGAAGTTGCAGCAGATTCGGGAAAGGGGTTGAACGGCCCTGCCAGCGAGCGTCTATGCGAGCCGCCACCGGCTCGAAGTCGCCGCTCAGGGTGTGACGGCCATCGCCATCGCGGTCGTAGAAGGCAAACAGGCGCAGGTAGCGCTGGATCAGCTGGGCCGGCAGTGGCGCTGCCGGGGCCTGCTGGAGCCTGGCCGGCTCGGGTGGGTCGGAGCCGCTCGCCATCCGTCTGACCAGGGATTCGGCTCACCGTACCGGCCCTGACGGTGGATGCCGCGCAGTTCTGGCGCCTTTCGCCCATGGCTTCAGCGTCCCAACGACTGCGCTCCCATCTGACCGGCTCAGATCCACATGGTCATTGCACCTCCAGGATCAGACGATCGAAGCCGCGGAATCGGTCACCCATGAACCGATGCGAGGCTTGTTCGTGACAGTGGATGGCCTGAAAACGTTGGCGGAAGGCGTCGAGCACTGCCCGTCCCTGCAGGCGGGCGAGCTGGCGTCCGAGGCACTGATGGAGCCCCGGAGCGAAGCTGAGGTGGGGATTGGGATCCCGCTCGATCCGGAACATATGCGGATCGTCGAACACGCGGGGATCACGGTTGGCCGCTCCCACCAGGGCCGTGACCGAATCGCCGGCAGCGATGGTGTGTCCGGCCAGTTCGATCGGCTCGGTGGCGGCACTGGCATTGAGGGCCTGGGCCGGCGGATCCCAGCGCAGCACTTCCTCCAGCGCCGGCCCCACCAGGGAGCCGTCGGCCCGCAGCCGCTCGAAAGCCTCGGGGTGGCGCGCCATCGCGCAGGCCAGCGTGCCCACGAGCAGGCGCAGGGTGAACACACTGGCGCTGTAGAAGTTGCTGGAGATGAACAGCAGCAATTGCTCATCGCTGATGTGCGTGCCATCGCGGGGATCGACCATCAAGCGGCTGAGCAGATCGTCCTGGGGGTTGGCGCGGCGCTGGTGGATCAGGGGGAGGAAGAACTCCCGGTAAACGTCGATGGCTTCATCGCCGCTGGCGGTCGTCTGCTCGGTCTGCGTGAGACCGCGGGAGCGCACGAAGGAGGGGACATGCCTGAGCACCTCCTGTTGCAGATCGGGGGGAACACCGATGAGCTCGCTGGTGACGGCCACCGGCAGCGGATCAGCCAGCAGGGGCACAAGATCGAAGGGTTCGCCCGTGGAGATCGATTCCAGCCTCTCGGCAATGAAGTTCCGCGTGAACATCTCGAGGCTCGGGATGTCGATGGCGCAAAAGGCGTCGATCACATGGTGACGAACCAGCGCATGGGGCTCGCCGTCCATGTAGGGGATGTCGAGCTTCTGGTCGTGGAAGATATGGCCGCTGCCGAAGCGCTCGATCAGCTTGTCGAGATGGCGCTGACGGCTATAGCGCGGATCGTGCATGTGGGCCACGGCCTCAGGGTGGCCAAGGATGATCCACATCTGCGCCCCCTCACACCATTGCAGCGGGCATTCGGCGCTCATGGCCGCATAGATGGGGTAGGGGTCGTGATGGCCCGGCAGACAGGGATTGAGCTGAAACGCTGCGCGGTCGGCGGAGGCCAGGATCATGAGGGCGGCGGCATCAAACACCACAGCCACCCATCTTGGCTGGGAACTGACTGCTCCGCTCGAAGCGTTCGCCTCGTGCGTCCTCTGGCGGGCGCGGTCAGAAGCCTCATTGGCAGGTGGTGATCACAGCCGGGACATCGCGTCGAACTTTCCATACTGAGGTTTGCCTAAAAAGCGCCCTAACTCAGACATCATCAACAAGGCATCTTTGCACATATTTTACCTACGCCGAGGAGCATAAGAGCTATCGTCCACCACTCGGGGAAGGGGCCTAAAGAGCACGCATTCAACGCCTCCATGCAATGACTCGATGAGCAGGCAACCGCTCGATGGATCCAGTCTCCTGGCACCTCCATCCCGCCACTTTCTTCCCTCAGCGGGGATGCAGCACAAGGTCAGGACATCTTCAGGCAGAAGTGCGCCTTCTACCCGGCACTCCTGGGCCCCACTCCTTCAACCGACGAACATGCCCCATCGCTTCAGTGGAGCACTCACGGATCAGGAGGCCTGGGATCTGGCCACATTCATCGATCGCCAGGAGCGTCCTGCGGGCCCACCTCAGTAGGCGCTGGGCCAGAGATCGGGCTGATCGATCATGGGGTGCCGCATCGGCAGAACATGAAACCGGCGGCGGATCTCAAGCAGCGGTTCCGCGGCGATGGCCAGGTGATCCAACTGGCTGAAGTCTCCCTTGCAGGCCGCTCCCCGCACAAGAGACTCCGCGAAGAGCTCCGCCGAGCCGGGAAGATCGAGAGCGCCGCGGCGGCCGTCGACGCCGTGATACGGCTCTCCGCCGCCACCGTAGGGGATGAACTGCAGGTCGGTACCGTGCTTGAACAGACCCACCTCATGGATCAGGAAATTCGTGAGAGAGGCCATCCAGTTGGCATCGCTGTTGTTCAGCGCCAGCTTGAACGCGCCCAGGGCGATTTCCCCTGGGCCTGTGGGTTCATAGCCGGTGATCACATGATTCATGTCATGGCAGACGTAGTAGCCAGGATTCGGCGTGCTGCGACTGGGCACGGTCATGCCGTTGCGTTCATAGAGCTGGGTGAAGGCCCACCCCAGGCTGCCGTAGGGCATCTCGGCCAATCGTTCGATGGCTTCGAAGAAGGAATCGTCGAAGTACTGCTTGCCGCTGCCAGTCTGATGATCCTGATGCTCGGAGAGTTCTGGCATGTAGTTGTCGTACATGCGAACGAACTTGGCGGTTGCCTCCGCTGCAGAGAGATGGGCGAAGTCGCGCACGATCTCGAGTTGCGGTGGATCTATCCGCAGGGCCTCCGCATAGGTTTCCAGACGCTTCAGCTGAGCTTCGCTCTTGGGATGCCGGCAAAGATCCAGGATGATGGCCATCTGAAGGAACAATCGCCGCCAGTCGGAATCCACAAGCTCCCCAGCCAGCCGGTCGGGGGTGAGGGGTTCCATCGTGGCCAGCGTGCTCGTCTCCTGCCCGAGGAGATGGGTGGCCAGGGCCGTGAAGACACGTTGCTGCTCAGCGGTCGGTCCGCCGTTGACCTCCATCAATCCGCACAGCCCACGCGAGATGGCTCTGGCTGCCGTAGGCATGACCGGGAAGGGAATGGTGGCGAGCGTCACGGCAGCGGATCCTTGCGTCACTCAGCGTAGAGATCCAAGCTGAGAATGGCACTGATGCGTCCAGTCAGGGGTCATCGATGGATGACGGAAATCATGATGTTGAATCGCCGCCGGGGCCTTCGCCAAGCGGACATCCTGTGAAAGCCAGGGCTGAATCTGGACATCGTCCTCGCCCACCATCGGCAAGATTCGCGGACATCACGATCGCCACGCTCGGCAGGGCGTCGCGCTTCTCCCATCCGTTGGCACTAGCCATTACGGCACATTCCTCGAATTTAACTCCTTGTTTCTGTGGATTCGCGATCATGCCCTTGTGAGGATTGCCACGCTTGTTGCGACGCAACTGATTGCAGCGGACTTCATCCAGCAGAAGGTGGCCAAAACCTACGTGGGCAATCTAAAAAAATCCACTCACCGTATCGGCCGCAAGTAAATCAATGGGCAAATGCTTTGGGGAACGAGCCTCGTTAGATTATCTCTTTTAAAGGCAAGATGGTCGAGTTTCATGACCATTCGGGAATGGCAGGGAAGCGGCAATCTTCAGGCCAGCTAGGCACAGGGCCGGGGGCTTTCGCTTAAATCGTCCAACCAACATCTCTGATTTCATTTACTCAGACAGAAACCATGGCTGAATTGAGAAAACAAAGTTTCTGGAGAAACGTGGATCACAGCGATATCCAGTGCCATCGGGGGACTTGCTCGACCGGGAGAGGCACGGTCATCGACCCGGGGCAAGGCGGCCGTAAGCGCGCACCAGCAGCGCCAGGATCCCGCCAAGGGCCAACAGGGCAAGGGCCAGGGGCACCTGGGAGCTGACGGATATACCCACAGCCATGGCCACCAGCAGGCCCGTTCCCTCCTGCTGCAGGAAGCCCGTGAGCGCCGTGGCCTGTCCGGCCTGGGCGGGGAAGGCCTGCATCGGCATGGCCAGGCCGATCGGCACCAGCAGGCCCGCCCCCAGGGTGACCACAAGCATCGGCAGCAGCAGGGAGGCGGCATCGAAGCGGCCCGCCAACCCCAGTCCCAGCATCAACCCCGCACCGGCCAGCACGGCGCCAAGCCCGCCCCGCAGCAACCGCTCCTGGCCCAGGCCCATCACCCAGCGGCTCACCACGGCGGCGCCCAGCAGATAGGGGAGGCTCAGGCTGAGGGAGATGGCACCGAACTGAGACGGGCTGAAGCCAAATCCCTTCTCGAAATCAAATGGACTGACCGCGCCGTAGACCACCATCAGTCCGGTGCCGAAGGTGGCAATCAAGGTGGGCACCAGGAAGCGGGAATCACGGGCCAGGCGGCCATAGCCCAGGGCGATCTCGCCCAGGCGCAAGCCTGCTCGCCGCTCCGCCGGGGCCAGGCGGCGGGCTTCCTTGAGCCCACGGGAGAGCAACACTGCCGTGGCTGTCCCCAGGAGCGCCAGCAGCAGGAAATCGACGCGCCACGGGGCCACCCGGGCGATCAATCCGCCCAGGAAGGGCGCCAGGCCGAGGGCAATCGCATAGCTCATGGCCACGAACGACATGGCCCGGGTCAGCAGCCGGTCGCTGAAGACATCGCGCAGGCAGGCCCGTGACACCGAGGTGCCGCAGCCGGCGCCGATGCCCTGGATCAGGCGCATGATCAGGAATGGAGCAAAGCCCGAGACCACCACCAGCAGCAGGCTGGCCAGGCTGAACAGAGCGAGCCCCGTGAGAGCCGTGGGCCGGCGTCCCCAGCGATCGGAGAGCGGGCCCCAGACCAACTGCGAGAAGCCATAGCCCAACGCGTAGGCGGTGATCGACTCCTGACTGCCAGCGGCGCTCACCTGAAAGTCGCGCGCCATCAGCGGCAGCGAGGGCAGATCGATGAACAGCCCCGACTGGCCCAGGAACGTGCCGGCGCAGCCGTAGAGAATCTGGCTTCGGTGCGCTGCGACTGGGGGGATGCCGGATCCTGCGGCTGGGGCTTGATCGTATCGGCGGCAACAAGCCGAAACCCGCGACTGGGCCCTGCGGGTGCCGGGGCGCGCCATCCTGAAGGAGTGGCCGTCGCAGCGAGCATCGTGAAGGCAGAACCGCCCGGATCCAGCGGCAACCCCAGCGTGGGCGGCGGCTGGCCCGTGATCGAGGGCTGGGCCAAAGCCACCCTCTCGCCCCGCGGCCCGCTGCTCTGGCAGACCCTGCTGCACAAGAGCGCCTGCCTCTCCTGCGCCTGGGGCACCGGCGGTCAGAACGGCGGCTTCGTCGATGAGCTGGGTGAACCGCTGCAGAGGTGCCTCAAGAGCGTGGAGGCGATCAGCGCCGAATTGCAGCCCGCGGTGCCGGAATCCGTCTTCTCCGGCCGCAGCATCAGCGAGCTCCAGGGCCTGAGCTCCCTGGAGGCGGACCGGCTCGGCCGGCTCAGCCACCCCCTGATCCTGCGCGAAGGCCGCAGCCACTACGAACGCCTCGCCTGGGACGACGTGCTTGAGCTGGCCGAGGCCGCCTTCAAGGTGCCGCCGGAGCGGCTGGCCTCCTACAGCTCCGGCCGCTCCTCCAACGAGGCCGCCTACCTGCTGCAGCTGCTGCTGCGGGCAATGGGCTCGAACAACCTGGCTGACTGCTCCGATCTATGCCACGCCCCCTCCACCGTGGGGCTGGGCGAGGTGTTCGGCTCGGGCACCTCGATGGTGAGCCTGGAGAGCCTGCAGCAAGCCGACTGCGTGGTGCTGGTGGGCTCCAACGCGCCGGCCAACCACCCGCGGCTGATGAACGAGCTGATCCGCCTGCGTGAGCGCGGCGGCAGCGTAATCGTGATCAACCCGGTGCTGGAGGTGGGGCTGCTCAAGTTCGGCTCGCCCGCCTTCCCGATCAAATCAATGCTGCGGGGATCGGAGATCGCCTCGCTGTTCCTGCAGCCGGTGCCGGGCAGCGACACGGCCGTGTTTGTTGGGATCCAGAAGGCGTTGCTGGAAACCGGCCACGTGCGCCATGACTTCCTCGCCGCCCACACCGAAGGGTCCGAGGCGGTGCTGGAGCAGCTGCGCGCCACCGCCTGGGAGACGATCACCACCTGCTGTGGCCTCAGCCGTGAGGAGATCGAGCACGCCGCCGCCGTGATCGCCCGCGCCAGGGGCGTGGTGTTCGCCTGGGCGATGGGCATCACCCATCACGCCAACGGCACCAACAACGTGCACGCCATCGCCAACACGGCCCTGCTGAGCGGCAACGCCGGCCGGAGCGGAGCGGGCACGATGCCGATCCGCGGTCACTCCAACGTGCAGGGCTTCGGCTCGATGGGCGTCACGGTGAAGCTGCGCGCCGAGATGCAGAAAGCTCTTGAGGCGCTGCTGGGCCGCCCGCTCAGCCGCGTACCCGGCTACGACACCCGCGCCCTGATCGGGGCCGCCGAAGCCGGTGCGGTCGACACCCTGCTCTGCCTGGGCGGCAACCTCTGGGGCGCCAACCCGGATTCGGAGCAGGCCCGCCGCGCCCTCGGCCGTATCGACACCGTTATCTATCTGGCCACCAAGCCCAATCAGGGACATTTCCATGGGCTTGGCACCCGCCAGACCCTGGTGCTGCCGGTGTTCAACCGCTTCGAAACACCGCACCGCACCACCACCGAAGCGGGCAACAACTTCGTGCGCCTCAACGAACCGGGTCACACCCACCTGAAACGAGCCGATCTGATCAGTGAAGTGGGCTTCCTGGCCGAGCTGGCCAGGCGTCTGATGGGCACCGACCCGATCGACTGGGGCCAGCTGCAGGATCCCGTCTATGTGCGCCAGCTGATCGCCCGCACCGTGCCCGGCTACGGCCCGATCGCCACGATCGATGCCACCAGACGCGAATTCAGTGTGGAAGGGCGGGTGTTCGAGCGGCCCAGCTTCCCGACCCCATCAGGGAAAGCACGGATGGCCCCCACACCCCTGCCGGCGCTGACGCTGCCTGAGCCGGCCCAGTTCGGCGGCCTGGCGCCGGGAGAAACCGGCCTGGTGCTGGCCCTGATCACCGCCCGCAGCTACTCACAGCACAACACGGTTGTCTACAAGCCGGGCGATGCCTACCGGGGCATGCCGCACCGCCAGACAATCCTGATGAACCGGGCGGATCTGGCCCGCTCAGGCCTGACGGCCCACCAGCGCGTGACAGTACAGGGCGAAGCCGGAAGCCTGAAGGGGATCGAAATCATCCCCGGCGAGATCCGCGAGGGCGCCGCACTGATGTTTTACCCGGAGGTGAATGCGATCATCCGAGCCCCGGTGGATCCCCGCAGCGGCACGCCGGCCTTCAAACGGGTGCCGGTGCTGGTGCGGGGCGGGATCAGGCCGGCGGCGATGGCGTCAGGCGCCGCGTCAGCCGGTGCAGGGGAAAGCTGAGCAGGATCAGGCCGAGGGCGCCGGCGCTGTTGGCGGTGTCGTTGCGGATTGCGGCGATCAGGAAGGCGAAGGACCCCAGCCACACGATCGCGGCGCTGATCGGATAGCCAGGATCGCGGAAAGGACGCTCCAGATCCGGCTCCCGCCAGCGCAGCAGGACCAGGGAGGTGATCCCGCTCAGGTAGAGCAGCACGTAGAGAAAGGAGGCAATGCCCAGCAGGATCGTGAAGTCGCCGAAGATCACCAGAAGGCCGGCGCTGGCCGTGGTCACCACCAGCCCCAGCACGGGGGTGCCGCTGGCGCTCACCGCAGCGAACTGGGGCAGGAACAAGCCCTCGCGGCTGAGGCCGAAGAGGATGCGCGGCGCGCCCATCACCACGGCATTGACGAGCCCGAACGAGGAGATCAGGGCCAGCACCACGATCAGCTGAGCGCTCCAGGCCCCGAAGATCACCTCGGCCGCATCGGCCAGAGGCAGCACCGACCCGGCGATCCGCGAGACCGGCAGCAGCCGCAACAGCGCCAGATTCACCAGCAGATACAGCCCCGCCACGCTGAGCACACCACCCACCAGGGAGCGGGGCAGATCCGAGCTGGGCTCGGCGAATTCCTCGGCGAAATAGATCGGGCTGTGCCAACCGTCGTAGGTGGTGATCACGGCCTGCATGGCGAACACCACGCCGATGCCGAGGCTGATGCCTGAGGCCGCAATCGGCTCAGCGGAGCCTGTGGCATCCAGCAGCGGTTCGGCCAGGCCCGCCAGATCTCTGAGAGGGGCATGCAGGAAGCAGGCCGTGATCAGGCCGAGGAAGGCGATGGCCTTGCCGAGGCTGAGGATCTTCTGGCTGAGGCTGCCGGCCTCCAGGCCCAGCTGCTGGATCAGGGCGAAGGCCAGCAATACCAGCAGGGCCACCGCTTTGCTGCCCACGGGCAGGGCCGGCAGCAGACCGATCGTGTAGTCGCCAATGGTCACAGCCACCCAGGCCAGGCCGGCGCAGTGCCCTACCCAGTCGATCCAGCCCACGGAGAAGCCGGCCTGATCCCCCAGGGCCCGCCGGGCATATACGGTCCAGCCGCCGGCACGGGGCAGGCTGGCGCCCAGCTCAGCCACCGCGAGCGCACCGAGCAGGGCATAGAGCGCACCCGCCACCCAGGCAGCCACGATCAACGGGGCGCTGCCCAGTTGCGCAGCCACCAGCCCCGGCGTGCGCAGGATGCCGGCACCCACGGTGCCCCCCACCGCCCCGGCGATCCCGAAGCTCACCCCCAGGATGTGCAGCAGGGTGGAAGGCGGGGCCGGTGGGGCCGCAGCCTGGTCGGGTGAGGACATCGAGCACCTGGAGATCAGCGCGGGATCCGAGCCGGCTCCCAGCTTGGGCGAGTCTGCTCGCTGGTGAGAATGCCTTCCGTCTTGGCTGCAGAACACCTCCCCCAGCTAGTTGTGTAGTCCCACCAGGCGTGGTTCATGGCTGTCAGTCGGGCAGGGACTGGCGCAGGGCAGCCAGGGGCTCTGCGAACACATGCGGATCGGTGCGCTCACCGGGGAGGCGCGCCGAGTAGGCCAGAGAGAATGCCGGCGGCTCGAAGCGGGTCGCCACGCCCTCGCGATCGCCGCGAGCATCGAGCGGATGCCAGCCGAAACCGGGCAGCGCCACCCAGTTGAAGCCATGCAGGGCGAAGGGCGGGCCGCTGTCGTCGAGACAGAGGCGCTGATAACCGAAGCCAGCCGGGATCCCGTTCGCCCGCAACAGGGCCGCCAGCAGATGGCTTTTGGCGAAGCAGATACCGCTGCGCTGCTCAAGCACCTCCGAGGCCGTCGAAGCTGTGGCGCACACGGTCGCGGACCCAGAGAAAGCAACGCTCGGCAACCTGCAGCTGGGTGCCATCGCCCAGTTGCCGCGCCAGTGATCGCACGACGGGTGTGCGCCAGTCAACGATCGCGCTGCTGGCCAGATGCTCTTCGGCTGGTGTGGTCGTTGGACTCAAGCTGGTCGTGAGGCTCGGCTCGTTCATGCTCAAAGACCGGTTAGGGGCCAGGCGCGGGTGGAGGCGATCAAGGCCTCGTCGGGGAGGGCCTCACTGCGGCGCACCTCAGCCCGGCGTGACTCCGCCACGGTGCGCTGCAGAGCCTCCCCCATGGCCTCCCTCAGCACCGGGCTGGCCTCGAACGCCCGCACCGCCTCCGAGAGGGTCTGGGGAAGCCTCGGGGCCACGGCGGCAGACGCGGCGGCGGGATCGCCCGAAAGCGGCGGCGGCAGGGGCCTGGGCTGCTGCAGGGCGTTCTGCGCCATCGCCAGCACAGACCCCACCAGCAGATAGGGGTTGGCGCTGAGATCGGCCACTTTGAGCTCCAGATGGCCGGGCTCGCCCCCGCCGGCCGGCACCAGGCGCAGGGCCGCCTCCCGGTTCTCCACCCCCCAGACCTGGAAAGGCGCCGCCCAGCGGCCCGGGGCCAGCCGCTTGTACGAGACCGCCAGGGCGCAGGCCAGGGGCATCAGGGCCGGCAGCTGCTCCAGCAGACCCGCCAGCAGCGCTTCCCCCCGGGCAGTGAGGCCAGCGGTGCCCGTGCCGCCACCGAGAAGGGGCACACCCTGGTCCGCCACGCTCAGGTGCAGGTGGCCGCCATTGCCCACCAGATCAGCCGTCACCACAGGGGCAAAGCTGCAGATCCAGCCGAAGCGACGGCTCACCTGCTGGATCACCAGGCGCGCCGCCACCAGGCGATCGGCGGCCTCGAGCGGCGGCGCCGGCGCCAGCGACAGCTCGAACTGGCCGGCGCCGTACTCCGGGTGCAGCTGCAGCCAGGGCAGCTCGGCCGCATCAAGGGCCTCGGCTACGGCAGCGAGGTAATCGAAGCCCTGCACCAGGCGATCAGCGCCGTAGGGGCCTCCCACCACCGCCGGACTCCAGCCCCCGGCACCGCCAACCGGCTGGGGCAGCCCCACCATCCACTCGATCTCGAAACCGGCCAGGGCGCTCAGGCCGGCAGCCGCAAAAGCCGCCTGCTGCCGGGCGCAGAAGCCGCGCTGATCCAGGGCATAGACCTCACCATCGCGGCCATGGCGGACGCCCGGAGCCCAGGCCCAGCCGGAGGCAGGGTCGAGCGGGCGCAGCGCGGCGAGATCGGGCTTCAGGCGCAGGTCGCCATCAGGGCGGGCCAGGCTCTGCTGCGGATCGATCAGGCCGGTGGCTCCGAAGGCATCGGCCACAGGTGAAAAGCCCACTCCCTGGCTTGCCACCAGCGCCAACCGCTCCAGCGGCACCCCCTTCACCAGCACCGATCCGGCGTGATTCACGAAGGTGATCGCCAGCCGGAGCAGGCCGCGCTCCAGCAGTTCCGTGATCTGGGCAGTGGCGCTGGGGAGGTCCGGCACGGCAAGGCAGCCACGGGCCCGCAAATCATTGCCCGATTCAGTGACAGAGGCCATGGTGGAGGCCGCGGTCCCTGCTCCATTGGCTCCCACGGCCCTGCTCCTGGTTGACATCCAGAACGGCACCTGCGGACCGGCCGGTCCCACCAGCAGCGCTGGAGCCACTCCCCTCGCCACGCTGCCGCAACCGCGGCAGCCAGCTCGGCCGCCCGGCTTCGACGCCCACTTCCAGGCGGCGGTCCTGCCCCGGCTGGAGCAGGCGCTGGGCCACGCCCGCTCGAGCGGCCTGGAGGTGATCCACACCGTGATCGCCAACCTCACCGCCGACGGCCGCGACCGCAGCCTCGATTACAAGCGCTCCGGCCTGGGCTTTGCCCCGGGCAGCTGGGAGGCCCGGGTGATCGAGGCCCTTGCTCCTTGGCCCGATGAACTGGTGCTGCCGAAGAGCTCCTCCTCCCCCTTCAATTCCACCAGCCTCGATTACCTGCTGCGCAACATCGGCATCACCGAGCTGGTGGTGGCAGGCCTGCTCAGCGATCAATGCATCGATCACACCGTCAAGGACGCCGCAGATCGCGGCTACGACGTGATCTGCCTGATCGATGCCTGCATGGCCGAATCAGCCGAGCGGCACCGGGCGGCCCTCAGCTGCTTTCGGGGCTACTGCAGGCAGCTCTGCGTGGCTGAGTTCATCAGCACGTTGGCTTGAATCCCAGCCTCATTCACCCCCCCAGGTAGGCCATTTCTGCATGGGAGCGTTGGGTTGTGGCAGGCCCTGAAGAATGCTCTTCGGCGCGCTCCTCGCTGTAACGGTCGTGGCGTCGGCTCCAGAGACTCCGCATGGCCCTGCTCAGAGTCTCCCCAGCGGCTGAAGGCGAGCGCAACCAGGGCTTGAGATCCAGGCCACTGGAGGCGAACAGGCAGGTGTAGGCCACCCCGTCGGCGGTGATGCGCAGCCGGTCGCAGTCGCCGCAGAAGGGGGCCGAAATCGAGGCCACCACGGCCAGATGCCCCCCACCATCGCGGTAGCGCCAGCGGCTGGCCGTGCCATGGGCCTGGCGACCCAGGGGCTCAAGGGGCCAGTGGGCGCCGATCCGGCGCACCATCTCGGCTGCGGGCAGCACCAGATCCGGCTGCCAGCCATTGCGGTTGCCCACGTCCATGAACTCGATCAGCCGCAGCTCGATCCCCCGTTGCCGGGCCAGCTGTGCCAGGGGCAGCAGCTGATCCTCGTTGCGGCCGCGGGCAATCACGGCGTTGAGCTTGAGAGCACCACTGGCGGGATCAAAACCAGCGCCAGAGGCATGGTCGAGGGCCCTGAGCACCTTCTCGAGCACGGCCTCTCCGGCCATTGCCCCGCCGGCGAGGCCCGCCATGCGCGCCACGCTGGCGCCATCAGTGCCATCGAGGCTCACGGTGATCCGATCCAGGCCCGCTGCCCGCAGTTCCCGGGCCCGCTGGGCGCTGAGCAACACCCCATTGGTGGTGAGGGCGATCTCGCTCAGCCCCGGCGAACCTGAGCCGTCCCGGGCTCCGCGCAGGGGCCTCAGGGCCTCCACCAGCTCCTCCAGACCCCTGTGCAGCAGGGGCTCACCGCCGGTCAGCCGCAACCTGCTGAAGCCCAGCTCCGCCGCCGCGCTCACGAGCCGGAGCCGCTCCGCGTGGGTCAGCAGCTCCGGAGGGTCATGGCTGTCCGGGCAGCAGTAGGGGCAGGCAAGGTTGCAGCGGGCGGTGAGGGAGAGACGCAACACTCCTGGCGGGCGGCCCAGTTGATCGAGGAGAGGGGTCGGAGCTGCCACATCTGCCCGGCCTGGGCGGCCGGCTGCCGGTGGCTCAGCCTGGCGCAGACCTGCTGAAACCGTCGCCTGGCCCTGGCTGGCAATCCCCAGGCGTGTTGGCATTGAGCAGCTGGGCTGGATCAAGCTCCACGGCACTGACGCAGCGGGTCTGCTCGAGCCAGCGCAGCAGGCTGCGCCCGCCCCGGCCGGTGAAGGCCTCCGCCGCCGCCCGGTTGGAGGGGGTGGCCGGATAGAGACCCAGCAGAGGCTGCAGCCGGCGGCCATCGTGGGCCAGATGAATGGTGTCGGGATCGAAGCCGGCCTCGGCAGCCGCCACCAGGGCCCGCAGGCTCTCGAGCTCCAGCCGGGGCATGTCGACAGGGGCGAGCAGCAGGCGCTGGCCGGGGTGCAGCGCCATCAGCCTGGTGAGGGCCAGCAGCGGCCCCTCCCGGGGGGGCGGCTCCAGCAGCACCTCGATCTCCAGCCCGAGCCGCTCGTTCAACTCACGGGCAAGGTGGCCGTGGGCGCGATGGCGACTCACCAGGGTGAGCGGCGCCCCGAGGCCGGCCAGCAGCCGCAGGGCCTGCTCCAGCCAGGTGCCGCCGTCGGGGTGGCTCAGCAGGGCCTTGTCGGTGCCCATGCGCCGGCTGTCGCCGCCGCTGAGCAGGCAGGCCCGCAGCGGGGCCGGCTCCGGTCTGGGGTCAAGGCGCGACGGGCCGCCGGCTGATCCGCTCATGGACGAACTGAAGCACGGTCGCGATCACGGCTCCTTGCTCGCCATCACGGAAGAGCTCATGGCCGCTGCGCTCGAACCAGGCCATGCGCACCTGCTGCTCGGGAGTTCCCAGTACTGAAGCGAGCAGATCCGCGGCGGCGGGGGCCACCACGCGGTCAGCCCGGCTGTGGAGAATCAGAACCGGCAGGTGCACATCAGCCAGGCGGCGGCGGACCACCACACTCAGCTGCAGGAAGGAGAGCAGGGCATCCATCGGCACCCAGGGATAGCTGGTGTCGCTGGACGCGAGGGCAGGGTCGGCGTAATGCCTGGGCAAGGGCCAGCGGGGCAGCAGGCGCCCCAGCAGTGGCGTCAGGAACTCGAAGGGACGTCCAGGCGCCAGGGGGGAGGCCAGCTGGATCGGTGCCGCCGCCAGCACAAGGCTGTCGATCAGCTCCGGCTGCTCGGCAGCCAGCAGTGCGGCCAGCAGGGCACCCATGCTGTGGCCCACCACGATCACCGACCCGGCGCGGGCGCGTAAGTCATTGAGTGCAGTCCTGGCGTCTTCCAGCCAGTCAGGCCAGCTGACTCCCGAGAGGGCCTGGGGGGAATCGCAGCCGTGGCCGCGCAGCATCGGCACCTGCACCGCGATTCCGATCTGGATCAGGGCTGGCTCCAGGGCGCTGAAGGTGGCTGTGCTGCCGCTGAAGCCATGCAGCAGGAGCAGACCAACCGGGCCCCCGAGGGGCTGGCAGCTCACTGTTTAAAGAAGGGCCCCGACCTCATCCGTTCGGAAACCTTGGCTTCCGGATCCACCCCGGCGAAGGTGGGCGGCAGCCAGACCCTCACCACCATCAACACGGCCATCGTGATCAGGAACATGCAGACCGCCAGGATCTGGTGCCAGTCGGTTTCCAGCACACCGTTCACGATCACCTCCCGCAGCACCGACACGATCGCGATCTCCACAGACACGCCGATCGACACCCTCTGCTCCTGCAGATAAATGATCAGCAGGCGGAACAATTCCACCAGGATCAGGATGAAGAGGATGTCGGCTGTGATCGCGTGGAACTGCGGCGCCGAGAGCAACGTGGAGAAGAGGATGCGCATCTGCAGCACCATCACGCAGAACAGGCCCACACAGAGCGAGACCGCGATCAGATCCTGAATCGCCTCGAGCGACTGGACTATCTGGACACGGCGGAACTGCTGGTACCAGGGCACCACGCTGGGGGGTGGGGCGAGTGGCCGCTCGACGGTGATCGGATCGACGGCATTGGGGATGCTCGTGCTCACAGGGTTCAGGCTCTCGTGCCGGGGATCAGTGGGCGAACCTTAGGCGGCATTTTTCTTATGGGTCAACCGGCAATTGATGAGCTTCGTTGATTGGCGCCATAGGCCTTGCGCTCACTCCGACTTCGCCCGTCTCCAACGCAGCCCATGGGTCAGCATGGAGAGCGACTCCCGTTGCACCACCTGCCCAGTGCCCGCTCCATCCAAGGCTCAATGCCCCTACTGCGGGGTCGGCTGTGGACTGGAGCTCAAACCACTGGCAACGGACACCAACCATCCGGACACCCCAGCCGAAGCCGCAGCCCCAGCCGAGGCGATCTGGACCGTCCGGGGTGACCGGCAGCATCCCTCCTCCCTCGGCCAGGTATGCGTGAAAGGGGCCACCGTGGCCGAAACCCTGCACCACAACCGCCTGACCACACCGTTGTGGCGCGAGCAGCGCGACCAACCCTTTGAGGCGATCAGCTGGGAGCGGGCCTTCACGATTCTGGTGGAGCGGATCCAGGCGATTCAGGCTGAGCGGGGGTCCAGCGCCATCGCGATGTATGGCTCCGGCCAGTTCCTCACCGAGGACTACTACGTCGCCAACAAACTGATCAAAGGGGCCCTGGGCACGAACAATTTCGATGCCAATTCACGGCTGTGCATGAGCTCCGCGGTGTCGGGCTACAAGCTCAGCCTGGGCTCCGATGGCCCCCCCTGCTGCTACGACGACCTCGACCTGGCCGAAACGGTGGTGCTGATCGGCACCAACACGGCCGAATGCCATCCAGTGCTGTTCCAGCGGCTGCTCAAGCGCAAGCGCCGCCAGAAGGAGGCGCTGCAGCTGATCGTGGTCGATCCCCGTGCCACCGCCACCAGTGATGTGGCCGACCTGCACCTGGCCATTCGCCCCGGCACGGATCTGGTGCTGCTGCACGGAGTGGGTCATCTGCTGCTGGAGCGGGGCGCCATTCACCCTGAGCGGGTGGCAGCCACGGCCGACGGCTTCGCTGAGCTGGCGGCCCTCTGGGCCGGCTGGACACCGGAGCGGGTCTGCGCCCTCTGCGGAATCGAGGAGGAGGCGCTGCGCCGTCTGGCGTCGCTCTGGGCCGCCAGCTCCGGGGTGCTCAGCCTCTGGTCGATGGGTGTGAACCAGAGCGTGGAGGGCACCGCCACCGTGTCTGGGATCATCAACCTGCATCTGGTCAGCGGCCAGATCGGCAGAGCCGGCGCCGGCCCCTTCTCGCTCACCGGGCAGCCCAATGCCATGGGCGGACGGGAAGCCGGCGGTCTGGCCGCACTGCTGCCTGGGTACCGCTCGATCCATGAGGCCAGCCACCGCTCCCAGATCGAGCAGCACTGGGGCTTTCCCCCAGGCACGATCTCCGAGCGGGATGGCCTCACAGTGTGGGAGCAGATCGAGGCGATGGAACGCGGCGAGCTGGGCCTGTGGTGGGTGGCGGCCACCAACCCGCTGGTGAGCCTGCCCTGGCTGGATCGGGTGCGACAGGCAGTGGCCCGCTGCCCAATGGTGGTGCTGAGCGAGGCCTACGCCGGCACCGAAACCGAAGCGGTGGCCCATCTGGTGCTCCCGGCCGCCCAGTGGAGCGAAAAGGTGGGAGTGATGACCAACTCGGAGCGCCGGGTCACCCTGTGCCAGGCCTTCCGGGAACCCCCGGGCGAAGCCCGTCCCGACTGGTCCATCTTCGCGGAAGTGGGCCGGCGGCTGGGCTTTGGCCAGCAGTTCGCCTACGGCTCCTCAGCTGAGGTCTACGCCGAGTTCGCGGCGATCACCGCCGGGCGGGTCTGTGACCACAGCGGTCTCAGCCACAGCCTGCTGGCCGAGCACGGACCCCAGCAGTGGCCCTTCCCGGCCGGCACGGCGGCGGGAGGCGGCCAGGCGCGGCTGCACACCCAGGGGGTCTACCCCACGGCCAACGGCAAAGCCCGCCTGGTGGCCCAGCAACCCCTGGGGCTGGGGGAGCCGCCGGATACCGGCTTCCCCCTGGTGCTCACGGTGGGGCGCTACCTGGGCCACTGGCACACCATGACCCGCACCGTCCATGTGGAGCGGGTGCGCCGCAGCCACCCCGAGCCCCTGCTGGAGATCCACCCGGCTGACGCCGAGCGCTGCAACCTCGACGATGGCAGTCTGGCCCGGGTGAGCTCCCGCCGCGGCGATCTGAGCGTGAAGGTGCAGATCAGCGATCGGATTCGCCCGGGCACAGTGTTCCTGCCGATGCACTGGGGTGCCGCCCAGGAGCAGGCCTGTGAAGCCAACCGGCTGATGCATGCCCTGGGCTGCCCGATCTCGAAACAACCCGAACTCAAGGCCGCCGCCGTGCGGGTGGAGCGGGCCGAGACAGCTGGCTAGGAATCAGCCGATCGGCAGCATCGCCTCCACCAGCTCAGGCGAGAGGCGCAACACAGGAGGGCCACTGCCGGCGGGATGGTCGTCCACCAAGCCCGACTGACGCAACCGCGTGAACATCTTGGTGACGGTGACGCGGGTGTTGCCGATCAACTCAGCCAGGCGCTCATGGGTGATCCGGATCGGCAGCTCGTACCAGAGGCCATTGCGTCGTCCCATCCGCTCCACCAGCAAAGCCAGCAGCGCCCTCAGTCGCTTTTCGGTATCGGGGTGGTGGCGGATCATCAACAGCTCCAGGGTCCAGGTGCTGAGATCCGTGAGATCGCCCAGCTCTTCCCTGCGCTCGACCCGCTCGATCTGCACCAGGGTGAGGGCTTCAAGGCCAACCCAATCGCGACGAAGGTTCAGGGCATCGCAGACATCATCCGGCTGCAGAAAGCCGATCGTGATTTCCTGGCCAGAGGAGGCCAGCAGAAACACCCGGAGAATGCCGGAGAGGACCCGCATCGGCGAGGTGGCGGCAGCGTGGCCGCCATCAAGCAGGAGAGTCTGGCCGACCGCCATCGACAGCTGGCAGAACGGCGGCTGATCGGGAAGTGCTGTCCTCACGTGTCGTCGTGGGCGAAACGGCGGTAGAGAAAATCAAGGGCTCGGTTGCGGTAGTCGAAGTATTCAGGAAGCTCCATCAGCCGGGCTCGATCGCGGGGCTGCGGGAAGGGAAGGTCAAGGATTTCGCCGATCTTCGCCGCCGGTCCATTGGTCATCATCACCACCCGATCCGCCAGGAACAGGGCCTCATCGATGTCATGGGTGATCATCAGGACGGTGACCTTGTGCTCGGCCCAGATCTTGAGCAGCTCTTCCTGGAGCTCCTCCCTGGTGATCGGATCAAGAGCGCCGAAGGGTTCATCAAGCACCAGCACCTTGGGTTGCAGGGCCAGGGCCCGGGCGATCGACACCCTCTGCTTCATGCCACCGGAGAGGCTCCCTGGCTTCTTGGCTGCGGCTTCGGTGAGGCCCACCATCGCCAGATGCTTCTCCACCAGGGCCCTGGCCTGGCCGTTGCGCTTGAGCTCAGGGAAAACGCTGTTCACCGCCAGAGCGATGTTGTCGTAAGCCGACAGCCAGGGCAGCAGGCAATAGTTCTGGAACACCACCATGCGATCGGGGCCTGGCTCCACGATCGGTTCTGACTCCAGCCGCACCTGTCCCGTGGTGGGCTCGCGAAAGCCGGAGACCATGTCGAGCAGGGTGGATTTGCCGCAACCGGAGTGGCCGATCACGCAGATGAACTCCCCTTCACGCACCTCGAGGTGAACATCATCAAGGACGGTATAAGGGCCGTTGGGTGTGGGATACACCTTCGAGACCCCATCGATCACCAGGAACGGCTCCGATCCCTTGGTGGTGGCTGCTGTCGTGGAGGGAAGAGTCTGCATCGGTTGAAGGGTTAAGGAGCTCAGCGGAGCGACGCAGCTGGCTCGAGGGAGCTGGGTCTGGCGGGCAACGGGACTGTTTCGTAACGGATGGGTCCGGCGGTCGGCAGTTGCTTGAGGTAAGCGATCGGATCGTTGGGATCCAGGAGCTGGTTTTCGAACAGCGGCACAGGCAGCAGACGCTGGCCATTGGCGCTGGGCTCAGCAGGGAAGTCGGCGCTGGCCTGGGCGAAGAGATCCGGTCGCTGGACGCGATCGAGCACGTCTCTCCAGTTCTCGGGGAAGGCGCTGATCCCCCAACGGGCCAGTTGGGTCAGGATCCAGAGGCCGTCGCGACTGGAGGGAGCATTGACCTGGGCGCCGAAGAACTGATTGAACTCCGGAATCAGCTCAGGGGTGCCGGTACCGCGGTCGTAAGGATCGACAAGGCCGGGAAGGAGCGTGTCCAGCTCAGTGCCCACGTACTCCCGACGCGACAGCAGTGCGGCCACCTCCGGGCGATTGTCGGGGTCCTGGCAGTACTGACAGGCCGCCAGCAACGCCTTGATCAGGGCCTGGTGGGTGCGGGGATGGGCGGCGGCCCAGTCTTCGCGGACACCCAGCACCTTTTCGCAGTGGCCGGGCCAGAGATCGGCATCGGTGGCGATCACCGTGCCCAGCTGTTGCTGAACGGCACGGGTGTTCCAGGGTTCACCGACACAGAAGCCATCGATGCTGCCCGCCTTGAGCGTGGCCACCATCTGGGGCGGCGGGATCACGATCAGGCTGACGTCGCGGTCTGGATCGATGCCGCCCGAGGCCAGCCAGGCCCGCATGATCAGGTTGTGCATCGACGCGGGGTGCACCATCGCCAGCACCGGCTTGCGCTGGGGATGGGCAACGATCCAGGCCTTGAAATCGGCCAGGCTGCGCACCCCGGCTTCATGGAAGCGGCGGTGCAGAGTGATCGCATTGCCATTGCGAGTAAGGGTGAGGGCCGTGACCATCGGCAGCGGCGACGTTCCCTTGCTTCCCAGAGTGATGGCCAGGGGCATGCCGGCCACCATCTGACCACCATCGATCACACCCTGGCGCAGGTCGGCCTCAAGAGTTTTCCAGTTAGTTTCCCGCCGCAGGCTGACCTGATCCAGGCCGTACCTGGCAAAAAATCCCTTCTCGTGTGCCACCACAAGCGGGGCACAGTCGGTGAGGGGAATGAAGCCGAGAGTGACGTTGATCTTCTCGAGGTCATTGGCGGCAATGGCCGCCGAGGGGTTGAGGCGCTGTTTGCGGGCTTCCTTCTGCTGGGTGAGGAACTGAACCACCTCACCCCGCAGGCTGTAGTAGCGGGGATCCTTCACCACGGTGAGGTGGGTGCGGGGCCGGGGCAGGGGCACGTCGAGAATCTGACCGATATAGGCCTCTGGCCCATTGGTCATCAGCACCACCCGGTCGGAGAGCAGCAGTGCTTCATCGACATCGTGGGTGACCATCACCGTGGTGACCTGGGCCTCCTCACAGATGCGCATCAACTGCTCCTGGAGATTGCCCCGAGTGAGGGCATCAAGGGCACCGAAGGGCTCATCCAGAAGCAACAACTTTGGCCGCAGGGCAAGGGCCCGGGCGATTGCCACCCGCTGCTTCATTCCTCCAGAGATTTCATGGGGGAATTTCTCGGCAGCAGCCGTCAGACCCACCAGCTTGATATTGTAATCAATGATGGATTCACGCTCCTCTCTGGAGGAGACACGCATCACATTATGGACAGCAAGAGCTATATTCTGCCGGACGGATTTCCAGGGGAGAAGTGAGTAGTTCTGGAACACCACCATCCGGTCTGGCCCAGGCTCTGTCACCTCCCGGCCATTCATCAGGATGCCACCTTCGCTGGCACGAGTGAGGCCAGCGAGCAGATTGAGCAGCGTCGACTTGCCGCAGCCGGAGTGACCCACCAGAGAGAGGAATTCCCCATCAGCAACGTTCAGAAAAATATCCTTAAGGGCTACGTAGGTGCCACCATCCTTGAGAGGAAAGGCCTGAGTGACGTTGTCAACGGTGAACAGAGCAGGCATCGTCAGTGTCCTCCACTGACCTTCGAGCCCGCGAAGGCCACAAGGCGATCGAGAGCCAGGCCTACAATCCCGACATAAACAATCGCCAGAATGATCTGACTGGCACTTGTATCTCCACCAGCATTGTAGGCATCCCAGATGAAATAGCCAATTCCACCGTCAGCTTTGAGCATTTCCGCCGCCACGATCGCCAACCACGCCAGACCCACGGCAATGCGTAGGCCGGTGAACACATAAGGAACGGTAGCTGGAATCACGATCTCCCGGATGTAGGAGCGTTTGCGCAGGCGCAGCACCCTGGCCACGTTGGTGTAATCCTGAGGAATCTGGCGGATGCCCACGGCCGTGTTGATGATCACAGGCCAGATCGAGGTGATGAAGATCACGAAGACTGCCGATGTATTGGCGTCCTGGAACACCATCAGGGCAATGGGAAACCAGGCCAGAGGTGGAACCGTGCGCAGTACCTGAATCACCGGGTCAAACCCCTTACCGATGAAGCGGTTGAGGCCAAGAAGTCCACCGATGGCGATACCCACGATTCCCGAGAGCCCGTAGCCGATCGCCACCCGCTGCAAGGAGATCAGAATCTGCCAGCCAAGGCCCTTGCTGGTCCCCCCGTCATCAAAAAAGGGATCGCTGATGTAGGGATCCCAGGTGTCCGCCACCACCTGAATGGGTCCTGGCAGCCGGGCCGCTCCAAGGATGCCTGAGAGCAACTGCCAGCTGATCAGAAAGGCCCCGATGCAGATCACATAGGGAACCACTGCTTTGAGAATGGCGGAACTGAACGGGCGGGGGCGCCGCCGGTCGAGGGGAGCAGTGAGAGTCATGAATTAGGCGTTGGTGAGTCGGGCAGGATCCCGATCAGGTCAGGCCAGAGCTTTGAATTTGAGCGAGTCGAGGTAGGCCTTGGGATTCTCCGGGTCGAAGACCACACCGTCAAAGAATGTTTCCTTGCCTCGGGAATCGGAGGCGGGGATGGCCTTCTCCTGACCGATGGCGATGGCAGCTTCCTTCCAGAGATCGGAGCGGTTGACCTTGTCGATCAGGCTCTTGGTATCCGTGGTCTGGGGGAGATAGCCCCAGCGAATGTCTTCGGTGAGGAACCAGAGGTCGTGACTCTTGTAGGGGAAAGAGTGGGAATCGGTCTCCTTCCAGAAGTGCATCCTCAGGGGTGAATCGGTGACACTGCGTCCATCACCAAAGTCGAAAGTACCAGCCAGGCGAGGCTTGATGTCTTCCACATTGCACTTGAAGTACTTATCCTTCGACGTAATCTCGCAGAGTTCCTGGAGGTTTGCAGGATCCTGACACCACATCTGGGCTTCCTGGACAGCAATCAGCATTGCTTTGGTTGCCTTGGGGTTCTTGTCGACCCAGTCAGCGCGAATCGAGAAGGCCTTCTCGGGGTGATCCTTCCAGAGTTCACCGGTGATCGCACCGGTGTAGCCGATCTTCTTGTTGACGGTCCGCTGGTTCCAGGGTTCACCCACGCAGAAGGTGTCCATGGTGCCGGTCTGAAGGTTGGCCACCATCTGGGCCGGAGGCACCACCACCAGATCCGCCTCCGAGACCGGATTGACACCGTTGGCGGAAAGCCAGTAGCGCATCCAGAGATCGTGAGTGCCGCCAGGGAAGGTCATGGCAGCCTTGAGCGGCTTGCCTTCAGCCTTCTTTCGGTCGGCGATCTCCTTGATCTTGGGACTTTGAAGCGTAACCTTTTCCTTAAGGAATTCATTGGACAGAGAGAGGGCCTGGCCATTCACATTGAGCCGTGCCAGGAGATACATGGGCAGCGGCTTGCTGGTCTTGGTGATGGTCCCCGCCGTGAGCAGGTAGGGCATCGGCGTAAGGATATGGGCGCCATCAATACCACCTCGATCAGAACCCAGCTCGAGGTTGTCCCGGGTGGCGGCCCAGGAAGTCTGCTTCACCACCTTCACATCGGGCATGCCGTGCTTGGCAAAGAAGCCCTTTTCCTTGGCGATGATCAGCGGTGAGGCGTCCGTTAGGGCAATGAAGCCCAGAGTGGCCCCCTTCACCTCTGTATCACTTCCCCCAGCAGCAGTCGGAGCGGTGGTCGTTTCCGACTTCTTACCACCGCAGGCACTCAACCAGACCGCACCAGCTGCCGTGCCGGCTGCGGTAACAAGGAATCTACGGCGTGAAAGATTGGACATGGAGCCTGGAACGGTTGGGGAAGTGTCGGGCTGCGATGAATCGCAATCCGGACGGGCTTCGCAATCAAGCGCACCGAACCGGGGAAATGCTGGCGCTCAGGCTGACCAACGCACTCAGATCATCACGAACGACCACCCCTCGGGGTGTTCATTGATACCAACAACAGGGAATGAGGACGGTTCTCTGCGCCTGGCTAGAGGCCGAACTCCCGCAGGGCCCGGGGAAGATTGCGGTGCTCATGACCAGGATGGCTGAGCTTCACCAGGGCAAAACGCTGCAGCTCATCCAGGGATTGCCACTGGCTGGGCTCGAGGGACGCACCCAGCTGGGCGCAGGCGGCCTGCAGCCGCTCGGGAATGACCTCTGCCTGCTGCCAGTCGAGGCCTGCGGCCGGTTCAATCCCCCGGGCGGGGCCATCGGCAAGGGTGGCCGTTCGCCCCTGCAACCAAAGCCGCAGATCACTGATGGCTCCGGGGTGATCCGGCCACGCCAACAGCTCGGCCCGCTCACCCGCCGTCAGGGCATTCCAGTGGCTCAGCCGGAGTTTTACGCCGGCCAGATCGAGCTTGCGGCGCACCGCCATCGGCAGGCAGCGCAGATCAGCAACGAAATCGTCTTCGAACGCGAAGCAACGGTCGTGCAGGCTCATGCCGAAAGCTCCTGACGCAAACGTTCGCCGCTGCGGGCCGCCAGCAACCCCCTGGCCTGCTCCAGTCCGGCTTCGAGGCAGTCGCAGCGGTCTGCCTGCCACCAGTACACCGCCAGATTCCAGAGCAGGGCATCGGCCAGGGGACCCACCCCCACCAGAGCCGCCAGGGCCTGATCGCGCCAGATCTCCAGGTTCTGCCAGGCCACCTCCTGGGCGGTGATGCCGTGATCGCGAGGATGCAACAGGATCCGGGTGATGGTGCCGTGGCGCAGCCGGGCCGAGATGCCTGCCCTGGTGGTGGGCAGGTCGGTGGAACCCTCCAGGCCCTTGACCGTGTACACATCGGTTTCACCGGCATGGCCGAGGGCTTCCCAGGCCCGGCTTTCCGTGGGGGGATGCACGAAGCCACTCACCAGCAGGTGCGGCCCCTGGTGAGGCGTCCAGAGCAACTCCAGGCTGGCCACCGGCGGCCGCTTGCCGATGGCGTCGCGGACCGGCAGCAGACGCTCGGCTCGCGGGAAGTGATCAGCCTGGTGGGTGAGGGCCAGGCCATGGCGATCCAGCCGTTGTTGCACGGCCTCCAGGCTCAGCCCTCGCCATTCGATCCCCAGGGCGGCGAACAACTCCGCCAGGGTGACGCCGTATTTCACCGGCATGGGGCCGCCGCCATGCAGCACCACGGGCTGATCCGCCGACGCCAGCACCAGGGCCAGCAGCGGCAGCACCGGTGCCGTGCGGTTGCGGCCGTCGTAGGGAGCGCCAAAGCAAAGAGGGCTGCGCCCCGGGGTGACCAGGGTGGGCCCCAGGGCGCGGTAGCTGTCGAGCATGCCGGTGAGCTCGATCGGTGACGGTCGGCGAATGCGGTGGGCGATCAGAAAAGCCCCCAGCTGGGCATCGCTCACCTGGCCCAGAAGCATCAGGTCCATGGCCTCGCGGGCCTCGGCGCGTGTCAGCCCCGTGCTGGTGTGCTCGCCGCTGCCCACCTTGGCCAGCAGCTCACGGAAACGCACCGCCTCGGCAGGCATCGGCGGCCGCCTTGGCAACTCCCCACGGATCCCCTGTGGAGCCATGTTTGGTAAAGCTTGCAACAGGATGACGGGGCTCGTGCTGAGACGCTAGTGGGTCAGGTCTCAGCATTCGGGAGCCACCGTGAGCGCAGCTCAAGCATCCGCCGAGGGGCCAGCGTCCCAGGCCTCCAGCAGCGCAAAGTTGAACAAGGTGGAGAAGGCCAAGGCAGAGGCATGCGGGCTGGATCTGGCCCCGCGCCTGGCTGAACTGGGAGCCGCGGGATGGGAGTCCCTGGATGAGGCCACCCTCACCATCCATCTCAAATGGCTGGGCATCTTTTTCAGGCCCGTGACTCCGGGACGCTTCATGCTGCGCCTGCGGCTGCCCAACGGTGTGATCAGCGCCGATCAACTGGAGGTGCTGGCCGACGTCATCGATCGCTGCGGCGAGCACGGCAGTGCCGACATCACCACCCGGCAGAACATTCAGCTGCGGGGCCTGCTGCTGGAGGACATGGCCCCCCTGATGATCGCCCTGGAGTCAGTGGGGCTCACCAGCCGCCAGTCAGGCCACGACAACCCTCGCAACGTCACCGGCAATCCACTGGCGGGTCTGGATCCGGAGGAATTCCTCGACACCCGCCCCCTGGTGGACGCCATTCAGGAGGCTCTGCTGGGACCAGACGGCCCTCGCAACCTGCCCCGCAAGTTCAACGTGGCCGTGGGCGGGGCGCCCGACAGCTTCCTGCTGCACAACGATCTCGCCTTCCTGCCGGCCCATCACGGCGGTGAGCTGGGCTTCACGGTGATGGTGGGCGGATTCTTCTCCGCCCAGCGCAACGAGCTGGCCGTTCCCCTGGGGCTGTGGCTGCGAGGCGAGCAACTGCCTGCCTTCAGCCTGGCGGTGCTGCGCCATTACGAGCGGGAAGGCAGCCGCGAGAATCGCAACAAGACCAGGTTGATGTATCTCATCGACGCCCTCGGGCTGGAGAACTACCGCTCCCAGGTGCTGGACACTTTCGCCGAGTTCGTAGGTGTGGAGGAAGCCGCCGCCACCCCCGCCCATGACGGCTCCCATCTGGTGTGCCAGGCCCCACGCGACATCTGCGGGGTCCACGCTCAGAAGCAGGAGGGACTGCACTGGGTTGGCCTGCACGTGCCGATGGGGCGGCTGGAGGCCGCCGGCATGGTGGAACTCGCCCGTCTGGCCCGGGAGTACGGCACAGGCGAACTGCGGCTGAGCGAAAGCCAGAACGCCCTGATCGCCAATGTGCCCGAGGGCAGGCTGGATGCCCTGCTGGTGGAACCCCTGCTGGAACGCTTCCAGGTGACCCCAGGGGCCCTCCAGGCAGAGGCGGTGAGCTGTACTGGAAACCGCTACTGCAGCTTCGCTCTCATCCCCACCAAGAGCACGGCCCAGGCGGTAGTCGACGAACTGGAGCGGCGTCTGGAGCTGCCCCATGGGGTGCGCACCCACTGGACCGGCTGCCCCAACGCCTGCGGCCAGCCCTATATGGGCCAGATCGGCCTGATGGGCGCCAAGACCCGGGTGGATGGTCAGATGGTGGAAGCCGCCAAGATATTCCTTGGTGGCGCCATGGACGCCAACCCCAAACTGGCGGCCCTGCACGACAAGGGCGTGCCCCTCAGCGAGCTCCCAGACGTGCTGGAGGCGTTGCTGGTGGAGCACTACGGCGCCCGCCCGCGCGTGGCTGTGAGCTGAGAACGCCGCGGCGGGGTGCCCCGCCACCCCAGCCCCAGCGGAACCCACGCCGGGGTTCGACGGCAGCCTGCATGCTCCAGCTCGCATCAAGGGCCATCAGGCCCTGGCGGTCGTCGCAGGACTGACCGCCGTAGAGCAGGGCGGTGATGCGATCAGGGTCGATCTCCAGCGCCGCCACTTCCTGCCAGAGCCGGCGGGTGAGCTCCCGGTCGGCGCGCACGAACTGGGCTTCGGCCAACTGGCGCACCAGGGTGAACACCAGCTGCTGCTGCTTGAGCTCGGAGAAACTGGCCGACGACTGACTCCTTGGCCCGGCGCCGGTGCGGACACAGGCTCCTCGATCCATCGGAAGTTCAGTGGTGGCGTTGTCCATGGCGTCCTTGTCCTGACGGCTGTATCTCATTCCTTGCTAGAGGGGCTCTGGCACCACGCCAGTCCTGACCCATGAAACGTATCAATGGAGACACTTTGCCGCTCAGGGCAGGTTCCGGGCGGCACCTGATGGCGCAGGAACAGCCCCAGTGACACCTCTTCCCTCCCAGCTGCCGCCTGAAGGCAGCCAGGAGCGCTGGCCCTGGCTGCAGCGTCTCAGGCGGTCGGAAGCGGTGGCCACAGGCCCCTGGCTGGATGCGCTGGAACAGGGCCTGCTGCCTGCGGCCAGTGACCTGATGGCGGTGCTGGTGGAGAAGCTCGATGGAGCTGGATCAGCCCGTCTGCTGCGCTGGTGGCTCAGCCTGCCCGACACCAGCGAGCCCGCCGAGGTGGCCCAGCGACAGGAGCTGCTCGATCTGATCGGTCGCCGCCGTGATCCCGCCTGCGCTGCCCAGCTGCGAGGCGCCGTGGCTGAGCGGCCGAATGTGTCCCTGCTGCCCCTGCTCGGGCACCAACGCGACAGCCAGGACTTTGCCCGTCTCGAACATCTGGCCCGTCAGCCCGGCCCGTCTCCGTTGCGTCGCGCCGCCCTGGAAGGCCTGGCCGTGGGACTGAGCGTCTGGCCCCAGGCGGCGCTGCAGCAGCTGCTGCTGGAGCTCTGCAGCGACCTCGATGGAGCGCTCGCCTCCCAGGCCGTGGATCTGCTCGCCCGCCTGCCAAGCGGCCGCCAGGGGCTCGAGCAGGTGCTGGCCGGACCCCTCGACCCTGGGGCCGAAGCCCGGGCCCGGCGGCGGCTGGCGGCCCTGCCCCGCAGCCCGCTCCTGCTGGTGGTTCATGGACGCGCCGGGGGGGTGATCCCCGAGGAGCTGCAGGCCCTGGCCCTCAACCTGGAGCGTCGCCGGCGCGCTCCTGTGCGTCTGCAGCCACTGAGCGGCAGCGTGGCTCAGCCCGATCCCGCCGCCCCAGGGCTGGGTAACGCCCAGCGGCCGCTCACCCTGGTGCCCCTGCTGCTGCTCCCCGGCACCCACGTGCGCCACGACATCCCGGCGATCGCGGCGGCCTGGCGCCGCCGCGGCCCGCTGCGGCGGATGCCCTTCCTGGGGGCCTGGCCCAGCTGGCAGGCGGCGATCGCCGCCGAACTGGCTGATCTGGCGGCCAGCCACGGCCAGGAATCGCCGCCGCTGTTGCTGCACCACCCGCTAGAGCGGGGCCTGGCTGACCGCTATCTGGCGCACCTTGCGCGCCGCTGTTCAGCGACTTGTCAAGCAGCTCCATACACTGCGACTGATCTCGAGGACCTGACTCTGGCAATCCGCGGCGCTGCCCTGCCCCTGGCCCTGGCCGCGAACCGGCTCACCGAGAGCCTGCCCGCTGCGCTGGGGGCCCCGCTGCTGCAACGTCCACGCTTCCAGGCCCTGCTGCTCGATCAGCTCGAGGCCCTGCCATGAGCGCAGGCACGGCAGATCCTGCGCAGCCAGCTGTCGAGCCTCTGGGCACCGTGTATCTGGTGGGTGCCGGCCCGGGCGATCCCGAGCTGATCACGCTCAAGGCCCACAGGCTGCTGCGGTGCTGTGATGCCCTCGTCTACGACTCCCTCGTGCCGACGGCCCTGCTGGATCTGACCCCGGCAGGCTGCGAGCGGCACTTCGTGGGCAAGCGCCGGGGGCACCATTCCGTCCCCCAGCCGAGCACCAACGCCGTGCTGGTCGACCTGGCCCACCGCCACCGCACGATCGTGCGTCTGAAAGGCGGCGATCCATTCCTGTTCGGCCGGGGCGGCGAGGAAGCGGCCCACCTGGCCAGCCATGGGGTGCCGGTTCAGGTGGTGCCGGGTGTCACCGCCGGCATCGCCGCACCTGCCTACGCCGGCATCCCGGTCACCCACCGCAAAGCGGGCTCCAGCGTCACCTTCGTGACAGGCCATGAGGAGATCGACAAGGGGCGGCCCGGGGTTGATTGGCGGGGCCTGGCCCGCAGCAGCGATGGACTGGTTATCTATATGGGGCTGCACAACCTCCGCCGCATCTGCGATGAGCTGATCGCCGGTGAGCTGGCGCCAGACACCCCCGCAGCGGTGATCCAGCAGGGGACCGTCAGCGGCCAGCGGCAGTTGGTGAGCACCCTGGGGGAGCTGGCTGATGCGGCCGAAGCCGAGGGCTATGGCTCCCCCTCGATCGTGGTGATCGGCCATGTGGTGCTCGAGCGGGTGGCGGCCTGCGCGCCCCCACCAGCGGATGTGGAGATGCCGATCCCGTTCTGAACCGGATGGCTTGGCAGAACGCCCTGCCGTGGGACGGGGTACGGCAAGCCGCCCACAGGGGACCGCCCACAGCTTGTAACGTTATGTAAAAATACCTTTCATGAACACCTCCCTCTCGCGCGAATTCTCCACAGCCGTGCACTCACGGGCCATCGACAACTGCAACGACATCGAGGAGCTGCGCCAGGTTGCCAAGACCCTGCTGCGCGCCTGGCAGCTCCAGGCCGACTTCACGGCCGACTACGGCGCCAAACTGCTGAACATCAAGCCCCGCTGACCAACCGGCCCAACACCAGCGGCCGGAATCACTCCAGCTGCAGCACCCCGCGGGTGCGTTCACGCCGCTGCTGCTCCTGAGCCTCGAAGCTGGCCATGCAGTTGCCCTTGGGCACCAGCAGACAGCTCACATAACTGGAGGCATCGATCAGCGCGGCACGGATGGCCTTGGCAGCCGGGGTGCGCTGGGCCTCGGAACTGTTGGAGCCGAAGCGCAGGGTGCCGGCAGCCCCGGTAAGGCCCTGGCCGGTGCGCCCCATGTTGGGGGCAAGGAAAAGCGCCAGACCGGCTGCCGGCAGCAGATTCACCCCGTCCTCACGGGCGGAGGCGGTGTTGCTGGCTCGCCCCTCCACCGTGCGCTGGCCCA
The DNA here is from genome assembly GCF_024345995.1 of Synechococcus sp. Cruz-7E5. GTDB lineage: Bacteria > Cyanobacteriota > Cyanobacteriia > PCC-6307 > Cyanobiaceae > Regnicoccus_A. The sequence goes on from NZ_JAGQCE010000010.1 coordinate 49,791, forward strand.
CCACCTCACCGGTGGTGCTGTCCACCACCCGCACGTCGATCGCCACGTAGTCCTTGGTTTCGGCCTGCTGCTTGTTGGTGCCGAAGCCCAGCAGGCCGAAATTGCTGCCGGAGGTCTTGCTCTCGACGTTGGATTCGTAGGAGCTGACAGTACCGAGCACGATGTAGCGGGCCCCGGTCATCTGCCCACGCTGAGCGGAATTGGCGCTCTTGCGAACGATGCCCAACTCAGCGAGTTCCTGCTCGGAAAGCACCGCCTTGAGGTTGTTGCGCTCCACCACCTGGAGGTCGCCGGTGGCCTGGAGTTCATTCGAAAGCATCGCCGCCAGATCGGTGGCCACGGGTCCCTGCCACCACCAGGTCTGCTGGGTGACGGTGTTCTTGAAATCCGGCACCGAGACGGTGGGCCGGCCCGCGGGCCGGGGCTGCGACAGAACCGGGGGCGCGGCGAGGGCCAGCCCAAGCCCAGCGGCCAGAGACACAACGGTGAGAAAGATGGGGCGATCGGGCAAGGCCATGGATCCCAGTGAAGGTCCATTCAAACGATGATGGCCAGGATTTCCAGGGGTACGCCCGATGAAGGCTGCCTGCCCGCTGCCTTGCCGTCATGACCGGATCGGCATCTGTCCGCAGGGAGCCGGTTCCGTAGCGTCCTGCACGTCCGTGGGGTCAGAGGCTCTGTTGAATGGAGGGACTTCACGCCGCATGGCCGTCAGTGCCGGCGGTTGCCTCCATGGCCGCATCTTTGCTCGGTAACAGTGAACAGAAAGGGCCCAGGCCGGCTCCGATGTTTGAACTGATTCCCTACGAGAAGTTCCGGGACACCCCGGCTGTGCGCTTCTTCGACATCACGGTGCCCACCTCCAACGCCCGGGATCTGGTGGTGCATACCGGTCCGGCCGTGAGCCCCCCAGACGACCCTGAGACCGGTGCCTGGCAGTTCTACCTCCATCCCCACCAGGAGGACAACCTGCTGGCGATGCACGGCGGCCGCACCTTCTTTCTGGTCAACCTGGGCTGGAACTACCCCTTCCACATCGTCCGCCTCGACACCGGTGGCGACATCCTGCGCATCCCTCCCGGCACCTTCCACCGCTCGGTCTCCGACCCCGATGGCTCACTGGTGCTCAACCAGGCTGTGCGCGAGAAGGGGGCCTCGCTGGTGCGTGAGTTCCGTGTCTACAACAGCCACGACATCCCCCGGCTGTTCGCCGTCACCAGCCAGACGGCGCCCCTGCCGAAGCTGCACGGCGTGAGCTGGTGAAGAACTGAATGATGGGGGTCGCGAGGATCGAACTCGCCTAAGGCGGATTATGAGTCCGCCCTGACCCATTGCAGCACAGCACTTCTGAGGGGCTATGTGCCTAGCCGGTGCCTAGCAGCGGACTAATCGTGCCTAATTTGTCCGCCTCATTGCCCCAAATCAGCCCTGGCGACGGGGCCACAGGACACCCGCGCCAGGCCGCACCGGGCCACCCTCAACGGGGCCTGGCTCGATCACCTCGCCCTGGCTCTCCAGCAGATCGACCGCAGCCTTCCGCATCACCCGGTGCTGGTAAAGGGCCGCCATCGCCGCGTAGGGCTGGCTGCGGGCATCGCTCAGGTCGGCAAAGCCGCCACTGACCACCGGCATCTCGAACAGCGCAAGCGCCGTCGTGCGAGCACGCCAGGCAAAGTCCGTGAACGAGGTCCAGCCAGCCACCGCTGCAGGCAGCGCCGCCGTGGGGAAGCTCACCCACCAGTCAGGGCTGACGCCACGGCCCAGCTGGAACAGGCTCCTGCCATCCACCAGGTCGATGCGGCCATGGACGTGCATGTTGCGTCCCGGGTAGGTCGTGTTATTGGTGTCCACCGGGCCGATCCAGAACGGCGCTGGCAGGCAGAGGGGGTTCGGGTCCACCGTGTCGCTGTAGCTCGGTGCGCCCGAGGTGGGCGTGAGCACCCTCGATTCAGGCAGCAGCGCCACCCGGCTCAGCAGACGCTGGTGCAGCGCACTCACCGTGGCGAACTGAAACGAAGGCCTCACCGAGGTAATCCGGCCCAGCCGCCCAAGGCGATTGGGCGCCATTCCCTGCAGCTGCCGCAGGCACACCGTCCACAGCCCGCTGGCCCCATCACGGGCCAGCAGGAAGGTCCAGGGGTTCGGGTTCTGATGCGTGACCATCGGGGCGGCAGCAGCATCACCGCAGAACAGGAACCACTCCGCCCCCGGCGTTGTGTCCTGCGCGAACACCAGCGCCGATGCGCCGGCCTGGGCCTGCATCGAGTCGCACACCACCGAGGCCGTCACCTCTGAGCCGCGCAGGTCCCAGCGCTGCCACTCAGACGAGCCACCGAAGGTGGTGCTCATCGCCCCGTAGCCATCGTTCCCCGTGCCGTTGTCGTAGAGCGAGCTGTGGCCGCCATGGCAGGTGACGGACGACGAGTCCTCAGCGGTGGTCGATTGCGTCCAGTACCAGATCCAGCTCTCGATCGGCCCGCCGAAACGCAGCACCAGGCCCCGCCTCACACCGGCTGTGGAACTGCTCGGCTGCCGCAAGAGCGTCAACGGCTGGTCCGCATTGATCGGCGCCGCATTCACCGTGGCGATGAACGCAGAGAGCCGCTCGATCAGCAGCGGGAATGGATCAGTAGCTTCCATGCCGCGCCAGTTGAGCGACGGCAGCAGCTTCACTCCGGCGCTGGTGCTCATGTGCCTGCCCCCCTGGGCCACAGCACCCCAGCGGCAGGCCTGCCACCACCTTCTCCACCAGGGCCACCATCACCAGGGCCGCCCTGCTGCTCGAGCAGCTCGATGAACGCCGCTCGCTGCAGCGGATGCAGCATCGCCTGCGCCGCCGGTACGTAGGCCGCCTGATCCGTGCCGTTCAACGGCTGGATCGTGTCGTACTCGAACACCGGCAAGCCATCCACCAGCACCAGATCGGTCATGCCAGCTGTCCAGCCGCTGTAGGCCGAGAACGTCGTCCAGCCCGAAGCCGTGGGCACAAGCGGCAGATCAGCCAGCTGGACCTGCAACCAGGTCATCTGGAACCAGGGCCGGCCGATCAGGAACAACCTGGAGCCATCCAGATCGATCGTGCGGAACTGCTGCAGCAACCTCTCTGGATAGGCCCAATCACTGCCGGTGGTGGTCCTGCCCATCCAGAAATCAGGCGGCAGCGGCCACAGCCGCTCACTCACACTCACCACACCGGCCGCCGTGCGGATGTTGCTGCTCACCACCGCGCCGCGGGCCGCGTAACGCGCCAAGCCAAACGAACCAGACAGCGACAGCGTGCTCGAGCTCAGTGCCTCGTAGTGCAGCTGAGTGTTCAGCAGGCAGCCGACCGGGGTTGTGCCCGGGAAAAGCACGCACCAGCCATCGGTGCCGGGCTGGCGGAACAGCAGGAAGGTCCACGGGCGGCCATTGGCCTCACCGTTCGGATCGAACGGCATCACCGTCGAATCCGCATGGAACAGCCACCACTCCGCCCCAGGCGTCGTGTCCTGCGCCCAGAGCAGCACCCCAGGCGAGCAGGAGCTGGGAATCATCACGCTGCCGCCCCCGTTGCGGCAATCAACCGCCGGGTCCGTCGCGCTCACGTTCAGCAAGCTGCCGTAGCCACCGTTGCTGCCGTCATCGAGCCAGTTCTTGGCACGACCCACCAGCAGCGTCGGGGTTTGCCACAGCTCCACCGGATGGACCCAATGGAGCACCCAGTCCTCCAGCGGCGTTGATAGCCGCAGCACCATCCCCCGCCTCACATCAGTGGCGTCGGTGTTCCGCTTGAGCACCGCCAGTTGGCACGATTCGTTCCCTGGTGTGGCATTCACCGTGGCGATGAACGCCAGGAGGCGAGAGAAGAACTGGGAGTACGCGGCGGAGCCGCCGCTGCTCTGCCAGTCCAGCGCAGACGAGGTCCGCACTCCCGCCAGCATCACCGTCATGGCGGCGGGATCAGCACAGCCAGATTGCCGCCGACCGTCACGCAGAACTGTCCCACCGGCAGCCCCTCGACCTGGGCCGTCCACAGCGGCGCCGAACGGGCGCGCGCCAGAAACTCAGACGGCAAGATCAGCGGCGCTTCCAGGCTCACCGGCCCGCTCTGGTGCGCGTAGGTCGTGGAGTTCACCAGCACAGGCCAACCAAAGTGATTGGTGAGCACCGGCTGCCACAACCACTGCGTTGTGAGGCGGATCAGTTGACGGAAGCCCGGTGCGATCGCTCGACCCGTCATCATCGTGCAGCCATTCTGCAGATAGCTCATCACCAGCCACTGGCCTTCTGTGATCTCGCGAGTGATCAGAAACAGCAGGTTATTCTGAAAGCCGCCAGAGCTGACCATCGACATTCCGAAATACTCCTGGCCAGCGATCTCACCTGAGAAGATGAAGTAATCCTCCAGGTGCGGCGGGTTTGGCCCTGCGGTTGGGCTGAGCTTATTGTTCAGCCCAGTGGTGTTGCTCGTGATTGATGCAATTGAGCCACCGCTATCAGTCGTGACGGTCGTATAAACCACCCCATGCACGCCCCGCGAGGTGTCCAGCGGGTCGTAATCCGCTGCGCGTCCGAACCACACATCAAAGCGGTTCTGGCGGTCCACCACCGGGCACAGCGGCCCGCCGGCCAACATCTGGGCCACCATCGGGCTGTACTTGTTCTCGAGCCGCAGCGTCCAGCCGCACCAGGCTGAGTCTTGCGCTGGTTCCTTGAGCACTGTGATTGGCTGCAGCGGGTAGCGCGGGTTCACCAGATCGAGCCACGCCTGCAGCTGCGGCGCAGCGCGGCGGGCCAGATCCGGCCAGTCCAGGGTCGGCCCGGCCGGCGGCAGGTTGTAGAGGGTCGCCACCATCAATCCACCAACACGACGGCATCAATCGCCAGCACCGGCGTCACGAGGCCCGTCTGCTCCACACGCAGCCGCGCCAGCATTCGGTTCTGCGCTGGCACCTCCGCATTGGAATAGCTCGTGCCAGGCGCCAGCCGGAGCACTCCACCACCCAGCGTGGGGAAGCGCACGTCAGCGACCACCCCACTGCCCGGCTCCGGGTCTTGATTCACAGGCCGCAGGTTGTCGGCCTGATAGGCCGCCTCGGAGTTGTAGAGCGTGATCCAGCTAGCCACATTCGTCGTGATCGCCTGCACCAGTGCATCGGAGCCCAGCTCATCGAACGCCAGCATCACCACCGCCGGTCCCACCGTCTGGCCAGAGACGATCTCCTGCAGCTCGCGCCGCGGTCGATCGATTCGCGCGACCCAGCTCGGCATCAGGGGATCACCGCCACCTTGCGGATCGCCCGGGTCTGCTGCGCAAACGTCTTGCTGTTGCCTTCCCAGTTCCCGTAGAACCAGTCCTGCAGGATCACCTGTGTCGCTGAGTTCTGCGTCGAGGTATTCATCTGGCCGTCAAAGAACGCCTCGGCACCACCCAGCACAAACGGAGTAAACGCCGTCAGGCCAGGTACTGACAGCGTGTAGTTGGTGGTCGGAGGAACCGCGTGAGGATTGGTGCCATAGGCATCATTGTTCCCCTCATCGGAATTCGGCTTGAAGCTGCGATAGAGAATCTCCAGCTCATACAGCGCTGGCACATACCAATCGGTGTAGCCACCGATCGTGAGCGCCCGCGCCCATTGATTCGCCGGATGGGTTGCATCCTTGCTCGCCTCGCTGTTGGCGTAACCGTCGAACATGCTCGCGCTGCCGCTCGATGCGGTGTTCGAGGTCTTGGTTGCTTTCGAGCTCATGCCCGTGGACTTCGGAGCAATGATCAGCGCGTGGGTGGCCACACCATTCGCGCTCTGGGAAATCAAGCCGCCATAGATGCCGCCCTCAAAGGCAGCACCGATCGACGGCAGGCTGCCGATCGGGTATCCGCTTAGCACCGTCAGTTTGTAGACGTTCCCCGTCGCCGTATCGAGGTACATATCCCCATCGATCTGGCCGGGGATGTCCGGCGGCGGGGCACCAGTGCCCACGAACCAGCCCGTGCCGCGGCTTCCCGCCGCGCCAGCAGGGCCGGCCGCACCGACCGGGCCCTGAATTCCCTGGGCCCCGGCTGGCCCAGTGGCACCAGCGGGTCCGATGGCCCCGGCGGGGCCCGTGACTCCGGCAGCTCCAGCTGGGCCAGTTGGGCCAGCAGGGCCGCTGATCGAGCCCGCATCCACCCAGGTGGTTGTCTCGGTGTCCCAGACGAACAGCACATTGGTGCGATCAGGCGGCACCGTCGCGACGACGTAGGCATCACCATCGAGCTGGCCACTGCTCGGCAGGTTCGCCTGCAGCGCCACATTGCCCTTGAGGTTGATGCCGGTGCCCGCTGCACCCTGCGGGCCGGTCGGACCGGCGGGACCGACAGGGCCAGCACTTCCGGCTGGACCGGCTGGGCCGGTCCCCCCGGGATCACCAGCCGGTCCAGCATTTCCCTGGGGGCCGGCGGGTCCTTGAGCGCCACCAGGTCCAGAGGGTCCGACTGGTCCGATTGGTCCAGGGCTGCCCTGAGGGCCAAGCAGAGAGCCGGTGTTATTCCAGGGCATCGAGGGCGAGGTCCCGCGTCACTTCACCATCTATTGCCATCACATCCAGCTACCCGAATCTCTCTCTGCTGATCAGAAGAGTTGATAGCTCGTTCTTTCCATCAACCGGAAGGCACGATCACTCATAGGGTCTGGGCCACTGAGGGAACACATGAAAACTTGCCAAGCACCTGCGTAGATCGAGCAGGACATCCACACCATCCAGCATCTGATGTGCAATCAAGGCGTAGAAACGACCAAGATCAATACCTGTTCTCGATCGTGGACCGCTTGGGGTCAGCGGCCCAGCAGACATTGTGTAGCTCCATGATCAAGTGGTTCTCGGGTCCGAGAACCACGGCCAAGCTTGTAGAGGTAAATCTGAAAGCTTTTGATGCGACTAGGCTCTTGCCATGCGCCCAATGCCCTTGAGCCGTGGTTCGAGGAAAGAGGTGGACATTCAGCGGTGGTTCACGGAAACCATCCAATAACAAGTTGGGCAGACCAGAAAGAAAGATTATGCCCGGCAGCGTCCATAGAAGACTTGCCAAGCTAAGCTAACAATAACTGCCCATCTAAGAAATGCAGGATTTAGTAACTCAGGCCTTCTCGGCGTTGCAACATTCACCGCCAGCAGTTACTGGACTCTTGTCAGGGATTCTCGGTGCTTTTGTTGCAGACTGGTCGAAGTGGGGCTTTGAAAGCCGCCGAGATCGCCGAGAAGCCAGGAGGAGACTCATAGAACAAGCGAGAAGTGTTTTGGCTGAACCACCCCCTAAGAAAGACTTCAGGGAGACGTCACTATATTTTCAACTTTCGCCTCATCTTCTTGCTACAACAAGAGCAAAGATGACCAACACTCTATTGCCCGACGGCACGGAGGCTATTGAAATTGTGCTATGCGGCAGCAGTGCGGTTGCGAATCCATACGCTGATGCGATACTGAGAGATCTTGTGACTTTGGAAAGAAAATGGGGGCTGATCTAGTCTTTGAATAGCTTCATGCAGCCTTCCTGTGCTGAACGACAGCCCAACAACCCACTCCAGCCGGCGGGATATCATTACTCCTGTATTCAAGAAAGAAGATCAGCCCATTACTCCCTCCCGCGGCTGAGTGGGAGCGCTGTAATGATTTATGAATCTATGCATATCGAGCGCGCCAATAACAGCAAGATTACTAAAGCGTCTGCCCAGCGCCTATGTGGCATGAGGGTTTCAGATCATGGCTGCCTCTTATCACCAGATAGTTCATGGAGTGGATAGGTTAGTGGCGAGCAACTCTCACAACCATCCTATTGCATGTGGGCATCCGCTTGATGTCAGATAGATGAAGATTGATCAAACACTAACAACCCAAGGAGATTCGAGATGCCACAACCCTTCCCAAACTCTGACGAGAATCTCGTCACCACTGCTCATCCCTTCATCGGCAATTTCCACAAGACGCTGCCGCATGACGATTATGGCGAAGTCATTCCCGAGGCGTATCGCAAGTTCGAACGTACCTGCCTCGCGATCGAGGCGGGAATGCCGATCAACTTTGAGGAGGTTCCCGAGGGACAGTTGGTACTCACGGCGCAATCATCATTTAATTCGCAGGCGGCAGCGGCACTCACCGGCACCGTGGCACGCTTCACCAGCCCGCTGGCCGGCGCCGCGACGGAGGCACACGGCCCTGATCCAAAGGCGATGGAGATGCTGCCCGCACCGGGCTGCCTTTCCATCAGCACGGCCGCCGAAATGTCGGAGGTTTATTGGATGGCACTCCTGCGCGATGCCCCACTGCTCGCTTTCCAGGTCAACCGAACGCCGCCAGCTGCGGGCTGTGCAGACATTTCCGCGCACGACGTTGAACTAGGTTTCAATGTCACCAATCGAGTCGAGGATGCGCGCAAGTGGGTCAACATTCTGTTCGATTGCGCTGTAAGGCGCGACACCGACCCCGGCAAGCTGCGCGCACCGCTAGATGTTGACGCTGGCTCAGGCGGTGCTGACATTCGGCTTCAGACGCTGTTCCGCAGCGGATTGGTGGATGAAGAATTCGGTCCTTTGGTGAGCCAGTTCTTCATTCGCCCGATTGGCTACGGCACGCAGACGATCGATCAAAAGCAGTTCCCCTATATCGCAAAGCGCGATTTTCTCATCACGCATGGTGACTGGCTTCTGGCTCAGAATACCGGCAAAGATGTCTACGGTCGCGACTACGCAAATTGCAATAACTATTCTGATCAGTTAAATCGTGGCGCTTCTTATTACCCGGTTGATGGGAGTGGTCAGCCGGTCAAGCGCTACATCTCGACCATGCGCGATCTCGCTCGCTTCGTGAACCGCGATGCGTTGCATCAGGCCTACTTCAACGCCGCGCTCTTTCTCGACGGAATCCGCGCGCCGCTTGACGCGGGCAACCCATACCGTGGAAACCGTTTCAGCCGCGAAGATCCTTTCGCCTCGCTCGGCGGCCCGGATTTGCTCACGCTGGTGTCTGAGGTCGCCAGCCGTTCGCTCAAGGTCGTCTGGAGGCAAAAATGGCTGGTACACAGGCGTGCGCGGCCCGAGGTCTACGGCGGTCTTGTGCAAATGCAGCGCAAGGGTTACAACGGCGTCCCACGCCATTATGGGCTGCCGACGACAGCTGCAGCTTGCCCGAATTTCGACGACGCCATCGACGCAACGCTTGCCGCTGTCGGCATGCACAACCAAGCGATGAACGGAGGTACGGAGACCTTCTTCCTGCCGATGGCGTTCTCCGCAGGCTCTCCAGCTCACCCCGCCTATGGCGCTGGGCATGCCACAGTCGCGGGTGCGTGCGTTACCACGCTGAAGGCCTGGTTCGATGAGGATGCGAAACTTGCCGATGTTTTTGCCGCTGCGAATGCAGCCGCCTCCGTTAGCATGACCGCGCCCAAGGATCCTCCTGGTGGCGAACTGAAACTGCTCCAGCCTGGCTATCGCAGAGTCGGTTCAGATCTCGATGCCTTCTGCGAACCCATGGAGTACTCAGGTGGCGATGCCAGCCGAATGACTATCGGAGGCGAGCTCAACAAGATCGCCAGCAACGTGGCGATGGGTCGTTCGATGGGCGGTGTGCACTGGCGCTCTGACAACACGCGCAGCCTGCGGTTGGGGGAGGCGATTGCTATCGAAATCCTGCGTAAGCGCACACTCGAATATGCAGAGCGTCCTGTCTCATTCACCTTCCGTGCGTTCGATGGGCACATCGTGCGTATCGCCAATGGTCAAGTCCAGACGTAACTCAACATTCGCCCAGCAACCGGTTGCAGCGGCGGCGGAATGCCGTCCGCTGCAACCGGAACGTTCCAGCATCAGTAAACATCATCAGAAGTGAACGCCACAACCCGCACAGTGCAAGCCTGAACGATCTGCTCCCAGTGATGCGTGGTGATCCCCAGCCGAGCCGGCACCTCATGAGCTGAGATTCCATGCAGCAGCAGTTTCTGGCCCCGCGCATGAAGCTCCCGCCAAGACGGCGGCAGCTTGAGCAGGAAGCCGTGGTCCCTCAGGAAGTGGCTGATCTCCCCATTGGCGTAGGAGCGCATAGTCACGAAGGCTGGAGCCAATGTCTGGGCGGAATCGACGGGGCCGGCCTTGATCAGGGCGAGGGTGGCGTGCTGGAGGCGATCATGCGGGTCGACCAGGGCTGCAAGTCAGCCGAGACGGCATCGCGGGAGGCCAAATGCATTTCCTGCAACAAGTGGCGGCCGCCACTTGTTGCAGGCGCGTTTGCGCTGACGGGAGGCCGGGCCACGGGGTGATGGGCTGCTGGGGGCTATTGAGGCTCAGGTCAGCACCCAGGCGCTGCCGCTCCAGCGCCGGGCGGGTTTCACGATCCAGGCGCCACCGATGCGAACGCGTACCGGCTTGAGCGCCCAGGCACCGGCGATCCACACGGAAAGCAGGCCGCCACCCCCCGGTGGCTCAGCCTCGATCCCGAAGAACTCATCAGTGACGATCTCCCCGGCCGGCCCCCGGTCCCAGCGATCGGAACCACCCGTGAAGGGCAGGCGAGGATCGCGGACGTCACGGGTCACAGCTCAGCCAGCCGCGAAGCGCACGACACCCTTGGCCACTCCGGTGGTCGTGGTCGTGCAGAGCTGGATCAAGGCCAGGCAGGCGTCATTGGCAATCTGCGGCAGCCCGAGGCTCGCCCAGTCGAAGACCTCCGCCTTGCTCGCCACCACCGTGAAGAACCCGGCGCGGTAGCGGCTGCAGGTCACGCCGAAGTTCCCGGCGGTGCCGCTCGTGGCGCTCAACTGCACGCTGTTCACCGCCTTGATGCCAGATTTCCCGGCCTCGGGGAGGATCTGATAAAGGCCGCTGGCGCGGCTGGTGGCCACCATCGGCACCACCACGTTGCCGCTGGACTCATCGCTGTAGGTCACGGCCACCGTCGCGTTCACCGCCGTTGTGCCCGTGTCTGAGTACCACTCAAGCCACCACTGCATCTGGCTGTGATCCGCCGGGCCGATTCGCTCTGCAGGAACCCCGGCAAGAGTCAGCGGCAGGTTGGTGGTCTGCAGGGTCGCCACATTGCCCACCAGGCCACCCTGATGGCAGAGGCGATCGTGGATCTCCAGCGTGGCCGTCGCCAGGCTGGTGGCCACATCCACCCAGGCCATGTAGTTCGCCAGCGGCAACACCTGGTTCTCGAAGGGGAGAGCGCCCAGCAAGGCCTTGGTGCAGACCGCCGCCGCCGTAGGGATCGCACCCTGCCCGGGCTGGCCGGTGGCCCGCCAGAGCGAGTAGAAGCGCCCTGCAACGGCGTTCGCCAGAGAAGCCTTGTCGAACAGCGCGTGGCGGGAGTTCGCCAGCGCGGCGATCAGCTGATCGCGGGAGGTGATTGCCATGGTCAGTTCGTGTCGATCCAGAGGTCACCGCTGGAGGGATTAGGCGGTGGGGTCGGCCCCACCGTCAACCGAGCGACATCGAGCTTCTGCGCCAGGGCCTGCTGCAGGTCGCTCTGATCGCCGATGGCGCCTGTGATCGCACCCCACGCAGCAGCAGGGCCAGGTGGTCCCTGGATCGAGTTACCGGTGGCGTCCCAGCCCATGCCCACCTGGGGTTACGCCAGCTATTGCCATTGACCAGCCCCTGCGCTCAAGTCATCAGCTCGTAGACCCTGCCGGCCACCCGATCGAGATACAGGTCGCCTGGAGCCGGAGGCGGCATCAGACCGATGCTCGGCGGCGGCCCATCGCCCGAGTACCAGCGGGTGCCGCGGCTGGCCGCGCCCGAGCCGTACATCGCCACCAGCGCAGGCTTGCCGTCCACCGGGCTCGGCAACAAAGCCAGCCCGCCCTCCGGATGCAACCGCAGCCGCCACACTTCCGTGCGGCTGCCGTTGTAGGCCAGGCCGTCGATGCCATCACCCGGCACCAGGGGCTCGATGCCAGCAAGGCCACCGCCAACGGGGCTGCTTGATCCAGACAGGCCGGCCTGCACCACACCCGGCAGCAGCGGGCAGCCGATCAGCGCCACGCTCAAGGCCGTGACGGTTAAGCCCATCGTCACCGTCACGGTCAGGTCCTGACGCTGCAGGTAGATGTGGCGAACAGCGGGCACATCAGGCCGGTACGGAGTCCAGGGCACGGTTTCAGTGCTCCCGTCCCCCCAGCTCACATCAAACGATTGCGGCGGCACCCCTGAGGGGTTCACGAGCAGCTCGATCGCTGTGCTGCCGAGCGGATCGTTCCAGCGCGTCGGCGCCGGCATCCAGAACAGCTCCAGCACACCAGCGGGCACCGGTCCGAGCCGGTAGCCCAGCTCCAGCCAGCGCGGCACCTCGTGATGCAACGACCACTCCTCACCGCCAGGGCAGCCGATGGGCGGAAGAATCCGCACACGGGCTTCCACACCATCGGGAGCGTTCGGCAGGGGGTAGGGCAAGGCGAGGCCCTCCGCTCAGATCAGATCCATCGGAACGGTGGGCAGGGCCTCATCACCCGCAGGGGCCGCAGCAGCAGCGACAGCCTCGGCCTCAAGGCGGGTGGCCTCAGCCACCATCTCAGCCTTGGTCATGGAGGCGTCCAGCGTGACGCCGAACTCCACCACGCAGATCTCCCTGATCTCCGCCTTGGTCATCGCGGAGAAGTCGGTGGCGGTCGCATCAGGCCGAAGCGGCGCAACCGGCACTACCGGCTCTACCAGCGCGACCGGATCAGACGGAAGCACCGCTGCGGGCTCCAGAGCGTCCTCGAGCATGCGTCCGGTTTCATCCGCGCCCTCAGAAGGGGCCGAGTCATCGTCAGGCCCAGGGTCACCGCCACTGCCATCGTCGATCGACACCGGCGCATGCACCTCCCAGCCATCACCAGCCCAGCCCGCGGCGTGGACGGGCCACACAAAGCGGTCGCTCTCGCCGCTCTTGGAGATGCGCAGCATCCCCTCGGGCGGCAGTTCGAGCACGGGCTGGTCAGTCGTCAGTTCCACGGGAATCGTCGGATCAGTGGGGCTGGTTGGATCGGTGGGCAGCTCAGGTGGCGTCTCCGGCGCGGGTGCCGTCGGCACCGTCGGATCAGTGCCGCCGCCATCGGGTTGAGGCGGTGCCCATGGCCTACCAGGTTTGGTCGGATTGAGCACCGGCAGGCCGGATTCAGGCTTGGGCATCTCTCACCTCACAGCTGCTCGGTGGAGGTGAGGCCCACATAGGCCCCATCAGGCGTGGAGGGCGTCAGCGTGGCCCTGGCGAAAGCAAAGGCAGGAGGCGTCACGTTGGCCGCATCAGCAGGTGCCACCGCCAGGCCCGCGCCTGAGATCAGCGTCTCCACCCGCCCGCCAGCGGCGGGAATCGCCACGCTGCCCGCATTCACGAAGGTGCCTACCGTGCCGTCCTTGAGCAGCGGCGCCACCTCCAGCTGCACCGTCACCGCAGCAGCGGCGCCAGGGTGGCTGGCCACCAGCACAAAGCTGTTGGCGGCATCGAGCAGGGTGGTGAGCCGCACCGTTTCGCCGCTGACGCGGGTGCGCTCGAACGGGTCGGTGGCGTTGTAGTTGATCCAGCCCACCAGGGTGGTGGCTGCATCGATCAATCGAGTGCCCGAGTGGGCCATGGTCGTGTCCTCAGTGGAAAGGTGAACAGCAGCAAGGGAACTGACGGTGGCCGGTTGCCGTCAGGCGGCCATGGGGGCGACGTTGTAGAGCCGCCCGAGGGCGCTCTGATCCACCACGGCAAAACCCACGTACCAATCGACCCGGGTGCGGAACACGGGTGCATCCGGCACCTCGCCGAAGTCCCGCACGTTGATGCCGTAGCGACCCTCGAACGGTCCCTGCAGACCCGTCACAGCCTGGTCCCCGAGGACGGCCGCATAGATCGAGGTGGTGCCGCCGGCCTCGCCAAAGCCCAGCACCTCCTGGCCGGCCGCGTCCTTGTCCACGATCAGGATCTCGGCCTCCTGGAAGTAATGGCGGCCGTCGATCACCTGATAGAGATCACCACCGGCCTCACGGCTGAGGGTGCTGATCTGCCTGCGGCCGGCCTTGCTGGTGATCAGCACCTTGTCGCCGCCATAGGAGTTGATCGAATCCAGCAGTGCTTCCAGCCTGGTGAGCACCAGGGAGGTGCCGCCGTTGTCGATCGTGCCCGCGCTGCCGGGGCTGCGGCGCTTGCTGAGGCCGTTGAAGGCCCGCGGGTCAAAGGTGGCGTCACCGTTGACGATCGCTGCTTCCAGGGTGAGGCGCATGGAGCGCACTTTCTGCTCGGTCTGGCTGGCGCGTGCCGCCGGGCCCTGCAGGTCCACGATCGAGCGGTCCACATCGAGGTCGCCACCGAAGAGGTGCACGTACTCGTTGGCGTTCTCCACCACCCCGAAGTCCCGCTTGTAGCCCTCGTTCACAGCACGGAAGCCCACACGGGGAAGCTTCACTTCCACAGGGAAGGCGAGCGAACCGCCGACGAGATCACGGAAGGGCAGGCGGGAGAGCAGTTGACCTTCTGAGAAGGTCTTGATCACCGCAAGCCGCTCGACTCGCTTCTCGTACTTGGCCGCCTCGATAAGGGTGAGGCCCATGGTCACTCCCGGGGCCGAACCCCAGCAACGTCACCACCTATTGCCACTGATGATTCCGGCGTGCCGGGAAGCGGCCTGTGGCGGCCGTCTTGTCAGCAGGGAGGGCTCTGGGGCCACCTATCGTCAAAACACGTCAGCAAAATGGCGTTTTCTTAACTGGTGCCCAGCGACGTGTCAGCTTCCCGCGGCTTCCTGCAACCGCTGCCTCCTGCCGTCGAGCTGGAAACAGTGGCGGTCCTGCGGGCTCTGGCCGCCGCCAACCGCGCCTTGGCGGAGCTCAAGGGACGGGCGGCCACGATCCCCAACCAAGGCATCCTGATCGACACCCTCGCCCTGCAGGAGGCCAAGGCCAGTTCCGAAATCGAGAACATCGTCACCACCCAGGATGAGTTGTTCCAGTTGGGCCTGTTCCCGGACGGTCTGGAATCGGGTGCGGCCAAGGAGGTCGCCCGCTACCGGGACGCCCTCAAGCTCGGGCTGACGCAGCTGCAGGACACGGGCGGGTTGATTCGCAACGCCACGCTCATCGACATGTACCGCTTCCTGAAGGCACGCAGCGATGGTTTTCGCTCAACGCCAGGCACCGCCCTGATGAACGACAGGACCGGGGAGGTGATCTACGTCCCTCCACAGGACCGCAACGAGATCATCGCCGCGATGTCAGCACTGGAGGCGTTCATCAACGACGATGAGATCTGCCGGCTCGATCCGCTGATCAAGATGGCACTCATCCATCATCAGTTCGAGAGCATCCATCCCTTTGCCGACGGAAACGGCCGAATCGGGCGCATCCTGAACGTTCTCTACCTGACCAGAACAGGGTTGCTGGACATCCCGATTCTCTATCTCAGCCGCCATATTAACCAGCACAAAGCTGAGTACTACCGGCTGCTCCAATCTGTGCGAGAAGAGGGCGGCTGGGAGGCCTGGGTGCTCTACATGCTTGAGGCCGTCGAGAAGACCTCCAGAACGACCCTTGCGCTGGTGGAAGGGATCCGGGAGCAGATGGCAGATGTGAAGCAGCGCATGCGCACTCATCTCCCGAAGCTCTACTCCCAGGATCTGCTGAACAATCTCTTCCGCCACCCCTACACCAGGATTCAATTCGTCCGAGATGACCTGAGCGTGACCCGGCAGACAGCCGCCGACTACTTGGAGCAGTTGGTGGAGAAAGGTTTCCTGGAGAAACACAAGTCTGGTCGGAGCAACTATTACATCAACACGGCCTTGGTGACCTTGTTCCTGCGGGTCTCAGAAGGCCCCTGAAGCGCCATCGGTTCGGCTTTGATCAATTGTTCAGGCATGGCTCGGCCTTCTTCATGGTCCGCAGCGGGGCAAGGGTCAAGACATGCCGGCCTGCTGTTGCGCTGGGCTGCGCCACTGCGGTGGTGGCCGGCCCTTGCCCTCGCTGCGGTCACTCAGGCGTCCTTCGCTGGCGCCCCATGGCACCGCACATCCTGATGATCCAGCGCACCACGCTGCCCTGCAGTGATCACGCCTATTGCTCGATCAAGTCCCATCTCATTCACGATGAGGCGCTGCCGGCGGCGCTGCTGGCCTGGTTCTGCCACTGCCCGCTCGATGCCATCACCGCCTGGCGCGTCGGCCCGATCTGGCTCGCCCATGGCGGTGAGTGGGCTGAGCGCCAGGAGCTGGAGAGCTTCCGCTGGCCTCATCTGGGCGGCACCGTCATCCACGGCAAGGCCATCGGAGTGATCCCTGATCAGCACACCGGTGGCTGGCGTGCTCTCACAGAAGGTGAGGCTGATCGGGCGCTGATGGTGCTCTGGCGGTTCATGGGAGGGCTCACGCAGTCCTATGCACCCGTCGATCACAGCTTCACGGTCACCCTCAGCCATCACCAGCTGGAGGTCTATCGAGCGGCGGATGAGGCCGGCAAGCTCGAGTTTCGCCGCAAGGTGGCCAGGGAGCGCCGTGAATTGAGGGTGGCCATGGGCCTGGCGGCCTGAGGCAAGCGGGGCCGCTCAGGGCGGCCCCATTTGTCTGCTCCGCCAGCACTGCAACCATTTCGGTTGCAAAATGGTTGCACTCGGTTGGTATGGCCCTATGCCCACCTCCCTCACCCTCAAGAACATTCCAGACGCTCTCTATGCGCGACTCAAGGCCTCCGCGCAGCAGCACCGCCGCAGCTTGAACAACGAGGCGATCGTCTGCCTGGAAGCGGCATTGGCACCTGGGCGCCCGCCAGCGGCCGAGCGGTTGGCCCAGCTGCGCGCCCTGCGCTCCACTTTGCCCATGGGGACCACATTCGCGCCGGAGGACATCGAGACGTTCAAGCTTCAGGGCCGGCCATGATCGTGGTCGACACCAATGTGGTGGCCTACCTACTGCTGCCTGGTCCGCTCACAGGCGCCGCAGAAGCCTGGTTCGAGGCGGATCCTGATTGGGCAGCACCGCCGCTGTGGCGCAGCGAGCTGCGCAACGTGCTCACCGGTTACCTGCGCCGCGGCACCCTGCCGTTGGAGCAGGTGATCGCCTTGCAGGACCAGGCCGAGGAGCTGCTGGGCGCCATGGAGATCCCGGTGACCTCAGAGCGGGTGTTCGAACTGGTGCAGCGCAGCACCTGCAGTGCCTACGACTGCGAATTCGTCGCGGCCGCACTCGAGGCCACAGCACCGCTCATTACCGCTGATCGCGCCGTGCTGAACGCCTTTCCAGAGATCTCACGGCCCCTGAATCAACCTCCCCCCACGGCCCAGCCGTAGCACCCAGCTTCATGCAGAACGACCTGCACTGACGGCTACGCACAGGCCACTGCATGGTCGGGGGGCGCCTCAAGGGCTGCGCTAGTCCGGCTTTTCTGCGCCGCTGTGCGGCTGTGTGGCGCCGCTGTCGCGCCGCTCAGGCGTGGTGCCGTCCCCTTGACCCACCCCCCGCCTGCTTCCGTGTCCTGCGCTGCGCCTCCGATGGCCACCACGCACCGCTCCACACGCGCCCGCTTCTCCGCTTGCAGCTCCGAGGCCCTGGAGGATCTGCTCTGGATCGCAGAAGGCGAATCAGCTCCCTGCCGCCGTGTCGCAGGGCTGGTGGCTGATCTGCTCTTCGAGCGGCAATTGGCCACTCCCGCAAGCTGTCCGGTCTGGGTTCGGCCCGAGGAGCTGCCCTTCTGAACCGGGCGTTTCTTGCGGGGCACTGGCCCCGCTTTTTTTCTGGCTCCGCCGGGCCTGGCAAAGGGAAGCATCCACCCCGCCGGCGCCCTGCGTCCTGCTGCCATGGCCAAGCTGATGAGCCCCGATCGCTTCCAGGACCGCTGGGAGGCGTTCAAAGGCCAGGAGCAGCAGGTCTTTGGCGTCGAGCAGCTCTACGACGCGATCAAGGCCCTGGATGGCAAGGGGCTGATCCTGCGCGAGGACGCCCCATGGGCGCTGCAGTTCAGCGAGAAACCTCCCGCTCCCCCAGGGCCACCAGCGCCCAGCGGTGGCCTCGATCCCCGCGGTTCAGAAGAAGCAGGGCTTGTGGGTCCCAAGATCGCCGCACCGGTCAAGCCGGGCGATTCATACCTGCTCGTCAACGACCGCGACGAGGACATGGAGGCCTACGACCACACCGGGGCCTTCCTCTGGAAGGTGCCGTGTCTGGCGCGGGGGCAGGGTGCCGACAACAACTGGACGTCCAACAGCACCGACACCCCGCCCGGCCTCTACAAGCTCGGCCAGATCTATCCCGACTACGAGCAGAACCCCAATCCCCCCTGCTCCGATACCGCCATGAGCTACGGCTGGTACAGCTTCGATCTCATCGAACTCGAGAACCAGGAGATCAAAGTCGGCCGGGCCGGGATCATGCTCCACGGCGGCGGCTCCGGCTGCGGCTGGCCCGGTGCCTGGGCCGCCAACCAGACCCTGCTGCCCACCCTCGGCTGCCTGCGGCTCCACAACATCGATCTGCGCGACAAGGTGCTCCCCCTCACCAGGAAGGGCACCGTCTATGTCGGCGTCTTCCAGGAGGCCTGATGGACACCCGCAACCTCCAGAGCTGGCTCAGCTTTCTCTGCTCCCCTGCCGTCACCGAGGCCAGCTGCGGCGTGATCGCACCGCTCACGCCCGAGCAGGCCGCCGGCTTCATCGGCGCCATGGTCGTCGAAACCGGCTCCCCTGATCTCTCGGATCTCGATGTAGTGGAAGCAGGCTGCGGCGCCGGGCGCGGCGCCATGCAGTACACCGGCGTGCGCCGTGGGCCCTACGACAAGGCCCGCAGCGAGGCCATCGCCCGCGGCCTCGATCCCAACTCCCCCGCCTGGCAGCAGCGCTACTTCGCTGAGGAGTACGCCGGCCTGCACGATCCCCCTGAGGGTTCGCTGATCGGCTGGACCGATGTGTTCGCCCTCTGTCCGGTGGAGCTCACGCCCGAGCAGGCGGCGGTCTACTGGACCGGCAGCGCCGAGGCCGCCCAGGGCTATTTCCGCCCCGGCAGACCCCACAGCGAACGCCGTCAGGACGAGGCCGCCCGCATCTGGGCGCTCATCGAGGACGGCACCCTTTGCGTTCCCCAGGGACACCCCGCCCCGCGCTTGGCCTTGCACGTCTCATGAGCCATGGCAGGCAACGACCCGAGCGCAGCCCAGAGCCGGAAGCCCAGCTCCGATGCGGCAGCGGTTGCAAGCGATCGAGCCAAGAGCGATCAAGGGAAGACTGCCGGAGGTCGGCGCTCAGCCTCTGCGGGGAAACGCCGCTCGAGATCACCGTTTGACCGTGAGCGCTTCATCTTCAAGCTGCTGGCCGTCGTGATCCTCACCCAGCTCTTGCTCTACACCGTGGCGACCGGAGTCTGCGGAAATGTGGCCTACAGCCGGCGCCAGCAGGTCGCCGATGTCTGCCCTCGCGTTCTCGATCAGGTGACAGCGAGCTTTGACGCCACCATGAAACTGCTGGTGGCTCTGCTCGGTGGTGCTGCCCTGGAGCGTGGCAGTCGTCCCTGACAGCGGCGGCTCAGAGCAGGGACGTGCCGGCAGCGTTGATCGACGCAGCAGGGGGGTTCGCACGATCAGCAGCAGCACGCGGATCGAACAGGCGAAAGAACAGGCTCAGGTCCTCCCCTGCCCAGCTTTCACCTGTGACGACCTCAAGCTTGGTGCGCACGATCTGCTCCAGCTGGGCGCCGTTGCACTCCTGCAGCAGCGCCGGCAGGTAGGGATCGAGCTGCGCGAACACCAGCGGCGCCACCTTCAGGATGCGGCGCTGCACAAACCGCTTGGCGATCGGTTTCAGCAGGGCCTCGATCAGACCCAGCACCAGAAAGGTGATCGCCAGATCAAGCAGCCAGCGCATCAGCCTTCACCCCACTTGCTCGTACGGGTTGTTCCTGTGGCTTTCTTCGCTGGGGTGCGCCGCCCTGGGGTAGGCGGCGGATCAGAAGCAGGACTGGGCGACCTCGCCGTGCGAACCCTCGCCTGCGGTGCCTGTGGCGGCGAGATGGAAGCGGAAGGGAGAGAAGAACTGGCACTACCGCTGCGGCCGTTGTCCATGAAGTACGTCGCAGCCGACTGGCCGACCAGGGCAATGGCAGGCAGGGCCAGTGCCCAGCGGTTCTCGCAGTAGGTCTGATCCACCGCTCGCAGCTCACACACCCCCACGTAGGTCATCAGCGCCAGGATTTCGGCGCCGACCAGCGCAAGGATCGGGCCGGTGGTGCCGGAAGGTGTCGAACCCATCAGTGGGGCGTCAGCAGTGCCTACCTCCTGTTGCCACGATCGGCGCCCAAAGGCTGGGGGGCCAACGATCCGCGCCGAGTGGCAGACGGTCGAGATCAACAGACAGGGCAACCAGCGCCCATAGCCACCAGCCACCAACAGCTGCATCAACCCTCAGCCAGGGATCGGCGCCGCAGCAGGCCACTCAGCGGGTCGGACCCAGTGGAACGCTCATCGGCGGGTCGGGGCGGGCTGTCCCTCGTCTCGTCCTTGCTCAGCTTGGCCTCCTCCTGCGTCGGGGCCTGGGGTCGCGCGTCCTTCGCCAGCAGGCCATGGCCCGCACCTCATCCCCCAGCGATGCCGTCATCCACCAGTTCCTCTCCCTCGCTGATGTCCTCGCCTGCCGCTTTCAGCGCCGCTTCCCTGATCTGATCGATCGGGAAGATGCCAAGCAGGTGGCTCGCCTTGAGCTGGTCCGCGCGGCCCGTTGTCTCAAGCCCGATCTTCCGCCCGTTCCCTTCCTCAAGGTGCGGATCGAAGGTGCCCTCCGTCATCACCTCCGCGATCACGGCCGCCTGGTGCGTGTCCCTCGCCGTGAGCACGAGAAAGGCACCTGCCCCTTCTCCCACAGCAGCCTTGATCTGCTCAGCCCCTGCGGCACTCCCTGGCTCGATTCCATCCCCGCTCCGGAGGCAGAAGATGCCGCTGTGGATCAAAGAGCGCTGGAAGCCCTCCTCGATCGCCTGCCCGCCGCAGAAGCGGCCATCATTCGCCTCCACCTGCTGGAAGGCCGGTCCCTGCGGGCCATCGGCCAGGAGCTGGGGATGAGCACCATGAGCGTGCAGCGCCGGGAGAAAGCCGGCCTGGCGCGGCTCCGCCAGGAACTGGCCTGAGGGCCCAGAGGGCCGAGGCCAGCAGGGCCGCCACCCGGCGGCCCAGAAAGCCTTAAACAACGGCGGAACCTGTTAAAGCCTTGGCCCACCTGCTTACACGAGGCAGCGACAGGTCAGGCAAACAGCAACGGACAGCACAGCCTTAAACAAGTCGGCCCAGGCCAAATTCGGCCACCGGGCAGCAGCTCCCCGATTTTCCCCCGATTTTCGGGGAGCTCAGGGCAGATAGCCCGCGCTTCGAGCGTCCATGGCTGCCCCGTTGCCTCCCCCCATTTTCGCTTCGCGGTGAGGGGTCGTTCACCGGGGCTTACCCATGGAAATCACGATCGGCAAAGCACAGCGCGGGCTCTCAGATCCTCTGCCCGGTCAGGCCTATGTGGGCCGGCCCACGGCGCTCGGTAATCCGTTCGCCATCGGCCGCGATGGCAGCCGCGCAGAGGTGATCCAGCTTTATCGCGCCTGGTTGTGGCAGAACCTGCAGCAGCCAGGCTCCCCGTAGCGCAGGGCGCTGGAGGCGTTGCTGCAGCACGCCGTCATCGGCCGCTTGGAGCTGCTCTGCTGGTGCGCCCCGCTGGCCTGTCACGCCGAGGTGATTCGCTCCGCTCTGCACTGGCT
Organism: Synechococcus sp. Cruz-7E5; assembly: GCF_024345995.1. Lineage (GTDB taxonomy): Bacteria > Cyanobacteriota > Cyanobacteriia > PCC-6307 > Cyanobiaceae > Regnicoccus_A. Next base: position 71,473 of record NZ_JAGQCE010000010.1, read on the forward strand.
CGCCGCACAGAAGCAGGGCGGCGGCTGATCACCGCGGCCGATGGCGAAGGCAAAGCGCCGTGGCAAGAGCAAGCGACAGCAGCAGGAGTCGCCATGGCGATCCGCAAGCCCAGAAGCAAGGCCAGATCAGCGGCCAAAGCCAAGACCAAGGCAAAGGCCAGCAGCTCCGATCTGGCCGTGCCCAGCAATGCCGCCATGGAAAGGAAGCTGCGGGCTGAGCAGGCCAGGTGGCAGGCAGAAGAGGATCTGCGCACCCTCCGCCGCGCCGAAGAAATCCGTCAGCAACCCCAGCGGCTCAAGCAGGCCTCACGGCTGGCCGATCAGGAGGTCCGGGCCTTGCAGGCGATCCAGCGCAAGGTCCGCTGACAAGCCGTGCCGGGATGCCGCAGTCTCCGCCGGGGCAAGGGCTGCGCAAGCGGCTCCACTGCGTTCCGCCGCCCTTGCCTTCCCGGCGGCGTTGCGGGCGTCCCGTCACCGCGCCCCTGGCGCCTGGTCCCATGTCAACCAGCCTCGCTGCAATCACCCGGGAAGATCCCGTCGCCCTGGTCGAGTCCTGCCACAGCGCTCTCACCTGGATCCTCCGCAGGCACCAGGGCAAGCCGATCCCCCGCTTCTGGATCGATCATCCCTATGGCGAGGAGGAAATCACCCTGCTGGAGGAGGAGCTGCTGCCCGCCATGGAGCAGTTCCTTGCCCGCCTTAAGGAGATCGATGAGATCCTCCTGGCGCAGCAGGAGCTCATGGAAAGGTGCCAGGCGGAGGCCATTCGTGATGGCGCACTCGCCGCAGAGCCGCTCGCCGCAGCCTGAGGCCTTCAGGGGCTGGCAGCCGCCAGCCCTCTCGGGGCTCTGCCCCCTCAGGCCCCGCCTGTCACCAGGGTTTGCCCTTGCGCAGGTAGGCCTCCAGTTCCGCCTTGCGGATCACTAGGGACTCGCGGTTGTTGCTGATCTGCACCAGGCCACCGGTGAAGGAGGCGGTGACCCGCCAGGGGCCGGGTTCAGCAGGCCCCGCCGGGGCTTCGCCCAGTACGGCTGCGAGCGCGTCTCGTACTCCAGCCATCGAACATCTTGCTTCTCCACACCTCTTGCCAGAACGGATCACCAGGCGGAGCTGGCTGGGTGATTCGCCAACACCAAAAAGGCCGTCTGCGCCTGATCTGGAACAGATTGGAGCGATTGCGGAGGTGGGTGTGCTGACTGATCGCCGTGCACTCGCCCTGGTCTTTGGACTGGGGCTGATGGCGCAGGCGTCGCCTGCTCGCACTGACGAGGTGATCGGCCGTCCTGGCGACGGCGGGGTCATCACGGTGCGGCCGGCCACGCAGCACGACAGCCGCCAGGGTCTGGGTCTGGGGCGATTCGTGGGCATCTCCGGCCGGGCCGGGATGCGGGGCCAGGCCAGCAGGGCGGCCAGATCGTGCACCTTGAACTCCGTCACGGCGTTGGAGTCGATGCGGCCGCAATCGCTGTTCTCGCTCCAGTAGCGCACCTGACCCACCGGGCAGGGCGGCAAGGGATCCGACAGCCGCGGCGTGGTGATCTCCACCACCACGCCGGGGTCACGTGCGGCGATCACCTCATCCACCTGCTGGAACAGCGGGTACATCTCGCCCCGCTGCATCGCCACGGTCTGGCTCGTGCCGCCCATCTTGCCGGAATCAAGCCCGTTGGAAAAGGCAACCAGCAGATAGCAATGGCGCACCAGGAACACCCCCTGGCGGCCGTAGCAGCGTGGATCGAAGGGGTCTCGGGTTTCACCACGGCGGGGCTGGGGCAGCGCGAGTTCCGTGCAGTTGCCGCCATCGAGCACGGCATCGGAGGCGCTGAGCAGGCGCTCCAACCGCTCACGATCAAGGACGTTCTGCGGATCGCCGTTGAGCGGAAAGTCTTCTTCTAGGTAGATCTGGCGGGGTTTGGGCAGGGCACCTACCAGCTGATGATGAGGAGCCTCGGGTCGCTGCTCGCGTTCAGAAGTGATCAGCTTCAGAAACACCTCCGCAGCTTCGCTGTCCACTCCCGCTGCCAGACCATTGATCAGCAACAGCGGCGTATGGGGCAATGCCTCAAGAAGTTCACGGATCAGCGCCCGGAAACGCTCACGCAGGAGCGGTAGATCCTGGGGCTGCGGATCGCGATGGCCGGCGACACCTCACACCTTTCGCCATTCGTTTGCCACCCACCTGCTGGAGCGGGGGGCAGGACATCCACACGATCCAGGAATTGATGGGGCACAGCGATGTAAAGACAACGATGATCTACACGTATTTGCTGAATCGAGGGCCACTGGATCTGAGCAGCCCTGCCGACCTTTTGTAACAGCAGGAACGGCCTTATGCGGATCCGCCTATGAAGCCGTGACATGTGAAGGTTCTAGGCTGCTTTTGCGCGAGGACAAGGTTTTCGCGCTGCTGCACTCAGGCCGAGCCGCTCTTATGCTGCCAAGAGAAGCAAGATGCCGGTATTCACTGGATCCGCCCATTCAGCGTTAGACGTCAAAATCCATGGCTGAGCAGTCATTCACCGCTGTCGAGAGAGAAGCGATAGCCCGAGCGCATAGGGGGCGGTGTGCATACACCCGGGAGCTTCTCGACATGAGCAACTTCCATATCGACCACGTCTTGCCCGAATCCTTGGCCGACGATCCGGCCGAGTTGGAGGCCACCCTGAGCAAGCTTGGGCTCGGGAACGACTTTGATCTTCGTGGCTGGGAGAACCTCCTCCCCTGCCGCCCGGGAGCCAATCTTCAGAAGTCAGCAGTCGTTTTCGATCCTGCACATATCCACTATTTCTTGGGTGTAGCAGCAGCAAAGAAACCGGACGTTGGCGCAAATCTACAGTTGATCGAACGCAGGAGGAATCGTGGGCGAGCGATTCTCCTTCTTCAGCAATGCTTAGAGCGTGGAGAGCTATCGGCGGGCGAGGTCTCCGATATCTTGCAGCAGTACGAAGAGGCACCGGAGGCGATATTCGAGCTGCTCGAGGGAATGCGCTTTGCAGATGCTGAAGAAATACGCTTGGTGGCGCGCGCAGACCTCGAGTCCTTGCGTGATCGGCCGATTCGGTTTGGTGAGAACACGAAGATCGAGGGGGTCACGCTCACAAACGACGCGAACGAAGAGCGCCTCGTCCGGACTTGCAGAGAATACGACGAAGCAGTGGCTGCGGGGTTCTACGCGCTGACCACCTTCGCTATGAAGATGTCGAGCTCGCTTGAGCACCAGTGTGGTTTGCTCAATGCGTTGCAACATGCCTCCACGCCGAGTGCGAGCTACATATCCAAACCTCGAGCAAGCATTCTCGATTTAAGTCTCGTCCCGTATTCGTTCTTCCCACAGATAGGCGAACTCGACCCTGACGAGGATCTCAGTGGGTCCTACCAAGACAAAGTAGACGAAGGTTCGCTGGTCATCAGGCGCGTCTCGCATAACCTACTCCAGATCGTTAGGCCTGGCGGCATGGGGCAGCAACTTGTAGAGGTAGCGCGTGCAGACTTCAACGGAGACGGTCTCGAAGACATTCTGCTGTTCGAGTATTGCTTTGCAACTGAAGGCACCTTGGGATGCGGTTCTGTCCGAATCATCACGAGAACATCCTCGACTGGAATGTTGGAGACGATTTCTTCTCCTGTATCGCCAGGAGTTGCGTGGCGCCATGACGCCTAACAGTTCGTTCGATGCGGACACGCACCCGCAAGGCGCCGCGAGCCGCGTGAATTATCATGCGTCCCGAGGCGCTTTTGCAGGCGCGTGACGGTCAACTCCGGCGTTAGGCACACAATCAAAGAAATGCTTGAACTTCCCCTCTCTGTTGAGTCAAGATGCATCTGGCCTCAGACACTTCGGCCCAATAGACATGACACGTCTGAAAAGGAGTCTTTTGAGAGCTGGTGGACCCAGCACCAAGGTACATTGTCAAATATATGCATGCCCATTGCAGAGCAATGGATCTACCGGCACTGGGATAATAGCCCATTCGGCTTTCTCCCTCTTGACACCCTAACATGGGAGACCCGAACGTATTCTTCTGAGGACTTTCTTGCAAACGTGCATTTCTTTTTTGGAGGTCCTGCAGAGCCTGGATGGGATTACAAGGTCTTTCACGGGGTGAGTAACGGGGATGGCATGCCATTACAGACCGCTAAAGACTGGGTTAATGGAACATGGTCTTTCCCCCCAGTCGTCCTAGATACACGCAACGGGTTTCGATGCACTACAGGAGATTTTCCGTGCACTCGGCTTTTGCTGGTAGAAGGATCGAAGCGGTATCGATATTTGAACGCACTTCATTACAGAGGCATGAGCGGTGGTCCGCACGAATTCTTTTTGATCCGCAGCCCGCTATGCGAATAGCAAAGAGGTTTGTTGATAGCCAAGTATCAGGAGTCTTTAAGCAGCGTAAAGACACGAGAGTAGGACAAGCAGATGATTCTGGGATTGCGCGCGCGAGGGGTATGTTTCTAGTGATGAAGGAATTACACAGGACGCGAAGGATGGCGGCTTGAGCCAAGGAGAGCTTGAATGTCATGGATCTTTGAGCGAGGGGGCGTCTTAGCTTTTTGACAATCCTGAAGACGCCCGTGGCACTTGGGCTGGCTGTCAGCGTTACCCCACAAGGCGTCTAACATCAAGATGCAGAAGGTTGGAGCGAAGCTATCTTCCATGTCCAGGTGATTTGCCCGCTTCTGATCTTGAGCCTAGGCCGCACAGGATATCGATGATGAGCAAGTTGGAGACGCCCATGACCCGCTGGTACTGGCAGCAAGTCGGGGGGACGCTCATTGAGGAGTTTTGCGCTGTGTCCGGTTCACCATCCTGTGGTACCCGTCTCCTCGACGGCGTTCTCATCAAGGGAGGCGAGCTTCGGATCGCCCGACAGACGGAGGTGAAGCTCAAAGGCCAAGACATCGTCGTCATCCAGACCAAGGCGGGCCGATTGGGAATGTACGTAATGGGACAGGCGTTCTTCTCAGCGCAGCTCATGCAACGATTCGCGCCACGGTCGGTGGAGTCGGTGGCGCTCGTTGGCCAGGACGATGAGGTACTCCGTCCCCTGTTCGAGCAGTACCCGGGGATGCATGTTGTCGTGTGCCCCGCCGACGTGATGAGGCGCCAATCAACCTGATTGACGCTGGACAGCGAGGAGCCAGGCGAAGGCGGTGAAGTGACCCTGCGCAGCTGGGCCAGCTACCGCCCGGTGGCCGTCTGCAATGCCGCCGATCTGGAGGGCCCGGCGCTCCCTGGCCTGGTGGAAGCCCGCAAAACAGCGGAAGGAGTTGAGCCCAAGCCGGAGCCACAGCGCCTAGGAGCAGCAGAGGCCGTGCTGGATGCCTGGCCGGTGCCGGTCAGCTTCGGAGGGGATCGCGCCTGCTATCTGCCCGGCATCGATCGGATCCAGATGCCCGATCGCGCCAGCTTCCACTCAGCAGCCGCGTTCTGTGCCACCTGGGCCCATGAGCAGATCCATTCCACCGGCCTTGAGTCCCGCCTGAAACGTGATCTTGGAGGTGTCTTCGGGAAGGCGCACTATGCCCGTGAGGAGCTTGTCCGGCGACAATCTGTTTGAGCGCCCGTCAACCTGATTGACACGGGACAGGAGCTGGTCGCTGAGGTGGGGGCGGTGCTGCTGGTGGATCGGCTGGAGATCGGCAGCGAGATCGAGAGCCATGCCGCCTATCTCGGCCACTGGGTCGAGCTGCTCAGGGAATCGCCCAGGGTGCTGTTCCAGGTGCTCAGCGAGGCGCGGCAGGCGGCGGATCTGATCTGCCTGGAGGTGCCTGGGCAGCTAGAGCCAGAAGGCGAGGCACATCCCGCCTGAATGCTGCGTGCTCTGCCCCGTAGCTCAGCCTCCCGGCGTCAGAAATGACGATGGCTTGCCGCTGTAGGTCACGACCACCCTTTTCTTCGCTCGGGTGGCCGCCACATGAAGCAGGGATCGCTCCTGCTGCTCGAACAGCTCACGCGAGACCTGATCCGGCCGCCGGTTCAGCTCCACGCGGTAGGGCATCTGGTCGGCCGTGAGCCCGGGGATGAAGACCTGGTCAAATTCCAGCCCTTTGACGCGATGCATCGTGGCCACCCGCAGGGCAGGATCGCTGGGATCATCGGCTTCATTGGCCTCAATCAGCCGAACGGAGAACCCCGCCTTTTCCAGGGCCTGGGCGACCCGGTCGCGGGCCTTCTTGGTGCGCAGGGTGACGCAGGTGGAGGCAAGGTTGCCTCCGACCTGGTGGAGCTGGGTGAGGGAGTCCTGTAGGAAACGCTGTTCGTCAGCCGGGTCCTCGAAACCCCGGAGCACGGGCTTCTCGCCGTGGAGCAGCGAGCGGTAATCGCTGCTGGGGTCGTTGCCGCCATCAAGGTCATCGAAGTCGATCCCCTCCAAGACAGCAGTAGCCCAGGCGCGGGTCTCCTCGGTGGTGCGGTAGTTGATCCGCAGCTTGCGGGAACGACCGCGCACGTCGATTCCGCAGCGGCTCAGGACAATTGGTTTGCCGTAGATGCGTTGGTGCGGGTCGCCCACGATGAAGAGGTCGTTGGCATGGGGCTCGCCTGCCAGGACCCGGATCAGCGAGAACGAGGCGACATCGAGGTCCTGGGCCTCATCCACCACCACCGCCACGTAGCGCCTACCCTGGTCGGCATTGCGCAGCAGATCGGTCGCTGCGGTTTTGGCCTCTTCTGGTTCCCAGAGCCCGCGCTGGCGGAACTCAGCGCGCAGGGCATCGAACACCGGCCAGATCTGAGCCCGTTGCTGCTTGCTCAGCCGGGTGCCGCGGCCGATTCTCCGGGCCGCCAGGTACTCGTCACGAGTGCGGCAGCCATTGGCCAGCACCACGTCTTTCCACTCCTCCCGGTAGAAGCGCTCCTCCAGGCCCAGGGCGGGGTCCGCCACATCCATGGCGAGGCTCCAGCAGGCATCACGGGCTTCGTCGTTGAAGACCCGCACCTGAAGACCCTGGTTCTTGAGGAAGGTCATCACCCAGCCATCGAGGTGGATGACCTCGATGCGCCGGAGCTCATCCGGGCTGCAGATCTTGGCGAGGTTGCTGCGGATGTCGGTGGCGAGGTTGCGGGTGAACGTGGTGAACAGCACCTGGCCCGGGGCACCAGAGGCGAGTAAGCGATTGGCCAACCAGCGGGCGCGATGCATGGCCACCACCGTCTTGCCTGTGCCGGCGCCGCCCAGAACCCTCACCGGGCCGTTCCAGTCGCGATTCACCAGTCGTCGCTGGCTGGGATGCAGGAACACCCGCCACTGCTCGAGCGGGGCCGAGAGCATCGCCTCCAGCTCGTCATCGTCGGTGATGACGAGAAACTCCGCCTGGCTCTCGGGTGTGGCCAACGCCGTGGCCACATCCTCGGGATCGATGTGGGCGGGCCGCTGGCGCTCCAGCTCCTCGATCACGGCCTCGATTGGCCTTCCCTCTGCGAGCAGGATCAGACCATCGACGCAATCCTGCGGAACCCATTCGATCAGCCGCGCCAGGGCTTCCTCGGTTTGGATTGCTCGCACCGCGGGGAGAAGGGCCTCGGGAACACCGAGCAGCATGAGCTGGTCATCGTCGCAGTGGGCGAACAGGGAAGCCGGGTCTGCGGCGGATTGACTCTCCGGGAGCGTGGTGGCGCTGGCGGCTGCAGCAATCGCGTCGGTGCCGGCCGTTGCGCTCGCATCCCCCACGGCGCTCTCAGCCGCCTCGACATCGACGATCTGCAAAGCACCAGACACGCGGTTCACATGGCAGGTCTTGCGCCGTGCCCAGGCATAGGCCTCGTCGTGCTTGTCGATCCAGAGCAGCACGTAGGTGTCTCCCTGCTCGGGCGCCCGCAGGATGCAGCGGATGTCCTGATCGACCCGGATCGAGCGGATCAGCGGATCCTTACCGCCTTCGATGCGCTCGTAATTGAGGCCAGGGCTGCGCGGATTGTCGCGGAACTTGGAGACGAACGCCGCCACCTTGCCGCGAGCCTTCTCCGGCAGCTGGTTGAGGGCCTTGAGGAATCCAGTGGACAGGGCAACGGTGATGCGGGATTCGCTCATCGGGGGAGGGGGACGGGGCAGGACTGAAGGCGTTCGATCAAGGCGCTGGCCGTCTCATCGGGTGGGTCCTCAGCCAGCCAGCATTGCCAGCCAGCGGCCTCAAAAGCTGGTTGGTCGCCTGACTCCAGCACCAAGGCCAGGCGCTGTTGAGGCCAGGCCAGATCGGCCATCGGCCCAGCAACGTCTCCTCTGGCTCCCTCCAGCTCGTAGCCGAGATCCGGGAAGGGGATCTTCTCTTGCAGGAGCAGATCCCGCAGTTTCTCGAGAACGGACCTTGATGCAGGTTCCGCCAGATCGAGAGCCTGATCCCATTGGCGCTGCAGCTCGGGGTTGCTGGCTGTGGCTGCTCCCCCGCCGCTGGCTCCCGCCAGTCCAGCCACCCACACGGTGGGGGGGTCCACAGCGGCGGTTTGTTCCGCTCCGGACCAGCCAGGTGTGGACAGGAGGAAATGGGGCAGGAACTGGAAGAGGTTGCCCTGACGTAGCCACTCCTGCCAGGCGGTCTGCTGCTGCTGGTCCGAGCTTGCGGGTTCGGGATCGAAGTGGATGATGCGGAGGCTGGCAGCAGGGTGCCGGCTGCCATGACGCGCCTGATCCAGCAGGTTCAGTGCACTCAGCCCAGGAGCGATGGCCAAGAACTGGCCCAACCGACGACCAGGCTCGGTGCCTTGCCACTCGTCAACGTGATCGGCTAACGCCTGATCGGCGATGGCCGCCTTGATCTCGGTTCCATCGAGCGCGGTGGCACTGCCCTGGGCCAGGCAGAACAGCTGCGCCAGCCCCTGCCACAGGCTCTCCGATGGGTTGGCCAGGTAGGCCATCAGCAGCTGCAGACTGTTGGCTCCCTGCACCTCACGGGGCATCAGCAGTGGTGGCTGAGGAAGGCTCTGGAGCAGCGCCTCGGGCCACCAGCGATCGGTGAACTTCTCCGGGCTGGTGGCGAAGGCCGGCACCACACCCACCGCCAAGCCATTGGGTTCGAGAGGGGTCTGGGCGCTGGGCAGCTTCTCGACCACGTCGGTCCAGCTGAGCGACCACACCAGATAACGGCCGCTGCGCTGAAGGGCCATGCGCTGGCGGGCGTCATCGGCGAGGCGGCCACGGTGGAACTCCCAGCCGTCGGTGTAGATGGCGATCGGCTTGCCGCCGGCGGTTGGGGTGAGCAGGAAGTCGGCGCGGGAGAACTCCGCTACGCCCTCGCCCTCACCCAGGGGCACCTGCTGCTCCACCTTCCAGGTGTTGGCCACCTGACCACTGCCGATCTTGAGCAGATAGCCGATGCGGCCATGGATCACGTCCTGCTTGAGCACCACCGGCAGGCCATCAGGGGCACCCTTGCCAGTGCGGAGGGCCTCGAGGAAGCGCAGCTCCAGTTCGCTTTCGGCCCGGCTGTTGATCGTGATCTCAGAGAGGCTGCGGTCGGTGGCCTGCAGGTCGCCCCAACGGCGCAGGATCGCCTGCAGCTGCTCGATGGCGCGGCGCTTGCTGGTGCGCTCGCGATCGAAGCGCTGGCGGTACATGAAGATGCAGCGGTAGCAGCCGTTGCTGCAGGGGCAGGCCTGCAGGGCTGCGAGCGAGCCCTGGAACACCTCGCGCAGGTCCTTGCCGCCCTGCTCCATCAACTGGCGCACATAGCCCGTCCCGCCGGGCACGGAATCAAAGAGATAGAGAAAGGTTTTGCGCTGCTGGCTGCCGGGCTGGGGTTCTTCTCCGAGGGCAGAACGCAGGTGGTCCACCTTGCCGCCGAAACGATGGCGCAGGCCCAGATGCAACGCACCCACGAAGGAGGGCTGGCCCTCTTCATCCCAGAAGCTGGCACCTGGCAAAAGAAAGCGCAGCGCTTCGGAGTTGAACTCCCGATACATGAACAGGAGATTGCGGAGCTGGGCGTTGTCGGGCTTGTCGCGGTAGGTACAGGCCCAGGTGTGGTTGGAGGCCCTGGCAGGGCCGCGCTGCACCTTGCCGCAGCTGCGGCAGAGCTCGAAGCCCCTCACCCGTAGCCCCTTGCCGGCGATGTTGTGCGTCGCACCGATGGGGGTGAGCTCGCCAAAGTTGATCTCGCGGAAGGTGGTGCTGGCCAGGTATTCGGCACCGAAGGGAAACTCCTCGTCGTCCACCGCCAGGGAGATCTCGCGGCGGGCCAGATCGGGAAGGATCAACAGTTCGCGGTGGAAGAAAAGCGGATTGCGCTCGTCGGTGTCATCCCCGAAGCGACTGCGGGCGTCTTCTGTGGTGGCCTGTACCTGGCGCAGGCGGGCCATCTCCTTGATCTGGCCGTGGTCGGCGTAGCCGCTATGGCCGCAGCGGGGGCATTCCTTGCGGTTGTAGTCGTCGTCGGTTTCGCGGCAGGCGAAGGAGCAGGAGGGGCAGAACCGCCAGCGCTCCGTTTTGTTGAGGTTGGGATCGATCTGATCCACCTTCACCCGCCGGCCCTGGGCATAGAACTGGCCGTCGGGCACCAGTTCACGGATGGCCACGTTGGCCGGCCTCTCGTAGCTGAGGGTCGGCAGCTCCTCAGTGCGCCTCGGGCCACCGCCGCGAGCGGGCAAGCGGCGCCAGAGCACTGACTTGAGCGTCACGCCGGCTTCCGGGAAGGCGTAATTGGGCAGGAAGCCCTCGTCGGTGAGCATGGCCAGCAGGGGTCGGCCATCGAGGTCCTTGCGCAGCTGGTTGTAGGCGATCTGTTCTCGCCGGATCGAGTCCTTGTCTTCCCGCTGCTGGTCCAGCAGGGATTGCTCCGGAATGGCGGCGAGCTTATTGAATCGCTCGCGCAGTTTGGTGGCCTCGCTCCGCAGGCGCTTGCGCTCGGCAATCAGCTCCTCGAGCCGCCCGATCAGGCCCCTGGCGTAGGGCGCAGCGAAGGCACCGGCCTGGCCGGCATCAGGGGAGCTGAGGAAGTAGGCGCGCAACTCCTGGCGGCTGTGTTCCTGCAGCTGCTCATCGAAAAGCCCCAGGAAGCGATCGAGCAAGGCGGTCTGTTCGGTGCTGCACCAGCGCAGCCAGGTGTAAGGGAAGGCTTCGGGGATGACGGCCTCCTTGCCGGCCTGCTCCACGGCATCGAGCACGGGCTTGAGCTTGCGGGGTAATGCTTCCGCGGCGATGCCGCTCTGAACCCAGCGATCGATCGTGTAAGCCAGCAGCTGGCGTTTGAGGATCGCGGCGGCGTCGAGATAGCAACCTGGCGGGCTCACCAGGCCCTGCAGCATCTCGTTGGGGTCGGAGAAGAAGTAAAGGTCGTGGGCGGTGCCGGTGACGATGGTGCCGACCAGGGCATTGCCATCGCGGCGGCCGGCGCGGCCGATGCGCTGCAGGTAGTTGGCAGGCTCAGGTGGCACAGAGGCCAGCAGCACGGTGGAGAGATCACCGATGTTGATGCCCATCTCCAGGGTGGAGGTGGCCGAGAGCAGGTTGGGATCGCTGCGGTACTTGCCGCGGATGAACTGGGTTTCCAGCCGCTCGCGGTCCGGGCGTGCCAGCAGACCGGTGTGCTCGCGGGCCACGATGCGGTGCACCTCACCGCGCTCGTAGAGCCGGCGGTAGAGGGGCAGGCCAGAGCGTGGATCGAGGCGGTAGTGGCCCAGACAGTGGCGCACCAGGCAGGCCATGCCATCCCACACGGGCAGCTGTTCGGTGAGCACGCTCTGCCCATCGCCGCAGCAGCCACAGCGCACCAGCTGGGGCTGGGCTGTGACCAGCAGCACCTGGCGCGGAATCGCCCAGATGCGTTCCCCGCGACCGCCAGAAAACTCCTGCAGCAGGCCGGCTCCCGTGAGGGCGGCCACAACGGCATTCAAGGCTTCCTTCTGTTGTTCGGCGTCGAGGGGCGTGCTGGCCTCCAGCGTGCGCGTCAACCAGTGCTGGCTCCAGGTGGGGCGCCCCTTCTCGCGCACCAGCTGCTGGAAGTTGCCTTTGCCGCGGTGGCTGGTGAGAAAGATCGGCCGGGTAGAAGAGCGACCGAACTTGGGGGTGTGCAAGATCTGGTTGAACTTGAAGGTGTTCTCCGCTCCGCTACTGAGGTACTCAGACCCTTTGTCATCCAGTCCCACCAGCTCGTGAACAGCGATGGCGCCGCGCTGGCGCAGTTGATGCAGCAGCCCCACCACCAGCTGCTGCACCTGGGGGATGCGTGCGTTGCGCAGCGGTTCCACCTCGTTCTGCAGGCGGCTGAGCAGAGGTGCCAGCAGGGCCTGGATGCGGGCTGGATCCACACAAGCGGCCGCCGATCCGGCCTGCTCCACCGAGGAGCCGAGGCGTGAGCGGTAGCCAAATTCAGCGGCCACCTCCCAGCGAAGGCGCTCGCAGATGGTGCGCACAAGGAAGCTGTCGGTGTCGAGGGCCGGTATGTCCTGGTGCTGCAGGGCATCCCAATCCCTCAGCCACTCCAGGTCGGCCGGCAGGAAGGTGGCGGCGAAATCCACCGGGTTCGGCAGTTCCTGCTGCCAGCGGCTGATCAACTGGTCTTGAAGCTGATCGAGGAACAGAGGTCCGGTTTCCTGCAGGGTGCCGGTGAGAGCCGTGCGGAAGGAGGTGCGATAGGCGCGAGCAGCGATGAAGCCGGCGCGATGGGCGGCGTCCTGCACCGAATCGGAGAAGGCCAGCAGCTTCTTGTCGCCGTTGAAGGCGGAGGCGAACAGCGCGGCGCTCCAGGTGCTGGTGAGGTTGGCGGCCGACGTACCCACCAGCAGCAGGCCCTGCTGGGCGTTGCAGTAGGGGCAGTCACGGCTGATGCGGGGATGGTTGTTCTCATCGAGATAACCGCAATCGGGCATGTCGACCAGCAGCAACTCGCGGCTCTGGCAGTTGAGGCACACCTCCTTGAGGTCTTTCGGCGCGTGGATCGAGAGGCAGTCGGCACAGAGCACCTTGAGGCTGGCCGCTTCTGGTGAGGCGTCTGGCTGAAGGGCGCCAGGTTGGAAGGGTCGCTGAGGGAAGAGGTAGCGAACCTCCGGTTGACCGGAGAAGTAGGCCTTGTAGAACGCGCGCAGGTTGCCGGCACGATCGAGGCGATGGCTGCCCTGGTTAAGCAGGGTGGAGCTCCAGGCAGTGGCGCCGCAGTCCCGGCAGTGCACCACGGGCAGATGGGCGCCGCTTTCCTTGCCGGCAAGGTCGTCAGAGTGGAGCAGCTGGGGCTCGGCCTCCACCGAAGCCACCATGCGCTTGAGCTCCCGGAGCCACAGCTGCACGCGCAGGTTGAGCCAGGGCACCACGACGGGCGTGCCGTCGAGTTTGGCGGTGGTACGACGGGCATGGGCGAGCAGGGCCAGCAGGCTTTCCAGCAGCAGCACCCTGTAGGGCATAGGAAAGCGATCCCCGAGGCCGAGCTGCCGGGAGAAGCGCACCAGCAGCTCCTCGATGGAACAGCTCGTGGCGGCCTGGCGCACCAGGTTGTGCACGGCCGGCAGGGTGCCGAGCCGCAGACCCAGTTCAAGGCGCCAACCCTCATCAGCCACGTCATCGCCTGGCGCTGGCGGCAGGGTGTCGCCTAACCAGAGCTCCGCCTGCTTCTGGATGTAGGCGTCGGCGCTGCTGGCGTGTTCAGGATCCAAGGCCTCCAGCGCCTCGAGTCCTGGCAGCGGTAGGGCGAACAGGCCCTCCTCGCCGAAGGCGGTATGGACGGTGAAGAACTCCTCTGGGCTGAGCCGTTCTTCCTCGATCAACGAATCCGGCTCGAAGCGGCTGGCGAAGATCTGCCCGGCGTAGTCCCGCATCGCGCCCCGCGATTCGGGGCCACCCAGGGTGGCGGAGGTGCCGACGCACACCAGTTCGTCGCCCGGGCAGTGGAGACGATCGCGCAGGCGGCGAATCAGGCAGGCCAGGTCGGTGCCCTGGGCGCCGTCGAAGGTATGGAACTCGTCCACCACCAGGTAGCGCAAAACGCTGGTTCCATCCGGCAGCTGGCCGTTGTGCTCCCACAGGCTCTGCACATGGGGCTGTAGCAGCAGGTAGTCGAGCTGCTTGTAGTTGGTGAGCAGGATGTCGGGCGGAGCCTTGTGCAGAGCGTCCTTGTCGGTGATCACGCTGGTGGCGCTCATCGCCGCCGTTGGCGCGTCGTCGGAGGAGCCGATGTAGAGGCCAGCACGCAGGCCTGCCAAGGAAGGGGTCTCAGCAATCAGCTGTGCGATGCGGCGGGCCTGATCGGTGGCCAGGGCATTCATCGGGTAGATGAGAATCGCCTTGATACCTCGCTGGCCCTGGGCGTGCTGCAGGCGGCAGTGCTCCAGCAGCGGCAGCAGGAAGCACTCGGTTTTGCCCGAACCAGTGCCGGTGGCCACCAGGGTGTTGCGGGGCGTGCCGGGCAACAGCCGGTCGAAGGCCTTCTCCTGGTGCCGGTAGGGAGGGAACGGCAGCGGGATCTGGGGGAACCAGTCGCGCCCAGAGCCCTGGTGGAACGGCAGCGCCACCGACACATAGGGGCCTTTGAGTATTCGCTCGCGATCAGCGAGAAAGCGATCGATCAGACCCGCGAAGCCCGGCGTGGTGGGGTGGAAGGCAGTACGTATCGCGTCCTTGGCGACCTGCTCCAGCTCTGAGGCGACAACAGAGGGGAGCATCGAGCCTGAGCCTCGTACCAGGCGTTGGGCCCAAGGTAGGGGGGACGAGACCATTCGCGCAGGGCGGGTGAAGCCGTGGCGAAGGTCTGAGGATCACCCCACGGCCTCCACATGCTCTCCGTAGGCCACCAGGGTGCGATCGGCGCTGAGCAAGCGAAGGCCTTCCACCTGGGCCTGCACCACCAGCAGGCGGTCGAACGGGTCGCGGTGGATCCAGGGGAGGTGCTGCACGGCCAGCGCGTGTTCGGCGCGCACAGGCAGCTCGCGGAATCCCTGGCCAAGCAAACCCAGGCGCAAGGCGGAAGCCTCCACCTGGAAATCGGCTCGGCCGAGCGACGACTTGATGGCCACTTCCCACAGGCTCACCACGCTGAGCACCACCGGCTGGGCCGGATCTGCCAGAAGGCTCGCCACGGCAGCAGGCAACCGCTTCGGTTCGATCGCCCACCAGAGCAGCAGCTGGGTGTCGAAGAGCAGGGGCTGGGGTTCGGTGGGGGTCACTCTTGCGGGATCAGCCGAACAGGGCGTCGATCTCGCTGGCGAAGTCGGCCTTGAGATCGGCACTGGCCACGGCAGCACCCTGGAGGAACCCGCCGCGGCGAACCTCTGAGGGGTCTTGCACCGGCACCAGCCGCACCAGCGGCCGGCCGGCCTTGGCGATCACCACCTCCTCCCCCTCGAGGGCCTGGGCCACGTAGCGAGAGAGGTGGGTCTTGGCGTCGTGGAGGTTCACCTGCATGGACAGGACCCGCAATGGGATCAGCTTAGTCCGTTTGCGGCTAAGCCAGGTCAATCGGGAATGAAGCCGAGTGAGCCGGAAAGGAAGAAGATAATTGTGAAACTTGCCCCCCCGCCGTGGCCAACGCGAACCCAGCTGCAGATGGTGGCGGTTTTGACCCAAAAGCGATCAAGTCCGCAATTCTGGCTGAATTTGCGGATTTGAAGGAAACCGCTCAGTCATTCGGGGTGCAGTCGATCAAGGACGGCTCTTGGTTCGCCAAGTTCATAAAGAGCTGCCTGAGTAGCTATGACCGCACAATCATGGATCAGGGCGGCACTGAATACCTGCGGGCAAAGTATCCCGGCCTGCCCACCGATGCGATTGCTGGCAAGCTCTGCGAGCTGTCCGAAAAGTATGCGGCGATTGCCGGCGGTCTGTCGGGCGCCACAGCCAGTGCGGCTGTGCTCACAGCTGGGGTGGGATTACCTGCCGCCATCACTGGGGTCCTGGTGGAGGTGCTCTACACCGTGCGGCTGCAGATGCGGCTAGCCTATGACTTGCATCTAGCGTATGAAGTTCCTCTGGATGCCAATGACCCAGAAGAACTGATCAGACTCTTTGCACTTGTCTATGGTGTGAAGGCTGCTGAAGTGGGAGGCCTGGGAGTTAAGGCCTATGGACCGGAGGTGGCCCGTGCCCAGCTGTTTCGCCTGATCCATGGCAACACTCCCGCGATCCAGGCTGCGGCAAGAGCAGTGCTCGGGCCGAGAATCGCCAAGCAGATCACCCAGAAGGCCATTATCAAAACAGCGGTGCCTGTCGTGGGTGTCGGGATCTCAGCAGGCTGGAACTACGCCACCACCCGAATGCTAGGTGTCCGTGTGCGCCATGGTGTGCGGGTGACAGCAGCGCTGCGAGAAGAGACCCGTCGCCTGCAGGGTCAGATCGGTAGAAATGAAAAAGCGGAGGTAGCAGTTCTGGGAGGCTTATCAGCACTGGCAAATGCCGACAAAAGCTTTGACGACAAGGAACGAGAGGTTTACAACACCTTCCTGAAACAACTGTCCCTGCCGGAGGAAGAGTTGCAGCGCCTGGTCGAGCAGGTGGATGTCGACCTCAATGCCGTCTGTGCTGCCTTGAGCTCGATCCGAGAGCCAGCAAACCGTGAATCCGTAGCTCGATGTTTTTGCCTGATCGCCGCAGCTGATGGCGAGCTGGTGGCTGCCGAGCAGGAGGTGTTAGCGCGGCTGCTCGAAGCACTCGGGCAACAGCTACTGCTGGAGGAACTTCCTGCCCTGGCCCAGCGCTTCCGCCGTGAAGATGGTGCGATCGATCAAGCCCTGTTCGCCGTTGGCGATGTGGCCAATCGGGCCGGGGCCAAGGTGGGGGAAGCCGTTGGTTGGGCCGGCAAGCTGTTCAACAAGGAGAAGCCAGCGGAAGCAGGTGATCCCCATGCAGTGGAGTTCGAAGCGTCGGTAGAGGAGAAGACCAATGCGGTGATCCTGACAGGAATGGAGCAGCTGACACAGCGATTTGCTGCTGGGGAACTGAGCCAGGAGGAGTACAAGGTGCAGTTCGCGGTGCTGGTGGAGCAGCTGAAGAAATGAAGTACGAACCCATTACCAAGCTTTCGCTCAAGAGCCATCCGGAGCTCACGGAGCGTTGGGTGCAGGACCGCATAGCCGAACACCCTCAGATTCTTGGGCTGGGGGACGTGGTGCTCAAGGACAAGGAGCGCATCCATCCCAGAGCCGGCCGGCTGGATCTCTTGCTTCAGGACGCGGAGTCCAGCCATCGCTATGAGGTGGAGGTGCAGCTCGGCAAGACCGATGAATCCCACATCATCCGCACGATCGAATACTGGGACATTGAGCGCAAGCGCTATCCCCAGTACGAACACACGGCCGTGATCGTGGCGGAGGAGATCACGGCCAGATTCCTGAATGTGATTTCCCTGTTCAACGGCACAATCCCCTTGGTCGCGATCCAGATGAGCGCGGTGCAGCTCTCAGGCACGGTTTCGCTGCTCTTCACCACCGTGCTGGATGAAGCCCGCTTCGGCCTGGTGGATGAGGAGGAAGAGGTTCATGAGGTCACCGATCGTGCCTACTGGGAGGCGCGGGGATCCAAGGCCACCGTGGCGATGGCGGATGAGGTGCTCAAACTGGTGGCCGAGTTCGCTCCTGGCCTGGAGCTGAAGTACAACAAGTTCTACATCGGTCTTGCCACCAACGGTCAGCCCAACAACTTCGTGGTGTTCAGGCCACAGAAGAATGCCCTGAGAGTGGATGTTCGCTTGCCGCAAGCCCAGGAGACAGAAGATGCGATCGAAGCCTCGGGATTGGATGTGATGGACTACGACAAGCGCTGGGGGCGTTATCGCTTGAGGCTCAACAAGGGAGAAGTGGCCAAGTTCGCCGAGGTACTGAGTGCGTTGGCGAAACAGGCTTTTGTGGGAACGGGCAAATCTGATGGCTAAAAAGAAGGAAGTACCTTCACCCGAAGAGGTACTAGAGAATACTCACCGCTTCCTTCTCATTCAGCTCGTTACAATCCACTTCTCCTGGAATAATTACAAGGCACTCTTTGGCCACTCAAGAGAGCGCATTGATCTGTTAAATAGATGCGCGAGCAGTTTTCTCCATATGATACAATTCGCCATGTTGCAAGAACTTGAGCTTTCTATCGTGTGATTGCTTGATCCGCCGAGGCAAGGCAGCAACAAGAATCTGACCTTCCCAAAGCTTGTCGAAATGTCAGCCGAAGTCCTGGAGCCAGATCGAGTCATTCACCTAAAGCAAAAGCTTGACTATGCCCATAAATGCTCAAAGCGTCTCAAAAACAGAAGGCGAAAGGTTGTCGCTCACCTAGATACGCAAACGATCCAGAACGAGGATCAAGCAATTCTTGAATGGCCACGGATTGAGGAGATAGAGGACTCGCTTAAAGCCCTGGCAGAGCTAGCCAATGCTTATGAGCAAGTCATGAATTTGGCCGAGATGGCTTACGATGCCAGCGATGTAGAGGGCGAATCAGAAATCTTGGTAAATCACCTCAAAAATTCTCTTCGATTGAAAGAACTTGTCGATCAGGGAGACCTTAGTTGGGAATTGGCTTATCCCGATCGCTATTTGTTTTCAAAGAATCCCCAAACTCCACGATAATCCTCCACCCGATCACACCGATCAAACAGCGCCTCATAGGTGATAGTCCGCTCCACCGGCCCTCCAGGCAGCGTGTCATCGATGATCGTGCGCGCCACGGTGCCGGAGGTCATGTCGCAGATGACTTCCAAGCCGATCTCCTTATTCGCTCCACGCCCTTTGCCCTTGTGGGGGAAGCCGATGCCGGAGAGGCCCTTGGTGGCGGTGAACACGATGCGGCCGTTCTTGTCGTACCAGATATCGCGTTCGAGTTGCTGCATCACCGGGAACCAGTCGCGCCCTGAGCCCTGGTGAAACGGCAGAGCCATCGACACATAGGGCCCCTTGAGCAGTCGTTCGCGATCGGCGACAAAGCGATCGATCTGGCCAGCAAAGCCCGGGGTGGTGGGGTTGAAGGTGGTACGGATGGCATCTTGGGCTACCTGCTCCAGCTCATTGGCGGCAACGGAGGAGATCTTTTAGTTGGCGAGCTCCGCAACAACTCCAGTTGTGGCTTTGGAGATAGCGCTGGCAATCAGCTCTTGCCGCTGAGCCTGAAAAGTGTCGAAGTTGTCCGCCCACAAACCCGATTCAGGCTCGCAGGGGATCAGATGGCTCTGCAGCACCAGCTTCATGGGGAAGTCTGGCTGGTCGCGCAGCTCAGCCATGTAGGTGGAGGGTGCGAGGCAGCTGATGTGCTGGTTGGTGCTGCGGTCGATCAAGCAGCGGTTGAGCACGATGTCGCGTTGGCGGGATTCCAGACCCCGATCGGCCAGGAACTTGTCTGGGAAGATGTGGTGGTCGTCGATGCCGCTGCTGTCCAGCAGCTGGTGGTTGAGCACGGCACGGGTATGGAAGTCGAGCGGGGCGTTGCCGGAAGCAAGCATCAGGCAGATCGTGGCTCGGTAGAGGGAGCGTTGGCGAGGGGTGACTTCCCGTAGATGATTGGGATTGAACCGGAAGCTACGGACAGTTTCCGGCGGCTGAGCCTGGGGATCCTGGAACCAGGCGATCAGTTCGTTCACGTCGCGGGTGCTCTGGGTGTTTGGCGCGTTTTCGTAGGCCTGGCTGAACACCGAGCACCAGAACCAGCGCCGGATCTGCTCACGCTGGGCACCAACGGCCGCGCCTCTTGTGTCGTCGACACAGGCAAGCGCCGCTGCCATCGGCGGCAGCATGGTGGCGTAGGGCAACCAACGCGGCTGGAGAACCCAGCAGTCGTCAACAAGGATCGTGAGGGCACGATCCATGGCTTTTACAACCCGCGGCCACCAGTGGATCACGGTGTCGGCAGTGAGGTTGAGCACGTCGCCCCGTTTGCAGCTGCGGGCCTGGCCGCCGGCGAGGGCGATGGCCATCAGCAGGTAGTAGGGATCCACATCAAACCGACTGATCAGCGGGTGCTCAGCTCGGGCCTGCTCCCAGAGGTCACGCAGTCGCAGGTCGTGACTCCAGAAGCGGGCGGTGAGCAGCTCGAACACACTGAGCTTCACGCCAGTGCGGTTGAGCGTTTCAAAAATCGTGCAAAGGGCGGCGGGTTCGGTTTCTGCCGAAAGGGTTACGACTGGGAAGACATATTGATCGATGCGATTGATCCACTTCTCCTCAATTTCGTGGAGTTGATCTTCCAGTCGATCACGTTCCTCTCCCTGGCGGGTGCGGGCCACTTGCGCCGACCAACGAGAGAATCCGGTGCTGCCCCTATGAAGGACAGCGAGAGGCACGATCAACTCCTGGGCCTGAAAAGTGAACTCAGCGCGCCTGGCCACCGCGCTTTTGTTGTGGCGAAGGTAATGGATGGAATCTTCGAAGTCGTTGCCGTCGATCAGACCCCGCATATCGAGGTAGTAGCGGTGATCGCCGACGCCATAGAAGGCCTGGTAGAGGGAGGTGAGGCGCTGCTGGCCATCAAGCACCAAGAACGTGTGATCGGTACGGGCGGCGGGAGCGCCTTCAAATTCTCGGCTAGAGAAGGCACGTTGCCGGTCACGTACCCGCAGAATGCTGCCGGCGGGATAGTTGTTGGCGATCGAGACGATCAGGGCCTGAGTGGCGCTGGGCTCCCACACGAAATTGCGCTGAAAGTCGGGTAACAACATGTCGCCGCTATCGATCCGATCCAGCAGATCCAGTAGAGGCTTGGAGTTGGTGTCTTCGTAGATTGTCACTTGCTCAAACCCTTTTCATCAAAATATTGCCACGCTGCAATATATTCTTCCGAGCGAAAGAAGCGATCAAATGGTGCCTCGTATACAATTGCTCGCTCAACCGGTCCTTCGGGGGTTGTGTCGTCAATAGCTATCATTCTGGCAATAGACTCTCCCGCTGCTAAGATCTGATCCCAGCCATTAGCATTTTCGCGCCCAACCCTCGGCAAGCCAACACCGCCCAACGACTTGTCAGTTGTAAACACTATATTGCCGATCTTATCATAATACTGGCTTTTCTCGATCTGCTCTAGAACCGGAAAGCAAGTTCTAACCGCTGAGCACAGGTCATCAACTCCCAGCCCTATCTCCATTGAAACGAGGACATCAAGCTCAAGCAATGCCTGTCTGCGTGAGAATGGATTTGGTTGATCATGCAGATCTTTAAGTCGAATGTTGCTAGAAGACCAGCCAGTTCCTGGAGATGACAGTTGCTTTCTTTGAGCTAATTCATTAAGACCAGGTAGATAACTGTGCAGATGCAATAAGCGCGCACATGCAGCGCCAAAGCGAATGGAACCGCTTGGTATATATGGAAAAAGGCCGAACTCTTTGTCGGTAATATGACCTGATCCAGACATCCGAAGATTCATGTCAGACAGAATATTTAAGAAGCCTGTAGTTATTGACAGGAGATCCTCAATATTTACGAATGTCAAGCTTGAAAGAAGGTTTGTATGTCCTATGCAAGATGGCATAATGCATGCGGACAGAGACCTTTGACCAGCAGGGTCAACCATCTCGTTAAAGACCAGCTTGAATTCGCATCTGCCAAGTCGCGGGTCTTCTATTGAAGAGTCCCAGCTCGCCCTGCATGCCCTTCCTTCCTTCGTAATCAGGAAAGTTGACCTAGGTATTCCGCCATTAAGAACATAACCATGGTTGACAACTTCAAATGCTCGATGGGTATTACAAATTCTTTTAGGCGCCTTAAAGAATGGAGCTCCTAGAGTTGCATGGCGAGGTGATATTATTAACTCTTCAAAACTGGCCGGGAAAAATGTTTCTTTTACTATATACCCAGCTTCTTCCATTGCCGCCTGGTTGTAGGATCGCAAATAGATTGAATTCATATGAGCGACATCTATAGCCCTGTGCTTGTGGGTCGATGCCCTTTTCCCTGCCTCTGCAACAGCTTTGTTATGCGCGAAAATTAATTTTTGGCCATGGTAGGCATTTGACTGACCTTTTCCACCTTGCGTATCTTGCAGAAGGATCGACAGTGGCACAATTCGGTCTGGGTGGCCGCGAAGTGCCCATGAGCCATTTTCCTTTACTCCTGGACAGCCCAGGGCATTAGCAGGGAGGGCAAAGCAACTATCTATAGTCTTCGGATGAAATAAGTTGGATATCACAAGTGTATCCGCCTTGGCATGCGCGCCCTCCTCAGGCGTATTGCAGCTTATCGAGATACAGTATTTTCGCGTGTTTCCGATGTCGGCAAAGAGTTTTAGCTGGTTTTCAAACTGGAAAATATAGCGCGTGTTGCCTAGTGATAATTTCCGAATGGTCTGTCCTCCTGTTTCCCTCATAATCCCTGGGGGATGCAACAGTCCCACTGCTCCGTCTATTGATGAACAGAGTCGGCGGCATAGTAGGATGAAATTCTTATACAAATCAGGCTTGACGGACTGCATTCCCAGATAGTTAGAGTCTGCTTTCAGGAAGTTGCATATTCCCAGGTTTTCACATCCGCCAACTCTTGCCTCTTCGCAGGCAGTGCCTCTCGGCTCCAAGCGAGCCAATTCGCTCCACTTCTTGTTGACTTTGCTGGCGCTCCATTTTTGAACTATCACCTCGGGATATGTCTCTGAGAGTGTGTCTGCTTTATTCCAGTCAGGACTTACCCAGGGCGGATTTCCTACGGTCAGATCGAAGCCACCGTGCCTCATCAAGTCTGCGAATTCCAGATCCCAGTGCAATGGCCGGATCCGGCGGGCCACCGCTTCCACCAGGCGCAGCCGCTCAAACTCACTTTTGAGCCTTTCCAGATCCACAAACCCGTAGCGATCGGAAAAGTCCACCGCCAGCTGTTTGAGTTTGGTGTCGGCAAACAGATTCGTCTGGCCCAGCTCGGGCGCCACGCCCTGCTCCAGATCACCAAGGATCATGCTGAGCTCCAGCATCCAAGTGTTCCGGTTAGGTAGTGATTCCGCCTGGCGGATTGGCCAGAACCACAACGCTGTCCAGTAGTCCATCGCCCACTTCAGTCTCAGCCGAGCGTTGGTGTTTACCACATTGTGGCCTAATACCTCTTGCTCTTGGATGCGGTCCTTCAGTTTCAGGGGCGTCCAAGCTGAGCAATCCACATGATCTGATTCGCTGTCTGGCCAGACCGGCAGCGGGTCGGTGGTACGCGCTCGCAACTGCACCTGCTGCTTGGCCCAGTCCAGCCAAAGTTCATTCACCAGCTTGCTGAGCCGGAGCAGGTGAGCGATCTGCACTTCGGTAAATGCCTCGTCCACAAATGCCTTGTTCCAGCGTTTGCAGTGTTCGATCGCCTCGGGCTCCAGTTCCTTGATCACTTTGTCGATGTATGCCGTCATGCCCGGATCGGGCAGCAGAAAGTGGAAGATCGCATCGCCCGGCAGTGGCGCATCCCAGGCCAACTCCTCGGGTGCGTGTTCATGCCAGAGCTTGATGGGTTTGGATTTGCGGCCCGAGCCGGTGGGTAGCTGGCTCACCCGATAGATTTGGCGTCGGGCTCCGATCAGCGAGTTGCCGCAAACCAGCTGTTGGCTGAACCAGGGGATGAAAGCCCGACCATTCTCCGGCATGAAGATGCTGTTGAGCCAGAGACTTACCTCCGCCAGCTCAACGGCCACCGGATTGAGGTCCACTCCGAAAACGTTCTGATCGGCGAGGCGCATCTTCACCTTCTGCATTTCGGTGGCGTAGCGTTCGTGGGGAATGCTCATGCCCGTTTCCTGCTGGCGCCGCTCCAGGTAGGCCTGGGCCAGCTGGTTCACTACCTCATTCAAGAACGCCGCCGAGCCCATCGCCGGCTCGCACACCTTCAGCTGCAGGATGTCGGCCGCCGTTTTGCCGGGTAGCAGCTCCTTAAGGGCGTACTTCACCAGGCACTGGGTGAGCGATTCGGGCGTGTAGTAGCTGGCGCTCTTCTCGCGGTCGCGCCCAGCCAGGCGGTAGATGAAGCTGCCCTTGGGGTAGCACTTCGGTTTGCCGCTGCCCGGATCGGGCACGATCTCTTGGGCCTTGTAGGCCTTGAGCTGCTCGGCGGTCACGAAGTGGCCCACTTCCAGCTCGTCGTGCGCCTGGCCGCTGGCTTTGGTATTGTCGTCTTCCTCGTCGAAGTCGTCGTCGTCATCGCTGGAGGTGGCTTTGCCCTTCTTGGGGGCGGGCTGCACTTCATAGAGGTCTTCTTCCGCGAAGAACCCCCGAAAGCTGAGCAGGGCCTCATACACGGCGCCGAGCTGGTTGATGCCCAGCTGCGAGTAGCTCACCCGGCCGCGTCGCTTGCCCTTGCCTTCCTTGGTGAGCGACATCAGCTCGATCACCTCGCGCAACACCACGTTGCGGAAGCGAACCTGTGACCAGCGCTTCTCTCCTTTCGTATCTCTTAGAAGGCCATTGAAGATCGGCAGGCGCTCGGGATCGAATAAGTGGGCCTTCAGGGGCGTCAGCCGGAAGCTGTCGTGAAAGTGATCGTCGGCATCAGCCAGAGGCAGCTGGGCCGTGGCGTCGTCACGCTTGGGGTAGCCCTCCCAGATCATCTGGAACAGCCGATCAAGCGAATCGCTGATGTAGGTGCCTTCCTTGTCTTCCTCGCTGCCCAGCTCGGCCGTGTCCATCTCCCGCAGGCTTTCGAGGCTGTAGCCCAGTCGATACACATCGCTGCCCATCGGCGCATAGCCCAGATCTGGCCGGCTCTCGATGTAGAAGAGAAACAACAGCCGGTACATGTACCGTAGGCATTCGAGCGTGAGCTGGTTGGGATCCAGGCGCTCCTCGAATACCCCCTTCTTTTGGCCCTTGATGCAGGCCACTACCTCATTACCCAGCAGCTCGATCGAACGCCGCAGGGCGTACTTCAGATCGGTGGAAACCTCATAGGCGTGCTTGTGGCTGTTCTCATCAAGCTCATCCAGCAGCGGCGTACCGCCCCCGCTCGGGCAGGTGTGTTCGCGGTGCAGTATGGTAGCTACAGCCAGCAGGGCATCGGGGTTGTTGTCTCCTAGGAGCGTGTCGAGCTCGAAGCGCAGCAGCCGTGAGGCCGCCCACTTTTGCCGGTCGATCAGCAGCAGCTGGTCGCGGCTCACCGCCAGCACCCAGCGCGGCGGCACGTCCTGCCCGAACACACGCTTGGAGATCAGCTCCTCCCAGGTTTCGCCCTCCAGCACCTTGCCCAGGGATGGGTCGGCGATCTGGCATCCCCAGGTGGCCGCGATCGTGAGCTCCAGGGGATCGGATTGCTCGTTACTGGGGTTGAAGCACTCCACAGCCCACAGCCACGGTTCGCCTTTGGCGGTGCAAATCTCCGCCAGCAAAGGGACCTGGTAGGCCTCCCCGCCAACCAGCACCGGCTCAGACTTAGGGGCATAGGGATAGCCGAGCGCCTCAAGCAGCGGCTGGAAGAACAGCTCCCGCTGCAGCCTGAGCCGCTCCGCGGGGTCTTTGATGATTCCCTGCTCCGCTTCCCGCAGTTTCTGCCAGGGCTTGCGAAGGGCCTTGAAGCGTTGCTCTGGGGTGCTGATCTCCGCAGTGGGATCGGACTTCAATTGCTCCTTGGCCGCTTCGACCCAGCGCTCGCGCACCTTCTTGATGTCGCCCGTGAGAACGCTCTCGAGGTAGTGAGCGGAATAGAACTCGTTGGCGTTGCTGATGCCGGGAAGGGCCATGGGTCAGGCCTCCCCGTGAAGAACGGCCACCAGCTTCAGGTAGGGGGCGGGCTCAATGGTCATCACTTCCTCCACGAAGCGCTCGTGATCCTTGAAGCGCTCGTCGATGGTCTTCTGGTCGGCTGTGCGCTTCTTGTCCTTGATCTGCTTGGGCCTCTGGTCGGCGGCGTAGGCCAGCTCAAGCTGCTCCACCTGCCGACCTCTCAAGTGGCGCAGGCGCTGCCGCTGGGCCTCCAGCTCCGGCTGCATGCGCTCTTTCCATTGCTCGCGGCACTCCAGCAGGTATTGATGGGCCGCATCCACAGCCACCTTGCGTTGCTGCTTGATGGAGTCGGCGATGACCGCGCCCGGGTTCGCGTAACTGCGGCGACCCAGCTGCAGCCGCCCAGCCACCGCTTCGAACGGCTCCACGGCCGCCACCCGCAGGCCGCTGCCCGCAAAGTGCACGGCCACCCACTCCTGCACCACCGGCACTCCACGCTGGTTGGGGATCGTGCCCTGCAGCACCATCACCACCTCGCCCGGATCGAGCTCTTCGCTGAGTTGCAGCACCGGCGCCTGGTGGCGGGCAAAGGCGATCAAGCCGCGGTCAGCCAGCCAGTCCACCAGCGGGTGCAGATCCCAGAGGTATTCCAGTTCCGGTCGGGCGCTGTCCTGCCGCCGTGCCTGCTCCAGGGCGCGCTGCAGGGCCTCCGGGTCGGTGCTGAGCGCCAGGCGCTGGCCGCGGGGCGGCTGCAGCTCGCGGGGGTAGCGGTCGTAGCGCCGCTGCAGATCATTCGGTGGGCTGAGCTCGAGGCGCTCTTCGGCCGGGTAGGGCTTGAGGTCGAGCTTTTCGCCGCGGCGCTCCATCTGCTCGCTCACCGCCTCAAGGGAGCGCTCCACATAGTTCCAGAGGCTCGGGAACAGGCTGAAGGCTCGGCTGCGCTGCACCGCAGGGCCTGGCTCATCGGGAATGACATTGCCGTCAGTGCTATCGCCGTCATCAACGCCGAACAGATCATCAAAGTTGAACAGGCCATCGTCGCTGGCTTGCTTCAAATAGCGCTCTGCGTTGGCCTCCATTCGCGCTTCTAAGCCTGAGGCGTCGCCGGCTTCGACCGCTTTCTCGATCTCTGTTTCCTCCGCTGCCGGATCGAACACCCTCAGGAACACCGAGGGATCCCCGATGTTCTGCTGGGCCTGCGCGTCTTTCTTGATCAGCACCCGCAGGATCTTCTCGGTGTCGCCCATGCCCTCGCTGCGGGAAGCCGTGAGCAGGTAACGGATCTGGGGTTGCTGCGGCTGGCCATAGCGATCGATGCGGCCATTGCGCTGCTGCAGGGTCATCAGCGACCAGGGGATGTCGAAGTGCACCAGCCGATGGCTGAGGTAGTGCAGGTTCAGGCCTTCTGAGGCCACTTCGGTGGCCACCAGGATTCGCACCGCCTCCTTCTCCTGGGCGAACTGCTCCACCACCTTCGTCTGCTCCACATCGGCCATAGCGCCATCGAGCTGCACCACGGCGCCCTTCGGCAGGCCCAGATCCTGGGGTAGGTGTTCCACCAGGAATCGCTGGCTTTCGCGCCGCCCGGTGAAGATCACCAACCGGTCCTTCGGGTCCTTGCCCCTCCAGCTCCAGTCGGAGCGGATCAGCTGCAGCAACCTCTGGTACTTGGAGAAGTCTTCGGCGCCAATCGCCACCAGCAGGGGTTCCAGTGGCACCAGGGCCGCGATGTCGGCCGGGGCTGGTGTGGTCCCAGCTCGCAGCTTTTGGAGGCGGTTGCGTACGGTTTCCAGTGCCGCCATCGGGCTCGAGAGCATGCTCTTGGCCAGGGTGGTGCGGAACAGCTGGCCCGCCTTGGCTTTGGCATCGGTGTCGGGCAGTTTCAGATCGGCCAGTAGGGCGAACACCCGCTCTTCCCTCTCGCTCGCCTGGCACTCCACATCTCTGCTCTCCCGCTCCTTGACGGTCTTGCGTAGGTCAGCGATCACGTCCTTGCGGAAGCGCCGCACATAGAGGTCCTTGATGTCCTCCTTGGTGTACTGGATCGGGTTGGCAATCGCCGTGGCATCGAGCATGTTCATCAAGCTGGCGAAGCTCTTTGAACTGCCGTCGTGGGGTGTCGCCGAGAGCAGGATCAAAGTGTCAGAGCGGGTCGCCAGTCGCTTCGCCAGGCGGGCCCGTTGCGAGTTCTGCGCAGAACTCTTGCCGCGCTCGGCCACGTTCTGGCATTCATCGATCACGATGATGTCCCAGCTGGCGCTATCGAGGTAGTAGCGGTATTCGCGGTCGTTCTTCAGCGTGTCCACCGACACGATCGCCTTGTCGTAGTAGTGGAAGGGGTTCTGGTTGGTAGGGATCTGCTCGCGGATCCGCTGGATCCCCACTGAATCGAGGCGCACCAGGGGGATCGAGAAGCGTGTCCAGAACTCCTTCTGGAACTGCACCAGCATGCTCTTGGTTGTGACCACCAGGATTCGCTTGCCCCGGCCCCGGCGGATCAGCTCGCTGCAAAGGATGCCGCACTCCAGTGTCTTTCCCAGCCCCACCGCATCGGCGATCAGCAGCCGCTGGCGCGGCATCGCCAGAGCCTTGGCGGCGGGCTGCAGCTGGAAGTCCATCACGTCCATCGCCGCCAGATGGCCCACCACCAGGGATGCATCCGTGGGCACCGTGCGGCGCAGATGAGCCTCGATGAACAGCAGGCTGTCGCGGTACTGGGGTGAGGGATCAGCCACCAGCTCGGTGTCTTCCGGCTGCAGCACCTTGAAACTGCCAGCCGCCTGTTCCACCTCCACGATGAAACGGGCCTCCTTCTCCCGCAGGAAAGCCGACACGCCCACCACATCCACCACCTGCTGGCCGTCGGAGCTGCGGCCCAGGCTGCGCACCATCCACTCAGCGCTGCGGCACTCGATGCGGGCTCCGGGGGCGAGGACGGCGGCGCTCATGGGTCAGACCTCCTCACCACGAATTGGCCTTGTTCGGTCCGCCTGGGTACAACGTCCGACGATTGAATCTGTTCGAGACGGCTCAAAGGGGGCTCAGCTCCTGACTGGCAGTGTCGAGCCCCTTCACCTGCAAGAGGGTTCCGTTCATGCGAAGGACCAGGCAGCCACTGGCAAAGCGCGCGCTAATGAGACCACAAACGGGCAGTTTGAACGGGCCATGGCCGAATTGAGGTTATCTCGGAGAAGAGTCACCGCAGCACGAGCAGCAGGCGGCAGGATCTGCTTACCCCTTGGCTCCTGAGCCGGTGCGGTCCCATGCCCTTCCGCTTCCGCCGCAGCGCCCGCCTCGGCCCCCTGCGCTTCAACTTCAGCAAGAGCGGTCTCAGCTCGATTTCGCTTGGGGGTAGGGGAGCTTCCTTCAACATCCCAGTGGCCCGCTCAGGCGGTCCCCGCACCACCGTGGGGCTGCCCGGCACGGGGCTGAGCTGGAGCGTTGAACACAGGCCAGAAGCTGATCAAACGGCCCCGGCGCGACTCCCCGCTGGCCCGGCGGAGGGCCTGCCCAACAGCCGCCGCTTCCGGCCTGGCCAGCTGGATTCCTTCAAGCAGGGGTGCCTGGGCGTGTTGCAAAAGAAGCTGTTCGCGGCCGGCTCCCAAGGCCGGTTGATGTGGGACCTCAACCTGATCACCCGGCTGCTGACGGATCCCTCCATCGGCAGCCGAACCCAGGGCCTGCTGGCCGTGATCGAAACGCCGGAAGCGATGGAGGCCTACTTGCTCCGCGCCCAGAGCCAGGACGACGTGAAACGTCGAGCCCATCGCTGCGTCGAGGCGGCCAAGGAAGCGGCTCGCCTGGCCCAGATCCGGGGATGGCTGCGGCCATGACGGTCACCCGTCGTTCCTGATCCGTCGCCTAGCGCAGAAAACTCCTGCTGGCGCAGGGGCACGCGCCGGGCCTTCCCATCGTCCGCCCCGCGGCAAGGGCGGTGCAAGTCGGCCTGGCGGCCGACCCTTGCCATGCGCTGCGGCGTTGGGGGCGTCCCGTCTGCGCGCCAGCTGGCGCCTGCTGCCATGCCCAGTCCTCTCCCCCACTCCAGCGATCCCGCCCTGCTGCTGCGCCGCTGCCGTGAAGCGATCCATGCCGTGCTTGAGGCCCCGGAGGCCAGGCGCGCCCATGGAGCTCCCTTCTGCCCCAGCGAGCGCCGATTCCTGCAGCTGGTGGTGCTGCCGGTGATCGATCAGTTCCTCGGCCGCCTCCAGCTGATCCGCGCCGCCCAGGAGCAGCAGCAGTGGGAGCACTATGCGGCCGTCCCGCCTGAGGAGGCCGGGCCCTCTTCAGGCGGTGGCTGAGAGGCGGCACCAGAGGGTGTGGCGCCAGGGCGCTCACACCGGCATCGGCTGTGAACCCTGCTCCCGCCGCTCGAGGTAGCCCGTGGCCCACACCACCGGGGTGATGCCGCGGGGGATGATCCGTTCGTAGGCCTGGCTGCGCAGGATCTCGTTCACGGCTTCTCCCAGCAGTTCATTGGAGCGGCTTCCCGGCAGCCGGTGGCTGAGGGTCTGGTGAATGCGCAGCAGGTACCAGGCGGTGCCATCGAGGCCGGCGTTGAAACGCTCCCAGCTGCCGGGGTTACGCCGGGCATCGAGCACCATGTCACGGGCGTTGTGGGCCTTGTCGGCCGCCGTCACCAGCAGCGAATCGAGCGGCTTGTGCTCCAGCGAGGCCACATAGCGCGTCTTGCGCACAATCCAGGGTTCCTTGACGCCGCCTGCAGCCACCGGCCCTGAGGTGTCGGTGCAGTCGCTCACGATTCGCCCCACCCGCTCTCCATAGCGCCCGGCGATCGAGGACTCGTCCTGATCGGCGTCCTCGATGGCATCGTGCAGCAGACCGGCAATCGCCTGATCTTCCGTTCCGCCGTCTTCCCAGACCAGGCCGCTCACGGCGATCAGGTGGGAGATGTAAGGCACCTTCTTGCCCTTGCGGGTCTGATTGCGGTGCAGCTGGGCGGCCCAGAGCAGGGCCTCGTCGTAGCGCTGGCTGTGGGTGGGGAGTTTGTTTTTCATCGGCTTCATCTGCTGGGGGTTCATGGTGTGGCTTTGGCCTCCGTTTCTCGCGCTTTGCGGGCCTCATAGGCCTCATAGAGCAGGTCCATTTCGGCTTCCGGGAGGGGGTCCTGGATCTTGCCGCCATCAAAGGCTTCGGCGCCGAAGTAGCAGCGGGCCCGTTCCTCGTGGATCCGGTCCCACCAGTCGCCACCAATCAGGCGGGCCCAGAGATCAGGGAATGGCTCCCACGCCCTGCGAATGGCATTCCAGATCGCTTCGGTGTCAGGGCCATCGCCCATGCGGGCCAGGGTGACGGGCCTTCCGTGGTTGCCGTCGTCATCGTCTTGCCAGGGATCTTCCTTGGCGTAATACCTCAATGTCATCGGTGCCTCCGGGGTTGGGAAAACCCCCCGGGCAGCGCCTGGAGGTTCATTCTCTCCCGAGTGGGTCTCCCTCCCGTTCATCGTCATGACGGCGGAGGCTGCGACCACAGGATCAGAAAGGACCTAACCAGGAGATCTAAGATGGCTCTAATCGGAGCTGGGATGGTGCATGCTCCGCTTCAGGATTGCAGTCCAGGCGCTGGGGCTGGTCAAAGCCCACTGCTGGCGCTGGCCCAGTGGTCTGATCACGTCAGCGGCTTCCTGGTGTCCTGCGAGCCATTTCATTGAACTGGGAGCGGCGGCCCCGCAGCCATCTGGTGTTTGCCGACAATCGCGTCGCTCAGCTGTTGGCCAGCCTTCCGTACTGCCTTCAACCCAGCAGCCTGGGGCGCAACAGCTCGAACACTTCCCCCAGGCGCGTGTAGTCGTTCAAGGCCAATTTGCCTACGGGGCGGAGTGCTTCCGCAGAGGCGGCCCCCGAAGGACCTAGGCAACGCTCCTGCACATGCACCATCACCACTTGGCCCAGAGCCATGGTGAATGTCGTGCCAGGTACGGGGATCAGCTCAAGCAGTTCACATTCCAGGCAAGCGGCGGCATCCCGCACGCGTGGGGCCTCGATGCGGCTGCCTGGCACAGCCGTCAGGCCTGCGGCTTCGAATTCATTGGTGCCAGGTGGGTAGTCGGTGGCTGTGATGTTCATCTGCTCAACGAGCCGGTCATTCACCACATGCACCGCAAAGCAGCGGGTCTGTCGGATGTTCCGCAGGGTGTCCTTCTCCCGATCGCGCCGTGCACCGATCGAGACCATCAGCACCACCGGCTGATCACTCACGGCATTGAAGAAGCTGAACGGTGCCAGGTTGGCTTGCCCCTCGCTGCTGATCGTGCTCACCCAGGCAATCGGCCGAGGCACCACCAGGCTGGTGCAGAGCTTGTAGAGAGCCCCACCATCCAAGGTGTCCGGGTCGATGGAGCAAATCGGCTCGGGTTCGAGCATCGACGGGCCGTGGTCAGGGGCACACCATGCTGCAGCAACCGCCCACAGGCTCGGAGTTTTGCATCAGCTCCACATGGAAGCGGATCGCCGAGAGTCGCTTGAGATCTGGCTGTGCCGAGAGCAGTTGGTGCACAGAAACCGAACGATGCCGCACTCCGGATGGCTCGTGAAGCTGTCGGCCATCGAAGAATCTGCTGCCTGGATTCAGGCGCGTCGATCAATCCTCCTCGTCGCTGGCGCCAACAGGGATCAGCCGGATCTGCTTCTTGCCCAGCTTGATCTCGAACTCATCGCCTGGTTTGAGGCCAAGCAGACCGGTGTAGGCCATGCCGACCAACAGGTTGCCGTTGCCCTGCACCTTGGCGATGTAGCTCAGAGAGCGGCCACCTTGGCCTTTGCCATTGCCACCGCCATCTCCGAGGCTGACGCCCTTGGCTTCCAGCAGCGCCTCATAGAAAGCGGTGAAGTTGAGTCGCTCACTTCCGTCCTTCTTGCTGCTCACGTAGCCGCAGGCGCGCACCAGATCGGACTTGGAGGCATTTCCAAGCTCCTTGACTTTGGCGAGCAGATCAGGGCCGGTGAGTGCCATCAATGTGGGGCAACAATCAACACACCCTAGCGGAATGGGAGAGTCTGCTAACACCGATGGTGCGTTGTTCATCATCTCAGCGGCGTAGACTTTCACACGCCTCTCGATCGCTGATGCGATCGAGATACCGGTGGCCACCCGGAATGGATCCGGAAGCACCACCGGATCGAGTCGATTCGATCACGCGGCGAAATTCCCAGGGCCTGGTGATTCCGCCTGATACCTGCCACACCCCAATTCGGCGCCGACTGGCCCGTGCTTCGGCATCGAGGTACTGCTGGGTGTTGAACTGTCCCAGGTACTTCCGGTAAGCAAATGCCTGGCCGTCTTCCACCATCGCCAGATTCCGGTTCACCGTCCCGATCACTTCGGCAACGGTGCGGCCATAGCGATCGATGGTCTGCGGGATCAGCCGCACATTACTGCCGATTCGCAACCTGCTCTGCAGATACCGGCGTGCCTGCTCGCCATGGGGGGCTTGGGCGATCTCCGGAGCGTCAATGCAGGCCAGCCGCACCGTGATCCGCTTGCCGTCTTCCAGCACTCGGATGGTGTCGCCGTCACCGATCGAGAGAAAGGCAGCACGTTATTGTGGTCTGTGCAGGCGAGCGCCAGGACAAATTTACAAGCAGCAGAGCTGGGAGCGGCAGGTAGAGCCTTGGCATTGCGTGAGCCTGAAGGGCATTGGCGCCAGTAAGTTCAGTTCACGTCTGGATCCAGTCCCGCCAGGAAGGTGACACTGCCAAGGCTGCTTACCATCTCAACTCCCTCTGAGTTGCTAGTAAATTTACCAACTTCGCGATCGGGCTTGCCTTGCCCATCCTTGCTGAAGATCTCAACACCGCCGCTGCTCCAGAACACATAACTACTGGTATACCCGTCAGACCAGCGAACATTATAGACAGTATGACCATTCGTGTTTGTGGAGACACTGGCCTGACAAGACAGTGTTTTAGTTGACGAGTCGCGGTAGCTACGGAACGTGCAGGGTTCCCAGCCTGATTCACTCAACGAACTATCCGAAGACATTGAACCAGAGTTGTCTTTTGGTTGAAGTTGCTGTTTTGGGGGAGACATTTCGCTGATTCGGGGGTCAACGACTACTGGCACTTCAGGCTCACTGGAATCAAGGTGTTGCTCTGCCTTGGGCGCCGGTTTCATACCTTGAGGGGAGGATCCTCTAATTCTTGTTTCTGTCAGATTTATGGAGGCCAGTCCAATCACCATCACCACGAACACCGTCAAGGAGCCCAAGAGAATCGACCGGGGGATTTCCGACCTCGACGATGCGGTTGCTGGAAAATAGCTCACCGATGATTCACGGCCTGGAGGAGTGTTTGGCCGCCTGTTGCTTCGGCCGGCTGACACTCCTGATTGAGATGTCTCCATTGATGGAGATGGGGGCACAGGCGTGGGCTGATCCAGCGCCTGAAGCAGCTCATCGGCGCGGGAGGCAATGTCCTCGGGATCTCCCTGGCGCTCGTTCTGGCTCATGGCTGAGTCTCCGAAATCCTCAACAGGCGGCTGAGCAGATCCTGCTGAACCTGCAGTTGCGAGCGAAGCTCGTTGAGCTCGCTCTCATGCCGGGTCATCTGCTGGCTCACCCGACGCTCCAGATTTTCCAGCCGGCGCAAGAGCATCATCTGCTTCTTCTGCTCAGGGAAGGGGCGATGACGGGGCACCATCTGGCCTGGGCTGAATAGGGTCCACCGTTGGCCGCGCACCACTGGCTTGAAGACTGGAAGTGACTGCAACACCAGATCCTGGGAACCTTCCAGGCCTTCGGGCCTGGGAAAGATCTGCTGGAAGGTCTCGCTTTGCCACACCCAGGAGGGTGGATCAGCCTGAACCCAAACGACGGCGTCACCACCGATGAGCTCGCAGAGTTGAAAGACTGAGTCGGTCTTGGCCTCGGTGAGGCGAAGACCGTGCTGGGCCGTGAGGGTGAGCTCTGCCGGAGCCTGGTAAGCCGCCACGGCCTCGGGAGAACGGCGTAACAGGCGGGTGAGAAGGAGTTCATCAACGGGCCATGGCCTGCGGGCCGGAGATTGGCCGGGAGGCTCTGGCGGTGAAGAGGGTCTCGCCGTCTGGGCCTGAAGCTGCTCGATGTCTCGCTCAAGTTGCAGCAAACGGTCAAGCGGTGAGGGTGTGGCCTCCATCTCAACGGTCCTCCTGACGAGTGAAGCGCAACTCGATGCGACGCCGCTCGGCTCGATCCTTCGTGTCGGCGGGGGCATAACGACCATCCGCCGCAATCAGGCTACCGGCGGAATAGGGGCGGATGATCAAGCCCTGCTTGCCATCGGGATCAAGCCTGGCCCTGAGCTCCTGAGCCACTGCCAAAGCGCGGAGCAGCCCCAGATCCGTGTTCGAGCCGGCCAGAAAACCGCTCATAGCGGAGGAGCGACTGGCCTTCGGCATCAGCAGATCGAGGTTGCTCATCCCTGGCGAGGGCTGGCCATCTGTGTGGCCAATGACTTCTACACTGTCGATGCGGTACCTCTTGATGATCGCCCGGATTTCCGGCAAGCGGCGATCCAGGGCTTTTCTGAAGTCGGGACCGAGCACATAGCTGCCTGTGGTGAAGCGAAAGGACTCCCGCTCCGTCAGAGGGACCAGTGGTGGTTTTTCGTTGCTGGCTCTGGCCAGGGCTGCGATGGCCACGGTGAGCAGCAGGATCAGAAGGCTGTTGCTGAGCAGATCGGTGTAGCCGATCCAGTAATTAGTGTCGCTGTCCTGGGAGCGCCGGCTGGAGCGAGCCATCTTCAGAGGCCTCCGACAACATCTCGGCCATCGGATTCTTTCAGGGAACGGAGATTAAGTAGGCGAGACTCCAGATCATTCAGTAACTGGATAAGACCATGGCTAAGGTCCCGGGCGTTACGGGTCGGCTGATCAAGTTGAGCCAACGCGGTTCGCTGGGTGTCGATGGCGGTACCAAGATCACGCTGTAACTGGTTTCGCAGTTGCTCGATGGTCTCGCGGGCTTGCTTACTGCGCTCGGCCAGCACAGCGTCATCCTCGAGTTTGGCGTTCTGCACAGTGGACACGTAGGCGCTGGTGAGGTCATCGAGACGCACCACATTGCGGTTCCAGTTGCTGAGCGCAGCCTCGAGGGCAGCCGCAAACACCTGGCAGCTTTCGGCCACGGAGGCATCGGTGGCCAGGCGAGCGCGAACCGATTCGGCAACCTCCAGCGCCAGCTTGCGATCGCGCATGACCTCCAGGCGGGCTTCTCGGAGCTGCTTGCTGGATTCAGTAGCCGATTGGTTGCTCTGGTCCAGGGACATGGTCGCCTGCTGCAGCGACTGAATCTCCTGCTGGATCTGTTGGCTGGCAAGTCGACAGGTCTGCAGTTCCGTCTCCGCCGTCTTGGCGAGCAGCTTCCAGTCCGACTGAGTCGCCATCAGCGCATCACGCACATCTACAAGACGGGCACTGAGGCCATCGGAGCTGGCTGTGATCTGTTCCTGGGACTCCTGCAGGCTCTGCACTGATTGCTGCAGGGTCGAGGCGAAGTCGGTGTCGCGAAAGGCTTGGGCGGCCTGCACGAAATCCTGCCCGCTTTCGTTGAATGCATTGGCCACGCTTCCCAGCTGACGAACGGCAATCTGGGCCTGTGATGTAAGGGTGGTATTCACATCGAAGATGTCCTTCAGCTTGGCAGAAAAGGCCTCCTTCATAGCCGATTCGACCGCCGCATAGACGGCCACAGGGAGTTCACGGGTGGACGCGTTCAGATCCTGAATCGATTGGCGCAAGGGAGCCATTACCTTGCTGCCGAGCTGCTGGGGAAGCACGGTTTCCAGCCAGCTGCTCAACAAGGCTTCGCAGCGCTCCAGGCAATTCCTAGTACCGAAGATCTGCGTCCAGATCAGCACCAACAAACTCAGAAATAGACCCAGCAGGCTCGTCTCAAACGCGGCTCCCATTGGAGCCACAATGCCCGAGAGGGCTGTCATAGTTTCTTCCGTACTTGCATTCTTCCCTAGGAGTTTGCGGAAAAACCGGCTGAACAGTCGTGTTTTCCCTCCCGAGAGCTGATCCCGCTCTGTTCGTGCTGTATTTCGCTGATTCAGCGATTCAGAACTCCCGAAATCAGTCGTATCGCCTCGTCTT
>NZ_JAGQCE010000011.1 GCF_024345995.1 Synechococcus sp. Cruz-7E5
TCAGGAACATTTGCCTGCTTGAGACAGCCGAATCGCTGGTCGCTAGATAACCGTGCTTGCGAGCTGCCTACGCCCTACTCCTTGGCTGCAATCGAGCCAGCTCGCGATTTGTTTTTTCAGGAGTCCCAACTTAGAAAACCTGCTCCAATGGGTAGGCTCCTACGAGAATCGCATGGACGAATATGGACTCTCAAGGCATCGGGAGCTCTACGAATCGTTTCATGGCAGGAAGCGTGAATTCAATGATCCAAGCGAGTATGGATCGGCATTACAAACAAGTCCTTCCAGTGGACCACAGGTCAGCACCAGTTCATTGCTCTCGCTCTACCCTGCCTGCATGCCACTCAGGTGCAATGGCCAGGCTTACGGCATCGCGGTCAATGCCGTAAGCCGAGCAGATCCGTGAGCCAGTTGCCCACCGCCCGCGAGGAGCTGGCAGCATCATGGCCGGCAATTGGCTACGGCCAGGAATGCAGCAGACATCCATCGATAGGAGTAGGACAGGATTGGTTCTCTTCCCTCTTCACCGTTCCCTGAGATCGACGAGCTGGCTTCTATCAGTGAGGTTGAGCCCACTCCATCGGCTAGGCGGAAGAAGACCCAAAAAGGCCATCCCGCAGCTGCGACTGCGGGATGGTCAAGGGACAACGTTAATGGACGAGAGATGCTCAAGGCTTGATCTCATCAGCCGATAAGTCCCGTCTGGGTTATACAGCCCAGTATTCGCACATCAATAACATCTAAGCAGCATATGGCTCATTCCTTCAGCTGAGGTGGCAACCGTGTGGTGCCACGTTGGGCCTGTTTCCAATCTCATCACCTCCATCTGCGCTGCCGGGCGACGTACCCGGATTGCGGTTGAGGAGAAAGCTCTTAAGGGGCCTCCCCTCAACTTCAATCTAAAGCTCCTGCGTTTTGATTGAGGCTCGAGGGGGTACCTGTTTCCGTACAGCTGAGTGCGCTCGCAACAGGGCCAGGACCTGTTCATCCCGAAGTTGCTCGAAGTGCTCATACCAGAGACCTACGGCCTGGAGATCGTTGACTTCAGCAAGGGCCACGAAACGATCCACCAGCAGGCTCAGTTCGGCGGTGATGTCGCGATCGACCACTGGCACTGCCAGGGCCAGCGAGGCCGGCTGAAACTTGCGCAGCGAGAGCAGGGCAGCCTTCACGGTCATGCCTGTAGCAATGCCGTCGTCCACCACGATCAGATGTCGGCCGAGAAGCTGCTCACCCGGTGGGTCCCCGAAGAGCAGTTGACGACGTCTCAGTTCCTGCTCCTGCGCCCGCAGCCAGCCATGCGCGGCGGCCGTGGTCGCCCTGCGGATGGCGCCCTCCCCGTTCCGCCAGACCACCACCCCACCGGCGGCCACTGCACCGATCGCCAGCTCCGGCCAGGCAGGATCGGCGACCTTGCGCACCGACCAGGTCGCCAGTGGCAGCCCCAGGCGGGAGGCCATCGCCGCCGCCACCGGCACTCCCCCCCTCGGCAGCGCCAGCAGAGTTGTGCTGTCGGCGAGGCCCCGGCAATCGGCGAAGGCTTCAGCAAGAGCGAGACCTGCCTGATGGCGGTCGCTCCAGAGAGGAGGTCGGTCAACCATGTCGTGAAGGGAGGAGTGAGGGATCAGGAATCATTCAGGGCCTGGCCCCTGAGAGATGCCTGAGAAACCAGTCGCGGGCAAGCTGGGCGGCCTGCTTCAGGGTGCCGGGCTCCTCAAACAGATGGGTGGCTCCCGGCACCACCTGCAGGGCGTGGGGGGCCATCAACCGCGCGGCGGCCTGCCGGTTGAGCTGGAGCACCTCGACGTCCTGAGCGCCGACGAGGAACAGCGTGGGACAGCGCACCAGCGGCAGGGCCTCCGCAGCGAGATCGGGACGGCCTCCACGGGACACCACGGCAACCACAGGATCGGGGCGTGCCGCAGCCGCCGCGATGGCCGCAGCCGCGCCGGTGCTGGCGCCGAACAGTCCGATCGGCAGACCGTTCAATTCCGGCTGGCTGCCCGCCCAGTCGATAGCGCCGATCAGGCGCCGTCTGAGCAGGGGGATATCGAAGCGCAGCGATCGGTCAAGTTCATCGATCCGCTCCTCCGCGGAGGTGAGCAGATCGAACAGGAGCGTGGCCAGCTGTGCCTCCACCAGCACGCTCGCCACGTAGCGGTTGCGGCGGCTGAAACGACTGCTGCCGCTGCCATGGGCGAACAGCACCAGCCCAGCTGCCGGATGCGGAAGCGTCAAACTGCCCGCCAGCTCCACACCAGCCGACTGGACGATCACCTCCCGTTCGGCGGTGGTGGAACGGCTCACAGCAACCCCTCGGGGCTTCCCTGTCATAGCCACAGAAGGCCAGGGGCGCCGCATCAGATCCGTACGAGGTCACGGCCTGGGAAGGCCAGCGTGGATACGGTTCAGATGGATCCCTCCGATCCCCCCTTCCTGCCGGTGCCTGCCATGAACTGGACGCCCACTCGACCCCTTGACGACGACCTGGACTCGCCTGATTCACCCGATCGCACACTCCAGGAGCTGAGTGAAGAACTCACCGGTGAACCTTCGCCGGCGGGGGATGCCGAGGAGGAGGAACTCTCCGAACTGACGGAGGCTGAACTCGAAGGGGCCTCCGGTGTCGAGTCCCCTCCCGGACGCATCGACTGACGGGGCCATGCAACTGGAAGGCCCCGGCTTTGGCGAAGAAGACAGCGAGCGCCCGCTGCTGTTTTGCAAGCGCAGGGGTTAGTCGTCGTCCAGCAGGCATGGGGATCCCCAGAGGCTGGCGGCTCTGGAGTCAGGATGAAGTGATGCCAGCAGGGGTTTGATCCGTGGCCGTCGCATCCCCATCCCTGCTCAGCACGCTCCTGATCCTGCTCATGGGCGTCCTACTGGCTCGTCTTTCAGCCGGATGGATGGCCCGATGGGCGGTGCCGGCGATTGTCCTTGAGCTGGCCATGGGTTTCATTCTCGGCAACACCGTGGTTCCGTTCCAGTCGATGGCGCCGCTGAGCGGTCTGACGGAACTGGGGGTGCTCACCCTCTTCTTCCAGGTGGGCCTGGAGGTGCGCGGCGATCTGATCTCCTCGCGTCGCGCCACGGTGCTGCGCATGGTGGCGCTGAGTTTCTTCACCCCCCTGCTGGCGTTCTGGCCCCTGAGGAGTTGGTTCGCGCTCTCCCTCCCCACCACCCTGCTCTGCCTGGCCGTGCTCAGCGCCACCGGCACCGGCGTCACGCTGCGGGTGCTGGCCCAACGCCGGGCCCTGCAGACCCCCTCCGCCAGGGTGCTGGTGGGGGTGTCGGTGCTCGACGATCTGCCGGCCATCGGTCTGCTGCTGATCGCTAGCGCCACCTCCGGCTTGCGGCTTGGGGGGCAGGGGGGCGGCTGGATCGGCCCGCTGGCGGGAGTGCTGATGGCGATCCTCAGCTGGGTGGCCGTGGATTACTGGGCCCGCAACCGTAGCGAGCGACCCACCAGTGCCCTGGCCATCCTGATGCTGCTGATCGGTTCGGCCTGGCTGGGGGAGTCGAGTGGTCTCACCAGCCTGCTCGGAGCCCTCTGGGGAGGGGTGCTGATGGCCCGGCTGGGGCCGGTGCACGGGGAGGTGCAGCGGGTGCTGACCGTGCTCTCGGAGGTGTTCCTGCCCCTCTACTTCATCAGCGTCGGCATGCGGGTCACTGCCGGCACGCTGCTGGAGCCACTGGCCTGGAGCCTGGGTGCGGTGTTGATCGTGATGGGTGTGCTCAGCAAACTCACCTGCGGCCTGGGCATCAGTCGCAGGGATCGTGAGGAGGGCGTCGACCGCTGGCTGGTGGTGACGGGTCTGATCCCCCGAGGCCTTCCCGGGCTGGTCTTTGCCACCACAGCCCTGAATCAGGGCCTGATCGACTCGGTCCAGTTCTCGGCACTGGTGCTGATGGTGACCGTCACCACGGTGCTGGGTCTGCTGCTGCTGGAGCGGCGACTGAGCCGCGTTGAACCCGCCCCAGCCTGAACTTGCGTGCGAACCGGAAGCAACGCCACAAATGACTAACGTTCGGGCCACCTGTGCTCCGTCGCGTTGAACCCTGCGGTTTCGGTGCATCCCTGGCACGCTCTGGCAGCTGCAGATTGCCTCCAGGCACTCGAGGCCAGCACAGACGGTCTGAGCACGGCCCAGTGCGCCCAGAGGCTGGCCCGTCTGGGCCCCAACCGGCTGGAGCTGAAGGCGGGGCGCAGCAATCTGCGCATCCTCTGGGACCAATTCAGCAACGTGATGCTGATCATGCTGCTGGCGGTGGCGGCGGTTTCGGCCGGAGTGGCCTACGCCGCCCAGCGCTTTCCCAAGGACGCGATCGCCATCGTGCTGATCGTCGGTCTCAACGCCCTGCTCGGCTACCTGCAGGAAAGCCGCGCCCAGCAGGCGCTGCAGGCCCTGCGCGACATGGCCCAACCCCTGGTGACCGTGCGCCGCGACGGGATCTGGGAGCGGCTCTCCAGCGAACAGCTGGTGCCCGGAGACCTGATCCGGGTGGAAGCCGGTGACCGGGTGCCAGCCGATGCCCGCCTGCTGGAGGTGGCCGAACTCGGACTGCGGGAGGCGGCCCTGACCGGCGAGGCGGAGGCGGTGACCAAGCAGGACGATCTGATGCTCGATCCAGCAACCCCCGTGCTCGAGCGCCTGAACTGTCTCTTTCAGGGCACTGAGGTGGTGCGTGGGCGGGGCACAGCGGTTGTCACGGCCACTGGGATGGAGACGGAGCTGGGCAAGATCGCCCAACTGATCAACACCGCTGGCGGCGAGACAACGCCGTTACAGGAACGGCTCGATGGCCTGGCCAATGTGCTGGTGGCCTCCTCCCTGGCCCTGGTGGCCGCAGTGGTGCTGTTGGGCTGGCTGATGGGCCAGAGATTGCTGGATCTGCTGGAGGTGGGCCTTTCGATGGCGGTGGCGATCGTGCCGGAGGGATTACCGGCGGTGATCACTGTCACCCTGGCGATCGGCACCCAGCGGATGGTGCAGCGTTCCGCCCTGATCCGCCGCCTGCCGGCGGTGGAGGCCCTCGGATCGGTCACGGTGATCTGCACCGACAAGACCGGCACCCTCACCCTCAATCGCCAGGTGGTGCAGGAACTGCGCAGTGGCACCGCCTCGGTGGCCGTCAGCGGCAACGGCTACACGCCCCATGGTGAATTCAGCTCCTGCGAACTCCCCCCACCCGCCGGCGCCAGAGCCGGCATGGCGCCAGGGGCCCGCAACCTGCTGCTCCAGGCCGGAGTGCTGTGCAGCGATGCCGAACTGAAGCAGGAGCCTGATGGACGCTGGGAAATCCTCGGAGATCCCACCGAAGGTGCCCTGGTGGTGGCCGCCGCCAAGGCCGATCTCGATGGCTTCCCCCTGCGCAGTCACTACAAGCGGGAGGCCGAGATTCCCTTCAGCTCGGAGCGTCAGCTGATGGCCGTCTGGGTTCAGGACCGGGACGGCAGCCTTCAGGCCCCCCTCGGCGAGTGCGCCGCCGGCTCCACCACTTTGATGATCAGTAAAGGAGCTCCTGAGGTGATCCTCGGCAGCTGTGATCGCTGGTTGGATGGCTCCGGTGTCGTCACGCTGAGCGAAGACCAGCGGCAGTGGTGGCTGGAGCAGGCACGCGAGCTGGCTGCCTCCGGCCTGCGGATGCTCGCCTTTGCCTGTGCCCCCCACCACGTCAGCCCTGAGCAGGAACTCGAGCACCAGGTGCTGCTGGGGTTGATGGCCCAGCTGGATCCCGCCCGCCCGGAGGTGGCGCTGGCGGTGTCCCGCTGCCGGGAGGCCGGCATCCGGCCGGTGATGATCTCCGGCGATCACCCCCTTACGGCCCGTGCCATCGGGGCGTCCATCAGCCTGGTGGAACCAGGCGCCGAAGTTGTGCTCGGCAGGCAGCTGGAAGAAGCCGACGACGCTGGCCTCGCCGCGATCGTCAGTCGCTGCAGCGTCTATGCCCGGGTACCACCCGAGCAGAAGCTGCGCATCGTCAAGGCTTTCCAGGGTCTGGGGCAGGTGGTGGCCATGACCGGTGATGGTGTCAACGATGCTCCGGCCCTCAAGCAGGCCCACATCGGTGTGGCCATGGGCATCACCGGCACGGAGGTCAGCAAGGAAGCCTCTGACATGGTGTTGCTAGACGACAACTTCGCCACGATTGTCAACGCGGTGGAGCAGGGCCGGCTGGTGTACGCCAACATCCGTCGCTTCATCAAGTACATCCTCGGCAGCAATGTGGGGGAACTGCTCACCATCGCCTCTGCGCCCCTGCTGGGCATGGTCGGTGTACCGATGACTCCCCTGCAGATCCTCTGGATGAATCTGGTCACCGACGGGGTGCCCGCCCTGGCCCTGGCCCTGGAGCCGGGAGAGGCCGGGCTGATGCAGCGCCCTCCGGCGGAACCGGGAGAATCGATCTTCGCCCGGGGCATCGGCAGCTACATCCTGCGCATTGGTGTGGTGTTCGCCGCCATCACAATCACGTTGATGCTGCTCGCTTCCCGCTCTGGCGCCCCCTGGAAGACGATGGTCTTCACCATGTTGTGTCTGGCCCAGATGGGCCATGCCCTGGCGGCCCGCAGCGACCGACCTCTGGTTCAGGTGGCTCCCTTCTCCAATCCCTGGTTGCTTGGAGCCGTCGTGTTCACCGCGCTCCTGCAGTTATCCCTGCTCTACGTTCCCGTGCTGGCGAAGTTCTTCGGAACCGTTCCTCTCACGGCCACCGATCTGGGGATCTGCGTGGGCTTCAGTTTGCTGTTCTTCCTTTACCTGGAACTGGAGAAGGTGTGGCGCCTCTGGCGCCGCAGCCTGCGTGCCGACACCTGAATGTTCTGAGCAAATTCTCCCCAACACTGCTGGCCTGGCCACGTAGCCACCCAATCATCAAGGAGTGATCGCCTCCAACCCAGGCGACGGGATCATCCATCGCCCAGCTCATATCAGCTCAGTCTTCTCCACCCTCACCACCCTGATCACCACCTTCCTCTCGGTCATCCCCTTCACCACCTTCACCGCCCTCTTTGTTCTTCTCGCTCTGGGCAGCGCCGGGAACGGTTTTCTCCATCTTTTCTCCATTGCCTTCCCCGCCCTCCTTGGTCTCGGGGGCACCTCCGCAACCCACGGTGCCGGCCACCAGTCCAGCAGTGGCCAGAAACAGGGCAATGCTGGAGCGGGCCATGGCAAAACTCAGAGGGTGTCTCGTTGTGAGGTCGCGGCTCCCGGCGGTCCGTGCTTTTGCCACAGCCTGTGGTGCCATTCGTCACAGTCCATGCGTTTCGCGCTTGAACCTCTGCTGGAGGCCCAGCAGGTGGCGGATCTGCGGATGGAACTGCTGGCTGAGGCCGATGCCTGGAGGCCTGGCGTGGAGACCGCCGGCTGGCATGCACGAACGGTCAAGAACAACCGCCAGCTGGATCGGAGTTCAGCTCTGCAGGGCCAGCTCACACCAAGCGTGGTGGAGCCCCTGTTGCGTCACCCCCTGGTGCAGTCGGCAGCTCTGCCTGTGAGGGTCCACGGGCTGCTGTTCAGCCGTTCCGGGCCCGGTGAAGGCTATGGCCGCCACGTGGACAACGCCTTCATGGCGGGGGGCCGTAGTGATCTCTCCTTCACCCTCTTCCTGAGCGATCCGTCCGAGTACGAGGGAGGCGCACTGGTGCTGGAATCGCCCTCCGTAGAGGAGGCGCTGCGGCTTCCGGCCGGACATGCGTTGGTGTATCCCAGCACCTTGTTGCATCGCGTCGAACCCGTGACCCAGGGGGAGCGTCTGGTGGCCGTGGGCTGGATTCAGAGCCGGGTTCGCGACGCCGAGCGGCGTGAACTGCTGTTCGAACTAGACACCGCCCGCCGCGCACTCTTCCGTCAGGAGGGCAAGAGCGAAGTGTTCGATCTGATCAGCCGCAGCTACACCAACCTGATGCGCCGCTGGGGGAAGTGATCCTGGCCGCAGCGAGATCCAGGCGTCCTTGGTGCCGCTGGATCTGTTGCGAGCTGGGTCTTGGCGGTGGCATCGCAGAGGCGATCAGTTCTGCTACTCGCCCGCTTCGTTATTGCCACCAGTGCCTTGGGTGTCGGTTGGCGCTTTGGGCTCCATCACCACCCCAAGGGCACGGCATTCAGCGATCGGATCCACTTCTGGCGCCAGACCCAGTGCCTTGCGCAGTGCATCGAGCTGGGCAACCGATTGCAGATCAATCGTGTTGACCGCCTTCTCGCAGGCCATCTTCTTGAGGGCCGGGAGATCGGGGCTGCCGCATCCAGCCAGCAGCCCAAGGGTGATGAAGGCACCGATCGGGACAACTCTGACCATGGTGGTGCAACCGAAGAAGTCGACAGATTAGAAGCGGCGAAGCGCCCCTCCCGCCGAGGGAATGCCATCGTCAG
This sequence comes from Synechococcus sp. Cruz-7E5, assembly GCF_024345995.1. Taxonomy (GTDB): domain Bacteria; phylum Cyanobacteriota; class Cyanobacteriia; order PCC-6307; family Cyanobiaceae; genus Regnicoccus_A. The sequence goes on from NZ_JAGQCE010000011.1 coordinate 8,370, forward strand.
GACGGCCTCAGGAATCAATCTCTGGGACTGTTGCGGCTCAGTGTTCTCCTAACCGGAGCGGTGCTTCGTCGAGGCAGCACGCGGTGACCAGATCCTGATCAGCTCCTGCTCGGAGGCCAAAAGAACCAACCTGAACCTCGCTGCCCGCTTCCGTATCTGCCAGGAGGTCAGCCAGGCTCTGGGCTGCGACGGCCGGCCCGATCTCCGCCGGGATGGCCACACCAAAAAACCGATGCAGCTGCTCAACGCTGGTCGTCGCGTTGAAGGCCAGCACCAGTCCCGCCGGCAGCGACGCCTCGTCAGGGTCTGGGTCAAAAAGCCGATCTATCCAGGGCTGGAGCCGGCTGCGCAGGGCCACAAACACATGGTCGCCAGGCTCGAGAGTTGTACCACCGCGGGGCATCAGCACCTGTCTGCCGCGCAGGATCAGGGTCACCAGCACCCCGTCGGGCAGGGCCAGATCGCGCAGCTGCTGACCAGCCACCTGGGCCCTGGGTTTGACGGTGTAGTCGACGATCTCACCATCGACCCGGCGCAGGGCGTTGATCTCCACCGACAGCGCCGGCGTGGGATCAGCCGGGCGGCCAATGTGCAACCAGCGCGCCACCAGCGGCAGTGACCAGCCCTGCGTGATCGCCGAAATCAGCACCACGAAGAACACGGCGTTGAAAATCGTGTGGCTCTGGGGAACACCGGCCATCAGCGGAAAGGTGGCCAGGGTGATCGGCACCGCACCCTTGAGGCCCACCCAGGACAGAAACACGAGTTCACGGCGGCGGAAGCGGAACGGCAAGGCCGACACGGCCACGGCGATGGGCCGCGCCACCACGATCAGCACCAGGGCGATCAGCAGCCCCTCCCCGGCCACAGCCAGCAGGCGGCTGGGGAAGCTGAGCAGCCCGAGCATCACGAACAGCACGATCTGGCCCAGCCAGGCGGTGGCGTCGTGAAAGGAGAAGATCCCTCGGCGAAACACGATCGAACTGCTGCCGAGCACGATGCCGGCGATGTAGACCGCCAGAAAGCCGCTGCCGCCCAGCACGGCCGCCAGCCCGAAGGCCACCAGCCCAAAGGCCAGGGCCAGCAGAGGGTAGAGGCCCGGGTAGTCGAGGTTGATGCGATTCACGCCCCAGATCGCCAGGCGTCCCACCCCGAGGCCCACCAGGCTGCCGGCGCCGAACTGGGCCAGGAACAGCAGCAGCAGCGCCTGGGGTGAATCCGCACTGCCGCTGATCACGCCGATCAACCCCAGCGTGAGGAAGATCGCCATCGGATCGTTGGAGCCACTCTCCACTTCAAGGGTGGCCGTGAGCCGCTCGGGAAGCTTCAGGCCGCTGGTGCGCAGCACCGAGAACACGGCCGCCGCATCGGTGGAGCCGACGATGCTGCCCAGCAGCAACCCCTGCAGCAGCGGCATCTTCAACACCCAGGCCGCCGCCAGACCCGTGAGCAGCGAGGTGAGCAGAACGCCGATGGTCGAGAGCGACAGCGCCGGACGCCAGACCCGTTGCACGGAGGTCAAGGAGGTGCGCAGGCCACCGTCGAACAGGATCAGCGCCAGGGCGACACTGCCGACACTGTTGGCCAGGGAATAGTTCTCAAAGGGGATCCGCCCCAGACCTTCCGAGCCCGCCAGCATCCCGACCAGGAGAAACAGCACCAGAACGGGCATGCCCAGCCGGGCGGAGAACTTGCTGGAGGCAATGCCCAGCAGCAACAGCACGCCAGCCAGCAGCACGGCTGCGTTAATCGACACGATCCCCCCCCCGGACAGCCCCTACGAGGATGCCCCACAACATCAGGAATCCGGGCCACATGCATCACTCACCTGCCAAATCCGGCAGCTGTTTGTGGCCATGCCCGCCAGCTCAGTGAGGTCAGCCAGCCTGGCGGCTGTCCTGCAGGGGCGAGGAAGCGGATGTCAGGCTCCAATCGAGCCCGACCGCTGGGGGAAGGACACATCCAGCACCAGGCAGCCGACGTCGGTGCGGAACGGGCCATGCACCTCACCAGGCGGGCGGCTGGCGTAGTGGCCTGTTTCCAGCCACATCGCGAAGGCCCCATCCCAGAGGCGACCGCTCACGATCAGGATCTCCTCGGGATAAGCGTGCACCGTCGCCCCGAAGGCGGTGGTGTGGGCACCGGGTTGGAAGCGGGTGAGCCGGGTGAACTCGCCGCTGACCGGATCCGAACTAAGAAGAAGTTCCTCCACCTGCCCCTCGAGGCCCTCAAGCCAGTGCCAGCGGTGCTGCTGGTCCTGGGCCAGGGCATTCCAGTAGGTGCAGGTGGTTTTACTCACAGCGGTGCGCTCAGGTGCGATCGTTCAGTGGGGTAATGCATCGGGCCCAGACCGCAAGCGGCAGGTTGGGTGATCACTACACGCCGAATGATTCCCAGTTGCAGGGGATCCCCATAGTCTCTTCTTACAAGTCTTAAACCTTTGCTTGTTCATGGATGCCAACAATTCAGTTCCCCAGGCCATCAGCCACCGACAACTGATCACGCTGCTGCAAACTGCCACTCCCGATACCCCGATGGTCGAGAGTGGTGCCGAGGCGGACCGGAGTGATGAACTCGAGGGGCTGCTGCGCAGCTATGGACAGGTGAGCCAAAGGCTGCTTCAGGCCCTGCAGCAGAAGAATGGAGCCCTGGCCAAGGGACGCAACCCCAGGCAACTGATGGCGATCGGTGCTTTGCAGGCACATGTGACCATGGCTCTTCAGGCCCTGACTGCCAGCCAGGCCTGAGTTCGCCGGCTCCAGGATGGGCTACCAGGGCAACACCTCACCGTTGGCATGCCAGAAGGTGCCCGAATTCTCCAGGGTGAGGTCATCGATCCGATCCAGCAGACCTCGCACCGAAACCTCCGGCGCAATCCCCTGGGATGTGAACCCTGTCATCCCGGTACTCACCATGCCGGGATGGAGGATTCCAACCGCAATCTCGCGGGGCTTCAGGTCGATCGAGAGGGATTTACCGGCCATGCAGAGCGCCACCTTCGACATCCGGTAGCCATAGGAGTTGCCGGAGCTGTTGTCTTCGATCGACCCCATGCGACTGGTCATCATGATCACCTTGGAGCCCGGCTGGAGCTGGCCCAGAAATGCACGGGTGAAGCGCAACGGAGCGATCGCGTTCACCTCGAACTGACGGCGGAGGCTCTCGACATTGAGATCCTCCAGCGTGGTTCTCTCGAGGATCCCGGCATTATTGATCAGCACATCGATCGGCAGACCCTCCAACCGCTCCACCAGGGCAGTGATCGATGCCTCATCGGTGACATCCACTCCCGCCTCGATTCGCACGCCCAGATCCTGCAGATCAGAAGAAGGATGGCGGCAGACGGCCACCACAGAATCGCCACGGGAGGCGAACTGTTTGCAGTACTCGTAGCCGATGCCACGATTGGCGCCGGTGATCAGGACAGTGGCCATAAAAGGGTGAGTCTCCGCTCAGGTTGATCTTTACTCTGATCGTATGCCACGGGGTGCCCTCCAGCTAAGCAGGCATGAACGTACATGCAATCAGTCGTTCCATAAGCAATTGGATCGTTTATGGCATCATCACAAGCAATGTTGTAAACGATGCCGAAGCCATCGGATGACGGGTGAGCTGAAGCCGCCTGCCACATATCTGAATCTGGCATTCGTCCTGAACTCCCACTAATGTGCCGGCCAGGAGCAGAGTGATCAACCTGGATGACCTTGTTCTGAACTTAAACGGCAGCACTCATCACAACACAACTGAACTGGCCGCTCTTGAACAGTCATCGACAGGCATATGGAGGCAGGGCTGCATTCGTGCAGGAGATCGGACTCCGGACATCCGCCCATCATCACCACAGCAACCCCACCAAGAACGCCAGGCCTGCTCCCACCGGCCCATAGAAGAAGACACTCGTCATCGCCGCCTCCAGTTCCCGGTCATGTCTTGGCGAGTACTGCGCCACCAGCACGAGGCTGATCACCGTACTCAGTACAAACCCAACTAGCGCGCCCAGCAGCCCTCGTCCAAGTCGCTTCATGCTGGCTTCGGATCGACTTCGTCCCCATCCTCACTGAATTCTGCTTCAAAAGCCCTTCCCAGTGGTTCCGCCGCGATTCCCTCCACTTCCCGCAGATAGCGGGCCAGGCCGTCACTGTTGCCGTGGGTGACATACACCTGCCGGGCGCCGGTATCCCTCACGGTGCGCAGCAGTCCGTCCCAGTCGGCGTGATCGCTCATCACGAAGCCGCGCTCGAAGCCGCGCCGCCGCCTGGCGCCGCGCACCGCCATCCAGCCGCTCACGAAGGCGGTCTGAGGATCCTTGAACCGCTTCATCCACGCCGACCTGTATGCCGAGGGGGGCGCGATCACCAGCTTCCCCGCCAGGCTTTCACTGCGCGCCAGGTCACTCACCGGCCGGGTGGGCACCATGGCGACCCCCTGCTGCCGGTAGGCGGGCATCAACGCCTGTACGGCGCCGTGCAGCAGCACCTCCTGCTCCACTCCGATGGCGGCCAGTTCGGCGAGCAGGCGCTGGGCCTTGCCGAAGGCGTAGGCGAACAGCAGCGATGGCCTCTCCAGAGCCCCCTGCCACCAGTCGCGAATGGCGTTTGCAACCGCCGCGCCGCTCGACCAGCGATAGACAGGCAGGCCGAAGGTGGCCTCGGTGATGAACACATCGGCCTGCACTGGCTCGAAGGGGGCGCAGCTGGGGTCGGCGCAGCGCTTGTAGTCGCCACTCACCAGCCAGCTCTCGCCGCCGGCCTCCGAACGAATCTGGGCGCTGCCGAGCACATGGCCGGCGGAATGGAACGACACCCGGGCGCCGCCGAGGCGGTGCAGTTGCCCATAGTCGACGGGGATCAGGCTGATGCCCGCGCCGAGGCGCTGGCGCAGGATCGCCTCACTCGCGCCGATCGCCCAGTACTCACCGCAGCCCGACCGGGCGTGATCGGCGTGGGCATGGGTGATCAGAGCCCGCGCCACCGGCCGCCAGGGATCGATCCAGGCCTCGGCTGCAGGGCAGTACAGCCCCTGGGGAGTGAGCCGGAGCAGGCCGTCGGCGGGCAGGGACATGGTTGGGAGCGACCTACGCAAGCTTGTCGGTCCGCTGGCAGGTTGCGCGCCAGAACGGGCGGGGGCCGATCGATCTCTCGAGCCAGCGCAGCCGCTTCACGCCCGGGCTGTATGACCAGCTGAGCAAGGCCTGCCGGCTGGGGCATGCCGATGGCGGCTTAGTGGACTTCGATGTGTTCAGCGGCACCCAGGCAGCCATCTTCGGAGCCACGGTTGTGGGATGCGTCCCGGGGGAGCACGGGGGGGGCTGGGGTATCAGATGCGGCCAGGCCCGAGCACCGCGGCTTCCGCCTCTATTCCTTCCTGGCCGACCTGCTGGCCTCCCCCTACCGGCGGCGTTGACGGCAGCAGAGAACGCCCCTAGCCATGGGGTAGGCCCCGCACGTTTCATGACACTCGATACCCACCGCGAGGAGCTGGCAGCCACCGCCACCGCCCTGGCGCGGCCCGGCAGCGGACTGCTGGCAGCCGACGAATCCACCGGCACGATCGGCAAGCGCTTCGCGGCGATCGGGGTGGCGAACAGCGAGGAGCACCGCCGCGCCTACCGCACCCTGCTGGCCACCGCGCCCGGGCTGGGGGAGTCGATCAGCGGCGTGATCCTCTACGAGGAAACGCTCTTCCAGGACGCGGCTACTGCCAGCAGCGGTGGCCCACCGGCCGGATCGATCCTCGAGCACTTCCGCCAGCAGGGACTGGTGGTGGGCATCAAGGTGGATCAGGGCGTGGAGCACCTCGCCGGAGGCCTGCCGGGCGAGACCTGGTGCACCGGGCTCAAGGGGTTGCAGGAGCGGGCTGCCCGCTACTACGCGCGCGGTGCCCGTTTCGCCAAGTGGCGTGCGGTGCTGCGCATCACAGCCGATGGCTGCCCGTCGGAGCTGGCCGTGAGTGAGAACGCCTGGGGCCTGGCCCGTTACGCCCGCACTGTGCAGGAGGAGGGACTGGTTCCGATCGTTGAGCCGGAAATCCTGATGGACGGCGACCACGACATCCTCACCACCGCCGCGGTGCAGGAATGGGTGCTGCGCAGCGTCTACGACGCCCTCGGCCGCAACGGGGTGTTCCTGGAGGGCAGCCTGCTCAAGCCCTCGATGACCCTGCCTGGCGCCGAATGCCACCAGCGGCCCACACCCGAGCAGGCGGCGGCTTTCACGCTGCGCACCATGCGACGCTGCGTGCCCGCAGCCGTGCCGGCAATCCTGTTCCTCTCGGGCGGCCTGAGTGAGGAGGAGGCCAGCGTCTTCCTGAATGCCATCCACCAGACCACCGGCACTGCTCCCTGGCATCTGGGCTTCTCCTATGGACGCGCCATGCAGCAGTCGTGCCTGAAGCACTGGGCCGGCCACGACGTGTCCGCAGGGCAGCAGGCGCTGCTGGCGCGGGCCCGCGCCAATGGCCAGGCAGCCCGGGGGACCTATGCCGCCGGATCAGAGCCTTCGGATGGCAAGCCGTTGTATGAGGCCAACTACAGCTATTGAGACCTTCCACTTGAGGCCGTGATCACTTGCGAGCACGGCTTGTTGCTGGCCTTGAGAACTGGCAGCTGAGCAGGACTGATTCAGTCACCCTCAGTTGTCTTCATACACAGTCCCAAGAGAGGCACCGAAGGCCTTGAGGCTGAATGTCTGATCGTGCCTCAGGCTGCGCGCCAGTGGTGTGAGCTGAAAGGTTGTCGACTGGAAGGTTGTCGAAGTGAACCGCCTCGCATCCGGCATGCTTCCGGGTTTGCCGTCGCGGCCGACCCAGTCGAGAAGACCTTGGCGAACCAGGGCGCCGAACAACTCAGCGGTACGCCGATTGCCGAAGCCCAGCGCTGCGTCCACCTCGCTGGGTGTCGCGCCTGCGTCCTCGACCAAGGCGAGAACCTCAAGCGCGTCAAAGCTGAGGGTCTGGAAGAAGAGTCGGTCGGTCATCCAGATCGGCCAGCCCTGGGCTGGATGGAGTGCTGTGATCTCACCATCCAGCTGCTACATCGACGCGATGACAGTTAAGAACCTTGAGAAGGTGTTCAGCAACAGCGATCTTCCAGGCAACACCAGCCCAGCTGAAGTTGTGTAACAGAACGAACAGTCTTATGCGGATCCGCATAAGACTTCGGGGTTTGGAAGCGTCCATCTGAGAACCCTTGCCAGCACAGGTCTTCGCCAGTGCTGGTCTTAGGGCCCAGCGCTCTTATGCTGCTGATGGCAGAGGGAAGGGGATGTTATGCGGGTCCGCCCAATTAGCGTTCGAAGGATGTGTCGTCTTTGATGGGAGCCAGCAAGGCAGCGTAGCGTTGCCGTAGCCAAGCGGCTACAGTTGGCGTATGGTTGAAGTCCGCAAGACAGAGCGGTTCGTCAGATGGCTTGAGGGTCTGCGTGATCTGAAGGCTAGGGCAAAGGTTCAGGCCAGGATCGAACGCCTCATCGGCGGCAATCCTGGTGACGTCAAACCCGTTGGGGCCGGCGTGTCGGAGTTGCGGATCAACTACGGCCCTGGATACAGGGTCTACTACCTGCAGATAGGAGCCGCCCTGATCATCCTTGGCTGGCGGAGATAAAAGCTCACAAGCCAAGGACATTGATGAGGCCCTTCTGCTGGCAGACAACTTGACTGAGGAGATCTGATGAAAGTTACGACCAGCCCCTACGACGTTGCCGAGCATCTACGAACTACGGAGGAGATGGCGGCCTATCTGGAGGCCTGCATTGAGGAGGCTGATGGAGATGTGGCCTTCATTGCCAAGGCCCTAGGTGACATCGCACGCGCTCAAGGGATGACCAAGGTGGCCAGGGATTCAGGCCTTTCCAGAGAGAGTCTTTATAAGGCATTGTCGGGGGACCGAAGTCCGAGCTTTGACACCATCCTCAAGGTCGTGTCGGCCTTGGGGCTGAAGTTGAGCGCCAGTGTGAGAAGTGAAACTGAGGTGGCTTAAGCTCTGCGTGCGAGGCGAAGGTCCGCAGTCGCTGCCTGTTCAGACACGACACCTTCGAACAAGCCACTCGAGTGGCCAGGCCGCCGTCAAGCTGGTTTCGAAAGCGGTAGCGCCTTGCCTGCCACTCAGGGGCAGCGTTAGACATTCCAGAAGTGGCGAAGAAGCAGCCTGAAGCTGCTGGCTGATATCGCATTGGGCTCCTTCTGCAAGCCCAGACTGCTGATCATGCAGCTGAAGAATCTTCATCAACCAGCTCATTGGAATGGCCTCCCTGGCGAGCCAAGTCGTTATCGATTCCCTGATAAGAGCTGCGACGGCGATAAGCCCTCTCCCGCGATGGTTGATGACAAGCAGCCCAAGAATGTGGCGGATTTCCTGGCAGGCCTCGATCAGGTGATGATTCATTCCAACCTCCTCGACAGGTACTCAACAGAAATCCTGGATTCAGAACTAGACCATACAGCCGATCACTTCTTATTACTACTCTGCACAGATTCGCCTGGCAGAGCCATCATCTGCACTGCAAGAACTCTCGGCTTGCCAGGCTGAGACCAGCCCTGCTGAACGAGGGCCCAGAAGAAGTTCTCCTGCAAACAGTTAAAGTCGGAAACAGATGATTCACCCTCACGGTAGTCACTGCCATGGTCCAGGACAGCCCAGTTGCACAGAATCAAGCAAGGGGTCTTCAGGGAGAACAAGATCGCTGGTGGACCCTGGCGGCGGTCGAATGCGGCAACTTCGTGGTGTACATGGATGGCTTCATCGTCACCCTGGCCCTGCCGGCAATGGCGCGCCATTTTGGCGTCGGCCTCCCCGTCCTCAAGTGGGTGATCGTCGCCTACTTGCTCACCGTCACGGTCATCCTGTTGCCGGCGGGTCGGCTGGCCGACATCTGGGGACGACGGCGCATCGTCGTCACCGGCATGAGCGTTCTTGCGCTCAGTTCCGTCCTGTGCGCGTTGGCACCCACCGTCGGGAGCCTGATCGCCTTCCGAATCCTGCAAGGCATGGGCGGTGGCCTGGTGCTGGCCAACGTGATGGCCGAGATCACTTCCGTCTTCCCCAAGCAGGAGCGGCGAAAGGCCATGGCGGTCAATGCCTCGATCCTGGCGCTGGCCCAGGTCACGGGCCTGGTGCTCGGGGGGCTGCTGATCGGCCAGTTCGGCTGGCGCTCCCTCTTTCTCGTCATCCTGACGGTGAGCCTGGCCGGGCTGATCCTCAGCCTCCGTGATCTCAAGGCCCGCCCCCGCACCCAGGACCGTACCGCCATGGACTGGACGGGCGCGGTGCTCGCCATCGTGACCACCAGCGCTCCCTTCCTGGTGATCGAACGTCTTTCGATCGCTGGGCTGAACCTGGCCAACCTGGCGCTGCTCATCGGCGGCATAGCGGCGCTGGTGCTGTTCCTGATCGTGGAGCGGCGCCTGCCGAAACCGCTGCTGACCCTCAGCCTGTTCCGCTCGCGTGCCTTCCTGTGCGGCTCGGCGGCGGCCGCCTTCTACTTCATTGCCGCGGTGTCCTGCTATTTCCAGCTGCCCTTATACGCGCAGCTGGTGCTGGGACGCACGCCCGTGATGGCGGGTGTGCTGGTCGTGCCGCTCTCGCTGGTGCTCACGGCCACGAGTCTCACGGTCAGCAGCCTGGGCGACCGGGTAGGGGCGCGGACTCTCAGTACCGCCGGGATGCTCAGCATCAGCACCGGCCTGGTCGGCCTGTCCTGGCTAGGTCCCGACGCCTCCACCGCCACCATCGTGTGGCCCCTGGTGCTGCTGGGCATGGGCGGCGGGCTCTTTCATCCGCCCAACAACAGCGCCACCCTCAACACCATTCCTCCCGAGCACCTCAGTGTGGCCAACGGGTTCCTCTCGATGGCGCGCAACTTCGGTCAGGCGATCGGGGCGGCGTTGGCGGCCACGCTTCTCGCCCACGGCCTTGGAGCCGCAGGAGCTGATGGCGCCCTGGCCGGGGGAGTGGGCGCGCGCCTGAGCGGACAGCCCCTGGACGCCTTTCTGGGGGCCCAGCAGTTGGCCTATCGACTGGCGGCAGCCATGGGACTGGTGGGCGCGGTGGTGTCTGTTCTGCGCGGGGCGGAGCTGCCCGGGAGCGCGCCGATGGGACCCAAGCCTCTGGCAACGGTCAACGACGGCCGTCGGCGCTGAGGCCCCCACGCCTGCGGTGCGCCAACCTCCGCGGCGCCGCGTTGCTCAGCAATCTCCGGCTTACCAAGGGCACCGTCTTCAGCTGCGCGTAACGCCGGGCATTGGGCCTGGAGGCCATGCTGCCCTGAGAGATTATGCCCCAGATGCAAACCGCAGCCACTGCCTGGAATCTGGCCAATCATTTCATCATGAGTGAAGACATAGCTGCCGATTTAAAAGCTGCTCTAAAGGATGGAGATTCAAGGCTGGTAGCTGCTGCACGAGGTGATATCGCTCGTGCAAAAGGCATGACACAGATTGCACGGGAAGCTGGACTGGGTCGCGAACGTCTCTATAAGGCTCTCTCCTCTAGCGGTAATCCCGAACGTGGAACCGTCTTAAAGGTTATTTCTGCATTCGGGCTTCAACTGCATGCCAGTCCTGCTGTTGAAGCGGAGACGGCTGTCCAACAATGCCATTCACCTGGTCCGCCTCCACATGACTCTTTACCGACGCCCGAGATCACTGCGGCCAAGTGAAGGAAATCGTTCAGGTAAATGACGATTGGTTGTCATCTACCCTGATGGTGAGCTCATCATCAATGGGTACTCTGATGCTCTAGCCATCAAGCTTTCTGGCGTGCCTACGCCATCAATGAATCCATGCCAACTCACTCTGTGATTGTGGCTGCATCGATCGACGGCCTGGATACAAGGCAGCCATCACCCGTCTGCCATGCGTCAGCGCCTGCTGAATCAGAATGTCTGATCAATGAGTGCTGTCCCATGGCGGTGTCTTGACCTCATCAAGCCGACGTGGCTATGAAAGGTCAGCAGGGACTTTCCCAATGGCCAGAAAACTTGCGATCGTGATCAGCGGAGCGGTGTCACTGGGCAGTTATGAGGCCGGGGTGATGTATGAGCTGCTTGAAGCCATTGCCCTGCACAATGAGTCGCTCAAGGCGGACCATCCAGAACGCAAAGAGCAGGATCGGGTCATCATCGATGTGATCACAGGTGCCTCCGCTGGAGCGATGACAGCCGCGATCCTGAGCCAGCAGCTTTATTACGGTGGGGATCGACTGCGAGATCCGTACAACAATCCCTTGTTCAATGCCTGGGTAAAGAAGGTGAATATCGATGGTCTCCTGATGGTGGAGCGAAAGAATCACAAGTATTCCCTGCTCAGCTCCGCTGTCGTTGATGACATCGGGGCGGAGTACATTCCAGATGACCCCGGCGATACGCTGAGTTGCCATCCGGCAGCAGCGGATTCTCTGCGGATTGGCCTGGCCATGGCCAATCTCAATGGCTTCTCCCAGGAGATTGCCGGGGAAAGGGAATCGTTCGCCTATTCCAGCTACAAGGATCAGTTTGTCTGCCTGCTGCGGTGCGTGCTGCCTCAGGACGGGCAGTCAGCCAGTTCAGGGGAGGAGGTTGAGACGACCATTCAGCTCTCTGAGCTGGAACCTCGTCGGAAGGGACGACAGGTGGTGTGGCGTCCGATGCTGGGCACCTGTTCCTGGCCGATTCTGCGATTGATGGCCTTGTCCTCAGGAGCTTTTCCATTTGCGTTCCGCGCCCGTCGCATCGTCCGCACCGGAGGCTCTCCTGCCAGTCTGATGCGCACGAGAGACAGCAGTCGCAAGGCCACCGCCGGTGATCAGCTGTACGGCGGCAACTACCTATATACCGATGGCGGTGTCTTCGAGAACGAGCCGGTTGGTATGGCGGCCAGCCTGGCCAAGGAAATCGATGAGAAGGTAGGTTCTACGCAGCGCAACTATCTATTCGTTGCTCCCGGCAAACGCACGATTGATGCTGATCCCTTCTTCAATCGAGAAGACAACCTGTTGGCGATGGCGATTGGCCTTGCCAGTGCGGTCTTCGGACAGTCCCGCTTTCAGCAGTGGGTGACAGAGGGCCTGGAGGGCAAGCTGCTCACCGTCACCGCTTCCGATGCCTTGCTGATCGGGGATGTGTTCTCTGCCTTCGCAGGATTCCTGGAGTTTGAGTTCCGGGCCTATGACTACAACATCGGCAGGCGCAATGCACGTCAGCAGCTGAGGGAAGGACAATTCGCAGAACTGATCGGTGGTTTCCAGGACATCGATCAGAAGATGCCGTTGATCGACTGGTTGCCAGACTGGCCGACATCCGCGGACACCCAGGACGGCTCATCTGTGTCCGCTTCAGTCTGCGGTGCGAATCCCTTCGCCGATGAGCAGATCCGGGACGGTTATCTGGAGCATGAAACGGACTCCTGGAAACGGGTACGTGATCAACTTGTCAGCCTCGCTCAACCCTGCATGATCGAGGAGGACGGCGAGCGCAGGCGCGATCAGCTGCAGGAACTGCGTCAGCTCATGGGGAGGGTGGACCCCAGGCGTCGCCAGCTCATCGCTGAGCAGATCAGGGCTCGCGTCGACTCCCTGGTCGACTTCTTCAATGAGGATTATCTCGACAGGCTGGATGCGCGACGACGCTCCGGTCCATTTCGCTGGATGCTGCGTCAGATCATCGGCAAGCCCCTCACAAAGCTGATTCTGAGGCGACTGATCAAGCCCGTCCTCGACGTCAATGTCCTGCGGCCGGAGCCTTAGCGCCTCCTCTCCGGGCCCTGACGCTTGAGCAGGATTGACGCGCCGCGCGTCATCTTCGTGGTAGGCAATGTGGTGGGAGCGGTGGTCACCGCGATCCCCTACCGGCTCATCTCCAGCATCCGCTGGATCGGCGCCAGGGCTCTGAGCCTCAGATTCTCATCAAGTTCGATCGACGGGCTCATCGTGTCCAGGCACTGCCAGAGCTTTTCCAACGTGTTGAGACGCATGTAGGGGCAGGCGTTGCAGCTGCAGCCGTCCTGACCTGGCACCTCAACAAAGGTTTTGTGGGGCAGCTGACGGCGCATCTGGTGCAGGATGCCGGGCTCGGTGAGCACGATGAAGCTGGTGGCGTCGCTGCTGGCGGCGCGGGCCAGCAGTTTGCTGGTGGAGCCGATGAAGTCGGCCAGATCCAGCAGGTTGGGCAGACACTCCGGGTGGGCGATCACCTCGGCCTCTGGATGCTCCAGCTTCAGCCGGAGCAGGGCCTGCTCGCTGAAGGTTTCATGAACAATGCAGCCCCCTGGCCAGAGGGTGAGTTCCCTTCCGCTCTGGCGGGCCACCCAGCGGCCCAGGTTCTGATCCGGTGCGAACAGGATCGGCCGCTCGGGTGGCAGCTGCTGCACCAGACTTACGGCGTTGCTGCTGGTGCAGATCAGATCGCTCTGGGCCTTCACGGCCGCCGAGCAATTGATGTAACTCACCACCAGATGCTCCGGATGCTCGGCGCGGAAGGCGGCGAAGGCATCGGCAGGGCAGGCATCGGCCAGGGAGCAGCCAGCGGCGAGATCCGGCAGCAGAACGGTTTTGCCAGGGCTGAGAATCTTGGCAGTTTCGGCCATGAAATGAACGCCGCAGAAGACGATCACCTCGGCGTCGGTGGCGGCGGCCTTGCGGGAGAGCTCGAGCGAGTCGCCGATGAAATCGGCCACATCCTGGATTTCAGGACTCTGGTAGTAGTGAGCCAGGATCACGGCCTTGCGTTCCCGGCGAAGTAGGTCGATCGCGGCCGGGAGGTCGCGGGGAACGGCGGGGGCTTCAAGGGCGGCAAAAACCAACCTTGACCTCAACTGGGGCAGGATGAGCCCAGCCTAGGGAAGGGAGTCGTCGTCACGGCCCACATACGTCTTGCCATTGCCGGGGATCTGCACGGGCAATGGGACCGACGTGACGTGACCCTGCTCACCCAGCTCGCTCCCGATGCGCTGCTGGTTGTGGGCGATCTCAGCGATGGCCAGCAGCGCATCGCGGCCAGCCTTGCCGACCTGTCCCTGCCGGTGGCCTGCATCCTCGGCAACCACGACACCGGCAAGGATCACAGCGGCCGCAAGCTGCAGCGCCAGATCGACCGGCTCGGGGAGCGGCACTGTGGCTGGGCCCTGCGCCGGCTCGATCCCCCCGGCCTTTCCGTTGTGGGTGGACGGCCGGGCAGCGCCGGTGGCGGCCACCACCTCTCCAAAGCGGTACAGGCGCTCTGGGGTCCTGTCGAACTGGCTGAGTCGGCTGGGCGCATCGCTGCAGCGGCCCTTTCGGCCGACCCGCGTCTGCCCCTCGTTCTGCTTTCCCACTGCGGTCCGAGTGGCCTCGGCAGCGAGGCCAGCGATCCCTGCGGCCGCGACTGGAAATCGCCCGCCTGCGACTGGGGCGACCAGGACCTGGCCCAGGCGATCGAGCAGATCCGCACCGAGCGCCCCGTGCCGCTGGTGGTCTTCGGGCACATGCACCATGCCCTCAAGCGCGGCCGGGGGGAGCGCCGCAGCTTCCAGATCGATCGCCGCGGCACCGCCTATCTCAATGCCGCCTTCGTGCCGCGCCATGCCGTCGACGGAGAGGGGCGGCAGCTGTGCCACCTGTCCTGGGTGGAGATGGAGGAAGGCCGGCTGATCCATGCCAGCCATCGCTGGTACGACCCTGAAACCGGCAGGCTGCTCTATGAACAGCGTCTGCACCAGCAGCCCGTGGCACTGCCGTGCTGATCTACGCCGCCATCAGCGGTCATGGCTACGGCCACGGCTCCCGAAGCGGTGCCATCCTGCTGGCCCTGGCCCAGCTGCAGCCGGGCTGGCGGCTGGTGCTCTCCACTTCACTGCCCTCGGCGTTCCTGCGCACGGTTCTGGGAGCGGTGCCCTTTGAGCAGCGCCCCTGCTCCTGGGATGTGGGGGTGGTGCAGGCCGATGCCCTCGGCGCCGACCCCGCCGCCACCCTGGCGGCCCTCAACGATCTTGAGCGGCGCCTGCCTGATCAGATCGCCGCAGAGGCTTGCTGGCTCAGGGCCCAGGCCGGCCCCGTGCTGCTGCTGGGCGATGTGCCACCGGCACTGGCGCGACTGGCCCGCTCCGGAGCCTGGCCCCTGATCTGGGTTGGCAATTTCGGCTGGGATGCGATCTATGAGCCGATGGGCGGCTCTTTTCTGGTCTGGGCTGAGCGCTGCCGTGCGCTCTACCGAAAGGGCCAGGGGCTGATCCACTGCCCCTTCTCGATGTCAATGGACTGGGGACTGCCGGAGATTCGGGTGGGTCTCACCGTGGCGCCGCCCCGTGAGCGGGCGGAAGCCCTCAGGCAAAGGCTGGAGCTGCCTGAGCGCAGTCGCTGCGTGCTGGTGAGCTTCGGCGGGCTGGGGTTTGAGCTGGGGGAGGAGCCCTTCAACCGCTGGCCCGAGCTCACTTTCGTATGCACCGATGCTTCGGCCGCAGGGGCGCCCAATGTGAGGCTGTTGCCCCAGGGTCTGCGGCTGCTGGAGTTCATGCCGTTGGTGGAGCGCCTGATCACCAAGCCCGGCTACAGCAGCTTCTGTGAAGCCCTGGCCCACGACGTGGGCATTCACCTGGTGCACCGGGAGGGCTTTGCCGAGGCGCCGGTGCTGGAGGAGGCGCTGCGCCGCCATGGCCGCCACCGGTTGCTCAGCCAGGAGCAACTGCGCTCCGGTGAGTGGCAGCTGGATCAGCCCCTGCATCCAGCTGCGGTGGGCCCCCTGGCGCTGGACGGGGCCCAGCAGGCCGCCGCCTGGCTGGAGCAGCAGGCGCAGGCCTACAGCTGAAATCGCCGGGGAGCATTGCAGCGCAGCCGGACTGGTGTCCGTCGCTACCACGTCCAGGGCCACAATCAGCAGAACTGATGATCAACATGTCGAATGATTTCGCATCAATAAACCCTGTGCTGAACAGTGATGTGAACCTCTCGGCCAATTCTGATAGCGAGTGGACGGTTGTGTGACTGTCACTAATGCAATCCCTGCCCAACGGTTCGCTTGACACATTGGCCTGCAACCCAAGCCCGCCGAGATGTATTCTTCCATCGCTTCGACGGTTCCTTCCGAGTTGTCCTCTGATCACTAACCCTGACTGCGCTCATCAGCGTTCCTGATCATCATTAATCAGCATTCAGATTCCAGCAGTTCTTTTTCCGTTCAGAAGTCACGAACGGATTGCAACTGACTTCCAACTTTTTCTTCACTACTGCTGCGTTTCTCCAGGTCGATTCCTCTTGGGTCAACCAGTTCGAAACGATGCATCAATCATCCTTTCTCCCCCCAACTCTTTTGCTCTCCAACGCCTCCCGCTTCAGCCGCCTCTGCCTGCCGGCCTTGGTCGTCGCCATGGGCGCACCTGCCCACGCCACGGTCTGGCAGGAGATCCGTCTGCCCGGAGCGGCCCCGTCCAGCCAACCCCAGTCGCTGGCGATCGCAACTCCCCAGGAAATCCCTGGAATGCGCGCCGTCTTCGAGATCACCCCTGAGAGGCGGGCGCTCCTGAACACGATTCGTTATGCCGAGGGCACCTGGGCGAACGGCGAGGACGTGGGCTACCGGATCATGTTCGGCGGCAGCCTGATGGCGTCCCTGGATCGGCATCCCGATCGGGTAAACCGCACCGTGGGCTATGCCAGCGCGGCTGCTGGTGCTTACCAGTTCATGCCCTTCACCTGGTCAATGGCCACTCGTGCCCTGGGCATCACCGGCTTCGGACCCCAGGTCCAGGATCAGGCCGCCATCTTCCTGATCCAGCGTCGTGGGGCCCTGGCCCTGGCTGATCGCGGCACACTCACCCCTGAACTGGCTGCCAAGCTGGCGCCGGAGTGGGCCTCGTTCCCCACCCTGGCCGGTCGCAGTTTCTACGGCCAACCCGTGAAGCGCTACGCCCAACTGCGGGCCTTCTATGAGGCCAACCTGGCCACCCTGCGGGCCATCGACAATGTCCGGCCGGATATCGCCCAGGCAGCTCCTCCGGTGCAGCCCGCCTGCACCGGCGACAGCCTCGCCTGCGCTCTGCAGGAAACCAGCGCAGGGCGCTGACCCCCTGCTGAGCTGCATCAGCAGTCAGCCGCCGCTGCCTGAGTCATCCCTGACCGCGGGTGGTCCCATGGTTTTCTGGGCGATGAGATAGGCGGCAACAGCACCCCCCAGAAAGCCCAGTGCATTCCGCAGCACCGGCAGCAGGTCTGAGGTGCGGGTCACCACAGGGCCCAGACCGAAGACCACGAACAACATCACCCACAGCGGTGAGAGCAACAGCACCCAGCTCCAGGCCACCAGATCACCCTGTTTACGTGGGTAGCCGGCGAAGCCGACGATCAGGCCACCCAGCAGTGAGGTGCAGAAGGTGAGCAGCCACTGTTCCTGAGGCAGCCCCGGCACCACCTGGCAGCCGCCCCGCTCCAGGCAGGTCTCCACCGCGCTGAGCGCATCCACGATTGCGCCGTCCTCGCCGTGGTCGCGCACGTAGTACTGGTTGCCGAACCGGGTCTGCAGCTCCACCCAGAAGGTGCGCGGCATCAGGGCGAAGAGCGCGTCGCCAACGTTGAAATTGAGCAGGTTGCCGCCGCGGGGATCAGCCACCAGCAGCAGGCTGCGCTCATCCAGCCCCCAGAACTCCTTCACCGCCAGACCGGGCGTGCGCTCGTACTGGGTGAGAACCCGCAGTTTCCAGCCGCTGCTCTCTTCGAAGGCCTCCAGCTGCTCCTCCAGACTGGCCCGCTGGCCGTCGGTCAGGGCCCGGGCCAGATCGATCACGGGAGTTGGGTGATCCGGCAGGAGCGATGGATTGTCAGCGGCCTGAACCATCCCGCCTGGCGCTCCCCCGAGCGGCGCCAGCAACAGCACCAGGGCGGCCAGACAACCAAAGATTGAGCGGAGAAGAGATCTGGCGCCAGGGGCCATGCGGCTGCTTCAGTGGCCTTCCATTCTCTCCGAGGCGTACCCCGCCCGTGCCCCTGCCCGCCTGGCTGGACAAGCGCCTGCACCAGGCTGGGGGCAGCGTGCCCTTTCGCACCTATATGGAGTGGGTGCTCCACGACCCCGAGCACGGCGCCTACGGCGCCGGCCGCCTCAGCATCGGCCCACGGGGAGATTTCGTCACAGCCCCTTCGCTGGGCCCGGAGTTCGCGGCCCTGCTGGCCCCCCAGATCGCCCGTTGGCTGGAGGATCTCCCCAGCGGACGCCTGAGCCTGGTGGAGACCGGCCCCGGTGAAGGCAGCCTGGCGGCCCAGCTGGCCGAAGTGCTGGCAGCCGGCTGGCCCCAGCTGGCCAGGCGGCTGGAGCTGGTGCTGGTGGAGCCCAACGAAGGCATGGCGCCACGGCAGCGCCAGCGCCTGAAGGGCTGCCCTCTGCCGTTGCGCTGGAGCAGTTTTGCAGAGATGGCAGCCGCTCCGCTCACCGGTGTGGTGCTGGCCCACGAGGTGCTCGATGCCCTGGCGGTGGAGCGGATCGAGCGCAGCGGGGACCACTGGCGCCGGCAGCAGGTGACGCTCCAGGAGGGGACATTACGGCTTGTGCCCGGCGAACCCCTGGAGCCGGAAGATCAGGCGCGGCTGGAGCCCCTCGGGCTGCTGCCCCTTGATCCACGGCGTCCGCCGGGCTGGTGCAGCGAGCTCCACCCAGGGCTGGCCCCCTGGCTGGCTGCCTGCGCCGCCGCTCTTGCCCATGGCCGCCTGCTGGTGATCGACTACGCCCTCGAGGCCTGGCGCTATTACGCTCCCCAGCGCAGCAACGGCACTCTGATGGCCTATCGCGCCCAGCGAGCCAGCTCCGATCCCCTGCTGGAACCTGGCCAGTGGGACCTCACCGCCCACCTCTGCATCGAGAGCGTGCTGGAGGCAGCGGAGGCGGCCGGTTGGAGTTGCCTGGGCCAGCGGCGGCAGGGCGAAGCCCTGCTGGCCTTGGGACTGGCACAGTGCCTGCATGGGCTGCAACAGCCGCAGGCAGAGGCGGCCCAGGCCACCAGCCCACAGCGGAAGGAGGGATTGGCTGAGCTGCTGGCCCGGCGCGAGGCGCTGCTGCGTCTGGTGGATCCCACCGCCCTCGGCGACTTCCGCTGGCTGGCCTTCAGCCGCGGCGAGGTCTCGCCGGCGCCTGGCTCCAGCGCCGAGCTCTTCCTTCACGAGCCTGGCGATGGCACGTAGCTTGCCCTGATGGAGCCCACCATTCTCGATGTCGACCTGCTGGCCTTCGAGCGCGGTGATGGCAGACGCCGGCAGGCGGTGGTCGATGGGGTGAGACGCAGCCTGGCCACCGGCTTCATGTACACCAGCAGCGATCTGTCCAGCGATCTGCTCGACACCGCCTACGGCATGCTGGGCCGCTTCTTCGCCCTCGATGGGGCCAGCAAGGGTCGCTTCACAGCAGCCGGGGCCTCCGGTCAGACGGGCTACACCGGCCTGCTGGTGGAAACCGCTGCCGGCAGCGAGCGGGCCGACTGGAAGGAGATGCTCAACTGGTCGTCGCCGATCCCGGCCGCCCACCCGCTGCGCCGCCGCTATCCGCTGCTCTACCCGGAGCCGGTGCTGCCCGAAGCGGTGGTGCCCGGCATCACTGAGGTGCTGTTGCGCTTCCACGGGGCGCTCGCCGATCTGCAGCGGCGCGTCCTGCGGGTGATCGCCCTGGGCCTGGGCGCGGCCGAGTGCTTCTTCGAGGAGATGGTCAGCGAGGCCCCCACCCTCAGCCGCGCCATCCGCTACCCGCCCATGGCGGCCGCCCCCGCTCCAGGTCACCTCTGGGCCGCTGCCCACGGCGACATCAACCTGATCACCGCCCTGCCCCGGGCCAGCGGTGCCGGCCTGGAGGTGGAGGTGGCCGGCAGCTGGGTGCCGGCCTTGCCGCCCGAGGGGCAGGTGATCATCAACAGTGGTCTGATGCTGGAGCGGCTCAGCAACGGCCTGATCCCTGCCGGCCTGCACCGGGTGGTGGCGCCGCCAGATCCGAATCAGGAACGGCTCAGCGTGGTGCAGTTCTGCCACGCCCGGCCCTCCACCCTGCTGGCGCCCCTTGCCAGTTGCTGCACCCCGGACAATCCCCAGCGCCAGGCTGGAGTGCTGGCGGCCGATGCCCTCGAAGAGGTGCTCTACCGCATCAACCTCCTGTAGCGGCGGAGCGCCGCATCTGGGTGCGCCCGCGACTGTCGCTGAGGCGTGGCGGCAGCTGCCCCGGATCCAGAAGCTGGCGCGTGCGCATGTTGACGGTGCTGTCCCGGCGCAGGCCCCTGCTCCAGACGTAATCGAGCACGGTAAGGGTCTGGAACGGCGCCACGCTCTGACCCAGCAGCCTGCGGGGACCGCTGCCGAGGGCACCGAGCTGGATCAGGTCGAGCTGCCCAAGCCGGCCGGGATAGTAGGCGTGCTGATGACCGCTGATGTAGGCCTCCACTTGAGTGCGCTCCAGCAGCCGGCGCAGCTCCAGGCTCTGGGCAAGCACGTTTCCGGCCGTGTCCCGTCCCTGGGAAACCCCAAGCAGGGGCAGGTGCCCCATCACCAGGCGCCGCCTGGCCCCACGCGCCCCTGCACTCGTCAGGCTCCGCTCTGCCCAGCGCAGTTGTTCGGCAGGAATCTGGGCTGACGAGGCGTCAAGCACCAGCAGGAACAGCCCGCCCTGGAGCACTGAGTAGAAGAAAGGAAAGCCTGAGGCGTCTGCGTAGGTCAGACCGAGGTCCCCCTGCTGGCGGCGCCAGTAGCGGCTGGCCTCCTGGCGCTCCCGCTCGAAGACATAGCGGCCGCCCGCCAGGCTGCTGGAAGCATCGTGGTTGCCCATCGCCGGCACGAATGGCAGGCCTGCCCGGCGCAGGGGTCTGAGTACCTGGCGATCGAAGCCGGCCCACATCGCCTGCAGCTGGGTGGTGCCGAGACTCGCCTTCTGGCCGGCCACCATGTCGCCGGCGCACATCACCAGATCCGGGCGCAGGCTGGGGATGAGAGTGATGCCCTGGCCCACCTCGGGGATGTAGCTGGTGGAGCCGTAGCTGGCATTGAGATCACTGATCAGCACCAGCCGCCGGTCGCCGCGGGGAGGCAACCCAAGGCCAGCGGCGCCCGCCGCCAATGGGGCTGCCTGCGCCTGCCGCCAGGTGCTGAAGGCAGCCCCCCCCAGGGCCAGCCCCCCCAGGCCAAGAACCTGACGTCGGGTGAGGGATCGGGCCATGGTTGTCATTGTCACTGTCAGACCATGCTGCCGGGGCCGGCGCTTTCTGAGCCAGACCCCATAAGCTGCCCCGGACCGCAACCCTGGCGTGAACTCCCACCTTCAGGAAGCAACCGATGAGGCCCCAACGATGAGCAGCAACGACTTCCGCTACGAGCCGGTGGAGAAATTCGGCGAAGGGCTCACCACCAGCCGGCCATGGAACACCACCGCCCTGGCCGGGGTGGAGCTCCTCAATGGCCGGGTGGCCATGCTGGGCTTCAGCGCCGCCATCGTCGGCGAGTGGCTCACCGGCAAGGGCATCGTCGGCCAGCTGGGCGCCGTGCTGGCCTGGTACCTCGGCTGACTGACGGCTGCGGCAACTCGAGGTTCTTCAGCTGGAGGGCGCAGTCTGGCTCTCCTGTGGCTGGCCCTCAAGAAACCTGGCCATGGCTGGATCCCTGCCAATGAGTGCCTGGGCCTGCGCGCAGTCGGGTTGCAGAAGCTGAAAATCAGTGAATTCAAAGCCGGGAGCCACCGTGCAGCCCACAAGGACAGTCTCGCTGATCGGTTCAGCGGCCTGCCAGAAGCCCGCCGGAATCACCTGGCACCATGAGTTGGCCTCAGCTGAGAGCATCAGGCAGCTGGGGCAGTCACTGGTGCCATCCCAGCTGTAGAGCCGGAGTCCTCGGCCCTGATAAAGATTCCAGACCTCATCGGAGCCCACCCGGTGAAACAGGCTGCGCTCACCTGGTCTCAGCTGGAAATAGATGTGGGTGAGTGCGCAGCGTCTCTCACTGGTTGCGGTGATCACACGGCGCTTTGAACGGAACACCTCTCTGTAACGGCCGCCTTCAGGGTGATCCTTCAGCTGCAGAGGTTGCATGGGCAGAACGGCCATCGGGTTACTACAAGAGATGGATCACAGCAGAAAACTGGAGGCCATGTCTGGCCACAGCCAGGTTGCCTGATGATGGCGTACCAGCCTGGCGAGACGACACTGCGGTGTACGTCTGGTCGCTGGCGATGGCTCTGTTGGCAAACGTCAGCGCTCGTCGTTCGGCCTTCTCTGCTCTGCGCTGGCCGTGGTCATGGCCCTAGGGTTCAGGCCCCAGATACCTTTCTTGATGCAGAGCTCGATGCGGCCGGCCGGTGGCGATGGACCAGGAACCGGCTTTCAGCTGATCGCGGCCGCGGCGGTGGCGCTGCTTATCCTGCTCACCCAGACCATCTTCATCGTCCCGGCCGGGAACGTGGCTGTCGTGACCACCTTGGGACGCGTCACGGGGGGACAGCGCAGCCCAGGACCCAACGTCAAGGTGCCGCTGATTCAGGCCACATCCTTTTTCGATGTGCGCACTCAGGTGCGTCCGGAGCAGTTCTCCACCCTCACCAAGGATCTGCAGGTGATCGAGGCCACCGCCACGGTGAAGTACGCCATCAAACCGAAGGAAGCAGGACGGATCTACGAAACGATCGCCACAGACAACCAGCAGATCTATCCGCGCATCATTCAGCCATCATTGCTGAAGGCACTCAAGTCGGTGTTCTCCCAATATGAACTGGTGACAATCGCCACCGAATGGAACAGTATTTCGGAGCTCGTGCAAGACAAAGTGGCTCAGGAACTGATCAAGTTCGACTATGTGCAGGTTCAGGGACTTGATCTCACCGGACTGCAGATCGCCGAGGAATACCGCGCCGCGATCGAGCAGAAGCAGATCGCCGATCAGCGCCTGCTGCGGGCCCAGACGGAAGTGAAGATCGCCGAGCAGGAGGCCAAGCGCTACGAGATCCTCAACTCGAGCCTCGATGACCAGGTGCTCTACAAGCTGTTCCTCGACAAGTGGGATGGGCAGACATCAGTCGTCCCGGCCCTGCCCGGCACAGCCGGCGGTGGCACCCCAGTGATCGTGAACGGGCGCCGTTGATGCTCAGTCGTAGCGGCAGTCTGGGGTGAGGCCGGGCAAGGTGAACTCCTGGAACCAGAGAAAATCCCGACTTCTCCAGCCCAGATCGAAGGGGGCTGTGGAGTTCCATTCCCCTTCTTCCAGCTGGAACCGTGTCTTCAGATAGTCGGGCACCAGAGCTGCAACCTCCTGCTGCCCTTCGCTCTCTTCATTGGCAAAAAGCCGATCCAGGTAGAGCACTGCGAAGATCGCCGCTTCCTCATCCACCACCACCACCTCGAACGGTCCGTCCTCGGCAGGCAGGGGGGTGACCTCGAAGAACTCATCCCGCTCCAGAGGATCGGCCGGTGCCTTTTCCATCAGGGCCGCGAGGGCCTGCTTGAAGCGATCGAGGGTCATTGCGACGGCAGCGGCTGTTCCTGCATCCTCGCCCTGCCCCCCAGGCCCCAGAGCCAAAGCGTTACAGCCAGCCCATGCAGCAGCACCGGCGGCCAGAGGGAGCCCGTGACCCCGTAGATCAGCACGCAGGCGCCCCCCAGCAGGGCACACTGCGCCAGGAAGCGCCCGTCGCGGAACACACCTCGCCCCGGCGGGTACCAGCAGCGCGCCGCCACAGGGTGATACAGCACGAACAGACCCAGGCTCAGAGCCCCCCAGGCGGCAGAACTGGCAAGGGGTTCACCTTCAAGGGGATGGGGCAGCAGGGCCACGCGGAAGATCAACTCCTCCCCCAGGGCCGGCATCAGCAGCAGAGCCGGAATGGCCCGCAGCGCCGGACCAATCGCCTTCAGCCTCCAGGGGCTGAGAAAACCTGATCGCCAGCCGAGAGGCAGGGCAAGTGCCGCATAGGCCACCAGGATCGTCAGAGCACGGCCCAGGGCAGCTGGGCCCAGGGGCGCGAACAGGGCATCGCTGAAACGCCGCAGCAGGGTGGAGAGAATCGGGATCTGACCCAGCAGCAGGGTCGGTGCCAGGGGTTCGATTGAGCTGTCACCTCCCGCCAGTTGGTTGCTGCGCAGGAACCAGAGGCTGGCTCCATGCTGAAGGAACACCCGGGCCATATCGTCGTGGGCGCGGCGGGGAAGCATCGAGCGCCAGCTCATCAGAGCATCGATCCCCGTTTCGCCGCGCACGAACACATCACCAGAAACCACTGCTGCGTTGTGGCGCCAGTCGGACCGTGCCGTGCCGAAGGGGGTCAGAAGCTCGTCGAGGGAGGAGGTGAGCCGTGCCAATTGACGGAAGGCCTGGCTGGACTTTTCCTGCGGGTGGTCCTTGAGCCAACGCCGCAGCCTCGGTTCGTCCGCCACCCGGCGGCGCAGGCGATCGATGGCGATGTACAGAGCCTGGCTCGAATCCTGCACGCAGGAGGTGGACGGGGTCACCGTCGACACGCCGCTGCCGTCTCCGCTGCGGTAGCGGGCCATCAGCACCTCCGCCTGGATCGCCAGCTCCCGCAACAGCGAGAACCGTTGCCCATCCACTGTCAGGTCGTCGAAAGGCTGCAGCTTGATCAGCACATCAGAGATGGGCCTGGAGCCCAGCCAGCCCCGTTGCATATCTCCGCTGAAGGCGGTCCAGTCCTGGGTTCCCGAGACGATGCCATTGGGGTTGTTGGCATAGATCTGGTGGTAGCGCAGATCGAAGCGCGGCTCGCCGGTGATGGCATCGCTCACCACACGCGCTTCCCCGAAGGCGAAATGGCCAGTCACGGTGGCGCCGCTGATCTGCTCACCCCCCGACCCGCCGATGCCCCCGAAGCTGTGGATCAGCAGGGCCCTGTCTCCCGGCCGCCAGCTCTGGCCAACAGGCCCCGTTGGGGTACCAGCATTGGCGATGGCGGGATCAAGCATCACCCGCTTGATCCGGCCCCGTTGCCGGGGGGTATCGGCCCAGTTGCCACGCAGGATGTAGGGGATCCCCTGACGGGCCGCGGGCAGCACGGCATCTGGTTGGAGCAGGTGCAGGGCCCTTGGCTTGATGGCCTGCACGGTGAACAGCCCCTCGGCGTCAGGGGCGCCGTAGATGTACCACCCCTTGCCACCCACGGGATTGGAGCTGAGTCCCCGGGGAGTGGAGATCCAGCGGCCGAAACGATCCAGCGGCTGCTGGGGCACACGCACCACATCACGCGGGCCGCTGAAGTCGTCCCGGCCTGGGTTCCAGTGGCGCACCCGCAGGTGCTCCGGATCCCCGGCGACAGGGCCGAGGATTCGCACCAGGCCCACATAGCGGCCGCTGATCTGCAGCGGTGGCCGAGCGATGGTCAGCCGGGTGGATCCATCAGCTCCAGGCTCGAGCTCCACCTCCTCCAGCTGCACGATCAGATCGTCGTTGGGGCGGGCTCCTGCCAACGACTGCAGGGGGCCCACCCGCCTGCGCCCGTCCAGGCGCCGCGGCAGCAGATTTCCCTGGGACTCGATTTCCTGCGCCGCCGGAGCGAAGCGCACATCGGTGCTCACCCGCTCCACCAGCTCCCGCAGAGCCGGTCGCTCAGCCCAGGCCAGGCGCAGCACCTGTCCCACGAGCCCGGCCGAGGCCGGCGGGGCATGCTCGATTTCTACCCAGACCCAGTCGCCAGGCTCCCGGCTGGTCTCTTCTTCGCCCGGCAGGATCAGGCGCCCGATCCAGTCGGCATGGGGACGGTACAGCTGCGGATCGGGACGCTGGCTGAGCGGGTAGTGGCTGGGCCGGTTGAAGGGCGCGGCCTGGGCCAGGACATAGCTGCTGGTGGGGGCCGGCTCGCTCGCCTGCACCGGAGCCAGCAGGAGCGACACGAGGAGCGACACGGCGAGGGCCAGCAGCAGCAGGAGAGCCTGCAGGGGCCGGGGCCCCGCGCCTGAGCGCCGTTGTGGCGACTTGGGGGGTGCAGATGGGAATCCTGGCGGCATCGGCACTGCTCTAAGGCCAGAGGAGCAGGGTCGCAGGCACCGCGTCCAGACGCCAGAGCTGGGCCCGGTGGCGCAACAGCTCCTGGCCCACGATCGCCTCCACCCGCAGGCTCTCGAAGATCGGGTTGGCGGTGACGATGGCATCGACCGGATGGCTCGGATCGCCCCCGGGCAGCGCCAGGCCGGAGAAGGCCTGGCGGCGGGCACTCTGCTCGCCGCAGAACCCAGTGACTCGCAGAGCGCTGGCCGGTGCCAGCGGCCGCAGCCGCGCCGCCAGGCCCGCCGTGATGAACAGCCCTTCTGCGCCGGTGTCTGCCAGCGCGAGAGCCAGACCCATCGGTGTGCTGAGGGGGAGCAGCGGGACCCCTTCCCTCCAGACCAGATTCAGGCTGGTGGAAGCCCCGGCCTGGTCTCCCTGGGGAAAACGATCGGCGTCAGCGAGGGCCAGCGGTCCGAGGCTCAAGCGCTGGGCATGGGGATCGATCCAGAGCGGCTGCTGCCGCAGTTGCGGGGCTCCCAGGACACCGTCCACCCCCGGGGGCAGTCCCGCCACCGGCAGCACCAGCGCCTCCATGCCGCTGAGCTGGAGCCGTTCGCCAGCAGCGGCGAGCACGAGTTCGGGCAGCTTCACTCGCCGGGGCTTCAGGTCTGGGCAGGCCTCTCCGGCACCGGCAAGCGCGAAGGTCTTCGGATCCACAACGCGGCTCTCAAGGCCCAGCCGGCGCACCAGCTCGGGGGTCACCAGGGTGGTGGAGGCGCCGGTGTCGAGCAGCAACCGCACCGGCTCGCCGCCACTCTGCAGGCTGAGCACGGGGGTGTCCCCGCCAGTGGCCCGCTCCAAGGGGATGCTCACCTGGCCCCTGATCCGGCCAGGGGCGAGGGGCGGCCCCCCCAGCTGGATCAAAGCCGCCGTCGTGGTGGCTGGAGTGGTGACTGACGTGGAGCTGAGGACGGGGCCGGCGAACTGCAGGCCCGTCAGCACTAACCCATGCACCAGCGCCAGCGCGGCCGCATGTCTGCTCATCTGCCGTCTGCGCGGCGCAGGGTGACTGCCAGAGCCCCATCGGATCGCCGCAGCTCCAGCCGATTCGCTTCGATCTGCCATTGGCTGGCGGATTCAAGGGCGCGCAGAAACTGGATTTCCTGCTCCATCACTCCCTCGGGCCGTACGCAGATCCTGCGGGTCGCCGCCGGCGGCCCCACCTGAATCGTTCCCTGGCCAAGGACTGCCGCGGCGTTGTAGCGGTTGCATCCAGCCGTTCCCACCAGGCGGCCCCTGGCGCGAAGTTCCAGGCTCAGCGTGGTGCCGGTCAGGGTGCTGACGACCGCCTCCTTGCCGTTGTTGAGCCCGGTGACGATCCAGAGGGCGCCGGCGATCTCCTGGGGCTGGGGCCGGAAGCGGGCCAACGCCTTGCCATTGGAGGCCATCAGCTCCAGCTGGCCGTTGCGAAGGCTGTATCCCCTCGTCGCCGAAAGTGCCGCCCTGAACGACTGAGCCTGACGCATCTGGTCTTCGGGGCAAGCCATCTGGGTGGAGGGGCCCTGGTCGGTCACGCGGAACATGGAGTCCCTGACCAGCACGGCAGCGGAATAGCGGTTGCATCCGTCGCTGCCGCTGATACGGCCTTGTTCAAGACGCAGGGTCGGAGCTGGGGGCACCAACGTTTGTTGCCCCGGAATCGACTCCAGCAGCCAGGCACTCCCCTCAAGACTCTGGGTCTGCGCCTGCAGCGGACTGACCGTGATCGCCATCAGGGCCCCGAGGGCCAGGCTGAGCGAAGCCTTTGCCCCTGCTCTGCTTGTGATCACGTTGAGCTCCACCAACGGTGGCACCCATCCTGGTACCCAGCAGCACGAAAGACGTTATGGGCTCCGCTCAGCGGCGGCCGGCTCAAACTGGGTAACGGCCGATGACTTCCAGGTAGCGGTCCTCCACGGCTCCCACCAGCAGCTGCTCAAGTCCGGCCTGACGCAGCTGGTCCTCCACCTCATGAACCGTGAAGGCTGCCCGGAGAGAGTGGCGGTAGTCGTGCTGGAGCACGGGTGGGGCCCCGGCTGCATAGGTGGCCACCAGCCGATCAAGAGCTGCCTGATCGGCGGGCCGCCGTAGGTCCCTGATGTAGATCGCGGCCCCAGGGGCCGCCAGCTGCCGCACCGTGCTCCAGAGAACCTGTGGATCGTGCAGGTGATGCAGAAGGCTGTTGCTCACCACGGCGTCGTAACCCCCCTTCAACTGAAGAGAGGGGAGCAGGGCCTGCTCGAAGCTCACGACTCCGGAGAGAATGGAACCCTGCGGAGGCTGTTGCTGTTGCTGCTTTTGCTGCTCCTTGCGGGCGATGGCGATGGCCAGCATCGCGCCGGAGCCATCCACCCCCACCACCTGGCTGGAGGGGTAGCGGCTCGCCAGTCGGAAGGTGATGTTGCCGGGGCCACAGCCCAGATCGATGATTCGCTCCCCCAAATGGGAACCGAAACAGACGGCGATGCGCTCGACCATGGCCTGGTCGGTGGCACTGAAATCGGCATCGGCGTAGGCCTGGGCCTGCTCGGCGCCATCCATCAATTCAGGCTCACAGACGCGTTCGATCGAGCTGCTCCTGGAGTTATGTCGATTCTCCCATTGGTGCAACCCAGCCAATGGCTGTTTCAGGGGCTGGAGCTGCTCCTGGAGGTCTGACGTTCACCGCTACTGGTGAACTGATGCCAGCTGATCTGCTCGATCGTGCCCAGGGTCTGGGACTGTCCTGAGGCTGTGGTCACGGTGATCAGATCCGGGCGGCCCGCCAGCACCTCCAACCCTGCCCCCAGGGAAAAGGTTCCGGTGCCGGTGAACAGGCCGCGGAACAGCTCCTTGCCTTCGCCGTTTCGCACCTCAAGCCAGCTGGGTTCTCGGCTGCTGAGCAGAAGGCTCCCCAGGCTGGGCTTGACGGGGTCGGCAGGCTTGGCGGGCTTGGCAGGCTCGCTTGTTGTGCTCGCTGGCCTGGTTAGGTTGCTGGAGACGGTTTGGCTCTGCTTCGTGCCGATGGCCAGGGCCGCCACCAGGGCCAGCACGCCGGCACCCCCTGCCAGCAGCCAGGTCAGCCCAATCCGTCGTCGGGGCATGTGAGTTGACGGAAGATGGGCTTCACTGCTGGGATCCCTGGGTGCCATGGCGGGAGCCGCCAGGCTCACCCTGGCCACGGAGCCCGAAGGCTGACCCGCACTGGTTGGTCCTGGGGAGGGTGCGGAACGGCGGCTGACCCCTGGCAGGTGGATGTCCAGCAGAGACTCAGTCAGCTGATCGGCGTCGAGGCCAAGACTGGTGGCCACCCGCCTGGCCTGGGCGATCAGGTAGATCCGCTCCGGCAGCCGTGTGTGATCACCTGATTCAAGGGCGCTGAGCCTGTCAGCCGAGAGGTAGTTCTGCTCCGCCAGCACCGCCAGGGGGATGCCCTGAGCTTCACGGGCCTCGGCAAGTGTCTTGCCCAGACTCACCAGGGCGGGTAGACGCTCGGAGTAGGCGGACTCGGTTGTGGCAACCGGTTCGCCGGGCTCCGCGGGGTGGGACGCGCGCTCGCTCACGCTGGAGTTGCGTTCAAAGGATCGATCCATCATGAAGGGAAGCGCCGATGCCATCAGACATCTCTGATGCAAGCCGCTCTCAATGCCCGTGCAGATGTTGCTTGAAGAACAGGGCTGAGTGATACGGCGAGGCCCAAGCCGTTACCAGCAGACTGCAGTTCGTTGCATCGTCGTTGATGAGGAGTTCCCGGCCCCAGCTGCGCCTCTCCCGTTCTGGTCAACGCTCCCAGACCACGCTCTGGATTGGGGGGTTGGCCCGTGTACTCCTCGCCCTTGTGTTCGTTAATGCCCTGGTGGGCAAGCTCACGACCTTCACTGCGGTGGCCGACAAAATTTCTGCCAAGGGGCTACCCCTGGCCCCCCTGCTGCTTGTGCTGGCCATGGCGCTGTTGGCTGTGGGATCAGCCCTGCTGATCCTTGGCTGGCGTCAGCGCCTGGGCGCGGTGCTGCTGCTGATTTTCCTCGTGCCTACCAGCCTGATCTTCCACAGCGACCTGGGTGACAGTTCGGAGCGCATCCAACTGCTGAAGAACCTGGCGATCATGGCCGGTCTGCTGCTGGTAGCCAATCAGCCCAGTGAGCGGCGACCGAGACTTCGCCGTCAGTAGAGACGGCTGAGCACAAACTCGGGCAGGCTGAGCAGGGCTGTGCGCGAGTCGGAAGGACTGAGCCATTGCAGGGCATCACCGGCTTCCCGCGCGAACCCTTCGGCCAGGGCCCTTGAGCGGGGGATCGCCTCGCAGCCCCGTACCAGTGCCAGGGCCTGGGCGAGATCATCGGGCTCACAGAGTTCCCGCTCAATCAGTCCCGCCAGGGCCGGTCGTTCCTCGAGGGCATAGAGGACCGGGGCCGTGAGGTAGCCGGTGGCCAGATCACTGGCGGCAGGCTTGCCCAGCTGCTGGTCGCTGCCGGTGAAATCGAGGATGTCGTCTACAACCTGAAAAGCGAGACCGAGCTGACGTCCGAAGCGGTAAAGGTCTTCGAGGCGGTCGTTGCCGAGTCCGCTCAGCACGCCGGAGGCCTTGGCACTGTTTGCAATCAGGGAGGCAGTCTTGCAGTAGCTCTTATCGAGGTAGGTCTCGAAGCTCTGGCCCGTGTCGTATCGGTAGAGGCCCTGCCGCACCTCGCCATCGGCCAGGTCCATGATCACGCGGGAGAGCAGCTTGACCACCGCGAGGTCGTCGAGATTGGCCAGATGCCAGCTGGCCTGGGCAAACAGGAAATCGCCCGCCAGGACCGCCAGTCGGTTGTTGAAGCGGCTGTGCACCGTGTCCACCCCGCGCCGGGTGGAGGCCTCATCCACCACATCGTCATGAACAAGCGAAGCGGTGTGGATCATCTCGGTGATCTCCGCCAGTCGCCTGTGGCGACTGGACAGTTCGCCGTCGGCCGAGAGGGCACGAGAGAGGAGCAGCACGATGCCGGGGCGAATCCGCTTGCCTCCAGCGCTGAACAGGTGCTCGGCAGCTGCCTGAAGAATCGGGTGCCCCGCTCCGATCAGACTGCGCAGATCGCTCAGCAGGGTTTCCAGGTCGTTCTCGACCGGCTGGAGCAGCTCTGCAACGGTGGCCATGTCTCCCGCCAGGT
Organism: Synechococcus sp. Cruz-7E5; assembly: GCF_024345995.1. Taxonomy (GTDB): domain Bacteria; phylum Cyanobacteriota; class Cyanobacteriia; order PCC-6307; family Cyanobiaceae; genus Regnicoccus_A. The sequence goes on from NZ_JAGQCE010000011.1 coordinate 39,414, forward strand.
GAGCTGATCCTAGAAGGCTCCCACCGATGACCGGAGGCAGACCTGCTCCACCTGGGGATGCCAGCCCAGCCAGGGGGCCGCAGCCAGGGCAAAGGCCTCGGCATCGCCCGTGACGCAGAACCGCCCCCGCTCCACCGGCACTTCACGGGGGTGCAGGCCGCAGGCGCGGGCCTGGAGCAGGGGTGTCTTGCCTAACAGTTGGCCCAGCTGAACCACCGCCGCCTGGGCCGGGTCCACCAGCACCACCTCGGGAGGAAGCAACTCACGCAGCAGCTCCTCCAGCAAGGGGTAGTGGGTGCAGCCCAGCACGATGGCTTCCACCCTCTCCTCCAGCAGCGGCTTGAGGTAGGCGATCGCCGCAGCGCGCAGGCGTGGATCGGCGAAATTTCCATCCTCGATCAGAGGCACGAAGGCCGGACAGCCGATTTCGACCACATGGCAGGAGGGATCGGCCTGACGCAGAGCCCGTCCGTAGGCACCGCTTGAGGCCGTGGCCGGGGTGGCGAGCACCCCAACCCGTCTGCAGTTCAGCTGGCTGGCCACACTGTCGATCAGTCCGAGCACCGGCAGATCGCATCCGGCCTCAGCCTCGGCGATGTCGAAGGCCAGGGCATTGGTGGTGTTGCAGGCCATCAACACCGCATCCACCTGTTGCCGCCGCAGCCAGCCCACCACCTCCGCTGCGATGTGGCGGATTTCGTTGGGGGAGCGCTGGCCGTAAGGAACCCGGGCGGTGTCGCCGAGATATACGAAGGGAAGGTCAGGATGATGCTCAAGCAGCCGCCGCAAGACCGTCAACCCGCCCAGTCCGCTGTCCAGCAGGCCGATCCGCTGATCCATCAGCCCCCTGCCAGAAAATTGAGAATACCGCTCGTGATCGCCTGAGCCAGACGCTGCCGGTGCGAGGCGGTGGCCAGGCGGCGGGAGTCGATGTCGCCGGTGACGAATCCTGTTTCCACCAGGGCGGCGGGCATCACGGTGCGACGGATCACAAAGAACCGCCCCGTGCGTACCCCTCGATCTGGACTGCCCGGTGACACCGCGACCACTTCCGACTGGATGGCCGCCGCCAGAGCCCTCGACAGAGAGCTCTGGAAATAGAAGGTTTCAATGCCGTTGACATCGGGCCTGGCCATGCTGAGGGCATTGGCGTGGATGCTCACGAAGGCATTGGCGCGACTGCTGTTGGCCAGGGACACCCGCGGCGGCAGGTCCACGTCGATTTCCGAGGTGCGGGTGAGCACCACCTGAACCCCCTTGGCCTGGAGAAGCCGTGCCACCTGGAGACTGATGTCGAGCACCACATCGGTTTCACGCAGCCCGCCGATACCGATCGCACCAGGATCGGGTCCACCGTGGCCCGGATCGATCACCACCCGGTAGCGCCCGCGGGGCACATCGGGAAGTCCGGCCGAGGAAAGGGGTGTCCGTCTGTAGCCGGGGGTGAAGCCTGGATTCGACCGCCATGGAACGGAGACGGCGGTCACATCCCCCTCGCCAATCGTGCGCAGGCTGCGATTGGGAAGGCCCTCGAATTCGAGCTTCCAGCGGTCCCGGGCCGTGCCCACCAACCTCAGCCGTCTGGGATCGAGCTGGGTGCCGGGCTGAAACTCGATCACCAGCCTGGTGGTTTCGGGATCGGGCTTGCCGATGCGCACCTCCCGCAGGACACCGTTGCCACGGATGCTGCGGGTGCGGATGGGGGCTCCCGGCAGATCCACCCACACCCTGGGCCCGGTATTGCCGCGTCCCGCCTCAAAGAAGGCCTGCAGGGAGATCGACGGGGAGGTGCGCAGCTCCAGCACCCCATCGCTGTTGATGCGCCAGGCCGCCAAAGCACTGGCAGCCCTTGCCGGCAAAGCTGCCAGCAGCAAGGCGGCCTGAAGAACTCCACCAAGGAGAACACCGCTCAGTGAGACGAAACGGAGTGGGCGTGGCTTCCTCAGGATCAGAACAGCGAAGGACGGCGGTGGTTGAGGCTCGGCATCTGGGCGCGGACCCGCTGGCCATGGTCGGGGTCGATGGGGGCCACGGCAAGCCCCACTCCGATGCCGGCATCGGCGAGCACCGTTCCCCAGGGATCGATGACCAGGGCATGGCCGTGGCTCTGGCGTCGCCCGTAGTGCAGGCCAGTTTGGGCCGGTGCCAGCACGTAAGCCGTGTTCTCGATCGCGCGGGCCTGCAGCAGCACTTGCCAGTGATCCTTGCCGGTGAAAGCGGTGAAGGCCGCCGGAATCATGATCAGCTCAGCTCCAGCGCCGGCCAGGTGGCGGTAGAGCTCGGGGAAGCGCACGTCGTAGCAGATCGAGAGTCCGATCCTGCATAGGCCTGGGGCATCTACAACGGGCGGCAGGGCGGTGCCGGATCGGACGGTTTCTGATTCCCGATAGGTGTTTCCATCAGGCAGATCCACATCGAAAAGGTGGATTTTGTCGTAGCGGGCCAACAGCTGGCCGTCGCGGCCCACCAGTTCCGCCCGGTTGTAGGTGGCTCGCTCGCCTGCGGGAACGGGGAAGCCACCACCTAGCAGGGTCACCTGATAGCGCCGCGCCATGGTTACCAGGAAGCGGCTGCACCGGTCCGCCAGGCTGGTGGCCAGCTCCAGCCGCCGCTCGTCGTCGCCCATGAATGCGAAGTTCTCGGGCAGGCCCACGAGCTCGGCGCCACGACGGGCAGCCAGGTCAATCTGCTCTTCGGCGGCGGCAAAGTTGGCGTCCGGATCGGGCGTGCTGGTGAGTTGCACAGCGGCAGCCAGAAAGCTCGTCACCAGGTGGAAGTGTCAGATCGGCCGAACTTTAGGGGGAGGTCCGTCAGGGCTCCGGTCTGTGCGGCCCACTCTTGGACTGGCCTCAGCTGGCCTTGAGCACGCCTGGTTCCGCCTGCATCGGCACGATCGTGAGGGTGTCGAGCGCGGCACAGCACTGGAAGTCGGCGTCGTGATTGCCCAGGCGGATCAAGCGCTGGCCGTGGCTGGCGGTGCGCAGGCAGCCCTCGGGGTTGTGTCGCCACTGCTGCCAGAGGGCCAGGGCAGCCACCATCTCATCGTTGCCGGCTGCCACGCTGATCCCCGCGGCAGGGGCCAGCTCGATCAAAGCGGCGCCCACGGCGCCCGCCGCCAGGCTGTCCTCCAGCGAATAGGCACCCTCCCAGCCGCTGCCTACGATCCAGACGTTCTCAACACCCCGCTCGATCAGCCGTTGGGCCACCGCTGTGCGGTTCGGCAGGCAGGCGGTGAGGAGCAGGGGCAGATCCCTCACCCGGTCGAGGGAGCGGGTGCCGTTGGTGGTGCTCATGAAGATGCGCTTGCCCGCGACCAGCTCCGGTGTCACTCCCAGGGGCGAGTTGCCCATGTCGAAGCCCTCCACCCGGGCACCGCCGCGCTCACCGGCGGTGAGACGGCGCTCGGCGGGCCAGGCGGCGGCACTGGTCTTGAGGTCTTCGAGATTGGCGAAGGCCTGGATCGCCTCGGCGCCGTTCTCCAGGGCCCAGGCCATCGTGGTGGTCGCCCGCAGCACATCGATCACCACTGCCGCGTCGGGGCTGCCGCCTTCGGCCGAACCCACAGCCGGTACGCACTCTGAGGTGTGGAAAGTGTGGATCAGCACGGCGCGGCGAGTGGTGAGGGTGCGTCACAGTAAGCAGCAACGGAACTGAACCGATGCAGGCAGTGTTGCCGCGAAGCACCACCCGAGACCTGCGGGGTTTTCTGGCGCTGCTGGAACAGCGCGGACAGTTGCGGCGGATCACCGCGCCGGTCGATGCCGATCTGGAGCTTGCCGCCATCGCCGACCGGGTGCTGGCCCGGGGTGGACCGGGCCTGTTGTTCGAGAACGTGATCGGCAGCCCCATGCCGGTGGCGGTCAACCTGCTGGGCACGGTGGAGCGGGTGGTCTGGAGCATGGGCCTGGAGCGAGCCGAGCAACTCGAAGACCTGGGAGAACGGCTGGCCCTGCTGCAGCAGCCCCGCCCCCCCAAGGGCCTGCGCGAGGCGGTTCGTTTCGGCGGCGTGCTCTGGGATGTGGTCAAGGCCCGCCCCGACCTGGATCTGCTTCCCCCCTGCCACCAACAGGTGTTCAAGGGCGATCAGGTGAATCTCGATGCCCTGCCGCTGCTGCGCCCCTGGCCAGGTGATGCCGGCGGTGTGGTCACCCTCGGTCTGGTGATCACAAAGGATCCGGAAACCGGCGTGCCCAACGTGGGCGTCTACCGCCTCCAGCGCCAGTCGATGAACACCATGACCGTGCACTGGCTGAGCGTGCGCGGGGGCGCCCGCCACCTGCGCAAGGCCATGGCCCTGGGCAAGCCCCTGGAGGTGGCCGTGGCGATCGGCGTGCACCCACTTCTGGTGATGGCCGCCGCCACCCCGATTCCGGTGCAACTCTCTGAGTGGCTGTTTGCCGGCATCTACGCCGGGGAAGGGGTGCGACTGGCGAAGTGCAAGACCCTCAATCTGGAGGTGCCGAGCCACAGCGAGGTGGTTCTGGAGGGCACGATCGCACCGGGGGAGGTGCTGCCCGATGGTCCGTTCGGCGATCACATGGGCTTTTACGGCGGGCTGGAGGATTCCCCCCTGGTGCGCTTCCATTGCGTCACCCAGCGACGCGATCCGGTCTTTCTCACCACCTTCAGCGGCCGTCCTCCCAAAGAGGAAGCGATGCTGGCGATCGCACTCAACCGGATGTACACGCCGATTCTTCGCCAGCAGGTGCCGGAGATCGTCGATTTCTTCCTGCCGATGGAAGGCCTCAGTTACAAACTGGCGGTGATAGCGATCGACAAGGCCTACCCAGGCCAGGCCAAGCGGGCAGCGATGGCTTTCTGGAGCGCTCTGCCCCAGTTCACATACACCAAGTTCGTGGTGGTGGTCGACAAGACGATCAGCATCCGTGATCCGCGCCAGGTGATCTGGGCAATCAGCGCCCAGGTGGATCCCCAGCGGGATCTGTTCGTGCTCGAGGACACCCCATTCGACAGCCTGGATTTCGCCAGCGAGCGGCTCGGGCTAGGCGGCCGTCTGGCCATCGATGCCACCACCAAGATCGGCCCGGAGAAACGCCACGACTGGGGCGAGCCGCTGCGTCGCACGGCTGAGCAGGAGGCCCGTGTGGATCAGCGCTGGGCCGAGCTGGGCCTCGCCGACATCGATGCCAGCGATCCCGATCCGGTGCTCTTCGGCTACACCCTCGAGCACGTGCTCGAGCGGCTCTCCGCCCGCGGCGTCTAGGCCGATGCCCTCTCCCAGGCGGTGATGCTCAAGCGCCGGGGCCTCCAAGCGATCCAGGCCTTGCTGGAGTTGGCACTGGAGCCAGAGCGCTGGCGCTCTGGGCCCGATCTCGCTGCCAGCCAGGCAATTCCCGAACCGATGTTGGAGCAGGTACTGCAGCAGTTGCGCCGCGCTGAGCTGGTGGAGGCCCGCAGAGGTCGCCATGGCGGCTACAGGCTTCAGCGTGCTGCCGCCGCCATTCCTCTGCTGGAGGTGCTGCGGGCGGTGGAAGCGGACCCGTCGCAGGAGCCGGCCACGTCGGCGGCCGCACAGCAGGCGGGGGAGCAGGTGGCCCTTGCCCTGGAGCGGCGCTTACAGCTGGCTCTGGAGCGGGAGCTGGCCCGGCTCAGCCTCGAGGAGCTGCTTTACGACCTGCGCAGTACCCAGGAGTGCCTGCGCCAGGAGGGAGGACTGATGCTGGGCTGAGCAGCCGCCCATGGATCAATTCAGCCATCACCGGGCTGCTCAGCTCCCAGATAGGTGGTCCTGAGATCCTCATGGGCCAGCAGCTCGGTGGCGCTGCCACTGAGGCTGACATTGCCGGACTGGAGCACCACCCCCCGGTCGGCGATGGCCAGGGCCGCCTGGGCGTTCTGCTCGACCAGCAGGATCGTGAGCCCTTCGCGATGAAGCTGCCGAAGAATCGCCATCACCTCGGCCACCAGCTTCGGCGCCAGCCCCAGACTGGGCTCGTCCAGCAGCAGCAGCCGCGGACGCCCCATCAGCGAGCGAGCGATCGCCAGCATCTGCTGCTCCCCGCCCGAGAGGCTGCCGGCCAGCTGCGAGCGGCGTTCGCGCAGGCGGGGGAAGCGCTCGTAGCAGCGCTGAAGATCCCGCTCGATTCCGCGCCGATCCCGGCGCAGATAGGCCCCGAGCTCCAGATTCACAGCCACGGTCTGGCGAGCCAGCACCCGCCGCCCCTCCGGGCAGTGACCGATCCCGAGCCGCACCGTTCCCTCGGTGGCGGTCCTGGCGAGGCAGCGGCCCTGCCATTCGATCCTGCCCGCCTGCGGCTTCACAAGCCGCGAAATCGCTCGCAGGGTGGTGCTCTTGCCAGCGCCATTGGAGCCCAGCAAGGCCACCAGTTCCCCCTCGTGGATGTGCAGGTCGACCGCGCTCAGAGCGTTGATCGCCCCGTAACGCACCGAGAGACCCCGGATGGCCAGCAACGGCGGGCCAGCGGCAGTGACGCTCATGCACTCACCCCCAGGTAGGCCTCGATCACTGCTGGGTCATGGCGCACGCTCTCAGGGGTGCCCAGGGCGATCCGCCGGCCGAAATTCAGCACCGCCAGGCGGTCGCAGAGGCTCATCATCAGCGGCACGTGGTGCTCAATCACGAGCACGGTGAGATCGAAGCGTGAGCGCAGGCGCCGGATCAGGGCCGAGAGCTCCTCCTTTTCGATCGGGTTCATGCCGGCGGCCGGTTCATCCAGCAGCAACAGGCGCGGGGCGGTGGCCAGGGCGCGGGCGATCTCCAGCCGCCGTTGTGACCCGTAGGGCAGGCTGCCCGCCGGCTGCCGGGCTGTGTCGGCCAGGTCCACCAGCTCCAGCAACTCCAATGCCCGTTGTCGCAACTCCCCCTGGCTCTGGCGGAAGGATCGCTGGCCCAGCAGGGCCGGGAGCAGGGGAGCGCGCGCACTGTGGTGCAGGCCGATCAGAACGTTCTCCAGGCAGCTCAACCGCTGGAACAGGCGCAGGTTCTGAAAAGTGCGGCCGATACCCAGGCGGTTGATCCGATCCGGGGGCAGGCCGTTGATCGCTCCATCACTCCAGCGGATCGACCCCGCCGTGGGGCGGCCTACGCCGGAAATCAGGTTGAACAGAGTGGTCTTGCCAGCTCCATTTGGGCCGATCAACCCGAAGATCTCCCCCGGCTGCACCTGCAGGGAGACGCGATCGAGAGCGAGCAGGCCACCGAAGCGGCAGCTCACCTCCTCCAGGGCCAACAGGGAGGCTGCAGCTGTTGCCTGGGCTGAGGGAACCTGCATCAGGGGCGTCGCAGGGTTTGCTGGAGCCTGGCCAGGCGCTCCGGGGTGATCAGGCCTTGGGGAAAGAGGATCGGCCCCAACAGGATCACCAGGCCGAAGAGAATCAGGCGCAGATCCCCCACCGGCCGCAGCAGTTCGGGCAGGGCCGTGATCACCAGCCCACCCAGCACAGGCCCCAGCCAGATCCGGGAGCCGCCGAAGACCACGAAGGCCAGGGTGGTGATGCTGGCGTCGAAGCCGCCCTGACGGGCATTCCAGGTGTTGAGGAAGTGAGCAGCCAGCACTCCGGTGAGAGCGGCAATCACGGCGCTGATCACGAAAGCGGTCAGCTTCACGTCAGCGCTGGGAATGCCCATGCAACGGGCGGCCAGCTCGTCATCGCGGATGGCCGCCATCGCCCGCCCCAGCCTCATGGCCTCCAGCCGGGCACACAACCAGCAGACCAGGGCCAGCAGCACCCAAGTGGCCAGGGCATAGCCACCGGGGCCGGCGAAAGGCTGGGGAATGCCGAAAATCCCCACTGCGCCACCGCTCCAGGCCAGGTTCAGGTTCAGCACTCTCAGGATCTCCACCAGGGCGATGGTGGCGATGGCCAGATAGATGCCGCGCAACTGCAGCACGGGTCTGCCGAGCACCAGGGCCACAGCTGCTGCCACCAGGGCCGCAACCACCAGCTCCAGGGCCAGGGAGGTCAGGGGGTAGCCGGTCCCAGCGCCCGAAAGGGCAGGCCAGCGGGTGGAGAGCAAGGCGGCCACATAGCCGCCGATCACATAGAAGCCCGGAGTGGCCAGTGAGAGCTGACCGCAGCGCAGGGGCAGGTAGACCGAGAGCGCCAGCAGGGCGCCGAAGCCCATCTGCACCAGCAGCGAGAGATCGCTCACACCTTGCTCGCCACGGGTTTGCCCAGCAGTCCCTGGGGACGCAACAGGAGGACCAGAAACAGGATCGCGAAGGCCACCCCGTCCTTGTAGCCGGAGAGCTCCGAGGGCACCAGCGCTTCTGCCAGTCCGACGATCAGGCCGCCAAGCACCGCTCCCGGCACGCTGCCCAGACCGCCCAGCACCAGCACCCCCAGCCCCTTGAGCCCGTAGCCGATGCCGAAGTAGGGCCCGGCAATGCTCACGCTCAGGCCCACCAGCCCGCCGGCCACCCCCGCAAGGAACCCGCTCAGCGCAAAGGCCAGGCGGATCATGGCGCCGGAGTCGATTCCGAGCAGACGGGCGGTGACCGGGTCCTCCGCCACCGCCTGCAGGGCCTTGCCGCCCCGGCTGCCCTCCAGCCAGAGCGTGAGCAGCGCCACCAGCAGGGCAGCCACCAGCAGCAGGAGCACCTGAACGGTGCGGATCTGGGCGCCGCCCAGGGCCAGTGCCGGCGGCAGGGCCGCCAGGGTGGAGGCGGGGATCGAGTAGCTCTCGGCTCCCATCAGCAGCTGCACCAGGTTCACCAGCACCACCCCTGCTCCCAGGCTGGAGATCAGGTAAAGCAAAGGCTCGGCGTTGCGTTGGCGAAGGGGGCGGAACGCCACCGCCTCCACCCCCAGGCCCACCAGGGCGGAGCCGACTCCAGCCAGGGCCAGGGCCAGCCAGAACGGCAGGGAAACAGGCAGTTGCCAACCAGCCAGCAACCCATTGGCGCCCACCGCACCACCGATCAGCAGATAAGTGAGGTAACCCCCAATCGTGAACATCGCTCCGTGGGCGAAGTTGATGACCCCCAGCACCGAAAACACCAGGGTGTAGCCGAGTGCGAAGAGGGCATAGACAGCCCCCGAAGCCAGGCCGTTGATCAGAATCTGCAGGAGATGAACCACGCCTGGCTCAGGGAAGCAGCAGGAAACGGCCGCTGCGGCCGTCTGGCTGCATCCGCACCTGGGCCACGTGGAAGCGTTGCTGCAAAACCTCACCATCGGGGCTGAAGCTGATCTCGCCCAGGGGAGTGTCGTATTGGCCGCCGAGCAGCTCGGCCAGCAGCGCCTTGCGCGCCTCCGCCAGGGACAACTGGGCCAGCGGTTGGCGTTGGTTCAGCCGCTGCAACGCTTCTGCCACAACCTGGTAGGCCGTGAAGGCCTGGGCCGTGAGCTGGGGTGGAATCGCACCACCTTTGGCCTCTTGATACAGAGCCACGAAGTCGCGGTTCACGGGCGTGTCGAGCTCGGGGCTGTATGCCTGGGCAATCAGAATGCCGTCGCAATAGCCCTGGCAGATCGGATAGATGTTCGGCGTGTTCATCCCGTTCCCCACCACGATTGCGCCCCTGTAGCCCAGCTCCCGCAACTGACGGATCAGGTTGCCCCCATCCACCGCCTGAGCCGAGATCACGATCAGATCAGGTGACTCGCGCAGGGCGGACGAGATCTGATTCTGGAAATCCTGGTCATTGAGCTGGGTGCGCTGCACCGTCACTGGTTTGAGCCCTTTGTCGGTGAGGGCCTTCTGGAAGATGACGGTCTCGGAGGTGCTGTAGGCGTCGTCCTGGGCGTAGAACACCGCCGCCCGACGGATCGAGGGTGTCAGCTGCAGGGCTTTGGCGATCGAAAGGGGCGCAATCTCGGTGCTGGGGGCCGACACCCGGCTGATGAAGCTGCCGATCTGGGGAATGCCGGTAGCGGTGTTGGAAGGCGCCACCACCGGCACACTGCGCCGCTGGGCGATCGGGTCGGCCGCGAAAGCCTGCTGGGAGAGGGTGGGACCGATCAGGGCTACCACCCCGGCATCGATCAACAGGTTGAAGGCCTGGCTGGCGGTGGCCTCATCGCCGCCTCCATCCTCCAGACGCAAGTTCAGTTCAAGCGCTTCCTGAGGGTTGGCATTCCGGCGTTGCTGGAACCAGGTCTGAGCCAGCTTGAGGCCGATCTGCTGATCCTGTCCGTAGGCATTGGCATTGCTGGTGAGCGAGAGCACCGCTCCGACGGGCACGCCGCCCTTGAGCTGCAGTGGCTGGTCTTCGGCGCGGGGGCCGCAGGCCGCCAGTCCGGCCGCCAGGGCCAGTGCAGCCCCCAGGGCGACAGCGATCCGGGAGAGTTGGCCCGCCTGCATCAGGCGATGGCGGCGAAGCTGTCGCGGAACGCCCGGAGGGTGGCTTCGATGTCGGCGTCGCTGTGGGCCAGGGAGGTGAAGCCGGCCTCGAAAGCGCTGGGGGCCAGGTAGACGCCGCGCTCGAGCATGGCCCGGTGCAGCCGGCCGAAGCGCTGACTGTCGGTGGCCTTGGCTTCCTCGAAATTACGCACGGGCCCCTCACAGAGAAAGAAGCCGAACATGGCGCTGATGGAGCCACCGCATATCGGCAGGCCGGCCTCGCGACCCGCCGCCAGGATGCCGTCACTGAGGCGCTTGGTGATCAGCTCCAGCCGCTCGTAACTGCCGGGCTGCTTCAACAGCTCCAAGGTCTTGATGCCAGCGGTCATGGCCAGGGGATTGCCGCTCAGGGTGCCTGCCTGATACATCGGCCCGGCGGGGGCCACCATCGACATGATCTCGGCCCTGCCGCCATAAGCCCCCACCGGCAGTCCACCTCCGATCACCTTGCCCAGGGTGGTGAGGTCGGGAGTGATGCCGAAGCGGGCCTGGGCGCCGCCGTAGCTGATGCGGAAGCCCGTCATCACCTCATCGAAGGTGAGCAGGGCGCCGTGCTCGGTGGTCAGTTCGCGCAGACCTTCAAGGAAGCCGGGCTCGGGAGTGATGAAGCCGGCATTACCCACCACGGGCTCGAGGATCACACCGGCGATTTCGCCGGGATTGTCTGCAAAGAGCTGCTTCACCGCTTCCAGATCGTTGTAGGGAGCGGTGAGGGTGTTGGTGGTGGTGCTGCGTGGCACACCGGGGGAATCCGGCAATCCGAGGGTGGCCACGCCCGAGCCGGCCTTCACCAGGAACATGTCGGCGTGGCCGTGATAACAGCCTTCGAACTTGATCAGCTTGTCGCGGCCGGTGAAGGCCCGCATCAGCCGCAGCACCGACATGCAGGCCTCGGTGCCGGAGTTCACGAAGCGGACCATCTCGACGCTGGGGACCGCTTCGATCACCATCTCCGCCAGGGTGTTCTCCAGGGCGCAGGGCGCGCCGAAGCTGGTGCCCTTGTCGAGGGCTTCATGCAGGGCGCCGATCACTTCGGGGCGGGCGTGACCGCAGATCGCCGGCCCCCAGCTACCGATGTAATCGATGTAGCGATTGCCGTCCACGTCCCAGGCGTAGGCCCCCTTGACCCGATCGAAGACGATCGGGTCACCGCCCACCGAGCGGAACGCCCGCACGGGCGAACTGACCCCACCGGGCATCAGGGTCTGGGCGGCACTGAAGAGTTCCTGGGAACGGGAGGTGTTCAGGGCAGGAACCGAAACAGGGGCCGAAGTCAAGGCGTGATCCGCGAACGTTGAAGAGGGTGGGGAGCATGAGCCGACCCTGAGGACTGCCCTGGCACCACCAGACCATGTTGCATTCTCGCCCAACGCGCTGCCGTTTCTGTAAGTGGGGCAGGAACCAAGGAACCAGCGGATCACCCCTCCAGACTCCAGCAGACCCCGCTTCTATATGACTTCGCGACGAGTTTTACCAGCCCTGGGCTCTGGGGGATTGACCACTCGCCATGCTCGCTATGGTCACAAGGCTGGAACCTGTTATTGGCTGACCCCTTGGCCGAGCCGCCTGCCCTGACCCTGCCCTGGAGGCGGATCGAGCGGCGCCTGCGCCAGCTGCTGCCCACCAGGGCGGTGGTTGCCCGTCGCGCGGAGCTGCTCACTTATGACAGTGATGGCCTGACCCTGCAGCGACATGAACCACCCCTGGTGGTGTTGCCCGAAACCACCGAGCAGGTGGCCGCGGTCCTGCGCCTCTGCCAGGAGGAGGGCGTGCCCTTTGTGGCCCGGGGCAGCGGCACTGGCCTCTCCGGTGGAGCCGTGGCGGAGCAGGAGTCGCTGTTGGTGGTGACCAGCCGTATGCGCTCGGTGCTGGCTCTGGATCTGGAAAACCAGCGCATCACCGTCCAGCCGGGGGTGATCAACAGCTGGGTAACCCGCGCCGTGGCCGGCGATGGCTTCTACTACGCACCCGACCCCTCCAGCCAGGTGGTCTGCAGCATCGGCGGAAACGTGGCCGAGAACGCCGGGGGGGTGCACTGCCTCAAGTACGGCGTCACCAGCAACCACGTCCTGGAGTTGGAGGTCGTGCTCCCCGATGGCCGCATCACCCGTCTGGGGGGAAGCCTGGCGGAAATGCCGGGCCTGGATCTGCGTGGCGTCTTCATCGGCAGTGAGGGCACCCTCGGCATTGCCACCGCCATCACCCTGCGGCTACTGCCTCAGCCCCAGACGGTGCAGGTGCTGCTGGCGGATTTCCCCTCGATGGAAGCGGCTGGTGAGGCCGTGCGCCTCGTCACCGAAGCGGGGGTGCTGCCGGCGGGGATGGAGATCATGGACAACTTCACGATCAACGCCGTCGACGACCTCTTCGGTTGCGATGAGTACCCCCGCGACGCCGCGGCGGTGCTGCTGATCGAGCTCGATGGCCGACTCGAGGAGGTGAGCGCCGCGGCGGAGCGGGCCATGGAGCTCTGCCGCCAGGCCGGAGCCCGCTCCCTGCGCCGGGCCGAATCAGAGACCGATCGAGCCATGCTCTGGAAGGGACGCAAATCGGCCTTCGCGGCCGTCGGCAGGATCACCCCCACCTATTACGTTCAGGACGGGGTCGTTCCCCGCAGCGCCCTGCCCCGAGTACTGGCGGCCATCGAGGTGCTCAGCCGCCGCTATGCCCTGCCGGTGGCCAACGTTTTCCATGCCGGCGACGGCAATCTGCACCCGCTGATCCTCTACGACGCCAACCAGAACAACGTGCAGGAAAGGGTTCAGGCCCTCGGCGCCGACATCCTGCGACTCTGCATCGATGCCGGCGGCAGCATCACCGGCGAACACGGGGTGGGAGCCGACAAGCGCTGCTACATGGATTGGATGTTCTCACCCGACGACCTGGGCACGATGCAACTGGTGCGCAACGCCTTCGATCCCGAGGGTCGAGCCAACCCCGGCAAGCTCTTCCCCACCCCCCGCAGCTGCGGTGAATCGGCTCGTCGTGCCCGCAGCGTGCGCGTTCAGGTGGACTCAGCTGAGCAGGCCGATCAGCCCCTGGCTGCCCCGATCGAGGTGTTCTGACGGCGCACCCTTTGCGGCCTAATCAGGTTGCTGCCCAATCTGCTTCAGGCGGCCACAGGCACCTGGTAACAAGCAATGCGCGCAAAGCCGGTGGGATCCAGTGAGGCTCCGCCCACCAGCACGCCATCGATGTCAGGTTGGGCCATCAGCAGGTCGATGTTCTCCGCCTTGACCGAGCCGCCGTACTGGATCACCACATCGTCGTAGCCAACCCAGCCACGGATAAGAGCGCAGAGGCGGTTGGCTTCTTCGGCACCGCAGGTCTTGCCGGTGCCGATCGCCCAGATCGGCTCGTAAGCCACCACCAGGCGAGTTGGGTCAAGGCCTTCGAGGCCCTGGTCCACCTGTCGGCGGATCACACGCTCGGCTTCGCCCGCCTCCCGCTGGGAATCGCTCTCGCCCACGCACAGAATCGGGATCATTCCGGACTTCTGGGCCGTGCGGGCCCGCAGATTGATCTGCTCGTCAGTTTCGCTGTAGTACTTGCGCGGCTCGCTGTGGCCGACGATCGCGTGGCTGACTCCATGCTCCAGCAGCATCGGGGCCGAGATCATGCCTGTGTAGGCCCCCACGTCATCCCAGTGCACATTCTGGGAGGCGATCTTCACAGGGCTGCCCTCGAGAGCTTCACTCAGGGCGGCAATGGCAGTGAAGGGAGGGGCCAGCACCACCTCCCGGTCACTGGGCAGGTCTCCCAGCAAAGGCAGGAAAGCGGCGGCATAGGCCCGCGCCTCGGCGCAGGTCATGTGCATCTTCCAGTTCCCTGCAATCACAGCCTTGCGCACAGGATTGTCCTCGCCCAGAAGTGCCCCACAACCTAGGTCTCGGCGGGGACCACCAGTTTCATGCGCGCGAGTTCCACCGTGTCCCCCGGCCGCAGCTGAAGGCCGCGTCGACGCTCCACCGCTCCGTTGACCCTGACCTCTCCGCCCTGCACCCGCAGCTTGGCTTCGCCACCGGTTGCCACCAGGGCATGAAACTTGAGGAATTGATCAAGCCGCAAAAGAATGGGGGCCGGATCGGCGCTGATAAGGTTCGCCGATGCTCGCACCCCCACCGGCCGGCTTTCGAGGGCTGCTGCCGCTGCTGAAGCCCCACCGCCGCAGGCTGGTGGCCGGTGGCCTGTGCATGCTCGTGTTCGTGGCCTGCTGGCCCTTGCTCGCCGCCCTGGCAGGCCAGCTGATTCCGGCTATCGGCGCGGGCGATTTCCCTCGGGTTCTGCGGGCGATCGCCCTGGCCCTGGCGGTGTTCCTGGTGCAGAAGCTGGCCCAGTTCGGTCAGGACACCCTGCTGGCCTCCCCGGCGCTGCAGGTGAGTCAGGCACTGCGCAGCCAGTTGTTCGCACGACTGCAACGGCTGGAGTTCTCGGCTCTGGAGAAACTCTCGGCCGGTGATCTCACCTACCGCCTCACCGAAGACGCCGACCGGGTCGGGGAGGTGATCTACAAAACGATCCAGGACACCACCCCGAGCCTGCTCCAGCTGGTGGTGGTCTTCGGCTACATGGTGTTTCTCGACTGGAAGCTGTCCCTGGCCACGCTGGTGCTGGCCCCGCTTGTGGCGGTGATGGTCAGCGGCTTTGGCGCTCGGGTGATGGGAGCCGCTGAGCGCAGCCAGAAACAGGTGAGCGAGCTGGCGGGCCTGCTGGCCGAAGCCATCGGTGGCCTGCCGCTGGTGCGGGCTTTCGCGGCCGAGGCCTGGCTGCAGAACCGCTTCGAGCAGGAAATCGATCTGCATCGGCGCGCTCGTTACCGCACCCTGCGCCTGCTGGCTCTGCAACATCCGGTGGTGGGCTTCATCGAAGCGGCAGGAATTCTCTCAGTGCTGCTGATCGGGGCGGCCCGCATCCAGGCCGGCGGGCTCGACAGTCAAGGGTTCAGCTCCTACGTGGCTGCCCTGCTGATGCTGATCGATCCGATCTCACACCTCACCACCAACTACAACGAGTTTCAGCAGGGTCAGGCATCCCTCAACCGTCTGCGCGAGATCGAGCGCGAGCCGATGGAGATCCCCGACCGCCCCGGCGCCAAGCCCCTGGGCCCGGTGCGCGGGGGCCTCAGGCTGGAGAACGTCTGGTTTGGCTACGACCCCGAGCAGCCCGTACTGCGGGATCTTGATCTGTGCGCCGAGCCCGGCCAGCTGGTGGCCCTCGTGGGTCCATCAGGTGCTGGCAAGAGCACCCTGTTTTCGTTGCTGTTGCGTTTCAACACCGCCCAGCGCGGGCGGGTGCTGCTTGACGGCCAGGACCTGGCGGGCCTGCGGGCCGCCGACCTGCGACGGGCTGTGGCCCTTGTGCCCCAGCAGAGCCGGGTGTTCTCCGGCAGCGTGGCCGAGGCGATCCGCTTCGGGCGCGCTGCCAGCGACGAGCAGGTGCAGAAGGCGGCCCACCTGGCCAACGCATCGGGTTTCATCGAGGCCCTTCCAGAGGGCTACCACTCCCGCATCGAAGAGCGGGGCAGCAATTTCTCCGGCGGCCAGCTCCAGCGCATCGCTATCGCCAGGGCAGTGCTCGGTGATCCCGCTGTGCTGTTGCTGGATGAGGCCACCAGCGCCCTCGACGCCGAGGCGGAGGAAGCGGTGCAGCAGGGTCTGAAGCAGGCGATGGCCGGTCGCACCGTTCTGGTGATTGCTCACCGCCTCTCCACAGTTCAGGGGGCCGACCAGATCCTGGTGCTCGAAGGAGGCGGCATCATCGAGCGCGGCAGCCATGATCAGCTCATGGCACGTCCCGGCCGCTACCGCGAGCTGTGCGACCGTCAGTTGATCCGGGTGGCGGCCTGAACCGCCACCATCGGTGATGCGCAGTCCAGTTCCACGCTCGAGCGACCATGGCTGAGATGCCCCAGTGGGAGTACCGGGTGATCCACATCAACGTGGAGAACAGCTCCCCACCCGCGCCCCCCGACCCCCAGGCCGCCAGCCAGAAGTTGCAGGGAATCCTCAGCCCGGAATTCATCGCCCGGGAGTTCCCCGAGTTCTATGGCGCCTCCCAGACGCCCCGCCACCCGGCCGAGCAACTGCAGTTCTTCATGAACCTGCTCGGCAAGGAGGGTTGGGAGATGGTGGAGGCGGCTCAGGTGGGCCCCCTGCTGATGTTCTTCTTCAAACGGATTCGCAGGCCAACCCCGGCCAAGCTGCCGCCCGCTGGCACCTCGCTTGCTGCCCCAGGCTTGGAAGGCCCGCCGGCAGCCGCTTAACCTGCCTCCGCGACGAAACAGTGGTGACCTTGACGGCCTCTTCCAACCAGCCACCCGTGCTCACCTTCGAGGGGAAGCGCTACGAGCTCAACGTCCTTCCTGACGACGTCAAGGAACTGGTGCGGGGCATGCAGGTGGCCGATGCCCAGCTTCGTCTCTACGAGGACACCCTCAAGGTGCTGGCAGTGGGCCGCCAGTCGATGGCATTTCAGCTGAACGAACGGCTCAAGAGCATCCCCGCCCTTCCGGACGGGGTCTGAACCTGAGCGAGTGGGTCAGCTAGTGATCTAGGCGGAGGGTTCAGCTGCAGCCTGGGGCAGCGGCTCAAGGGCCTCGAAGCGGAAGGTCTGCACGCTGCTTCCCCCCGGTGCTTCGGGATCGTCGCTGGTGATCACCCGCTCAGCGAGTACCCAGGGCCCGATGCCTGCCAGGGGAACGAAGGTGTCGCTGAACCGGCTCGTGCCACCGCGGGCTTCGCCCGTGGCCGGATCGCTGTAGCGGCTGCTGTAGGTGTGGCTGAGATAGCCGGCACCGGTGTCGGTGGTGCTGCCCGTGAAGATCGTCACCACGGTGCCGTGGATCTGGCGATGCACCATCGTGACCACAGAATCCTTGATGCGGTAGCGATCACCGGCGTTCTTGCCGCCCACGATCACCTCGAGGCCCACGGCATCGGTATCGCCGGCGCTGAAGGTGTTGGCGCCGTGGGTCTGCTCGAAGCTGCGGCGCACCCGGTGAATGCACACTTCCCAGAGCTGGGAGCCGATCGCCTTGGTGATCTCCTCGTCCTCGATGCCCTCAACGCTGGCCTTGAGGTCGGCGCCCACGCGGAACTGACCCTCCACCCGCTGCTCACCCTGCTCCCAGACGCAGCGGCCCCGGTAGCCGCCGAAGCCCGGTTCCCAGGTGTAGCGGTTCTCGTAGGCGGCACGGAACAGCTCGCGGATGTCGCTGCCAGGAGCGATCGTGGCACTGGCGGCTGGGTTGACGCTGGCGCTGATTGGAGTGGCGGTGCCGGTCAAGGATCCGAGGGCGAAGTTCCTCAACCCTAACGAGAGGGATCAGCGTGGATGTCCTGGAGCGCGGCCACGGTGAGCTCCTGGCTCTGCAGGGTGGCGATCGCCTCCACCGCCGCGCGGGCACCGGCCAGGGTGGTCACCGTGGGCACGGCGTAGTCGAGGGCTGCGCGGCGCAGATACTGGTCGTCGTGGGTGGCCTGGCGGCCGATAGGCGTGTTCACGATCAACTGGATGCGGCCGGAGCGGATCGCGTCCTCGATGTTGGGGCGGCCTTCATGCACCTTCAGGATCGACTCCACCTCCAGGCCCGCATCCCGCAGCACCGCTGCAGTGCCGGTGGTGGCGATCAGAGCGAGTCCTAACTCCGAGAGGCGCTTGGCGACGGGCACCAGCGAGGGTTTGTCGCGGTCGTGGGTGGAGAGGAAGACGGTGCCGCCCAGGGGCAGGGCTTCACCGGCGGCAATCTCGGCCTTGGCGTAGGCCATGCCGAAGCTGGCGCCGCTGCCCATCACTTCACCAGTGGAGCGCATTTCCGGCCCGAGCAGGGTGTCGGACCCGGGGAAGCGCTTGAAGGGCAACACCGCTTCCTTCACGTTCTGCAGAGGTGGTCTGGGCTCGCTGCTGAGGCCCAGCTCGCTGAGGCTGTGGCCCGCCATCAGCAGGCTGGCGATCTTTGCCAGGGGCACACCGGTGGCCTTGGCCACAAAAGGCACCGTGCGCGAGGCGCGGGGATTGGCCTCGATGATGAACACCCGCTCGGCCTGCACTGCAAACTGGAGATTGATCAGGCCACTCACATCGAGGGCCAGAGCCAGAGCTTCGGTCCACTGGTGGATCGTGGCCAGGGCCTGCTCCGAAAGCGACACCGCCGGCAGGGCGCAAGCCGAATCGCCCGAGTGGATGCCGGCTGGCTCGATGTGCTCCATCAGGCCGCCGATCACCACGGACCCCTGCCGATCGGCGAGGGCATCCACGTCCACCTCGATGGCGTTCTCGAGGTACTTGTCGATCAGGATGGGGTGATCGGGTTCCACCTGCACCGCCTCCACCATGTAGCGGTTGAGTTCCCCTTCATCGAAGACCACCTCCATTGCTCGTCCCCCGAGCACATAGCTGGGGCGCACCACCACCGGGTAGCCCACCCGATCGGCCACGGCGCGGGCCTCGACAGCGCTGCGGGCCAGTCCGTTACTGGGTTGGCGGATGTTCAGGCGGCGCAGAATCGCTTCGAACTGCTCCCGGTCTTCGGCCTGATCGATCGACTCCGGTGAGGTGCCCCAGAGGCGGGTGCCGGTGGCCTGGCCCTCCGGCCCTGCCAGCCAGCGCAGCAGGGGGAGCGCGAGCTTGAGCGGGGTCTGGCCACCGAACTGAACGATCACCCCCTCGGGTTTCTCAGCCTCGATCACGTTGAGCACATCTTCGAGGGTGAGCGGCTCGAAGTAGAGACGATCGCTGGTGTCGTAGTCGGTCGAGACCGTCTCCGGGTTGCTGTTCACCATCACGGTGGCGAAGCCATCGGCCCGCAGGGCGAAGGAGGCGTGGCAGCAGCAGTAGTCGAATTCGATGCCCTGGCCAATGCGGTTGGGACCGCCGCCGAGGATCATCACCTTGCGGCGTGACTCCGGTTGCACCTCATCCTGGGCTGCAAGGCGGATTGGAATGCCGACGTCGTCGAGGTGCTCGATTGGACGCTCGTAGGTGGAGTAGTGATATGGGGTGTTGGAGGCGAATTCCGCCGCGCAGGTGTCCACCGTCTTGAACAGGGCGTTCACACCGAGCCCCTGGCGTGTGCGGCGCACACTCAGCTCATCGCTGCCGCTGGCCCAGGCGATCTGGCGGTCGGAGAAGCCCAGCTGCTTCAGCTCCAGCAGATCCGCAGCCGAGAGCTGCTGGAGAGACCGTCCCCGCAACAGGCGGTCTTCGGCCTCGATCAGGCGCCGAAGCTTGGCGATGAACCAGGGATCGATGGCGCTGAGCTGATGGATCTCGGCGTCGCTGCGGCCGGCCACCATGGCGGCGCGCACCGCGAAGATGCGATCCGGCGAAGGGGTGCGCAGCATCCGCTCCAGGTCACTCGACTCCAGCGGCTGATCGGGGCGATCGCAGCCCCAGCCGGCATGGCCGGTTTCCAGGGAGCGCAGGGCCTTCTGGAACGACTCCTCGAAGCAGCGGCCGATCGCCATCGCCTCCCCCACCGATTTCATCGAGGTGGTGAGCACGGCCGGGCTGCCGCGAAACTTTTCGAAGGCGAAGCGGGGGATCTTGGTGACCACGTAATCGATCGTGGGCTCGAAGCAGGCCGGTGTGGCTCCGGTGATGTCGTTGAGGATCTCGTCGAGGGTGTACCCCACCGCCAGGCGGGCAGCGATCTTGGCGATCGGGAAGCCGGTGGCCTTCGAGGCCAGGGCCGAGGAGCGGCTCACCCGCGGGTTCATCTCGATCACCACCACGTCGCCGTTGGCGGGGTTGATGGCGAACTGGATGTTGCTGCCGCCGGTCTCCACGCCGATTTCACGGATGATCGCGATCGACTGGTCGCGCAGCCGCTGGTATTCGCGGTCGGTGAGTGTCTGGGCCGGCGCCACGGTGATCGAATCGCCCGTATGCACCCCCATCGGGTCGAGGTTCTCGATGCTGCAGATGATCACCACGTTGTCGGCCAGATCACGCATCACCTCCAGCTCAAATTCCTTCCAGCCGATCAGCGAACGCTCGATCAGGATCTGGGAGACCGGGCTGGCCACCAGTCCGCTCTTGCAGAAGGCCTGGAACTCCTCGGGGTTGTAGGCGATGCCGCCGCCGGAGCCGCCCAGGGTAAAAGCCGGCCGGATTATGAGTGGATAGGTGCCGATCTCTTCACCCACGCGCTCGGCTTCCTCCAGGGAGGAGGCGATGCCGGAGGGACACACCGCCACCCCGATCCGCTCCATGGCTTCCTTGAACAGGCGCCGGTCTTCGGCCTTCTGGATCGCTTCGAGGTTGGCCCCGATCAGCTCCACTCCGAACTGCTCGAGGGTGCCGTCCTCCGCCAGGGTGACGGCCAGGTTGAGAGCTGTCTGGCCGCCCATGGTGGGCAGCAGGGCATCGGGACGCTCCAGCTCGATCACCTGCCGCACCACGGCGGGGGTGAGCGGCTCGATGTACGTCCGATCCGCCATCTCCGGGTCGGTCATGATCGAGGCGGGGTTGGAGTTCACCAACACCACTTCGTAACCCTCGTCACGCAGGGCCTTGCAGGCCTGGGTGCCCGAGTAGTCAAATTCGCAGGCCTGGCCGATCACGATCGGTCCCGAGCCCAGCAGAAGGATGCGACGCAGATCCGACCGGCGGGGCATGGGCGGCGCTTGAACTGCCAAACGACGCCAGCCTCTCACGGCCCCACCACCAGGCTTGGCGGTTGGGCGCTGTGTCCTCGCTAACGTGAGCATCTTGTGATCAGCGAACGTGGCTCCATGAGCGAACTCCAGCGCCTGAAGGGGCTCCTCCCCCCGGAGATGCAGAGCTGGGTGTTCGTGGAAGCGGCCGCTTCCGCCGATCCCCCGCTGATCACGATTGAGGAGATCGGTCGCGACGAGGTGGAGGTTCAGGTGGATCTGCTCAAGTGGGAGCCTTTCGCCCTCGATCACCGCAACCTGCTCTTCTGGCATGAGGTGGGGCGCATCCAGAACGACGCCGTCCCCCGCGACGGCTGGGAGATGGCGGCCCTGGCCATCGGCCTGGGTGGCGCCATCGGCGAACTCTGGGTCCAGGACGGATTGCTGCTGATGATGGCTCTGGGGCTCTCCGGCTTCGCCGGCTACCGCCTCTATCTCAAGAACAACAACGAGAAGCGTCTGCAGGACGCCATCGCCGCCGACGAGCGAGCCATTTCCCTGGCCTGCCGTTTCGGCTACACCCTCCCCAACGCCTACAAGAGCCTGGGGGGAGCGCTAAAGGAACTGCTTGAGCAGACCCGCAAGAAACGCCGTCGCTCCTTTTACGAAGACCGCCTTGAGGCCCTGCGCAAGAGTGCTGGGCGAGCCCGCGCTGAAATGGCTCAACAGCAGGGAAGCCGCCAGTCCGTGACCAGCGAGAACGTATATGGCTGAATCATCTCCCAGCCCCACTGTGCTGGCATCCGGAGACAGCCGGGCGCTGGCCCTGCTTGCAGCCGAGGCCTGTGACGACCGCAAGGCCGTTGACATCTGTCTGATCCGGGTGGAGGAGGTCTCCTCCCTGGCCGACTGGTTCGTGATCTGCTCCGGCCTTTCAGAAGTGCAGGTGAGGGCCATTGCCCGCTCGGTGGAGGACCGGCTTGAGCTGGAGGCAGGTCGCCTGCCCCTGCGCAAGGAAGGTCAGAGCGAAGGCCGCTGGGTGCTGCTCGACTACGGCGAGCTGATCGTTCATGTGCTCACTCCAGCAGAGCGCCGCTACTACGACCTGGAATCCTTCTGGGGGCACGGTGAGCACGAGCCATTCCTAAGCTCCACTCAGCCCCTGTCCCAATGAATGGTCCCACTGGGCAGCTCGACAGCAGCCCAGAGACCTCCCGGTGACTTCCCTGTGACTGCCATGGATCAGGCCTGCTCGGAGAGTCCCTGCCCGGTACCGCCCGAGCAGCGTCCCCTCGAGGAATACCGCCAGCTTTGCGCCTCCTGGTTTTTCGCCTGGCCGTCTCTCACCAACGCAGGTCTGAGACGGCCCCTCCTGATCAGCTGGCTTCTGGCTCTGCCGCTCACCGCCTTGATCAGCTCAGGCAGCTGGCCCCTGCGCCATGCCCCCCTGCGGCTGGCGGCTGTGGCCGCCGTAGCGGCAGTGCTGCCTGCCCTGCTGCTGCTGACACGTCAGTGGCTGGGCTGGTCCTATGTCAACCGTCGCTTGCTCTCCGAGCGGGTGGAGTACGAGGAATCAGGGTGGTACGACGGCCAGGTGTGGGAGAAGCCCCTGGCCTGGCGCCAGCAGGATCTGCTGGTGGCCCGTCACCAGGTGCGGCCCGTGCTCTTGCGGCTGCGCCAGGCCCTCAGCCTCGCCATTCTGTTGCTCCTGGGGGGTTCAGGCCTCTGCCAGGCTCTCTGAGCGCTCCAACCGCGGTCCCTTTTCCTCCCCGATGACCCTGTCTTCCAGCTTCGGCAGCCCTCAGCGCCCCGGGGTTCCTCCCCTGGAGGTGCGTCTGCTGCGCAACGGCATCGCGGAGTCGCTCCATCGCGTCCACGCTGTGGTCTGCGACAAGCGCGGCCGGGTCCTGATGCGTGCCGGTGACCCCCAGCAGCTCAGCTTCGTGCGCTCGGCGCTGAAGCCGTTCCAGGCCATGGTCTTCGTGAGCAGCGGCGCCGCCGATCAGACCGGCAGTGGCGACCGCGGACTGGCCATTGCCTGTGCCTCCCATACCGGCACCGCCGCCCACGCCCGCGAGGCCTTCAAGATCCTCTGGAGCGCCGACATCGAAGCCGAACAGCTGCAGTGTCCGACCCCGGTGGGTGCCGACAGCCCGCTCCAGCACAACTGCTCCGGCAAACACGCGGCTTTCCTCACCACCTGCCGGCGTCTGCACTGGCCGCTGGAAAGCTATCTGCACGTGGACCATCCACTGCAGCAACAGATGCTGCGCCGGGTCGGGGAGCTGCTGGGGCTGCCAGGGGCCGAGCTGGTCACCGCTCGCGACGACTGCGGTGCACCGACACTGCAGCTGCCCCTGGCCCAGATGGCCCTGCTCTTCGCCCATCTCGGCTCCTCCGAGCATGCGGATCTGGAACGGCTCAGCAGGGCGATGCTCGCCTACCCGGAACTGGTGGCCGGTGAGGGCCGATTCGACACCGAGTTGATGGCCCGGGGTCACGGCATGGTGATCAGCAAGGGTGGTGCCGAGGGCATCCAATGCCTCAGCCGGGTGGGCGAGGGTCTTGGTCTGGCGATCAAGGTGGAAGACGGCGCCAGCCGGGCCAAGCACGCCGTGGCTCTGCACCTGCTTGAGCAGCTCGACTGGCTGACCCCGATCACCCTAGAAGACCTCAAGCGCCAGTTCCTGGTGCCAGGGGAGGGACTCGAACTGGCAGTGAGCGGAGAGTTGCGCTTCGACGCCGCTACCCCCTGAGGGCTTCGGTTTGCTGGCGGGCACCATGGGCTGGTACTCTCAATCCAGCGCCGCGGGGTAGAGCAGTCTGGTAGCTCGTCGGGCTCATAACCCGAAGGTCAGGAGTTCAAATCTCCTCCCCGCCACCAAATCACGGAGACCGGTCATCTTCAGATGGCCGGGCTTTTTGATGGCGGGTCGATGAAGCTCTGCCCTAACGTCGCCCCCTGCTGCCGGCTGAGAAGCCATCGGATGTCGTCTGGCCTTGCCACTTCCCCAAGCTTCGATCCATCCCTCACCTATGACGCCGTGGTGGTGGGCTCAGGAGCCACGGGCGGTGTGGCCGCGATGGTGCTGGCGGAGGCGGGCCTGGGGGTGCTGGTGCTGGAGGCTGGCCCCGATCTGAGCCCGGCAAGGGCCTTCGGTCGAGAGCCAGGCAACAGCCTTCGCCGGCTGGCCAACCTCAGCAGCGGACGCCAGAACCTGCAGAGTCAGCATCCGGGGTACTGGAAGACCAACCCCGATCTGTATGTCGATGAGATCGAGAACCCGTACACAACTCCCGAGCAGCGTCCATTCCTGTGGAGCCGCGGGCGGCAGGTGGGCGGCAGGAGTCTCACCTGGGGGGGCATCACGCTGCGCCTCTCCGACCACGAGTTCTGGGCGGCCGAACGTGATGGCCATGGCCTGTCCTGGCCGATTGCCGGGGAGGATCTCAACCCCTACTACGACCGGCTTGAGCGCATGCTCGGGGTGCACGGCCAGTGCGACGGGCTGCCCCAGCTTCCAGACGGCCAATACCTGCCTCCCCTGCCGTTCACTCCCGCCGAGGAGCACCTGGGTGGCGCGATCTCCCGCGAGCTGGGCCTGCCCCTGATCCACTCGCGCGGCTTCCGGCTGCAGCCACGTACGGCCAGCAGTCCATGGCCCCGTTCCTGCTCCCAGGGTGGTGCCCTGGCCCGTGCCCTGAAAATCGGCCGGGTCTGCCTGCGCAGCAATGCGGTGGTGAGCCATGTGGAGATCGGCAGCGGCGGGCTCGCAGATGGGGTCGTTTTTCTCGATCGGCTCAGCGGCGCTCGCCACCGCGCCCGGGCCCGACTGGTGGTGCTCTGTGCCTCCACTCTCGAGAGCGTGCGGATCCTGCTGCACTCCGGCGAACCGCACCAGAGCCGGGGCCTGCCTGATGGCTCGGGCTGCCTGGGGCGGTATCTGATGGATCACATCTCCAGCAGCCGCTTCTTTGCCCTGCCCGATCAGCCGCCACCAGCTGAGGTGGCGGAACTGTCAGGGGCTGGCAGCGCCTTCATTCCCAACACACTGAATCTCGATGGCCGCGGTGATCTGCCCTTCCTGCGCGGCTATGGCCTCTGGGTGGGGGTGCAGCGCTTTGATCCACCAGCGCCGTTCAAGCGCCACCCCCGCGAAGCGGTGGGTTTCCTGATCGGTCACGGCGAGGTGCTCCCCCAGGCCGGAAACCGGCTCACGCTCAGTACTTCCGTCAGCGACGCCTGGGGGCTGCCGGCCGCTCACATCGACTGCCACTGGGGGGAGAACGAGTTGAGCTTGGTGGCGCACATGCAGGAGCGGATGCAGCAGGTGGTGGCGGCCGGTGGCGGAGAGATCCACCCCCTCCAGGACCTGTTCCTGTTCCCCTTGGCTGAACCCCTGCTTTGCCGCAGCGTGGCCCTCGCCCCCACGGCCGCACCGCCCGGTTACTACGTCCACGAGCTGGGCGGCGCGCGCATGACTTCAAGCCGGGAGGACGGGGTGCTTGATCCGTGGAACCGCCACTGGCAAGCGCCGAACCTGCTGGTGACCGACGGGTCCTGTTGGCCCAGCGCCGGCTGGCAGAGCCCGACCCTGACGGAAATGGCGATCACCTGGCGAGCCTGCGAGAGAGCGGCGGCGGATCTGCGCCGCTCCGGGATGTGAGCGGCTGCACACCAGCGGGTGCAACTGGTGTCGATGACCACAACCCGGCTGGATCTCAGGCCGCACAATTCGCAGGCGACCTTTCAACGGGTCGGGCAAGGGAGAAACGGCGGGAGCGGCAGCTTCCGCTTTTTTTTGGCGTTTTTCCTCGCTGCCGGGCCTCAGCTGGAGCCGGCCTTCATGAACAGGCCATCTAGGTAGTGCTGGGTGACGCAGCGATCACTGCAGCCGTTCTGGAACAGGAAACCGGCCAGGGCGGAGGTGATCAGGCGGTACTGATCCCAATGGGGGTGGCTGCGCATGAACTCGTGCATGCCATTGAAGAGGTCTTCGGGGATCTCCGCTTCCAGGCTGATGTCAGCGCGGCCCCGGGGCTCTTGGCCATCGTGATGCATGGGCATGAATCCTCTTGGGTGCACCCAGAAAGCCACGGGGAGGGGGGTGACGTCAAAGCGGCCTGGCGGCGTCGAATCCACCTGGCCCAAGCCTGAGACAGCCAGCCCATGAGCGGCCTGGCGGGCCTTGGCGAGATCCCCGGCAGGGGGCGCAAAGGACTGGGGGCGGACTGTCAAGTTCTGGGCCTGGGGAAGGGCGGAATCCCCAGGCCCAACGCCGTGGCGGCCTGTTCGACCCCTCAACCTGTGGAAAAACCCCTCTTGACCTGGGGAAAACCCCCTTGACCTGGGGAAATCGTTGATGCATCAGCAGGGCTGATGCCTAACGTGTCTCCTGCGACTCGGCTGGGATCGAGACAGGTGAGCCAGCCACTCCCAGGCTGCGGGGGCCAAGCGGATGGTCCGCCTGGGGATAGGGCGCGTGGGTGTGGGCATGACCTGCTGGGCCATGGCTGTGGTCATGGCTGTGGTCATGGCTGTGGGCGTGGTCTTCGTGCCCGCTGCTGTGACTCAGGGGAATCGGCACCCCGTCGGGCTGGCAGGCGCCGGTGCACTCCCGCTCGCAGAGAGTGCAGCTCTCCACCAAGCCCTCCACGTGGTGGTGGTGGCTGCGCTGGGGAGCCCCCACCTCACTCTCGAAACCCAGCACCTGGGCCCGGTACTTGCACAGGGAACAGTTCATCTGCGTGTCCCCCCGGATCACCTCTTCCACCCGCTCACGGAAAGTGTCAAGCACCAGTGGGTGATCCCCCAGGTAACTGGCTGAAAGGAACTCGATCTCAGGGTGATCGGCCGCCACCCGTTGGCTGTGCTGCTGGATCCGGCTCACCAGCACCCCCGAGAAGAGGAAGTACGGAAAGACGACGATGCGTCGGAAGCCCAGCTTGATCGCATGGCGCAGGCCCGGCTCGACCAGCGGGAAGGTGACCCCGGAGTACAGCGTCTCCCCCCAGCCGAAGCCCATGCCCTCCACAAGCATCCGCGTCACCTTGCTGACGTTGGAGTTGGCATCGGGATCGGATGAACCGCGTCCAACCACCACCAGCAATGTGTCGTGCAGGGCTACGGAGGGGCCCGCCTGTTCCAGACAGGCGGAGATCCGGGCGGCCGCAGCCTGGATCATCTTGCGGTCGATCCCCAGCTCCCGTCCGTAATCGATGCGCAGGCCGGTTTCGGCCGCATAGGTGTTGAGCACCGAGGGGATGTCGTTCTTGGCATGACCGGCTGCGAACAGCATTCCCGGCACCGCCAGCACGTGCTCCACGCCTTGGGCCCGCAGATTGTCAAGGCCATCACGCAGGATCGGGCGGGCGAATTCCAGATAGCCGTAGTCGACTGGAACGCCCGGCAGAAGGGTGCGCAACCCCTCGGCCAGCTGAGCGAACTCGCCCACGGCAAGTCGATTGCGGCTGCCATGGCCGCAGACCATCACACCGAGTTTGCCGTGGGGGCCAAGGGCCGCCAGGGGTTGCGCTGGAGAAAAAACCATGGGCCGTCCTGCCTGGAGGGACCCTATCGCTCCCCCCGGGGCAGTTCAGGGGCCGCAGGCAGAGGGGAGAAATGCCTGGCGATATGGATTCCTGTTCGCCAGCTCAGGCGCTGTAGGCCTTGCGCGCCGGAATCGGGTAAGGAATGCGGCGGTGGCGCATACGCCGCCACACCTTCACGAAGGCGCGGATCACCAGCTCCAGTTCGCCACGGCTGATGCCGCTGTCTCGGAGCTGTCCATCGAGCCGCCGAGCATCGATCAGGCGCCGAACCATCGCCGCAGCCCCCTGCTCCGACGTGCCCGGAGGCAGAGAGCGCAGGGCGGCCTCGCAGCCGTCGGCAAGCATCAGGATCCCCGTTTCCCGGCTCTGGGGAGTGGGGCCGCGGTAGCGAAAAGCGGATTCCGGAGTGGAGGGATCGCGCTCGCGCGCCTGGTGAAAGAAATAGCCCATCCGCAGGGTGCCCTGGTGCTCGGGAATGAAGTCTTCGAGGGGGCGGGGCAGGCGGTACTTCCGCGCCAGCTTGAGGCCCTCATCCACGTGGGCCTGCAGAACCTTGGCACTGCCGAAGGGATCATCGAGCTGATCGTGGGGGTTGGGCCCCTCGGACTGGTTCTCGATGAACCACTGGGGCGCATGCAATTTGCCCACATCGTGATAGAGCGAACCTGTGCGGATCAGGTCCACGTCGGCACCGATAGCCCGGGCACCCTCCTCGGCCAGACCGCAGATCATCAGGGTGTGCTCGAAGGTACCCGGGGCCTCGGTGGAGAGGCGGCGCAACAGCGGACGTTCCAGATCGGCCATCTCCAGCAGGCAAGCCCGCGTCAGGAGCCCGAAGAAGCTCTCCACCAGAGGGCCAAGCAGCAGGACCCCCATCAGCAGCCCCCCCATCAGCAGGGCCTCGGCGGCCAGTTCAGTGCCGCTGGGGAGCACCTGGGTGCGTCCATGCCAGAGGGCCACGCTCTGCAGCACTAGCCACTGCAGCACAAGGGCACCGACCGGCAGCAGGGTTGCCAGCTGCACAAGCTGAGCCCGGCTGCGCTGGCGTCCGGCCAGCAGCGCTGCAGCCAGCGCCACCAGGGCCGCCACCAGCAGACGGATTTCGCTGAAATCATCCAGCGGCTGGGGCCAGAGCAGGCTGGCCACCGCCAGCCAGGCCAGGCCTGCCGGAGTTCCCATGGCCTGGGCCAACAGCAGAGTGGGGGGCACCAGCAGAGCCAGCGGGCTGGCGGCGTTTCCCAGCCAGAGCTTGAAACCCTGCACCACAGCCAGCATCGCCAGGGCCAGCAGGGCGTGGCGTGGCTCCAGGCTGCAGCGCCATCTCCGCATGATCAGCACCATCACGATGCAGCCGGCCAGGGCTTCGATCGAGTAGCCCATCCAGGCCCAGAGCAGCGGCCTGCGGTTCACCATCCCGAAATAATCGAGCACGTCGTAGGCCTGCGGACTGATCGGTTCCCCGCGGCGGGCAATCAGATCTCCCTTCTTGACCACGATCCTGGGAATGCCTTGCTGGCTGAGCAGCTCCTCGATCAGCTGCTGGCTCATCAGCGTGTCGGTGCGCAGATTGGTGCGCCCCTGCAGGTTCGTGGCCAACAGGCGCCCACCCAGGCTCAGTCCGGGTTCCTCCATCGGCGAAAGCTGAAGGCGGGCGGCCTGCTCCAGCTGGCGCTTGGCGAGGTTGCCCACGATCCCCTGGCTGAGCATGCGTTGCTGCGCCTTGCGCAGAGCCAGCTTCCAGCTGTTGAGATCCTTCGGGTCGCGGCCCACCAGCCAGGTCTGCTCCAGGGAGCTGAGGTTTAGGGGTCCAACACGGGTCTGGCTGCTGCGCGACACCTGATCCAGCTCCAGCAGCTGGCGCTCCAGCCGCTCCTGCAGCACCCTGTTTGCCTCCAGATCCACCACCTGCACTTGGGTCCGGGTCCCCAGCTGAGAGCGACGCTGCTCCAGGGCCTCGCTGTTGATGACGGTGGCGTCCTTGGGGGCACTGACGCTGATCGGTGCGGGAATGCCCGGCCGCAGGCTCGGCTCCACCAGCCAGGGCCAGCTGGAGATCAGGGCCACCAGCGCACAGGCCAGCAGGATCGCAGCCCAGTCGAGCCGACGCCAGGAGCAGAGGGCCTGGCAAGGGCTTTCCTGCCGCAACAGCTGCCGCCAGATGTTCTTGAGGCGACCCTGTCGCAGCACCTTCACCATTGCCTGAGACCAAACGCTAGCCAGGGCGCCTGCGCACGCTCCACTGCATGCTGGGACTGACTGCAAGCATGAACCGATGGCCCTTCGCCTCGATGGCCGCCAACTGGCGGCCGAGCTGGAGAATCGCCTGCGCGCAGTCATCTGCGACAGGCTTGAGCGGGCCAGCCGCGCACCCGGTCTGGCAGTGCTGCGGGTGGGAGATGATCCCGCCAGTGGCGTCTACGTGGCCAACAAGGTCAAGGCCTGTGCCCGGGTGGGCATCCACAGCGTGGTGGAGCACCTGGGCTCTGACATCGCTCCGGCAGAACTGCTGGCCGCGATCACGGCACTCAACAATGAACCGGCGGTGGATGGAATCCTGCTGCAACTGCCCCTGCCGGCAGGTATGGAGGAAGCACCCCTGCTGGCGGCGATCGATCCGGCCAAGGACGCCGATGGACTGCACACCCTCAACCTAGGCCGGCTGCTCAAGGGAGAGCCGGGCCCCCGGAGCTGCACACCGGCGGGTGTGATGGCCCTGCTGGCCCGCCATGGGATCGATCCCGCCGGCCGCCGGGCCGTGGTGGTGGGGCGCAGCATTCTGGTGGGTCAGCCGATGGCCCTGATGCTGCAGGCCGCTGATGCCACCGTGAGCGTGGCCCATTCCCGCACCACCGACCTGGCCGGTCTCACCCGCCAGGCAGAAATTCTGGTGGTAGCCGCCGGTCGGCCGCGCCTGGTGGGCGCCGAGCATGTGAGCCCCGGGGCGGTGGTGGTGGATGTGGGAATTCACCGCCTGGATGGGGGCCTCTGCGGTGATGTCCGTTTCGAGGAGGTGGAGCCGCTGGCCAGCGCCATCACACCCGTGCCGGGTGGTGTGGGGCCCATGACGGTGACGATGCTGCTGGTTAACACCGTGGTGAGCTGGTGGAGGCGGACGGAGGGGGGGGATCCGGGCCCAGGTTCTGCTGACAATCCTTTGGCGGATCTGCTGCCTTGAGCCACTGCCGGACCGGTGGCCTGAGAGAATCCCCGCCAGCGCGCTGGTATCCATGGCCGTGGCGGTGAGCACGGAATTTGATTTCGCCGCCTACCTGGAGTCGGCCCGGGGGCAGGTGGAACTGGCCCTTGAGGTGGCTCTGGGGCCGGAGCGGCCGGAGTCCCTCCGGGAAGCGATGCGCTATTCGCTGTTGGCCGGTGGCAAGCGCCTGCGTCCGATCCTTTGTCTGGCGGCCTGTGAGCTGGCCGGCGGCGAGGTGGCCCTGGCCCTGCCCACAGCTGTGGCGCTGGAGATGATCCACACCATGTCGTTGATCCACGACGATCTCCCCGCCATGGACAACGACGACCTGCGGCGGGGGCGTCCCACCAACCACAAGGTCTATGGCGAGGCCCAGGCGATCCTCGCCGGTGATGCCCTGCTGACCCGAGCCTTCGAGATGGTTGCCCTGCGCAGCCCAGGCGTGCCGGCGGAGCGTCTGCTGCAGGTGGTCGGTGAACTGTCCCTCTCCGCCGGAGCTCCGGGGCTGGTGGGCGGTCAGGTGGTCGACCTGGAATCGGAGGGCAAGGACGTGGACCTTGACACCCTGGAGTACATCCATCTGCACAAGACCGGCGCCCTGCTGCAGGCCTGCGTGCTCACCGGGGCCATGATCGCCGGGGCCTCAGAACCCCTGCTGCAGGGGCTGCGCACCTACTCCCGGGGCATTGGTCTGGCCTTTCAGATCATCGACGACATCCTTGATCTGACTGCCAGCAGCGAAGTGCTGGGCAAGACAGCAGGCAAGGACCTCACCGCCGATAAGACCACCTACCCCAAACTTCTTGGGCTGGAGGAATCGAGGCAACGGGCCGAAGCCCTGGTGGCAGAGGCAAAGGCTGCCCTCCAGCCCTGGCAGGCCAATGCCCAGCCTCTGCTCGCTCTGGCCGACTACATCACGAGCCGCGACCGATGATCGGTTCTCCCTTCTCGGCTGGTCCCCTGATTCAGTTGCTCGACAACGGAGTACTGGCCTGGGCTCTGATTGCCTGTGGTCTGGCCCAGCTCGGCAAGTTGCTGGTGGAACTGGTGGAGCATGGCCGTTGGCGGCCGGCTGTGCTGTTCGAAACCGGTGGCATGCCCTCCAGCCACTCGGCCCTGGTCACAGGAGCCTGCGCCGGCATCGGCTGGGAGCTGGGCTTCGCTGATCCTCTGTTCGCCTTCGCCTGCACCATCGCCTTCATCGTGATGTACGACGCCAGCGGCGTACGCCGGGCCGCGGGTCTGCAGGCCGCCCGCCTCAACTCCCTGCCAGCCTCCCTCTGGACGCCCGAGCCACGGCCACAGCCAGCGGCCGCCACGGCACCGCTCAACCGCCTCAAAGAAAGCCTCGGCCACACCCGCTTGGAGGTGCTGGCCGGCAGCCTGATCGGCCCGGCGATCGCCCTGACGGGGCTGGCCCTGGCCGGATCCCCGCTGCAGATCGCCCAGGGGTGGGGTTGGCTGCCCCTGGCCTGAACGACAGCGCACCCGCTGCCCCCCTGGAGCTCACCCTCTCCCAGAGCCGCGCCGTGGACACCTTCACGGCATGGCTGGCGCGACCAGCCCGGGATGAGCCCTTCGTGCTCAGCGGCTATGCCGGCACCGGCAAGACCTTCCTCTCAATGGTCTTCCTGGCCGCGGCAGAAGCCAGGGGTCTCTGCTGGACCGCGGTGGCCCCGACCCACAAGGCTGTCGGGGTGTTGCGGGGATATCTGGAGCGGGCGGGACTGCGCCCCACCTGGCACCCCTCCACCCTGCACCGGCTGCTGCGGTTGAAGCTGCGCCGCCAGGGGGGGCGCGAGGTCTGCGAGGAGACCGATCAGACCGCCCTGGCCCTGGAGCACCTGGGGCTGGTGCTGATCGATGAGGCCTCGATGGTGGACGGCAGCCTGCTGCGCTTCAGCCTGCAGGGGGCCCATCCCTACGGCACCCGCCTGGTGTTCGTGGGGGATCCGGCCCAGTTGCCGCCAGTGGGGGAAGCGAGCAGCCCGGTGTTCGCGCTGCAACGGGCCTGCCGCGCCGATCTCAGCGAGGTGGTGCGCCACCAGGGACCCGTGTTGCGCCTGGCCACCGCTCTGCGCCAGGAGCAGCTTCCTTGCCGATTACCGCCGGTGGGTCCCCGACGACAGACGGCCCAGGGGGATGTGGTGGTGCTGGAACGCAGCGCCTGGCTGGAGTCCGCCCAGGCGGCTCTGCGCAGGGCATCCGCAAGCGACGATCCCGACGAGGCACGTATCCTCTGCTACACAAATCGATCTCTGGAGCGGTTGGTGCCCCTGGCACGCCGCGCCATCCATGGCGCCATGGCCGACCAGCTGCCGGTGCTGCCCGGCGAAGTGCTGCTCAGCCGCATGGCGGTGATGGCGCCGGCCTGCCGCCAGGGGGCCGCAGAGGGAGAGGAGCCTGACATGGTGCTGGCCTCAAACCGGGAGCTGCTGGTGCGGGATGTGACCCCGGAGCGCTGCGACCTGGCCGAGTTCGGCGTGGCGGATGCCCCGGTGATCGACACCCAGCTGGTGGAAGTGGTCTTCGGGGAGAACCCCCTGAGTCTGCGCTTGCTGCCGCCGGTTGGAACCGCCGCCAGGCAGCAGCTGGAAACCGTGCTGGCGTCCTTGCGGCGGCAGGCCCGGGAGGCTGGCCAGGACCGGGGCCGCTCCCTCTGGCGCCGCTACTTCCTGGTGCGTGATGCCTTCGCCTCCCTTGGCCCTGCCGCTGTGCTCACCGTGCATCGCTCCCAGGGGAGTGGGTTCGGAGAGGTGTTCATCGATGGGGATGTCTTCTGGCCGTCCGACCTGCGCCTGCGTCGCCAGCTGGTTTATGTGGCCGTGACCAGGGCACGGCGCGGCGTATGGCTGGCAGGAGGACCCGGCGATGAGGCGGATCGCCGCCGCTGGCAGGAGGCTCTTGCTGAAGATCCCAGTGCTACCTAGGCCAGCTGGAGCCCCTCGATGCCCTGCCAGGCCAGATAGGCCGCCAGGGCCAGACTGATCGTGCCCATCACCAGCTCACCATTGGCGTAGAGGCTCTGCTTGCCCCGCTGCAGCAGTGGCAGCATCCGCTCACGGCCCAGGGCCACCCCAAGCAACGGCAACAGCAGCAGCAGACTGGCCGCCAGGCTGAAAAGGCCGGCCAAAAGCACCTCCTGGCCGCGACCCAGGCCGGCGGCCAGGAGGGCTGAGGCCCCCTTCGCCAGCAGGACCAGGTCGTCGGGGCTGACCACCTCGATCGCCACACTCACGCCGATCAGCAGCGGCAGTGGCAGGGCGCAGAAGCGATCAAGCTGGCGAATCCAACCAGCGGGTTCTTCTGCGCCGGCCTTGGTCGGCAGCAGATCCCTGATACCCAGGGCCAGCAGAGCCCCGGCGCCGATCAGATCCAGGCCGGTGCGGTGGTCGCTGCCCTGCTCCATGGTCAGCAGCAGGCCATGTCCAACCGACAGCAGCAAGGCCATCATCGTGGCGATGGTGAGGATCCAGCTCAGCAGAAACAGTCCGCCCCGGCGCAGGGGATCGGGCCCCAGCAGCAGCAACAGCAGCAGGCCGATGTGGATCGGACTGAGGCTGATGACGCTGCCGTAGGTCAGCAGCTCGGCCCAGAGTTTGGCATCGGTCATGGGGCTGGCGAGAGATCGGGGCTCAACGACGCACCTCAAACCAGTCGTGGCCATCGAGCGGAATCATGCACTCGCTGACGCTGCTCACCTGGGCACCGGCAGGGCCCGACTCACACCAGATCCTGAGCTGCTCAAGGTCGTGGCTGCATCCTTCCGCCTCCAGTTCCACCCGACCGTCGGAGCGGTTCCTCACCCAACCGCCCAGGCCAAGGGCCTGCGCACGTCTGCACAAGGCCTGCCGGTAGCCGACCCCCTGAACCCGGCCACTCACGATGAGGCGCCAGCGCTCAATGGAGGCACTGCCAGCGCTGCGTCCCCGGCTGCCACCGCTGCCTCGGGGAAAGGAGTCGCCTGGGCGGCCGCGTCGCGCAGGCGCCGGCAGATCTCCGGACATCCAGCCCAGTGGAGGTGCAGCCAGGTTGCGTGAATTGTTGGTGTCGTCCATCCTTCCAGCCGCGGTGCCCAACCCCAGCCTTCAAGCTGCCACAGCCGTTCGCTGCCGTCCATGACTGTGTCACTCAGTTCCCAGCGGTGAAATTCATGGCCAGCGAGCACCTCACCGCGGCGGGTCACCAGACCATCGCCGAGGGGAGTGGCCTGGCGATAGCCCAGTTGCAACGAACCGCGCCTGGCGCTGAACGGCAGCAGGCCGGCCATGGCGTGGGCCTCACCCAGGGGATCCTCCAGCATCTGGCCAAGCAGCAGCAGGCCGCCGCACTCGGCGTAGATCGGCAGGCCGGCGGCGGCGGCCCGCCTCAGGTCGCCCTGGCTGCGCTGGCTGGCGGCCAGCTCAGCGGCATGCAGCTCCGGGTACCCCCCCGGCAGGATCACCCCCCGACACCCCTGGGGCAGGGGCTGATCGGCCAGGGGTTGCCAGGGCAGAGCGTTCACACCCAGAGCCGTGAGCAGTTCCGTGGCTTCGGGATAGCGGAAGTGGAAGGCGGCGTCGCTGGCGATGGCGATCGGCAACTCCCCTCCGCGCTCGTTGCACTCCAGATCCGCTGGTGTCTGGGCTGAGCGCTCCAGGCACCAGCGGATCGGATCGCGGACGCTGCCCTCAGCGACCTTCAGGGGCGGCGGCGGCGCCAGAAGAGGCAGCAGGCGCTCCAGATCCAGGTGGCGCTCCGCCAGGGCGGCCCACTCCTCGCTTCTGGCCTGGAAATCCTGCAGCTCATCGGGAGGCAGCAGTCCCAGATGCCGGGAGGGCAGGCTCAGATCGGGGTGGCGTGGCAAGGCCCCCAGCAGGGGCATGGCGATTGAGGCGAGGGCCTCGCTCAACAGAGCCCGGTGGCGTTCGGTACTGACGCCGTTGAGCACCACTCCGGCCAGCTCAAGCCCCGGCTGGTGATCGCGAAAGCCCCGCACCATGGCCGCCAGGGAGCCCGCCTGCCGGCTGGCCTCAACCACCAGCACCACCGGCAGACCCAGCAGGCTGGCCACCTCGGCGGAGCTGCCATCGGCGCTGGCCCCCCGGCCATCGAAGAGGCCCATCACCCCCTCCACCAGGCAGTGGTCGGCCTGGCTGCCCCACCAATGGAAGGCCCGTTGCAGCCACTCCTGGCCGCAGAGCAGGCGGTCAAGGTTGCGGCAGGGCCGCCCGCTCACCCGCCCCAGCAGCTGGGGGTCGAGGTAATCAGGCCCCACCTTGAAGACCTGAACGCTGGCCCGGCTGCGGCGCAGCAGGGCGCTGAGGGCAAGGCTGAGCAGGGTCTTGCCGCTGCCGCTGCAGGGGGCGGCGATCAGGCAGGCCATGGCTTCGAACCCGCAGGCCGTCAGGCGTTGGGCAGGAGTTTGGCAGCCAGCGGCGCCGCGGCGGCCAGCAGGGGATTGGTGGAGTCGTGGCCACCCCCGAGCAGCCGGGCCATCTCCCACTCATCAGTGGCATGGGCCATCGGCACCACCTCCTCGGCCAGCTCCATCCGGGCCATGCCCCCGGCCTCGAGGCGCATGCAACCGCCCGATTCCGAACAGAGGATCACGCAGAGGGGCTGGCTGCCTGGCGGTTGGCAGATCAGGCGCAGACCGACCACGCTGCCCGGATGGCTGCTGGGCACACCCACAGGCACGGGTGTGAGATGGAATTGAACGGGTATCCCGTCGTTACGCTCGAATTCGGCGCGGATCTCCTCCTCGGCGGCGGCGTTGCTCTCCACCCAGTGCCAGCCCAGGCGATCAGCCAGCCAGGCGGCCAGTAACAGGCCCTGCACGGGATGGGTGCCTTCGACGTCGATGTCGAGCTGCACGACGTGATTGAGGGCGTCACGGCGGCTGGGGGGGTCAAAGACCATGGCCAGCGATTCCCGCCAGGCGCGCTGCCGCAGCCAGTTGAGGTCATTCACGGGCTGACCGCTGCCCACGCAGCTCTCCAGCAGGTCCAGGCAACGGCGCGGGGTGCCAAGGGCCGTGTCAATCACCAGGCGGCGACCAGGTTCAGCGAGAGCATCCAGCAATTCAGGCGCCTCGTCCAGGGATCCGTTCCACCAGACCCAGCAGGGCAGATCAGCGGGCACGAGAGGTTGCAGCAACTGCAGACCCTGCTGCAGTGCACCGAAGTCGCCCCGCAGCACCACCACATCGCCGCAGGCGGCGGTGGAGCCTTCGCCCGGCAGGGGGCAGTAGGCAGCAACCAGGGTTTCCAGTGGCTGGCCGTGGTTGAGGGTGGGCGCCAGAGTGATCAGCCGACGGGGCTGGAAGGCGCTGATCGCCGCGTCAATGTGCTGGCCGCGCAGATCTTCGATGGCATGGTCACCGCTCTGCTGACCCAGGGCCCAGGCGAGCTTGGGCGAGAGGGGGGAGATGCTCAGGGGCAGGTCAGAGGTGAGCACGGCCTCCCGCGCGGCCTCCAGAAGTTCAGTGCGGACCACACCGGTGACGGGGCCGTCGAGGCGGCCGGTACGCACCAGATGCTGCTCCACCCAGGCCGGTTGCCAGACCAGCAGGGTGAAGGTGGAGGCCCCGCTGGCGGATTCGAGGTCCTGGCTCCAGAGCTTCTCGAGGTAGTCGGTGAGCTCGGGCGGTGGCAGGGCCACGGGGGCCTGAAGGGTGAGCTGGGGGGACATGGGGTTGGCTCGTTAGGAGAGGGGCAATGCCGGGGGCAGCCATCGGAATTGGGCTCGGAGCGGGGCGCACCTCAGGGGCGGCGCCACATCAGGCCATCGCGGCCCAGAAGGTTGTCGGCAGCGGCGGGGCCCCAGGTGCGGGCTTCATAGGGGTGGACGGGCAGCTGCCAGGGGCTGTCCTCGATCAGCTCCAGCAATGGGGTATACAGCCGCCAGGCGGCCTCCACCTCATCGCCGCGGGTGAAGAGAGTGGGGTCTCCCAGCATGGCGTCAGCGAGCAAGCGAACGTAGCCCTCGTCGGAGGGTTCACCGAAGGATTCGTCGTAGGAGAAGTGCATGTCGACCGGACGGCTGCGCATCCCCGATCCCGGGGATTTCACCTCAAAGCGGAAACCGGCCCCTTCATCGGGCTGGATGCGCAGGATCAGCTGGTTGGCGGTGGGACTTCCGCCAGCAGCGTCGAACAGATGCACCGGTGCCTCCCGGAAGGTGAGCACGACCTCGCTCATGCGCTTGGGCAGGCGTTTGCCGGTGCGCAGGTAGAAGGGCACCCCCTGCCAGCGCCAGTTATCGATGAACAGCTTCATCGCCACATAGGTTTCCGTGGTGCTGTTGGGATTCACCCCAGGTTCCTGGCGGTAGCCGGTCAGGGGGCGCCTGGCGGTGCCACCGGGGCCGTACTGGCCGCGTACGCAGCAGTTCCAGGGTTCAAGCTCATCGGCCAGCCGCGCCGACTGAAGCACCTTGGCCTTCTCATTGCGGATCGCCTCCGCATCGAAGCGTCCCGGGGCCTCCATCGTTGTGAGCGCCAGCATCTGGGTGAGATGGTTCTGCACCATGTCCCTCAGGGCACCGGAACTTTCGTAGTAGCCCGCCCGCTCCTCCACACCCACGGTTTCAGCCGCGGTGATCTCGACACTGGCGATGTAGTTCCGGTTCCAGATCGGCTCGAAGATCGTGTTGGCGAAGCGGAGCACGAGGATGTTCTGGACCGTCTCCTTGCCGAGATAGTGGTCGATGCGGAAGACCTGGCTCTCCTTGGCGCTGGTCTGCACGATCCGGTTGAGCTCCTGCGCACTGCCGTAGTCGCGGCCGAATGGCTTCTCGATCACCACTCTGCTGCGCTCGGGGTCACTGAGCAGGCCAGCGGCGGCCAGGGCGCTGCAACCACTGCCGTAGAACTTCGGCGACACCGAGAGGTAGAAGGTGCGGTTATTGCGCGTCGCCCGGTGGCGGTCGATCACCTCGAGCCGCTGGGCCAGGCGCACCAGGTGCTCGGGTTGCTGCAGATCCACCGGCTCATAGAACAGACCGGCGGCGAACTGGTCCCAGGCTCCGCGGTGCTCATGGATCAGGTCGCCGAGGGCTTCGGCCATGTGGCTGCGGAACTCTTCGTCGCTCCAGGGGCGCCTGGCGCAGCCCAGCACGGCGAACTCGGTGGGGAGCCGCCGCTGGCGGAACAGCTCGAACAGGGCCGGCACCAGCTTGCGAGAGGTGAGGTCCCCGCTCGCCCCGAAAATCACCAGGCACTGGGGCGAGACCACACGCTCCTGGCGTAGCCCGACCCTCAGTGGATTGGTGAGCGTGACGGTCATGGAGTTGCAGCTGATGACACTGGTTTACCCACGAAAGCGGGGAACACCCAGCAAAGGGCATGGGCAGGCCCCCTCTGTGCTGATTTCGGCAAAAAAAAGCCCGCCGTGACGGCGGGCTGAAGCTGTACGGAAAGGGCTGTCCGCAGGGTGCCTGATCAGTAGGTTTCCACGTGCCAGCGATCGGCCTTCTTGAGCTGGGGACGAAGTTCTGACCAGTTGAGACCCTTGCTTTCGGCGGCCTTGCTCATCGCTTCATCGATGCCGGGTTCCATACCCCGCAGACCGCACATGTATACGTGGGTCTTGGGGTCTTCAATCATGGTGAAGATCTCATCGCCGTACTCAGCAACACGATCCTGGATGTACATCCGGCCACCGCTGGGATTCTGCTGTTCGCGGCTGATCGCCTTGGTGTAGCGGAAGTTGTCGGGGAATTCGGAAAGGTAGCTCTGCAGATCGTCTTCGTATAGCAGGTTCGGAGTAGTGGGAACACCCATGATCAGCCAGGCCTTGCCACGGAACTGATAGCCGGGGTTTTTAGCCCGCTCGCCCGGATCGAACATGCGGCGCAGGTAGGCCCGCATGGGGGCGATGCCGGTGCCGGTGGCCAGCATTATCACATTGGCGTCTTCGTCGGGGGGAAGCAGCATCTCCTTGCCCACTGGGCCGGTGATCTTGACCTTGGCGCCAGGTTCAATGTCACAGAGGAAGGTGGAGCAAACTCCATTTATCGTCTCGCCATCCTTTTCATACTGCAGTTGGCGGACGCAGAGAGAAACGGTCTTGCCTTCGAGGTTGTCACCGTGGCGGGTGCTGGCGATTGAGTAGAGGCGAAGCTTGTTGGGCTTGCCATTGCTGTCGACCCCATCGGGAATGATGCCGATACTCTGGCCCTCCACGTAGTGAAGGTTGCCCTCGGAGAGATCGAAGGTGATGTGATTGACCCTGCCGATCGCCCCTTCGGCCAGAAGCGAATAGTTTCCGAGAACGGTGCCGATGTATGGATCTTTCGGCTTGTAGAGATTGACGGGAACAGCTTCGTGCTTGACGGGGGTAGTCACGGGAGCAGGGGCAGCGTTGGCAACGGTCGAGGCGGGCTCGGGAGTGGCGGAGGCCTGATCAGCAGGGGTGACCGAGAGCAGGCGTCCGCCCTGCTGGTTGATCATGCGCAAAGTGGCCTGCATCTGAGAGAGAGGGATGGTGAAGCAGCGCTCGGCCGTGCGTGTGCCAGCCGCTTTGAGGCCCTCCACCACAAGGGTGAACATGCGGGCATCGGACTGACGAAGCGCTGCGGTCGAGATGCGCATGAACCCTCAAACTCCTGAAAATCGGCTCGATCATAGGCAACGCCAATGATCGCTCCCTCCCAGACCGTTGGCCTTTCCGCACCAGCTGCCGAGTGTTGCGGTTAGGTTTGGTGGCGGCTGGGTTGATCCGGCTTGCCACGAATCCGGCGTTCCCCTCACTTGGCGCAACTTTCGGTTCTGACAACTCCATCCATCCAGGGCCTGCTCAGCAGCCAGGAAGCCTGTTCACTGGACACGATCCAGCAGGACATGGAGAGACTGCCGCAGGGGGCCAGGCGTCTAGCGGTTCAGTTGCGCCTAGAGCTTCCTCCCCCGCAGATCTGGGCCGTTCTCACCGATTACGAGAACCTCAGCCGCTTCATCCCCAACCTCTCGACCTCCCGGTTGCTCTGGCGCCGGGGGAACACCGTCGGGCTGGAGCAGGTGGGCTGCCAGCAGTTCTGCGGCCTGCGGTTCAGCGCCCGCGTCGAGCTGGAACTGCAGGAGCATCACGACGACGGCCTGCTCAGTTTCAGCATGCGAGAGGGCGACTTCCGCCGCTTCGAGGGTGCTTGGCAGGTCAGCGGCGAACCCGGAGGATCACGGTTGCTCTACGAACTGACAGTGCAGGGTCGCCAAGGCATGCCGATAGGTCTGATCGAGCAGCGCCTGCGCGAAGACCTCGCTGCCAACCTGCGCGCCGTG
Organism: Synechococcus sp. Cruz-7E5; assembly: GCF_024345995.1. Classification (GTDB taxonomy): domain Bacteria; phylum Cyanobacteriota; class Cyanobacteriia; order PCC-6307; family Cyanobiaceae; genus Regnicoccus_A. Next base: position 80,342 of record NZ_JAGQCE010000011.1, read on the forward strand.
CAACGGGAAGCCCTGAGCCGCGCCCGCAAATCCTGAGCGAATCACATCAAGCCGGGATCTTACTAGGGGCCTCCTGATTTCAGATGAGATCAATCTAAAGAATGCAGAACTGAGCTGTTACTCACTCACGTCTGCTCGCACTAAATCAAAGTTTCGTTTACAGCCTTTGACATTCTTATTCAGAAGATCTCTTCGGACAAGCATTGTCTGAATAAGATTAAAGTGAATGCTGCTGATTAACATGAATCAGAAGCGTTTCAGGAATCTCAGCAATCATCAGGGCCTCTGAAATGCCTGGCAGAGCAGACATGATCCAGAGTTTAAAACATTTGCGTGATCAACTGAGACTGCCCAAGTCTAAATACAAAGACGAGCGCAAGAAGAATGATCGTGATACCCCCAAGGGGATTCGAACCCCTGTCGCCTCCGTGAAAGGGAGGTGTCCTAGGCCTCTAGACGATGGGGGCGAGGCCACGGAGCAAGAGCGTTTTCAGGCGCCGTTTCCGTTATCTGGACGCTACGGGTCGGAGTGTCCCTTCGTCAAGGCAAGACCTGGCCGGGGGAGTTCTGCCCTGACCACACCGGAACGGTGAAATGGAAGCAGGCCCCTTCACCGGGCTCGGAAACCACCCAGATTCGCCCGCCATGCACTTCGACGATGCGGCGACAGACCGAGAGGCCCACCCCGAAGCCAGAGGTCGTTCCCGAGGTCTGCGGAAGCCGCACCCGCTCGAGGAAGATCCGCTCCTGCTCGCCGCGGGGAATTCCCGGACCGGTATCGCAGACACTCACCTGCACCCATTGGCTGGTGCGGTGCAGCAGCGAAAGGGTCACCTCGCCATCGTCGGGGGTGAATTTCAGCGCGTTCTCCAGCAAGTTCAGCAGCACCTGGCGCATGCGCCGCTGATCCGCGAACACATCCGGCAGGTCGGCGGGGATGTCGGTGGTCAGGCTCAGCGTCCTGCCCACCCACAATTTCTCCAGCTCCAGGATCGCCTCCGCGGCCACTGGCGCCAGGTCAAGCCGCTGGGGGTTGAACAGAGCCTCCCAGCGGGTGGTGCCTACCTCCAGCAGATCCTTGGAGAGATGCTCGATGTCATCGAGGCGGCGGTCGAGGACATCCCGGCAACGGGTGTTGTTGATGTGCCCGAGCTGCAGGCTTTGCAGAGCCAACTTGGCAACGGTGAGGGGGGTGCGCAGCTCATGGGCCACCATGCGCAGCAGCCGCTCCTGCACCCGCAGGCGTTCGATCAGGGTTTCGTTCTCCTGACGCAGCACCAGCACCTGATCCTCCAGCTGCAGCTCCCGCTGGGAGCGGCTGCCATCCATTTCGGCGGGCCGCAGACTCATGCCCAGATCGCTGACCACCTCCAGCTGCTGCCAGCGGGGCAGCCAGCCCTTCAGCTGCTCCAGAACCGCATTCCCGGCCAGCACCTGGCGAGGAGGCGGCTCCAGTTTCACCAGAGCCGGGGTGGCCACCAACCGATGCAGCTCCAGCAGCTCAGGACGCAGGGCCGGGTCGGCCAGCTCAAGGGCCACATCAAAACCACAGTCGCAGGTTTCGAGGTAATGCAGGACCCCGGTCAGATCGGCGGAAGCGAGATGGTGCGGGGCAGCCACCAACAGCAGCTTGAGCGGCCGCCGCTTCGCCGGGAGGCTGCCCTTGGCGTTGCCAGAGAGTGGGCCCGGGGCAGTCGTGCCGGAGTCAGCGTTTCCCGCTTCAGGCACCTTGGGGGCAGGCGAGATCGTGGAGATCACCTTATGGCTTCGAACGCTGGGCCGAGAGCTGGCTATGACGAACCTGTCAACCGTCCCTCTGAGATTCAGGCTCTTCATGACCCCATCCACGGAACGGGTGCCGCCGGACCCGTCCGGGCCTGCAAGGCGAACCCCCCAGGACAGCCGCATCCAGTTGGACAGCAGCCTGCGGCGGTGGTTTTCGCGCAACCTCGGCCTGTGGCGCTCCCGGCGCCTCTATTTCTTCCGTGACGAGGAGGAGCCCCTGCGCCTCGACCTCCTGCTGCGAATTGAAACGTTCGAGCAGCCGGTGGAGGGGGAGGCGGCTTACCGCTTCAGCTGGAAGCCGGAGCAGGATTTCGGCTTCTATGCCCGCAAGCCCCAGTATCAGCCAGAGGGGAGCCTTGACGCCTATCTCTGCGGACACCAGCTGCGGCGCAGCAGGGGGTATCTCGTGGAGCAGCCGATGCGCTCACAGATTCGCCAGGTGGATGAGCATCAACTGATCTTCGAGTCGCAGCATCAGAACTGGGACATCCAGCAGCACATCCGCCTGATCGATCAGGATCGCTTTCGGACCTGCTCGATTTTCTCCTGGCGGGACGGTGATCTCGATATCACCGAGACGCACCATGAGATCCGGCTGGAGGGTCCCGGAGATCCGCTCCCTGCCGATTGAAGTTCGCGCCCCTGTGCATCAGCATGGAGGTTGATGAACACGCTCTCCTTGCGCCTCACACGCCGCCTCCGCCGGTTCCTGTTGCTGGCTGCCGCCTTGATCATTCCAGCCGCTGCAGGAGCCGCCCCCGCCCAGGCGGCACCCGCCAGCGAAAGCGAGATGTCGCTGTACACCAGAATTGCGGCGGTCAATGTCTGCATTGCCCGTGGCGCCAAAGTCGAATTCGACAAGGCAGCCAGCATTGCCGGTGAAACCATCGCCCAGCTGATCATGGGCCAGCACAACGGTCAGATCCAGCAGGTAGGCACCAAAGCCCTCACGATTGAGGAGCTGCGGCGCGGCTCGGTGAACTCCGCGGTGATCGGTGCCGTTGAGCTCTGTCCCAAGGAGGTGCCGCCGGATGTGGTCAAGAAGGTGAACGATGCCCTCAAGCAGCAGGGCGGCAAGTAGTCCCAAGGGCCACCTGCGCTGACCCCTCAGCGGACGCATCCGGACACATCCGGCCCCAGCCAGAGTTGCAATTCAGACGGTCCTGTTGGCTTTGCTGATGGCATCCCCTCGGGGCTGTCCTCCAGCTTGATCACCATGACCGTCTTCATTCGCCGTCTTCCCATGCTGCTCGCTGCCGGGCTCTGTGGCCTCGGCGCTTCGCTGCCCACCTCAGTCTCAGCCCAGGAGTATGGATGGGGCTACCGGCTGCCTACGGATCGGTACCCGATCTCCCGCAACGCCGGTTATGGCGTGACTCCAGTCCGCAACTGGCCGCCGGCTCCCTACCAGGACTACGACAGCCGGGACTTCACCAGCCAGCTCCCCAACGGCAGCACCCCTTACAGACAGCCGGTGCCCACCACCTGGGAGGAAGCCCAGGCCCTGCAGCAGCGCTGCTCTATCGGCCGGCTGGTGGGTGGTGTCATCGGTGGTGGCCTCGGCTATGCCGCCTCCCGCGAAGACGGCCGCACCTGGGCGGTCCCCCTGGGAGCCCTGCTCGGATCCCAGGTGGGATGCAACGCCGGCCAGGGCCGTGGGCCTCTGCCCTGGTGAGCGGGGCGCCAGGATCAGGGGATCTTCTCCCCCTGGCCTGATGAGCGTCGTGCGGCTGGCCGACTATCGACCCTTCCCCTACCGGCTTGAGCGCACCGACCTGACGGTGCGCTTTCTCGGTGACGAGGCCCTGGTGGAATCCACCCTGTTGCTGGAGTCCCTTGCCGCAGATGGCGAAGCCAGAGATCCGCTGGTGCTGCGCGGTGAAGGGTTGGAGCTGCTCTCCATCAGCCTCGATGGCCGGCCCCTGCTGCTCGACGAGATCGGGCGCGACGGCGACGCCTACATCATCACGAGCACTCCTGCGGGGCCGTTTCGCCTGAGCAGCGAGGTGCGCCTGCACCCACGTGCCAACAGCAGCCTCGAGGGGCTCTACGCCAGCGGAGGCATGGTCACCACCCAGTGCGAAGCGGAGGGGTTCCGTCGCATCACCCTCCACCCCGATCGCCCCGATGTGCTCAGCCTGTTCCGGGTGCGCATCGAGGCCGAGCGCGGCACCTTTCCTGTTCTGCTCTCGAACGGCAACTGCATCGAACAGGGCAGCCTGCCGGCCCTGGCCGGAGAAGAGGAGCGTCACTATGTGGTCTGGGACGACCCGTTTCCCAAGCCCTCCTACCTGTTCGCCCTGGTGGCTGGGGTGCTGGAGGAGGTCCGCGACAGCTTCACCACCGCCAGTGGCCGCAAGGTGCAGCTGCGCCTGCACGTGGAGCCTGGCGATGAGCCCTACACAGGCCATGCCATGGCCTCCCTGAAGCGCTCGATGGCCTGGGATGAGCGCGTCTATGGGCTGGAATACGACCTCGACGAGTACAACATCGTGGCCGTCCGCCACTTCAACATGGGCGCGATGGAAAACAAGAGCCTCAACATTTTCAATTCCAAGCTGGTGCTCGCCGATGCAGCCACGGCCACCGATGCCGAACTGGAGAGGATCGAGAGCGTGATTGCCCATGAATATTTTCACAACTGGACGGGCAATCGCATAACTTGCCGCGACTGGTTCCAACTTTCACTCAAGGAGGGACTCACCGTCTTCAGAGATCAGTGCTTCACGGCGGATCTGCATGCCCCGTCGCTGAAACGGATCGAAGATGTGGCGATGCTGCGCAATACCCAGTTCCGCGAAGATGCAGGCCCCACTGCCCACCCGGTGCAACCGGATCATTACCAGGCGATCGACAACTTCTACACCACCACGATCTATGAAAAGGGTGCGGAGGTGATCCGCATGCTGCAGACCCTGCTCGGTCCGGACACCTTCATGCGCGGCATGGCCACCTATGTGCAGCGTCATGACGGCACCGCCGCCACCTGCGACGACTTCGTTCAGGCCATGCAGGATGCTGCCGAGACAGCAAGCGATGACACAAAGACCGCCGCCAGCAAGTTCTGCTTCGAACAGTTCCGCCGCTGGTACCACCAGGCGGGAACGCCGCGACTGGAGGTGCAGCGCCTCTGGGACGGGGATCAGGGCCGCCTGTCTCTGAGCATCCGCCAGTACACCCCGCCTTCCCCGGGCCAGCCCGAAAAGCTGCCACTGGTGATCCCGCTGGCGCTTGGGGCGGTGGACCAGGCCGGCGAACCCTTGCTGCTGCAACACCCAGGCGAAACCACCGCCACCGCTCAGGCCGTCAGCCTCGACCATGCCTGGGGGCCACTGACGCGGCTGCTCGTGATCGATCAAGCCGAGCAGACCGTGGTATTCGAGGGCTTCGAGCCCCACAGCCATCCGCCGGCCCTGTCCTTGTTGCGCTGCTTCTCCGCTCCGGTGCAGCTGGAGTTCGATCGCCCGCACGAGGAACTGCTGCATCTGCTCAGCAGTGATGGTGAACCGCTGGCCCGTTGGGATGCCGGCCAGATACTGCTGTCTCAGGCGCTGCTGCGCCGAGCGGCAGGAGCCTCAGATGAGGCCCTCGAAGATGGGCTGGTGGCGGCGTTCAAGCGGATACTGCTTGAGGGCACTCTCAGCGACGGCAACCGCTGTGCCCTGCTGACAATGCCGGGGCTGGCCGAACTGGAGGCAGCCACCGCTCAGCCGGATCCCCCAGCGCTGTACCTGGCGATCAGGGCACTGCAGACCCGCTTCGGCGAGGCCCTCGCCGATCCCCTCAGCGGTTGCCTCGAGCGCTGTCGCCCCCAGTGGCGGCTCCCCTGGCCCGAGGGTGTCGGCGATCGCCAGATCACAGGACTGGTCTGGTCCTGGCGTGCTGCCGCCGGCGATGGGGCGGTGATGGCCGAGGCCGCCGCTGCAGTGGAGGGTCCCTCGATGACCCTCGCGAGGGCCGGGCTGCGGGCGTTGCAACCCCTGCAAGGGCCCGAGCGGGAGCGGGCGATGGCGGCCTTCTACGAGCGCTGGCAGGCAAGACCGGTGATCCTTGATGCCTGGTTCAGCCTGGAGGCCTCCGCCCCCTTCCCTGATGGGCTCAAGCGGGTGGAGGCCCTGCTGGCGCATCCGCGCTACGACCCGGCAGCTCCGAACTCCGTGCGGGCCGTGCTTGGCGGCTTGGTGGCCAACACACCGGTGTTCCATGCCGCCGATGGCAGCGGTTACCGCTTCATGGCCGATCAGATCGCCCGGCTCGACCAGCGCAATCCGATCACCGCTTCGAGGATGACCAAGGTGTTCAGCCGCTGGCAGAGCTATGCGCCCGAGCGGGGGGAGCGGATGCGGGAGGCGATGGAGCAGCTCGCGGCCGTTGAGCTCTCGGCCAACACCCGGGAGGTGCTGGATCAGAGCCTGGGGCGGGAGCTGCGCGGGTAAGGATCCGGGTAGAGGGCCCCGTGCAGTCGCTGGAAGGAGGAACGACGCGCACTCGCCCCTTCCGGCCCCCCATAGGTTCCCCACAGCCCTTCCCAGTAGAAGTAGATCACTCCCAGGCCACGCCTGGCCACCTGCTCCACCTTCTTCTCCAGCACCGCTGAGGAGGTGGTACGGCCCCCAAAGCCCGCCAGCACGCCGATCTGCACAGGCATGCCCCAACGCCGGGCCTTAACCAGCGCGGCCTGGTCTAGGTCCTTGGTGAACCCGGCCACGGAGTGGGCGTAGTTCTGGACCACCAGTTCATCCACCAGCTCCCCCAGAGCCCAGATCTCCCAGTCCTGCAGCCAGTGGTTGTAGGCGAAACGGAAGGGTCCGGGGGAGTGGCTGATCACAGCGCTGCTGCGTTCCTTCTTCATCCTGGCGCGCAATTCGCGCAGCAATCCTGTGAGCTGCTGGCGCCGCCAGGTCATCCACTCCCGGTTGTTGTAGTCGCGGGGGGGTTCGCGACCCTTGTCCTGGCGGAACAGGGCGCGGGTATGGGCGTCGTAGCCGAGCTCCACCGGCCAGGCGAAGTGGTCATCGAGCTGGATCCCGTCGACACCGCAACGCTCGACGATCTCACCGATCAGCCCGATCACCCGCTCGCGCACGCCGGGATGGGCCGGATTCAGCCAGACCCGCAGATCCTTGAGCGGCGAAGTCTTGAGGTTGGCCCCATGCATGGCGTAGAGGGTGGAGCCGTCGCTGCGTTGCAGCACCCACTCGGGATGGCGGCGCACCACTTCGGCATCGGCCGGCTCCATCAGGCCGTACTCGAACCAGGGGATCACCTTCATGCCCCGTCTCTGACCGGCCTTTGTCAGACGGCAGATCGGATCAAGGGAGGCATTCACCTGCTTCAGTTTCGGCTCCATCGGCGCGTAGCGGCTGCGATGGAACGTGAACCCCCGGCTCCAGACGTTGGGGTAAAGGGTGTTGAAGCCGGCGGCATCGAGTTCGGCCACAGCCTTCTCGATCAGATTGGGGTCGTAATAGAGGGGGCTGGGGCTGTTGGTGAGCCAGACACCGACCCTCTGGCTGGCAGCCAGGGCCGGCAGGGCGCCCAGGGCCTGCAGGGAGGAGGTGAGCAGCACGGTGGCCAGGGCCGGCAGAGCCCTCTTCAGGCGGACCCTGCGGGGCATTGGCCCGCTCAGGCCAGGGGGAGTGGGGCGCGGCAACAGGTGTCGGAACAGGATGGGGGACGTGGGCGAAGGGACGGTGCCTGGCGGTGGGGCTGAGCGGAAAGGCCTCACGGAACGGCTTAACGGAACATCGAGCTAACGGAGCTCTCTTCGTGGATGCGCCAGATGGCCTCTCCGAGCATTTTGGCCACGGACAGCACCTTCAACTGGGGGAAGTTACGTTCGTCGCTGATCGGGATGCTGTTGGTGACCAGCACTTCCTCAAGCAGTCCCGACTCCGAGAGCCGCTCGATGGCAGGGGGTGAGAAGACCGCATGGGTGGCGCAGGCCAGCACGCGACGGGCCCCCTGGCGCCGCAGCAGACGGGCCCCCTGGCAGATCGTGCCGCCGGTGTCGATCATGTCGTCGATCAGAACCGCCGTCTTGCCGGCCACGTCGCCGATCACCGTGAGGCTTTCGGCCACGTTGTGGTCTGAGCGACGCTTGTCGATGATCGCCAGGGGCGCATCGTGCATCCGTTTGGCGAATGCCCGCGCCCGCGCCACACCACCGACATCGGGGGACACGACCACCATCTCGCCCAGGTCGCGGGCTGAGAGGTAGTCGACCAGAACCGGTGAGCCGTAGATGTGATCGCAGGGAATGTCGAAATATCCCTGGATCTGGGAGGAATGCAGGTCCATGGCCAGCACCCGGTCAACGCCGGACTGAGCCAGCAGGTTGGCCACCAGCTTGGCGGTGATCGATTCCCTACCCGCGGTCTTGCGGTCGGCACGGGCGTAGCCGTAGTAGGGGATGACGGCGGTGATCTGGCGGGCGGAAGCCCTGCGACAGGCGTCCACCATGATCAGCAGCTCCATCAGGTGATCGTTCACCGGGGCGCAGGTGGGCTGGATCAGGAAGACGTCGCAACCCCGGATTGATTCCTGGATCTGGATGTAGAGCTCACCGTCGGCAAAGCGCTTGATCACACGCGGACCATCCGGCACGCCCAGGTAGCTGGCGATCTCGTGGGCCAGGGCGGGGTTGGAGGTGCCGCTGAACAAGCGCAGACGGCGGGTGTCGTGGGGCTTGCTGTCCTGCTCCACCCGTTCAGCAGTCAAGAAACTGGTCACGGGGAGCGTGATCAAGCAGGGCTGGAGCCTGATGGTAGAAGCCTCCCGGCCCGGCGTAGGCAAACAATGATGAAGCCAGCGGGTTCGCCCCCCACCGCCACGGGCTCGATCCCCCCCCTGCGCGTGGTGCTGGCGGGTGCTGCGGCTGCAGGTGCCGCCGCTGGCATTGAGGAGGCCGCCGGCAGGTTGGCGGCCTTGGTCGGGGTGTGCTCCCTGCCGCCGCTGGTGGCGGCAAGCGATGAGGGCAGAGGAGGAACGACCTCAGACTGTCCGGACACGGATGTGAACGTGTTGATGACAGAGCTGAGCGGCCGCGGCGGCTCCTGGATCGTGCCGTTGCTCCAGGATCCAGGTCGCTTTCAGCCCTGGGGTGGGCGCTGGTCGGAGCTGCTGGGAGCCTGGCGCCAGCCGACCGTGCTGCTGATCGAGGCCCGCCAGGCGGATGGAGGCCTGCCCGCGGCCTGCATGGCCCTGATGCAGCGCTGTGGGGTCCCGCTCCTGGGCCTGATCCAGTGGGGCGGCCGCTTCGATCAGGAGGCCCGCCGTCGCGATGGACTCCCCTGGCTGGGGATGCTGGCTCAGGACGAAGCCGCTGACGATTGTGCGGTTCTGGTGTTGAACCTGAGTCGGCGCTGGAGCCAGATCGCCGCCGAGGCGATCTAGTCGGCTGCTCAGGGCTTCGCCGGCCAGAGAGGTGTGGGGGCCTTGGCGCTGATCTGGCGCAGGGTCTGACCTGGCTTCGACGGGGCTTCGAGCGGCACCTGGCTGTAGCGCACCGGCTTGTCCTGGCTCAGGCCGGCCGTGACCAGGCTCAGGGCTTCCTCCTGAGTGAGGTTGGTGTCGAGCTGGGAGGTGAGCCGCTGCCAGCGCTCCGGTAACTGGGCCCATTGGTCAGGGCGGGTGAGCTCGTTCACGAGCAGACCGACCACCTTCTCCTGCCGGTCCCGGCGGCCGGCCTCCCCCTGGTCCTTGTTGCGGTAGCGCACCAGTTGCTCCACCTGAGCACCCTTGAGCCGCTGCAACCCGCCCTGGAGATCAATGCTGAACGCCTGGCTTTTGTCTTTGTAACTGAGGGGCTGATCCAGGTTCGCTTCAAGTCCCCCCAGTCCGTCCACCAGCTCCCGCAGAGCCGAGCGCGGCAGCACCACGTAGCGCTCGGGCTGGCCGGAATCAAGTCCCACCAGCTCGGCCACCGCACCCGCACTCAGGGCAGCGCCCCCCTGCTTGTAGAGCGATCCCAGCGGCTGCACGTTCGTCTGCCCGGGCAGCTTCACGGCCAGCTCGGTGGGAATGGCGAGCACCTGCAGCGGGCCGGCGGGGTCCACCCGCAGCAGCATCAGGGTGTCGCTGTTGGCGGCCCCGGCCGGGGCTGCGCCGTTGCTGGCGGCCGCCAGGCGATCGGCGTCGCTGCCGATCAGCAGCACCGTGATCGGCCTGGAGGGGGGACTGGCCAGGGGGGCGGCCTCGCCGTTCTGCTCCTCACGACTCAGTCCCTGATCCTGCTGCGGCCAGAGCCGGTCGATCAGGCCAACCGAGGCCACCATCCCGAGGGCGCCCAGGCCCAGCCCCGCCAGCAGCTTCCATGGCCCGCCACGCCGTGGCCCCTCTGGAGATGCTGACTTGCCTGCCACGACTGAATTGACCTGAGGAATCCCCTCACTTTGACGCAGCTTGTTCAGGGTCGGTGCGGTGGCCGATAAGTTGAGGACCTCCACCATTCCCGTCGGGATTCAGCATTGAGCGCCGCTTCCCGTTCAGGTCCAGCCCAGGCCGCCGGTCCAGGTCGTGGCCAAGAGCTGGCTCCCCACGAGCGGGCCCGCCCCCTGGCCAAGGGCAGTATCAAACCGGCCCGGGATCTCTGCAGTGAGTGCGGGCTGTGCGACACGGGCTGGGTGGCCTACGTGCGCAGCGCCTGCGCCTTCCTCACCCAGGGCTTCGACCGGATGGAGGAGCGGGCCCACGGCCGCAGTCGCGATCTGGCCAACGAAGACGAGCTCTATTTCGGTGTGCATCAGCGCATGCTCACCGCTCGCCTGCAAGCTCCGATCGATGGCGCCCAATGGACCGGCATCGTCAGCCGAATCGGCGTACGTGCCCTGGAGAGCGGCCTGGTGGATGCGGTGCTGTGCGTGCAGCAAAGTCCCGACGATCGCTTCACGCCGGTGCCGGTGCTGGCGCGAACCCCCGAGGAGGTGTTGGCGGCACGGGTGAACAAGCCCACCCTCTCCCCCAATCTGGAGGTACTGCAGCAGCTGCCGGGCAGCGGCATCCGCCGCCTGCTGGCGATCGGGGTGGGCTGCCAGATCCAGGCTCTGCGGGCCGTGCAGGACACCCTGCCCCTGGAGCAGCTGTATGTGCTGGGCATGCCCTGCGTCGACAACGTCAGCCGCAGCGGTCTGCAGACCTTTCTGGAGAGCGCCAGCCGCTCACCGGACACGGTGGTGCACTACGAGTTCATGCAGGACTTCCGCATCCATTTCCGCCACAGCGACGGCAGCGAGGAAACCGTTCCGTTCTTCGGGCTCGACACCCCCAATCTCAAGGGCGTCTTTGCCCCCAGCTGCCTGAGCTGCTTCGATTACACCAACGCCGGCGCCGATCTGGTGGTGGGTTACATGGGATCGACCTTTGGCCGCCAGTGGCTGGTGGTGCGCAATCCGAAGGGTCAGCTGCTGCTCGATCTGGTGGAGGCCGAGCTCGACACCGCCCCGGTCACCAGCCAGGGGGACCGCCGCGCCGCGGTTCAGCAGGGGATCAAGGCCTATGACAAGGCCGTGAAGCTTCCCCTCTGGCTGGCGGAGCTGGTGGGCTTCTTCGTGAAGCGCTTCGGTCCGAAGGGATTGGAATACGGTCGCTTCTCGATCGATTCCCACTTCACGCGCAATGCCATCTGGGTGAGACGTAACCACCCGGACCAGGCGGACCGCCACATCCCTGCCTTCGCCAAGGCCATCATCAGCCGATATCGCCTGCCCGATTGATGCCCGTGCCCTCCGGCCCCGACCACGGGCCCTCCAGCCGGCTCTGCGGCGTGCTGCTCCATCCCACCGCCCTTCCAGGCACGCCTTGCTGTGGAACCTTCGGCATGGCGGCTCGCCAGTGGATCGACCAGCTGGCCGCGGCCGGCATCGCCGCCTGGCAGTTGTTGCCACTGGCCCCCACTGACGGCACCGGCTCCCCTTACAGCTCTCCCAGCGGTTTCGCTCTCAACCCCTGGTTCCTCGATGCCGACGAGCTGGTGGACGAGGGATTCCTTGAGCCCGTCGACCTCGAGACCCTGCCCAGCGGCAGCTTCGAGCGTCTTGACCTGGAGGCGTCACGGCTGCGGGCTGCTGCTCTGGGAGAGCGCTTGCTTAAACGCTGGTCTGCTCAGAGCCTGGAGCGCCAGCAGGCATTCGCCCGCTGGCGGCGCGAGGAGGATGGCTGGCTGCGCGACCATTGCCGCTTCATGGTCTTGCGAGAGCGCCAAGGCCAGCAGCCCTGGTGGACCTGGCCGAGGTCCCTGGCGCGGCGCGGGCGCCTGGCCCTCCGCCAGCTGGATCGGGAAGCCTGCGGCCTGCTGCTGCAGGAGGCCCTGATTCAGTGGCAGCTGCAGCGGCAGTGGCACCAGCTGCGCCAACACGCCAGCGCACGTGGCGTGCGCTTGATCGGTGATCTGCCCTTCTATGTCGCCCACGACAGCGCCGATGTCTGGGCAAACCGCCGCCTGTTCTCCGTGCGCGCCGATGGCTCACTCACTGAGCAAAGCGGCGTTCCCCCCGATTACTTCTCCGACACCGGCCAGCTGTGGGGCACGCCGGTCTACCGCTGGAACCTGCACAGGCTCACCGGGTTCCGTTGGTGGATGAGCCGGCTGGAGCGGCAGTTGCAGCTGCTCGACCTGCTGCGGCTCGACCACTTCCGCGCCCTGGAGTCGTACTGGAGCGTGGCCGGCCAGGCCGAGACGGCCCAGGAGGGCTGCTGGCGCCCGTCCCCTGGGGTGGCCCTGCTCGCCACTCTCAAGGCCCGCTGGCAGCGGCAGCAGGGCGGTGGCAGCAGCAGCTCAGCTTCAGGCTCTGCCTCAGCCCTGCCCCTGATCGCCGAAGACTTGGGTGTGATCACCCCGGAGGTGGAGGCCCTGCGAGATCGCTTCGCCCTGCCGGGTATGAAGATCCTGCAGTTCGCCTTCGATGGCAACGACGACAACCCTTACCTGCCGGCGAACTACCTGGGTGATCACTGGGTGGTCTACACCGGTACCCATGACAACGCCACTTGCCTGGGCTGGTGGCGGAATCTGGAGGAGGACCAGCGGCGCCAGGTGGGGGAGCTGGTGGGACACACCATCGACGCACCCGGCTGGCAGCTGCTGGAGCTGGCTCTGGGCTCCTCGGCCCAGTTGGCGGTGGTGCCCCTGCAGGATCTGCTCCACCTCGATGATCAGGCCCGCTTCAACACCCCCGGGACCGCCTCGGGCAACTGGACCTGGCGTCTGAGTCAACCGATCGCCAGCCTCAAGGACCCTCTTCATGGGCTCCAGGGGCTGGCACAGCGCTACGGGCGCACGGGGGGCCCTGCCGTCGCTGAGGCTGTGGCCGGAGGCAGCCGGTAACGGCCACCTCCGCCAGGCTCGGGTGCCAATGGCTGGCCGTCCCAGAGCACCGCGCCCTCTGACGGCACGGGTTGCAGGGTCAGGCGCAGGGGAGGCCTCAACTGCAGGACCAGCTCGCCTGTGGCTCCGTTGAGCTCGGTCTTCACCCCCGCATCACTGCCGAGGCTGATGCGGGTGGGTTGCCCCAGCTGCAACCGCAACACCCCGGCGGCGGGACGGCGCTCAATGCCACCCTCAAGCAAGCGTTGCCTGGCCACACCCTGGGCCGCCTGCTGCAGGGGCCTCAGGTCCGGATAGGCCTGCAGCAGCTCGGCGTTGGGGTCAGGGGCCCGTTGCTCCGCTGCCGGAAGAGGTGGGATCGGCTTCAGGGCCAGCAGGTTCTCAGCCGCCAACCGCCGCTGCTGCAGATTCACGCCGTAGATCAGCGCCAGGGTCAGCACCCCATAGAGCACGGTCCCCTGCCAGGTCGTGAAGACATCGATCGAGCCTGGAGTGAAGCGTGAGAGCAGGGCCTGACGCCCGGAAACGCCATGCATGGTCGCCTCGCCCCTGTCCGGCAGGGCCCCTTCGAGGGCGCCGGCGGGAAGATCCAGGTGCTGCTCCAGCAGCGGCAGCATTGTCCGGAGATAGGCCGGCTCAGGCAGCCGCTCGCGCCATCCCCGCTCCAGGGCTTCGAGGACAGGGGTGCTGACCCGGGTCACGATCGCCAACTCCCGCAGGCTCAGGCCCCTAGCTTCCCGCTGCTGCCGCAGCTGCCGGCCGGCATTGAGCAGGGGATCCTCCCTCGGCTCGACCGGGGGGCTGGGCAGGGCTTTCTGCCAGGGCCACCGACGCCTGAGGCGTGGTGCAGCCGCGGAAGTTCTGGATGACGGCATCGATCAGGGCAGTGGTTCGATCGGTCCGCGGCTCAATCCCGCGGGTCCAGATCCTTCCATTCTTGGGGGGCAAGGTGGCGCCAGCGTCCCTCAGGCAGATCGCCGAGGCGCAGCGGGCCGATCGCCACCCGCTGCAGATCGCGCACGGGGTGACCCAGCAGCTCGGCTGTGCGTCGGATCTGTCGGTTCCTGCCCTCACCCATCTCGAGCTCCAGCAGGGTTCCCCTTGGCCCTCGCGCAAGCTCCCGAACCACCACCGGCTGACTGGGCTGGCCATCGAGGGGCACACCCCGGCGCCACTGCTCCAGCACCTGAGGCCCGGGCTCACCGCTCACCCACACCCGGTAGTGCTTGCGGTGGCCGAAGCGGGGGTGGGTGAGGCGCAGGGTGAGCGCACCGTCATTGCTCAGCAGCAGCACACCCCGGCTGGCGGCATCAAGACGCCCCACGGGATGGAGGCCGGTCCCCATGCCGAGCTCCGGCGGCAACAGGTCAAGCACCGTGGTTCGCCCCTCCTGATCCTGGCAACTGCAGATCACGCCGCGGGGCTTGTTGAGCAGGACGGTGATGCTGCGGGCCGCCTCACCCACCGGCGCCCCATCGAGCTCCAGCCGATCAATGGAAAGATCCGCCTGGTCACCCAACCGCGCCACGGCCCCGTTCAGAGTCACCCGCCCCGCCAGGATCAGCTCCTCGGCCCGGCGGCGGGAGCAGAGTCCAGCACTGGCAAGCAATTTCTGGAGTCGTTGCGCCGTCATGCCTGGTTTCTGCGTCTGGTCTCGATGCGGGGATGGGGGGATGGGCGGGGCCGGATCACCACTCAGCATGCGGATGAGATGGCCTGAACCGGGGTGTTGATGGTAATTTACGAAACACAAAGGTTTCCTAACTCACCGATTCGGCCCCATGCCCTCCCTCCCCGTGGCCGCCGCAGCCTCCTCCTCGTCCATGGTCCCCACCGGCGACCTGGTGCGCTCCTACCTGCGCGACATCGGCCGCGTGCCGCTGCTGACCCATGAGCAGGAGATCACCCTGGGGCGTCAGGTGCAGGACCTGATGCGTCTGGAGGAAGCGGAGCAGGAACTGG
>NZ_JAGQCE010000012.1 GCF_024345995.1 Synechococcus sp. Cruz-7E5
GATCGCCATGGCATTTGTGGTGATGTGTGCAGAGAAGATTCTGAGGCTTCTCCGCCTCTTTTTTGTCTTTATCTTTGCCTGGTTCTACGCCTGGCAAAGGCCAGGCTGCCTCTACGTGGCTCTCAGGCACATTTGCCTGCTTGAGACAGCCGAATCGCTGGTCGCTAGATAACCGTGCTTGCGAGCTGCCTACGCCCTACTCCTTGGCTGCAATCGAGCCAGCTCGCGATTTGTTTTTTCAGGAGTCCCTAATTCCCGGAGATGCGCACTCCAATGGAAGTAAACAAGGCCAAGACCGATCACTGCATGTCAAAACATGTGCTTCTCCTCGGGGTACATCAACTGGCTCACCAATACCACATTGCGAGCATCAAGAGTTGGCGTCACTGCCAGAAGGATGCGGCCATATTTATTGGAAGCTACTCCACTGACCTGCGAATCTAATTGTAACTGGTTACCGAGAGTCGGCTGCCTCTCTGGGGAATCGCGGTGGCGTTGTGAGCACATCCGATTGGGAACCCCAACACTGCATACTAAAGACTAAGGCTCCATGTCCGGTCTGATTTGTCCACTTAACCCTCTTGGATATTATTGACAGGCTTCTGGCTAAGTAGCGCACCCACTGGCACCTCTGTTCCGCGGGCAAAGGACATTGCCGCACCAACCAGCCCTAGTGCTGCCGCTAATCGATATGCCAACTGTTGTGACCCTAGAAAGGCTTCCAAGTGGTTCCCGCCAAGACGCTCGCCAACCGGCCCTGCAAGTGCTGATTCTGCCCCTACTGCACCGAGTCCGCGGGCGAGAAGTGTCGCCGCCATCGCCGCCCCGAGAGCTTGTCCGAAGTTGCGCGACATCGACAGGAACCCGTTAGCAACACTGAGGTGTTCCGGAGGAACAGTGTTGAGGGTGGCACTGTTGTTGGGGGGATGGAAGAGACCGCCGCCCATGCCCAGCAATACCAGCGGCCAGACAATGGCTGCGATGGATGCTTCGGGACCCAGGCAGGACAGTCCAATCAGGCTTGCACTGACGCAGAGCATGCCTACAGAGCTAAGGCTTCGCGCACTGAACCGATTGCCCATGCTGCTGACCGTCAAGCTCGTGGCTGTGAGAACCAGAGAGAGCGGGACTACGAGTAGACCTGCCATCACTGGCGAGCGTCCCAACACGAGCTGCGCGTACAAGGGCAGGAGGAAGTAGCAGGACACCGCGGAAACGAAATAGAAGCCAGCGGAGACCGAGCCGCAGGTGAATGCACGCGAGCGGAACAGGTTGAGATTCAACAGTGGTTTCGGCAGTCCTCGCTCCACGACCACGAACAGGACCAACGCCACCATGCCGCCCATTAGGATTGCCACGTTGGCCGGATTCAGCCAATCCTGGGAGAGTCGTTCAATCACCAAAAAGGGAGCGCTGGTGGCCCCAACCACAAGTACGGCACCCTTCCAGTCCATGGAAGTACGGTCACAGGTGCGGGGACGCGCCTTGAGAATCCAAAGGCTGAGGATCAATCCGGCCAGGCTCACCGTCAAGATGACGAGAAAGAGCGAGCGCCAGCCAAACGTGCTGATCAGCAGTCCGCCTAGGACCAGTCCCGTGACCTGAGCAAGAGCCAGGATCGAGGCATTGACAGCCATGGCTTTTCGCCTCTCTTGCTTTGGGAAGACGGCTGTGATCTCGGCCATTACGTTTGCAAGCACCAAGCCACCGCCCATGCCTTGGAGAACCCGAAAGGCGATCAGGGTCTCCACCGTCGGGGCCAGCGCGCACAGCACTGCCGAAAGAACGAGGATGCTCATGCCGATGACCACGATCCGTCTGCGTCCCCAGATGTCGGCAAGCCGACCGGCCGGCAGCAGGGTGACCGTCACGGTAAGGAGATAGGCGACGATCACCCATTTCAGTACCGAGAGGCCGACGTCGAAGTGACGCGCCATCGCAGGCAGAGCAAGGGTGACGATGAATCCATCCATGTACACCACGAAGTTGCCACACTCCACTGCTAACAGGGTCCACCAGCGGTCTGGATCAGTCTGAAGACCCTCTCGAGAGCTCTTGAGAGCTGAGTTGACTTGGACCATGGCAGGTGCCACCCTGATAGTTAATTCGTAGTCTTTTGACTTTACTGGTCTCCAGGAAATTTGATCAGAGTCAACCGCTACTTGGTTGATTTCTGCCCATGATTCAGTGAATCCCTGCTTTACTGTTCCAGCATCAGAAGTCGTCGGCAGTGATTGTCTTGGCCACCAGGTCTGCCTGAACGTCCCCTGCCCCCCGTTCACGAGAGGGGTCAAGGCTGGATCAATGGCAGGTACTCAGAACTGGTAGCGCATGATCGCCGCCAGGCTGGTTTCAGCAGGGATGTCGGCCTTGCGAACACCCATCACTTTGGCACCCATCACTTTGGCACCCATCACCAGGGCACGGCTAGCGATTTCATCGACGATGCCATAGCTCTCGGCGCTGGGGCCATCAGCGAAGGTCACTGTCCCATCGTCGTCGATCGTGCCGGGGGTCACATCATCGATGTCGATCAGCAGCAGTTGAATCGCGCCATAGGTGGCCGCCCGGGCCGCCTGGGCCAGATCGGATGTGGTCCGACCCTGACTGGCGCGGAGCGTGTACAGGGACTGGATCTCCGCCAGTTCATCACGGAACAGCTCATCAAGGATGGTGCGGGCACTTGCGGCCAGATCAGCATCGCTCTGCGTTTCGGGATTCTGCAGGATTGCGGCCTGTGCGAGGTGCGGATAGGACTGAACTTCGCGGTAGATCGACTGCATCGGTTCGCTGGCCGCCAGGATCAGCGGGGTCTCCCGGCCCACCAGCAGCAGCCTCAGCGCCTGGTCGATCCTTCGGGAGTACTGGGCCTGGCGCACCTTCATGCCCTCGGAGCCCTGGAGGCGACCGCTGGGCGAGCGGTCCTTGATGGAAGCTTTCCTGGCCGAGCTGGCCACATCCTTCGGCATGCCGTTCAGCTTGATCTCGACGGCCGGCAGGTCGGAGGAGACCGCCACCAGACGCACAGTGTTCTGTGCCAGGGCCAGGACGTAGGCGGACTGGGGAACGGTGAGCGTACGCAGAAGGGGCTGGACGTGGAAGCGGTCGCTGACCTTCACGGCCGGCTTCAGGTGGTTGGGCAGACGGAAGCTGCGCAGCCCTTCCGGCGAAACATAGACGGCAAGACTGTTGACCTGGACGTCCCAGAAATCATCATCATCGATGAGGTCGTGGAGGAGCTCCTCAATGGCCAGCACCTCGCACTTGTCGTGACTGGCGAGCTGCTCGATGGCCTCGTCAGAAGGGTTTTTCAGGGCGATCAAGTTGGCTTGTGCCTCCTGGCTCAGTGGCGTGGTCGGCAGAACCAGGCTGACCCGTGCCGGGCCGCGCTGGAGCATCAGTGCTTCGATCTCGGCGCGGGGGCGGGGATGTCGACGTAATGCGTGGAGGGAGATCCGAGAATTGATTTGTACAATGAATCCAAAGGCACAGGAGCCTAAGGTCATCCCGATAAAGTTCTGCTGACAATGTGATAACTCTCTCTGATTCGACAGTAAGCTACTCAGGACTCAATCTTTGCTCTGGGAGTAGTATGCACTTGAGGGCTAAGTCGATTTTACGCTCACTTGAAAATGCCAGGCCAGTCTGTCGGCTATGATGAGACTAGGATTTCCGAGGTAATGTTATGCAGGCTGCCTGCCCTTGCCTGCATTATTGATATTAAGCAAATTCGTCTTCGGGATGCTGGACATTGCCTTGCCATATATCTGTTCTTGTACCTCTCTAGAAGTGCGGTCTCCAGTTATCTTTGGTTCATGTACATCACTTGCTGAGGTAATACTCTCCACTAGCCGCCGCCGGAATGGGTGGGTCAAGTCACCGTGGCGAAACGCATACCCGCGTCTGCGGGGGGTGAGCCCTCAGGCAGACCCTCAGCCTCAATACCCCAGAAAACCAGCAGCAGTAATGGCACGACAACAAGGTGGGAAGCGTCCATCTTCATATGATTCGACCAGGCCGAGAGGGGCTGCTGAGGACTTCCACGTCGTGTCACGCCAGTCTGTGCCCGAGTAAAAAAAGGTGGCTCAGTGCATATTAATGGCAAGTCGACTGTCAAAAGAGAATTCAATCAGGAGCAGCATGACAGAGCCGGTCGGCGGTCAAGAGCTGCTTGAAGAGTGCTGGCTATCACTGTGAAAAAAGCATAACAACCGAGGTAAAACTCAAAACATATAATTGCATCTAGATAAAGATGAAACAGTTTCATGTATGTAAGGGCCAGGTTACAGTTCGAAGCTACGGTCTAACTCACGATCTTGACAGACAGCTGCGTGCCAGGGGCAGGCGGGTCCGGAGTAGTCCCAATTCAAATCAGTCTAAACGCTACAAGTATCTTGTGCATAAGGTGCAAGAGCCCATTCGCGTTCATTCTGACGGACTGCGGCGATCAGACTGGAGTGGTCGAAAGACTATGGGTATCCTGGTCATAGCGCTTGACTATCAGGGCAGCCACATTCTTGGTCGGCGTCTCGACGGGTTAACACAAAGGCAGGTAACCACTCTCTTTGATGATCTCGGTCTCTTTGCTGATGCACCTGAGCGCTTGGCATTGAGCAGGAATCAGAAGAGTAGGATTGCATGGAGCAGAAATCCACAGCGGCACTACCACCAGAACAAGTTTATCTGCCACGTCTCGCAGCTGATTCGCATTAATGAGAAGTATCCCCATATCAGGGTTTTGAAGATCAGCCTCGCTGAGGTTGTAGCTCAACTTGAGGCCAACGCATGCACTAATGCGCGAGCAGCGTCACAACCCAGGCTGCTTATTTATAGGTAAGAACACCATGAGTTGAACATCACCAGGCGGACCGGAGGCTTTACCCCGGTCCACCTCCACGCTTCTGGTCGACGCCATCAGAGCAGCTCGCTGCCCTCATGTGAACAAAGAAGAGCAAAGGGAAAATAATCCCAATGCACCTTTGCGTACACGCATCAATGACTAGCGATAATAATCAGCCTCAGCGAGTAACAATTCAACATGACGAGCTTACGCCAATACAGATCATTGATTGCTTGCGTTCACCTCGTTATATTCGAGTCAGGTTGAAATCAGGGTTAGGCCTCAACTGCAAATATCTTGTTCACTGGATCCGGGTCAAGCCTGAGAATATTGTCACTCCTGAAGGCACGCATGCAATCAGACGTGGTAAGCGAAATATCGGATGTATTGTCATTGCCATGGACTTCCAAGGCTCTGAGATCTTGGGCCGGAGCATCCATGGCCTCAACCTGAAGCAGTGGGTAGCTCTCTTCGTGCGGCTTGGTGTGTATGACAACGTGTTGCATCCTCTTGGGCTCACGGATGATGAGAAAAGACTGGTCATCTGGAGGACTGAGCCTGTCAGTCAGCGTTACTTCTATAGAAATCTGATTTAGGGGCACAATGACTTACTGCTTTTGTTACCCGTGCTACCCGAAGAAGAGGAGGATCTCATCAATGAGGAACTGGTTCAACAGATCCCCGACGTTTTAATCCCCTTGCTAGAAGCTATGGAATTTTCAGGATTACGTCGGGGTCATTTCCGACATAGGTGGTTATGTTCTTAGGCAGGAGGGATCGATCCATCTCCGTCACGATGGCGTGTGGGTACTTGGTTGGGCAGAGCGCTGTTGCCACTTACACCTGCAACAGCAAAGGCGTCGTGAGGAAGTTCATTTGCAGCGGCAGAGGGTCCTCCTGAACGGAGCCCCAGCCGGGACGCGAATCCTTCTGCCGTCACGTAGAAAACTGGAGTGATATAGAGCGTCACGATCTGGGAGACCACCAATCCCCCAAGCACCACGAGGCCCAGGGGACGGCGGGCCTCTGCCCCGGCACCGAGGCCCAGGGCAATAGGAAGCACTCCGATCACCGACGAAACGGTTGTCATCATGATTGGCCGGAACCGTGTCAGCGAGGCTTGATAGATTGCCTGCGGCGGCATCAGTCCAGTACGAGAGGCCTCGACCGCAAAGTCGATCATCATAATGCCATTTTTCTTAACGATTCCGATCAGCAGAATTAAGCCAATGTAGCTATAAATATTTAGTTCTGACCCGAACAGAAGTAGAGTAGCTAGCCCTCCCACGGCTGCTGACGGAAGGCTGGTGAGAATCGTAAGCGGATGGATAAAGTCTTCATACAGAATTCCCAGTACCATATAAATTACCAGGATTGCCAGAAATGCCAGCAAGCCCAAGTTAGCAAATGATTCGCCGAACACCTTGGCGTCACCCTGAAAACTGGTGCTCACGCCTGCAGGTAAAGTTTCGCGTGCAAGTTCACTGATCTGTGCGGTCGCTCGATCAAGCGAAACTCCAGGGCGCACATTAAAAGAAAAGGTGACAGAAGGCAGTTGTGCATTGTGGTTGATTGTGACAATACCACTTCCACGCTCAAGGCTGGCCACTGCTCCCAATGGAACGAGCTTGCCGGAGCTGCTGCGGATAGAAATGAGATCCAGATCAGCCGGAGAATTCTGATTCACCAACTTGACTCCGCTTATTACCGCATATTGACCATCGGATTTGTAAATTGTCGATATCTGACCTTCTCCATAGGCGTCTCTCAAGGCGCTTTGCAGCGTGGCCACATTGAGACCCAGAGCTGCGGCACGATCACGGTCGATATTGACCTTTAGCTTGGGATTGTTCAAAAGCAGATCACTGTTGACATCGGTCAGTTCACTGACGGTGCGAAGTTTTTGCTCGAAATCAGGGGCGATTGCCATGAGCTCCGAGAGATCGATTGCTTGAAGCGTGAACTGGAAACGAGCCCGACTTTGGCTGCCACCGATGTTGATCGCCGAGGGCTGACGAACGAAGCCCTTCAATCCAGGAACGCTATTGACAGTGCTTCGTAACTTAAGGGTAAGTTCTTCAGCACCCAAGGGCCGCTCAGAGCGCGGTTTTAATCGCAGAAACAGACGCCCGCTGTTGGCCGAAGCGTTTGGACCGCCTGATCCAATGGTGCTGTTTACACCATCTATGTTGGGGTTTGAAAATAGCTTCTGTGCCAACTGGTCTTGAAGGACGGCCATCTCTTGAAAAGATATACCTTCTACGGCCTGAGTGTTAACGCTGAGCTGACCAGTGTCCACATTGGGTATAAATCCCTTAGGGACCAACTGAAAGAAAAACACCGTAAGAAACAGTAGAATCACGGAAAAGAGATGGATGGCTCGAGGTCTCCGAAGAGCAGCTGTTAGCGTATGGGCATAAAGATCAGTGAGTCGTTCGAAGGATCGATTGAACCACTGCAACATACAGTTATTGTTAAATAGTCCGATTGATCTCACGCCGGTTTGGGGCAGGAAGCGGGCCGCCATCATCGGTGTGACAGTTAGCGCGACCACACTGGAAAAGATCACGGCTACACTCAGGGTCACAGCGAATTCCCTGAATAGCCGACCCAGTAGCCCTCCCATGAACAAAATCGGAATGAAAACAGCCACGAGGGCCACGGTTGTGGAGATGACAGTCGTGGTGATTTCTTCAGAACCAAGTAGGGCCGCCGTCCAACGTCGCTCCCCCTCCTCCTGACGACGGACAATGTTTTCCACCATAACGATCGCATCGTCGACAACGAACCCCACACTTAATGTGAGTGCCATCAGTGAGATATTGTTTAGGGAATACCCCAACAGCCAGATAATACCGAAGGTGGCAACCAGCGATATTACGATCGCCAGAGAGGGCAAGATAGTAGTGACAAGTGAGCCGAGAAACAAATATACCACCATGATCACAAGGACGATGG
Organism: Synechococcus sp. Cruz-7E5; assembly: GCF_024345995.1. Classification (GTDB taxonomy): domain Bacteria; phylum Cyanobacteriota; class Cyanobacteriia; order PCC-6307; family Cyanobiaceae; genus Regnicoccus_A. The sequence goes on from NZ_JAGQCE010000012.1 coordinate 7,799, forward strand.
TCAGCAGGAGAGTGTGTTCAACATCAGTGATGGATTCCTTGATCGACTGCGAGCGATCAAAGAGCACATCCACGTTGATTGCTGCGGGGATCGAAGCCTTGAGCTCCGGGATCATTGCTCTGATCTTGCTTGTTATAGCCACCGTGTTGCTTCCCGGCTGCCGCTGAATTGCCAGCACAATCGATCGCGTACCGTTGTACCAACTTGCCGAACGCTCGTTCGCCACTGAGTCAGACACCTCAGCTACTTCCGAGAGCCGAACGGGTGAGCCATCTTTGTAGGAGATAATCAGCTGGCGGTAACCGGCAGCATCATCAAGGCGGCCGTTGTCTTCGACTGAGTAGGTCTGCTTGGGTCCATAAAGATTGCCGGTTGGTAGATTCGAATTGCCAGTCCGCACGGCATTGAGCGCTTCATCAATGCCAATGCCCTTGGAGCTGAGAGCCTGTGGATCCACCCGCACGCGCACCGCGTACTTCTGGGCCCCGAACACCTGCACCTGGGAGACCCCGTCCACCATTGACAGTCTTTGTGCTATTTGCACCTCAGCGGAACGGTTCACCTCTGCGAGTGGCAACACCTCTGAGCTGAGAGCCAGATAGAACACCGGCTGCTCGGCTGGGTTCACTTTGCGCAAAGACGGTGGAGAGGGGAGATCAGGGGGTAGCTGACGGCTGGCCTGGGCAATTGCCGTCTGCACGTCCTGGGCGGCGGCATCGATGTCCCGCTCGAGGTTGAACTGCAGAGTGATCTGGGTACTCGATTGGCTGCTGGTGGAGGTAATCGTGCTGATTCCCGCCACAGTGGTGAACTGCTGCTCCAGAGGCGTGGCAACAGCCGTGGCCATCGTCTCCGGGCTGGCACCCGGCAAAGAGGCGCTCACCTGCAGGGTGGGGAAGTCGATCGTGGGTAGATCGTTGATCGGGAGCTGGACATAGCCAATCAGCCCAAAGACCACCAAGGCCACGGCAATCAGTGTGGCCGTGACTGGCCGCCGGATCATCTGGGTAGAAAGGCTCATTACTTGTTGTCAGGATTGTCTTCTTGTTGCCTTTGGCCCACGGGGCGCTCACTGATGCTTGCTCCCGGGCTGAGGGCGAATTGCCCCTTGGTGACCACACGATCACCCTGTTGTAGGCCACTGACTACAACGACATTTCCGTCGGCTGAATCGCCGGTGCGAATCGGCCGTACCTCGGCTTTCTCGGCCTTGGGCTTGCCGCTGACCAGGTATACGTAGGTTCCCTGTTGACCTGTCTGCACCGCTGTCTGGGGCACCAGCAAGACGTTCTCCAGTCGCTGAAGCTGAAGGCGGCCCTTGACAAACTGACCCGGCACCAGCCGCTGGTCGTTGTTGGTGAAGCTGCTCTTGATGCGAGTGGTTCCGGTGGTGGGATCAACGGCGTTATCAATCGAGGTTAATCGACCCCGAACAGCGTTGACACTGGGACTTGTGGCGTCGAGCACTACCGGCAAGCCAAGCCGTAATTGACTTAGTAACCGTTGGGGAACGGCAAAGATCACATCTATCGGCTGCATACTGTTGACGACGAGCAGGGGGTTGGTCTCCTGGCTGCGCACGTAATTGCCTACAGTGATCTGCAACTGGCCGGCACGACCGGGGATCGGAGAGCGGATCTGGGTGCGCTGTAGCTGAAGCTGAGCCGTAGCTTCAGCAGCCCGCGCTGCAGCCAGGTTGGCCAGAGCACTGGTCACAGCACTACTGCTGCTGAGGGCCGTGGCCTCGGCGCTTTCAGCCTCGCTGACGAACTGATCCTTTTGGTCGTTGCTCACGGCGCCCAGCCGCCCCAGGTTTCGATAACGTTCGGCACGAACCCTGGCTGTGCGGGCCTGGGTTGCAGTGCGCTGGGCATCGGCCCTTGCCTGAAGTACCTCCGCTTCGGCTTTTTGCCGATTTGCTCGGGCTTGGCTGAAGGCGGCCTGGAATTCGGCTGGATTGAGGCTGAGCAACAGCTGGCCAGTGGTCACTTGCTGCCCCTCGCGGAAATGCACCTGCTGGAGGAGGCCCGAGACCTCAGGGCGAATGGCTGCCGAGGCAACAGCTTTAACTTCCCCGGTGAGAGGAAAGACCACATCGAGTCGGCCACTACGGACCGTGGCGGTTTCCACCAGCACCGTCTGCCGTTTGCGCTGCTCATTCTCCTGAGGTCGCTGGCCTCTGAGCAGCAGGATGGCCAGCGCGATGCCGCCACCGAGCATCAGCAAGCGCACTCGACGGTGCGGCATTTGCCACTGCTGACGCAGGGGTCTTGTGGGAGTGGCTAAATCCATTAGGAGCCAACGTATAAGGTCAATCCCATGGATGCGTGTGCTGGATGCCACTTGGGCCGTCCAAGGTGTTACCAGGTCTATCCAGGTTGCAAATCGGGGGAACCCCACATCCTCAACCTCAAGGGGTGCCACCGCACGCAGGCCAGGCGCGCGGTGGGCATTCACTAGTTGTGTTTTCTCACCAGCTCATTCAGCAATCAGCAGCCGCTGGGAGGCACCGCTTAGGGGGTGAGGCCACCGAGAGCCATGTGGCAGCTGCGGCCGTTTAGATCCCCAGATAGCGAGGTAGCCAGCGGTTGCGTTCCTCTGATGTTTGGTAGGCGATCACGTAGGCCCATTCTGCCAGGATCGTTTTGATGTAGACGGAGTCGGCCTGAGGCCATACCGCTCGGCTTTGCCGTTGGTTTGCAGCGTATAGGGCTTGGTGCGGATGGGTTTCAGATCCAATGCCCGGCAGGCTTTTCGCCAATCCCCTGAGCGGTAGGCGGAGCCGTTATTCGACAGGATAATCCGGCAGGTGATCCCCTGCTCCGAGAACCAACCGACTGCACTGGCCAGGAATCCAACAGTCGTTGCCTTTCTTGATTAGGTAGCAAGCTCCGCCAGCAGGCCCTTCCTGTCTAAGTTGGTACGTATGTACCATGTTCGCTCGCCATGGCCGTGAGTCGGATTCAGTTCCAGGCAGGCCTGTCGCTGCCCAAGTTCATCGAGCTCTATGGCACAGAAGAGAACTGCGAAGCCGCCCTGGAGCAGGCGCGCTGGCCTGATGGTTTCCGTTGCCCCCGCTGTGAGATCAGGGAATGGGACACATTGCTTCAAGACTGTTATAAGGGATTGAGATCCTGCAAGCGCTGACACACCGAATGGCACATCTTCACCCATGAAAAAAATCCGCATCACTCACGAGACGATCTATCACTACAAGCAGCCGGTCACCTTTGGTGAGCACATGGCGTTGATGAGGCCACGTGAGGGGCACGATGTGCACATTGAGCGCGGGCTTGTTGAGATTGAACCCAAGGCCTCGGTCCGGTGGGTTCGCGATCTTTATGCGAATTCGGTTGCTAAGATCGCTTTTGCGAAACCATCCAATAAATTACGAATTTTCAGCGAGGTAGATGTCGTTCTCTACGATGAGAAGCTAGTGAGGTGTCACGTTGATCCTGAGGCGATATCTTTTCCGTTTCACTACTCTCCAGATGAACAGTTAGGACTCGTACCATACCGACTTCCCAGTTTCTCGCAGGACGGTTTAGCGCTGAAGAATTGGATGTTTGACTTGCATCAGCCTGGGCAGGCTGTTGACACGCTCGAATTGTTGAACAAGCTCAACACCAGGATTTATGAAGCCTTTCAATACACGCGCCGCGAAGATCCAGGTGTCCAGTTACCGAGCGATACAATCGCCTTAGGTAGTGGATCTTGCCGGGATTATGCAGTGCTAATGATGGAAGCCGCAAGGTATTGGGGTTTGGCCGCGCAGTTTGTTACCGGCTATGTGCAAATGGGTGAAGGGCAGCACGGATCCACCCATGCCTGGACTGAAATTTATATCCCGGGCGTCGGTTGGCAAGGGTTTGACCCTACGAACAATAAACTCGCTGGTGATGAGCATATTTCGGCGGGCGTCGCTCCTCATCACGCCCAAGCCTCCCCGCTCTCCGGCTCATGGGCCGGACCTATCGATGCTTTTAAAAACATGGAGGTCTCCGTGCAAGTGGTAGCGCTCGATCAGGCACCTGACCATAACCGCACAGTCAAAGTATAGAGTAAACGAATAACCCTCTTGGCGCTCATGTGACCATTCCGTGATTTCTCAACAGAACAAGTCTCTCGCAAATCTTACTATGCAGGTCACTGCCTGGATGTCAGTGTCACCCTGGAGACTGAAAGAGCGCGGGCAACCATTTGGCGTCTTCGGATGCGATTTCTTTCAAAAAGTAGCAAATCCAAAGGGCCCCAGAGTGTTACCCATCCTATAATCACAAGGCTTTCGCTGAGCACCAAGTAGAAGCGGTTTTTCCAAATCCCATGAAGGAACTCGCTGAGGAGAGTGAGAGCCACTACGACTAGAAATGCCCTCATAAGGCTGGCAAAGCCATTCCGTAGTATTGCGCGAAATTCCTTGTCTGCCCACTCTGCTTCGGAGAGGAAATAGGATTGGACAGTAGATTCCACTTCTGCCCCTCTTGCGCTATCTGAGACAGGAACGAGGATCTCAATCTCATACCCGTATATATGAGGATTTTCCTTGGCCTCCTCATATATCCAGCGGGCAACGTCGGGATGGATATGCGGCTGAATTAATGGTGTCCCACCGGCGTCTATCAGGCGATCAACGGAGACCACGGAAATTGTGATTCTGTTAAGATTTGCAGGAGCTGACATTATTTAACAAGTCACTGGAAATGCAAGTGCATCTGGCAGACAAAGCTGGTCTGAGCACCATTTCTCATCAATGTTGATACCAGGGGAGGGTCTGGATAGTTCATGAATCTAATCGCTCCAGGGTAAGGGGCATGAGTCACGGCAATGGTTACATTTTCAGAAATGCCATTTCCCGGATTATTCCTAGCTTGATTTGTAGCAACATATCTACATCCAGTTCGAGCCGGCCTCGGCAATAACAGCCTTAAGCCGAGATTTTGGCCGATCCAGGACTGCTCCAGAATTCTCCAAGCATGGTGGTCGTATTGTCTCAGGCTGATGCTCACTGTAAGTGGCAGCTACGGCCGATGCTTCGAGAAAACGTTCTTCTCAGAAGGTCCAGCAGCGAGTTGACGCGAGTCCTGAACAACGAAAGTGGCTGGGATCTTTCTCCTCCACCGCCCGCACTGCTCAATCAGACGCCACTGCGGCCCTCTTCCGGGTTGTTCGTGCACGCCACCCAGTTGACGGCCACTGGGTTTAACCCGTGCGGCAAGTTAATAAAACAGTCCATCAATGGAGGGAGGACTGTGACCTTCTAGTAATTTTGGCCAATCCGCTCTGGCTGCTTCTCAGCATCGGTGACCAAGACGTTGTGCTGCTCCCGAAGTTGACCGTTCTCATGACTTAGGTTCTGGATTTACTCGCACCGAGCCAGGAACAGCGATCTGTCACTGGCGGGCCATGCCGGTCCGCTCGGATTTGAAATCCCACAAGAAGGGCTGGCCCTTGCAATAGGCCTCTGGTTGCTATGGAACTTGACATCAGGCTGCCGTCGACGTGCGGTCGCGTCGCTGATGGTGCAAGCTGTTCCAACCACAGAATGCCTGTTTCAAGTCTGTCGCTGAACAGTGGCTGATGGTCATAGGTAACATGACTGCTGATTCCCGCCCAGGATGCAGATTGAAAGTTTTGCCACCTTCAACATCGCCATAGTGGTGTTGGCAGTAGGCAAGTGGCTGAATCAGCGCTTAGCCCTGCTTCGTAACTACAACATTCCCGAACCCGTCAGTAGTGGCCTGCTGGTGTGCCTGCTGCTTGCCATCGTACACAGCGTCAGCGGTCTTGAGATCAGCTTCAACCTGGCCACACGCGATTTCCTGCTGCTGTATTTTTTCGCCTCGATCGGTCTGAACGCCGACATCAAGACCTTGGTATCAGGTGGACGCCCGCTGATAGTGCTGCTGTTACTGACCATTTTTTACACGGTGCTTCAGAATCTGGTGGGAGCGGGAGTGGCGACCGCGCTTGGGCTAAATCCGCTGCTCGGAGTGCTGGGAGGATCGGTATCCATGGTGGGAGGCCATGGCACTTCTATTGCCTGGGCGCCTCGTTTCGTTCAGCGCTACGGAATTGACAACGCTCTTGAAATCGGCATTGCCTGCGCCACCTTCGGTCTGGTTCTCGCCTCGCTGATGGGCGGCCCAATTGCCCGCTTTCTGATCCGCAGAAACAACCTCAAGCCAAGCCACGACAAGGACAATCTTTCGGAACAAGGCATCAACACCCCCTCCCGACAGGAAGAAGTGAGCTACTTCAGCCTCCTGCGAACTTTCTTCTGGCTGAACATGAGCCTGGTTCTCGGTGAAGGGATCTACCTCACCCTGAAGTCGCTTGGGGGCAATCTGCCCTTGTTCGTCTGCTGCCTCTTCGGCGCAATCCTCCTCACCAACACCGTGCCGCGCCTAGTGCGGATCCGCTGGCCGGCCCGCACCAGATCCTTGGCGATAGTTTCTGACATCTCACTTGGGATCTTTCTGACGATGTCCTTGATGAGCCTGCAGCTCTGGACGATCGCCGGGCTCGCCGGTCCTATCCTCTCCATCTTGGCCGCTCAGTTTGTAGTAGCCATCTGCTACACCTTGTTCCTAGTGTTCAGGGCGATGGGAGGTAGTTACGACGCTGCGGTAATCTCCGCCGGGTTTTCCGGCTTCTCGCTTGGGGCCACCCCCACCGCGATGGCGAATATGGCGGCTGTGGCCAATAAGTACGGCCCCGCTCCACAGGCCTTCATCATTGTCCCTTTGGTCTCTGGCTTCTTTGTGGACATCAGTAACTCCTTGATCATTCAACGATTCGTTAACTGGCTGTCTTGATATATTCGTCCAACGTTACCGTGCTTATTCAAGCATTGACAATTCTCGAAGCAGGTCGCTGTGGTTTGCTGGCTCATTATGCATCTATTGTCTAATTGGCCGCCCAATGAGCCTGTTCGGACATCAAATTCTTGGATATTGTTGTCGATTGTATCGATGATGTGATTGATAGTGATTATATCACTTGTCAGCAACTGCTGAATTACAACAATGAATTTCATTCATTGTATAGTATCAAGCATTGACGGCAACATGATCGTCAGTGGCATCGTAGTAATCTGAGTCTCGGCTGAGAATGATACTAGAAAGTGAATGAGGACCTGTTGGCACCGATGTGGTTACGGAAACCACCGGCTACTTCCTCACCGATGCCAATTCCTGTGCCAATATCGTGGTGGTGGTCAAGAAGTTGGCGCTCTTTCAAAAACTAGTTATGCCGAGTTATTGAGTGGGGTAAGCTACTACTTCTACCAGGGAGAGTACATCTTCTCTAATGCTTCCTGCACAGCCAGCCGCCCGGTCACGATCACCATAGTGCTGCATGACAACTGAGTCGTATTAACAAATGTTAGATTACCAGGATTGCAATAGGCAAAACAGTCATTTGAGGACTCATCTGCCTAATTTGTATGTAACGATATCTGCACTGCCATCAGCGTGGTTGAAAGCTAGATTGTCGATTTAGAGAAATCAAAGAAGTTCTGCGGAGGAATTTAAGTGAATCTAGCCATACCAAGCTACTATGGCTGTAATGATGAATCCAATAAGAGCCACTCGTTGAAAGATCAGGTCCATTCTGTCAATTTTGACCACGGCCGCAGCCTTGCTATCTTCTGCGGCTTGTGAGTACACATTAGATCCCCATACGAAAAGGATAAAGAGTAGCAGTGAAGTTACATAGGAACAGGCATATATTGAATCGAGAAATGTCAGATAGCTCAGAGAGGGAATTTCTGCTTTATATGCCTGTTGCAGGAAAATCAAGGTAAGCAGTGCAGTTGAGGGAATCGCCAGGCGAATCTCACCAAGTTCCCCATCAAGTGAAGGCGCTAGCAGGACTATCAGCATAACAATCATAATCGGTAGAATCCAGATCACAAAACTTGAAAATAGATCACTTTTCATTGTCACAGCAATTGCCAGCCGTGAAAAGCTGAGATTTTCCTGGCCCAAGCCCCAATCCGTTCCGTATGAGTGATTAAACGATATGAAGCGAACACCGCTGATATCGTACCCATTTATTGAAGCGTAACTTCCAAGTCGGCTATTTTTCTGATTCGGATCCGGCAGTAGTATTAGATTGCTGCGCTGGCGTGACAAAGCATCTGGCTTAACCTCAAGAACCACGGGCAACACAAGCTGCTCAAATGGTGACCGCCTTAAGTCGACTGTAGGGATATAGAAATTCGCGGAAAAACGAAACAATTGATAGAAGTGGCCATTTGGCAATGCTACTGGTTCATGCGTATCCGTCTCAATTGCCGCTGCTGAAGAATTGACCACATTGACTAATTCCACCATCTCGGAAGGTTTAATCTTCTTTGAATCGATAAGATTCTGAACAGGCCCTGGCCAATCGAGCCAATAATATCCTTCTGCGGAGAAGATCCGCTGTCTCAGGGAAAGACTGTGGAGGTTTTCGATGTAAGCACCGACTGTCACTCCAAGCCCATTTGTAGCAACTAGTTCCTGTTGCGGATTTACCGGTAAGGACCGCTCCTGAACCAAACCACGCTGCCCCACGCTCCAAAGAGGCAGCGCCAGCAGGAGCACGACACCAAAGGAGAACAGCAGCATTCCCAGCCAGTGTCCAGCACCTCGAATTTGAGTCATTTACAATGGGAGCAAACGCATTCTTCCACGTTAATATCTTGTTGGATAATCTCTTGCAGTGTTACCAGTAACCATCCTCGGTGTCACCGATGTGTCTGGCAGCTCCTTGCCTTTGAACTGTTGGCTGCTGAAACTCTACATCGCGGTTGGAGAGGGGGAGCACCTGTTGTCACCCATAATTTCTGGTTGATTTCACTTTATAGCCAGTGGTTCATGTACACATGTCGAATGTTTATGTATGATGGCGCATATTGACTCACGAGAGAATAGTGCTAAGGATATGGAATTCTGCATTTAATGCATTCTACGATTCTTTCTCTCCTCAGGCTCAAAGCTGCTTTGCCGGAGAAAATGTGACAACTCGTAGTCCAACGGGCAGTAGCTGCTGGAGGCCTGCTTGACGATGTAGCTCAGGGCCCCAACCGGCTTTTCAATCAGCCTGACGTCGATCGTGCGGTCACGATCCAGGGCGCGAATTGCTTTGCGGAAGTGACCGTTGAACTCACGGCTCAAGGCTGCAACGCTGTCGTGTTCCGCAGGTGGTTGCGGAATCAACAGGTGCGTATGAAAGCGGTTGGTCTCAGCGCTGCGCTCATGGCAGAAGTAGAGCGGAGGTGCCAGACCCACCCTGGCCTGTTTGATGCGGTTGTAGCCCCACACCCGCTTGAGCATGACGTTCTTGAAGTGCCTGGCTTCCCGTGTCACGCCGGCGTAATCACGTTGCTGAGTGGACCAGTGCCAGGTGACGATGTACTTGGGCTCGACGCCATGCCGGAGTTCCAGCAGCAGGTGACGGAGCAGGGAGAAGGCCTCTGGAGTGTAGCTCTGCCAGTGATACTCCAGCTCCTGAAGACGGCCAGGGGGAAGGCTGATGTGCTCAAGGACGTCCATGACGGCTGAGTACTTACGGACAGCTGCGCTGGTTGGCGTGGGGCAAGGGGACGTGTACATGAATAATGAATGCGAAGGTGAATGTGAAGTGGTTGGTGGATGGAGCGAGCTGGCCCTGGTGGCGCTTTGGCATCTTGTAGGTTCATTGCTAATCTTTTTACTAGTGCCCCTATTATCTTTAGTGCTAGATATCATACAGGGCTTCTTGCTGATTCTCTTATTAGCTATCTAACAATAAAGTAATAAATCTACCGGATTGACCTGCCCTGTTGACCATGACTCTGGTGCCATCGCGAACTTGCTTTGTGGGCCAGGCCTGGAGGGTGCGTGGGTTCCTTGGGAATCGAGGATTTCCCGTGTGTGTAGATGCTATGTAACTAGCAGGCGTGATTCCTCACGTCCGCTGTTTGCTCTTCAGGGGGATGCGTCCTTACTGGCCAGCCCTCTTAACTGGTCAGAAATCCTGGACTTGATTCCGCTTATGTGTGCTGTGGTATCGCTTGAGTTGTGGGAGTTGGGATGTAGGTTGAGATTCAGGTGTTGGAGTGCTGCTCGGGTTGCTTTAGGGTTCGTTTCGGTTTAGGTGTTGAGAAGATATCGATGTGCTTTGTCGCGTGAGGCGGTGTCTGCACACCTCAAGAATATAGCAGGGAGGATCCAGAATCAAGACGATTGTCTTCCTGTCTTTGTTTTCTGGGTGTTATCCAGGGTTTCGCTATGCAGCAATTTCTGTTGTTGGTTTGATCGGGTTGGCTTGCACACCAGGGCTGGTTTGCTGCAGTAACTCCTTATCCGATAGTCCGGGTGTGCAAGTGATCCCCGTGGCACTTCCCCCCTTCCTCCATTCCCCCTCTTTGCTGATATCCCTGTGGTGGATTGGGCTTTGGTGGGGGCAACAAGGGAGGAATTGGTTTCCTCCCTTTCCCCCATTCGCTCTGGCAAAGCTTGAGGGGAGCGCACGCAGGATTCCTCAGCATGCGCGGCCGCACAAGGGTTTCACGAGCTGGCCCGCCATCGGTACGTGACACCCGGGGAACTTCTGCAGGGCCGAGCTCCATGGCCAGCCCTTGCTGCTGGCCGCGCTGGTGCTTCGGGTCCTGCGCTGCTGCCCGATGGGTGCCACCAAATCCTCAACCCGCTCTCATTCCACCTCCAGGTTCAAACCTGGGGGTTCTGGACAGGCAACGTCAACCGAGAAGCTGGTGGAGTCTTTGATCCAGCTGCTCGAGGCAGGCACCACACCTTGGCGTAGGGAATGGAATGCCAGTGGCGGTGGCCACCACGTCAACCTGCTGTCTGGTCATCGTTACCGGGGCGCCAATCCGATCCTGCTCACGCTCGGGATGCACCTGCGGGGGTCGGCATTGCCCTACTGGTGCGGGTTCGCTGAGGCCAAGGCTCTAGGGATCTTCCCCCGTAAGGGCAGCCAGGGGATCCGGATCCTCAGGCCCCAGGTCAACCACTCAGGTACCGGGGGGTCGGATACGTCGGACCCCTCGGATGCGACAACTGGATCCAACTGTGCAGGCGGTACCCCTGCAGAGCGGACATGGGTCAGTTTCCGCCCCGTGGTGGTCTTCAACGCGGCTGATCTCGATGGAGATGGCCTGGGGGATCTGATCTCAGAGCGGCAGCGGGAAGCTGGGTTGATTGCCAGGCCTGAGCCGGATCGCCTTGCTGCTGCAGAAGCTGTGCTCAGTGGCTGGTCCGTTCCTGTCGCTTACGGAGGGGAGCGTGCCTGTTATTTTCCCCAGATCGATCGGATCCAGCTGCCCGAGCGGCAGGCGTTCCACTCAGCTGCAGGTTTCTATGCTACTTGGGCGCATGAAGCAATCCACTCCACCGGTCACCCCAGCCGGCTCAAGCGAGATCTGAGCGGTCGTATGGGCTCGATGGCCTATGCCCGTGAGGAGCTGGTGGCCGAACTGGGGGCGGTGCTGCTGGGAGACCGGCTGGAGATCGGCAGTGCGATGGAGAACCATGCCGCGTACCTAGGGCATTGGATCGAGCTGCTCAAGGAAAACCCGCAGGTGTTGTTCCAGGTGCTGGGTGAGGCCAGGAGTGCGGTGGAACTTGTAGCACCTGAGCCTGGGGTTTGAGGGGGTGTTGATTGCTCCTGCTGCTGTCAGGCGACCCACTATGCCGTGGTTCGGACCACGACGATTGGTCCACAATAGAAGTCTCGACCGGCTCCCGTTTCCCCCAGAAATCCAATTTGAGAAGGAGAGCTACGATGAGTGCCTTATTCGTGGAGAATCATTGGCGGAACAGGCAATGGCCATTAGGATGATTTGTGAATCCCCTTATTGGTCTGCTGGGCCGCTCAATACCTACCACGAATACCAATGAGCAAGATCCTCTACCTCGACATGGACAACGTCCTTGTCGACTTCCCATCTGCCTTTCAGCATCTGCCCCCTGACGTCCTAAAGGCGTACGAAAGCAACTTAGATGAAGTCCCTGGTATCTTTGCACTTATGGAGCCCCTCCCTGGTGCGATTCAGGCGCACACGGAGCTCTGCACGCTCTTCGACACCTACATTTTGTCTACTTCTCCATGGGAGAATACATCGGCATGGTCTGATAAGCTCCATTGGGTAAAGCGATATCTTGGCAAGGGCGCTTACAAAAGGCTGATCCTTTCTCATCACAAAAACTTGAATCGGGGTCACTTCCTTGTGGACGACAGGGAAAAGAATGGAGCCAGTGAGTTTGAAGGTGAGCATATTCATTTTGGGACGAGTCGATTTCCCGACTGGGAATCGGTTGTCAAGTACCTCCGTGCTGCGGCGTAACTAAGATCACATTGTACGTGGATCTGTCCTGTCTATCCAGCCCTGGATGGGCATGGACATTCGCCTGAAAAGCTCTCGGCGACAGTCATATTCAGCTTGAATTGAGACTAGGAGTTCGCCGTGAGAGGGCAAGGCAAAGCTACAGCGAATTGAGGAATGGTTTCCGTTCGGACGAACGGCTACTTAGAGAAGTGCCATGAACTCAAAAAAATCTACGGCTTGCAATCACCAGATGTTCGGCACCAGCCAGAAGTCTACTGAAGCCGGAGCTCGGTGTACCAGGAACGTGTCGGCCAAGGCAAGCGGCTGAGCAGAACTGTCAAAACCATGTCGTACCTGCTGAATGTCACCAGATAGATCAGCTCTGGGAGAACGTCAAACCCCGCCCCGATGATCCACCGCCACCCCACCAGCCACTTGCTCTTCTCGTGGGGTGGGGGCAGCAACCGGCAAGGGCTACGCGTGTGCCTGATGGCACCCCTGCCTGAGCTTCTGCAGGCGGTGGGTGGGAGCGGTGTTCTTCGCCGTTCCTCCCATGGAGCCGATCCTTACCTCGCAGGATTCTTCAGCTCAGCGCGAGGCTTGTCCTGCTCCAACCTCGTCCTCAGCGTCTTCCTCCCTGCAGCTGGTCGCCACGATTGAGGCCTGGGAGGCTGAATGCTCCTGCGGCTGGTTCGAGCCCGCACCTATTGCTTGCCAGAGTGAGCTTTCACTGCCATCCGTGAACGATCCCGCCTTGATCGGCTCCTGCTGGGACAGCTGGTCCACTCACCCGTACCTGGAGCAGAAGCAGGTGGAGGAACTCCCGGGCTTTGACGCCCGCGACCACGACTGAGCCAGAGCTGACTCCCTGGTTGCGGCTGCGGTTTCATGGCCTCTGCCCAGGCCAGCGCTGACCGTAACCCGGCTTGCAGGTGTGTTCGTTGGCTTCGCTGTTGTGACTGCGGCCAGGTCATCAAGGGCTGCGCAAGTGCCTATGGCCCCCTTGACGGACCTGGCACCGGGTTGGGCAGGCGTTGTCCTTGGCGCTCCTGCCATGAAAAGCCGCACCCTCTCATTGACCTGCTGGTTCTGGCTGCAGCGCCATACGCGCACGCTGCGCTGGTTCGTTCGTATGGCCTGGCCCCTGCAGGACTTGCCCCGGAAGCTCGCCATCGAGCTGGAACTGCGTCGCTGTGAGCGGAGCTGGGAGAAGCGGTGATGCCTGGGTTCCCAGCGCCTGCGGTCTTCGCTGCACCCGCTCGCGCCTGCTCGGGGTTTCGCTACGTCCGCTCGTGGCGCTGGTGGTGGTGACCGGAGTGATGTCGTTGCCGCTGGCGCTGGCTGCCTGGGTTGGCGTCCTGACGGGAGAGTCAGCCGTGAGCGGGTGATGAACAGCGCTCGTTGAGATGGGTCGTCGTGGCACTGGCTTGGCCTACCCCCGATTCTCCCTACGCGGTGCTGCGGGGTGGGGGGCGCGTCCTGCGTCATCACCACGATGCGACCCCACTCAGACCGTGACCGCCTTGTTCATCAGTTCCTCTCTCTGGCTGATGTCCTGGCCCGCCAGTTCAGCCGCCGCTACCCCGATCTTCTGGAGCTTGCTGATGCCCAGGGCGTGGCCCGCCTGGAGCTGGTGCGGGCCTGCAGCCGCGTGACGGATCCACTCACTGCTCCGGCTTACCTCAAGCGCTGCATCCATGGAGCCTTGGCCCACTGGATCCGCGATCGGGCCCTGCTGGTGAGGCTGCCCAAGTCAGCCAGGAGCGAGGCCATCTGGAAGCATCAGAGCCTTGACATTCCCCTCCCCGGTGGTGGTGGCAGCTGGCTCGATACCCTCCCCGCACCGGATCAGGCTTCAGGGCCAGAGGCCGAGGCTGGTGATCCGGGGCTGGAGGCCATGCTCGATCAGCTGCCCGCCGCCCAGGCCGCTGCCCTCAGACTCACCGTTCTGCAGGGGCTCAGCCTCCGGGATGCCGCCAAGCAGCTGGGGCTCAGTGCCATGAGCGTGCAGCGGGCCCAGAAGAAGGCTCTGGAGGCGCTCAGACAGCAAGTGTCGGCCTGAGGGCCTTGCGGGCCAGCTCCGTGCCGCTTGAGCTGGCCCGCCTCTGAGCAGCGGCAGTGCGATGGGAGATAGCACCTCAGCCGGGTAAGACCCTGAACCAAGCGGGTATCTGTGGTCGTAAACGGCAAAAGCACTGCAGGAGAAGCCATCTGGGCGATTAGAATTGCTTCAAGGGGAAGCAACTCGCTCCACTAGGGACATTTTCTGCCTTCTTGATCCAGGCGAGCCAGGAGGGGGGGGCGTGTCTGCCCCATCAGGCCGGAATAGGAAATCGAACCTGATGCAGGACTGAAGGGTGGAGTCGTCACCCAGGTCAGGGTTGAAGAACTACTGATCGACCTGTCCAAGATGGTCTGGGTGTCCAAACCATCCCCCCTGTTTGCGCTGTCCGTGGTGTCCGACCTGTCCGTGCTGTCCGTGCTGTCCGTGCTGTCCGAGGTATCCGAGGTATCCGATTATCTCTGCGCTGAAAGGGCAGGCTCACGTTGACCAGCAGATGGTCATCGCGAGCCTGCCCAGCCGATTAGCCCAGATCAGTGACAGGGTCGTCTGTGGTGTCCGGCATGCCTGGCGGGCTGACAGGTCGATAGCGATTCTCTTGCCCCTTAGCAATAGCTACCCTCTCAAGGATCACCAAGCCACATCTCGACATGGTGTCGAGGTATCGACGAATCACCCTCGTGGGGTCCTGACCGGAGATCTCGGAGCGTTCCAAAATCTCGGCCACGGAAACCATCTGTTGGGTTTCCTCGAAACGGTCGCGCAGAACCTGAAGCACGTCCCGCTGTTGCCTGTTGAGCCGCTGTTCTGCCTGGACCAGGAGTTGCGCTTCCGAGGCCTCAGCGCTTTCCCCGCAATGAATCCAGCCTCCATCTGGACCACGGGCGACCAGCAGCTCCAACGGAGCGCCGGCCCTGCCTTCCGTCCTCAGCATGATCTGGCCCGCCTCAGCAGAGGCAGGGCGTGACTGCAGGCGGTTGAGACTGATAATCTGGGAGGCTGCCGCTGGTAGAGCCGTGTTGCCTCGGCTACCCATGCTGGCGGAATCAGCTGAGCGGCCCTTGTTGGCGTGGTGAATCACCACAACGGTTGCGCCGTAGGGCCCGACCGCCTCCATCAGCTCAATGACCGGATCGGCCAGTTCAGCAGTATTTTCGTTGATCCCGAGAGGGCGGCAACAGGCATGGAGTGTGTCAACGATGATCAACAGTCCTGGGTTGTCGGCCGCCTTCTGGGCAATCTTCTGGATGCCTTCCTCATCCAGATACCAGGGACATCCGGAATGGGCCAGCCCAACAATGGGCGGGTCGCAGAGCCGAGCGTCCCCAGCCTCATCGAGGTAGACAAGGCCGACACCTTGCAGGATGCGGGCCCAGTCGCGTTCGGGCTGGTCGGTACCGATGATCAACACCGGTGGGCAGGTGCCAATCAACGGCAACCCCAGGAAGGTGCTCTCCCCTCGATGCAAGGCGCCCAGCAGAGCCAAGATCAGAGTGGTTTTTCCAACCTTAGGAAGGGAAAACAGCAGATTGATGCACCCGGCCATCAGGAGGTGCTCGCAGATCCACTCAGGCTGCGACAGGTCCAGAACATCGTCAGCCGTCACCAATTCAGGAGTTCCTGCAGCTTGGCTGCAGGCCTCTTTGAGGTATCGACCCAGCTCAGGATTACTCAGTTGGATGCCGATTTTCTTCGCCTGTTCACGCAGCAGTGGAACCCTGTCCAGGACAGGGACGCCCGAATCGATCAGTCGGATCGCCTCTATCCTTACCTCCTGGATCTTGTCTTCTGGAGACTGCTCCATCGAGGAGGCAGCGCTGATATTGGTCGTGTTCTTCATTTGGAGCACCCTTTCAGGGTCCACTGAGCCATCGTTTGGTGGATGGCCTTTACGTTCCACAGAAGGGGAGACGTCCTTGTTTGACCAATCTGCACGAAGTGTGCCTTCGATCGCAGATGACCTTCACGCTTGAGCCGCAACAGATGGCTACGGCTGCACTTGAGCTGTAGGAGCGCATCTGCGGTCCTCAGCCACGCATCTTGGGACAGTGGGTCCATGGTTATGGATAGGCATTGGGATGCGGGTCGGCCTGTATTACTTCACTTTGGAAATTATTAACTGGTGAGAATCAATCGCCATCAGCCCTGACCCTGTCAGACTGGGGTAACTGACTTCACGTCAAGCAAAAGAACCGCGTAAGGGCTCTTTTGACTCAACTCGCTAAGAAAAGCATGAGCACACGGCAATCAATTGAAAAGCAGTAAGCTTTCAATCATTACCTACGATTAACGTGTAGATGCTTTTGAGCTTAGTAACAAATAAGTTTCACTTGGTGGATGAACTTTATGATCTGTGGGGTTTTCGATGGGAAGCCCGTTATGGCCCTCTCATCTGCTCCCCGGCAACCAATCAGCTTATCCGCTTGAATCATAGACCATCGGGGCGGGCAAGCACGCCGCGGTGGCGCAAGCCCCGCTCGATGGCCGCGTCAATCGTTGCTGAATCGGCCCACTGGCTGTAGTGCTGGTTGTGGGTTGCCACCGAATGGCCCATCAGTTCGGCTGTCACTCGGGAGCTCAGGCCATAGTCCTCATGGGCACGAAAGGCGTAGCCATGCCGGAAGGAGTAGGGCGTGATCGGACTGCTGGCCCTCAACAGCTTCCAGGCCTCCTGGCGGATCAGGTACTTCCGCATGCTGTCTGCTGGGCCGGAGGGGGCGTCAAGTGGGGGGAGTTCCTCGCCGTCGGCCACACGCTGGATCAGTTTCCACTCCTCTCCCCATTCCGGATGGAGTGCTCTGAGCTCACGGGGTCTCGTCCTTCCACCACCACTGGCCTTCTGGTAGCTGCACCGAAGCTTTCCGTCTGGAGACAGGTCGAGATGAAGCAACTCCACCGGCCTCAGCCCGAAGCTGGCCACCAGCTGGAGCGCGAACAGCCAGCGACGACCCGCTGGATCCTTGGGGAGTGCATAGAAGAGTTCAAGGATCTGCTGATCCATCAAGGGAACCGATGACTCCTTCTGAGGTTTCGGGCCCACGATGCGGCTGATCTTTGGTGGTGGGGTCCATTGCTCTGCTGTGAGATGTCCCTCCTCGATGGCCCAGCGAAGCATCGCGGCCATGTGCTGTACGGCGATTTCACGGCGACGAGACCCTGGATCCCAGCGATCGGCAATCGCCTTAAGCAGGTCCTTTGCCGACGCTGGGCTTTGGCTCTGAACCTCACGCAGGCGCCCACCGGTGATCCGATAGTCCTTTTGCCAGGTGGAGAGCTTGATCTGGCCGGTGCCTCTGACCTTGTAGTCGCCAAAGCGCTCCCAGATTTCGACCAGGTCGACGGCAGAGGGAGATGCAGCTCCGGGCAGGGCAGCAGCGCTCGGGCCCAGAACGTGCTCCTTCGCTTTGTCAAACGAGAGGCCGCTCTGAATCAATTGATGCATCGTCTCGGCCGCCCGCAGGATCTCGGACGACGACGCCGGCAGCCACAGGCACGGGAGAACCATGCTCTTTCGACTGCCGTCGTCAAATCGCGCGAAGAGCTTGGCTTTGTCCCGCATGGGGGAGACGTTCCACGAGGTACCGACAGCAAGCTTGAGCTGCATCCGCAGGCCTTCGATCCATGCCGGAGTGCTGGATGGAGAAGCGCTACGGGCCATGGCTGGAAGCTGATGGAGGCAGGCACAGCAGCTCTCGCTTGAGAGCTGGGTGAGAGCTGGAGGGCCTCAGCATGGCACCGAATGCGACTGCCTGACACAAGCTCGGGCAAGCTCCCTCCACCAGCCAACATCAGTTGCAGCCACAGGAATCCAGGTATCGCAGGCCCTGTGGGGGATTCGTGGGGTAGGGTTGGTCCGACGGGGCGTGGCGCAGCTTGGTAGCGCGGGTGCTTTGGGAGCACTAGGTCGCAGGTTCGAATCCTGTCGCCCCGACTAGTCAACGCAAGGGTTCTCGGCGAAACCGGGAACCCTTCTTTTTTGACTTGCAAGAGAAAGTGCAAGAGAAACTCGCCTGTTGCTGGCCTTTCAAGGGTTTTGAGCTGGACAGCGGCGCCTGTGGGTGGTCGCTCAGCACGGAAGCCGTTCATTGATCTGCCTGAGGTAGCCCGGGACTTTCTCTTGCATCTCTTGCAGTTGGTCGCTCAAGAAGAAGGCTCCTCAAGCGCAGAAGAACGGTGGCCACCCGGCGGCGGGGATGCAGGGTGTCACGCGGCGCAAGGGCGGGCAAGTCGGCTTCGCCGACCCTTGCCCTCGCGTGAGTTTGATCTCCCCTCGCCGCCGCTGGGATGGGTGTGCTCAGGTCACGCCTGCCCGGCGCCTCTCCCGCGGCTGCGGTGGCCAGGAGGCGCAGCGGCAGGGGGGTCTCCTCCCGCGGCTGCGCGAGCATCGAGGGGTCCATGGTCATCACTGGAAGGGCCAACTCAGGGCGGTTGCGAATCAGATAGCCAGAAGGGGCACCTCCAGCATGAGCTTGGGCAGATGCCTGTAGCAGCAGTCTTTTAGCCTGCCCATTAGTGCTTTTGTACTGGTAGAATAAGGATCACGCCAAAGGCCCCGAGCCCATCGCCTGCGGCAACGTCATCCCCTGATCTCGCCATCACCGCCGCATAAGTCTGAGCGGCATTGATGCCCCGATCAGTTGTCACCTACGGCAACTGATTCCATGGCTGCTTGTACTTCATCCAGGCCCATTATCGGCGCCGGTCGTTC
Source organism: Synechococcus sp. Cruz-7E5 (assembly GCF_024345995.1). Taxonomy (GTDB): domain Bacteria; phylum Cyanobacteriota; class Cyanobacteriia; order PCC-6307; family Cyanobiaceae; genus Regnicoccus_A. The sequence continues at coordinate 26,885 of NZ_JAGQCE010000012.1, forward strand.
CCTTGTGATCGCGGCCGGCGGCGGCCGTGATCTGGCCTGGTCCCATCAGCGCATTGCCGCTGAGCTGCTGGCCCGCAGTGGCGGCCGGCTGGTCCATCTGCTGCTCCACGGCGGCGCCCGCGGTGCCGATGCCGCCATCGCCCGCGCGGCCCATCAGCTGGGCTGGTCGGCGCTGGTCATGCCGGCCGAGTGGCGGCGCCATGGCCGGGCCGCCGGGCCGATCCGCAACCGGGAGCTGCTTGAACTGGCTGTGGCCAGGGCCGTGGCCCACACCTCCCCTGGGGTCTCCACCTCCGTGCTGGTGGTGGCCTTCCCCGGTGGGCCCGGCACCGCCTCACTGGTGCACCAGGCCCGCCGCCTGGCCTCCCGCTCCCCGGTGCCGATCGCCGTGGTGGAGGTCAGTGAATCCGCCAGCGCCTGGGCCGCTGCCACCCCCCTCTCCTGAATCCAGGGCCGCCATTGCGGCGCCCGTTGCATCCCCCCTATCCATCTCACCGTCATGCCCGTTCTCACCACCATCCCCACCGCTCCAGCCACGGCCCCCGCGGGGGCTGCTGCCAAAGCCGCCGGCCCTGCCTGCTCTCTCCAGCGCACCGGTTCCCTCTGGCAGCTGGGCATCGAGGCCCAGGAGCTCACAACTGCCATCGGCGAGCTGGGTGAGCAGCTGCAGAGCGATGACGACGATAGCCGCAACCAGGCCCTCGCTGAACTGGAAGCAGCCCTGATGGCAGAAGAGGGCAACAAGGCGGCCCTGGCGGCCAAGGCCGATGCCACCTGCTGGGTGATCGAGCACCTACGCGGCCAGGCCGCCTACCGCCAGCAGCAGGCCAAACGCCTCACGGAACTCTGCCGCTCCGATGCCAGCCGGGCCGATGCCCTGGAGGACTCCCTCGTGCTGGTCCTCACCCGGCTGCAGCCGCAGGCCACCCGGTTCAGCTTCCCCAATCACGAGCTCACAAGCCGCAGATCCCAGTCCGTCGAGATCGACGACGAGCATGCCCTGGCTCCCGAGTGGCTGACGGTGAAAACCACCAGCCAGCCCGACAAGGCCGCCATCAAGCAGGCCCTCAAAGCCGGCCAGCAGATCCCCGGCGTCCAGCTCCTCTCTCACCGCAGCTGGCGCATCACCTGAGGGGGGCAGAGCCCCCTCGATACGGGTCCGCTGCAGGGGCGGGCCCAGGGCATCCAGTCAGCGCCATCACCAACCAGGCCATCTCCAACATCTGCACCTCACCAGAGCCATGGATCTCTCCAGCTACGGCAGCACCACCGCGAAAACCACCCCCACCAGCCCCCGGCCCAGCGGCCACATCTGGTCCACACGCCTGGCCAGCTGGGTGGTGCCGATCGGCCGGCGCCCAGGGCGGCGCCCTTCTGCCGATCACATCTTCTGCAGCGATCCGCCCTGCTGGGTGCTGATCGAGGCCCTGCTCGGCGGCAGCCCCGCCAGCTGACTCCCATCGCTTGTTCCCACCCTGCCCCTTAATGCCATGACCACGACAACCACCATTGACCGCTCTTTCGCTCAGGCGTCCGCCCTCACGGCCGAGCAGGTCGCTGCCCTGGCGGCACCCCTGAGTCGCGCCAACGTCAAGCAGCGCGACCAGGGCCGAGGCAAGGTCAGCTACATCGAGGGCTGGGTGGCGATCGCCGAGGCCAACCGGATCTTCGGGTTCGACGGCTGGCAGCGCGAGACGGTCGCGTTGCAGTGCGTCTCCCAGGCCGAACGCCGCATCGGCCGTGAGCCGGGCAAGCCCTCCGATCCACCGCAACGCGACGGCTGGGGCGTCACCTACACCGCTCGGGTGCGGGTGATCGTCGGCGGGATCGTGCGCGAGGGCAGTGGTGCCGGCCACGGCATCGATGTCGACCTGGGCCAGGCGCATGAGTCCGCTCTCAAGGAAGCCGAGACCGACGCCATGAAGCGGGCGCTGATGACTTTCGGGAACCCGTTCGGGCTCGCGCTCTATGACAAGCAGCAGCGGCAGGTCACCTCAAGCGTCACCGGGGCCTCCTCACGTGGGGACAGCACCGAGCGCCCCTCCAACGGGACCACCTCCAGCACCGCTGCAGGGAACGGCCCGTTGCGGCGTTCAGTGACTGGCAACGGCCACGCTCCCAACCACCAGCCTGCGGGCTTGCCCTCCACTACTGCTGCGACGGAGGGCGTCGCAGCAGCCCAAGAGGACGCGGCCCTACTGCCCCTCGATGGCGCCACGATCCGCCAGATTCACGCCACCGTTCGCAGCCTTCCTCAGCTCCAGCTGGAAGGCTTCACCAAGGCGTTCCGCAAGCGCTTCCAGGTGCCGGAGGCAGCCAGCTCGATCGCGGATCGCATTACCCAGAAGCAACACCACGACTGGATCGAGGCCTTCCTGGTGCAGCACCAGACCGTTGCCTGAGATCCAGTCATCCGGCAGCTCAGGTAGGAGGTGCTGCCTACCATTCATGAGTCCGGCCGCCCTGAGGGCCATGACCATGCAAACCGATCTGAGCTGGGCAGGTTGCAGTGCTGTGGAAAGGGATCCTCAGCGCCTGAGCGGGGCCTGGGTGTTCCGCGGTACCCGGATTCCGGTGGCGGCTCTGTTTGAAAATCTGGAAGACGGCGTCTCCTTGGCTGAATTCGTCGAACTGTTCCCAGGGGTAAGCCTCGAGCAGTCGCGGCTGGTCCTGGAGCACGCCGCTCGGAGCACCGCTGCTGCCGCACTGGCCTGAGTGCGGATCTTGTTCGACCAAGGGACCCCCGTTCCTCTTCGCCGTTCATTGACTGGCCATGTGATTGCCACGGCTTATGAGCTGGGTTGGTCGACCGTCACCAATGGCGAACTGATTCGCTTGGCGGAGCAGGAGGGCTACGAGCTACTGATCACCACCGATACCAACCTGCGTTATCAGCAGAATCTGAGCGGGCGCAGCATCGCGATCCTTGTGCTGACAACAACCAGCTGGCCGCGGATTCGCCAGGTCACAGGCGAGCTCCAGGCGGCGGTCGCTGCCATCGAAAGCGGCGGCTACGAGGAACTGTTCATTCCCTGAACACCTCAGCGCTGCAGCAGCCAGCGCAGCAGCGACAGGCCGATGATCAGGCCGATGCCGGTGTTCCACAGCAGGGAGGGCCGCTGGGAGAGGCGTTGCAGCCAGCGCGGCATTCGATCGCCCCAGTGCTCCAGGGCCAGCACCGCCAGCAGCAGCAGGACCACGGGGAGTCCGATGGCCAGCACCAGCTCACGCAGCATTCCATCGCTCGCCTCTATCGGCACCGTACCCAGCCGGATCCAGAGCGACAGCCGGTTGGCAGCCCTGTTCTGAGGGTGCGAATCCTCCCCTGAGCCGTCAGTGCTGGCTTGCCAGCCAACCCTCCAACTGGCGACGGCGAGGCCTGCGGGTCCTTGCGCCGAACAGGCCGCAAGAGTGGTACGGGAACAGGTACTTCTGGAAGCCGCTGCAGCCTGAAAAGAGGCGTACTTTGGAGTTGAGGGGAGGCCCGGTAGCCAACCCGACCCTCACCCTCCAAGAGAGTCCGGCCAGGGATCACCCGAGCCGGTGCGCAAAGCGGAGGTACGCCCAACATGCGAGGCATCAACCGTGAACTTGATGGCGCAGCGCGAACGCCATCCCGTAACCGCAGAGAGCGATATGCCAGTTCTGTTCCCCGCGTGTTCAAATCCCGGGCTACATAACCCGGGCCCGGATCACAGCCGAGAAGGTCAAGCCCCGAGCAACTCTTCCCGGAGACGTGATCCCATCCCTTACCTGCCAGGCCCCAGACAGGCCATGCGTGAAACACAGACACCCGATCGGTCAGGCCCCAGATGCCAAGGCGATGATCCGCAACCGGTGCTAAGGCGCCCCCCACGGGGCGCCTTCCTGCTGGGCATGGGGTCCACACGCTTCAGCGGAACAGCGACAGCGCAAGCTCATGGCTCAGCGTTGAAGTTTGGAGCCCCCGCAGTCCTGCCAGCTGCCGAGCAGACGCGCCAGCTCATCCTTCATGGTGGCGAGCTCACCGATCCGCAGGTTGATCGATTCCATCTTTGCCGCAATGCTGTCTTTCAGGACAGAGCAGTTGCAGACACCAGCTCGCCGCACTTCCAGGATCCTCGCCAACTCGGGAATCGATACATCCATCGCCCGCAGGGCTCGAATGATCGCCAGCTCAGCGAGATTCTCCTCATCAAACAATCGGTATCCAGCTGCGGAGCGAGTCCTGGGCTGGAGCAATCCCTCGTCGCAGTAGTAGCGAATCGTCTTCACCGGGAGGCCTGTACGCCTGGCCACTTCGCCGATGCGCAGGCTGGGAGCAGGCGACGATGACAGTGATCCCTGGCGGGCCACGGCGGAAACCCTCCATTTGATGGAGCCTTGCAAGTTTAGGCATCGGCAGGCGAGGAGGCGCACAAATCACCACTCTCCACTAAGAGTGCTCTGCTGGAGGCTTTTGGTAGGCTTGGTGTTCAGCAGTTAGCCCTGCGCTCGCTCCGCCCCCCTGTTCCATGTCGAGCCTTTCCAGTCCATGGGCAGCCCGGACGGCAGCCGCGATCGGCGCCAACCTCTTGCTCTCAGCCGCTGGCCTTGCCGCTCCAGCCACCGGTTCCGGCGGCGTGCCAGCGCTCTATCCAACCCAGGCAGAAGCGGAGAAGGCGGCCAAACTCCACTTCAACTGCACAGGCGCCCACAAGATGGGCAACCAGTGGATGCCCTGTGCCAAGCACGGTGATGGCCAGGGCTCCGGGCCCTCCCACTGAGGCCGAGCACTCCCATGGCGCAATGTGGCGACAAGCCCAAGCGGATCGCCTTCGGTGTGGCGCCCCTGGGCATCATCTCGATCGGCATCGTGCCGATGGGGGTGGTGAGTATCGGCGTGGTGCCAATGGGGGTCATCAGCATCGGCGTGGTGGGGATGGGCGTCCTCAATGCCTGCGTCGTGGGAATGGGCGTGCTGGTGGCGGGCGTGAATGTGATGGGGGTCTGGTGGGCAGGTCTCGAGGGCATGGGCCCGCGGCGTCTGGGGGCTCCACCCAGTGCCCTGCATCAGCACCATCAAAGTTCCGCCGGCCAGACGCCGCCGAACCTGATGGCCTACCCAACCCGCCAGCAGGCCCTGGATCGGGCCCGGCAGCTGGGCTGCAGCGGCGCCCATGCCATGGGCTCCCTCTGGATGCCCTGCTCCGAGCACCCTCAATAGGGGCATCCCTTGGAGCCGGGCAGCAGATCCAGGATGAAACGCAACGGCCTGCGCCTGATGAAGCGAATCCACAGGCGATGGGCCTTACCGGCCAGTGTCGCCCTGGCCTTGGTGCCGACGTCTGCCTGGGCCCATGCCGATGCACACCCTGGTGGTGGTTTCGTTGCCGGCTTGCTTCACCCCATCTCGGGCCTCGATCACGTCGTGGCGATGGTGGCCGTGGGCCTCTGGGGTGCGGTGCTCGGCTCGCCAGCCCTGTGGGTGCTGCCGGTGGCGTTTCCGATGGTGATGGCTTTCGGAGGGCTGCTCGGCCTCCTGGGCGTTCCGATTCCGGGGGTGGAGATCGGCATCGCCGCCTCGGGCCTGGTGATGGGCCTGATGGTGCTGTTCGAGCTGAAGCCGCCGCTCTGGTTGGCGGCGCTGATCGTGGCCGCCTTTGCGGTGTTCCACGGCCATGCCCACGGCGCTGAACTGCCCGACGGCAGCAACGCCCTGCTCTACAGCCTGGCCTTTGTACTGGCGACAGGCCTGCTGCACCTGGTGGGGATCCTGCTGGGTGAAACGCGTCGCTGGCCTGGAGGACGACGCTTCGTGCAGTGGGCCGGCGGTTGTGTGGCGTTGGTGGGGCTGTGGTTTCTGGAGCAGGCCTTGACATGAATCTGCCGCTGGCCCATCTGGCGCCCACTGGCCTGGGCCCCTGGGGGGATGGGATGGCCCGGCTGTTCCTGGAGCCCACGGATCTGCTGCTCGTGATCGGCCTGGTGCTGCTGAGCGTGCAGGCCGGCAGACCCTACGGCGATCGCCTGCCCTTGCTGCTGCCACTGGCCTGGCTGCTAGGGGGCCTGATCGGTCTGACCCTGCCTTCGGAACTGCTCCTGTCGCTGTTGTGCACCGCCTTGGTGGCTGGGCTTGGGTTGCTCGTGGCCCTGGAGGTGCGGCTGCGGCCTGTGGTGTTGTTGCCTTTGGCTGCCGTTCTGACCTCGCTGTTCGCCCTCGTGGCGGGCTCGGCACTGGCCGGCCATGCGGGAGCTCTAGCGGCCCTGTTGGGGGAGACCGTGGCCATTGCGGTGCTGAGCACCCTGCTTTCCCTGCCCCTGGCCCCTCCGCATCGCCGTTGGCTGGCCATCGCCCTGCGGGTGGGTGGCAGCTGGATCACCGCTTCATCCCTGCTGATGCTGGGCTGGCTGATCCGTCACCCCCAGTAATGCCCACACGGCCACGGCGCCACACAATGGAAGCAACGGTTCCAGCGGGTCACTCCCTGGAGGCAACGAGGAAAGTCCGGTGGGGTGCAGGTTCGTCCTGAGCCGAATCCGGCGCTGTCCCGCAGCTGTGATGGGGGCCCTGGCCCCTTCAGTCAGAACGCTCGCCGTGCACAACCCCTTCATCCCCGGCGCGGACCGGACCTCTCGATGACCCAGACCTTCTCGGCCAGAACCCTGGCCCTGTTCGGCGGTGCGGCAGCCCTGGCGCTGCTGCTCGATCAACCCGCTCAGGCCCATGGCATCGCCCACGGCGGCATCGCCGCGGGCTTCCTGCACCCCATCAGCGGCACCGATCACCTGCTGCTGCTGATCGGTGTGGGGACTGCTGCCTCCTGCATCTCCGCCCAACTGCTGCTCTGGGCCCTGGCTGGTGCCATTGGCGGCGGCGTGTTCGGGGCGATGGGCGGCACGTTGCCGGCCCAAGAATTTCTCGCAGCCCTGGCGATCAGCGCCGTGGCGGTGCTGGTGCTGCGATGCCTCCGCTCTCAGCAAAGCCCCCAGTTGGGCTCCTGCGCCGCCCTGGTGGCCTCAGCGGTGGCTGTTCACGCCATGCTCCACGGCCTGGAGGCCCCGGCCGATGGTTCCGCCGCTCTCTGGTGGCTGGGGGCGTTCGCAGGTTCGGTGCTGGTGAGCGGCGGCAGCTTCCTGCTGTTGCGGCGCCTGCCCCTGGCCTGGACCCGAGGGGTGGCCCTGCTGCTAGCGCTCTGTGGTGGGGTGGCAGCCCTGGGGCCAATCGGTTTACTGATGCGCTGAGCCGGAAGAGGAGATGCTTCGCCCGATGGGAAGAGGATCACCATCCCCCCGATCCCCCTCGCCGCTGGCCGCGCCCACCACGCCACTACAGATCCGCCCCTACGAGGAAGCCGACTGGCCTGGAGTGTGGCGGCTGCTGGAGCCGGTGTTTCGCGCCGGGGAGACGTTCCCCCACGATCCGGCCATCACAGAAGTCGAGGCCCGGGCCCAGTGGGTGGAGGAGAGCCAGGCCGTCATGGTGGCCATCGGTTCCACCGGAGCCGTGGTGGGCACCTACTACCTCAGGCCCAACTCCCTCGCCCTCGGCGCCCATGTGGCCAACGCCGGCTACGTGGTGGCCGTGCACTGCCGGCGTCAGGGCATCGGCAGCCGCCTCTGCCGGCACTCGCTCCAGGCCGCCCGGCGGCTGGGCTTCCGAGCGATGCAGTTCAACCTGGTGGTGAGCACCAACACCGCCGGCATCCGCTGCTGGCAGCAGAACGGCTTTCAGATCATCGGCACCCTGCCGGGGGCATTTCGTCACAGGCAGCTGGGCTATGTCGATGCCCTGGTGATGGTCCAACTGCTCCACTGAATCGAACAACACGTCGCCTTTGCCGAGCTCTTGATCGGGGAGGACAGGGCCATGCGGGTGGGGGAGGCGTTGGAGGTGCTTGAACGTAACCGCTTGCAGCGGCTGCACTTTGTGAGACTTGAGACAGTCATCTTGAAGCCGCCGCGATCCGCTCCCGCAGCCTGGCGGCCATGGCCTGCACAGCCGCATGGCTGGCGAGCTCATGGGGCACCAGCAGCCAGAGGAGCTCCACGAGCGGCTCCCACGGCAACACCGCTGTCAGCGCCGCCTCTCGCCAGGGGCTGGTCTGCAGCAGGGACGGCGGCACCGGCAGCAGCGCATCACCCCGTTGCAACGCCGCCAGCCAGTCGATGGCGGCAACAGCTTCGAGCGGGGTGATGGCCGCCAGCTGCTGCTCCTCCAGGGCGTGATGGAGCGCCGGTGCTGCCGCCACCGGCGGTGCCAGGAACCGGAAGGCTCGGGACGGTGGCGCGGCGGAGGAATCGGTGCCGTTCAACCGGCTGGCGAGGAGCAGCCTCCAGCGGCCCAAGGGCAGCCAGGCCATCCCCTCCAACCATGCAGGTGGGGCCTCCAGCTCAGGGCCAACGCTCGCCAGCAGTACCGCCTCCAGCTCGCCAGTCAGCAGCAGGTCACACCACTGGCTCAAGCTCCGCCACTGCAGCGGCGGCGAGTGCAGGGGGGCGAGTCTGTCGAGCAGGTGCTGATGGAACAGGTCGGTGGCCACACGCAGGCCGGTGGCAGGGCGCATTGGAGGTCGAATCGGAGCAGGCAGCGGATCTCGCGCTGGTCGGCGGGTGGCGGAATACTCCTGCCACCACGGCCGTAATCGGCCTTTGGTACTGACCGCCACCAGCACGGCAAGCAGCGCTACCGAATCGTGATGAATGCAGCAGGAATGGCAGCGCCACTTGCTGCCCAATGGAGCTGGGGATGTGTCCTTCGATCCAACGCCCATGACTTCCTTCCCGTCCGCGACTGCCGAGCAACGCCGCCACACCTCGGAGCAGCCGGCTCGGCCGCTGCGCTGCCACCTGCTGATCGGCCCGCCGTCCAGCGGCAAGTCCACCCTCGCCCGCCACCTGGCCACTCTTCTGAGCGGGCCCGATTCAGCACCGCCCTGTTACATCAGCAGCCGCGAGATTCGCGCCGAAATCTTTGGTGATCGCGGTGTCCTTGGCCCCTGGGATGACATCGCCGCGGTGATGCACCAAAGCATCCAGGAGGCTGTCGGCTCAGGCGCTCCGGTGATTGTCGAGGCCACCTTCTCGCGCCGTTCCTGGCGCCTCGCGATCACCCAGAAGCTGGAGCTGCCGGTGCCGGTGGAGTGGATCGGCTGGTGGCTGCGCACACCGCGCGAGCTCTGTCAGCAATGGAACCGGCGCCGTGATCACAGCGTCCCCGAGCAGGTGATCGACAACCATGTCTCCCTCCTGTCTGAGGCTGCCTTCTCGCCCAGCCGCTCGGAGGGTTTCGCGGCGGTGGTCTGCGTCGAACCCCATCACCATGAGCCCCTGGAGCCGCACCTGCAGGTGGTGCTGGGGAAGTTGGAGCGGCGGATCAGCGCCGCCCGCAACCGGGACGCCCGGCTGATTCCTCATGGCTATTCGCGCCTGCTGGAGTGCGAGCGGCTGCTCCACCTGATCCAGCTGCTCAGCCGCCAGCCGGAACTGACCGCGACCAACGTCCAGACCTCCCCCGAGGAATCTGCGGGCCTGGCCGAGCGGGCGGCGGCCCTGCTCGCCCGGACCCATGGGCCTTGTTATGCGGACGTGAGCGCGATCGCAGCCGATCTGAACTGGTTGCGGCAGCAGGGGTTCACCGCCGCCTGGCGCGTCAACTCCGAGCAGGGGGAGACCGGGCCGATGCGGGCGGTGGAGCCGCCGCCCTGGCCCGCGACGCAACCGCTCAGCGCGGGCGGCTGGTCTGCGCTCGGTGATCGCGAGACCTTTTGCCGTGCGCTCACCCTGCTGCGCCACATCCTTCACCACCCCTTTGATCGACAGGAGGGGGTGGCGATCGACCACCACCTCGCCGCAAGGCTGGCGACCCTCAGCGGCGGCCGTCACTGCTGGACCCCCCGCCAGTTGCACCAGAGCATCACCACCGTGCTCACGCCCTATGGCTTTCGTGATGCGGCAGGCAGTGGCCGCCACGGCTACGCCCTCGGTGCCTCGCTGCTGCCCTTGCCGCTGCAGGTGGAAATCCATGGGCTGCTGCAGGCCAATGCCGATCGGCTCGGTGATCCCAGCGGACAGGCCATCGCCCGGGAGCTGGGCACGAGGTTGCAGCGCAGCGGCATCGCCATCGAGAGCGTCCCGCCGGTGCGGACCTTTTTCAATCGCTCCCTGTTGGCGGGGGATCAGCGCAGAGGCGGCACCCTGCTCAACACCGAGCAGGCCGAGCAGCTGCGCGGCGCCATTCAGCAGCACCAGCGGGTGGTGCTCACCGCGATAGCTACCTCCCATGCGGGGCTGGAGGAAATCCGGGTGTGGCCGTTGCAGTTGATCTTCCACACCAGTGCCTGGTACCTGCTGTTTGAGCACGACCACATCGGCCAGATGGAGGGCTTACTGGCCTGCCGCCGGATCGATCAGTTGGGGCTGCGCCGGATCGAAATCGGCAGCTGCCGCAGCCAGCCGTCCCACGCGGCGGCGCTGCTGCGCGGCGAAACCTTGCAGCACTGCTGCGGCAGCCTTGAGTTCGGTGATGCCCAACCGGCGCAGCAAGCGGTCTGCGGGAAGCCATCGAAGCAACGCGCCAAGGCGATGGGCACCTTGCGCCTGAGCTGTGATGCCGCTGCCTTTGCCTTGCTCCGAGAGGAGGTGCGGCGCTTCCCGGCGGCGGCGGTGCGCCTCTCGCGCCCCCTCCCCGGTGATGGGGTGATCAGCGCGCTGGGTGAGCAGGAGGCGCTGCTGCCGTGCAGCCGCTCCAGCCACCCCTATCCGGTGGAGATCGACCTGCCGCTCTGGACCCTGGAGCGTGACTCGGACCTGCGTCGCTGGATCTATGCCCTGGGCGGCGGGGTGCGGATCGAGTCGCCGCTGAACCTGCAGCAGGAGCACCGCCGCTGGTTGCAATGCGCCCTGGCGGCTTATCCCAGGAGAAAGGAAATCAAGAAAAAGCGGGTGCCCAAGCGGCTGCGGCAGACCGCAGGAGCGACAGGCAGAAGAGGGACGGTGATGGAGGAGAACAAGTCTTGAGAGCAGGGCCGCCCTGAGCTTCACCGCAGCCGAATCGACAGCACCAGGGAAAGCTCATGGCGTCCCACGCGGCCACAGCACTCCGGTGCTCGGTCGGCCGCTGCCGCCACCCGATCCCCCGCCCCCCTGGAGCTGCTTGGCATAGAAGGGGTGCTGTCGCACGCCCGGGGCACCGAGCGCTGCCGTTGACCAGTCGATCAGGAAGTCCGGGCCGGTGGTTGGACCCATCGCCACAGGGCCTGGAGTGAGCAGCGGGCAGAAGCTCAGACGATCCGAGATCGTGTTCCAGGGCAGGGAACCGACCGTGTCCCAGCCCGCCCGTGGCGAGGTACCGGGTGGGTGCAGATACCAGATGTCACAGGCTCCGCTGGCTGCTGCCGCCAGTTGATAGAAGGTGCCGGCACCGCCGGGGTTGCTCACCCGGCCCAGACGGCGCGGGTCCGAGTGCTGGTTGCTGCCCAACCAGAAGCACTCCGGCAGCGCGATGCGGGGTTGGAGGATCCCCGGCGCGAAAATGCCGCTGGTGGTGTTTGCATACAACCCACAGCCACGAATCAGCTGCTGATCGTTGCCAGTGGGCGGCAGCGGAATGATCGAGGCCGCCACCAGGGCGTTGTTGCTCCAGGTGTAGCTGTTCTGTGAATAGAACATGCCGGTATAGGAGTTGGAGCGGTTGAGCAACACACTCCAGCCGCTCACCGTCGGCGAGCGGAACAGCAGCAGGGTGTGATTCTGCGTGTTGATGTCGGTCCCGATCGGCGCGATCGTGTAGCAGAAGAACTCACGGCCCGGCGTCGTATCGGCCTGAATCAGCAGAAAGCCGGCGAGCTCCCAGGCCGGTGTGCCATCGGAGGCGTAGTGCGACAGGCCGGCAGTGACGCTGAATAGCGTCGCCGAAAAGCTGCCGTAGCCGCCGTTGCTGCTGTCGTTGGTATAGGCGCTCTCGAGGCCGAGTTGCAGGCGGGCGGAGCTGCTGCTGGAGTTGTAGCCCTGAACCTTGGAGCTGTTGGAGAAGCTGAGCAGCACCGGAGTCTGCGGATGGCCCAGCCGCCAGACGTAGCCGTAGGTGGTGGGCCCCGTCGCGGCGTTGTGATCCTTGATCAGCGACAGCGGCACCAAGGCATTGGCTGGTGTGTCGTTCACCTCCGCCGAGAAGGCAGTGAAGGCCTCCGCGAGCTTGAGGCCCGGATCAGTGGCCAGCTTGCTGGTCCAGTTCCAGAGCGGCCATTGCAGGGCGGAGCAGGTGAGGGTCATCGCGTCAGCTCACCGGATCCTTGAGCCGCACCACCAACCGTGAGGGGCCGAGTTGCAGCCACTCACTGCCATCGGCCGCCTTGATGTAGCCGAGGCTCGTGAAGGTGCGGTTGTAGATCGCCAGATCCGCCGGCAAGGCCACCGGATCCCACCACTGCACCGGCGGCAGCGGCGTGGTGAAAACGATCGTTGGGGTGAGCGGCAGCCACTGGGCCGGGCGCACCAGCATCAGCGGAAACCCCGAGGAGAAGAAGTCAACGCGGAAGGCAGTGGCGAGCTGAACCTGGGGCCGCGCCAGGTTCCAGGCCACCGTGGCGATCACCCCGGCCATGTCGGTGAGCGACAGGTGCCACTGGCCCGAAACCACATCCTTGGCGATCAGCAGCGCCACTGCCTGGCGGTTGGAGAAGGAGTGCTGCGAGAAGGCAAAGCAGAAGAACTCCTGGCCTGCAGCCAGGCTCGATGCCACCACCGCCCCCAGGGGCAGCGGCCCTGGGGGCAGGGTGATGGCGGAGTTTGTGCTGCCCACCCCGCCGGTAAGGCTGCCATGGCCACCCAGAGCCGCGCCCGGCGAGAAGCCCGACGCCATGGCGGCGTGGGCCGTAACTGCGCCGCTGCTCAGGTTCGCCACCCACTGGCCCATCAGCTCCACCGGCTGACCGCCACTGAGCGCCGCGAGCTGCGCCTTGATCGTCCAGCCGCAGAAACCCGGTGCACCGGCAGGGCCGGTGAGCAGGCTCAGCAGCTGGGTGGGGTTCTGGCTGTTGGCGGTCGTGATCCAGGAGGCCAGATGGCCTTCCACTTCGCCAAAGAGGGCCGGGAGCGCAAAGCCCTGGTCTCCCCGGCGGCTGAGATCGGTGATCGTCGCCGCCATCAGCCGCCCACCGAATCGTTGAGCACCAGGGCCAGCACAGCCAACGTGGCCGTGTGGGCACCTGCGGCCTCGGTGCGCAGCCGCGCCCAGAGCCGTTGCTGCAGGGGGCTTTCGCCATTGCTGTAGCTGCTGCCCGGCGCGAGTTTGAGCAGCGACGTTTCAGCCGAAAAGCGCAGATCCAGCAGCACACCGGCTGAAAGCGGCGGGTCCTCCTCGATCGGCCTGGCCCCGTCCGCCGTTCGTGCCGCCGCGGAGTCGTAAAAGCTCACCCAGGCCGCCACCGAGCAGCTCACCTCCAGGAAGAGCCCATCCACGCCGAGGCCCGCAAAGCTCAGATCCAGCACCGACGGGCCGCTGAGCGGCCCACTGCTCTGCTGCTCAAGGGCCCGCCTGGGCGTGTCGATCCGCGGAACCCAGCTGGGCATCAGGGGATCACCGGGATCTTGCGGATCGCCCGCACCGTCTGGGGAAACGTCTTGCCCAGCGGCTCCCAGCTGCCATAGAACCAGTCCTGCACCTCGTGGGTGGTGGCCGAGTCCTGCGTGGAGGTGCCCATCCCGCCGGCAAAGAAGGCCTCCGCTGCTCCATCAACAAAGAGCGGGAAGGCGGTCTGAGCCGGAGACGAGAAGGTGTAGTTGGCACTGGCCGGCACCGCATAGGGGTTGGCGCCGTGGCTGGTCACATTTCCCTCGCTGCCATCCGGCTTGAAACGCCGGTAGAGGATCTCCAGCTCGAACAGCGCCGGGATGTACCAGTCGGAGAATGTCGCGATCGAAAGCCCACGCGCCCATTGGGTCGCCGGGTGGGCGGCATCGTTGGCGGCGTTGCTGTTCGCCCAGCCATCGAACGTACTGCTGGCGCCGGTGGTGAGCGTGCCCGTGGTCTTGCAGGCCCTCACGCTCTGGCCTGTTGCCTTGGGCGCAATGATCAAGGCGTGGGTGGCCACGCCATTCATGCTCTGGGAGATCAGCCCGCCGTAGAAGCCGCCCTCGTAGGCAGCACCGATCGCCGGCAGGCTGGCCACCGGGGTTCCCGTCGGTGCCGCGCCGAGTTTGTAGACGTCGCCGTTGCTCTGATCGAGGTAGAGATCCCCCTCGATCTGACCAGGAATAGAAGCCGGCGGTGGGCCGCTGCCCACGAACCAGCCGGTGCCACGGGCACCCTGGGCGCCCGCGAGGCCGGTGGCACCGATCGGCCCTTGGATGCCCTGCGGCCCTGCGGCACCGGTGCTGCCGGCCGGTCCGCTTGGCCCGGCGGGACCTGCCGGGCCCACGCTGCCGGTCGGGCCAGCCGGGCCAGCGGGGCCTGAGATCGGCCCGGCGTTCACCCAGGCGCTACCGGAAGCATTCCAGCTGTAGAGACTGTTGTTCTCGTCCTGAACGATGTAGGCGTCACCCTGCACCTGCCCGCTGCTTGGCAGCGCCGAGAAGGTGGCAACACTGCCCTTGAGGTTGATGCCCGTGCCGGCGGTGCCCTGCGGGCCTGCCGGTCCCTGCGGTCCCGCTGCTCCCGCACTTCCGGCTGGGCCGGTCGCTCCCGCTGGCCCCTGGCTGCCGGCGGGGCCAGGTGAACCCTGGGGACCAGCATTTCCCTGGCTGCCTGCCGGGCCTGCCGGTCCCGTCGGCCCCGTGGGACCCGGCACCCCCTGCGGTCCGCGGATCGAGCCGGTGTTCGCCCAGGCGGTCATCAGCTCAGCCGTGCGTCCTCACGTCCTATTGCCATTGAGGCGAGCAGGCCCGGTCAGGCCAGGCGCCAGTCAGCGCCGCTCCAGATCCGCAGTGGTTTCACCACCCAGTCCGTGCCGCTCCAGACCCTGCAGGGCCTGAGGATCCAGGTGTTGCCATTCCAGCTGGCGAATTCGCCGCTGCCCAGCGGCGGCGGCAGGTCCTCGAGCCAGAAGAACTCGGTGGTGATGATCGCTCCGGCTGGGCCCCGGTCCCAGCGGTCTGAGCCACCGCTGCAGGGCAGGACGCGATCACGGCTGCTGCGGTTCATGCTCAGCCGGCCGCAAAACGGACGACACCCTTGGAGATCCCGGTGGTGGTGGTGGTGCAGAGCTGGAGCAGCGCCAGGCAGGAATCGTTGGCGATCTCCGGCAGCGCCAGGGCGGCCCAGTCGAAGACCTCCGCCTTGTTCGCCACCACCGTGAACAGGCCAGCGCGGTAGCGGGTGCAGGTCACACCGAAATTGCCGGCGGTGCCGGTAGTGGCACTGAGGGTGACGCTGTTGACCGCTTTGATCCCCGTTTTGCCGGCGGCAAACGGCAGGATTTGATAGAGGCCCGAGCTGCGGCTGGTGGCCGCCAGCGGCACCACCACGTTGCTGCTGGAGTCGTCGCTGTAGGTCACGTTCACAGTGGCGCTCACCGCCGTGGAGCCCGTGTCCGTGTACCACTCCAGCCACCACTGCAGCTGGCTGTGATCCTCCGCGCCGATCCGCTCCGTCGGTACTCCGGCAAGAGTCAGCGGCAGGTTGGTGGTCTGGGCCGTCGGTGATGCGATGGTTCCGGACAGGCCGCCCTGATGGCAGAGCCGGTCATGAATCTCCAGGGTGCTGGTGGCGTTCCCCGTGGCGACATCCACCCAGGCGAGATAGTTCGTCACAGGTGGCGTCTGGTTGACCAGGGGCAGAGCACCGAGCAAGTCCTTGTTGCAGACGGCCTGCATCGCCGGGATCGCACCCTGCCCCGGCTGTCCCGTCGCCCGCCAGAGCGAATAGAAGCGGCCAGCCACGGCGTTGGCGACCGAAGCCTTGTCGAACAGCGCGTGGCGTGAGTTCGCCAGCGCGGCGATCAGCTGGTCACGGCTCGTGATCGCCATCAGTTCGTGTCCACCCAGAGGTCGTTGACCTGGGGATTGGCCGGTGGCGTTGGCCCCACCGTCAGCCGTGAGGCGTCGAGCTTGAGGGTGAGTGCCGCCTGCAGGTCGGCTTGGCTGCTCAGGCTGCCGCCGATGCCTCCCCAGACGCTCGGCCCTACCGGGCCTTCCGGCCCCCGCAACGACAGCCCGAGCGCACCCCAAGACGTCATCCGCTCCCCCAGCAGGTCACGCCTTCTATTGCCACTGACCGCAACGCGGTGAACCGCACAGCGGCGCACTCAGACGATCAGCTCGAAGACCTGGCCGTTCGTCCGGTTCAGGTACAGATCCCCCGGTGCCGGCGGTGGGTTGAGCCCCTCGCTCGGTGGCGGCCCATCACCCGCATACCAGCGGGTGCCGCGGCTGGCGGCGCCGGAGCCGTTCATCACCACCAGGGCTGGCTTGCCATCCACCGGCGAGGGCAGCAGCGCCAGGCCGCCCTGGGGGTGCAGCCGCAGCCGCCACACTTCGGCGCGGCTCCCGTTGTAGGCGAGCCCATCGAGGCCGTCGCCCGGCACCAGCGGCTCCACGCCCGCCAAGCTGCCGCCAGCGGCGCCGCCAGGTGGGGACGTCGGGATCATGTTGGGCGGCAGCGGGCAGCCCAGCAGCGCCACCGGCAACGCGGCGATGTTCACCCCCATCGTCACCGTCACGGTCAGGTCCAGCCGCTGCCCGTAGACATGCCGCACCTTGGGCACATCCGGCCGGTACGGCGTCCACGGCACGGTTTCGCTGGTTCCATCGCCCCAGTCCACCTGGAAGTCCTGGGCCGGCAGCCCCAGCGGGTTCACCGCAAGCTCGATCGGCGCTGAACCAAGTGGATCATTCCAGCGGCTCGGCGCCGGCATCCAGAACAGCTCCAGCGGCAGGGCCGGCACCGGCCCCAGCCGAAAGCTCAGCTCCAGCCAGCGCGGTGCCTCATGGAGCAGCACCCATTCCTCGCTGCCGGGGCAGCCGACCGGCGGGATGATCCGCACACGCCCGTTGGTGTCATCGAGGCCAGTGGGCAGCGGGTACGGCATGGCGGTGCGACGGGATCAGCGCAGCAGATCCAGCGGCAGGGCCGGCTCCTGGTCATCTGCCAGAGGCTCATCAAGCTCAGCGATCGGGACCGCGCTCGCCGGACCCTTGGCGGCCAGCCGCTCGGCCTCGGCCACCAGCTCCGCTTTGGTCATGCCCGGATCCAGCGCCACGCCGTAGCGGCGCTCCACCTCGGCGATGATCTGCGCCTTGGTCATCGCGGCGTAATCAGTCAGCGGGGCCGCCACCAATGCATCTGCAACCGCTGCACCTGCAGAGCCGGCGGCAACAACCTGGACTAGGTAGGTCTCGCTCTTGCCCGCACCGTTCACTGCCACCACCGGCAACCGGACCGGTTCGTTGATCAGGCTGCAATCGAGCTGGAAGCTCAACTCCGTGGCGCCCAGGAAGTTGTAGTCACCCGCCTCTGCCTGGCTCTCACCCCGGACCTCAAGATCACCGTCAGAGGAGAAGCCCGTGCCCACCACATAGGCCTCCACGACCTCGCCTTTGACCACAAACGGTCCGCCCTTGATCGCGGTGATCGTTGGCAACGCAGCAGGCGGATCCGGTGGATTCGGCGGCGATCCACCACCGTCCTCCCCATCACCACCGGCAAGGCCTGGAGGGTGCGCCGTCCAGCCGAGGGCCTGCCAGCCATCCATGTGGCAGGGGAAGCAGAAGCGGCTCTGGTCGCCATGAGTGATCCGCACCATCCCTTCTGGGGCCGCCACGCTCAGCAGGGAATCGGCATCGGTGAGGGCCATCGGGATCGTCGGATCAACGGGGCGAATGCGGTCGGAAGGTCCCTCCGGGACGGGGTTGAGCTCCGGTGCGGTCGGTACCGTCGGATCCGAGCCCTGCGTCAGCGGTTGAGGCGGCGCCCAGGGAGTGCCGGGCTGCGTCGGCCGTACCAGTGAGCTTTCAGAGTTGCTCATCGGCTCAGGCGTGGGTGAGGCTGACGTGAGCGCCAGCAGGGGTGGATGGCGTCAGGGTTGCCCGCGCAAAGAAGAAGCAGGGATCGACCACGTTGGCCAGATCACCGGCAGCAGGCACGAGCGAACCGCCGCTGATCGTCGCCTCGATCTGACCGCCGGCGGCAGGGATCGCCACGGTGGCGGCCGTCAACCAGGTGCCGGTGGTGCCGTCCTTGAGCAAGGGCGCCACCTCCAGCACGGCCGTCACCGCTGCGGCGGCACCGGGATGGGAGAAGAGCAGGGAGAAGTTGTCGGTGGTGTCGAGCGGAACGCTCAGGCGCACGATCTCGGCGCTGACGCGGGTGCGCTCAAACGGATCGGTAGCGCTGTAGTTGATCCAGCCCACCAGCGTGGTGGCGGCATCGATGAGCTTGTTGCCGGAAGCGGTCATGGTCATGTCCTCAGGGGAAACAGATCGAGCGGTGTGGCCTTCTGGGCCTCAGGTGAGGGCGGGGCCGATGTTGAACAGCCGCCCGATCGCCTTCTGATCGCAGACCGCAAAGCCCACGTACCAATCGACACGGGTGCGGAACACCGGCGCGTCCTGCACTTCCCCGAAGTCCCGCACCGAGATGCCGTAGCGCCCCTCAAACGGACCCTGCAGGCCGGTCATCTGCTCATCGCCAAAGGCGCAGCAGTAGATCGAGGTGGTGCCGCCCGCTTCCCCGAAACCGAGCACGTCGTTGCCGTTGGCGTCTTCCTCCAGGCAGAGGATTTCGGTGTCCTCGAACCAGTGGCGGCCGTCCATCACCTGATACAGATCACCACCGGCGGCGCGGCAGGCGGCGCTGATCTGGCGCCGACCTGCCTTGCTGGTCAGCAGCACCTTCTCGCTGCCGTAGGCATTGACGGAGTCCACCAGGGCCTCCAGCCGGGTGAGCTTGACGCTGCCGGAAGTGTTGTCGACGGTCTGGGGGCCACCGGGGGTGAGCCGCTTGCTGAGGCCATTGAAGGCGCGTGGGTCAAAGGCGGCATCGCCATTGATCACGGCCGCCTCGAGGGTGAGGCGCATCGAGCGCACCTTCTGCTCAGTCTGGGAAGCCCTGGCCTCAGGGCCGTTGAGGTCCACGATCGAGCGGTCCACATCGAGATCTCCCCCGAACAGGTGCACGAACTCGGTGTCGTTCTCAACGGCGCCGTAATCACGCCGGTAGCCCTCATTGACGGCGCGGAAGCCGACGCGGGGCATTTTCTTCTCGACGGCGAACTTGAGAGCACCACCAAGCAGGTTGCGGAAGGGGAGGCGGCTGATCAGTTGACCTTCGGTGAAGGTCTTGATCACGGCCAGGCGCTCCACCCGCGTCTCGTGTTTGGCAGCCTCGATCAGGGAGAGGCCCATGCTTGCTCCGGGTGTACCCAGCAACGTCACCCAGCTATTGCCATCGACAGAAAGGGTTGGGCGCTGGTCAGGGCCCGTCATGGTGCGGGGTGGCCTCAAGGGCTGACGCAAGGCGGCTTCGCCGCCCCTTGACCCCACCCCGCCCGGCTTTGGGGTCCTTCTCCAGCTCCCCATGGCTTCCGCCTTCCGCCGCGCTGCACTGGAGCGCCACAGCTCTGAATCCCTCGATCGCATCAGCACGATCTGCCACTCGGCCTGGGTGCCGCTGCCACGGCTCGCAGAGCTGGCCGAGCAGATCCTGTTTGAGCGCCAAGCGGCGCTGCCGGAGCCGGCTCTCGATCCGGAGCTGCTGGCGCTGCTGCCTTATTGAGCGCAGCTCCCGCCCGGCTGCGGCCGGGCTTTCTCATGCCGGTGGCAACAGAGGGCACGTAAGCAGCCCGCGCCATGGCCACTCCAATGACCCCGGAACGGTTCCAGGACCGCTGGGAAGCGTTCAAGGGTGAACCTCAGCAGGTGTCTGGCATCTGGGGGCTCTATCGCTCGATCGCCGAACTGGAAGGCAGCGGCGACATCCTCGATGAGCAGGCCGCCTGGGCACGCAAGTTCAGCGAGAAGCCCTCTGCTCCCCCGGCACCAGCAGCACCCAGCGGTGGGCTCGACCCACGGGGGTCTGAGGAGGCCGGCATGGTCGGCCCGAAACTCAAGGCACCGGTGAAGCCCGGCGATTCCTACCTCCTCGTCAACGACCGCGACGAGGACATGGAGGCCTATGACCACAGTGGCAGGCTCCTCTGGAAGGTGCCGTGCCTGGCGCGAGGCATCGGGGCCGACAACGAGTGGCGGCGCAAGAGCACCGACACGCCGCCGGGGCTCTACAGGCTCGGCCAGGTGTACGCCGACTACGAGCAGAACCCCAACCCCCCACAGAGCCCGACGGCGATGTCATTCGGCTGGTACAGCTTCGACATGGTCGAGCTGGAAAACCAGGAGGCCGGGGCCAGCCGCGCCGGGATCATGCTCCACGGCGGCGGCTCCGGTTGCGGCTGGCCTGGTGCCTGGGCCGCAAAACAACACCTGCTGCCGACGCACGGCTGCGTGCGGCTGCATAACATCGTCCTGCGTGACCGGGTGATGCCCCTCTACCGGCAGGGCACCGTCTACGTCGGTGTCTTCCAGGAACCCTGAGGGCCGCGCAGGCGATGCGAACCGGTGGCAGTAGAGCAGCAGTCAGCAGGAAGCAGCAGTACCAACGACGCGGGCGGTAAGGCCGGTGTCAGCGGTGGCGCACCCGGGGGTGCAGCGGCATCAAAGAAGACGACAGCCCTGAGCCGCTTCGATCGCGAGCGCTTCATCTTCCGGCTGCTCGCCGTTGTCATCCTGATCCAGCTCACGCTTTACAGCGTCGCCACGATGGTCTGCGGGCGGGTGGCGCTCAGCAACCGCCGCCAGCTGGCTGAGGTCTGCCCCCGCGCCCTCGATCAGGTCGCGGCGAGCTTTGATTCCACCTTGAAGCTGCTGGTGGCGCTGCTCGGTGGTGCAGCCCTCGAGCGCGGCAGGCGCCCCTGACGGCGCCGGTGGCTGATCCGCCGGCGGCTGCGGTTCAGAGCACGGAGGCGTTGGAAGGGTTGCTGAAAGCAGGAGGGGTAGAGGGGTGCGTCCGATCAGCAGCAAGGCGCGGATCGAAAAGGCGAAACAACAAGCCCAGGTCTTCTCCCGCCCAGCTCTCGCCGGTCAGTGCCTCCAGCTTGGTGCGCACGATCTGCTCCAGCTGGGCGCCGTAGCAAGCCTGCAGCAGCGCCGGCAGGTAGGGGTCCAGCTGGGCAAAGACCAACGGGGCTGCCCTGAGGATGCGGCGCTGCACGAAGCGCTTGGCGATCGGCTTGACGAGAGCCTCGATCAAGCCCAGCAGCAGGAAGGCGACGGCCAGATCATTCCACCAGCGCATCGTCTCCCTCCTGCTGTTGGCGGGTGAACTGCCCACGGCTGTTCCGTACCGGCGGCAGCGGCAAGCGGCCAGGTGCAGGGCTGCCTGGGGCAGGACTACCAGCACGGCTGTCCATGAAGTAAGTCGCCGCCGACTGGCCGGCCAGGGCGATGGCGGGCAAGGCCAGTGCCCAACGGTGCTCGCACAGCTGAACGTCAGAGGTCCGAACCTCGCAGACGGCAACGAAGGCACCCAAGGCCAGGATCTCGGCACCGACCAGGGCAAGGATCGGCGCGGTGTTGCTGGCAGGAGCAGGAGCCATCAGCGGGGCGGCAGGAAGGGCAGGCGATGCACCTGCTCTCTCTTGCCAGGAACGAACGGCGTCGGCCCGATCGGTGGCGGCTGGCCTGCTGCTTGGCCTTGCTCAGCTTGGCCTCTTCCTGCGTCGAGGCCTGGGGTCGCGCGTCCTACGCGATCAGGCCATGGCCCGCACCCCATCCCAGGCCGATGCCCTCTTCCAGCAATTCATGCCCCTCGCTGATTCCATTGCCCGCAGCCTGGCGGCCGGCAGCCGCGTGGTCGAGCTGGAGGATGCCCGGCAGGTGGCGCAGATGCAGCTCTGGCTCTCCTGCCGCCAAGTAAGCGATACAGCCTCTGCCCCCGGCTATCTCAGGCGCTGCATCAAGGGCGCCCTGCTCCATCACCTCCGCGATTACGGCCGCCTGGTCCGCGTCCCGCGGCGTCAGCACGAGAAGGGCGGCCACCCCTGGAGCCACCAGAGCCTGCATGCCCCCCTGCCTAGCGGCGCCACCTGGATCGATCAGCTGGAGGCGCCCGAGCAGGAGCAGCTGCCGGAAAGCGCCGGCGTGGAAGCCCTGCTGGATCGGCTCCCGGCTGGCCAGGCGGCGATCATCCGGCTCTCGGTGCTGGAGGGTCATTCCCTCCGCCAGATCGGGCAGCAGCTAGGCATGAGCCCCATGTCGGTGCAGCGGCATCGGCAGAGGGGCCTGGCCGCCCTCAAGGCTGAGCTGGCCTGAGGGCCCAGCGGGCCGGCTAAGGCCGGCCCCAAAACCCCAGAGCGGGGTCAAATTCGGGGAGCAGTCGGACAAATTCAGGGAGCACCTGACCAAATTCGGGGAGCAGTTCCGGGAGCTCATCGCCTGGAGGGGGGCTGGCCCCATTGGGGCTGGCGGTGGGATCGCGCATCATCCGCCGGGGCAAGGGCTGCGCGAGTCGCTTCCGCGCCCCTTGCCTTTCCGGCGGTGCTGCTGGCGTCCCATCGCTGCGCTCCGGCGCCAGGTCCCATGTCCCTCTGGCTCGATTCCCTCTCCCGCGAGGATCCCGTCGCCCTGGTCCACTCCAGCCACCTGGCGCTCACCCGGCTGCTGCGCACCCACCGGGGCAAGCCAATCCGCCGCCTCTGGATCGATCACCCCTATGGCGAGGAAGAGATCACCCTGTTGGAAGAGGAGCTGATCCCCGCGATGGAGCAGTTCCTGGCCCGCATCCAGGAGATCGATGCCGCGCTGGAGGCCACCGCTGAGGCAGAGATCGAGCGGGTCCAGGCCGCGATGGCAACAGAGCCACTGGCTGCGGCCTGAGCTCACCTGGGGCCGGTCAGCACCGGCCCCTTTGGGGCTTTGCCCCCTCAGGCCCCGCCTGTCACCAGGGCTTGACCTTGGGCAGGTACGTCTCCACTTCCGCCTTGCGGATCACCCGCGACTCGTGGTGGTTGCTGATCTGCATCAGGCGGCCACTGATCCTGGCCGTCACGCGCCAAGGGCCCGCTGGCTCTGACGGCGTTGGCTTCTCACTCAGCACAGGCCCGAGCTGATCACCGGTGACAGCGCCACGAGTAACAGGAGGCATCAGCGGAGCCGCAAGACGTCAACACCCCTTGCCAGCGCCGGCCGTGGCCTGGCAATGGGGCTTGAGCGAACGCCATGCAGCCATGCCCGCCACCATGATCAGCGCCAGATCGATGAAGGCCCCGGCTCAAGTCGCCCGGGTTCACGCCAAGCCCCGCACCGGCGTCTGGCCCCAGCAGGTGGTCGGCGCACCGGGCGTTGCCTTCTCCGTCGCCATGGCCCCCTCGCGGGGCAGCTTCGATCGGCAGATGACCAAGACCACGCTCTCCCGCCCGTCACGGGTGCGGCGCACCGGTGGCTGGACCAGCGGCGATCTGCTGCGGGACTGACCCCCCTGGGGATGGGTCGCGCGGGCTTCCTCATGGTCGCCCCACGGGCAAGGGCTGACGCAAGCGGCTCGGCGACAGGCGCCGTCGCCGCCCTTGCCGTCGCGGGGCACCACTCGGGCGTCCCGCGCCTTGCCTTTCATGGCCGCGTCCAAGTCCCGCTCTCGCAAAACCTTCGCTGGCCCCACGGCCGAGGAGAAGATCGTCGCCTCCTTGATCGAGCTGCTGGAGGCCGGCTCCGCCCCCTGGCGGCGGCCCTGGGATAGCAGCGGTGGCGGCCACCACGTCAATCTGATCTCAGGCCATCGCTACCGCGGCGCCAATCCGATCCTGCTCACCCTCGGCATGCACATCCGGGGATCCGCCACCCCGTTCTGGTGCGGCTTTGCCGAGGCCAGGAAGCTCGGCATCTTCCCCCGCAAGGGCAGCAAGGCGGTTCACATCCTGCGGCCCCAGCTCCACAGCCGAGAGGAGCCCGGAGAAGGCGGTGAAGTCACCCTGCGCAGCTGGGCCAGATACCGGCCGGTGGCGGTCTTCAATGCCGCCGATCTCGAGGGCGAAGCCCTCGCCGGCCTGATTGAAGGGCGCAAAGCAGCAGAAGGCGTTGAGGCCAAGCCAGAGCCCCAGCGCCTGGAGGCGGCCGAGGCCATGCTGGGTGCCTGGCCGGTGCCGGTCAGCTTTGGGGGGGATCGCGCTTGTTATCTGCCGGGCATCGATCGGATCCAGCTTCCAGATCGCGCCAGCTTCCATTCGCCTGCAGCGTTCTGCGCCACCTGGGCCCATGAGCAGATCCACTCCACCGGCCATGAGTCCCGCCTGAAGCGTGATCTGGGCGGTGCCTACGGGAAGGCGCGCTATGCCCGTGAGGAGCTGGTCGCCGAGTTGGGGGCGGTGCTGCTGGGTGATCGGCTGGAGATCGGCAGCGAGATCGAGAGCCATGCCGCCTATCTGGGCCACTGGATCGAGCTGCTCAAGGAAACGCCCAAGGTGCTGTTCCAGGTGCTCAGCGAGGCGCGGCAGGCGGCAGATCTGATCTGTCCAGAGGGGCCATCATCTCGGGATTCAGGGTATTGCTCTATTGCTTGAGATCAGTAGATCTATTGCCATTCAAGCAACCTTGCCTGATTATATTATTACCCCAAAGCCTCTCCTCAGGCGGCAATTTCAAGAGGCAAGAAAAGGCCTTGGTCAACGGCCATGGAGAATTGCTTCTGAATCTCCTGCACCCTTGGGGCGGATTTTGTCAGCCATCCAGCCTCAAAGTTATGACGCTGCGCCGTTTCACTGAAGTTGGCGCTGGTCACAAGGGCTTTGGCATCAGGTGTTGTTGCATCAGCAATGACAATTTTGGCGTGCTGGTAACAACGCTCAGCCGATCCTGAGATCAGCCGTCGGTCCACATAGGCATGGGGTTTGGCTGGCCAAGGCCAGACTTCCCGGTTGAACCATGTTGAGATCGTCGCCAGGGGGTCAGCACCAAGGCGATCCTCAATCTGCTTGGGGTGGAAGAACAGGTCGACACGGTTCAGCTGACCATGGGCCAAGCGATCGGCAATGGAGGCGAACAACGCGCGAAACTCGCTGCTGAGGCCGATGTTGTAGGTGGCGATCAGCAAGCTGCAGCGGGCTTCGCTGATGAGTTGAGCCACCGTGGCAAACGTGTCGGCCGTTTTGGCATGGAGCGGATC
Source organism: Synechococcus sp. Cruz-7E5 (assembly GCF_024345995.1). Lineage (GTDB taxonomy): Bacteria > Cyanobacteriota > Cyanobacteriia > PCC-6307 > Cyanobiaceae > Regnicoccus_A. The sequence continues at coordinate 51,990 of NZ_JAGQCE010000012.1, forward strand.
CGGGCCCGACCAGACAAAGCTCCAGGCGTTTCGTTCCCTCTGGAGAGCGTCCTGGGTATCGGCGAGGCGATCCAGCAACAACGCCATGAGGCGGGGATGGGCCCCCTCTCGCACCATCTCCACCAGCAGTGGCTCGAGCTGAAGGCGGATGGCTTCGCTGTGAGTGGAGAGCAAGCCCTGCCAACTGGTGGGCGTGTAGTTCAGACGGCGGAGATCGGTAGCAACTGCCCGCAGTGTCTGAGCTGGCAGCGTGAGGCTCATGCGTTGATGAACTCCCAGAAGGATGGATCACCGATTTCGGGGTTGGCCGAAACTGTGGGGCTCACCAGTGCTCGATCGAGGAACTCATTGCGGATCTCGCAGGAGGTTTCGGCGATCAATTCACAGCCATGGCAAGCGGCGCCATGGGTGGGGCGGATGTCGAAGGGGTGGTTGGGGTCGTGCTCGGAGCAGAAGGGATCATTGCTGCAGAGCTGACCGCGCTCGAACGCCTTCTCCAAGTAGGCCACGATCCTCTTGCCGGCTCCCACCAGGCCGCCAAGGGTGCCCTCTGACCCGGAGCTGCTGGTGAACAGCAAGATGCCGTAGCCGATCTCGCTGTTGGCGTAGATGCGCTCGCGGATCGAGCTGGCGCCGTAGCCACACTCCAGAGCCATCTCAGTGATCAGCAGGTGGCTGAGGCTGTGGAGCAGAAGGTAAGGGGCTCCAGGGAAGGGGAACTGGGCTTCGTCGAGACCACGTGACGCGAGCCATTCGTTCTCGAAGGCCTTGGTGAACTGTCCGGCCCGCATCGCCACCGGATCACTGGCGGCCCAGGCGCGGATCGTGGCGGGATCGAATTCGATGAAGATCCCTTCCCCCTTGTTTTCACTGGCAGGCACCCAGCGAAGATCGTTGGCCAGCGGTGCCCGGCGGTTCACCTTGGTGGTGTCGATCGGAAGGCCGCCCAGGCTGCTGGTACGGGCCGTGAAGCGGGTGAACCCCACCAGAGCCTGCACCTCCCTCAGGCGGTGCAAGAGCAACACCCGCTTGATGGCTTTGCTGAACCAGCCTGGAGGGCAGGGTGGCTGCCAAACATCCGCCTCGAACAGGCTCCCCTCTGCTGAGCTGGAGACCCCATCCATCGGACCGATCAGCAGGGCCAGCTCCTCATCCTTGGGTTGGGCGACCTGCCCGGTGCTGCCGCCCCGCTGGGCCTCAATCACCTGCCACAGGACGGACGGTTCCACTCCGGCGAAGGCGCTCTTCAGCCTGGGGTTGAACTTGAGGGCTGCGGATACATCCTCTTCCGCCTCAATCAAGGCAAGGTCGTCTTTGAGTTCGGTGACGCGCTTGGCCAGGGAGTTCGCTTCCTCCGGCAGGGAGATCACCGAGATCGTCTCAGTGAAGTAAGCGTTGGTGGCCGAACGCACTAGCAGGCGATTCTTTGTGGGCTCACCATCGGTCTTGCACTTTTCGGGGTCACGGGTGTTGCGGCCCAGCCAGGGCGTGTGCCCCTGGCAGAGCCCCAGAGGGCTCATTTCCGTGACCAGGGCATCGGCGAGCTTGCGGGTCGTGCCGCCTTCCGACTGCACATAGATCTGGGTGAAGTCGTTGCCGGTGCCGGCCTCAAGCAGATACAGGCGCTCGGTGTTTTTGCAACCGAACTGGCGAAAGCAGAAGTCGCGCCAGCGGATGTCGCTGAGGTGGCCGTGTGGGCAAGCCATCACGAAGCGAACGGGTACCAGCGAGTGCTTGCCTTCGTCGTCTTGATAGGTGCGCCAGTCGGAGATGCAGCCGTCGTTGAAGTGCACCAGGGGCCTGGCCCGGCAGGGAATCCCAAAGGCCATCCGCTCGCTGACCTTCTGGGCCACCGACCACTCCGGAAAGCGCAGCGCCTTGATCGAACCACTGATGTTCTTAAGTGGATCCACCTCCTTGGGCGGCGTGCGTAGGTCGACCCGGGCCACCCCCGTGGCCTGCCGCACCAACTGCAGCAGCCGCGGCTCATGGATCAGATCGCAGCCACGGTCGTTCCAGAAATCCAACCCCCCGATCAACAGGGAGTAGTCGGGCAGATCGACCATCGCCCCGGGCCCGTAGAGCTGGAGCACCTGGCTCTGACGCGCCTCGCCGAGTGGCGGGGGAGCAGCTTTGCGGCGGGTGGAGGTGGGCATGGAGGTGTTGACTTTCGGGTTCAGTCTTCGGTGGTGATTTCTTCCTTGAAGTTCACCATCCGGATCGGGGCGGAGGGCTCCACATCGCGCAGGCTCCAGTTGGTGGTGAACTGCTTGTAGCCCTCGGCTTGGTAGATCGGGTCGGTATCGAGTGCGGTGTGAAGGAAGCCAGCCCCGGCCCCCTTTTCCTCATGGGTCCAGTACTGCAGCTTGGCCTCCGGCTCCTGGGTGAGCTTCCACCAAGCTTCGAGCAGATCGATCACGTGATCACGCACGTCGGTGGGGAGGTGTTCGTCGAGGCTGTCGTCAGCTGCACCTGTGGCAATGCAACGCTCCTGCAGCGCCGTGGCGATCTGGGCCTTGATGCGTTGCAGGGCATCCGCTGCCATGGCGCCCTTAGCCCCAGCCAGGGCTGGATCGCCATGGCGGGCCATCGCCACCACCACCCCCGGCAGGCCCCTGTCGAGAGCCCGGCTGGCGAAGGGCGTGCAGCTGGTGGCCTCCACATGGCGATAGAAGGTCTGGTGCCAGTAGGGGAACAGCTCGAAATGGGAGCGATCCCGCGGGCGGTTGGGGTTGAGCAGGACGAGCACCAGCCCTGGCTTGTTCTGCTGCGGGTTGTCGCTCAGCTGCCGGCCGACGCGGCTGGTTGCCTGGATGTACTCGGCGGCGGTCTTGGGCTGGTTGAGCACCACCATCAACCCGAGGCGGGAGATGTCGAGACCCACCGAAATCATGTTGGTGGCCAGGGCCACGTCGAGGTGGTCCTTGTCTACGTAGGGCTTGGAAAGACGGTCTTTGGTGCTGCTGATCTTGGCCGTGTTCACGCGGGATGTGAGCTCCTCTGGTTCGTTGGGCCGTTTGCGGCTGGCGAAGGGGTTCTCGAAACCCTCCATGGCGAGGGCGCGGTTTCTGGCGAACTGGTCCAACTGGGCGCCGAGTTCGTCTTCCAGGATGCTGCGGGTTACGCCCAGCTCCTTGAGGTTGGAGAAGTAGCCCAGCAGGGTCATGTAGGGATCTGCCGGGTTGTTGGCGCCCATGGACTTGTTGTCGTTCCAGGCCTTCTGGGCTGCAGCCATCAGGCCCAGGTAGGAGCGCAGCAGCACGCCCTTGAGGTTGCGGCCCGGGGCTGAGAGGCCCACGTAGAGTCGAGCCTGATCGGGATCGGGGATGGTGCGGGAGAAGAAATTGTCATCTCGCTCCGGGCCCGGCGGCGGAAAGATCCGCACCTGGCTGCGGGCGAACAGGGCCTTGATCTGAGCTTCGGCCCGGCGCACGGTGGCGGTGGAGGCAATGATCTTGGGGGGCAGTGAAGAGGCTTCCGGCCGCATCAGCCCCTCGATCACCGTTTCATAGAGGCCAGCGAGGGTGCCGAGGGGGCCACTGATCAGGTGTAGTTCGTCCTGGATGACGAGTTCCGGCGGCAGCAGACGGCCGTGGGGAATCTTCAAGCCACCCGTGCCCTTTTCCGCCGGCCCCCAGAAGCCCGCAGGTGCACTCCCCGTGGGCAACTGATATGTGCTGACGTTGCCGAACAGCGAGGAGGTTTTGCCGACCCAGGGAAGGGCGGCGAACTTGTCGATCGTGGCGATCAGGAAGCACGGCAAGCGGCGGTAGATCTGCTCGTCCACCGCCAGCACTGGCAATGGTGTGCCCTTGTGGAAGGGGCATGGCCCCATATGGGCGAAGTCTTGCTTGGCCTCAGGAGAGCGGGGTTCGCGGCAGTAGATCTCCAGTCGATCGGGATTCCTCGGGGGCAACAGGTGAAAGCCTTCCGGCTGAAGGGGGCGATTGCACCAGGGGCAGGTTTCGATCGGGATCGGCCGATCGCGCTTGCCGGCCTTCCACTTGGTGAGCACGGCGTGGGTGGACTGTTGGTCGCTGTCGCCCGGTCCGCCGAGCTTGTTGGGGGTGGCGGCCTTGCCGACCCACATGCCGATCTCGAAGGGCCATTCACCCAGCAGGTAGGGGTCGCTCTTCTCGATTCGCTCCAGGCGCTCCAGCTCCAGGGCGCAGATCAAGGTGGCGGCGCGGCCGAGCTGATCCAGGGTGAGCAGCCGCAGGGTGTAGCGCATCAGCACCGTGATGCCGGCGGATTCGATCCCAGGGTTCTGCAGGCGACGGTGCACCAGGAGGAAGGCCGCCAGGCCCAGGTAGGCCTCCGTCTTGCCGCCACCGGTGGGGAAGAACAACAGCTCCACGGCCTCACGATCCAGCCGGCCTTCGGGGGTCTCGGGAGCCGCCAGGCCCGGCAGATTCATCAGCACAAAGGCCAGCTGGAAGAAGCGCCACTTCGGGGCGCGGGTATTCGGAACGATGCCGATCTGATCGGGCGGCACCTTGGCGCTGAAGGCACTGCGCTGCCGGCTGGCGCGGGCCATCACCAGGTTCATGGTGCGGAAGGCCTCGCGCACCAGGGGATCGGCGAGCAGCTTGATGCCGTTTTCGATGCGCGTGGCGCAGGCTTCCGCCTGGGCCCGGAGCTGCTTGGCGGTTTCGTTCTGATCGTTGTCGCTGATGGGGTGTGTTGGTTGCTGGGTGATCCAGCCCCGGTAGGCCGTCACCATCGGCATCAACTGCTGGCCGATGCGTTCGCTGCGGGCCAGATCTGCCAAGGCCTCCATGCCCATTGGCACGTTGGTGCCGGGAGGTGGTTCGGGAAGGGTTCGGAACACACGGGCCGTAGGTAGCCAGGTGGTGGTGAGCGTGTGGCAGCGGGCCGGGTTGTCGTTAGGGATGTCTGAGGCGATCACGGCCACGTTGTGGCCGCCCGCAAAGCAGTAGTCGCGCCGGTATTGGAGAGCCGCCAAGCGTTCGTCAGGATCCTTGGCCGCCTGCTGCAGGGCATCGCGACGCGGTGGGAAGCCCTGGGGGCACTGGAGGCTCAGCTCCACCTGGAAGGCAGAAACCGGATCGCGGTGACGGATCTGGTTGGTCTTGGGCGGCTCCCGCTTGTTGAGCAGAAAGAGCGACACCGACAGCTGATCACTGCGATAGCCGAGCTTGCTGGGTGCTGGCCTGGCGATCCAGCGCAGGCAGAGACCCTGAGGGTTGGTCTCCAATGGGATGTCTGTGCTGGTGCCCTCGCCGGCAATCGTGAGCGTCACGCTGTGGCGCTGAGGGGTGCGCAGCCAGAGCTTCTCGTCGTCGCCATCGGCCGGGGCTGTGTAATCCCCCCAGGAGACAGTGGCCTCGATGGTGGAGCCACGCTCCAGGATGAAGCTCAGGCCGCAGGACGAGGTAAACCAGCTGCGTCGGGTGTTGGCCTGATCAAGGGCATCATTGGCGTCATCGTCCTTTTCCTGCTTCTCCAGGCGATGGGTAGCGTCGCTGCTGGGTTCTTCGCCAGCGAGATCAGAAAAGGAGAGTTGCTCGTCTGTTGTGGCGCGGCCCGCTTCCTGCTGGAACACATGGGGCACCAGGAAGCCGGTGGTGAACCAGACCGAGGGCGGCTGGGGCAGTTGTTCATGGCGACGGGCAACATCGTCCCAGCGTGGTCCAATCAGATCACTGTGCAGGGCCGCGACGAGCTGGGAGCGGATTTCGGCGGAGGTGGCCATCTCAGCTCACGCCTCCAGTATTTTCTGCCAGTATCCGATCCAAGCTCCAGATTCGGCCAGCAAGCTCGGCATAGAGCTTGTTACGGCGTTCCAACACCTCCGGGGTGTACTCCCGTTCGGATTGGAAAGCTAAGCCACTGCGTTCGAGGAAAGCCTTGAACGCGGGGTTGTTCAGGTAGGCCTGCTCGCAGAAGGTCTGGGCAAGGGCGTTCTGAGTTACGTACTGGCTGCGCTTCTCCTCATAGGGGCGGTCGCCATAACTGGCGTTAATGGATTTGGGGATCAGCAGCAAAGCCCCAATACGGTTGCGGGCTTCCCGGAAGTTCTCTTCCTGGGGATACCAAGTACGTATGCCGGGACGATCTTCTGACCAGCTCTGCTCTGCCCAGATGTGCTCCACCTCATAGGCCTGTTTACCGCTGGCTGTGACGTAGTCGACGTAGCGGCCGAGTTGGCCCGATTCGCGCTCAAGGTGATGGGTGAGGCGGGCGAGGAAGCGCTTCACCTGGGGGCGGTTCATGCGACCACGGGTAAGGCCCCAGGGGGCCGAGGCATCAAAGCCTGGAAGGGGAGCCAGGTCATCGATCAGAGCCCGTTGCAATTCCGGGAGTGAACGCCGGCGCAACTTGTCCCGCAGCAGGGTGAACACCCGGTAGTAGTTGGTGGAGTAATCAATCGCCCAGTAGCTCCAGATCCGGCGGTGGATCGAAATGTCCACGTAGTTCGCCACCAGGCGGAGCTTGGCCTCCACCAGCCCCGGTGGATCGTCGAGGCTGAGGGCACTCAGCATCAGAGGCAACTGCAGGGTAAAGCCGTTGCTGTGGTTGAAGTAGATGGCCTCCAGCCCTGGCACGAGCTGTTCACTGGCCAGTCGGATTTTCCGGTAGATGCCGGTGAAGAAGGCGTACTCGCGCTGGATGAAGGCCACAAAGCCGGCTTCGTTGCCCAGGCCCAGCAGTTCGGTATGGTCTTTTACCCAGCGGTGGAATTCGCTGGCGATCAATTCAAAATCCTGACTGGCAGCCTGGGCCCGGCGCTCACGGATGCTGACGGCATGCTGGGCCCGAAGCCACGCCTTGATGCAGTCGGCCTGGGCCTCCTTGTCAATCCCCACCAGCTGCTGCTCCAGCTGCTTCCAGACATCGCTGCAATGGTTGCGCTGACTTTCGGTGGGGATGTTAGCCAGCAGGAATCCTTTGAGCATCTCGGCCGGGGTAAGGCGCAGCCCCCGATCATTCATGGTTTCAAAGATGGTGTAGGCCGCCTCATCGCTGTAGGCGGTGATCTCCACTAGCTGCACATTGTCGATCAACCAATCTACGAAATATGGCAGTGAATGGCTGAGAAGATCGGCAGGAAAGAGGGCCTCTATGTCGGCATAGCGGGCCAGCATGGTGCGCACTGCATCACTGGCCGCGCTGGTTTCAAATGGCTCGTTGTTGAGCAGGGCATGGAGCAGGGCTTCGCGCTCCTCTACATCGATGGTGAAAGCTTTGGTGCCGTACTTCTCCGCATAGATGAGGGGGCGGATGTTGGCCTGATCTTCGCCAATGGGTAGGGAGCGTAGAAGAAAGATCAGCAGGAGCGTCAGGGTGGTGAGGCGCTGTTGCCCGTCGATCAGGAATCTGCGTCCTTCCTTCTCGCTGGTGATCACTGCACCGAGGAAGTAATGCCTGTAGTCGCGCACCTTGGCGCGAGAGTGAGAAGGGTCGTGGTCTTCGAGAAACTGGCTGGTGAGATCGTCAATCAACTCCTCCACCTGCCGGCGTTCCCAGCGGTATTCCCGCTGGTAGTAGTCAATCCCGAAGCGAGCGCCGAAGAGCAGTTCACGGATGCTGGAGACCTTGCCGTCAAGCTTTTTCATGACCACAGCCCGATCTGGACGGGTTCACTAATGAGTTGGAATGAGCCAGAAGCGACTGGGACGGCATTTGGTGGCGCTTTGGACTTTGTCTTGGCAGTCTTCTTGCCCCCTTTGCTGTGCAACCCCATCGCCACCTCCTCGGCGTAGCGCTCGGCGTTGAGGGCGAGCAGGCGGGCGAGGACGTCGTCACGCACGGCTTCTGGCCACCGGTAGCGCCAAGGCAGATTGCTTCGGCCGCTGATGGCACCACAGGCCTGCAGGTGCCGCTGGAAGTCAAGGGCATCGCATGCGTCCCTGAAGAACAACTCGCCGCTGTCGATGCGCTCCTGCAGCTGATAGGGGAGCTGGTTGTCGTCTTCGAGATCGAGGTAGTCAAGCCCGAAGCCGTAGGCGGTAGTTACATCGCTCCAACCGTAGGCGGCCAAAACCATCTGATCCATCACGCTATGGAGGCGGCGTAGGCTCAAATGTTTGGGGCTTGTTTCGGCGGGATCGTGGAAGCGATTGTATGTATTTGTCAAGCCTTCGCTGAAGACGGTCGTGCAACTTTGGCGTAGCACATCGTATTGACGACCAATCCTGTCTAAATCTTCAAGCTTGCAGTCTGAATTCTCTGGATTACTTCCGCCATTTACTGCTGCTTCAGGAAACGGGAAAGCCTCATAGCAATCGACAGTTGAGTAAACGGGCCTGTCTTCCAGTGTTGAGCCCGTGAGCGCGCACCAAAATGAGTGGCACGACGAAGATAAAATAGCGAAAGTCGAGTAGATGTTGTCACTGCAAACTACGACAACTTTGTGACTAAATACATACTCTGCCGGAAGAATGCCAAAGCAGCTGTATTTAGATGTCTGCGATATTGCGCATACCTTTTCCACGCTATTCTTGGCATGATTAAGCGCCGGGGTTTGAGTGCCAAAAAGCCACCACTTCTCTCTCCTGCTGTCTGCGACGGAGTATCCACCAAGCTTTGATCTACCAGGCTTCACTCTTTGTTCAACCAAGCGAAAAACCGTTGGATAAGCCTTTGCCTGCTCAAGGCTCAAGCCCGTGAAATCAATAACTTTTCTGTGCGGAAGCATCTGAGGGTGGGTGGTTATTTCTTTGCCTCCAATGAAATCATGGATAACCTCCTTCTCTGCAGGAGACTCTAAAAGAATTTGCTCGATTTCGCCCAAGGACCCTTCAGGCGATGGTGAATCGAGTTCAAAAACAAACCCAGCTCCATAGACATCTGCGCCTCTGAAGCACTTATCTTTGTTGGAGCCGAGCGGTTCTGGATCTTGATCGACTTCTGTAGGCAGCAAAAATGAATTTATGCCGGATACCACTTGCTCGTCTAGGCGGCAAATTGATCTTGCTCCACCCTTGGCAAGGCAAATGGCACATGCAACCACGGCAGCATCTCCTCTCCAAGGTATTCTTCGGATTGCCGAGTAGATTCTTCCGCCGCCATGCAGAATCTGTTTTAGGCCCGCTTGCCTGGTATCTCCCTGAAAAACTGTATTTGTAGAAACAAAGCCAATCGACCCCTCCTCCAGCAGCAGAGTGAATGATCTTCGGAAGAAATGTGCAATTAAATCTACTGCTTTCCCAGTAGAGTTGGGATGAGTAGCCCTTAGCCAATCGGGATAAGAGTCGCCTAGTACAGGCCATATCTTTGCACCTCCGAGGTAAGGAGGGTTGCCCACGAAAATATCAAAGCCCGGCTCTTCTCGCCCGAACACATCCGGGAATGCCAGCTGCCAGTGCAGCGGCTGAATGCCCTTCTCGCCACAGCGCAACCGCTCTAGCGGCTCGGCTAGCTCGTTCTCCAGCTCTGCCGCTGAGCTGTGCTGCAGCGTGGCCGCCAGAAAGAGCTGCTTCAGCTCTTCGCGATCCTTCGGCTTCCTGCCGTTGAAGAACGCCGCCACCAGCAGATCACCCACTGTGCGTAGGTAGGCGGTGCTGGCGTTCAGGGCCTCCAGGGCCTGGCGCTTCTGGGCGTCGTCAGCATCGTTACGGCTGTCGGCATGGAACAGCGCGAAGCTCCTGGCCTCCTGCTGCCGCACCTGATCGAGCAAGGTGATCTGCAGTTCGCGCTGCATGCTGGCGCCCTTCAGTGCCGTTTCGATCTCGCTGCGCTCCATGCCCACCAGCGAATCGCCGCACTTGAGGGCGTGGTCTACAAACGTGAAGGGTGCATCTTTGCTCAGGCTCACCAGCCAGAGGCTGAGGCGGGCCAGGTTCACAGCAAATGGGTTCTTGTCCACGCCATAGAGACAGCTCTGGGCGATCAGCCGGCGGGCATAGATCAGCGGCTCTTCCCCATGGGCGGAGCCACCGGGCTGGAGGGCGTCGGGCAGCCTTTCCCGGGCCCAGGCCAGCTCCAGCAGTTCGGCCAGGAAGCGGCAGCACTCCACCAGGAAGGCACCGGAGCCCATGGCTGGATCGCAGATCTTCAACGCCAGGATCTGGGCCACGGTGGGTTTGCCGCCGCAGCGTTCCAGCCAGGGCCGCAGCGCCTCCTCCACGATCGGCCGCGTCAGCGATCGGGGCGTGTAATGGCTGCCGCTGCGGCGCCGTTCCTCGGTGGGCTGGAACACCAGGCTGCCCGCAGCCTGGGGCCCATCGAACAGCTCGCGGTTGATCCGCGGGGCAAGGGCCTCCAGCAGCTCGGCTTCGCTGGCGGCGGCCTTCAGCGCATTGGCAGATTTGGGCGGCAGGGTGGTGGCCGCTTCTTCTTCCAACCACGCCTTGCGCTTCTCGCCAGGCAGTGTCAGCAAGGCATCGAGATCCACCGCCGTGGTGAGCTGTTTCTTGGCCCCCTGGGGCTTGCTCTTAAGGCCGATGCAGCGGCCGGGGATGCGACGCACCGCATAGCCCATGATCCCCTCGTACACCGAGCCGATCTGCTCCACATCCAGCGCCCGGTAACTGATGCGCTCACCCTTCACCACCAGCAGGTTGGAAAGCACCTCGTGCACCACCCCATCGCTGATCCAGGGGGTTTCCAGCCAGGGGTAGACCGCCGGATCAAACAGCTGCCCTTTGCGGGCCGGCAGGTAATCCACGGTGGCGCCGCCGCCATCGAACACCAGCCGGCACAGGCTCATCAGGCCGGCCCAGGCGCCGTAGCGCTGTTCCAAAGTGTCGGGAAACTCGGCGGCGTCCTGCTCCAGCCGCTCGAAGACACCGCTCACTTTGTAGTTCTGCTCATACACCGCATCCTTTGGCAACAAGGCGTTGTCTTCTGCGTAGAGGAGAAACACCAGCCGCATCAGCACCGTGATCAGGCCGCCATAGAGCTGCTTTGGATCGTCCTCGGCCAGATTCCCCAGCAGCAGGCCGCCCTGGCGCTGGGTGAGTTCATCGGCCTGTTGGAAGCCGCGCAGCAACTCCCACAGCGCCGCGAGCACCTGATCCGCCAGGGCATTGCTCACCACCGCTTGGAAGCTGCGGCTCTTCCTCAGCACATCAGCGAGCCGGTAGCCGTCTGGATCGAGGAACACATGGCTCTGGCCCAGCAGCAGATCCAGGCCCGAGAACATCAGCCGGCCGCTCACCTCGGCGAGATCCTTGAGCGAGAAGGTGATGTGCCCAGAGCTTTCGCCCTTCGGGGCCACCACCAGCCGCAGCTGGCTGCCGTTGAACAGCAGCCCCGCCTCCACGCCTGTTTCGCGCAGCAGCCGCTCAAAGCGCTCCTGGGCGCTGGCCCGCCAGAGGTGCTCGCCTCCGGTGACCTTCTGATCCAGTGGCGTGAGCAACGGCAATTCCTGGACGAGCAGCTGCGTGCCATCGCCGATCGCAGCAGGCACCACGGCTGAAGGTTGCAAGGTTTCGCCGAGTTCAGGCAGTTCCCTGGTGAAGCCCTCGATCAGGTTCGGGCTGCTCTGGACCTGGTCGCCACTCCAGCCCAGGTGATCCACCAACAAGGTCTCGATGCTGGAGAAACCCAGCTCCCGATCTTCCGCATCAGCATCTTCATCAGGACCAAGGGCTTCAAGCGATTCCCGGTATCGCTCCTGCCGCTCGATCAGCTCGCTGCCACTGCGGGTTACCACCCAGCCGGCGTCCTGCATCGCCGCAGGCGCCACCACCAGGCCCACCGGCTGCAGGTAGCCCAGCCACTCCTGGTGGGCCAGGAGCTCTGGATCGCGTTGGACACCTCGTTTGGCCATTGTTATCCGCTGATGGGCCAGAGGTACACGAGCCCCGCCGGCTCCAGCCGGTGGGTGATCACCCTGTAGCTCTCCTGAATCCGTTTCGGTTCGGTGGCCAGCTCTGTTTCGATCCTCTCCAGGCGCCGTTGCCAGTGCTTCTGATCAGCCGCGAGTTGTTTCCGCTCCTGGCTGGAGAGCTTCTGCAGATCCAGGGCAGGAACTTCCAGCTGCTCTTCCAGGCCTGGGATCAGTGCGGTGGGATCGGCTGCCGCGGCCTGGCGATCGAGCTTGGCCAGATCCCGGTTGCGCTGTCTCACGGTGGCATTGATACGTTTGCGCTGGGCCCGGAGCACCTCCTTGAGTGCATCGGCCTCGGTGGCACCCCGCTGCTTGAGCAGTTCAGCCGCGGTGGCCTGGGCTTGTTCGGCTGCCGCATCCAACGCGGGTTTGAGGGCCGCGACATCGGCTGGGGCTTCGGTCTGTAGCTGGCTGCGGATGGCAGCCGAGATCGCCTCTGCGTTTCCAGCCTCCATCGCCTTGGTGAGGACGGCCCAGGCCTGCTGTTGCTGAGCACCCGCCAGTGGCTTCAGCACAGAAGCGCGGTCAGCACCGGGATGCCAGTCGGCGATCACGCTGATCAGCTGATCGTGAAGCCGTGTGGCCCCCTGGCCAAACAGCGACAGCCGCCCCAGCACCAACACCTTCGGCTGCGGATCCGTGCTGGCCAGTACGCAGGCCCGACTCAATTCGTGGTGCAGGAACCCCTGACTCAGGAAGCGACTCAGCAACCGCTGCACCAAGCGGTGCTCCAGGTGCAGGTGCACAGCCTCGGCATTGAGCCGGCCGGGATCCGAGAAGATCACCGGCCGTACCGGGTGCTCCTGGCGCCACTGCCAGAGCGGTGTCTTGCGATCCCACACGCCCCGCAGGCTGTCGAGGGTGTGCTCCCAGCTGCGGTCGTTGCTGTCGGTCACCAAAGCCTCGGGGTGATCCATGCGCCAGCAGGGCTGCCCCTTGTCGTCGCTGCCCTTCACCAGGCCACTCACGCCCAACAGATCGAGCGAGCAGTTGAGGGCATCGCGGAAGGGCTCATCGTCGAATCCCAGCCAGTCGTGGGATTTGGCCAGCAGCTGGCGCAACTCATCCTGTTGCTGCTCAAGCTTCTCCACCCGTCGGGTCGCTTCCAGCTCCTCACGGGCGCGGTTGAGCATCGCGCCGCGATCGGTGCTGGCTGAATCCATCGCCAGCAGCTGCTGTTGCACCGCCTCGGTGTCGTCGGTGTCGATGCCGCCTTCAAGCACTTCATCCACCTGGCGCTGCACCAGTGGTGAAAGGGATCCCAGCTCCTGACGGATCACCTCTGTTTTCTTCACCAGGACATCCATCACCCGGTCCTCAGGCCGGTCTTCCAGCACGAAGTAGTGACACCACACCTGGGGAGCGCGCTGCAGCTTGCGGTCGATGCGGCCGTTGCGTTGTTCCAGCTTGCTGGGGTTCCAGGGGATGTCGAAATGGATCAGGTGCTTGCAGTGGTTCTGCAGGTTCACCCCCTCTCTGGCGGCGTCGGTGGCGATCAGGATCCGCAGGGGTTCCTGATCGGGGTCGGCATTGAACTGGGCCTTCAATCGCTCGCGGTTGTCTTCACTCATGCCGCCGGTGAAGGAGGCGATGCGGCGATCGGCATCGTCATCGCCGAGCAGGTCGCGCAGCTGCCGCTCCAGGTAGCGCTTGGTGTCGACGTAGTCGGTGAAGATCAGCAGCCGGGTGGGCTGCCACGCCGCCTTGGCCTCCCCTAGATCGGGACAGAGGTGGGTGCGCAGAAACGTCTCCAGCAGCTGGATGCGGGGATCGGGTAGGGATCGATTGGCCGCTGCGATCTCGCCCATCCGCTCCAGCAGGTCCAGATCGCTCTGATCCGCCTCAAAGGTCTGGCGCAGGGCCGCCCGGGTTTGCGCTTCCTCCAGGTTGAGCAGTTCGTCTTCCGTGAGTTCGGCCAGGTCGCTGTCGCTATCGGCACCGCCGAGCAGCAGATCCAGTTGAGCTCCCGATGCCGCCAAAGCTTCACGGCGCTGCTCTTGCTTTTGATCCAAGCTCTTTCGGTGCACCTTGAGTGTGCGGGCAAAGGCTTCAACCGAGCTGAGAAGCCGCTTCTGCAGGTTGGTGATCACCAGCCGGTCGGCATTGAGCTGCCGCTTGGTGGCTCCTTCCTTGGTCAGCCGTTGCTCCCGCTGCTTGCGGTACTGCTGCAGCAGCCGTGAAAGCTCCAGTTCCGGGGTATCCGCCGGCAGGCTGCCTTTGGGTACGGAGAGCGGCTCAACGATCCGCTCGGGGAACTCCTCGCCGATGCGGCGCAGATCATCCTTGAGGCGCCGCACCAGCACGGTGTCCAGATCACTGGGTTCGAAGGGCACACCGCGCACGAAGCGGGCAGGATCGAGCAGTTCCAGCAGGGCGGTGAAGCTGTTGCTGTGGCCGTTGTGGGGTGTGGCCGAAAGAAAAATGCGGTGCTCAAACAGGGGTGCCAGGTCCCGCAGGCTGCGGGTCAACCCCGAATCGATGGCATAGCGAAGCGTGTTGCTGGCCGGCGCGGCGTTGTGGGCTTCATCAAGGATCAGCAGGCTCTGGACAGGGGCCAGGTCTTCCCCACCCTTGCCCTGCTCCAGCCACACCCTCAGCGGCGCGGCGTACTCCGAGTTCCGCAGCAGGGCATGGGAGATCAGGAAGCGGCTGTGGGTGCTCCAGGGGTTGGTGCCATACCCCCGCTCCTGGCGCACCTTGGCCACGTAGGCCCGGTCCATCACCGTGAAGGCGAGGCCAAAGCGGTTGGCCATCTCCTCCTGCCACTGGCGTAGCACCGAAGGCGGGCAGCTGATCACCACCCGCTTGATGCGTTGGCGCAGCAGCATCTCCCGCAGGATCAGGCCCGCTTCGATCGTCTTGCCCAGGCCCACGTCATCGGCGATGAACAGGCCCACCCGGGGCATCTGCAGCGCCTTGCGCAGTGGCTCCAGCTGGTAGGCCTTCACATCGATGCCAGCCCGGTACGGGGCCTGGAACAGCTCGGCGTCGGTGGCAGTGACGCAGTTCCAGCGGAGAGTGTTGAGGTAGGCGGCGAACTGGTTGGGCTGGTCGAAGCCCCGCTGGGCCACCGCCTCCCAGCTGCTCTCCCCCAGCACTTCGAAGTCGATCTCCCGCTCACGGAACACCGTCAGCCGCTGGCCAATGGCGTCGTCCTCCATGCAGGCCATCGAAACGACTGTGTCTGCCCCCGGCTCCTGGGGTGCCTGCACGTCCTCCACCAGGTAGCGGCGGGTGCGACAGCGCACCACGGCTCCGGGCTTGAGCTTTTGACGGGTACGTGAGGGCGTGGCGGTCATGCGCTCAGCTCCTCTCCCCACTGGCAGGGGGGCTCTGCCATGACACGCATCCTTCCGACCCCAAAAGCCTCGAAATCGAAGAGACCGCTATCCAGCAGGGCTTTCTTTCCGAGCAAGACACTGACCGCGGCTCGGACTCTGATGTCTTCCAGCGGGGTCATCGGTTCATCGGGGCCTGCAAGGCACTGTCGAACCCCTTCACCTGCATGAGCGTTGCGTTCATGCGAAGAACCAGCCGAGCACTGGGAACACGAACGCCAGGGAGACCAGTTCGGGCAGTTTGAACGGGCCGCGGCCGAATTGGGGGTATCTCAAAGAGGAATCACTGCAGCCCGGGCATGAAGCGGCAGGATCTGCCTACCCCTTGGCCCCAGAGCCGGTGCGGTCCCATGCCCTTCCGCTTCCGCCGCTCTGCCCGCTTCGGCCCCCTGCGCTTGAACTTCGCCAAGAGCGGCCTCAGCTCGATCTCCCTGGGTGGCCGCGGGGCGTCGTTCAACATCCCTATCGCCCGCACCGGTGGGGCACGCACCACCGTGGGGCTGCCCGGCACGGGGCTGAGCTGGAGCGTCGAGCACAGCCCTGAGGCCTATCGCCCAGCCCCGGCGCAGCTCCCGGCTGGCCAGGCGGAGGGGCTGCCCAACAGCCGCCGCTTCCGGCCCGGCCAGCTCGATTCCTTCAAGCAGGGGTGCCTGGGGGTTCTACAGGCACAGCTTTTCGCGCCAGGCTCCCAAGGCCGGCTCCTCTGGGAGCTGAATCTGATCACTCGCCTGCTGGCGGATCCCTCGATCGGCAACCGGACCCAGGGGCTGCTGGCCGTGATCGAAACGCCGGAAGCAATGGAGGGCTACCTGATGCGCGCCCAGAGCCAGGACGATGCCAAACGCCGTGCGCACCGTTGCATCGAGGCAGCCCAGGAAGCGGCACGGCTGGTGAATGCCCGGAGCTGGCTGAAGGCTGCAGATCTGTCGCTCCCTCCACCCCCTCAGGCATAAACCCCTATTGCCCTTGCCCTCTGGCCGTCCGATCGTTCTTGCATCGGTTTCGGAGGCCCAAAGATGGATGACACTCCCCCGGGTCAGGCATCAGGAGCGCGCTGACGATCCGGCCCCTGCTCCAACACTCTCATCGGATCTCTGGCTTCCCTGGCGCGTGACACCGCTGTGTGTGTGCTCCGCCGCCGTCCACTGCACCGTTAAAGGCCTCGCCTCAGGTGCCCCGGACCAATGGGGAAGTCCCACTGGAACCCTGGCCCCAGGTGCCAGCGTCAGCCACTCCGCCCCCATCAACCAAACTCCTTCAGAGCCCGGTGGCCTCGTCACCGGGCTTTGTCGTGATCCCCTGTTCCATGGCTGACCTCGCCCGGACCCACCAGGCCCTCGCTGAGGACTACCGATGGCATTTGCAGATCGCCGCCTGCAAGCTGCTCGCCCAACCCAGTTGGTCGTTGGAGGCAACGGTGGCGTTGATCCACACCCAGACCCAGGGCATCACGATCGGTCCGGTTAGGAGCCTTCCCCTATGGCTGGATCACCTCCCACCGGAGCTGGATGCCTTCGTAAGGCTGCAGGAGCAGGGGGTGAGCTTCGAGGAGGCCTACCAACGCTGCCTTGTGGAACAAGGTCAGGAATTCCTCGCTGCGATCGAGGCCAGCAAAGTCAGTGGGGCGCTGGTCACCCACGACAATCTGGCCGAATTCGCGGCCCTCTCCCAGAAAGGCTTTGCCCGTGACCCGCGGGAACTGCTGGTGCTGGCCAAGTGGCCGGACAACGTCACCGGCTTTCTGCTGTCGTGTGAGCAGCTGAGCTGAAGACAGCTCGAAGGGCCAACAGCTTGAAGGCTCACTCCTCCTCTTCTGTTGAGCCAGCTGGCACCAGGCGGATCTGCTTGCGACCCAGCTTGATCTCAAACTCATCACCGGGTTTGAGATCCAACAGCGCGGAGTAGGCCTTACCGATCAGGAGGTTGCCGTTGCCCTGGACGGTGGCCACGTAGCTCAAGCTGCGACCAGCCTTCCCTTTCGTTTTGCCGTTGCCATCACCCAGGCTGACGCCCTTGGCTTCCAGCAGGGCCTCATAGAACGCCGTGAAATTCAGCCGTTCGCTGCCGTCCTTCTTGGTGCTCACATAACCGGCGGCTCGCACCAGATCGGACTTGGAGGCATCACCCAGCTCCTTGACTTTGGCGAGCAGGTCAGATCCGATGAGGGCCATGGGCGTGGCGTTCAAAGCTTGAAGGTAACGAGCAAACCGATGACGACCAGAGCTAATAGGTGCGGTTGTCCGTCCTCTCAGCGCAGGCTCTCACAGGCCACCCCATCACCATTGCCATCGAGGTAGGTGTGGCCCTGGCGCAGCAACTCCTGGGCCTTGGCAAAGCTGCCGATCTGCTTGCAGCGGTAACGCTGGCCTGCAATAGCAGCTGGGGCTGTCCCAGCAGGGACCACACCTGAACTGACCGCACGACTACTTCCACCCGAACGCCGAGCTCGGCGGAAGTCCCAAGGCCGGGTGATGCCGCCAGGCACCTGCCAGACGCCAAAGCGGTGGCGGGAGGCCCGGTACTCAGCATCGAGATACTCATTGGCGTTGCACTGGCCCAGGTACTGCCGATAGGCAAACGCCTGCCCGTCCTCCACCATCGCCAGGTTCAGATTCACCTCGCCAATCACCTCCGCCACGGTGCGGCCGTAGCGGTCCACCGCCTGCGGCCGCAGCGTCACCGGCGCACCAATGCGCAGCCGCGTTTGCAGATAAGCGCGGGACTGGGCGCCGTAGGGAGCCTGCGCCATCTCGGGGGCGTCGATGCAGGCCAGCCGGATCGTGATCCGCTTGCCACCTTGTTGCACGCGGATCGTGTCGCCATCACCGATCGAGAGCACCGTGGCGCGGACCTCGGGGCCGGCCGCCGCCACCGGTGATCCCGCCATCGGGGCCATCGCCACCGCCAGCAACAGAGCGGCAAGGGGGCGCAGGCTCAAGGACTCGGCTCCAGCCCCTCCAGCGCCGTGCGCAGCTCACCGATGAACTCCTCATCCACCTCAGTGGCGGTGATCTCCTCGCCAACCAGGTCCTGGATCAGGGGGTAGAAGCGCACCTCGAACCACTTACGGAACACCGCATAGGTGCGCTCCGCCGGCCAGGTGGCGGTGTCGCGATGCCAGTAATCGAGCTCGGCTTCGAAAATCGCTTCGTAGACCTCCTCGAGGATCTCCTCCGCCTCCTCTTGCGTGTCGTAGTCGGGGATCAGATAGAGGCAGGGCTCACTGGCTCCGGCAACATCCACATCCAGCTCGAGCTGCCGGGCCCAGTCGAGCAGTTTCGGGCTGGGGTAGATCCCCACCGCGCAGCGGTTCACCACGGCCATGGCCCACCCGGCGGCATTGGCCGAACGCTAGGCCTGGCCACCTGAGCAGGCATGACGCTGCCGGGGAAGCCAGACAGCTTCTCGGCGAGAAGCAAGAGGCCTGCATCGCAGCGCTGCTGTAGGAAGGCCTTACAGGTCCCCAATGGGAAGGGCGCCCCGTGTCGGGCGCCCTTTGGCCGGTTGCAGGGTCTCGGCTCGCGCTGCCCTGGTCGTGGCCTCTGATTCATTAATAGATCCGCCTTGCTTGCTTGTCAGTACGGCAAGCCGATCCACCGCAGCACCACCGGCTCCAGAGTGGATTCAGCTGCCCTGAGCAAGGAGAGGCCATGACCACGACCCTGGAGAGACCAATCGCGTTGAAGTGCGCCTGCCCGGGCTGCAACTGCACGGTGCAACCGGAGACACCCTTCCGCAGTGGCACCTCACTGTTCTGCAGCGACGCCTGCGCCAAGGGGCACCCCAACGGCGAGCCTTGTCACGCCGGCTGTGGCTGCGAATGCCATGGCTGAACCTGCTCCGCCTTCTGGGGGTCCGATTCCCCTGGAGCTGCCAGCCGGCGTGCACCAGCTGTGCCGCTGTGGACGCAGTCGCCATGGCTGGTTCTGTGATGGCGCCCACCTTGGCAGCGGCTGGGTGTCGCGGGAGTTGCGGCTGGAGCAGGCCAGCACGGTGATGGTCTGTGGCTGTGGCCATTCCCACCACGTCCCGCTCTGCGATGGCTGCCACGCCAAGCCAGCGGTCAGCCGACGCTGGTGGAAATGGTGGGCGTGAGCGGCTCGATCATCTGTAAGCAACCGCTCAGCTGAGCCATTCCGCCAGCTTGGTGTAGCGCCTACGGCCCAGGTGGTTCTTCACCGCCATCGCCAACGCCTTCTTCTGGCCCACCAGAACCACCAGCTGCTTGCCTCTGGTGATGCCGGTATACACCAGGTTGCGCTGCAGCATCGCGTAGCGCTGGGTGAGCAAGGGGATCACCACGGCGGGATATTCGCTGCCCTGGCTCTTATGGATCGTGCAGGCATAGGCGGGTACCAGGTTGTCGAGTTCGCCCCAGCCGTAGGTCACCTCGCGGCCGTCAAATCGCACTGTCAGTTCGCTGGCATCGGCATCGATGGTTTCCACCGTGCCCACATCACCGTTGAACACCTCCTTCTCGTAGTCGTTTGCAACCTGCATCACCTTGTCGGCCGGTGCGAACCGCCAGCCGAAGCGCTCCACCTGCTCAGTGGGATCGGGGTTGAGCAGGTTCTGCAGCTCGATGTTCAGCGACCTTGAGCCGCAACCACCACGCGCCATCGGGCAGAGCACCTGCACCTGGGCGATCGGATCGAGGCCGAAGCGGGCCGGGATGCGTTCACCCACCACCTTGAGGATCAAGGCCACCGCCTGCTCGGGCGTCTCGGCGGGAAGGAAGTAGAAGTCGGTTGTTGCCTCAGCCGGCGGCGGCCGCAGATCAGGGATGGTGCCGGCGTTGATGGCATGGGCGGTGGTGATGATCCGGCTGGAGGCCGCCTGGCGGAACACCTCCGTGAGCCGGGCCACCGGCAGGGCGCCGCTGTTGATCAGATCAGCGAGCACCTGGCCGGGTCCCACCGAGGGCAGCTGATCGACATCGCCCACCAGCAGCAGAGCAGCCTCTGGTGGCAGGGCCTCAAGCAGGGAGGCCATCAAGGGCACATCCACCATCGAGGTTTCATCCACCACCAGCAGATCCACCTCCAGCGGCAGCTCAGCACCTCGCTTGAAGCCAAAGGCGGCCGGATCGAACTCCAGCAGCCGGTGAATCGTCTTGGCCTCAAGGCCGGTGGTTTCGCCCATCCGCTTGGCGGCCCGGCCGGTGGGGGCGCAGAGCAGGATCCGCAGCTTCTTGGCCGCCAGGATGCGCAGGATGGCGTTGATCAAGGTGGTCTTCCCCACCCCGGGCCCGCCGGTGATCACCAGCACCTTGGCCGCCAGGGCCTGCTCCACCGCCAGCTTCTGGCTGGCGGCCAGCTCCAGGCCCAGGCGTTGCTCGACCCAGGGGATGGCTTTGGCGGCCTCAATGCTTCCCCAGGGCGGGCAGCCCACCGCCAGCGCCTGGAGGGACGCCGCGATGCGGCGCTCATCGCGGTGCAGATTTGCCAGGAAGATCGCCGGCTCACCGGCCAGGGTGTCGGCCACCACGGAGCCCTCGCTCAGCTCCAGATCCAGGGCGCTTTGGATCAGCCCCGCCTCAAGGGGTACCCGACTGGTGGCACCGCTCTCATCGAGTGCTCCGCTTGGCCGCTCCACCGCTAGCAACTCTCCGGCCAGTTTGAGCAGCTCGGCACTGGGCAGGCCGCAGTGACCATCACCGCTGGCCTCCAGCAGTGCATAGCTGATGCCGGCCCGCAGGCGGATCATGGCCTCGGGCTCGATGCCCAGCCGCGCGGCGATCGCATCAGCGGTGCGGAAGCCGATACCTCGGATATCGCGCGCCAGGCGGTACGGGTTCTCCGCCATCACCTGCACGGCGTCGTTGCCGTACGTCTTGAAGATCCGCACGGCCCGGGCGGTGCCGACGCCATGGCTGTGCAGGAAGACCATGATCTCGCGCACCACCTTCTGATCGGCCCAGGCCTGGCTGATCCGCTGGCCCCGCACCGGGCCGATTCCGGGCACCTCCCGCAGCCGCTCCGGGGCCTGCTCGATCACCTCGAACACCTGATCACCGAACACCGCCACGAGCTTGCTGGCGTAGATCGGGCCGATGCCGCGGATCATCCCCGAGCCGAGATACTTCTCGATCCCCTCGGCGGTGGTGGGGGCGGAGGCCCTGAGGAAGGAGGCCTTGAACTGCTGGCCGTGCTCGCGGCTGTTCACCCAGGTGCCGCTCACCGTCACCCATTCGCCGGCGCTGATCTCGGCGGCATGGCCCACCACCGTCACCAGGTCACGCTGGCCGCGGGCCTTGATGCGCAGCACGCAAAAACCGTTCTCGGCGTTGTGGAAGGTGACGCGCTCGATCGATCCGGCCAGCACCTCGGTGGGCTGCGGCGACGCCTGAGCAGGATCGGTGGAGGACGGGGGTGCCAGGGCGGGTGTGGCCTATGGGCTCACCTTTGCAGGGTTCAGCCTTGCGGCTGGCGCAGGGTGCGCCAGCCGCCGCTCTCGGTGCTCACCTCCAAACCAAGCCCCACCTGGGTGTCTGGTGCGCCAGCGGGTTGCTGCTGCTGCCACCAGCGGATGGCGAACGACCACGCCTCCTCGATCGAGTCGAAGTGCTCATCGAGCTCAAGGTGGGGTTGGCCGTGATGGTCCACCAAGCGATAGCGCCGGGGTTGACGGCTGCTGCTGATCGGCAAGGAGGTGGCCATCGGTTCTGAGCTCAGCTTGGTGGGGGGTAGATCGATTTGGGTGATGGTGACGATCACCACTGAGGGCTGCAGGGCGCCCAGCCCGCCTTGCGCTTCTCAGCCCAGAGCTTGAGGGCCTCAGCCCTGCTCAGCTCCCGGCGTGACTTCAGCAGCGGGATCTCCTGATCGGGCAGCAACTCGCCGGTGGTGATCTCCAGCCGTTGGTAGGTGCGCTCCCAGCGGGTCGGTCGAAAGCGCAGCACCTGCCGGCCATGGATCAGCCAGCCCTCTTTGGGGGTGAGCGGTGGCCGCCGGCTGGCAGCAGCTGTCATGCCACTTCCGGTGCCCAGCCCCGCTGGCGCACCATGTCTTTGGTCCAGCCCTGGCAGCGACGGGTCAGGTGTTCCCCATGGGCCAGCAGACCCTGGTGCAGTTGGCAGGTGAGTGGGGGAATGCAATTCACCCCAGCGTGGTGACGGAAGAAGTGGCAGGTAAGGCAGACCTTGCTGCTGCGGCTTGCCACCAGCACCTCCTCATCGAGATAGGGCCACTCCTCGTAGCCGCCATCGTCTGACGCTGAGCTGGGCGACGGCCGGGCGCCGCGGGAGCGGGGCGGGGAAGCAGCCACGGCGACATCAGTAAAGAGAACACCTGTACTAGCAGAAGTCGTCTGGTTCTGGCCAGCTCAGGCGCGACCTCAGGTGGAGCCCCAGGTGACAGCGACGCACTGAATGCCAGCGGATCGGCCCGCCGCAACTGGCCGAGCAAGTACCGCACCTCTGACGCCGGCCGCAGGGGACGATCACCGCCGCCCCGGATCGGCTGTAGCCGTGGACGAACGCGGCGTAGGTCAGCACCGCTGAGGGGGGTGTCACGCCACGGCCCCGGTGAGAAGCACCCGAAGGCTGCGCTGGCCTGCTCGGTTCGGCAAGGGCTGACGCGAGGCGCTACGCGCCCCCTGCCTTCCCTGCGCGGGCCGCGCTGTCAGGTCGGGTTCCTCACCTCAAGGCCATGGCCACACCCTCTGCCCCCAGCTGCGAAATCCGCCGCGTCATCGTTCACTTCTATCCCGATGGGATCAAGGGCGGCGCCCACCCCTGTGAGCAGCGCTTCTACGGGAAGCGCGGCAAGCCGGTCAAGAAGATCCGCTTCGTGCCGGCCGAAAAGGCCTTCGCGATCGCCTGCAAGCTGCAGGGCACCCGGGGCTGCACCGTCTCGGTGATCTGAGGCCCGGGGGCCTTCGGGCCCCCTTTCCACGACGGCTCTGGGCGACACCAGCGGGGGAGGCGGCGGCCCTCCTCAGCGTGCGCGGCGGGGCAAGGGCTGTGCAAGGCGCTGACGCGCCCCTTGCCCTCCCCGCGCAGGGCTGAGGGGTCCTTCGCCTGGTTCGGCCATGGCACCCTTCACGATCTATGCGTCCACGATGAGCGGCATCACCTGGAAGGCCGTCACCGGCCAAGCGGTGAGCGAGCACCTGCTGATGATCGAGATCAGCAAAGCCGGCAAGCACGGGCTGCTGCTGGAAGAATCCCGGCCCTGGGATACCACCTGCAAGGTATGGCGCTGCCCTCGGCCCTCCGGCATCCCGAAATATCTCTGGGCGCTGCTCGAGCAGAAGCTGCGCCAGATCGAGCCGCTTGAAAAGCCAGGCCCAGCGGCGGTTCTGGCGGGGCGTCCCCGGCGTGGGCTGTCTTCCCAGGAGGTCACCCTCTCGGGCCTGGTCCCCTTCCCGGCCTTCCTGGCGATGGAGCTGATCGAAGCCCACCACCCTGATCTCTATCGCCGGGAATTCGGCTTCCGGGCCTGATCACGGCCCACCGGGGGCGGCTGGCGTCAGCTGGCTGCCCTTCCCCCCTGCTGGCCGGCGCCGGTGAATGCCAGCAAGCAGCGCAGCAGAGCAATGTCTGCGAAGCGGTCAGCAAGGCTGACGTTGTCGCTGCTCCAGCGCCTACCGCTCCACCCACTCGCGCCTGCTCGGGGTTCCCGCGTCAGCCTCGGCCCAGCACCAGACGGCGGCCAGGCGGCTCAAACCGCTCGCTCCCGCTCGGGTATTCCGCTGCACCTCGTGGCCGCCTCAGGCAGCCCAGTCACTGCAGGTGGAGATCAGCCGACGTTGAGGTGAGCGGAGAAGTGAATTTCCAGATTTTGCGACATTTCCGAGGCAGTAGGCGCGAGTTTCTCGTATTCGGGGGTATACCCCCCCCTTTTTATCTCCTTCACTTGATTTGATTGCTCATGAATTTGGGGCCCTCCCTCGCGCGTGATTGTGCGTGGATGATTCGTTCCCTACCGTACGGTTGCGCTCGGTTGTCAATGATCAAAGTGCGCTCCGCCGTGATGAACGGAGCGCGGATGGATCAACGCCTGGCGCCGGCTGGCTTCTTGGCGTAGCTGGCCAGGTAGAGCTCACTGGCGCTCATGCTCTGCAGGTTGGTCGGCTGGCCGTTGCCATCGAACTCAGCGATCACCGTGGCGGGCCCGAGGCCGCCGCGCTGGTTGAACAGGAAGCTGAGCACCGGATGGGTGCGGAGCGTCTCGATGTGGTCAGCAGCGTCAAGGTTGCCGTGATCACCGAGCAGCACATTGCCCTTGGAGTCGATCGGCTCCAGCAGGTCACGACCGGCACTGTCCTTGGTGAGGCGGAATTCACCGCCCACCTGGTGCTTGAAGATCTCAAAGAAGGAGCCGCGGTTGTCACCACCGGCGCGGCCATCGGCATCGACGAACAACCGCTCCAGCAGGCGTTCCTTGCGCAGGTTCTGCACGTCCTGGAGCGCCTCGTCGCGTTCCTTGGCGGCGGCCTTCACTTTGCGGGCGGCGGCGGCCTCCAGCTGCAGTTCACGGCTGGCAATCTCGCGCTCCAGCTGCTCCTTCTGCCGCTCGGCCTCCTGGAGGCGTTCGTACTCGTCGGGGTTGATCTTGGAGAACTGGGCGAGCTGACGCTTGATCGTGCGCAGCTCCCGCTCCAGCTGGTTGGTCTTGCGCCGCTCCGCCTTGAGCGCATCGGTCGGCTCCGGGCGGGAAGCCTCGACTTCATCGCCGGGTTCATCCAGGGGCTCATCAGGATCGAGGTCTTCGTCCTCGTCGTCATCGTCTTCCGGCTCCAGCTGGGCAGGCGGTTCCTGGTTCGGCCAGTGCTGTGGCTGCGCGTAGCTGACGTGCTGCTGGTGTTCGGAGGTTGGTTGCTGCAGGACGCGGAGGTCCTGGAGAAGGCGTTTGGTCATCGGTCCACCCATCACGGCTGTGGTTGAAGCGAGCGCCCCATCCGGGCTGCACTCACCTCAGCTATTGCCACCAGAAAGTCAGGGCGTGACAGGCGATGGATCCAGCGGCAGGTCCACATCCCAGAGGTCATCAACGGTGGAGACACCCCGTAGCGGTGGCAGGTAGATCCAGCCGCCGGCATTCAGCAGCGTGGCCGGGCGGATCAGCGGCACCTGCAGCACCTGGCCCGGGTCCAGCCCATCAGAGGGCCGGATCGCCGGCACCTCCAGCGTCACGCCAACCGGAAGCGGATCACTGCGGGGCCAGCGGTCGTAGTCGGGGTTGTAGAGCCGCAACCAGTCCACCGTCGTGTCGTAGTCGATCGCCAGTTGCTTCAGCGTGTCGCCGGCCGTGGTGGTGTGGCCATCAGCGCGGAGCAGCGAGGGGTTGAGCTTGCGCAAGAAATCCACGGTGGTGCCGTGGCGTGCGGCCAGCACGTTGAGCGTGTCGCCCACCACAGTGGTGATCGGCCCCTGCTGAGCCAGATCCGGGTTGACTGCCCGCAGCGTCTGCACGGTGGTGCCGTAGCGCTCGGCGATCAGGTTCAAGCTGTCGCCGGTCTCGATCACCAGCACACGGTTGGGCTTGAGGGCAAAGCTGATCGCTTCCCCCAGCTCCGGCTGCACCTGCAGGCCGATGCCACCAGGTCCGTAGGCCTGGCCGATCATCAGCAGGCTGGCGGCAGCAAACACAGCACGCGGGCTGAGCGGCAGCACCCCTGGCGTTTGCAGCAGCGACAGATCCCCCAGCCAGCACACCCCCTCGGCGGGCACCTGCACCGCGGTTGGCCGGGGCGGCTCGGTGGCTGGCGGCACCAGTGGTGGCTGAAAGGTGGCCCGCAGGCCGGGGGTCTGCCAGGCCTGCTCGGCCGCCAGCCAATCCCATGGGTTGCCGTCAGTCGTTGCGGGCGGCAGCAGGGCGGCGCGGGTGAGGTGGCCCTCGCAGAGGATGTCGCCGGTGTCGATGCCGGGGCCGTTGTCGCGGCTGGAGATCAGCTTGCTCTGCTGAATCGCGCAGTCGATCACCTGGCGGCAGACCGTCACAGGGTTCTTGGCGCCGGGATGCTGCTGCTGCTGGAGCATCAGGCGCACATTGGCGACCTCCTGCAGCGCCGTGACCGGAGTGGCGGCCATCAGGAGCGGATCAAGGTGCCGGAGAACGGCGTCGGCCCCGGCGGGCACCAGGAGACCAGACCGGGAAGGATCAGCAGCAGGTTGGCCACATGGCCGCGCCGCTGAGCGCCGGGGCTGAGGCCGTAGCTGCTGGCGGAGGGTTCGGCGTATTCCGTTGACACCTCCTCCATCAGCAGCTCAGTGGCGTACTCGATCACATCGAGCTTCTTCTTGGGCAGCTCGGCCGGGACCGGCCCAGCAGCAGCCTTGCGGGTGGTCTTGATCACGAACGGCTCGGCGGGTGTGCCGCCAGCGGCCAGGCCCGCATCAATCGCGGCGATGGCGTCGAGCGAGGCCTTGGCACCGGGGATCGCCTCGGGGTAGCTGTGCTCCAGCTGGGCCATCGCGTCATTGATCGCGCGTAGGCCGGAGGCGGTGACGGGGATCAGCAGGGCCAGGCGGATCGCTTCCAGATCCGACGGGCGCCAGGCGTTGGGGTTGGCAGGTGGGTTGGTCATCAGCTCTGCTGCGGACAGGGAACGGCGAACGATTCCGTCGCCGAGCCGCTGATCGGGTTAACCACCCCCGGTGCAGCGGCGAGCGACAGCTGGTGGCGCAGCTCAGCAGTGCTGATCACCCCCCGCTCATGCAGCGTCAGCCACTCGCCGACGCTCGGCTGGGGCCGCAACGGCGGGGTAAGCGGCGTCACGGTCAGCGCCAGGCCGGCGCCTGGCACCAGGCTGTCACCGGTGAGCGAGCACCAGTGCTCCAGCACCGTCGCGAAGACCGACGTCTTCTGGGTCGCGAGCGACTGGAGCAGGGCGTAGGCCTGGCCGGCGGTGAGCGAAATCTCGGTTTCACTACGGCCGGCGCCACGGTTCTGGGTCGGCACCAGCGCATCGCGGCGCATGGTTTCATCCAGCAGGGTCAGGTAGGCACGGTGCTCCGCCAGCGAGCGGGCGCGGATCTCCTTCCAGTTGAAGTCCGCTCCCTCGGGCAGGTCCATGAAGGTGGAGGTGGAGAGCACCAGCTGCTCGGGGGCGCGGGGTTCGCCGTCCTCGCTGCGCTGGAAGCCGTATTGATCCACCAGGCCGCTGCGCACACCCACCGGCAGGGCGCAGCGCGAGAGGAGGTCTTCGTATTCACTCTTGAGCCGGTAGTGGGTGAGGTACTGATTGGCGAGGCCTAGGTGGGGCAGATCCCCTTCCCCGAAGGCCGCCCCATCAGCGGCGTACCAGACCACCGGCATGGTGTGCTGCCGGGGCAGCAGCAGCGGCGGACCGAGCCGCTGGGCCTCGTATCCGCTGGCGGCACTGCTACTGGCGACCGCGCCATTCGGCACCGCGGCAAAGGTCTCGACGGCCAGGCCGTCATCACCAAGGGTCGCCTGGTGGTACAGCCAGTCCTCGAGCCGTGGCGCCTCGGCGCCATCGGGCGACAAGTGATGCACCGGGATGGCGCTGTCGTACAGCGGCTGCAGCGGGGCCCTGCGGTCATGCCGCCAGTTCAGGCGGTGCGGCGGGCTATCAGGGCTGGGTAGGTGCCAATCGAGCAGATCACCGCGTGGTACCAGCGAGAGCCGCGGCAGCGAGAGGCGATCACCACGGCGGATCGCGTCGAGCCGGTGACCTTCCGACGGCCAGCCCCGCAGGGGCGGCAGCACCAAGATCAAGCAGCCGCCATCGCGGAGCACCAGCAGATCGGCGATGAACAGGAACACACCCAGATCGGTGCCGCGCCCGTCCACATCGGAGATCACCCGCTGCAGCGAAGGCGGCAGGGCCAGGTACTCCAGGAAGGAGAGCATCCCGGCGTAGGTGCGCAGCGCATCACGGAAGAAGCCGCTGGGGCGAGCGTTCTCCACCCGGTTGCGGTAGTTGGCGTCAGGCTCCTTGGCCCCGGGCGGCAGGTAGACGCAGCGTCGGCTGGTGCCGCCGGGTGTATCGAGCAGGTTCCAGCAGTCGAAGCAGAGCTGGAGCTGCTCCCGCACGGACCGGAGGGTGGCGTGCTCCCGCCAGGGCTGCATTAGCGGGGCGGTGGGTTCCGCCTCCAGGGCCTGCTTTTCGGGGTGAGAGAGCGGCAGCCACTTGTTGCGGGTTCGGTTGCGACTCCTGGAGGCCAAGCGCTTGCTGCTGCTGGGGACTATTGCCACCAGGGGGGTGCCCCATGGCAAGCATCCAACGGCATCCAATGGCTCCACCCGTTGTCCAGCCGCCTACTGCTGGGCGGCCAGGACAACCTCACGGTCAATCTGATCCTGAGTTACCAGGATATGAGCGCGACTTCGATGTGAGGGAAACATGTCCTCAAGCAAGGTCCCGTGGATGCTTGCAGCCTTTCCGATTGAAGGCTCCTATCGAACAATGGTTTGCTGACCAGCAAACATGTGCAGCAGACAGGGCAGGCCCAGGTGGTTACTTTGACAGCTAGTATTTCTGGACTTAATTCGGGTTCAGGGCGTGTCCAGCGGAGATGATGCCGTGATCGAATGCAGATTTCTGTACCGCAAAGAACAAGTTATGCGATTATGTGCAGATATCTTCTTTTGGCCTTAAGCTGACAATGCCAAACAACTACTCCTGGGCGTCCCAGGCAGCAACAAGCATGAGATGCATCCTATGGCAAAAATAGAAGGGTTTCGAGTAAAAAACTTCCGTTCGTTAAAAGAAGTTACGCTTGGCCGGCTCTGGAATCAGCAGCAAGCCGATCCACTCACTCCAATGACAGCGGTTATAGGCAAGAATGGTGTTGGTAAGAGTACTTTATTTGACGCCTTCGGGTTCCTTGCAGATGCCTTAAAGTCAGGTGTTGAAGAGGCTTGTGACTCTCGTGGTAGGGGAGGATTTCAACGAATAAGAGCGCAAGGCCAAAATGGCGCGATCGAATTCGAGGTGTACTACAAGGAAGACGGGAATTCCAGGCCAATCACCTATGAAGTTTTCATTGACTTAGACAGCTCTGGTCGGCCGTTCGTACTGAAGGAGCGTCTTAGGCAGAGACGCAAAGGACAGAAACACGGTCGGCCATTTTCTTTTCTTGTGTTGAATAGCGGGAAAGGCGTTGTCTGGAAAGGGGATCAAGAAGGCCGTCAGATAGATGAAGGGCAAGAAGACTTTGATTTATTTAGCTTGATTGAGTCTATTAAATCAGGTGAGGCACAAGAAGAGTCAAAGGAAACCGATGTCGTCGAACTTGAGGACATGCGCAAGCTCGGAATATCTACTCTGGGATCACTGAAACAGCATCCGAGGATCTCCGCTTTCCGAAAGTTTATCGAAGGCTGGTATCTCAGTTATTTTACACCGGATGCAGCCAGGAGCCTTCCACTTGCAGGGCCTCAGATGCATCTCAACATTCATGGAGATAATCTTGGCAACGTAGTTCAATTTATGGAGCGTGAACATCCAAAACGCTTCCAAACCATTTTGAACCGGATTGCAGAGAAAATTCCCGGTATCAACAAGATCGACACAGAAAGGACAAACGATGGGAGGTTGCTACTCCGGTTTAACGACAAGGGTTTTCAAGATCCATTTTATTCGCAGCAAATGTCCGACGGAACATTAAAGGTCTTCGCTTACCTCCTGCTGCTAGAAGATCCGACCCCTCCACCATTTTTATGTATAGAAGAGCCCGAAAATGGCTTGTATCATAAGCTTCTCGCTTCCTTGGCAAGAGAATTTCGCGAGCATGCCACAGGACGCAAAGGGGGCTCCCAGGTTTTCATCACAACCCATCAGCCCTATTTGGTAGACGCATTGGAACCTTCCGAAGTCTGGATTCTTGAAAAGGGTTCAGATGGTTTTTCTGATATACGCAGAGCAAGCGACGACGAGATGGTGAAAAACATGGTTGCTGAGGGACTGCCTTTAGGTGGGCTTTGGTACAGCGATTATCTAGATGCGAGGTAAACGGATGCATTTCGAGATCCTCGTCGAAGACCAGTCAGGCAAGAAAGCTCTCGATATTCTTGTCCCCAAAATCATCGGAGATGTCCATACGTTTGTTGTGCATTCATACAAAGGTATTGGCCGAATTCCTAAAAATCTTGGCACAAGCCGTGATGCCAGCAAGCGCATACTGCTTGATCAGCTACCACGCCTTCTTCGAGGATATGGCAAAACTTTCGCTAATTATCCACCAAGTTACCACGCTGCGGTGATTCTGGTCTGTGATATTGACGACAAGTGTTTAAAGGTGTTCCGTCAAGAGCTGCTTAATATTCTGAATGCAGTCGACCCCAAGCCAGAAACTCGATTTTGTATAGCCATTGAAGAGGGGGAAGCTTGGTTCCTTGGTGATATTGCCGCTGTCAAGACTGCCTATCCATCAGCAAAGGATGCTGTCCTGAACAGCTATGAGAATGACTCTATTTGTGGTACGTGGGAGCAGTTGGCTGATGCGGTTTACAGGGGAGGCGCTGCCGCCCTTTCCTCCAAAGGGTGGCAGGCTATTGGAGCAGAGAAGTCTCAATGGTCAGAAAAGATAAGTCCTCATATGAATGTTGCAATCAACGCATCACCGAGCTTCGCCTACTTTCGGCAAAAATTACTTGAGTTAGCCGGCGTATATCATTGACATACTCTCTCAACAGTGCGGTTCACCATCTCAGAGTATTAATCTCGACCAATACGCCTCCTGGGATTTGGGGAATTTCAGGAACCTGATTGGAATGTTTTGCATCACGGGCTGGTGATGACCTCAGCCTACTTGCGATCGCTCAGCAATCCGGCTGCAAAGCAACCACCTTGATCGAACAGGCGTTCAGGATCTCCCGCCAGCGCTCGGGCGTCACCTCAAGCCTCTCTGGCAGCTGGGCTGGCGAGCAGCCCTGACGCAGCAGCTTCTGGCCACTGGCGAAGAGGTCCCGCCAGGACGGAGGCACTTTGATCGCAAAGCCGTGGTCCCGTAGGTAGTGGGTGATCTCGCCGTTGGCGTAGGTGCGGGCGTAGGGCCGAAACGAGCGCCCACCCGTGCCATCAAAGCGAGCCGCCGCCTTGAGCAGGCCGATCACCGCGAGCTGGCGCAGATCATCGAAGGAATGGGTGGTGCGCCGGGCGAAGTTACCGGCGATCTTGTCCGCCAGATCCAGGTGCGCCAGAGCCAGGGCGTGGGCAGCAGCATGGGGATGCACGGGCCGCTGGCGGCGGTTCCGCATCCGGGGCCGCTGGGGACCGGGGCTGTAGGGGAAGGCAAAGACAAGCTGCTGATGTTGCTGGATGGGCGGCTCTTGTCGCTTCCGCCGCCGCCGCGAGCGCTCTACCTCCGAGCGGGGCTCCTCCAGGGGCAGCGGCAGGCAGAGCTGGCTCACGGCTCACCGCGTCAGCAACATCGGCAGCGGATCCCGCTTGATGCCCAGACCGCGCCAGTAGCGGGTCTCCAGCCACAACGCACCATGGCCAAAGGCATCGACCAGATCCTTGGTTCCCTTGGGGAAGCGCGGCAGCTCCTCCACCAGCGGCGCGGCGCGATGGTGGAAGCGCACCTGGCCCGCCTCCAGCAGCGGGGAGACGGCATGGGCGCGGGATTCCTTGCTGCCCCGGGCAGGGATCGGCAGCAGGCCCGGCACCTTGCGCTTGAGGCTCTGTTGCACGGCCGGGCCGTTGGCCGCGTCCTCGATCAGCACCGCCTGGGGGCGCAGGCCCTGAGCGTCCAGGGCAGCCAGGGTTGACAGCAGGAAGCGGATCGTCTGGGGTAGATCGAAGTGGTGCCGCGCCGCCCAGATCACCTCCAGCTCCAGCTGCGGGGCCAGAGGCCCTGCCGCCTGAGCCAGGACTGTGGGCTGCAGTGCATCCGGCAGCAGCAGGCCCATCAGCACGAAGCCGCAGTGGTCGTTCTGCTCCTCCCCCTTGAAGGACAGATCGCAGGAGAGCACCAGCGGCGCATACCGGCGCTGATGCTCACGGGGAAAGGGCGGCCTGATCCAGGCCCGCTGGAAGATCGAGCCGGTGGCCGGGCTGGGGCGCTGCTGGTAGAGCGCGTTCCACCAGAACGAGCCCACGCGGGAGCGGATCTTGAGCAGCTCGCTCAGCGGGAACCTCTCAGGGCAGAGCGCTTCGCCTGGCGCGCGCCAGTCGGGCTCCAGCGTGCAGGACGCCGGAAAGCTCAGGCGATCGGCCGGGTGCTCGGCGATCGCCGGCAGGTTGAGGATGTGCCAATCCTGCGGGGCGTCGCCCGTTTCCTGGGCGAGCAGCCAGCCGATCACGTCCTCGTGGTCCCAGCGGGTGAGCACGATCACCTGGGCCGAGAGGTTGTGCTGCAGGGCGCCATCACCGGCATCGGTGAACTGGGGCTCGGCGCGGGTGAACCAGACGGCCTTCAGCCAGTCCTCGATACGTGATCGCACCCGGGCCGAGCCGGCATCGGCTGGGCCCTTGTAGGGGTCATCGATCACACCGAGGCTGTAGCCCTTGCCGGTGAACGGACCATCCACACCGGCGGCGATGCAGCCGCCGCGCTGGGTGGTAAGCCAGTTACCAACCGCCGCGGAATCCTTGGAGAGCTGGTTGCCGGTGACGCGGTAGAAGTGCCGCGCCTCACGGGAGTGTGCATAGGCCAGCTCACCGGAGTAGCTGGCGATGGCGGCGAACAGATGCGGGTGGCGGTAGATGAAGTAGGCAGGGAAGAGTTTGGAAACCAGCAGCGATTTGCCAAGGCGCGGCGGGCAGGTGACGATCAGGCGCGAGAGCTGGCCATCGGCGATTGCCTGCAGCAAGGCGATCAACACCAGCGCCCAGCGGTGGAAGCCGTAGCGGGGGTAGGCCTCAGCGATGAAGGCCCGGAAGCTCAGCGGCGCCGTGCTGGCCAGGGTGAGCGTGGGATCAGGCACACCCAGCAGACCCGGATCCCGCCAGGGGTCGCCGTGGTGCGGCGAGTGCAGCAGACCACCAGTGGGCAGCCCGTCCGCCTGCAGCTCAGCCTTGGGAGGCCAAGGCGATCGGGCCGCCAGCAATTCGGCGGTTGGGCCCATGGCCTACTTCGCCTCCGGAGGCTTGATTGGCGCCCGCAGCAGGCCGCCGATCTCGGCGATCACCCGGAACGCTCCGACGGCAGCACTGAACTGCTCTGCATCCATCGCCCGGCGGGCGCATTCATTCAGGGCAAAGATCTGCTCGGCCTGGTGCCGCTGCCGGTCGGTGATCAGCTCCTCCACCATCCGCTCGCGGGCGAGGTTGAGGTAGCGGTTCACAGTCTGGGTGTTGTGCACCCCCCACTTCTCTCCAGTGTTCTCCAGGATCTGCAGCATCGGCAGGCGCTGGGCGATCCACAGCTGGGCTTCCGCCACCCGCCGCTCGATCTCCAGCCGGCTGGGCCTGGGGGCCGAAGTGGTCCCGCGCCGCTGCCGCGGCGGGTTGCCCGGTCCCACCGGCCGCCTGGGGTCCACACCCACCACCGCGCCCAAGGGCTGGCCATCGTCGTCCTCCGTTGCAGCAGCGCAGCGCAAGACATCGATCGCATCAGCGCCGCAACCCTCTTTGCCGCCAGGGAGCAGACGGCTGGTCATGGCAGCCTCTCCTGCAGGATTAGCCGCACATAGGCCGCCCACTGCTCCGGGGTGAGCACGATCCGCCAGGTGCCGCCGCGAAAGCGCACCCAGCTCGCCGCGAACGGCAGGGCTGCGTTGCACGCCTGCAGCTGCGCCTCGGCCGGCTTGAGCCGGGCGGCGGCGGCCACATTCGCCCAGCTGGCGATCTGAATCACATGGCCAGGAACCCCCTCAATGTCTCCGGTGTCGCCGCCGGCGCCGTTGGTGCGGCCGGCCCCGAGCTTGCGGCGGGCGGGCAGGGCCAGCAGGGCGGCGATCAGCTGAGCCGCCTCCCGCTCGGCTGCATCCCCCTTGCGCTTCTGTGCGTTCGCCATCGGGGCCGGCTCAGACGGCCCTGGGGGCCTTGATGGTCCAGAAGGGGTTGCCGTGCTGGATGGTGGCGGTGCCGGATTCGACCGCAGACTTCTGGGCCTGCTTGAGGCTCTGCTCCTGCTGCCGCAGCGGCTCGGGGTAGGCGTAGGAGAGGCGTCCAGGCGACCAGCAGAAGCTGAAGTCGTTGTGGGAGAAGGAGGGGTCCAGCTCGCCGCCATCAAAGGCGGCATGGAGTTGATCGAGCAGCGGGGTCAGTTCGCTCTCGATCGCCTTCTGTGCCGCCTTGAGCTGGGTGATGCGATCGAGCAGGGCGTCGAGATCAAGGGGCTCCGCCTGCTCAGTGGCACCCACGGCAGCGGCTTCGGCGGCGGCGGTGGAGACGGGCACCAGAGCGGGGCGGGAGACCATGGCGTTCGCCTGGCGAGCAGAGAATCCAGGTGCGCCCTGGCTTGCGAGCCAATGTAACGGCCCGATAACGCAAGCTGCAAGCAAACACCTCGCAATAGCGAGCCCAGTGGGCTCAGAAGGGGCGGTGAGTTGCCACGTACTGCGCCCAGACCGCGGCCCAGGCCGCCAGGCATTCCCGCCGGGAATAGGGCGGCGAGAACTGTGTCCGCCCTGGCCGGCTCCAGATCGTCTGGCCGTAGTCGAACCAGTGGCCCTGGCTCCACTCCAGGGCCAGGTAACCGCCGATCTGGGCGCGGGTGCAGTAGGTGCTGCCGCTGGCCGTGAGGCTCTTGAGATCAGCCAGCACCCGCGCCGGGCCGCTCACTCCCGCCGGGCGCTCAGCCGCGGCGGGGAGGTGATGGTCGATGTAGGCGGTGTCGTAGGTGCCGGCCACATTGCGCACCAGGCAGCAGGTGGGACGCTCTGAGGCGATCACCTCCACCGCCTGCCAGCGCTCGTGCTCGATCAGCGGCTCGATCCACTTCCGGTAGGCCTCGAAATCAACGGCCGCCCCGCTCGGGGACTCGCCCTGTTCGTGTCCGTCGGATGAGCAAGCAGTGGGCCGGAAGCGGCCGGTGAGGAAGAGCTCCAGGGCCTGGTGGCAGGTGTTGCCGCGCGGCTCCCACACGGCGCGGCTGGCCTCAATGCGGCCGAGGGCGTAGCTGGACTTGGCCACCTGCAGCACACCGGTGATCGAGACCGGGAAGAGGTGATCGTCCAGCCAGTAGCGGTGCTGCGGGTCGAGCCGTTGCAAACCAGCGATCGGTTCAAGCCAGCGTGTGGTCGCCATGCCGTCGGGGGGGGGGGGGTATCCGTCAGGGAGTGAATTCGTGAAAAATTCCGGCAGATCGCTTGCAGGGCAAGCAGTTACAAGGAATGAAATCGATGAAAAGCGAGTGAATGGCCGTGAAAAGCAGCTGCGGATCTGTTTTCACGACGTTTTCACAGCTTTTCACGGCTTATTCATCCATTTTGATCGCTGAGAACGACTGCACTGCAAGCCTTTAGAGAGAAAAAATCACTTTTTCATTTTAGAAAAGGGGGACACACCCAGGGGGATGCGATGCGGGTTGTGGAGGATTCCGCAACATTGCCTGCCCTGCAACAGGTTTCAAGGATTGAGTCGGGTGTTGTCGCATGAGCGACCATGCAGGCGATGGCCCCCTGGGAGGGGGAAAAGCCGGCAGTGCGCTCAAGGCCGTGAAAGATTCCGCGAGATTCACTGCCCTGCAGCAGTTCTCAAAGATTGAAGACCATGAAAAAGCCGTGTCAGCGACCCTGCACGTCATGCCGGCGAGCAGACCTGTTCAGGTCATCCAGACCTGCTGCTCCCCTCCGCCCTGCCGCGTCAGCTCCAGCAGCTTCTGGCCCTGCGGGCTCAGCCGCCAGGCCAGACCCGCCTTGCGCACCAGCCCTCGCTTGCGCAGCCAGGTGAGGTTGTTGCGCACCGAGCCCTCCTGGAACCCGCCTAGATCGGTGCACAGGTAGGAGGTGCTGGTCGGTAGACCGCCCGCCTGCCGCAGCTCGATGGCATCGAGCACCGCGACGCGGCAGTTGCGCGTGATCAAGCCCTCGCTGACCGCAAAGCCATCTTCTGTGAGGCGATAGCTGAACTCCCGCGGCGGGCTGCCGCGCAGCTTGTGGACGCTCCAGACGTTGCAGGGCCCCCGATCCTCGAGCTTGCGGCTGAGTTGGTGCACCGCAGAGGGGATCTGGTTGATGTTCTGGCTGCCGGCGGCGGCCTGCAGTCCTTTGCCGGCACTCTTGCCGCCAGCCGGGTGGTGCAGCCAGAGCAGGGAGCAGTGGCGGCACACCAGCGCCTGCAGCAGACGCAGCAGGGTGCCGACCGGGCCGATGCCGAAGTTGATGCCGGCCAGCTCCAGCACCGCCTTGAGCGAATCGATCACCACCAGGGCGTAGCCGCCGCCGGCCAGCTCAAGGCGCAGCTCTTGCAAGCCAGAGGGGCTGCAACACCAGGAGGGCAGACCATCGGCTGGCTCTGCGGCCCAGATCGTCAGCTGCTCATCCACGCAAGGGTCATCGGCGCAGCCGAGATCCTCCAGGTACTCGCGCACCATCGCCCGGGCGCCCTCGCCACCATCGGTGCCGATCCACAGCACCCGCCCGCAGCGCGACGGTGGAATCTCCTGATCGAGGAAGGGCAGGCCCTTGATGCAGCAGACCGCTATCGCCGCCGCCGCCATCGTCTTGCCGCTGCCGCCGGCGCCAAAAAGCAGGTGATCGCGGCGCCAGAGCAGGAAGCCCGGCAGCAGATCCTCGGCGGGGGAGGTGATCGGATCACTGAGGCGGCGGTTGCGGCTGCCGCCGTTGTGGGAGTTCTGCAGCGGCAGTTCCCAGCGATGGGCCAGGGCGTAGTAGATGCGCTCGTCGATCGCCTGGCCCGTCACCCCAAGGCTCCAGAGGTCGGAGCGAATCGCCTGCTCCTCCGCCCAGGTGTCGCGGGTTTCAAGCAGCAGATCCAGCAGCTGCTCCAGCAGCCTGGCGATCACCGCGTCGCGGGGTGGTTCGCCCAGCGGCTGGGGGCCAGCGGCAGTGGTCTCGCTCTCCTGCGTGCTGCCAGCCGGCCACGGGTACTGGTAGCCAGCGGCGGCGGCGTGGTGGTGGAGGCTGCCGATCGTGACGCCCCGGCCCTTGAAGGAGCGCCACTTGGCCAGGCACTCGGCCTCATCAAAGCCGGCGCAGCCGCGGGACCACTCCACCCAGGCAGCCAGCAGGCCTTGATCCACCGAATGAAGCGCCATGCCGACTGTGAGCCAGCCCTCGTAGTCCTCCAATGCAGGGATGTGCTGGAGCAGATCAAGGGCGCGGGGCACATCCGCCGCCGTGGGGGCGTAGTCACCGCCGACCGGTTCATCGGGCTGCTTGTAGAGCGGCTCCAGCAGCCATTCCGGGGCATCCGCCACCGAGACCTGATCCGGCGAGCGGCCCTTCATCCAGCGGTAGCGGCCTGTCTCGGGATGGACGCCCGCGATCACTGATTGATGGCCCGCCCAGCGCAGCTCAAAGACCGTCCTGGGCTTACCGGCCTGACTAGCGCTGGTCCAGCGACGCCGCCCCCGAAGCAGCTCCCAACTCTCAAATGGCACCCGAAAGGCGAGCTGGCCGCGGTGGGGCAGCCCCGACGACCAGCCGACGGTGGGTGGCAGGTCACGGTGCGAGCGGCCGTAGATGCGGCGGAAGCAGGCGGCGGCACCACGTCCGTCGAAATCAAGGGCCAGCACACCAGACTCTTGTCCGAGCAGCACCCCGACGGCATGGACATGGGGGTTGCCGGCCAGGGCGGTGATCGCATCGAGGTCGAGGCCGCTGTTGCCCCAGGCCAGCAGCGGTTCTCCGCTGAGCGGATCGACGGGGCGTTTGCGGCCATCGATCGGCAGCAGCGCCCAGTCGGAATCGATCGCCTGCAGGCTCTCGATCAGCTGGGCAGGCAGGGGCATCAGCGCAGGGCCTGAAGGTGGGAGGGCTCAGAGGAGCGGCGGCTGCCGCTGTGGGGCGGTGGTGCTGTCCTTGGTTGCGTCCCTCACCGCAGGGCGGTTACGGGACCTGCTCCTGCTCTGGCGGCGGATGTGATCGCGCAGGATCGCCCGCAGGAAGGTGGTGCGGGCCTCGCCGCCGCGATGCGCGTCGAGCCAGTGGATCAGCTCAGGGGGCAGACGCACGGCAAGAGGACGCACGGCTTGGGAACGCGGGGAGTCGAACCGTATCTCGCATGGCCCGTCCTCGCAAGGCTGAGGGAGATACGGAAACAGCCATAGCGGCGCTTGCGCAACGAAGGCTTGTGAACGCTGGTCAGCCGCAGCGCCATGCCTTACCGTGCCGCTAACAAACCTCAGCCTTGTGAGGCATGGCCGAATCCTTCGCTGAGATCGAGGCGCGCCAGGCCGAGGCTCGGCTTGCCTTCGGGCGCATGCTGCGGTTGTGGCGGGAGCGCAACGGCTGGACCCAGTACACCGTCGCTGACTGGGGCAAGGAGGCCGGCTTCCCGGCGATCAGCTACGGCAATCTCAGCGCGATCGAGCAGGGCAAGGCCGGTGAGCTGCGCCGACCTGCCTTCTTCCAGCTCGCCGAGGTGAACCGCCGCATCGCCGAGCAGAGCTGGGGTCGGCTCAAAACGCAGGCCCTCAAGGACAAGCTCAAGGGCGCCACGGCGATCGTTGATGACGACGGCAGCCTGTGGGGGCCGATCGAGCTGTGGAGTTGCTATGTCGGCCTGCGGCCAGTGCCGACGGCCTTCCAGCCCAAGCCCAGGCCCGAGGCGCCGCCCGTGGCGCTCCAGGAGGCCAGGGCCCTGAGCCAGACCTGGCGCGAGCTGGTCAGCAGCGCCGTGGACGAGCGGGACCTCGATGCCTTCGAGGCGGTGCAGGAGATCGCGCGCCAGGCCCCCCTGCCCCTGCGCAAGCAGCTGCGCACAGTGCTCACCTCTTTTGGTGACTACGAACCCGAGCAGCTCAAGGAGCTGTGGGACGGCGAGTGGCTGCCGGAGTGCTGGATCCGCGCCTGGCTCGTGAACCTCACGCCCGCGGCGGAAGAGGCCCAGCCAGTGGCCAGCCAGCCGGAAGCAGTCAAGGGCAAGACCAAGAGCACGGGGAGCCGGAGCAAGGCCAAATCCACTACAGCCTCGGATTCCTGAGGAAGGCTTGCGCCCCGCATTAGCGAGCCCCTAAGATCCGGGCCATGCGGGCGACGGTCCCGCCCCAGGCCCCATGGACACCACACCCACCACCGGTCCACCGCTGCCGAGCGAACACACCAGCCCCCATGAGCGCCAGTGGCAGGCCGAGTGCGTCCTGGCTGAGGCGCTCTCCGCCTTCCAAGCAAATCTGAAACCAGCCACGGAGTTGTCGCTGGCTGCGGTCGTCACCGCCGCCAAGCCGGCCTTCTCCATGGGCTTCAGTTTCTCGGTGCAAAGCACTGGGGAGAGCACTGTGGTGGTGCTGATGCACAAGGACGGCGCCCAGCTGAGCGCCGAAACCAGTTCCTATGACGCGGACTTCGCCTTGAGCGCACGCCTGCTGGCGGGCCTGCTCGGTATTCCTGTGACCCAACAGGCTCAGCCCAGCAAGGCCGGGGCGACACAGGCAGAGCCGTCTTCTGCGACGTCTTCTGCGGCGGCTGAAGCAGGTGAGCCGCAGCCCAGTCCCAGCGATCCCGCCCCCCAGCAGGTCGCCTCCCCTGCTGAGGAGCCGGAGCACGACCCGCTGGGCCTTGAGCCCCTGGAGCCCCAGGAGATCGCCACCCTCACCGCGATGCTCAAGGCCATGGCCCGCAGCGACAAGGAGGTCTGGAAGCGCTTCACGATCGCCTTCCGCTCCCAGTTCCAGGTGCCCAGCACCGCACGCACCATCACCGATCGCGTCACCCAGCGCCGCCATGCCGACTTCATCGACCGCTTCGAGCGGGAACTCGCGGGGGTGCCGTCATGAGCAGACCCTGCAGCTGCGCCATGCCGCTCACCTGCTGTCCGCCGTGGCCGACCAGCGGCAGCGGGAGCTGGCCCTTCGCTACTACCGCGATGTCCCAGATGGCCGCATTCACGGGCTCATGCGACGGGCCAGCGAGATTCACCTGCTGCGCTGGCTGGCGCGGGCCGTCGAGAGTTGATGCGAGCCCGCGTTGGTGGCTCCGCCACCGCGGCAGTGGCCTGCTCCTGAAGACCATCCGCCAGCAGGTGCCGATCTGGACCCCGGTGCCTGAGCGGGCCTGGTCCTGCCTCTGGGCTCCCCGCGCCGCCGCCCTCGTCCAGTCGTGCCCGGCGCTGCAGGCCGGTATCGACGAGCTGCAGCTGGTGCAGGTTCCCGGCTGCGGCTGCCAGGCCAGCGATCCCCACCGCTGGGGCGGCGATGGCTGAACCACGTCCCCGCCGGATCGCCTACGGCCACCGCCAACACGAGCAGCCCAGGGCCCCGGACGGGGGCCACTACCTGCAGTCCAAGGTCCGCAGCGATGTCTGGCAGGCGCTGCAGCAACTGCGCCAGCAGCACGGCCTCTCGATCAGCGGCGCCGCCCATCACCTGATGCGGCTCGGCGCCGGCCTTGAACCCCTACCACCCCTCAACACCAGCCCCCAACAGAGCCATGGCGATTGAACTGAACGACGGCGCCCGCATTGGCGCCCCTGTGATCCGTCAGCAGCGCTTCGGGGAGGTGGCGACGCTGGCGATCGTGCGCACCGAGCAGCGCGACCGGCTGCGCAAGAACCTCGCAAGCGGCGAGATGGAGCCGATCCCCAACGGCAAGGACCGCCAGGGAAACCCCAAGGTCAAGCAGGAGATCGTCATCCACTGCGTCGCCCTGCCCGGCACCTCAATGGAGGCCAAGCTCGGCGATGAGGCGTCGGTGCCGGCACCGGGCGATCGGGTGCGGGTGATCCTCAAGGCCAAGGGCTTCGGGGACTGGATCGAGGCGCGCAAGGGACACCGCAAGGGCAAGCTCAACGTCGGCGACCTGCTAACGCTGGCCACCCGCTGGGCCCAGCAGTACGACCAGGACGGCAACCCCAAGGGCAACAAGATCGAGACCCAGGCGGAAGCCGATGCGGTGCCGCGCAACGTCACCATCGGGTTCTACGGGCCGATCAGCCTGAGCGAGGGCAGCGATCCGGCCTGGATCGAGGCGGCCGAGCAGGCCTACCGCGACGATCAGGCCAGCGAACGCCAGCAGCGCGCCATTCCCCTCGGCGAGGGCGATGACTTCGACGATGAGTTTGGCGACGACGACGAGGTGCCGTTCTGATGGCCCGCACCTCCTACCCACGCCGTCCCCAGCTGCCGCGCTTCTGCCAGCGAGAGCCGCGTCACACCCTGGTGACGATCACCAACCTCCGCTACCTGCACCGGCTGATCTGGCTGCTGCTGCTGTTCCAGGTCACCACGGTGCTGCTGGTGATAGCCGGGCCGGTGCCTCCCAGGCCCCTGCCAAGCCAGCCGGGCAGCACCGCCAACCACAGTTCTGGCCCTCTGATGCCATGACCCAGGCCACACCAGGGCGGGTCTGGATCACCACCGCACAAGCCTGTGAGCTGCTGGGTGTCAGCCGTGAATCGTTGCGCCGTCTGCGGCTCCGGGGAATCCTCAAGCCGGGGCGTGACTTCCGCCGCTGGGGCTGCACCGACAGCAAGGGTCCCCTTCAGTGGCATGCCGGCAACATCGAAACCGCGCTCACCAGTTGGAGTCGCCGCAACCTGCGGCTCTGAGCTGGATGCACCGAGCCCTCAGCGCTCAGCATGGACGCCGTGGTCTGGGCCCTCCGTGGCACCTAGCATCGCTTCAGGAGGCCAGGAGCATGGAGCGAATCGTCGTTGAGCCAGACATCTGCAATGGCCAGCCGACCATCAAGGGCACCCGTGTAACGGCCCGGACGGTGCTGGAGTTTCTTGCGGCTGGCGATGCCATCGAGGATGTCCTTGAGGAGTATCCGACCCTGACCCGGGATGACATCCTGGCCTGCATCCGGTTCTCCTCCGATCTGATGGGCCATCAGTTCTCGCTGCAAAGCGTCGCTTGAAGGGCTTCGTCTTTGACGAGAATGTGCCACGGCAGCTGCGCTTCCAGCCGTCGCTTCCTTTCACCCATGTGGGTGAACTCGGCCGAGGCATGAGTGATGGTGAGATCTGGGAGTACGCCAGGTTGCAGGAGCTGGTGATCGTGACGAAAGACACTGACTTCTCGAATCGCATCATGTTCAACACGCC
Organism: Synechococcus sp. Cruz-7E5; assembly: GCF_024345995.1. Classification (GTDB taxonomy): domain Bacteria; phylum Cyanobacteriota; class Cyanobacteriia; order PCC-6307; family Cyanobiaceae; genus Regnicoccus_A. The sequence continues at coordinate 94,158 of NZ_JAGQCE010000012.1, forward strand.
ACCTCCGTGGGTGGCGCACCTTCGCCCCCCTCGAACCGAGTCTGGGACAGCAAGCCGTGAAGCGGTCCTTTTCCGAGGCTGGAGGGGTCAAAGCTGCTGGTTGCCCACCTTCCGCCACGTACCTGCTGGAGCGTGGCCAGGACATCCCAACGATCCAGGAACTGCTGGGCTATCAGGATGTGAGTTCCATCATGATCGACACCCAAGTGCTGAATCCTGGCCATCAGCGCCCGCAGCCCCGCGAACCAATGCTATGGATAGACCATGGCTGCCAAAGACCTCTTTGCGCTGCTTGCTTTCTGTCACACCCGATCGGTTCGGCTCCTGTGGTTCACGGACTTCCAAGATTGCTTGGCCGTGGTTCACGGAAACCATCAAAGAAGAGTTAGATGCTCATGAAGAGCCCTTCTTAGGGCTTGTCGTGAAGCCAGATAAAGTACTATGTCTCACTCCCCTTAGTATGACAGAATGACTCTTACTATGGCTTGGGTGCGTAGCATCGCAGACACTCAAGAGCTAGGGAGCCTCTGGGCAACGAGCCCTGAAAGAAGGGCCAAGGATGCAATTTGCTCGGAATGAACAATTTTTGGCGGATCTGAGGTTGGCTTGGCCTGATTTCACCCTTTCGGGTGCCAAAAACTGCCCATGTTGGCCGATTCTTTCCCTCGACAGGCACACTGATCCCCT
>NZ_JAGQCE010000013.1 GCF_024345995.1 Synechococcus sp. Cruz-7E5
TATGGTGCTTCCGGTACATCTGCGGCTTTCAGCAGTTGTAGCAATCGTTGATTGCCCTGATCAAGGCCAGTTTATCGACTCTTGATTGCTGAAACAAGCTGCGCCGCAATGGATCAGCCTTTTTCAGTAGTCCCTATTTGTGCGCTTGTAGGCTGATTGGCAGACGCTGAGATGGAGTCGCCTCGAAATCTTCACATCGGTGGAACTGAGCCGTCGGATGGCTGGGAGGTGTTCAATGCCATTGCGAGACCCCATGTGGATCACCTGGGGAATGCCAATGACCTTTCACTGTTTCCAGGCAACACCTTCGACAAGATCTACGCTTCCCACGTTTTTGAGCACTTCGGCCACGTCAGCAAACTGCCGTAGACACTTGCCGAGTGGAATCGAAAGCTCGTGCCAGGGGGGGGCTAAATCTATATTAGTGTACCTGATCTGGATGTCTTGGCGCGGCTGATTATGTACATGGATCTGATGAATGTTGATAGCCGAATCATGGTGATGCGCATGATCCTTGGGGGCCATGTAGATTCTTGTGACTACCACCTCGTGGGCTTGGATTAGAAATTTCTCAGGGAGTTTCTGGGCTCTACGGGATATATTCATATTTCCAGGCTTTCAAGTTTAGGATTTTTGCAGACACCAGTGAGACGGTGTTTGCCGGAGTGCCCATCAGCATTTATTGAAATGCCGCTGAAGTGGCCGGAACTGCTGTAGGTGCTCTACTTGGAATCGAGGCGTTACCATCAAGCCAATGGAAGGGCGGGAGACGAAATCATCACTCTGCAGTTGCTGGAGGATGCCCTGAGAAGCTTCCAGTGTGGCGATCTGGCGGGAGCCGAGCGCCAGCTCAACGCGCTGGAGGTGAGCGACCCCAACCGAGCGGAAGTGGCGGCCCTGCAGGGCCAGGTGTTGCGTTCGGCTGGCCGCTGGCCGGAGGCCATCAGCTGGTTAGAAAGGGCGCTGGAGCGGGATCCAGCCGATCCCGAACCCCGCATCGCGATCGGGCAGCTGCATCGCTTGCAGGGTGAGGAAGGAGCGGCGCGCTCCTGCTTCGAGCAGGCTGTGCTTCATGCCAGTTTCCTGCTGGCTGCCAACCCTGCCGAGGCCAGCCTGCTGGCCGATCTGGGCCTGGCTTATGCCGAGCTGGACGACCCTGACCAGGCCATCGAGGCCTTCCGGGCTGCTCTCACGATCAACCCCGGCCATGCGGAAACCCACCAGCGGTTGGGTGCTCTGCTCAGCAAGCTGGGCCGCCACTCCGATGCAGCCACTTGCTTCGAGGCCCTGCTGGCGCTTAACCCTGGCGATTGCAACGCGCTGGTAAACGCCGCCATGGGCTGCCATGCCAGGGGCCTGCTCGAGGAAGGCCTCGAACGGCTGGTTTGTGGCCGGGCGATCACTCCTGCGGATTGGAATATCACCTATGGCCTGCTTTTCGCCTGTTCCACTGGCGGGGGCTCCCTGCTGCCCCGCCTGCGGGCCACGGCCCGTGAGCATTGGCAGCGGCTGCGCGCCGCTCTCCCTTCGGCTCCAGATCCGCTGCCCCTTTCCCTTCCCAACCAACGGCTGCGGGTCGGCATTCTCAGCGCCGAACTGGGCAACCATGCGGTGGGCCGGTTCCTGGAATCCTTCCTCCGTCACTACCAGCGTGACCGCCTGGAGGTGGAGCTGATCGAAACTCAGGCCCGCGGGGAGACCCAGAACCAGACCCTCCGCGGCTTGGCGGATCATGCCTTCCTCCTGCCCGAGCGCGATCACCAACGGAGCTGGGCCATGATTGAGCAACGCCGCTATGCGGTAATACTGGAAACCTCAGGTTTTACGTCGGCCTCCAGCCTAGATCTTCTAGTCCGACGCCTGGCCCCTGTGCAGTGCCACTACATCGGCTTCCACGCCACTACCGAACTTGACACTATCGATTGGTTCATCGCCGATCCACACCTGCTCCCCCCCGACCTCGAAGCGCAGTTCCGTGAACGGATCTGGCGCTTAAACCGCCCCTGGGCCGCCTACACAGCCCCGGAGCCCATCCCAATGGCCCTCTCCACCCAGAGCCTCGATCGGCCCGTTTTCGGCTCGTTCAACCAGGTGGCGAAGCTCCGCGCCGAAACCCTGCGGTTCTGGGCTGAGGCCCTGCGGCAGGTGCCGCTGGCCCGCCTGCTCGTCAAGGACAAATGCACCATTGATCCAGCCGTGCGGCAGCGGATCACCTCTTTTCTGGAGGCCGAAGGCATCGATCCCTCCCGGCTCGATTTCGAGCTTTACTCCCCCAGCTGGAGCGCCCACATGGAGGTCTACAACCGTGTGGACGTGGCCCTCGATGCCACCCCCTGGAGCAGTGCCACCACGGCTTTCGAAGCCCTCGCTATGGGCGTGCCCCTGGTGGCGATCCGCGGCAACGTCCTGGCCGCCCGGATGAGCACCGCCGTGCTGGCCGGGCTGGGGGAGCCTGGCTGGGTGGCGGCCACACCCGAAGCATTCGCGCGCATTGCCGCAGATCTGGTAGCCGACCTGCCGGGATGTCGATCCCGCAAGCCGAACTTGCAGCGGCGGGCCCTGGCCAGCCCCCTCTTCGATGCAGCCGATCTGGCCGATCACCTCGGGCAGGCGCTGATGGCCATGGTTGAAGAGCGTACTCGCCAATAGCGGCTAAGAACTCTGGAAATGCCGGCTAGCTTCATCGGGTTTGGCCAGCTGGCAATGAGTCGGTCCCTCCCCCTGCAGATTGCGCTTGACAGTTCCGTGCTGCTGCAGCAGGAAGATGTGATCGATCGATTGCTGGCGTTCTGCGACTGGGATCGCCCTGCCCTTGCGGAGGACATCTTGGCGGCAGTGAATCTGATGGTTCCTGTCGGCTGTCGTCATCCTCTGATACGGATCGGCGGTGACGGTGACGGCTCCTATCTGGTGCCGGATGATCTCGACGGAGTGGTTGCCTGCTTCTCACCGGGGGTCGCTGATCAGATCGGCTTCGAGCAGGATCTGGCGAAGCGTTGGAACATCCCCTCCTATCTCTGCGATGCTTCGGTGGATCCTGCATGCCTGGCCCTTGATCCCAGCAGGCAGTTCTTCACTCAGCGCTGGATCGGCTCCTTCGATGGCGGACAGACCCAGAGCCTCGATGCCTGGGTGCTCGGCAGTAAGCATGCCGAAGCAGGTGATCTCCTGCTGCAGATGGACATTGAAGGTGCGGAATACAATTCTCTCTTGGCCGCATCCGATTCAGTGCTCCAATGCTTCCGAGTGATCGTGATAGAGCTGCACTGGCTCGATCTGCTTGGCAGCGCTCGTTTTCTTAATCAGCGCGCACTGCCGATGTTGCGCAAGCTCAACCTGGCATTCGACTGCGTACATGCCCACGCCAACAACTGCTGTGGCACTGTGAATCTCGGACCTGTGACGGTACCTCGGGTGCTTGAACTCACCTACTACCGGCGGGATCGGAACACCCTGCCTTTGCGACCCTGGGCTCCCAATCCCCTCGATGTGGTGAACGTGCCTTCCAATCCCCCGCTGCCCCTTGGTGCACCTTGGTGTCAGCCTGGCTGAGGGGCCAACTCGGCAAGCTGGGGGCTGGCGATTGAGGCGCCCCGAGTATGAGCTCTGGCAAGTTAATCCGAATTTCACGCTTAACCAAACTCAAAGCCGTTCTACAGGCCTCCGTCAGCTGGAATCTTGCCCAGCCTGAAATGCTTCTGGATCGCATGTGGAATCAGTAGTCCGGTAGCCATCCGCAAAGCTTGCTGCTCTGCAGGGCCAGGGGCTGCGCGCCGTGCGCCGCTGGGTGGGGGCCATTGCCTGGTTTGAGCGGGCCCTGGCGGCCGATCCCGCCGACCCCCGGCCCCTGCTCGCCATCGGCCAGATCCACCGCCAGATGGGCGATCCCGAGGCCGCTCGTGCCTGCTTCGAGCAGGTGGTGTGGCAAAGCGGTCTCCATGTCGACGCTGGCACCTCTGAGCCGCAGTTGTGGGCCCATCTCGCGATTGCTTACGCCGAGCTCAAGGCGCCTGAACAGGCCATTTAGGCCCTGCGCGCCGTGCCCTCCGCCCAGATGCTGATCAAGGATCGCTACGCCCCGGATCCAGCCGTGCGCGAGCGGATCACCGTGGCCCTCGGCGCCGCCGGCATGAGGCGAACCGCCTGTGCTTCGAGGGCTTTGCCAGCAGCTGGGCCGATCACATCCGCACCTACAACCAGGTGGATGTGGCCCTCGATGCCACCCTTGGAGCAGCGCCGCCCTGGCGGGCGTGGGGGAGCTTGGCTGGATCGCCGATTCACCCGAAGCCTTCGCCGGGATCGCCCGTGAGCTCAGCGCTGATCTGTCGGGGTTGCGAGCCGCACGCGCTGAGCGGCAACGGCGGGCTCTCGCCGGGCCCCTGTTTGATGCGCCCGATCTGGCCCATCACCTCGGCGAGGCGCTGTTGGCCATGGCGGCTGGCGCCGCTAAACCGATGGCATGACCGCCCATCTCCCCTCCGCCCTGTTTGACGCAGCGGTTCAGAGTGCCTTCGAGAGCGGGCGCCTGAAGACCAGGTCGCAGGCCAGCTTCGAGCTCTCACACCGCAGCGTCAGCAGCTATGCGCTTGTGGCAACGGATGGTCTGTTGATTGTGCGCCTGCCTCTGGCGGAGGTGTTGAAACTGGCGACCCGGCGGCGGCGGCGATTCGAGTCGCTGGTGCGGCTAAAGGCCCTGAAGCGCCTGCCCGTTCAGGCTCGCCGCAAACAGTTCTGGCGCCTGCCGCGCCGGCGCCGTGCGCTGGCCTGGGCGATCGCTGCGGGGCAGCCGATCCCGCCGGGCCGGATGGGCCCGTGCGCCTGGGTTCTGGCGGTGCTGCTGCTCGCACTCGGCCTGCTCCCCGGCCTTCTGTACTTGGCCTGGGCTGTTCCCAGGGATCGGCGTTACCGTCAGGCCCTTGCTGCGCTCGAGCGCCGCTGGCTGGCGGCCGGCAAACCCGAACCCTCCGATCCGGCCTTTCAATCCCTGCTGCGTTCCTGAGGCCACCCCGTGGCGTTACCGCTGCCTCGCTCAAACAGGCCCAGCTCGATTCGCCAGCAGCTGCTCACCACGAGCCTGATGGCGGTGCTGGCTGGTTATGGGGTGCTGCTGCTGGCGAACCAGGCGCTCTCCTGGCAAGCCAGGCTGCAGGCCCACCGCCAGGCCGTGGACAGGGTGATGCAGCCACTCACGGCAGCGGGGAGCCGCCTCGATGCAGCTGGCCTGCAGGCTCTGCTGAACCGGATGATCACGCCAGGCCTCACCTTGAGCCTGGAGCGGCCGCCCGTCAGCACAGAGTCCCAGCCGGTGTTCCGCCGCCGCGATGGCACTGCCACGCTCACCAGTACCCGGGCGCTCGATCTCGATGGCAGCGTCGCGGTGCTGCGGATCGTGCAGGACGTGAGCGCAGCCGCCGAACGGGAGCGCTTCACGCAGAGCCTGCTGTTCGTGGCGGCGGGGGTGTCATCGCTGCTCACCAGCGCCCTGCTGCGGCCAGTGCTGCGCCGCGGCCTCAGCCCACTCGATCAGCTCAGCCGCCGGCTGGCCGCGATGTCATCGGAGAGCCTTGAGCTGGAACGGCTGGATCCTGAGGAGCAGCCGCGGGAACTCCAGCCGATCGTGGTCTCCTTCAACGCACTGCTGGGCCGCCTGGCCGGTTCGTGGGAGCGGCAGCGGATCTTCGTGGATGGCGTGGCCCATGAGCTGCGCACACCGATCACCCTGATCAGCGGCCAGGCCCAGAGCCTCCAGCGCCAGGCCGATGCTTCGGCCTCGATCGGCCCCGCTGTTCGGCAGCCCCTGCGGCTGATCGCCTCAGAAGCCCTGCGCATGGGCCGGCTCGTGAGCGATCTGCTCGATATCGCCCGCGATGATGCCGGCCGCCTCAAGCTGCGCAGCGGCCGGGTCGATCTCGACGACGCCCTGCTGGTTGCCTTCGAGCGGCTGCAGCCGCTGGCGGCCGGCCGCCTGAAGCTGCAGGCTCCTACAGAGGAGCAGGCACCCGTCGCCGCCGGCGATGCCGATCGCCTGCAGCAGTGCCTCACCAACCTGGTGGAGAACGCCCTCAAATACACCCCCGAAGCCACACCGATTGAACTGTTCTCCAGCCGTCATGGGGATCAGCTGATCGCCCACGTGCGCGATCACGGCCCTGGGATTTCCCTCGCCGAGAAGGAGCGGATCTTCGAACGCTTTGCCCGCGGCACGTTGCAGTCGAGTGTCAGCGGCAGCGGCATTGGTCTGTCGATGGTGCGGCTGCTGATGGAGCGGATGGGCGGCGGCGTGCGCGTGGCAGATACACCCGGCGGCGGCGCCGATTTCCAGCTGCTGCTGCGGCTGGCGGATCAGCCAGGCCTGCCGTGATCGATCTGATCCAGTGGGTGAAAGCCATGAGCCGAAGGCCGATTCAGACCCATCTCCAGGACGGTTTCCAGCCGGATTACCCGGCCGTTCAGGTCATCGATGCGGCGCTGCTGTTCATTCATCAGGCCGGCCATTTCCTCCACCTTGTCGTTCATCCGTATCACGGTGGTGAGCTCCAGCTGCTTCAAGGCCGCTTCCAAGCTGTCGTGCTAGGCCAGCTCGTCGCTGGAGCTGGAGGCATAGGCGGCTCCAGCCTCTCGGAAAAACTGCCCCAGCGAGAGCCCCATGCTGCTGGCGCGATCGGTGAACGCGGCTTTTTCTGTGGGCGTCATCAACACCGCTACACGCTCTGTGGCGCGCTCATCACCGCCCTTTGAGATCCCTCGCATCGAGCTGGGGTTTGATCATGTGCAGCACTTGCTAAGGCATTCAGGCAGTGCCTCCCATCCCAGAGACGCTCGGCACACCATATATGGTGTCGTCCCAAGCCATGAGCGCTCCTAGTCGCTTCGTTGGGACCTTTGAGGCCAAGACCCACCTCTCCCGCCTCCTGCGTGCGGGATGTCGCCGCTGATCAGATCACCGACTGGATCTGTGAGGGGCGCGTTTGAGCCTCCGTCGTTGACGTCTCGCTGTGTTTGCTAACAAGGTCATTCAGTGATCAGCAGCACCCGCCGGCACTCAATCCCCTGGCCGTTGAACCAGTGGAGAGCTGTGCGCGCCAAGACAAGAGCAGCATCAATGACCTTGACTGGGTCCAGATTCATCGCCAGGCTGCTCAGTTCCCAGAGGTTCAAAACTTGGCCCATCTTCCAGAGACGGCCGGGGCTTCCACCGACTCGCGCCATCTCAGGACAATAATGGGTTGATGGTGGGACGCGAACCCATAGGGGCTGGCAGAATCCCATATTAACGTACGCCTACTCCGGTGGGATCACCGTCAATGCGAGGCATGTTCATTTCAGCCACCCATCGGCAAGGCACAGGTGAGAGGTCCCGGCATGGATAGGCCCCAGAACGAGGAGCAGATCACCCTCCGGGATCGATTGTTCGCGCAAACAACATCTCGCACGAGCGACTTCGAATTCACCGAAGCAGTAGCCGAGGTTTTCGACGAGATGGTGGAACGCAGCGTCCCCCTATACCCTGAGCAACAGTCCATGGTTATGGAGCTGTGCAGCAAGTTTTACCCGAAAGATAGTAGTATTTACGATCTCGGCTGTTCAACCGGAACAACTCTGGCCCACCTGGCCACAAGACTGCCACCCACTGCCAAACTCATCGGCTACGACAGCTCAGCCCCAATGCTGGACCAAGCCAGGCTAAAGCTGGAACAGCTTGGGCACAGCACCAGAATAGAGTTACGAACGTGTGATCTGAACGACGATCCATCTTCTCTTGATCTTGAGAACGCAGGTGTTGCTCTTCTCTGTTGGACACTTCAGTTTGTTCGACCACTCAATCGCGATCTGCTGATTAACCAGATCTATCAATCACTGCGGCCTGGAGGAGTGCTGATCGTCACGGAAAAAATCCTGACGATCAATTCGCATATGAATCGCTTTTTCGTGGACCTCTATCACGACTTCAAGCGGCGTAATCAATACTCAGACACGGAAATCATGCGAAAGCGAGAAGCCCTGGAAAACGTTCTGGTTCCCTATCGGCTCGACGAGAATTATGAGCTATTCCGCCGCAATGGATTTCAGCACGTGGAGACATTCTTCCAGTGGTACAACTTCGCTGGTTTCCTCTGTATCAAGTCCATGTGACGACAAGTAGCACTCCTTTCTCGCCGCCGAATCTGCCCGTCAAATGCTGTGAAGCTCTACGCACTCTGGCAAAAGGGATTACTGCCCACAGCAAGCAAGCGGTTGCATGGGCTCGTCGACAACTGGCTACCACCAGCAGCCAAGAGGCTGATCCAGCTCACTCTTTCCGAATGGGAATACCTCCCGAACGGCTGGCCCCACCGAATTGGCCGCGATCAAGGGTGGAATGTGACCAGTGTTGCCGTGGCCCAGGAGAATCATTGGCAGACTTTGCATCGGAATCTCCAGGGGCCAGGGCCTTTGGGCGTTTCTCATTTTCTTCGTAGCGATGGCCGCGAGCATACCGGCGACCATAACGCCATGATGTCTTTTGGCTACGTACTGGCCAAGGCGGCAAGATACAAACAAAAACTCTCCATTCTGGACTGGGGTGGCTCACTAGGACACTTCTATTTGTACAGCCGGGCGCTTCTTCCAGACCTTGATATCGATTACACATGTTTTGATGTCTCCCTTCTCAATGAGGCTGGCAGGAGAGTGCTCCCCCAGGTGAGTCACCTTAACGATCCTGCAGCGGCGCTTAGTCGGCAGTATGACCTGGTGATATCCAGCAGCGCACTGCACTACTTCAAGGAATGGGAAAGCTGCGCTCGCCAGTTAGCTGCTGCCACTCTGGACAGCCTCTACCTCGCTCGCCTGCAAACCGTCAGGAATGGTCGCACCTACGCTGTCATTCAACGCCCTTACCATTCGGGCTATGACACCGAGTATCCAAGCTGGTTCATCAGCCGTAGAGATCTCCTTGCCTGTTTTGAGGGAACAGGGCTTGAATTGGAACGGGAGTTTGTTTATGCAGAAGACTGGGTGGTGCGCGGTGCTCCAGAACGTGGCCACTGCCACGGCTTCCTGTATCGCCGACAGCCATCATGATGGAATCCCTGAAAACACTCTCTTTACTGAAAGACCAGAGGTTAAGCGTACGTCGGCATCCAGACAGCACGATCAGGCGTCAGAGTCACCTGCTTCGGCTCTCCTTGGCACATGCCAATTCCTACATCCCCTTCTACCGAAAGATTTGGTCAGAGGCAGGTGTTGTCTTGTCCACCATCAACTCCATCAATGACCTTAAGCGCCTACCGATTATCACAGCCGATCAGTTTCGTGCAGCAACACAACGAGGCGAAACTCTGGCAACGTCGGTAGAAGCAGGCGAAGGGCAGCGCTTCTCAACCGGTGGATCAACAGGAATCCCGCTAGAAGTCCGCCGCGGATCTGTCGAAGCCAGGCTTTGGCGCACCGCTGGACTGAGCATGCAGCTTGAGCATGGCTTCAGCTGGTCCGACACTACCGTTCAGTTCGATGTTGCACCTCACCAACCCCATCCATTGCAGAAACTAGGGATCGCTCCCTCTATCTGGATCGATCCGAAGCTGCCCATCGAGGTTCAAATGGATCTTCTGCTGCAAGCTAAGCCTTCTGTTATTCATGGCCATGTCACGGTTCTAAGAGCCATGGCGAAGGCCTTGATCGATCGAAGTTGCCAGTTGCATAACCCCTTGACCATCTTTAGTGTGGCCGAACTCCTGGATAAAGATAGCCGCGACACCATTCGTGCTGGATTCGGCGTGGATCCAACTGATGTCTATGGGATGACAGAAGTAGGTTTTATCGCATGGCAATGTGAAGTCCATCAGCAGATGCATGTCAATGCTGAGCTGGTTATAGTCGAGATTCTTGGTGAAGATGGCCCAGCCCAACCTGGAGAGCTTGGAAGAGTAGTCGTTACGGATCTACGGGGAAGAACGATGCCTGCGATTCGCTACGATACAGGCGATCTTGCTAGGGCAAGCGAACCTTGTGTCTGCGGCCGCAGCTTACCAAGCATTGGTCCATTGGAAGGTCGCGCCCGGCAGGCCATTGTCCGCCCCGATGGATCCACGATCACACCACTTGGGATCATGAATCATCTTTCCTCATCCCTCAGGACAGGAGAGTACTGTCTTCAGAGGATCAGTGAACACCAGTTTCTACTTCGGATCACGTCCCAAGGTCTCTTCCCTGGTAAAAATGCCCATGAGATCTGCCAAGAACTTGAGGACTGGCTTGGTGGCTGTGAAGTCAAAGCTGAAATCGTGACCGGCTTTCCCAAGGGATTGAAAACTCATTCGGTGGTTGATCTACGTAATTCTTTGTCACCGCTCCCTGATAATGAAGGGTGCATGAGTACAGCCGAGAAGCAATAGCTAGCTGGTACCATCCCTTATCAAGATGAGCGCACGCCCGAATGTTGCCCACGTCAACTATCATTACTTCCTGTCCACGCAGTCATTCATTTCGTTCTATCTCGATAGTCTGAACCGCTATCGGCCGATCTGTTTAACCCGGACTCCTGAAACCGATGCCATCAGGAAGACGACACCCAACAGGATTCGACATTGTCTCCGTATCTACGGGCAGAAGGATGGTGCCGACAGTGAGAGCCTGATCTGGCGTTGTGGTCGCCTTCTGCGCAGAACCCTGAGCCACATGCCTCTCGGATTGGCGCAGCTGGGATTTCATGCGCTGAACCGGTGGGTGATTCCCAGGCTGCGGAATGATTCCAATTCCGATGCGTATCTTGCTTGGGTACGCGATATTCTTATCAGTGAGTCGGTTCAGATTATCCATGCCTACTTCGGCCCCGTTGGCTGGAGGATGCTGACACTGAAGCGTCAGTTAAATCTCCCTTTGGTCGTAACCTTGCTTGGTGATGATGTTGCCCCGTCACTCGATCCATGGTGGTGGTGGCTTGTGCAGAAGAACCGCCGGGACAAGCAGCCCAACTGGCCTGAACGGCTGCAGGAGTTGTTTTCAGAAGCTGATCTTATCCTTGTGGAAGGCGAATACCTCCGGCAGAAACTGATTGGCCTGGGGGCAGATCCCTCCAAGGTTGCCGTGCAACGCATTGCCCTGCCTCTCGCTTCCCTGCCATACTCTCAGGCCACCCATGAAGCCAAGCAACGAACAACCATTCTGTTTGCAGGTCGGTTCTGTGAACGGAAAGGGATTCTTGATGCTCTAGATGCCATTAGCCGTGTGTGGATGGTACGCCAGGACTTTGAGTTTGTGATGATTGGGGATGATACGCTCACGGATGGACTATATGCTTCAAGGGTTCATGATTCCATCCGTCGGCTTAGACTTGAAGACTGCGTACGTTTGCTAGGTTTCGTGGACCATCAGCGCTATCTTCAGGAGCTGAGCCGAGCCGACATTTTTTTTCATCCCAGCCACGTCGATTCTCATGGGCTGACGGAGGGCGGTGCACCCACAACCATTCTTGAAGCCCAGGCCATGGGAGTGGCCGTGGTTGCCACGCAGCACTGCGATATTCCCAACATCACGCTGCCAGGCAGCAGTGCACTTCTGGTCAATGAGCGCAATCCTGCCGAACTGGCCGCCGCACTGGTGTCGCTTCTTGATGCCCCCGATCGCAGGAGCAGAATGGGAGAAGCCGGTCGCAGCTTTGTCTCCAGGAATCATGATATTTCCATAGAGGTTCTTAGACTTGAAGAGCACTATGATGAACTGCTGCGCAGATGCGAGCCTTAGATGATGTGGCCTCGTCGATATTCTTTGACGAGATTGTCGCAGGCACGAACAACCAGTGCCATCAACGTAAGCGTAATGTTTTGACTACAACCTGAAGGAAAAGCTGCCCCGTCGGCAACTACCACATTCGGTGCATCCCAACACTGACCATAAGGATTCAGCACGGACGATGCCGGATCCATCCCCATGGCAGCTCCACCATGATCATGCACCGCGCTGCCGGGAACAAAGGCGCCGGAAGGATCCAGGATCAAAGGTTTCCACAGCCGATAGGCCAGGGAATCAATCCAGCGTCCCGATGGCGGCATCCGAATGGGAAGGTCGGCAGCATCTGCCATCTCCCGCAGGGCCTTGAACGCATCGCGGATCATGGCCAATTCATTGGTTGCGTAGGCACAACGAATGTGGACAATGGGTATGCCCCATGCATCTGTTTTGTAGGGGTGTAGGGTGATGCGATTCTCCGGACGTGCCAGCATCTCGCCATGAGCAAGCAGATACCATCCAGGCCCTCGTCCGATCCCTCCTTGCACGGCATAGCCGCGCAGGAATGACCCCTGTGATGCACGTTGATTGCGGAATCGCGGTATATAGAAGCCTGTGTGATAGCCGGAGTCGTAGGGGTCGGCAGGGTTCTCGAACCTTGAGCTCGCACCTGAGGATGGTCCCGCTAGGGCAATCATTGGGTGATCCATCAGGCCCAGACCCAGCTGACCCGATGAATTGCCGAGCCCACGAGGATGACGAGAGCAGGCAGAGTTGAGAAGAATCCGTACACTCTCAATTGTGCTGGCACACAGAACAACAAGTTCACTGCTGACCTGATGTTCAGTAGAGTCGGAGCGATCGATATAGGTGACCCCCGTCGCGTTGCCCGTCAAAGGATCGGTGTTGATGCGCCGCACGGCAGCCTCTGTGCGGATCTGAAGGTAACCCGTTCCAAGCGCGGTGCGCAGGGTTTTGGGCACCCTCTCCACATCATGGTGCACCACTCGGGCGGCAACCACCTGACGATCCGGAAATCTATTCTCAACCGCTGAACGGAATGACCGCTCAGGCTCCGTCATTACAAACTCGCCAGAATAAAGACCGTCGGGAAGGTTTGGAATGCCGCCTGCACTTCCATCTAGTCCAAGAAACGCTTCGACATGATTGTAATAGGGCTCCAAATCAGTGTAAGCCAGGGGCCAGTCAACTCCGTAGCCATCGTGTGAACAAGGCTTCAACTCAAGATCTGAAAGCCGAAATGCCAGCCGTGACCATAGGTGAAGCCGCCCACCCACCTGCTGGCCTCGGAACCAATTGAACGGGCGCCGAAAAGGAGTTGAATAGGGATTCTTGCGATCGTTAACAAAGAAGCGGTGATTTCGTCCATTATAAATGCCGCACCTCATTTGCACCGGCTGGTTGAATATATTGCCAAGGCGAGAGAGAATGCGTCGCTCCGGCGGTGGGCGATGTGGATAATCCAGCTCTGGATCCAGAATTCGCCCCGCTTCCAACAGCAAGACACTCAGCCCCTGTTCCGTAAGCTGCTTCGCCGCCCATCCTCCCGTTGCTCCGGAACCCACAACAATCACATCGTAACAATGACCGGATGTCATGCTCAGAACTGATGATAAAGTATCAAGCTATCAATGGACAGTGCGCAAAAGTGCTTTCCCGATCTGATCAACCTGCAAGAAACTAAGCTCTGGATTGATGTCAATATGTACAGCCCGCCTCAGCAGGGCAAGAGTTCGCGGGCATGGATTCGAATCAATATCCAGGGGCCGAGGATGGCCACTCCATGGCGCTCCTGACGCGGACCATGCCCGCTGTTTCAGGATCGGAGCCCACGAAGTATACACATGCAAATCAATCGGATCTCTGGGCAGGAATGCCAGATCATTATACATTCGACTCGCGGGAACGTTCTCCCTCAACAGACCATCAATGACAGGTTGGACCTTGCTGGCATCAGGCAAAAAGAACACCAGAGAAGTGGCAGCGTCGCCCTGTTCATCGTGAAGAGCTCGAAAAGATATGCCACGCCTTTCCAGTGGATTCTTGATCACATTTAACAACTGTTTCTTTCGCTCGCGCATGGCGTTGAGAATATCGTCTAACCGATCAAGCTGCACCAGCAGAATCGCTGCATGTAGCTCAGACATGCGTAGGTTCAAGCCGGCGATCCAATCCTCCAGCTCCACACCGCGGTGCAGGCAAACGGCTGAGTCGTGATACATCACAGCACGTTCATGGGTCAGCTGTTCAGCGCTCAGGAGCATTCCACCTTCACCCGCTGTAAGGATCTTGCTCATCTGGAAGCTGAAGACACCAGCATCACCGAGTGTTCCGAGTTGCTTGCCAAAGAAACTCGCCCCTAGGGACTGGGCCACATCCTCAATCAGGAAAAGACCTCGGCGGGATGCGAGATCGAGGAGTACATCCAGTCGTGCGGGAGCGCCTCGCATGTGCACAGCAAGTATGGCCCTTGTCAGCGGACTGATCTTCGCCTCCACATCAGCTGGGTCAAGCGTCAGGGATTCGTCGATCTCAGCCAGAATGGGAACAGCTCCAACCGAAACAACCGCAGACGCGGTCGACACCCAGGAGTAAGAAGGGAGGATCACCTCATCGCCTGGGCCAATTCCTAAACCTCGAAGCGCGCAGACGATGGCGCTGGTACCGGAGTTCACAGCCAGGGCGTGGCGAGCCCGCATCCGCCTGGCAAAGGCGTTCTCAAGCTGGAGAACGCGTGAGGGTTGCAAGAGGTTGCGAGTTACTCCGAAGTGACGAAACAGCTTCTTTGATCGCATCACCTCTCGAACGGCTGCCACCGCAGCCTCCTCTTCTTCCAGCCCAAGACGGTGACCACCAGGACACATCCTCGGCATCCGACCCTGGACGAGCGGAGGTCGCAACACCCACCCCAGGCGTCGCTTTGCCGCTCCCAGCAGCTTGTCAAGAATCTGTCGGTTCATTGGCTGATGCCGAGTGATTGACTGGCCTGTATCATCCGGCGCGCAACACGAGCCAATCGAGGCCCGAGGTAAAGCAACTGATTGCGAAGACTGAAATGAGAAGGCAGGAAAGACTGAAACCTGGGTGCTGGGCGACCGTGAAGAGCCACCCTAAAGTAGGGGGAGCGAATGTATGGGTCAATGTCACGGCTGGGAACGAACTCCACCACATAAGCACAGCGCTCATGCTGAGAAATATTGACAGACGTGGAATGAAGCAAGTACGAAGAGAATAAGATCACGTCGCCTGCTTCCGCCTCAATAAGGACTGGGTTCATCACCTCTCCCGCGAAGACGGCATAGCGATCAATGAATCGATGCTGCAGCAACCCCTGTCGATGGCTTCCGGGTTGAACCCAGAAGCCTCCCATATCCAGGTTAATTGGAGTGAGCGCAACCCACAACTGACAATGTGCTGTCAGTAGATTATTGTATGCATTGTCCTGATGCCAGGGGAACTCTCCTCCACCAGGGAGCTTATTGACCATTTGGTCCCAGCGAACCCAGAAATCTGGGCCAATAAGCGTACTGACAAGATCAACGATTCGTGGCTGACTGATAAATGCCTGCAGTGCAGTGCTTCGTTGGAACAGATTGCTCCGAAATACCATCTTATCCTTTGTTAGCCAATCCTCCCCAGGTTTTCGAGTCTGCGCGATATCCAAGCATGCACGGAGCGCCTTGATCTCCTGAGAGCCGAAAAGGCCACGGACAACAACATAGCCACATTCCTGATACTCCTTGGCAGAAGCTTTACTCATCGCTGCTCCACTCTTGGTGAACATCATCTGACCTTACATGTTCAATCCGAGCCTGCTGTGAGACATGTCTCAAGCGCGTTGACGACTCTCTCAATGTCAACGTCAGAAAGATCAGGCCAGCAGGGAAGCCTGAGCAAGCGTGACGCCAGATCTTCGGTCACCGGTAAATCACCGCTTCTATATCCCAGCCTCTGACCCATCGGAGAAGCATGAAGAGGCATGAAATGCCCAACCGCCTCAATTCCAAGAGCCCTGAGATCCCCAGAAAGACGATGACGTGTTTCGCGATCCGGCAGAATGACATACATAATGTGGCCATTTGACAGACAATTACCTGGAACAACTGGCAGCTGCAGCAATCCTTTCTGTGCAAGTGGCGACAGCGCCTTTGAGTAGGACGTCAGGATCTCATTGCGTCGCATCGTGATGAACGAGGCTGCTTGAAGCTGGGCCAACAACATGGCAGCAGCCATTTCAGACAGCTGGAAGGCCGAGCCAATATCGTGCCACTGGTAAGAAGTCACCGTACCTTGGCGAAATCTGATTCGATCTGTACCTTCCTCAGACAGAATAGAGGCACGTTCATCAAAGCGAGGATCATTCACGAGCAGGGCACCCCCTTGCCCACAACTGATGTTTTTCGTGGCGTGAAAGCTGATCACCCCTAGTTCTCCAGCTGTACCAAGCGCACGTCCGTTTCGGCTTGCCAGCAGTCCCTGGGCCGCATCTTCAACAATGTCAATCCCATGGGGGCGGGTCATGCTCTGCATCTCCTCCGTGGCCGCACCGACACCGGCATAGTGCACGGGTACAACTACCCTGGTGCGGGGAGTTATGAGAGATCGCAGAGCCTGCTCATCAAGATTTAATGTGTCGGCTCGGATATCTCCGAAGCGAAGGGTGGCGCCGCGGAGCAGGAAGGCGTTGGCGGTAGCCACGTAGGTAAACGAAGGCAGCACCACTTCGTCCCCAGGCTCTATCTCGCAAAGCAGCGCGGCCATCTCCAGGGCTGCTGTAGCAGAGGTCGTGAGGATGACGCGTCGAGCCCCCAACTCTCCTTCAATCCACTTTCGACAAGCTGTGGAGAATCGTCCCCCATTGGCAGGCAGCCCTTCTGCCAGAACTTCGCCCAGTAAGCGGTGCTCATGGCCACAAAGATAGCCACGATGAAGGGGCAGCAACGCCTCGGGCCACCCTGAACCTGAAGGTGGCAAGCCAGTGCAACACGTCAATGTTGAAAAAACTAGCACCGCATCAGAGCATTCCCCCCGACGATCACTTTCCGGGAAACTTCCATCTTCACGAGCAATCAGCAAACTTACCCAGGCTCTCCACCTCTCGCCACTTGCCACTGCGTCCTGAGCAGGAAAGAGGACCCCTGCCGGCCCTTGCTGGGGTGGTGAGCCAGCGGATCAGCTTAAAAGCCATTCGCCGACTGACTTTGATGGCAATCTGAGGTCGGTGCCCTGCTCCGCAAGGAAGCGAAATGCGGGCGATTCCCGTGCAGGTATCCGCCTGCACCAGGACGTCGGTGAACTTGCTGCCTCGGAGGAGCCTTCGGAGTGAAGCGGTCTCGCTGCTCTCGTCAGTGGCGTAAGTGGTCTGGGCTATCGCCACCCCCACTTGTTGGGAGCATGGACTCACCCGGGCCATGAAAGTCGCTGCAGCACCAGCCTTCTGGTCGATCGAGCCGCGCAGTGTCTTGCCGCCTGGCACCAGAGTGTGTGGGCCGTCCACCAAGGCAGGCCGCTGACTCATCCACTTGAGCAGCTGGGCCTCGAACGCCTCCACATCGAGCTCTAGGAACAGATATCGGAACGTGGAAAAGGTCTATTAACGTGGACCGACTCCCATGCTGACGGGATCAGCCAGGCCTACTGAGCCAGTTTTTTAATAATCCCTGGGCCAAGATCCACCTCTCCCGCCTCCTGCGTGAGGTGGAGCAGAGGGAGAGCGTCACGATCACGGTGCGTGGCAAGGCCGTGGCTGATCTGGTGCCCAGCCGCACCGATCCTGCATCGCCTCTTGAAACAACGGAGCGCATCACCAGCCTGGGTCGCAGTTTCCAGCTCAGCAGCCATAACGCCTCTTACCTGGAGTTGGCCCTGCGGTTGGGTTCAGGGCTGGCGAGCTTCGATCGGGCTCTGCTCGCCGCGGCGGCGGCGGCTGGGGTGGCGGTCTACGACTGATCGATGCCAGCGCCAGGTGCACCTGCGCCGATATTGCTAGCGTGATAGCGGCTTGGTCGGAGATGGCGTGATGGCGCAGTTGCTGGTTCGCAATCTGGAGTTGTCGGTGAAGGAAGCGCTGCAGCGTCGCGCCCGCCGCCATGGCCGCAGCATGGAGGAGGAAGCCCGCCTGATCCTGCGCCAGGCAGCGGAAGCGGAGCAGGTTCAGCCCGAAGGAGTTGGGCTTGGATCGCAGATGGCTGCTCTGTTCGCTGGCGCAGGGCTGGAGCAGCCGATTCCCGAGTGGCAGGGCCACGAGGCCGCACCCGCCGCCTTTGATCTGTGATCCTGCTCGATACCAACGTGATCTCGGCGGTGATGCAGTCCCGTCCGGATCCGGCGGTGGTGAGCTGGCTGGATGACCAGGGCATCCAGGAGGTCTGGCTGCCCAGCGTGGTGGTGGTTGAGTTGCGGTACGGCGTGGCAATCCTGCCGGCAGGTCAACGTCGCCGCGCGCTCCAGCGAGGGCTCGATCAGCTGTTGGAGCAACTGGTTCAGGATCGCATCGCTCCGCTGGATGGCCTGGCTGCCTGCAGGGCCGCCGATCTGGCCGCCGATCGCAAGGCCAGGGGGCGCCAGGTGGATCTGCGCGACACCCTGATTGCCGGCATTGCCCTGGCCCGTGGCGCCCAGCTGGCCACCCGCAACACGCGCCATTTCATCGACACCAGCATCAGCCTGATCAATCCCTTTGCCCCGTGAGCATCAGCACCGGCGTGCTAACGGCCACTGGCTTGCTCTAGACTTGCTTATGGCTAGCAAGCGATTGGCGCCATGCGAACGCTTTACCTTCGCAATGTTCCCGACGACGCCGTGCAGCGCCTGGAGCGCCTCGCCGCCCTGGCGGGCCTGCCGGTGAGCGTCTTTGCTGTGCGGGAGCTGATCGAGGCGTCGCGCCGTGCCGACAACGCCCCCCTCCTCGACGCTCTGCCCGACCTGCCAGTGCCCACCTCGGCCATCACCGAAGCCCTTGCGGCAGGGCGGCAGGAGCGGTGATCGTGGCTGATGCGTCGGCCGTGGTGGCGGCGTTATTGCACAAGGGCCCGGCCCGGCGGCTGCTGGCCACGGCAACCATCCACGCTCCCCATCTGCTCGATGTGGAGGTGATGTCGGTGTTCAGGCGCCTCAATCTGGCCGGCACCTTGACTGAGGTGGAGATCGAGAGTTGCTTGAATGCTTTCCAGGCCATGGGGATCCGGCGCAGTGGCCATCGACCCTTGCTGGCGCGAATCTGGGTGCTGCGCCACAACCTCAGCGCCTACGACGCCACCTATGTGTCCCTGGCCGAAGCCCTCGGCTGCCCGCTGCTCACGGCCGATCGTCGTCTCGCTGCTGCACCTGGCCTCGAGTGCCCGATTCAACTCTTGCCAGGCTGATTCCGAAGTGGCATGGCCACGAGGCAGCACCTGCATCCTTCGCCCCATGAAATTTGGATCTCCAAGGACCACATCGATGACATCGAAGAACTTCGCTGAGGCATCGTGTAACTTCTGCTGACTGCACCAACCCCCGGTCGAACCAGGCGCGCCTGATCAGGCCTTCACCGCGCCTTCCTTGAGCATGAACCCCACGCCTCGCACCGTCTGGATCAGTGTGGGCTGGCCGGGCGCTTCCACCTTCTTGCGCAGATAGCGGATGTAAACGTCGAGCAGGTTGTCGTCGCCCACGAAGGTTTCGCCCCACACCTCCCTCAGGATCGCGTTGCGCTCATGCACGCGGTTCGGCTGGCGCAGCAGGCACAGCAGCAGGTCGTACTCACGCACGGTGAGCTGGATCGGCTGCCCGTCGCGGCTCACCTCGTGGCTGGCGGTGTTCACCAGCAGGCCATTCAGGCTGAGCATCTCCGCGCTGCCGCCACCGCTGCGGCCATCGCGCCGCAGCCGCGCCCGCACCCGCGCCAGCAGTTCCTCGATCGAGAACGGCTTGGTGAGGTAATCGTCGGCGCCGGCATCCAGCGCCTCCACCCGCTCGCTCACCGCATCGCGGGCCGTGAGCATCAGCACCGGCGTATCCAGCCCGCTGGCGCGCATCCGCCGGCACACCTCCACACCGCTGAAGTCCGGCAGGGTCCAGTCCAGCAGCACCAGATCCCACTCGCCCCCGCGGATGCGGGTGAGCGCCTCCTGGCCCGTGCCGGCGCTCTCCACCCCGTAGCCGTCGGCCTTCAGCTCACCGGCCAGGAAGCGGCGCAGTTCCGGGTCGTCGTCGACGATCAGCACATTCGGCTGGGGCTGGGGCTGGGGGGTCATGGCGAAAACCTAGCTGTGGCAGCCGGCCCGTTCAGGAGCAGCGTTGGCTGTCCCTGAGCTTTCAGCAGCTCCGCAGCCTTGCGGTCGAAGCTGGCCAGCACTTCGCCGCCGAGCCAACGGCCGCTGTGGGCGATCACCCCATCAGCAAAATCACCATCGGCGGCCAACATCGCCAGCCCCGCCTCCACACACGGCCGATCAAGGACGACCGGTGGGGAGGCCGCCAGCGTCTCGATCGCTGCGATGCAATCGTGATTCGTGAAGCCGTACACCCGGCGCAGAACCCAGACGAATTCGCAAAGCACCGGTAGCGGAACCGCAATCAATTCGGCCTCCCGAAGAAGTTCCGCCGCCAGCTGAGCCTGGTGCTGGTCGTCCTGGACGACGGCCCGCACCAGCAGATTCGTGTCGGCCGTGATCTTCACGATGACTGCGGCGCGTTCTGCGGCCCTGCCTGTTCATGGCCTGCCCAGCCCTCGGCAGCGGCAGCATCGAGTTCCTCCAGAGAGGCCGAGCGGCTGCTCCTGCCGGCCAGAAGCCCGATGAAGGCATCGATCGTGCCTGGGGGGCGTTCCGCCTGGATCTGGATGCGGCCCCCAGGCAACACATCAACCTCAACCCGCTGACCAGGCCTGACACCCAGATGGCCGAGCAGGTCCTTGCGCAGGGTGACCTGCCCCTTGCTGGTCACGGTGAGGGTTGGCATCGGGCTTCAGCAGGCAAAGCCATCGTAAGGCAGTAAGCCCTTACTTTTGATCGGCAGCGCGACGGCGAGTGTCCGGATTCCGCATCGACCCACGGCTCAGCAGGCAGAGACCCACGCGCTCCACATGGGCGCGCAGATCCTCGTTCAGGTGGGCTTCCAGCGAAAGATCCACCTGCCAGGGCAGCGGCAGATCATCGATCGCCTCCATCAGCCGCAGCAGATCTCTGGAGGCGGGGCGGTGTCGGCCCATCGCCCGCGACCCGTACAGCCACACCTCTTCAACCGCTGGACATGCCGCCAGCACACCCAGCAGCTTCTGGCTCGCCTCCACGGGCAACCCAGGCACCGGTTGGGTTACGGCAGGCGCTTCTCGAGCGTGGTGCGCAGCTGACGAAAACAAGTGAGATACCTCTCGCGGATATGGGACGTGATCAAGGCGGCGGTGGCTCGATCCAGCTGCTCCAGGGCCCGGCAATCGTTCGAGAACCGTTGCTGCCAGCGCACATCTGCATCCATGGCCGAACAGTAAGGGTGGTGTTGTGCCGCAGCCGGTGCGCCGCCCGTGCCAGCCGGGCGCGGCTGTTGCTTCCCCCAGTCCCCGGCGGCGCGAAGCGCAGGCTCTGGTAGCTCGCGGCCAGCTCGCTCAGTCCAGCCGCCAGCTCCGGCCTGGCCGCTGCGGCCCGCCGGCAGAAGTGCTCCAGGCTCTCGCCCGGCTCCGGCTCCAGGCCGCCGCGGCGCAGTGGCATCAGTGCCCACTCCAGCTGGCGCCGCGCCGGGTCGCCGCCCCGCCGCTGCAGCACCGCCAGCAGGCCCAGACCAGCCGCCAGGGTCAGCCCCACCGCCAGCAGCACCAGGGCCCCCAGCCAGTCGCGCCGGTTGCCCAGCAGCCGCTGCAGCAGGTTCTCCTGCTCGGCGCGATCGAACCCCAGCCACCAGCGGCTCCAGGCCACATCCAGCCCCCACCACTGGCGCTGGCTCCAGGTCCACCAACTGGTCCGGGCCGCCGCCGCTTCTGCCACTGCTCCCGCCACGGCACCGCCACCGCCCCCCGCCCACACGGTGGGATCCACCCGCCGCCAGCCCTCGCCGCTCACCCACACCTCGCTCCAGGCATGGGCATTGCTCTGGCGCACGTCGAGGAAGGGGCTGCCGCCCAACGGCTGCACCCAGGTGCCGCCCAGGTAGCCACTCACAACCCGGGCCGGCACTCCCGCTGCCCGCATCAGGGCCGTGTAGGCACTGGCGTAGTGCCCGCAGAAGCCCTCCTGCCGCTCGAACAGGAACGCATCCAGACCGGCCGTTTCAGGCAGGGCTCCGGGGCTGAGGCTGTAGCGGAACGGCCGGCTGCGGAACCAGCTCTCGGCCGCCGCCAGCCGCGCCTCGGTGCTGGGCAGCTCCGCCCAGCTTCGCCCCAGGGTCTCCAGGCGCGGCTGGCGGCCCGCTGGAAAGGCCAGATCCACCGGCCCGGGCGGCAGTTGTTGCCAGCTGACCCCCCGCTCCTGCCCCGCCAGCCGGTAGGTGCGCCGCTCCGCCGCCGCCTGCCGCAGCAGCAGCTCGCCGCTGCCGTGCAGCCGCAGCGACTCGTCGCCGCCGGCCGGTGCCCGTGAGGTCCCATCCCAGGGTACCGCCGCGAACCGGCTCGGCTCCATCAGCCACAGCTGGTTAGCCGGACCCGCGGCCGGCGGCAGCGGGATCGTGTTCGCTTCCAGTGACCGCTCGCCCCGTTGCCAGCGCCGGCCATCGAAGCGTTCGTGCACCAGCACCCGCCAGTAGCGCTCCGCCGGCGCCGGCGGCCCGCCCGCCGCGAAGGCCAGCCGGGCCGCCGGCGCGTCGTTGCCGGCCAGCCGGGCGATGCCGCCTGGATCGAGATCGGCGCTCAGGCCCGTTTCGGCCACCCGATCCTCCGGCGCCGGCAGCGGCACCAGGGGATCCAGCCGCGGCACCAGCACCAGCAGCAGCAGTGCCATCGGCAGGGCCGCCAGCGCCACCTGCAGGCTGCGGCTGAGCAGCGCCCTGGCGTTCAGCCCCGCATCCAGCTCCAGCGCCAGCAGCCCCGCCAACGCCGTGACCGTGGCGGTCCCCTGCAGCAGCGTCGGTCCCAGCTCCGGCCGCTGCGCCGCCAGCAGCCCGGCCACCACCAGCTGCAGCAGCGCCACCAGGCGCCGCTCGCCCAGGCTCCTGGCCTCCAGCAGCTTCAGACAAGCGAGGCCCAGCATCGCAACCGTCATCCAGGCCAGGGTTCCCCCCTGCAGCCCCGGCAGGCCCGCCGCCAGCAGGGCCAGTGTCAGCCCCTGCCAGCCTCGCCAGTTCCGCCAGGTCTTCAGCGCCACAGGGCCAGCGCCTCCAGGCAGCGGTCGCGGTGCCCCATCCCCCGGCCTTCCGCCAGCAGCCGCCCGCCGGCCACCAGCCCATAGGTCTGCCCCTCGCGCTGAGAGCGCCAGATCCGCTCGCTGAGGTGTTCCAGCGCCTGCTCCAGCGGCACCGCCGCCGCCACCGTCAGCAAGGGGGCCGGTTCGGCGTCGGAGCGGAATGTCTTGGTGTGCCGGCCCCGTCCGGCGGCCAGCAGCTTCCAGGCCAGCCGCCCCTGGCCGTCCTCGGGTCGGTGGGGCTCCAGGTCATGCCAGTCGGCGCTGCCAGGGCTGGCGGCCAGCGCTGTGGCCTCCGCCCCCAGGCTCTGCCGCCCCACCTGCGCCACCGGGCCCGCCACCCGCGCCGGCCACACCAGCTGGAATGCGGCTGGATCCCAGCGGGTCCAGCAGACGAACAGCCCCAGGGGTGCCGTGGTGCGGATCCGCAGCCGCCCCGGCCGCTGTCGCCCCCGGCCGCTGGCCCGCCACGGCACGCTCAGCCCGTGTTCCCCCGCCATCAGCGCTCCGGGCCGGAGCATCGGGCCGTCCCCGAAGCGCAGTTCCAGACCCTCGCAGCGGCTGGGGCAGCGCAGCAAGAGCGGGTAGGCCAGTGGTTCATCGGCGAAGCCCGGCGCCGGACGGCCGCAGCGCAGTTCCAGCCCCATCAGGTTGAAGTGGGTGAGGTGCAGCGCCAGCAGCAGCAGCGCCAGCATCAGGAAACTCAGCAGCAGCGGCCCATTGCGCTGCAGCTGGATGCCCACCACCTGCAGCAGACCCGCCCCCGCCAGCCACAGCCAGCCGAAGCGCGTCGGCACGATGTAAAGGTTGCGCAGCCCCAGCCGCACCCGCTCGCCCCGCAGCGGCTCACCGAAGTCCATCCACCCCACGCCCCAGCTCCCGGCTCAGCTCGCCTGGCTCGTGGCGGGGCTGGCCCCCGTCCAGCCGGTGCTCGCACACCGGCGCCAGCACCGCCTGCACGTCATCGGGCAGCACGTGGTCGCGGCCCTCCAGCAGCGACCAGGCCCGGGCCGCCGCCACCAGGGCCAGCCCCGCCCGCGGCGACAGCGGCATCCCGCCCATGCCGCTGCTGCGGCTGCGGGCCAGCAGATCCAGCACGTAGTCGACCAGGGCTGCGCTGCAGTGCTGGCCTGCCGCCTGCTGCTGCAGGGCCCTCAGGTCGGCTGGCCCCAGGCCGGTGGCGATCGTGTCCGGATGGCCGCCCGCTCCCGTGAGCAGAGCCTGCTCCGCCGCCCGCTCCGGAAAGCCCAGGCTGAGGCGCATCAGGAAGCGGTCGAGCTGGGATTCCGGCAGCGGCGCCGTGCCGCCCTGATCCAGGCCGTTCTGGGTGGCGATCACCAGGAACGGATCCGGCAGCGGATGGCTGGTGCCATCCACGCTCACCCGCCCCGCCGCCATCGCTTCCAGCAGGGCGCTCTGGGTGCGGGGGCTGGCCCGGTTGATCTCATCGGCCAGCAGCACCTCGCTGAACAGTGGTCCGGGGTGGAAGCGGAAGCTGGCGCTGGCCGACTCGAACACATTGATGCCGGTGAGATCGGCCGGCAGCAGATCACTGGTGAAGCTCACCCGCTTGAAGCCCAGCCCAAAGCTGCGGGCCAGCGCCTCCGCCAGCGTGCTCTTGCCCACCCCCGGCAGGTCTTCGATCAGCAGATGGCCGCGGGCCAGCAGGCAGGCCAGCGCCAGCTTCACCGCCCGCTCCTTACCCAGCAGCACTTCCCCGATCGCCGCGATCACCGGTTGCAGGGGGGAGCGCGTCAAGGGGCCGGCTCTCGCGGGGCTTCAGCGGTTTCACCCTACGGACCACACCCAGCTGCCGGCCTGCCCAGTGCCGCTGCCAGTGCTGCCGCCAGCGCCGTCCTGCCCCAGACTGGCCGCGCCCAGGACCGCAGCGCAGGACCGCCGCCGATGACCACCCTGCCGCGTTCCGGGCTGCTGCGCCGCTGGCGCCCCACCGACCTCTCCGGCCGCATGGCCCGCTGGGGCCTGGTGATCGTGCTGATCTACGGGCTGATCGCCCTGCTCACGCCGCTGCTGATCCATCTGGGTCTGCTGGCCGACCCCAACACCGGCCTGGAGAATCCGATCTACTCAACCCCGTCGCTGCAGCACTGGTGCGGCACCGACCGGCTCGGACGTGATGTGTGCGTGCGCACCCTCTCCGGCGCCGGCGTCGCCCTGCAGGTGGTGCTGCTGGCGCTGGTGGTGGCCCTGGTGATCGGGGTGCCCCTGGGGATGCTCAGCGGCTACCTCGGCGGCTGGTTCGACCGGGTGCTGGTGCTGCTGATGGACACGCTCTACACCCTGCCGGTGCTGCTGCTCTCGGTGGTGCTGGCCTTCCTGCTCGGCCGCGGCCTGCCCAATGCCGCCGCCGCCCTCTGCGTGGTGTACATCCCCCAGTACTTCCGGGTGGTGCGCAACCAGACGGCCCAGGTGAAGGCCGAGCTCTACGTCGAGGCCGCCCGCACCCTGGGGGCCGGTCCGATCTGGATCCTGCGCCGCTACCTCTTCCGCAACGTGATCACCTCGGTGCCGGTGCTGCTCACCCTCAATGCCGCCGATGCGGTGCTGGTGCTCGGAGGTCTGGGCTTCCTCGGCCTGGGCCTGCCCGAAACCATTCCCGAATGGGGCGGTGATCTGCAGCAGGCCCTCACCGCCCTGCCCACCGGCATCTGGTGGACGGCCCTCTACCCCGGCCTGGCCATGTTCGTGCTGGTGCTTGGCCTGTCGTTTCTGGGGGAAGGCCTGGAGGCCTGGGTGAGCGGCGGGGATGGGGGCAGGGCTGCGTGAGGGCGGGCGATCTCACCAGCTCCTCACAAGCTCCTGGATCTTGGCAATCGCCCCGATTTGTTGGTTTGCTGGCCAACCCTGCCAGCCGCTGCGTGGGGCTCCGGTTCTGAGTAGGACGGAGAAACAGTCCCGGTACCCGTGATGCCCATCTGGGTCATGGCACTCCTGCTGGCAGCTTCAGTGCTGCTCTGGTTGCTGGGCACGGCCAACAGCGACGACGTGATCGGCCTGCTTGAGCGCCTGCTGTCCCTTGGGGCCCTGGCCGTGGTGTTGTTCGTGGCACGGCCCCTGCTTCTGGAACTTCTCGGTGTGGGCCTGGCCCTCTGGTTGCCGAGGGCCCACAGCGGCCAGGCACCGCCGCCGCTGCCGAACCACAACGACGTGCTTATTCCGTTCCTCTGAAGATCCCGTTCCTCTGAACCCTGGGCAGGCTCAGCAGCTCAATAGCGCAGTTTCAGGGTT
This sequence comes from Synechococcus sp. Cruz-7E5, assembly GCF_024345995.1. Lineage (GTDB taxonomy): Bacteria > Cyanobacteriota > Cyanobacteriia > PCC-6307 > Cyanobiaceae > Regnicoccus_A. The sequence continues at coordinate 26,289 of NZ_JAGQCE010000013.1, forward strand.
CGCGGCAGCTCCTCGCTGATTTCCCCCTCCGCGGTGAGCGCTGGGTAGGGGCGCCCCTGGCGACGGCACCAGTCCGCCACCTGGGGATAGGCCCACTCGAACAGCAGCTTGTCGCGCGCTCCTTTCGGCAAGCCTTCGCCGGCCTGCGGCACCAGGCCCGCCGCCTGCCGCTGCCGCAGTGCCTCGAACAGCAGCACCGCCGCCGCCACCGACACATTCAGCGACTGCACCATGCCGCCGGTGGGGATGAACAGGGCCTGATCCACCATCGCCGCCGCCGCCTCGCTCAGGCCCCATTTCTCCGCCCCCAGCACGAAGGCCGTGGGGCCGCGGAAGTCGCACTGGCGGTAATCCACAGCGCTGGTGCCCAGCTGGGTGCCATAGAGCCGGAAGCCCTGCTGCTTCAGCTGGCCCAGCACCTCCTCCACCGTGTCGTGAGGACGCAGCGGCACCCACTTCTGGCTGCCCTGGGCCGTGCTGTTGAACGTGCGCGGACGGCCCTTCAGGCTCACCACGTGGGCTTCGAGTACCCCCACCGCATCGCAGCTGCGCAGGATCGCCGAGAGGTTGTGGGGCTTGTCCACCGCCTCCAGCACCACGCTGAGATCGGCCATGCGCCGATCGAGCACGGCGCGGATCCGCTCGAAGCGGCGGGGCAGCAGGGGCATGGGCGCGGCGCGGCAGGGGCGACCGTAGGCCGCCTGCCGCGCCTCAGTTCAGCACCGGATCCAGACCGGGGATGAAGGCGAGGCTGTTGCCGCTGCTGAGCACCGCCACCCCACCCTGCAACCGCCGGAAGCTGCCCTCATCCTCCTGGGTCTGGCCGCTGCCGTCCTCGGCGCGGATCGCCACGCGCCCATCGGCGAAGAAGGCATAGGCATTGCGGGAGCCGTCAGCCCAGGCCAGGTCGTAGAGGGTGCCGCCGCCGCGGCCACGCACGCGGCTGACGCGGCAGGGGATCTGTTCATCGCGGCCACCGGCGGCGCGGAACAGGCAGAGCGCATCCTGTCTGGGGTTCAGATCAGGCCGCGAAGGCCGCGACGGCAGCTGCGGCTGCTGTGGCCGCCGGGCCTGGCGTTGGTCGGGAGGCTCCGCCGCAGGCTGGCCAGCGGCCGGCAGCTGAGCCAGGAACTCGCGCACAACTTTCGACGACACCGCGAAATTCAACCCCTCGCTGTCGCCGAACTTGAAGGTGGCGATGCCCGCCACGCACTGGCCCGCATCCAGCACCGGCCCGCCGGAGTTGCCCGGGTTCACCGCCGCGTCGATCTGCAGGATCTGCTCGTTGCCGCGCAGGCTGCTCACCACACCGCGGCTGAGGCTGAACTCCAGGCCCTTCGGGGCGCCGATCACGAACACCTCCTGCCCCACGGCAGAGGCCTGATCGCGCAGGCGCAGCACCTTGCCCCGCGTGCCCTCCACCGCCAGCAGGGCCAGGTCGCTGGTGGGATCCTCTCCTGATCCGCGCGCCACCACCCGGGCCCGGTCGCTGCTGCCATCCACCCACTTCAGCCGCACCACCTCGCTGCCGTTCACCACATGGGCATTGGTGGCCAGGTAGGTGAGGCCGTTCTGCTGGGCCACCACGAAGGCGCTGCCCATGCCGCTGCCCGTGGACACCACTGCCACCCCTTCCCGGGCTGAGCGGAACACCTCCTCGGCGCTCTGACGGCCCGTGGCGCAGGCGCGGGCTTGATCAGCATCCGCAGCATCAGCTGCGGCGGCAGGAGCTGGCAGGGTGGCGGCCGCGGCCCGGGCCGACGGTGCCTCGGCGGTGGCGCGCACCAGGCCGCAGCCGCTGAGCGTGAGCGCCAGGCCGGCGGCCCCTGCCGTCAGCCCCCAGGCGGCCCTCTTGATCCTGCTGGTGCTCTGCATCTTGGTGGCCCGTGTGGGGGCTCAAAGGAGTTGTGAACTCAGTTCTATGGCCGCGATCTGTCCGCTCGGATCGGCTTTCCGCCAGCGCTGATGACAGGATCTTCCTGCCGCTGCTTACGGTCAGCCCTTGTCATGGTTGATGGCACTCCGGGCTTCGATCAGCGGGTGTGGGCGGCGGTTGGTCTTGTCCCAGCCGGCCAGCTGGCCACCTACGGGCAGATCGCTGAGCTGATCGGTGCCTACGGCTGCGCCCGTCAGGTGGGCTGGGCCCTGCGCCGACTGCCGTTGCCATCGGAGGTGCCCTGGCATCGGATCGTCAATGCCCGCGGCTGCATCAGCCTCAGCCTGGCGCGTGAAGGCAGCGACTGGATGCAGCGTCAGCTGTTGCTCGCTGAGGGAATCCCCGTGGATGAGCAGGGCCGGCTGCCCCTGCGGCGCTATCTGTGGAGGCCGCCGCCCCCTGCCGTTTGAGCGCCTCCCCCGCCACCCCAGCCCCGCCGGCAGCAGACCAGGGCGCCATCGGGCTCGAGGCCCGGCGCGTTGCCTGGCGGGTGCTGCAGGCCGTGGCGGCCGGCGCCTACACCGACCTGGCCCTGGAGCGGGAGCTGCGCCGCTCCCCCCTGGCGCCGGCCGACCGCGGCCTGGCCACCGAGCTGGCCTGCGGTGCCATCCGCCAGCGGGGCCTGCTCGACGGCTGGATCGACGCCCTCGGCAAGGTGCGGGCTGAGCGCCAGCCGCCGCCGCTGCGCTGGTTGCTGCACCTCGGCCTGTATCAGCTCCTGTTCACAGCCCGGGTGCCGGCCTCGGCGGCGGTGAGCACCACGGTGGAGCTGGCCAAGCGCGACGGTCTCGCCCGCCTGGCACCGGTGGTCAATGGCCTGCTGCGGGCCTGTCTGCGCCGCCGGCAGGCACTCCCCCCCGGCGCCGCCCCCTGGGAGCCCCTGCCCCTTCCCGCCGATCCCGCCGCCAGCCTGGCCCTGCGCGCTTCCCTGCCCCCCTGGCTGGCTGCCGGATTGCTGCAGTGGCTGCCCAGTGAGGGCGCCGAGGCCTTCGCCCTGGCCGCCAACCAGCCGCCCGCTCTCGATCTGCGCGTGAATCGCCTGCGCGCCAATCGCGAGGGCGTGATCGAGGCCCTCGCCGCCGCTGGCGTGAGCGCCGAACCCCTGCCGGATCTGCCCTGGGGCCTCAGCCTCGGCGGGCGCAGCGGTGATCTGCGTGCCCTGCCCGGCTACGCCGAAGGCCACTGGAGCGTGCAGGACCGCACCGCCCAGGTGATCGCCCCCCTGCTCGACCCCCAGCCCGGGGAGCGCCTGCTCGATGCCTGCGCCGCCCCCGGCGGCAAGAGCACCCACCTGGCCGAGTTGATCGGCGATGCCGGCACCGTGCTGGCGGTGGATCGCTCCGAGGGCCGTCTCCGCCGCCTGCGCGACAACGCCCGCCGCCTGGGGCTGAGCGCGATCGAGCCGCTCACCGCCGATGCCGCCCTCCCCGGCGCCATCCCCGGACCGCCCTTCGATCGGATCCTGCTCGATGCCCCCTGCTCGGGCCTGGGCACCCTGGCGCGCCATCCTGATGCTCGCTGGCGCATGACCCCCGGCGGCATCCGCGAGCTGGTGGCCCTGCAGCGCAACCTGCTGGAGGCGATGCTGCCGCTGCTGGTCCCCGGTGGCCGGTTGGTGTACGCCACCTGCACCGTGCACCCCAGCGAGAATGGCGAGCTGATCGCCGCTTTTCTGGAGCACCACCCTGGCTGGCTGCTGCTGTCGCAACAGCAGCACTGGCCAGGCCCCCAGGGTGGAGATGGCTTCTATGCCGCGGTGCTGCAGGCGCCCGGCTGAAGCGGGCGGGCGGGACGGATCAGGGAACGGGAGGTGGCGCCACCGGGGGAGGCGGTGCCACGGGTGGGGGTGCCACCGGGAAGGAGGGTGCCACCGGGGCTGGCGCGGGCTCCGGAGCGGGTTGGGGTTCGGGGCTTGGTTGACGCTCCTGGGGTGGCCGGCTCGGCGGCGGCAGCGTCGGCAGATCGGGCAGGGGAGGCAGGTCGCTGCCGCGCTCGCTCGCTGGCGGCGTCTGCGATGGCTCCGGCCGCCAGCGGTCTTCGCCGGGGGTGGGCAGGTCGCTGGGACGACCCTGCTGGACGGTGGATCTGGCTGCCCTGGTGGGCTTGAAAGTGCCTGTGAGCACGGGCTTGGGCGGGAACTGCTTCACGGGCAGGTCCTTCACCACCACCGACATGTAGCGGCCCCAGGCCGCGGCGGCCGAACCGCTGTCGCTGCCGGTCTTGCGGTTGTTGTCGTAGCCCAGCCAGATGCCGGTGGTGAGCTGGGGAATGCCGCCGATGAACCAGAGGTCGCGCGCTCCCTCGGAGGTGCCGGTCTTGCCCGCCACGGGACGGCCGGAAAGGGAGGCAGCGCCGCCGGTGCCGCCGCTCACCACCCTCTCCAGCATCCACACCATGGCGTCGGCGATGTCGCTGTTCACCGCCCGCCGCCCCTTGTCGCCATCCACGCGCCGGCTCCAGAGCAGCTCACCATTCGGCCCGTTGATTTCCTCGAACGGGGTGGCGGGCACAAATACGCCGCGGTTGATCACCGCCGCATAGGCCGTGGTCATGTCGAGCACGGTCTGCTCGTAGGCGCCGAGGGCCATCGGGTAGAAACGCCCCAGCTCCCGCGTGATGCCCAGGCTCTGGGCCGTGGCGATCACCTTGTCGAAGCCCACCTGCTGCAACAGGCTCACGGCCACGGTGTTGAGCGAGTTCTGCAGCGCCGTCGCCAGTGACACCCGCCCCAGGTAGCGGTCGCTGAAGTTCTTGGGGCAGTACCCCGCGAAGCAGCGCTTGGCATCGACCACCGTGTCCTCCGGCTTCATGCCGGCCTTGAGGGCAGCCAGATAGACAAACAGCTTGAAGGTGGAGCCGGGTGAACGCAGGGCCTGGGTGGCGCGGTTGAACTGGCTCTTGTTGAAGTCCTTGCCGCCCACCATCGCCCGCACCAGACCGGTGCCCGGCTCCACCGTCACCAGCGCCCCCTCCAGGCCGCCGTAGGCGCTGGCGTCGATCACCTTCTGGCCTTCCTCCTGCCAGGCCTGATTGAGGCTGCTGCGGATCGTCAGACCGCCCACTTCCAGCTGCTCGGCGCTCAGCACCTTGGGCAGCTCCTGCGCCACCCAGCCGGTGAAGAAGGGGGCGCGGCTGTTCCAGTACTTCGGCAGGGCCGGCTTCAGCTCCAGCGGTGTGGCCCTGGCGTCGGCCAGCTCCCCAGCATCGATGAAGCCGGCCTGGGCCATCCGCTCCAGCACGACGCTGCGGCGCTGCAGGGCCAGTTCCGGGTTCACCAGCGGCGAGTAAACCGAGGGGGCCGGCGGCAGCCCCGCGATCATGGCCGCCTCCGGCAGGGTCAGCTGGTCGGGGGTCTTGGAGAAGTAGATCCAGGCGGCATCGGCCACGCCGTAGGCGCTGGAGCCCAGATACACATAGTTGAGGTATTGCTCGAGGATCTGCTGCTTGCTCAGCTGCCGCTCCAGCTTTCCGGCCAGGGCCGCTTCCTTCAGCTTGCGGATCAGCGTGCGGTCCTGGCTGAGGAACACCGTGCGCGCCAGCTGCTGGGTGATCGTGCTCGCCCCCTCCTCCACGGAGCCCTGGCGCAGGTTGCGCAGCATCGCCCGGGCAATGCCGGTGGGGTCGATGCCGTTGTGCTGATAGAAGCGGCGGTCTTCGGCGGCGATGAAGGCCTCCTTCACCAGCTCAGGCATCTGGCCGCTGGCCACCTTCTCGCGCGTGGCCGGGCCCAGTTTCTGCAGCACCTCCCCGTCGGCCGAGAGGATCGTCACCGTGCCCGGACGGTTGAAGGTGCTGATCCGGCGAGCGTCGGGCAACAGGCTGTCCAGCCCCTTGAACAGGGCATTCACCCCCAGCGCCGTGGCGCCTCCAGCGGTGAGTGCGAAGGCAGCGACCAGCAGCAAGCGCCGCCTGCGTTTGCTCACAGGTCCCTCACATCACCACGGTCAGGCTGCTGTGACCGATCGCCAGCGCCGTGACCAGCATCCCCAGCACCAGGAACGGCTGGGCGCTCGCCTGATACTTCACATCGAAGGCCACTGGATCGCGCAGCAGCCAGATGTCCTGGAACGTGATCTGGGGAATGATCAGCAGCACCAGCAGCACGGCCGCGAAGTTCTGACCGATGGCGATCAGCACAGCCACCATCGCCAGCTGAAACAGATCGATCATGCCAGCGCTGATCCAGCTGGCTCGCTTGATCCCGAACACCACCGGCAGGCTCTGCAGCCCCAGGGCCCGGTCACCCTCGACGCTCTTGAAATCGTTCACCACGGCGATGCCGAGACCCGCCAGGCTGTAGGCCAGGGTGAGCAGGGCCGTGGTCCAGGTGAGCTGGCCGAACAGGGCCTGACCGGCCCACCAGGGCAGGGCGATGTAGCTGGCGCCGAGGGCATAGTTGCCCAGCCAGCCGTTCTGCTTCAGCTTCAGCGGCGGTGCCGAATAGATGAAGCTCACAAGCGAGCCGCCGAGCGCCAGCAGCAGCAGCACCGGAGTGGTGTGGCCGGCCCAGAGGTCGAGCCCCCAGGCCACCGCCAGGCCGGCGATCAGCAGCACCCAGATCTGCACTTTCACCTGCGGCAGGGAGATGGCGCCAGATGGGATCGGCCGGTAGGGCTCGTTGATCGCGTCGATCTCGCGGTCGTAGTAGTCATTGATGGTCTGGGTGTAGCCGGCCAGCAGCGGACCGCTCATCACCATGCAGGCCAGGGACGCGCCCACCTCCGGCAGGGTCCAGTGGAAGTTGCCCGAAGCCGCCGCCCCGCAGATCACTCCCCAGATCAGGGGGATCCAGGTGACCGGCTTCATCAGCTGCAGGCGCAGCTTCCAGGTGGAGCTGGTGCCGCTGGCACCTTTCATGCCAAGCAGCTGACGGGCGCCGCCGCCACTGTTGCTGGTCTCGGGGGCGTCGCTCAAATCAGACCGCGGCGATTTCGTCGTCGAAGAACCAGCCGGTGCTGCCGTTGGCGAGTTCCACCACCACCCCGATGCCGCTGCCATCAGTCATCTTGAAATCGCGGACGGTGCCGGTGGCATCGCTCTGGAGCATTTCGACCAGCTCGGCGGGGATCTGGTCACGCACCCGCGTGATCCGCACCTTCGAACCGATCGTCACGGCACTCGAGGGGCCTGAGGTGGCAGCCTGGGACATGACCGGCGCGACTGGATCGGGTGGCGCAACCTTAACAGCGAGACCATGGTGGCCCGGCGCATCATTCCCTGCCTCGACGTGGCCGACGGCCGGGTGGTCAAAGGGGTCAATTTCATCGGTCTGCGCGATGCCGGTGATCCGGTGGAGCTCGCCTGCCGCTACGACGTCGCCGGTGCCGATGAGCTGGTCTTCCTCGATATCGCCGCCAGTCACCAGGGTCGCCGCACCCTCGTTGACCTCGTGCGTCGCACCGCCGAGGCCGTCACCATTCCCTTCACCGTGGGCGGCGGCATCAGCTCCGTGGAGGGCATCACAGAATTGTTGCGGGCAGGCGCCGACAAGGTGAGCCTCAACTCATCGGCGGTGGCGCGGCCGGAGCTGATCGGCGAAGGGGCCCGCCAGTTCGGTTGCCAGTGCATCGTGGTGGCGATCGATGCCCGGCGCCGCCCGGATGGCAGCGGCTGGGACGTCTACGTCAAGGGTGGGCGGCAGAACACCGGCCTTGATGCCGTGGCCTGGGCGAGGCGTGCCGTGGCCCTCGGCGCCGGTGAGATCCTGCTCACCTCCATGGATGGCGATGGCACCCAGGCCGGCTACGACCTGGTCCTCACCCGTGCTGTGGCCGAGGCGGTGGAGGTGCCGGTGATCGCCTCCGGTGGCGCCGGCAGTATCGATCACATCGCCGCCGCCCTTGATGAGGGCCATGCCTCAGCGGCACTGCTGGCCTCCCTCCTCCACGACGGCGTGCTCACGGTGCAGGCGATCAAGAGCGAGCTGCTGGCGCGGGGCCTGGAGCTGCGGCCGCTGGAGGCGGAGTCGCTGGAGGCTTACTCGCCCGCCCTGGCCGGCTGAGGCGTTGCGATCACAGCCGGTCGCAAACTCTCGTTAAATTGATTCAACTGCCTACACCTAGGCTCTCTTTCGTCTATCTCCCGTGCCGGCCCTGCAGCCACCTCTTTCCACAGCCCTCGGCCTACTGATGGTGGTTGTGGTGGTGGCCCTGGTGGCCTGGGCTCTTCAGTTGATGCAGGCGGCCAACGACCGCCGTGAGTTTTCGCTGATGCTCGCCGGCTGCATGGTCTGTTCTGCCGCTGTCGGCCTGGCCACTGTGATGGTGCTCACCCTCACCGGTCCAAACCGCCTCGCCGGCCGAGCTCTCTGGTTGCCCCAGCCCATCGAGGAACCAGGCGTCAGCCTCGATTCGGTCAACCTGCCCTGGGAAGGGTCCCTCGATTGCCTGGTGGATCCCAGCCGCTGCTCCGACCTGCGATTGTCCTGAGAGTTCCCCGCTCCATCTCCGCCGTTGAAGCCCGGTGATCCCAAGGCGGTGCGAGAGCTGTTCGAGGCCATCGCCCCTCGCTACGACCAGCTCAATGACTTGCTTTCCTTCGGGCTCCACCGCCTCTGGAAGCGCCAGGCGGTGCTGTGGTTGCGGCCGAGGCCAGGTCAGCGACTGATCGATCTCTGCTGCGGCACCGGTGATCTGGCACTGGTGCTGGCCGGGAAGGTGCGGCCAGGCGGGCAGGTGATCGGCCTTGATGCAGCCAGTGCTCCCCTGCAGGTGGCCGCCGCCCGCGCCGCCCGCCAGCCCTGGCTGCCGCTGCAGTGGCGCCAGGGCGATGCCCTGGCCACAGGCCTGCCGCCCCAGTCGTTCGATGGTGCGGTGATGGCCTACGGGCTGCGCAATCTGGCTGATCCAGCCGAGGGCTTCAGGGAGCTGCGCCGGCTGCTGCGCCCGGGCGGGCGGGCGGCGGTGCTGGATTTCAACCGCCCCGACCCCAGCTCTCCCACCGGGGCAATGGCAGCGGCCTTCCAGCGCCTCTACCTGCGCCGGCTGGTGGTGCCCACCGCGCGCCTGTTCGATCTGCCCGAGCAGTACGCCTACCTCGAAGCCAGCCTGGAGCGCTTTCCCAGCGGCGGCGAGCAGCACCAGCTGGCGCGAGCAGCGGGCTTCAGCTGGGCCCGTCACCGTCCCCTGGCCGGCGGCCAGATGGGCTTGCTGCAGTTGCTGGCCTGAGACCTCGCCCCTCGCCGGGTCGCAGCATCAGCCGCAGTAGACCTTCACCCAGGTGAGAGCATCGGCTTTGCTGATTCCCTCGAATTCGATGTCGTAGTCGCGGCTGTCACACCATCCATTCACGTACGAGCCGTCATCCCAGAAGATGCCGATCGACTCCCGGTCCCGGCACACCTTCACGGCATTGCCGCCGTCGTCTCTGTCGAAGCGGCAGTCGCTGTCGCGCCACTCCGCCGCCGTGGCCGGAGCGATAACGGACATGGACAGCGACGCCAGCGCGAACCAGCTGAGACCCAGGGCTTTGAGTGTCGTCATGGGCGATGTCCGTGCTGATTCTCAAGCAATTGATGACCTCTGGCCCGGCAGTCCGTTGTCGTCAAAGCTGCGGTTTGCGGAACCCCGGCCCCCTGGCGCCGTCGCCGTTCAGAATCCCTGCCAGCGGGCGACGGCCACGCCCAAGACTCCATCCCAGATCCGGTCAGCTCCGTGCACTTCCAGGACATCATCGCCGCCCTGAACAGCTTCTGGGCCGACCAGGGCTGCCTGTTGCTGCAGCCCTACGACACGGAAAAAGGCGCCGGCACGATGAGTCCGCACACGGTGCTGCGGGCGATCGGTCCCGAGCCCTGGGCCGTGGCTTACCCCGAACCCTGCCGCCGCCCCACCGACGGCCGCTACGGCGACAACCCCAACCGCGCCCAGCACTACTTCCAGTACCAGGTGCTGATCAAGCCCTCCCCCGACGGCATCCAGGAGACCTACCTGGCCTCCCTCGAAGCCCTCGGCATCCGCCAGCGTGACCACGACATCCGCTTCGTGGAGGACAACTGGGAGTCGCCAACCCTCGGTGCCTGGGGTGTGGGCTGGGAGGTGTGGCTGGATGGCATGGAGGTCACCCAGTTCACCTATTTCCAGCAGTGCGGCGGCCTCGACTGCAGGCCGGTGTCGATCGAGATCACCTACGGGCTCGAACGCCTCGCCATGTACCTCCAGGATGTGGAGAGCATCTGGGACCTGAGCTGGAACGGCCAGCGCAGCTACGGCGATCTGTGGCTGGCCTCCGAGAAGGGCCAGTGCACCTACAACTTCGAGGCCTCCAACCCCGAACGACTGCAGCAGCTCTTTGCCCTCTATGAGGCGGAAGCCGGCGATCTGGTGGCGGCGGGCCTGCCCGCCCCGGCACTGGATTACGTGCTCAAGTGCAGCCACACCTTCAACCTGCTGGAGGCCCGCGGCGTGATCTCGGTCACGGAGCGCACCGCCACCATCGGCCGCATCCGCCACCTGGCGCGCCAGGTGGCCGAGGCCTGGCTGCAGGAACGGCAGGCCCTGGGCTTTCCCCTGCTCAGCGACGACCAGCGCCGCGCCATCGCGGCTGAACCGGCTCTGGCCTGAGGTCACTCCAGGGAGGCTCCGCCGATGAAACGCAACCTGCTGGCGCTGGTGCTGATCGCTGGCAGCTTCCAGACGGGCCGGCTCACGGAGCGGGCGATCTGGCCCTGCCGGCTGAGGCCGCTGGCGGCCCTGGTGGCTCCGCTGCTGGGTCAGGAGTTGCCCAGCCCCCAGCTCTGTGAGCTGATGCTCAGCCTGCCCGGCTGACGCTGGCGACCAGATGACCACAGATGGCGACCTGATGGCGACCAGAACCCCTTGAGCGGGGAACCCTTCGGGGACTGGCGCTGGTTCCATGCCCTTTCTTGTGGTGTCGCTCGCCCTGGCGGGGCTGGCGCTGGGCACCGTGCCCCTGGCCGCCATGCCCCGGCTGGTCCTCCTGCTCCTGTTCGGGGCGGCCGGCTGCTGGCGGGCACGGCAGCTGGGGGCCAGGCCATTGCCGACGCTGACCCTGGTGGTGATTGCCCCGTCGCTGCTGCTCTGGTCGCTCTGGCGCCAGCCCCAGCCAGGCCCCGGCGATCCGGTGCAGCTGTTGCAGGGCGAAAGTGGCCGTGAGATGGTGCTGCGTGGCCAGCTCGTCAGCGATCCCCGCCCTCGGGGCGATGCGGGGGGCTGCTCGGTGCCCATGCGCACGGCCGGCGGACGCACGGAGCTGCTGCTGGAGCCCTGTCCGCCCCTGCGCCAGGGCTGGCTGGTGGAGGCCAGCGGCAGCCTGCGGCGGCCGGCCAGCGGCCCCCATCCGCTGCTGAGCGGTCCGGCGGAACGCCTCGCTCGCCGCGGCATCTGGAGCCAGCTGCGCCTGGGGGCCAGCACGGATCTGAGGGTGCTGGCTCGCCCGGCCACCCCCATCGCCGATCTGCGCCGCCGCATGGCCGCCGCCCTGATTCAGCAGGGCGGGGAGCGCCGTGGGGGCATTCTCGCTGCCCTCGTGCTCGGCAGCGCCGTGGTGCCATTGCCTGTGGATGTGGGCGCCAGCTTCCGCGCCGCCGGTCTCTCCCACGCCCTGGCCGCCTCCGGCTTCCACCTCTCGGTGCTGCTTGGCGCGGTGATGGCCCTCGGTCGCCGGCTGCCGCGGCTCCCCCGCTGCCTCCTGGCCCTGGGGGCGATGCTGCTGTTCCTGCTGCTGGCGGGCCCCCAGCCCTCGGTGGTGCGAGCGGTGCTGATGGGTGGGGTGGCCTTTGCGGTGCTGGAGAGCGGCGGCCGCAGCCGGCCCCTGGGGGTGCTGCTGCTGAGCGTTCTGCTGATGCTGCTGGTCCAGCCCTGGTGGCTTCAGGACGTGGGCTTCCAGCTCTCGGTGGCGGCGACCGCCGGGCTGATCCTCACCGCCCGTCCCCTGGAGACGGCCCTGACCAGGCGCCTGCCGGCCTGGGCGGCGGCGGGGCTGGCGGTGCCCGTGGCCGCCTCGCTCTGGACCCTGCCGCTGCAGTTGCACCATTTCGGCATCGTTCCTCTTTATGCCGTGCCCGCCAACCTGCTGGTGGCGCCCCTGCTCACCCCGCTCACCCTCGGCGCCATGGCGATGGCCCTCACGGCGGTGCTGCTGCCCCCCCTGCTGCCGCTGCTGGCCTGGCCGCTGCTGCCACTGAGCGGATTGCTGCTGGCGATCACCCGTGCGATTGCGGCCCTGCCGATGGCCCAGTGGCAGCTGGGTCGCCCACTGCCCGCCCTGGTGCTGCTCTTCGGCCTCTCACTGCTGCCCTGGCTGCTGCCGGCTGCCGGCGCCTGGCCGCGGCGGCTGGGGGCAGGGGGGCTGGCGCTGGTGCTGACGGTTCATCTGGCCCTGCTCGGCGGTGATGCCCTGCTGCTGGTGCACCGCTGGAGCGGCGATCTGCTGGTGGCCCGCCACCGGGGGCGTGGCGCCCTGGTGAGTGGCCGCGCCGATGACTTCAGCTGCGCCGATGCCCGCAAGCTCGCCAGCGGCCTCGGCCTGGAGCGCTACGACTGGATCACCCTGCTCGATCCGGTCGCCCCGACCGATCCAGCCTGCTGGAGTGGCCAGACCTCGCTGCTGGTCTCCAGCCACGATGGGCAGAGCGGCCTGCAGCCGGGTCAGCGCCTGGAGAGCCCCGGGCTCAGCCTTGCTCCCCTCAGCGGCGACAGCCAGGCCATGGCCCTCGGTATCGGCCGCCACCGCTGGTGGCTGCTGCCCGATCCCCAGTCGCTCGAGGCCTGGAGCGATCGCGGCCAGCCCAATGATGGATCGCTGGCGGGAGTGTGGCTTGGTTTTCGCCCCAGCCCCCGCCAGCAGCAGCTGCTGAGCGCCGCTGGCCCCGGACGGGTCTGGCTCAGCGGCACGGCCCCCGGCCTGCCAAGGGGTTGGAGCGCCAGCGGGAAGAGTGGATCGCTGGAGGGAGCAGCAGGCTGACGCATGCGCGTTGATGAATTCGTGCTGATGAATCCGTAGAGTGCCGCCTGGCTGAGCCATCGATGCCTGTGGGCATGGAAGGTCGGTCCTGGAGAGGTGGCTGAGTGGTCGAAAGCGAACGACTCGAAATCGTTTGAAGGGAAACCTTCCGTGGGTTCGAATCCCACCCTCTCCGTTTTCGGTCAAAACGGGACTTCCCGGCAGGTCTAGTTGCGTCCCACAACTTCCTGCGATCCAAGCTGGGATCAGGGCCAGCGGGGCTGCACTGCAGCACCTGGAGCAACGCCTCGATCGACTGGATCAGCTGGTGGTGTTGATCGCTCAGCTGCTGGCGGGATCTACCCTCCCGCCAACCTGAAGCTCCAGCCGCAGCCCATGCCATTGCCCTCAAATCCTGAGAAGCTGGGCCGCTTTCTGCTGCGTGGCCTGCGCATCGGTGCCAGCACGATCTCGATCGTGGAGCTACTGCGCAGCGACTGGACCGGCGGCCTCAGCGCTGGGGTGGCCTGGCTGGTGTTTCTGCAGGTGGAGCGGCGGCTGCCGCCAGAACCGACGGACACCCAGAGTTGAGCTCCAGCCTGCAGGCCCTGGCAGTGTTGCCAGGCTCGCCGAGGGTGCCGGTTCCGGAGCCATGAAGCCCTCTTCATGAATCCCCGTTGCGCCCGGTGAAGACAGTTGTTGATCGCGCTGCAGAAATTGCCAGCAGCGGCTTGCCGTCCGATTGTGAATGCATCGACAACCGGGAGGCTCCAGAGCATGGAAGACACCCCACCTGAGCATCAGCCAGGAGTGCGCTGACGATCCGGTCCCTGCTCCAACAATCTCGACGGATCACTGACTTCCCTGGCGTGTGACATCGTCGCCGTCCACTGCACCGTTAATGGCTCTGCCTCAGGTGCCCAGGACCAAACGGGAGGTCCCACTTGTCAACTGGCCCCAGGTGCCAGCGTCAGCAGCTCCGCCCCCACACCCAAACACCTTCAAAGCCCGGTGGCCTCGTCACCGGGCTTTGTCGTGCAGGCCCCAGGCTGCCTGGGTCGATGGAGCGAATCGGCTCGGGTCCGGGCATCGACGGGCCGAGCCTTGCTGCCTCTTTTCGAGAAGGCTTCGCCTAGGTGGAAGCCAAGGGCTGTAGTGCCCTGTGCGTCGCGCCGTTATCGGTTGGCTGCCAGCCTGGGCACCATTCCGGCTCTGATTGCTTGCCCCTCGATTACGCCACCCTTCGGCCCGTTCCATGCACGCCAGCAATGAGCGGCGTGCTGGAGACCCTCGCCTTCCTGCGGGATCCTGATTTCGCGCGCTCACGCTTCGAGCGCTACGGCGATGTCTACGAAACCAGCCTGCTGGGGCAGCGCACCGTGTTCATTCGCGGCGGGCAGGCGATCGGCGACCTGTTCGCCCAGGCTGATTCGGTTCAGGGCTGGTGGCCGGACAGTGTGCGGGAGCTGCTGGGGCCGCTGTCGCTGGCCAACCGCAACGGTGCCGATCACAAAGCCCGCCGTCGGGTGGTGGGCCAGCTGTTCGCATCCGCTGCCCTGAAGCGGTACAGCCCGGCGATCGTGGCGCTGGTTGATGGCCTCACAGAGGAGCTGCTCGTCGATGAACCACCCGTGGCCCTGGTGCCAAAGCTGCGGCGCTTTGCCTTCAGCGTGATCGCCAGCACGGTGCTGGGGCTTGATGGCGTCGATCGCGATGCCCTGTTCGTGGACTTCGAAACCTGGTGCCAGGGCCTGTTCTCCCTGCCGTTCGCCCTGCCCGGCAGTCCATTCGCCCGAGCCCGTCAGGCCCGCAAGCGCCTGTTGCTGCGTCTGGGCTCTGTGCTCCAGAAGGCCCAGGCCGCCGCTGCATCCGGAGCGCCCCTCGCCGCAGGTGGACTCGATCTGCTGGCCGGAGGCCTGGATGAAGCCGGTCTCCCCCTGGCCGACGACGACGTGGCGGAGCAGCTTCTGCTCCTGCTGTTCGCCGGCTACGAAACAACCGCCTCCTCGCTCAGTTGCCTGCTGCTGACCCTGCTCCGGCACCCCGCGGAGCTGGCCTGGCTGCTGGAAGAATTTGACACCTTGCCCTGGCCACCGGCGGAGGGGGAAGCGGTGACCGCCTACGACGCCCTGCGGGCCCCACGGTTGGATGCGGTGGTGAAGGAGGTGATGCGGTTGACCCCGCCGGTGGGGGGCTTCTTTCGACGCACCCGGGAGCCCATCGCTCTGGCCGGTGTCCTGGTGCCGGCCGATCGGGTGGTGCAGGTGAACATCAGCGCCAGCCATCGCCATGGTGCCGACCCGGATGATCTGGCGGCCTTTCGGCCCCAGCGGCATCTTGACGGAGACGCAGCAGTGTTCCTGCTGCCCTACGGAGGCGGTGAGCGGGTCTGCCTGGGCAAGGCGCTGGCGGAGCTGGAAATCCGGCTGCTGGCGGTGGGGCTGCTCAAGCAGCTGAGCCTGGAGATGGAGCCGGATCAGGACCTGACGCTCATGGTCATTCCCAGCCCCTCCCCGAAGGATGGCCTGCTGGTGCGCCCACGCCGCAGAGCCGCTCCCCACAAGTGATCGGCCATGGGCTCAACGCTCGAGAGGCCATCAGACTCCCCAAGGCCCTGCTGCTGCTTACGGTGCAGGAGCATTGGGATGATCGAATGCCTCGCTGGCTCCAACGCCTCTCCCAGCGGCCCTCACTGCTGTGGAACACCGGCATCGGCCTGATCATCGGCCTGTCACTGCTGCGCTGGCTGCTGCAGCGCTGAAGTGTTCAGGGAATGAACAGATCTTCGTAGTCGCCGCCTTCGATGGTGGCGACCGCTGCCTGGAGCTCGCTTGTGAACTCGCGATGCAGCTTGTCGTAGCTGACCCAGCCTGAATGGGTTCCAGAAGATCATCAGCGCCAGGTTCACCACCCCGATCACCTCGTTCAGCCGACCAACCGATCGAGCCGCAACTGATGGTCAGCGCTGGTGAGCCGTCCGTAGGCCAGGCCAACGACGCCGAACACGCCCAGCGCTGTCGCCGAAGCGATCATGAACAGGATCACGATCTGGTAGCGAACAGCCGCATCCGGCGTCGCTCCCTGGAGGATCTGGCCGGTCATCATCCCCGGCAGGCTCACCAGCCCCATCACCATCATCGAGTTGATCGTCGGGATCATTGCCACGCGGATCGCGTCACGCACCACCTCCTGGCAGGCCTCCCAGCGGGTCGCTCCCAGGGCCAGGGCTGTTTCAACCTGATCGCGCCCGCTGCGCAAACCCTCCATGAAGCGATCGAGCCCCAGGGAGATGCCGTTGAGCGTGTTGCCCAGAACCATCCCCAGCAGGGGGATCAGATATTGGGGGTCATACCAGGGCTGGGGCTGGATCAGCCCCGTCACCGCCAGGCCCGTGACCAGCGCCGAGGAGGCCATCACCGAGAGCAGGCTGTTGAGGTAGATGCCGGCGAAGCGGCGCCGGGTGCGCTGGACGGCCGAAATCCCCGCGATCATGGCCATGGCCGCACCCACCAGCACGATCAGCGGCGCATGGTCCTGGCGGAACAGCCACTCGAGCACGAAGCCCACCAGCAGCAACTGCACCACCATGCGCAGCGAGGCCACCAGCAGGCTGCGCGTCAGGCCCAGGCGCAACGCCGCCGAAAGCCCCACGTTCACCAGGATCAGCAGGGCGGAAAGCGCCAGGCGGCCATCGCTGATCGTCAGGGCTCCTGAGGTCATGGGCGTCATGGGCGGAGCTCCAGGGTGCGGGTGGCGAAGCGTTGGATCTGCTCGCTGTCGTGGCTGGTGAACACGCAGGCGCGCTGGCCCGCGGCGAGCCACTCGATCAGCAGAGCCTCAAGCGCGGCGGTGGTGGCCCCATCGAGGGAGGCCGTTGGTTCATCAAGCAGCAGCACGCTCGGATCGAACTGCAGGGCCCGCAGCAGCGCCAACAACTGCAGCTCGCCACCGGAGAGCCGCTCGGCGTCGTAGGCCAGGAAAGAGGGATCGCGCCCCAGGGCCTGCAACCAGCCCTTGATCCGCTCATAACGCCAGCCACCACGCCCCCGCAGCTCCTGGAACTCCCAGGGCGAGCGCAGGTTCGCCTCCACCGTTCCCCCATGGGCGGTGGGCCGCTGGGCGAGATACAGCACCATCGAGCGCCAGCGTGGCAGCCCCCAGGTGGCCGGCGGGCGACCCTGCAGGCTGATCGTGCCGGCCTGCAGGGGATCGAGCAGAGCCAGGGCTCGCAGCAACAAGGTCTTGCCCGCCCCCGAGGGTGCCACCAGCCCCAGGCGATCACCGGCGGCCAGCACCAGATTCAGCTGACTCCAGAGGAGTCGATCCCCCAACTGACGCTTGAGCCCCTCGGCGCGCAGGAGCAGGCTGGGACCCATTCCCGGTGGTCGGCCCGGACCAGTTCTCCCTCCCTCTCGTCGCAGTGGGCCAACCACTCAATCAGAACGGGGAGCCGCTTGCGATAGGTGTCACAGCGTGCTGCCCCATCAGGTGTTGATGGCGTCGAACTTGGCCGCCAGGACGGCATCGGCTCGTGTCAGGCCATCGGCTTTGTGGGTGTAGATGTCGATCTCCACGTAGCCCCAGCCCACCCGGAAGTCGCCGTGGTGGCCCTGGTCTTCACAGATGGCGCCCGCCTGATTCAGCCAGGCCAATGCCGTACTGAAGTCGGGGAAGCTGATGCGCCTGTGGAGGTGGTGGCCTTCAAGCACCTCCCAATCGGGCAGCTCGGCCTGCAAGGAGGCCAGTTCCTCCGCCTCAAGGGTGGGGCCACCATCTCGGCAAGGCACACAGATTTCGTCGCGTAGGGCCATTTGGTTGACATTCAACAAGGCTGCTTTCATCGTGCCTCACGACTGGCGCAGTGGCACAGGGGATAACCCCACCCACTTGAAGAGATCCCAGGCGTCGAGCCCGACGAGTCAGCACCTGTAGCCTGCTGTAGATAAAAATAGCTTTCGCGAATTCTATGCCCTATTCTCTAATTGCATGCGTGTGGATATCCGGCCACTAAATCTTGTAAAGCAACGCAACTGCTGGCCGGGGGCGCAGCAACGCTTGAGGGATGAACGGTCGTCATTGGGGAGAAGACCATGCTCGACTTCAATTGCGGCTCCATCTGCAGACTTGGATCCACAACGCTGCGGCTGGCGGGTGCAGGGCTTGCCCTCGCCGTGCTCTCCGGAGCGATGCCGGTGGCTCGGACTCAGACATCAGAACCCTCTGTGCTGCAAGCGCAGGTTGTTGCACCACACTGGAGTGCCCGGATGGGTCCCAGTGATCAGCGTTTCATCGAGATGATGGTTTCGCATCACGATGGAGCCATCGCGATGGCCGATCTGGCTCTGACCCGCGCCCGCCGACCGGAAATCAAGGAGATGGCCCGCAGCATCAAGGCCAGCCAGACTCGCGAAAATGAACAGATGCGGCGCTGGTACCGGCAGTGGTTCAACGCCGATCTCCCCAAGTGGGAACCAGGGATTGGCTGGGGCTGGCACCATGGCGGGATGATGGGAGGAATTGGAATTCCAGGTAGTGCTGATCGAGGGAGAGGGCCTTGGATGGGTACCAACCTCGAGGCTCTCAGGCAGGCGTCCGACTTCGATCGGGTGATCATCGAGCAGATGATTCCCCATCACCAGATGGGCGTGATGATGGCGACCATGGAGCTCAACAGCAGCCAGCGCCCTGAAATGCGCAAGCTCGCTGAAGACATGGTGCGCGTGCAAAGTGACGAGATCAATACGATGCAGCGCTGGTACCGCAACTGGTATTCCTGAAACGGCAGTCCTGCAACTTCAGGTCTGCATCTTCGGTTGACAATCAATTCCGTTCAGTGGACTGGATAACATGACTTCAACAAGAGGCTACGCATTTCGCTGCACACTCACCTATGGAGATATCTATGGGCAGATCCTTGTGTGGTTGCTGGTCACCTTCCTGAGCCTTGCAGCAGGCATGGCGCTGATGGGTGCCACCCATCCCGTGGCAGGCATCGCCGTGATCGGGCTGATTTTCGTGCTGTCGTTACCGTTTCTGATGTTTGCCTTCGTGACCACCTTGTTGAGTCATATCGCTCTTGATGAGCAGTCTTAGTTGTTGGCGGATTCACGCAACAGTTCCTGCAGGCGTGCCTGAAATCTGTCCTCAGGCAGGCCACCGGCGATTTCGCCGTGAATGCTGAAATCCCCCTCAGGGCTTTCCACCAGCAGATAGGTGGGCAGCCCCAGATTCTGCTTGAGGGGATAGTGATGCAGCAATATCTTGCGGTATCGCCCATAGATCAGTGGATTCTTCATGTCGACATCCACAAAAGCCAATCCCAGGTCATCGGCTACTTTGGCATCAAAGGTGGCCATCCGCTGGCAGATTGAGCAGTCATGGGTGCTGTACTTCAGCAGAGTGAGCATGTTCTTTGCCATCATCATTCCCATTTATCAGATCTCTAGCCTAACTGTGGGTCACGGGGTCGGCATTAGCAGGCCCGTTGAGCCACGGCACGGCACGGCTCGGCTCTGGGGGCACCTAAAGGCCAGCAGCCGATAGTGCCTCTGGTGATCAACGAGCGGAAAGGTTGGCGCTGACCGGTGCTTGCACGCTCAAGGCTGACCCGAGTGGTGGCGGCTCGTTTCCCTCCCACATCCGCTGAAATTCGGCGCTGGTGGAGGAGGCTTCGTCTGGGCGTCCCTCGGAGCGGAGGGTCGTGGCCAGCCCGTGCAGGGACCAGCCGTTTGCGGGGAAGCGCTTCAGATCCTCACGGAAGATTCGCTCTGCTGCGGAATATTCACCCACCTTCAGAAGGAAGAAACCGAAGTCCTGTCTGACGGGAATCGACCATTCCGGTGGTTCTCCATAGACCATCCCGTCTTCCAGTGATACCGCATTCTCAAAGTGCGTCCTTGCCGCAGCGGAGTCCCCGGCCGCCGCAGCGAGATGGGCCGCCAGCACTTCAGAGGCGATGGAGAGCACGGTGCCGGACGTATTGAACTCGAGCCGCTGAGCGGACAGCTCGGGGTCCGCAGCCAGGGCCTTGAGCTCCGCCAGGAGTCCGCGTGCTTCCACAAGGTTTCCCTGGGCGGTCAGGGCACGACCGCGGGCATAGGCCCATAGCCCGCGGGCATGTCCGAGATCCGCAGGTGGTGCCTCCTCCGCCAGGATCGACTCCCAGAGAGCGAAGCGCACCTTCATCTGCAGATGGCGGGTGAGGTGATGCTGCAGGAAGGTCATCCCCGGTGCGCCCAGCATGTCTGCAGGGGCGAGCGTGCGCATTGTCTCGGTGGCGGCCAGGGCCTCCTCGCGCCGGCCGATCATGCTGGCTGCGAAGGCCAGAAAGTCGTAATTGTGGGGGAAATAGCCGGCCAGATACACTCCGAAGCCAGGACGTTGAGCCCGAATGTAGGTTTCATCGGCATGGATTGCATGTTCATTGGCAGTGATGGCATCGCGATAGCGTCCAACCCTGACATAGATGTGACCAGGCATGTGCACGATGTGTCCTGCACCAGGCATCAAGCCGGCCAGGCGCTCGGCGGCCTGCAGTGCACGCTCGGGCTGCACTTCCTCGATCGCATGGATATAGAAGTGATTGGCACCTGGATGGTTGGGTGCGATCCGGAGAACTGTCTCGAGTTGGCGCAGGATCTCTGCCGTGTTCTCACGGGCTGAGCCGTCCTTGTTCCAGTATTGCCAGGGACTCAGACCCATCAGTGCCTCCGCGTGGAGCGTGCGGAGATCCATGTCGTTCGGGTACTTCCGAACGAGCTTTTGCAATGCGTCTGCCCAGGCGGCGTCCAGCATGCTCCGCTCCTGCGGAGGATCAGCCGCGTAGCGCCGGGAGAGAGCCTCAATCAGATCCCGCTCCTTCGGAGAGGCTGTGGCCAGGTTGGCTTGTGCCTTCTTGAGAGCGGCCCACGCCTGCAGTCCTGCGTCGCGGTCCATCGCCAGGTTGATGTTGGGACCCCACGCCAGGGCTTCTCCCCAGTGGCAGAGTGCGCAGCCCGGATCGAGGCTGGAGGCGTGGCGGAAGGCCCGGATCGCTTCCGCGTGGTTGAACGCGTAGTAGAGACGCAGCCCCTGATTGAAGTACGCCTGAGCCCGGCGATCCCGGATGGAAAGGGGGTAGTGGTGCGAGCCGAGGTTGTCGTAAAGGGGAGGTGCTTGAACCTGGGCAAGGCTGATCGGCGCTTGCAGGGTGAGTCCCACCAGCAGGGGAAGGAGAGCCAGGCGTGAATGAGGAAGGATTGACATGGGTTCACTGGGAGAATTGAGTTTTCAGCTCCTCACGAAGATCGCCACCGATGCGCCTGCGCATCTTCACCGACTGACTATCTCTTGGGTCTATCGGTATCCAAGCCGGGGAATCCGCGCAGATCCTGGTCTGCCGCAAATTTCGACTGCACCGATATGAACTGGATCAGCTAAAACGATTGATGATGGAACAAAGGATTGAAGTTGTCATCGCGCTCAGCTCCTGGGCTTGAAAGAAAAACGTGTTGACCATCTCGCGAAGAAAGCCCGGGGAACCCCCGTGTGCTCTTCCTCGCTTCCGTATTCACCAATTCTTGGCTTGTCGAATCAACGGATGAGTGGTACAGACAAGAATCTTCATTCTTCCGGGGTCCGATCTAGGCAGCATCGGCTGACGATTCACTCAACGAGTCCGGAGCTCTGCCAGCAACAGCTCTGTTCAGGCTTGCGCAGCTACTCACTGCCTCCAGCGCAGGAACGCATCGAGGCCATTCATGGCCTCTTGGTTTCTGGGCGCAAGGGCACAAGGATCCGATTGCCGTTCAGCTTGTTGGTGAACACGGCATTGCCCTGTACGAAGATCTGCCGCTCCCAGATCCCGCCGAGGGAGTCTCGCAAGCTGGAGAGGGGGAAGCCGGCTTTCACCAGGCGATAGGTCATGGCCTTGCCGTCCTGCCAGACAATGCGCACCGTCCCATCAGGGGAGTGGCTGTCACGGCAGGGGATCGTCTTGTCGTTGAAAGCGCAGGCCTTCCATGGTTCGGCATGGCCAGGCTGCATGGTTCCGCTGAGGAGACAGACGATCACCAACAGGCTCTGGAGGCGTGGACGGTCAAGACGCATCAACGAGGCAGCGTGCGGTGACCAGATCATGATCAGCCCCAGCAAGGATGCCCCACAACATCAGGAATCCAGGCCACACTCATCATTCACCTGCCACAGCCGGCAGCTGAGGCCATGCCCGCCCCGATGACGACGATGACCTTCAGCACCGTCTTTCACGAGCTGGCCGCCATCCTGATGATTGCTGGCGTCATCGGAATCGTGGCGCTGAAACTGCGCCAGCCCCTGCTCATCGGCTACATCCTCACCGGCATCGTGGTCGGACCAGCGGGATTGGGCTGGGCCTCGGGCGGCAGCGAACTGAAGCTGTTATCCAGCATCGGCATCTCGGTGCTGCTGTTTGTGGTCGGCCTCAAGCTGGATGTGGGCTTGATCCGCTCGGTGGGACCAGTGGCCCTGGCCACCGGGCTGGGCCAGATCGTGTTCACGGCTCTGTTCGGCTTTCTGTTGAGTCTGGCGCTGGGGTTTGCACCGGTGAAGGCGATCTACATCGCTGTCTGCCTCACTTTCTCCAGCACGATCATCATCGTGAAGCTGCTCTCGGACAAGCGGGAGATCGACTCACTGCACGGGCGAATTGCAGTCGGCTTCCTGGTGGTGCAGGACATCGCCGTGATCCTGGCGATGATCCTGCTCACCTCCTTCACCAGCCAGGCGGATGGCGGAATCGTTGGCCAGGCGATCCGGCTGCTGCTGGTGGGCACTGCCTTTGTGCTCGGCACCGCAGTCACGATGCGCTGGGTGATGCCGCCGCTGCTGAGCCGCCTGGCCCAGAACCAGGAACTGCTGGTGCTGTTCGCCGTGGCCTGGGCGGTGGGTCTGGCGGCCCTGGCTGACGGCGTGAATTTCAGCAAGGAGGTGGGTGCCTTTCTGGGTGGGGTTTCGATCGCCTCCACGGCCTACCGGGAGGCGATTGCCTCGCGCCTGACCGGGCTGCGCGATTTTCTGCTGCTCTTTTTCTTCATTGACCTGGGCTCCGGCCTCAACCTCTCGGCCGCTGGCCTTCAGCTCGGACCGGCCCTGGTGCTGTCGGTGTTCGTGCTGGTGGGCAACCCATTGATCGTGGTGGCGATCATGGGCGCGATGGGCTACAGGCGCAGAACAGGATTTCTGGCCGGTCTGACCGTGGCCCAGATTTCGGAGTTCTCGCTGATCCTGGCGGCGCTGGGGCTGCGTCTCGGCCAGCTTGGCGAAGCGGAAGTGAGTCTGATCACCCTGGTGGGGGTGATCACCATCGCCATCTCCACCTACATGATCCTTGGCTCCGAACAGCTCTACGGCTGGCTGCAGGGGCCGCTGCGCCTGTTTCAGCGCGCCATGCCTTTCAGCGAGCTCGGCGACACCATCAGCGGTCCGGTCCAGGTGGATGTGATCCTGCTGGGCCTGGGCCGTTTCGGCAGCGCGATCTATCGCCAGCTGCAGCCCCACAACCTCTCGATTCTCGGCATCGACTTCGACCCTCAGGCCCTGCGGCTGGCAGAAGCACATGGCCTGCCGGTGCAATACGGCGATTCCGAGGATCCGGAATTCACGGCCTCACTGCCGCTTTCCTCCGCCACGGTGGTGGTGAGCACCTTGCCCTCGCTGAAGGCCAACGCCGCCATCCGCCATGGGCTGGAAACGGCCGGTTTCCAGGGCCACTTCATCGCCACCGCCCATGACGAAGCGGAGGTGGCCAAGCTCGAATTCATGGGAGCCCAGCGCACCTTGCTGCCCTTTCTCGACGCCGCCGAGCGGGCCGCGGAGCTGATCATGGCTGACCTGAATCAGCTGCGCTCCCAGCCTGCAGAGGCACACGGACAAGGCTGATTGTCAGAGTTCAGAGTTCAGAGTTCAGAGTTCAGAGTTCAGCCATCAGCTGTAAGACATCAGCTGTCTTCAGGCGACCGCCGGAACCCTGAAGGGCAAGCCCACGAGGCTGCAGGTGCTTTGGGTGATGCTCTCGATCAACTGACCGGCAAGCAAAGCTGACCTTTCCGCCGAGTCCTTACTTACGCGCCACTCGCTGAGAGGGTCATGGTTGGGGGTGGGGCACGCGAAGGTGGTGCAGTCGCTTGATCAGGTCGGCAATGGAGTCGTCTTTGGCTGGATGGCTGCTGTTGCTCACCAGCTGACGGCCCACCACATGGGCACCCAGGTGGGCGAGCTGCAGCCGCAGGGCCGTCAGCACGGTGTGGCCGCCACCGCCGGAGTGCGTGGCGATCGCTACGGGACGACCATTGAACAGGGCTCTGAAGTCGTCGCCCTGCACCGACAGCCAGGCAATGGCACTGGTGAGCACCGGCGGTATCGAGCCGTTGTACTCCGGAGCACAGATCACCCAGCGGGGGTATGAACTGAGAAGTGCCTCCAGATCGGCCAGCCCAGGCGGTGTGCCGGCTGCCTGGGCGCGCGGCGTGAACAGAGGCAGCGCAACGGTGGTGAGGTCGAGCACCTCGGCGGAATGTCCCTGTTCCCTGGCAGCGGAGGCAAAGCGCTCAGCCAGTTTGAGGTTCTCTCCATTGCTGGCGGCGATCACCAGGAGATCGGGGGTCTGGGGCAGGGTCATGTCCTGGTATCGAGGTCCCTCATGAAAGCTGGATTTACCGCATCGCCACGCTCAGCGATGCCGACCGTGAGGCACTGTCGGCACAGACAGCAAAACCCCAGGCAGTGCCCGGGGATTCGAAGTGTTTGCCATTTGGCGTGAGCGTCAGAAGCAGAAAGGCAGAAACTGGGTGCGGCAGGCGGCGTAACCGTCGACCAGGGGGCCGAGGCCGATCTGATGGGCAATCCCGAAACCCGTGAGGCCTTCGACCACCACGCCGATCACGATGCCGACCATGGCGGCGCGGCCATTGAAGAGCTCGGCGCGCTTGAGCTGGTCCAGATGGATCTGCCGTTCGGTGGGCTGCTGGAAGCGTGTGCCGTCGGCTGGAGTGTTGGTCATGGGTTCCTGGGGTGAATGGAAAAGGACTGAAGCGTCAGTCCGCAAGATCTGGCTGCAGGAGGGCGCCGGCGAGCCAGGTGCTGAACAGGACGACGGTGAGGGTGGCAATCATCGTGATGACTGAGAGAGGTCGCTGGGACGGCTGAGCAGGTAAGTGACCATGCCGGTCAGAACAACGACAAGGCCGATGACGGCGGCGGTGGCTGCGGTGTAGTCGGTGCTCATGGCGATCAGCCCAGGCCGATCTGGGAGAGGATGCCCTGGCCGGTGAGCAGTTCGGTGCCCAGACCGATCACGAAGCCGAGCATGGCGAGGCGGCCATTCCAGGTTTCGGCGAAAGCGACGAAACCGAAGCGGGAAGCGGAGTCAGCCATGTGTGTAACGGATTGTTGCGACAACTGTAACAGGTTGCTAAGCGTCGTGGCAACGTGAACCCTCAGGCCAGGCGCTCGGCTGGATCCGCCAGCTTGCGGCAAGGTTGAGCGCGAGTCTTGCTACGCCGAGTGATGGTGCTGCTGTCCGCGCCAGCCCATGCTCTGCCGGTGGCTGAGGTGGTCGCCGGCCTGGGCAGCGATGCCGCCGAGGGGCTCAACCCGGCGGAAGCCCAGCGGCGGCTGGTGGCCTTCGGCCCCAACAGCCTCACCAACCGTGGCGGCAAGCCCGCCTGGCTCAAGTTTCTGCTGCAGTTCAACAACCCGCTGTTGATCACCCTGCTGGTGGTGGGCGCTGTGAAGGCGCTGCTCGGCCACCCCCGCGATGCCCTGGTGATCTGGAGCGTCACGGTGATCAACGCCGTGATCGGGTTCGTGCAGGAGAGCAAGGCCGAGAGCGCCATTGCGGCTCTGGCGCGGGCCGTGCGTACGGAGGTGGAGGTGGTGCGCGGTGGGGTGCGCCAGAGGCTGCCTTCAGAATTGCTGGTGGTGGGTGATCTGGTGCGGCTGGAGGCGGGCGCACGGGTTCCGGCCGATCTGCGCCTGGTGGTGGGGCGCAACCTGCACACCGATGAATCTGCCCTCACAGGGGAATCGGTGCCGGTGGGCAAGGGCAGCACCTCCGTGGAGGCCAGTGCGCCCCTGGCGGAGCGCATCGGCATGGCCTATGCCGGCAGTTACGTGACCTCCGGCCAGGGGATGGGCCTGGTGGTGGCGTGCGGTGATGCCACCGAAGTGGGCCGGATCTCCACGTCCCTGCAGGATCAGGTGGATCTCACCACGCCGCTGACGCGCAAGTTCGGGCGGTTCAGCCGCACCTTGTTGCAGGTGATCCTGGTGATGGCCAGCCTCACCTTTCTGGTTGGTCTGGCGCGCGGCCGCGGGGCCGACGAGATGTTCGACGGAGCAGTGGCCCTGGCGGTGGGGGCGATTCCAGAGGAGCTGCCGGCGATCGTGACCATCACCCTTGCGATCGGCGTTCACCGCATGGCCCGGCGGCGGGCGATCATCCGCAAGCTTCCGGCGGTGGAGGCCCTCGGCAGCACCACGGTGATCTGCTCCGACAAAACCGGCACCCTTACCCAGAACCGGATGACGGTGCAGCACCTCTACGCCGGCGCTGAGCTGTCGGCGATCGAGGATCTCTGGCCGGGCGAGGCCACCGGCAGTGCCCCCGGCAGCGTGAACGTGGCCCTGCAGGAAACCCTGCTGGCCGGGCTTCTCTGCAACGACGCCCGCCCCAGCAGCCGCGAGGGCCTCCTGGTGGGCGACCCCACCGAAACGGCGTTGCTGGTGGCGGCCAAGGAGGCCGGCATCGATCGGCAGGGGGCCCTGGATCGCCATCCCCGCCGAGATGCCATCCCTTTCGAATCGGAACAGCAGTTCATGGCCACCCTCCACGGCAGCGAGCGCATCCTGTTGAAGGGGTCGGTGGAGGTGGTGCTGGGGCGCTGCAGCCGTCAACTGGATGGCGAAGGTCAACCCCAGCCTCTCGATCGCCGGGCGATCGAGGCGGCGGTGGCGGCGATGGCGGCCCGCGGCGAGCGGGTGCTGGCCTTCGCCATCGGCCAGGCCCATCCCACCCAGCAGCGGCTAGAGCACCACCACGTGGCGGCCGACCTGGATTTCCTGGGTCTGCAGGGGATGCTGGATCCACCCCGGCCGGAGGCGATCCTGGCCGTGGCGGCCTGCCAGGCGGCTGGCATCACGGTGAAGATGATCACCGGCGACCATGTGGAAACTGCCCGGGCGATCGCCCGCGAGATGGGCATCGGCGGGGCCGAAGTGGCGGCGATCGATGGCCGCCAGCTGGAGGCCATGGCTGCCGACGGGATCGCCGAGCTGGTGGATCGGGTGGATGTGTTCGCCCGGGTGGCGCCGGCCCAGAAGTTGCAGCTGGTTCAGGCCCTGCAGGCGAACGGTGAAGTGGTGGCGATGACCGGCGATGGTGTCAATGACGCTCCGGCTCTCAAGCAGGCCGATATCGGCATCGCCATGGGCGCTGGTGGCACCGAGGTGGCCCGCGAAGCGGCCGACATGCTGCTCACCGATGACAACTTCGCCACGATCGAGGCGGCGGTGGAAGAAGGCCGCACGGTGTATCTCAACCTCCGCAAGACGCTTGCCTTCGTGCTGCCTGTGAACGGTGGCGCCTCGATGACGATCCTGCTGGGGGCAGTGCTGGGCACGCCCCTGCCGGTGACGGCGCTGCAGGTGCTCTGGCTCAACATGATCTGCTCGCTCACCATGTCGATCGCCCTGGCGTTCGAGCCGATCGTGCCGGGACTGATGCAGCAGCCGCCCCGCCCACCGAATCAGCCCCTGCTCACCGGCGGGCTGATCCGCCGGGTGCTGGTGGTGTCGCTGTTCAACTGGGCGCTGATCTTCGGGCTGTTCTTCTGGAGCGAACGGCGCAGCGGTGACCTGTCCCTGGCCCGCACCATGGCGGTGCAAGGCCTGGTGCTGGCCCACCTGGTGTATCTGGTCAGCATCAGCCAGCTGCGCAGAGGCCTGCTGGCTCTGCCGAGCCTGGGCTGGCGAGCCCTCGCCCAGGCTCCAGCTGTTCCGCTGGGGATCGCGGGCACCATCACGGTGCAGTGGATCTTCAGCCAGACGGAGTGGATGAATCGCTTCTTTGAC
Organism: Synechococcus sp. Cruz-7E5; assembly: GCF_024345995.1. Lineage (GTDB taxonomy): Bacteria > Cyanobacteriota > Cyanobacteriia > PCC-6307 > Cyanobiaceae > Regnicoccus_A. The sequence continues at coordinate 54,214 of NZ_JAGQCE010000013.1, forward strand.
ACGGCACCCCTCGATTCAGGGGATCTGCTGATCTGTGCCCTGCCGATGCTGCTGATGCTGCCGGTGGCCTGGTTGGGCGAGCGGCTCGACCCCACCAGCAGGAGCACCTGAATCAGGGCTGCTGACGTTGCTGGCGAGGTCGGATCGGTTGGCGGTTCGGAATGAGAACGGTTCTCAGTTATGGTATGGAGCCGAGTGGCTGACCGCACCATCTCCATGGCCCAGCTTCCCGTCACCCTGCTTACCGGCTTCCTCGGTGCCGGCAAGACCACCCTGCTCAATCACATCCTCAGCAACCAGCAGGGGCTGCGCATCGCGGTGCTGGTGAACGAGTTCGGCGAGGTCGGCATCGACAACGAACTGGTGGTGACCACCAGCGACACCATGGTGGAGCTGAGCAACGGCTGCATCTGCTGCTCGATCAACGGCGAGCTGCAGGAGGCCGTGCAGCGGGTGCTGGAGCGCCCGGATCCGATCGACTACATCGTGGTGGAAACCACTGGTCTGGCCGATCCCCTGCCGGTCGCCATGACCTTCATGGCCGGTGATTTCCGCGACCAGCTTCGGCTTGATTCGATCATCACCCTGATCGATGCCGAGCACTTCAACGCCACCGCCCTCGAGAGCCCGATCGCCAGGGCCCAGGTGGTGTACGGCGACATCTTGCTGCTCAACAAGTGCGATCTGGTGGAGGAGGAGCGGCTAGCTGAGGTGGAGGCCAGCCTGCGCGAGATCAAGGTCGACGCCCGCATCCTGCGGGCCGATCATGGCGCCGTGCCGCTGGCCATGCTGCTGAGCGTGGGGCTGTTCGAAACAGATCGCCTGGCGGAATTGCAGGCCAGGGAGGACACCCGCGAAGACGATCACAACCATCATCACCACGCGCACGACCATTCCAATCACGAGCACCACGATCACGATCACGGGACCCACGAGCACCACACCCATACTCCGGAGCTGGAGGGTTTCAGCTCTGTTTCCCTGGCGGTGGAGGCGCCGTTTGATCTGCGCCGCTTTCAGTTCTTTCTCGACAACCAGCTCCCCGAAACGGTGTTCCGCGCCAAGGGAGTGCTCTGGTTCCGTGAGAGCAACCGCCGCCATCTGTTTCACCTCTGCGGCAAGCGCTTCACCATCGACGACTCCGACTGGCCCGAGGGCACTTCCCGCCACACCAAGGTGGTCGCCATCGGCAAGGGCCTGGATCAACACACCCTCAGATCTCAGCTCGAGGCCTGCGTGGTGGCGCCATGAGCTGTCATCCGGCTGACCAGCAGGGCCAGCACAAAGCCGGCGAACTGCACGATCACCACACAGGGGCCTGAGGGCAGATTGGTGAGGCCCGAGCCCAGCAACCCCACCAGGGCACATCCCCCGCCCATGGTGGCCGAAGTGAGCATGTACATCGGGAAGCGGCGGCTCAGCAGCCGGCCGGCACAGGCTGGAATCACCACGAAGGCACTGATCAGCAGTACCCCAACTGCCTTGATCGAGACGGCCACCACCACCGCCAGCAAGACGATGAAGGCCAGGCGATGCCAGTTGGCGCGGACGCCGAACGCCCCGGCCAGGTCGTCTTTGAGGGTCAGCAACACCTGGGCCCTGAGGCTCAGGGCCAGGTAGGCCATCGCGCCGAGCAACAGCACGGCGATCACGGCCACCTTCAGGCCGTGCTCATGGGTGAGGATCCGGTTCAACAACGTGGTCTTGCCGGCGCCGAACGTCTGCCGGTGAGAACGGTCACCGGCAGACGTTCGGCGGCTGGAACAGCGCTGGAGAAGGCCATGGCAGGGGAGGGGACGCCAGGTCTATGTGTGAGAATGGTTGTCGTTCTAGCAAGAACAAGGGCTCCCGCCATGGCTGAGCTGGTGATCGCCGGGGCCGGTCCCCAGGCCCTCACGCTCTGTTGTCAGCTGCTGCAGAAAAGGCCCCAGTGGCGCCGGCAACTGCGGGTGCTCGATCCCACGGGCAGCTGGCTGTCGCGCTGGCACGGGCAGATGCGGCGCTGTGAAATCCCCTGGCTGCGCTCCCCTTCGCCCCACCATCCGCACCCCAACCCCCATGCCCTGCGCCGCTTCGCCCAGGAACGGCAGCGCAGCCATGACCTGGACGGCCCTTTTGGCCTGCCCCACACGGACCTCTTCGCCGACTTCTGTCGCAGCGTCGTGGCCGACTTCCAGCTGGCTGACCAGGTGCAGGCGGCCTCGGTGCAGCAGATCCGACTGGGTCAGGCAGGGCCTGCATCGCTGGAGCTGGTCCTGAGTGATGGTGCCGTCGTGGCGGCCCGCCGGCTGGTGATCGCCACTGGTGCCGGCGCGGCCGTGCTGCCCAGCTGGCTTCGGACCATGTCCGGGTCTCACCCGGTTCAGGCCCTGCAACACAGCCAGACGATCGATCTGGCTGCCTGCCAGGGGTTGAGGGGACAACACGTCCTGATCGTGGGAGGCGGTCTCACCAGCGCCTATCTGGCCATGGGCGCCATCAAGCGAGGGGCCCGGGTCAGCCTGCTGTGCCGGCGGGGGCTGCGCAGCCAACCCTTCGACGCGGACCCGGGCTGGCTGGGCCCGAAGCACCTCAAGGCCTTTCGGGCTGAACCGTGCTGGCACCGCCGCCGTCAGCAGGTGCTGGACGCTCGCGATGGCGGCTCGATCACGCCCCAGCTGGCTGTTCAGCTGCATCAGGCGTGCCGGCAGGGCAGCCTGCAGCTCCACGAGCACTGTCAGGTGCAGGAGGCTGCCTGGCGTGCGGGCCAATGGCGGATTTTCTGCCGCGAAGGAGGCGGCCTGCAGGCCGATCGCCTCTGGCTGGCCACCGGCTTCCACCAGGGAGTGAGCCACCAGCCGCTGCTGCGCCAGTTGCTGGATCAACAGCCCATCGAGCTGATCGACGACTGGCCCGTCCTCACCCCTGATCTGCGCTGGCCCGGCACCAACGTGCACCTCATGGGAGGCCTGACGGCGCTGCAGCTGGGTCCAGCAGCGCGCAACCTGTTCGGGGGGCGGGAGGCGTCAGAGCGCATCTGTCGTGCCGCCATCAAGGCCTGATCGACGTTTGGATCCAGTCAGTGATGGTCAGTGTTGTGGGTGCTCACGGCAAGGCATCCACAGTGAACCCATGGCATGGACGCCCTCGCACCCCAGTTCCTTCGCCTTCTGGAGCGCCACCTGTTTGCTCGGGTAGGCATAAACGTTCTGTTTGCCCCCTTGCTGCCCGTGGTGTTGATGAATCTGCCCGCTTTGGCTCCCCAGACGGAAGGGCCCCATACCCTTGATCCCAACCCACCAGACACCCATCACGTTCACCCCAGCGATCAGGATGCCCATGCCCACCACAGAGGCATTGATCACTCCCATGGCCACGGCGCCGATGCTCAACACCCCCATCCGCACGACGCCAATGCTGACCACACCCATGGGCACGATGCCGATCGAGATGATGCCCAGGGGGGCGATGCCGATGGCAACGATCTTCGGTCGACCACCGCAAGCCGGCTGCGAGGTTGTTGCTGGCAGATCCGATGCCGGTGGCGGTGATTATTCTTTTGAAGTCAGGTTTACCGGCTGAGTGCCCGAGATCCCTGGCGGAAGAGGGCCGCACCTGTCTTGGTCGGGTTGCCGATTTGCAGGCCGTTCAGTGACTCGGCTTCGCTTATCCCCTAGTGCTTCATGCAAAGAGGACAGATCAAAACGGTGCCGCCTGAAGCAAGCAGCTCCGCAATCAGGACCTGCTGCTCGGTGAGAGAGGCTGCTTTTGCTTTGGTCCTGGATCCCGCCAAGACTCCACGATCGTTGAGGAAGATCGTGACGGGGTGACCGAGAGCCAGCCGCTGCCTGGCAAAGGACAATGCCATCTTGAGCCGGTGCGGCTCATCCGATGTGAGGTTGATGAACAGCGGATCCAGCTGGCCGGCAGTGGTTGAAAGGAGTGAGGCCATGGCAAGCCGGCGGGCCATGGCAGGAAGACGAAGCAAGGCGAGACGGGAGGCAAGGACCTGATGATGTGGGGCGCCCATGTATTGGCTGCAGGAAATTATACTCAGCATTGTCTGCCAGTATTCAGGTTTGTTGAGTGCTTCGACATATGAATTCTAATCCTTGATCGGTTTATTCTCATCACCCTTCGTCCTGGTCGGCGTGCAGCACCAGGTGGCAACGGCCGGTGCACAATGCTAAAATATCGATCCCAACTTACTCGATCGACGTCGTCTTCTTCGGCAGACGGCTGAGCAGCCTTGTCCCTCGCCTCACTGGGATCTGGCAGCTGTAGGACTAAGGCTCAACGCTCAAAGTGAGGGTCATGAGGCGGCCTTATCGCGTTACATCCTTTTGAGCGAGTGGTTGGGGGTCAAAGTACATTGCTGACGAAGCTCTCGGATAGCGCTCATCACCTTCGTAGGTGTTTGGGAAAAAGACGAAGATACGTTAATCCCGGCACTCTGCAATCCTTTGGCGGTCCAGTTGTTGCACGTATGCAGCAAAGAAAAGCGCCCCTCTCCTTCGTAGAACTGACTGTTGCCGTAAAGGCCCCGGTTGAGGCGGACAATGCGTCCTTGATGGTCACGGGCAAAGCTGTTTGCCACAAATGCTATGAGAGAAGTAACTTGCTGATCGGTTAAACAGGTGCTGACGACTTCACTTGCCCCAAGGAATTCGCTCGGAGAGCCTGGGATAGCAACCATGTGCATAACAGCGCCTTTCGAAAGAAATATCGCTTGCAAGGTTAGGTCGATCGATACTTCCCCTGATTGGTAAAATTCTTTATCGCCCCAGCCAATTTCATAGTAAGCGGCATCACCAAAATGCTCCTTGAGCCCGGGAATGGCTTGATTCAGGCGACCAGCTGGAATGACAAGACCAGTATGCCATCCATGTCTTACGACGAATGTCTGATGCGAACGAATGGCATCAGGCGATGAGACTGTTGGTTTTACCGCATACGGCTTCTCCGAGCATGAACTCACTGCAAGCGCTGCGAGAATCAATCCAGCCAGCTTCATGGGGATGGTGCTGTTCGAGCTAAGGGCTCCGCTCTGGTTGGCCGCGCTGATCGTGGTCGCTTTTGCGGTGTTTCATAGCTATGCCCACGGCAGTGAGCTTCCTGCCGTCAGCAATGCTCTTGTCTACAGTCATCCTGTTTGGAGCGGTAGTGGCCCTGGTGGGCCTGCTGGCGGAGCTCGAGGTGCCGATGGGCAGGGGGGCGACCATGGCTTGGACGGCGCTGCCCTGGCCTTGATGGGTGGCGTCGCGGGCGTCACTGCAATGACAACGATGCTCACCCTGATGCTGAAGGAGCAGCTCGGACCGGCCCACTGCGCTTACTGGGTGCGGATCCGGCGATCGCCGCCTAGGGACAAGCGCGATCAGGCGCTGCAGCGCCCTTTCCTCGCGAACAACTGTGTGCCAGCCCAGACTGAACCAAGCGTTGATTCGGGGATTGTGCGCTGATGTCAGGCCCGGTTCCCCCCGCTGAGGGCCCCCAGCCGCTTGATCTGCCCGCCGGCCGCTCCTATCTGTGCAGCTGCCGCCGCAGTCGCCAGGGCTGGTTCTGCGACGGCGCCCATCTGGGCAGTGGGCTGATTGCCCGTGAGGTTCAGCTGGAGGAGCCGGGCACCGTGCTGATGTGCGGTTGCGGCCGCTCCCGCCGCTATCCCCTCTGCGACGGCAGCCATGGTCGAGCGGCCGCAAAGCCCTGGTGGGCCTGGTGGAGATGAAGGGCTCGATCGTGCTGGCTGCCGACGATCCAGCGGCACTGGCCTGTTTCTATGGCTCCCTGCTTGCGGTGGAGCCTCAGCAGGGCCTGAGCGAATCCCACTGGCGGGTGGCCTGGCCTGCCGGAGGGTTCCTGGAGATCTATGCCCCGTCGAGCAGCCGGCCCCAGCCCCGGCAATTGGGCCGTGTGGCGCTGTGCCTGCAACGCCACGCCGAAGGCGGTGATCCCACCCAGGTGCTCCACGACTGGATTGGGCAGTCAACAGCCCAGGGGGCATCGCTGCTCACACCCCCGCGGCAGGAACCGTTCGGGGTGGAAGCCTGGCTACTTGATCCGGAGGGCAACCGCCTGCTGTTGCTGGTACAGGACTGAGACCGGCCGCGCAGCCGCTGCTCCTGAATCCGGCGCCACGCCATCAATTTTGTAGCTGCTCACACAATTGAAGCGTTGCATGAATGGCTTCCGAACTACCGGAAAAGCTCTGTCAAGCCCGATCCACAGTTATGACCCCACCAGCTTCGCCAGCAGTTGGGTCCCGGCACCGATGGCTGCAGCTGCGCCAATCAGCTGCAGCACACTCCAGCGCAGTTTCACCAGGACCAGCAGGGCGAGGGCCACCACCAGTGCTGCTGCGGGATCCATGCGTCCGTTGGGCCAGAGCACCGGTCCGGCCAAGAACACCGCCAGGCTGGCGATCACCCCCACCACAGCCGCTGTGATCGCTGTGAGCGGTGCGCCCAGGCGCAGGTCGCCGCGGCTGGCCTCCACAAGCGGCGCCCCGGTCAGGATGAATCCGAAGGACGGAAGAAAGGTGAACCACACCGTGACCAGGGTGGCGGCGGCGGCGGCGGGCCAGCTGCCCTCAGTGCTGTTCCAGCCGCCCATGAACCCCACGAAGGCCACCACCATGATCAGCGGGCCCGGGGTGGTTTCCCCCAGTGCCAGGCCATCGACCATCTGGCCGGCTGAGAGCCAGCCGAACTGCTCCACCGCCCCCTGGGCCACATAGGGCAGCACGGCATAGGCCCCACCGAAGCTCAGCAGGGCCACCCGGGAGAAAAAGCGGGCCATCAGCGCGAGGTTGCCGTTCCAGCCGCCGGCAGCGGTGAGCAGCGCCAGGGGAATCAGCAAGGCCATTCCCCAGGCCAGCAGGGTGAGTGCCAGGCGGCGGCGGCTGAAGCGGGCGTGCTCCGGGGTCGAGGTGTGGTCTCCGTGGATGGGCTCCTCCTCTGGCATGCCTGCGCTTGATGTCGGGCTACTGGACTGCTGAGGGGGTGGGGCTGAATGACCTGGCACCAGCAACAGCCCCGATCGCCAGCGGCCTACCACCAGGCCGCAGAGGGCTGCCCCCACCACCACCAGTGGATAGGGAAGCTGCAACACCGCCAAGGCCAGAAACGCCGCGACGGCAATGCCGATCAGCACAGGGGTTCGCAGGGTGCGCAGGCCCAGCCGCCAGGCCGCCACCAGCACGATCGCCAGCACGGTCGGCTTGAGCACGGCAAACACCGAAACGAGCAGGGGCAGCTGGCCCCAGAGGGCATAGACCGTGGCCAGGGCCGTGAGCACCAGCACCGAGGGGGCCAGGAACAGCCCACCGGCGATCAGGCCACCAGGCACCCCATGCATCAGCCAGCCCAGATAGGTGGCCAGCTGGGTGGCCTCCGGACCGGGCAGAAGCATGCAGTAGTTGAGGGCATGCAGGAAGCGCCGCTCGCTCAACCAGCGCCGCCGCTCCACCAGCTCCCGGTGCAACAGGGCGATCTGCCCGGCGGGCCCACCGAAGCTCACCAGCCCGAGCTTCAGCCAGAAACGCGACGCCTCGCTCAGGCTCACGGCTGAGGTCGGAGCAGCCGATTGCGTGGTCAGAGCTGGCGTTAGCGAGCTGGTCATGCCAGACCGATCCGGTTTGGGGCCACAACAAGATCCCCACCCCAATCGCATGGGGATCTTGTTGTGGCGCTGCTGCGCTGACGGATCTCGCCGTCGATCAGCAGCATGGATTCTCCGAGCTGGAAGGGCTGCCACAGCTCATCGGTGGTGAGTGGCTCCGTGCTCAGGATCGTCACCACATCATGGGCCGTGGTGAGTGTGGAGAAATCAACCTGAAGGGGCGCATCGGCCAGGGTGGCGGTACGGAAGGGGGCCCGGCGGGTGAGCCAGTGCAACCGGGTGGTGGCGGTGGCAAACAGCCACTGGCCATTGCTGATCAGGGCATTGAAGGTGCCGCGCTGGGCCAGCTGGGCGGCGCAGCGATGCAGGAGGGCGAACAGGGCAGCGGCATCCTCTGGATCCACCCGGGCCCGGTCAAGCTGCTCGAGAATCCAGCAGAAGGCGGCCTCGCTGTCGGTGGAGCCGAACGGGCGGTAGCGAACGCCCAGGGGGATCTCGCCCTTGAGGTCACCGTTGTGAGCGAACACCCAGCTCTGATCCTGCCAGGTGCGGCAGAAGGGATGGCAGTTTTCCAGGGCCACCACCCCGCGGGTCGCCTGACGGATGTGGGCGATGCTCACCAGAGCCTTGGCAGGGCTTTCAGACAGTTGATTCGCCAGGGCGGAGAAGGCGGCCGGGGCGTCCTCTCGCAGCAGGGTGAGGCCATGGCCAGTGGGGCTGAAACTGGCCAGCCCCCAGCCATCGGCGTGCTCGCCGGTGACACCACCGCGGCGACTGAGGCCCCGAAAGGAAAAGCCCATGTCGGTGGGGGTGTTGGCGTTGAGGGCCAGCAGCTCACACATGGCCGGATTAGCGGGTTTTGGCGAAGAGACGATCCCAGAGTCCGTCTTTGCCAAAGAACTCCTTGTTCACCAGGTCCCAGCCTCCGAAGTCCTGCACAGTGAAGAACTGCTTGACGGGGGCAAAGCGATCCTTTACTCGTGACCAGATCGTGGGGTTGGTGGGGCGGAATCCCTCCTCGGCAAAGATGGCCTGCGCCTCTTCTGAGAATAGATACTGGGCAAGGGCTTCTGCGGCCTTACGGGTGCCTTTTCGTTCCACATTCTTGTCGACCACGGCGACCGGACCCTCAATGCGGATGTTCACTTCTGGCACCAAGAATGGATCTTTGAGATCACCGGTCCTGGTGGCAAGGATGGCCTCGTTTTCGTAGTTCAGAAGCACATCACCCTGGCCTTTCTTGAGGAACACGTCGGAGGCTTCTCGCGCATCCTTGGGCAGATTGTCAACGTTCTTGTACACGCTGGCAACATAGGCCTCGGCCTGCTGTTGGTTGCCTCCCGTCTGGGTCACCGAGCCCCAGAGGCCCAGGAAGTTCCAGCGGGCACCGCCTGAAGTTTTGGGATTGGCTGTCACCACCGTGATGCCTGGCTTGATCAGATCGGCCCAGGAGGCGATCTGCTTGGGGTTGCCCGGACGGGTCAGGAAAGCCACCGTGGAGTTGGTGATGATGCTGTTGTTGGGCAACTCCTTCTCCCAGCCGGCATCCAACAGTCCCGATTCCTCGAGCTTGAGTACGTCGGCCGAGAGGGCCAGGGTCACCACATCGGCATCGAGGCCATCGATCACCGCCCGGGTCTGGGTGCCTGAGCCGCCGTAACTGGTTTTGATCTCCAGCTCCTGGCCCGTTTTGGCTTTCCATTCCGAGATGAACTTGGGAATGATCCGGTCGTAAGCCCCCTTGGTGACGGCGTAACTCACAAGCAGCAGCTGTTGTTGACCGTCCGGGTCGCCAGTGCCGGAGCTTTGCGGCGGGCCACCGCAGCCGGCCAGGAGGACCAGAGAGCCAGCCGCAAGCAGGGGTGAGAGGCACTGAGAGAACTTAGCCACGTTTTCCGGTCGGAAATTCGAAGATCAGAATACCACGGTTATCCGACCGGTGAGACGTCCATACGAGGCGCCTTGGCCTGGTGGGCTCGGGGCGGCTTCCCTTCAGCGGGTCCTGGCGAAGATCTGATCCCAGGTCCCGCCTTTGCCGAAGAACTTCTTGTCGACGCCCGCCCAGCCACCGAAATCACTCACCTTGAAGAAGCTCGCGTTCTGGAACTTGCCTCTGGCATAGGCCTTGCCTTGAGGGGTCACGGGGCGGAAGCCGTTGTCCACGAAGATCTTCTGGGCCTGCGGTGTATAGAGAAACTTCACGAAAGCCTCCGCCACCTTGCGGCTGCCGCGACGATCCACCACCTTGTCCACCACGGTGACGGGCTGCTCCGTCAAAATGTTGGGGCTGAATAACTTGTAGGGCGTCGTCCACTCCCCTTTCTGCTTGGCCAGAATCGCTTCTGTTTCCCAGTTCAGCAGCACATCGCCTTGCTTGCGCTTGATGAACAGATCGGTGGCCTCGCGGGCGTCCTTGGGCAGCACCTCGGCATTCTTGTAGACGCCCGTGATGAAGTTGCGGGCCTGAGCTTCCGAGCCACCCGAGCGGGTGATGGCGCCCCAGAGGGCCAGGAAGTTCCAGCGGGCTCCGCCAGAGGTCTTCGGGTTGGCCGTGACCACGTCAACGTTCTTGTTGTCGAGGTCTCGCCAGTTATTGATTTTCTTGGGATTGCCGGGACGTACGAAAGCCACCACGGTGGAGTTGATGGGTGTGGAGTTGTTCGGGTTTTCCTTTTCCCAGCCTGGTTTGATCAGGCCTGCTTGCTGGATCTTGGTCACGTCAGCGGCCATGGCCAGGCTGACCACATCGGCTTCCAGCCCATCAATCACCGCACGGGTCTGGGAGCCGGAGCCGCCGTAACTGCCCTTGAAGGTGACGGTCTGCCCCGATTTCTTCTTCCAATCATCAGAGAACAGCTTGAAGATCTTGTCGTAGGCGTTCTTGGTCACGGCATAGGACACAACAGTGAGGGTCTGCGACTTCGGCGCCTGCTGGGCCTCAGCTTGAGAGGCGTCAAAGGTGGTGGCTGCCGCCACGGCCAGGGGCAGGGCAGCGAGCCCTGTCAGTAGAAGCTGCCGGCGACGCAGGGGCTCGGGAGAAGGAATCGTATCCACGGTTTGTCGATCGGGAACTTGCGCAAAGTAAGCCTGCCCCTGCCTGGGCCGGTGTGGCCCGGGGCACACCGGCTTGTGGGTCTATTCCCTATCTGCTAACCGTTCTTTCTGGTAGGCTTGCTGAGCGATCTCGATCCAGCCATGGCCTTCAGCGCCAAAACGGAATACGGACTGGTGGCTTTGATCGACCTGGCCGCGGCTTTTTCCTCTGGAGAGCTGGTGCAGGTGGGTGAGGTCAGCCGCCGCCATGGGCTGCCCGAGCGGTACCTCGAGCAGATGCTCACGGCACTGCGCAAGGGGGGATACCTCAACAGCATCCGCGGGCCCCGTGGGGGCTTTCAGCTGAGCAGGCCACCAGAGCAGATCACCATCGCGGAGGTGGAGGAGTGCCTGGAAGGCGAAGCCCGCTCTGAGCGCCAGGGTGATCGTCAGGATGCCGGGTTTCGCGTGCTCAAGGGCCTGGCCCAGCGGGCCGAGCAGGCCCGGACAGCCGTGCTGCAGTCCACAACCTTGGCCCATCTGCTGCTGGAACGGGACAGCCTGCAGCAGCCGGCGCCGATGTTCTACATCTGAGACCAGCGCGCCCCTGTTCGTGTGCCTGGAAATACCGGTACACCTATCGGAATTAGGGTATACTGCGAGCCAGTTGCTTGCCCGCCATGGCCTGTTGTCTGCGAATGCCCCTGCTGGTCGCTCTGTCAGTGCCCGAACAGCCGCCCAATCGCCCGCGAACCCGCTGACGTCTTCTTTGCTCAAGCAGCCCTTGCAGTTCACGCTCCATCCCAAGGACGTCCTCCCTGAAGGGATGGGCTGGCGCCTGCATGAGGGCTATGTACGGTCTGCGAGTTGGGATCTCGAAGGCGAGTGCATCGCCCTGGGCCTATGGGGCCCTGGTGATGTGATCACATCAGAAAATCCTGTGGTCCAGCCGTTGGAGTTGCAGTGCCTCACCACCGTGGTGGTGGAGCACATCGAGCTCGATTCCCGTGATCAACACCAACACCTGCGGCGCGAGCGCCAGATGCTGGCTGAGCTCCTCACCATCCAGCGCATCCGCTCCGGCGAACGCCGTCTACTCACGCTGTTGAGCTGGATTGGCCAGTCCCATGGCCAGGTCAACCGCCACGGCTGCCGCCTCTCGCTCAGTGAGCTCAATCTCACCCACCAGGCCCTGGCTGATCTGTGCGGCTTGACCCGGGTCACGGTGACCAAGCTGCTCTGCCGCTTTCGCGCTGAGGGCCGGTTGTTGGCCGTGGGCGACAGCGACCTGTTGATCCCCCTCCAGCCATGACCATCCACACTCCTCCCTGGTGCCTGCACTGGGACCGTGACGGCGAGTTGGCGGCAGGCGATCGCCAGGATCTCCTGATCACGCTTGTTGTTCGAGAGCATGAAAGGGCGCCAGGAGGAATCCCCCCAGGGCCGGAGTTCAGATGCGTCTTCAACGAACAGGCCCTGCCCATGGGCACTCGGCCCTGAGGCTCAAATCACAAAGTCCGGCACAAAGGTGCGGGTTTCACGGCTGGTGATGTGAAGGGCATCACCGGCCTTGAGCTCGCGGTAATCGATCCGCTCGCGCGGGAGTTGGGCCACCACAACCTCTCCACTGGCGAGGGTGAGTTCGGCCTGGATGTCACGGCCCATGTGGGTGAGCCGGCACAACACAGCGGGCACACTGCCGCTCTGGGGGCTGCGGTGCAGCTCCAGATCGTGGGGGCGGATGAAGAGATCGCCGCCTTGACCATCTTCTCCTGAGCGTTCAGCAGCGGCCAGGGGCACGTGCGGCGGCAGCACGTTCACGGCACCCACAAAGCTCATCACAAAGGGGCTGGCTGGCTGGTCGTAAATCTCAGCTGGGCTGCCGATCTGCTCGATCTTGCCGTGGTTCATCACCACGATGCGATCGGCCACCTCCATGGCTTCTTCCTGGTCGTGGGTGACGATCACCGTGGTGACGTGCATCTCGTCGTGGAGGTTGCGCAGCCAGCCGCGAAGCTCCTTGCGCACCTTGGCATCGAGGGCGCTGAACGGTTCATCGAGCAGCAGGACCCGTGGCTTCACCGCCATGGCCCGGGCCAGGGCCACCCGTTGGCGCTGGCCGCCGGAGAGCTGGGACGGGTAGCGGTTGCCAAAGCCCTGCAGCTGCACCAGCTCCAGCAGCTCATCCACGCGCCGGCGGATCGCCTCGTGCTTCCAGCCGCGCAGCTCAAGACCGAAGCCCACGTTCTGACGCACCGTGCGGTGCTTGAAGAGTGCGAAGTGCTGGAACACAAATCCCACCTGGCGCTCCTGCACCGAACGGCTGGTGGTTTCTTCCCCAGTGATCCAGATGCGGCCGGTATCGATCTCCTCCAGGCCTGCGATCAGGCGTAAAAGCGTGCTTTTGCCAGAGCCGGAGGGGCCGAGCAGTGCCACCAGCGAGCCGGTCTCAACATCAAGGCTGACGTTGTCGACCGCCCGGAACGTGCCGAACTCCTTGCTCACGCCAGCAACGCGGATGCCCATGGCAGGGGAAAACAGGTGAGGTGACGACAGCTTACAGCATATCCACATATTCCCACCGGCTAACCGTTGTATAAATCGGCAAACGGTGATACGGTCCCACGGACCTGATCCCATGCCTCCATCCATGGCCTCTGTCTCTACGGCCCGCCTCAGGCGCCCAGCGCTTCCCAGCTGGCTGCAGCTCAGTTGGTCCTGGCGAATCACCTGGCTCTACCTGGCCCTGGTGCTGTTCCTGCCCCTGGGGGCCATGGCCCTGAAGGCCGCTGCGGTCGGCCCTGTCCAGTTCTGGCAGCTGGCCACCACAGATGAAGCGTTGGCGACCTACCGAATCAGCTTCGGGTTGGCGCTGGTGGCCGCCCTTCTCAATGGGGTGTTCGGTGTGGTGATCGCCTGGGCGCTGGTGCGCTGCTCCTTCTTCGGCCGGCGCTTGCTCGATTCACTGATCGATCTTCCCTTTGCACTGCCTACCGCTGTGGCGGGCCTGGCGCTGGCATCGATCTACAGCTCCAATGGCTGGCTTGGGGCCCCGCTCTATGCCCTCTTCGGCCTGAAGGTGTCCTTCACCTGGCTGGGGGTGGGTATCGCGATGATGTTCATCTCTCTGCCGTTTGTGGTGCGCAGCGTGGAGCCAGTGCTGGAAGCCCTTGAGCGCGAGCAGGAGGAAGCGGCCTGGTGCCTCGGCGCCAGCCCTCGCCAGACCCTGCTCAAAGTGGTGCTGCCCCAGCTGATGCCAGCGATCCTGGCTGGCGTGGCCCAGGGCTACAGCCGCGCTGTGGGCGAATACGGCTCTGTGGTGATGATTTCCTCCAATGTGCCCTTCAAGGACCTCATTACCCCCACCTTGATCATCCAGAAGCTGGAGGAATACGACTTCTCCTCAGCAACGGTGATCGGCATGGTGATGCTGATGTTCTCTCTTGTGAGCCTGCTGGTGATCAACGGGCTGCAGGTGTGGGGCCGGCACTGGGAAGCCAATCCCGCTTAGTCCTTCTGATCCCCCCTGCTGTTTTCCCCATGCGTTCCCTGCTGCGTGTATTGCGTCGTCGCATTCGCATGCTCCGTCCTTCCGCCTCCGTGCTGATCCCGCTGATAGCTGGCCTCTATGTTGGAGTGATCATTCTGCTGCCCGCTCTGGAAGTGGTATCGGGTGCCTTTGCCAAGGGCCTGCAGCCCTTTCTGGATAACTTCGAATCGGAAGAGCTGCACTCGGCGGTGCGGATGACGCTGATGATGACGGCCATCGCTGTGCCCGCTAACACCATCTTTGGCCTGGCCGCGGCCACGGCTATCGCCCGCCACCAGTTCCCCGGCAAGGCCTTTCTGCTGAGCGTGATTGATCTGCCGTTCTCGATCTCACCGGTGGTGGTGGGCCTGATGCTGGTGTTGCTCTACAGCCCCACCAACGGACTGCTGGGCGGGATCGTGACCAGTCTGGGCTGGAAGATCATCTTCTCCTGGCCCGGAATGCTGCTGGCCACGATTATCGTGACCTTCCCCTTCATGGCCCGGGAGGTGATTCCCCTGCTGGAGGAGGAGGGCTGGGACCAGGAGGAGGCGGCCCGCACGCTCGGTGCCAGCAGCTGGCAGGTGTTCTGGAAGGTCACTCTGCCCTCCGTGCGCTGGGCCGTGCTCTACGGCCTGATCCTCACCACGGCCCGGGCCCTGGGTGAGTTCGGGGCTGTCGCCGTCGTGAGTGGCAACATCGCCGGCCAGACCCAGACCCTGCCCCTGTTTGTGGAGGATGCCTACAAGCAATACGACACCGAACTGGCCTATGGCGCCGCGCTGGTGTTGGGGGGTGTGGGCCTGGTGTCGCTACTGCTCAAGCTGCTGGTGGAGCAGATCATTGGCGGAAACAAAGAAACTGAGCCGATGAACTGCAGGTAGACCGCGGGCTCACGCCTGCAGCAGGCCCTCTGATCCATCCGGCCCAAGCGTGGCCGGCAGGTGGCCGGTCTTTACCCAGATCGTGCAGCCCGCCTCGCTCCAGGGCCGGTGGACGCTGCCGGGTGGATTGCGCAGCCAGCTGCAGGGGGGATAGGTGCCCTGATCGTCTTGAAACACGCCCTCCAGCACCAGGATCTCCTCGCCGCCGGGATGACTGTGGGGTTGAAACAGCGTGCCGGGTGCCCAGCGCACCAGGGCACAATGCTCTGAACCGAAGGCGTGCAGAGGCATCACCTCCAGTCCCGCCACCAGGCCGGGCACCCAGGCACTGCTGCGGGTGTCGATCACCAGCTGCTGCTGGTCGGCCGGGTGCATCTGGTGCAGCTTCACCAGGATCGTGCAGCCCGGCTCGCTGAAGGGAGCGTGGCTGGTGCCTACGGGATTGCGCAGGTAGGTGCCGGCCGGGTAGTCGCCCCGTTCATCGGAGAAGGTGCCCTCAAGCACCAGGATTTCTTCGCCGCCGCCATGGATGTGCCGATCAAAGTGGCTGCCGGGGGCATAGCGCACGATCGAGGTGGCACGCGCCACCTCCCCGCCGCGGCGATCGAGCATGCGCCTGTCCACGCCTGCCATGGGTGAGGGTGCCCAGGGCAGGGCGGTGGTGTCGAGCATCACGCGCTGGTCGAAGTCGGCGTGCAGGTCCATGGCTCCGTTGTGGTTCTCAGCAGCATGGGGATCCTGGTGGGCCGGGCACCACTCAACCCAGGGCGGAACGGCCCAGGCCCTCGCCGTCGTTGCGGAAGAAGGAGCTGAGGTTCACACCGGCCTCATGGGCCGCCACGGTGACCTGCAGCTTCTGCTCGTCGTCGAGGCCATCCCAGAAGGCGTGGAAGAGATCGAGGGAGGCTTTGGCAGTGCCCACCACCCCCAGCAGGGAGAGGGGAAGCGTCAGCCAGGGGAACACCAGCAGCAGCACCGAGAGCACGGCCCCGACAGCCACGCCTGCCTTGGCTGATTCCAGGGTGGTGCTGAGCACCAGCCGCACCTGGGTGGCCCGATCGAGTTCGCCGCGCTTACGCAGGGCCTCGGTGCGCAGGGCCGTGAGCAGCGCCTGGTAGGCGGCAAAGCAGACGACCCCGCCCACGGTGGATTCGGAGAAGAACTCCCGGCCCGTGAAGGCCCCGCCGTTCTGGTTCAGGTCGATCGAGGCCAGACCCGCCAGGGGAGCGGCTTCCCAGCCGGCGCGGGGAATGCGGAAGGGGTCGCGTTCGCGGGTCATGGCTGGCGGCTGATCCAGTGAGACCCAGCTTGCTCCATTCCAGGGGCTGCTGCCAGGCTTAAGGCCCTGGAAGTCAAGAATCAAGTGCTTTTTGGGGGGTGATCGAGGCGGGTCCGATTAATGTTTAATCGTTGATCTTGGCCATTCGTTCTGGATTGAGTGGGCCCCGGCAAAACCATTGTCTCAGGTGAGGTTGTTGTCTGGTGTGGATTAAGCTCAGATGGTCGCAATCAGCTGCAAAAATAAGCATAAATACCCATCTTACTGCGTACATTTCTGATTAGGCTTGAGCTAACAACAGGTTGAGGTCGCCATGATGAATGCCACTCCCGTGCTTTCTCCCGGTGCCGCCAGCAAGGCGGCCTTGTCCGGGACAGTGCACGAAGCGATGGACGCGCTGCATGCCTTGCAGCAACTGGCCAGCCAGGATCCATCCTTTGCCCAGGCGCTGAAGCAGACCGGCTCCACCCATGCCGCCGCCAGCCTGGCTCGACGCCATGGCCTGCAGGTGAGCGCAGAATCCCTCTGGCGTAACCGCGGTCGCAACGGCCTGCCCACCTGGCGTGGTTGAAGTGCCCGGGGGCACATCGGTTTCAGCGTCTCCTGTGAGAACAATGGAGGTCACTGAGCGTCCTTGCTCCGGGGTGGGTCTGAGCGATGCAACGCCGCGATCTCTTTGTCCTCTTCGGCCTCGGGGGATCAGCGGCCCTCGCCTCTGGCCTGCCCCTGAAGGCCTGGGCAATGCCATCTGCGAGGGGGCCCTTCACTCCTGTGCCGGTGCCGCTGCCACTCCCTGGCGATGGGCTGAGCGCCACAGAGCAGCAGCGCACACAGCGCCGGGTGTCCCTCGTCGACAGGCTGGTGGTGCCCTCGGGCTATCGGGCCGACCTGCTTGCCGCCTGGGGGGAGCCCTTGGCGGATGGCCGCTTTGGCTTCAACAACGATCACCTCTCCTTCACGGATCTGGGTGAAGGCAAGGCCCTGCTCACGGTCAACTTTGAATACATCAGCCCGAAGCCCTGGAGCGAGGGCTACGCCGACGCCACTGGCGAATCGCTGCCTTGGTCAGAGCTGATCGAGGCCCTCAGGTCCCGCGGCGGTGTGGTGGATGTCACGGCTCTGGGGACCGCCGATCCCCTGCGCAAGCTGGCCGGTGCAGTGGCGGGAGCCGCCCTGCGCGATCAGGGCATCGGCGTGATCGAGATCCATCAGGATCCCTCCGGGCGATGGCGTCGCCGGAGCGGTCGCTTCGATCGGCGCATCGGTGGCCTTGAAGGCCTCGATGATCCCTCCAGGCTCCTGCGGGTGAGTGGTCCGGCGGCCGCAGTGTTCAGAAGCCCGCAGCGCCTCGGCTACAACGATGGCCTCCAGGACCGGGTGATCGGCACCTTCGCCAACTGCGCTGGTGGTGAAACCCCCTGGGGAACCGTGCTCTCGGCCGAGGAGAACTTCCAGAGCCAGGTGGTGGAAGCGGTCCACGCCGATGGTTCCTCGCCGGCCCCCGCAGTGTTGCCCCTGCGCTGCGATGGCCGCAAGTTCGATGGCCTCGGCAATGCCTTTGGCCTGGCCGGGAACAAGTACGGCTGGATGGTGGAGATCGATCCGCGTCAGCCCCAGCGGCCGGCGGTCAAGCACAGCTGGCTGGGCCGCTACCGCCATGAGGCCGTGGCGGTGCAGGCCCGGGCCACCGAGCCGCTGCTGGTGTACTCCGGCTGCGACCGCCACGGCGGCCACCTCTACCGCTTCGTGAGCGAGGGTCGGATCACGGATCCGAGCGATCCGGCCAATTCAGCGCTGCTGGAGGCCGGCCGGCTGGAGGTGGCTCGCTTTGAGCCCGATGGGAGCGGCCGCTGGATTCCGCTCAATCCCGCCACCCCGCTCAACCCCCAGCGGCCCAGCCACTACGAGGTTTTCGGCCTCAAGCAGCCCACCCTGGTGCCCCACAGCGACCGCAGCCAGCCAGGGGCAGAGGCCCTGGCCAGCGACGAGGAGGTGGAGACCTACCTCAAGAGCTATGCCACCCTCGCCGATCTCTATCCCGGCCGCAGCGAGGAGTGCCTCGGCGCCATCCTGATCGATGCCCACCTGGCGGCCAATGCCGTGGGAGCCACCGCCGCCGCCAGGCCGGAAGACACGGTGATCGATCCCAGCAGCGGTGATCTGCTGGTGGCCTTCACCGCCGGCGGCTCCAATGCTGGCGGCAGCGCCGATCCGGCGATTTTTCATGGCCCCGGCGGGGAGAACCGCTGGCCCCATGGCTGGATCATGCGCCTGCAGGATCAAGGCTTCGCCGAGGCGGGCCGGTTCCGCTGGCGCATCCTGGCCACCGGCGGCGCCCCCTGGCAAGGGGGGCTGGGGTTCTCCAGCCCCGACAACCTCGCCGTCGATCGCACCGGCAGCGTCTGGTTGGTGACCGATCGCGGTCGCGGTACGGCCGAGCTGGATCTGTTTGGCAACAACTCCTGCTGGGTGCTGCCCAGCAAGGGGCCCGCGGCGGGAGAGCCTTTCTGCTTCGCCACCGGGCCGATGGAGTGCGAGCTCACCGGCCCCTGCTTCGATGCGTCGGAGGCCACCCTGTTCCTCTCGGTGCAGCACCCCGGAGAGAGCAACGGCACCCGCTCCAGCGGGGCCGGTGAATGGCAGTCCATCCGCCTGCGGGACCGCGACGGCCAGGAGTTCGAGCAGCAGCGCTGGGTGCCCCTTGGTTCCAACTGGCCCTCGGGGGTGCCGGGCCGCAGCCCGCGCCCGGCCGTCGTGGCGATCCGACGCAGCAATGGCGGCCCGCTGCTGTAGGCAAGTCGCCATGGGCGCACCCATGTCATGCGTGACCCGGCATAATTAAATCAGTGTCAACCAGTCACCATGGGCGCTTTCGCGGATGGAGCCAGGCCCAGCCCGCAGCTGATGGAGGAAATCAGCCGCTTCTTCCGGCTGCTGAGTGAGCCGGCTCGTCTGCAGCTGCTCTGCCTGCTGCGCTCTGAGCCCATGGATGTCTCCAGCCTGATCAAGACCACCGGCTTCAGTCAGTCGCACATCAGCCGCCAGCTGGGGCAGTTGCAACGGGCTGGCCTGGTGCGCTGCGAGCGCGACGGCTCCCGCCTGATCTACTCCGCCGATGACGAGCTGGTGGAGGAACTCTGCGCTCTGGTGCAGGGACGCCTCAGGCAGCGGCTCGAGGCCCAGCTTCTGCAGCTGCAGGCGGCCTGAGCGGGCGGTCTACTGCGCCGTACGTGGCCAGACTGAAGCCATTCACCGCACCGCACGCATGGGCAGGTCGCTGGCGCAAAGACTCCAGGCCTGGGGTTTCAGCTGGGGGGGGCTGCTCGACAACCGCCACGGCGAATGGTGGTTGCTGGCCCAGATGGCCCTGATCACGGCTCACCTGCTGCCCGCATTTCCCAGCCCCGCCGCCCTTGGTTTGATCTGGCCGCCCGTTTTGCGGGTGCTGGGCCTCAGCCTGTTTGCCGCCGGCCTGCTGCTGGCCGGCCAGGGAGCGCTGAACCTGGGCGACAGCCTCACCCCCCTGCCTGAGCCCATGGCAGGCTCGCCCCTGGTGACAGCCGGGGCCTACGGCCGCTGCCGCCATCCCCTTTACCAGGCCCTGCTGGTCTGCTCCCTGGGCGTGACGCTGGCCCGGGGAAGCCTGTTGCACCTGGCTCTGTTGCTGGCCCTCGCGCTCGTGCTGGGCCTTAAGGCCCGCCGCGAAGAGGTGCGCCTCTGCGCCGTTCATGCGGATTACGCCGCCTACCGAACCTCAACGCCGGCGATCGTGCCCCGCCTGCCCTGGCTCGACTGGCGCACAGGTCCCAGAGCCCCAGCGACGGGCTGAGCTGAGCGGTGGATGGTTGTGCCTGGCCCCATATGCCCATAGTTCTGGCGGCGCAGCGCCTCGAAGCCCGTGAGCAGGGCCGAGCCGATCAACAGGCCGGCGAAGCCGAGCCGCAGTCGGCGCTCACTCAGGTGCTGGGCCAACCGCTGGCCCAGCACTGCACCCACGGCGCCGCCGGCCAGCAGGGGCAGCATCAGAGCCAGGCTGGCGGCGGGCCAGTGGCCCAGCGCCAGCAGGGCCACCAGGCTGTTGGTGCTGATCAGCAGCAGGCTGGTGCCGCTGGCCAGATGCATCGGCAGGCCGGCCAGCAGTACCAGGGCGGGCACGATCGCAAAGCCGCCGCCCACGCCGGCGATGCCGGTGAGCAGACCTACCAGCACCCCCTGGGCCGCGAGGGCCTGGGGTGATCCGCCCTGTTTCTGGTTGTCAGGTCTCTCGCCGCCCCGGGCGGGCCTGGTCGGCCGCGTCAGCAGCCAGGAGGCCACCAGGGCCGCCACAGTGAAAACCCCCAGTTGAACCGCCTCTGGGATCAGTCCGGCCTTCACCAGGCTGCCGCCGATCCAGGCACCTGCCAGGGCCGGCACCCCCAGGATCAACGCCGGCCGCACAGCCACCTGGCCGCGGCGGATGTAAGGCCCCACATTGCCCAGGGCCAGCAGGGTCACCACCAGGAGCGAGAGCGGAACGGCCTCCCGGGTGGACAGGCCGGCTCCGCTCACCAGCAGGGGCAGCAGCAGGATTGAGCCACCGGCTCCCAGCACGGCGAGCAGCACACCGATCAGGAGTCCGCCGCCGAGCAGCAACAACACCGTGCCGATGCCGATGCCGATGATCACGCCCGCACCCGGTTCCAGGGCATGGCCGCCAGCAGGCTGGCCATGCCGCAGAAGCCGCTGATGCCGGCAAAGGTGAGGCCAGCCCCCACGAAGCCCGCCAGCCAGATCCAGCCCGGGGCCACGGTCTGGCTGAGGATCACTCCAAGCAGCACCAGGATGCCGGCGGCGATCTGCACCTGGCGCATCAGCGGCAGGGGCGCACCCTGGCGTCGCTTCATCGGCAGGCCTGCCTGCTGCCAGGCGCTCATGCCGCCTTCGAGGTCGGCGAGAGGATGGGGATGGCCCCCGCGCAGCAGTTGGGTGAGGCCCTTCTCGCTGCGATTGCCGCTCTGGCAGACCAGCACCAGCGGCCCTGAGGGGAGGGTGGCGCTGCCGAGGCGGGAGAGCGGAATGTTGTGGCTGCCGGGAATATGGCCGCCCACGTATTCCATCGGCTCGCGTACATCGATGACGCTGATCCGGCCGCTCTGAATCTGGTCGGCGAGTTCTCTCGGGTTGAGGTGTGCGCTGTTGGTGGAAGCCATGGTTCAGGCAGGGGTGACGGTGACCAGCGGATACCCGGCGGCCTGCCAGCTCAGCAGCCCGCCGTGCAGGTTGGCCACCTGCTGGTGACCCGCCCGCAGCAGTTGCTGGGTGGCCAGGGCCGAGCGGCTGCCGGAATGGCAGAGAACGACCGTGGGGGTGTCCACTGGAATCTCGCCGGCCCGCTCCTCCAGCTCCGGAAGCGGAATCAGCAGGCTGCCGGCGATGTGACCATCCGGGCCCTGAAACTCCTCCACCGAGCGCACATCCACCAGGGTGAGCTCATCGCGGTGGGCGGCGACCCAGGCCGGCGCCAGTTCCGGCAGCCCGGCGTAGCTGCGCCGGGTCGGCGCCCAGGCGGCCGCCCCATGGCCTGCGTCCTCCCGGGGCTTGCCGCTGCGCATGTTGGCCGGCAGGGCCTCGGCAATCCTGTGGGGATGGGGCAGCTTCATGGCCTGCATGTAGATCACGAAGTCGCGTTCATTGGCCTGGCCGCCGAGACGGGCGTTGTAGGCCTTCTCCTCGGTGACGGAGGTGACGCTGCGGCCGGTGTAGTCGTGGGCGGGGTAGAGCAGACAGGAGTCGGGCAGCGAAAGGATCTGCCCAGTGATCGATTCGTACAGGGTCTGGGCATTGCCCTGCTGGAAATCGCAGCGGCCGCAGCCCCGCACCAGCAGGGCGTCGCCGCTGAAGGCCAGGCTGTGGTCGTCGAGCACGAAGGTGAGGCAGCCGTCGGTGTGGCCGGGGGTGGCGCGCACCTCCAGCGAACGGCCGCCGAAGGTCACCCGATCACCGTGTCGCAGGGGCAGGGTCACATTCTCGGCGCCGACACTGGCGGCCAGGCCAATGGCGCTGCCGGTGGCGGCGTGCATCATCCAGCTGCCGGTCACGTGGTCGGCGTGGGCGTGGGTGTCGAGGCAGGCCACCAGCTGCAGGCCCAGCTCCTGGATCAGGGCGAGATCACGGTCGTGCTGCTCGAATACCGAATCGATCAGCAGGGCCTGGCCGCTGGCCACCTCGGCGATCAGGTAGGTGAAGGTGCCGGTGTCGGCATCGAAGAGCTGGCGGAACAGCAGGGGGGCACCGCCTGCTGCGGCAGCGAGGGAAAAGGAACTGGCGGGAGCGACGGCCATGGGGGCTCGATCGACAACTGATATGAGCATAGCCGCATAGCAGTTGTCGGCAACCGCCTCACCGCAGGACGTAGGTCAGGGGGCCAGCCGCTCGATGCTCCAGGCCCCGCCGCTGCTCCCAGCCGCCTGTGGGGCCGCGGGCCTGTAGCGGAAGCGATCGTGGAGGCGGTTGGTGCGGCCCTGCCAGAACTCGAACTCGAACGGCACCACCCGCAGGCCGCCCCAGGACGGCGGCAGCGGCACCTCGCCATCGGCGAAGCGGCGCTTCATCGCCTCCCACTGCATCTCCAGGATCGAGCGGGAGCCGATCACGGCGCTCTGCTGAGACACCCAGGCCCCCAGCCGGCTGCCGATCGGGCGAGAGAGGAAATAGGCGAGTGATTCGGCGGCGCTGATCCGCTCGGCCCGCCCCAGGATCGCCACCTGGCGCTCCAGCCCGTACCAGGGAAACAGCAGGCTCACCTCCTGGTGGGCGGCGATCTCGGTGGCCTTGCGGCTCTCGTAGTGGGTGAAGAACACGAATCCCCGAGCGTCGAACGCCTTGAGCAGCACCGTGCGGGCGCTGGGGCGCTGGCCGTTGCTGGTGCCCAGCACCATGGCGTTGGGCTCATCCAGCTGGGCGGCCACGGCCTGGTCGAACCAGCGGCGGAACTGCGCCACCGGATCGACCGCCAGATCGGCACGTCGCAGATCCTCCCGGCGATAGTCGCGGCGGAGCTGGGCGGGGTCAGTGGAATCCATCATGATCCTGCCGGCGGGCCCAGGGCTTCAGGACCCCTGAGGATCCTGTATCGGCAGTCGGACCATCGCACTGAACAGGTACCACACCGAGCAGAGGGCATCGTCGTAGAGCAGGTGCGGGCTCTTGACAGCCCTGAGAACCGTTGCACAGAGCAAGCGCAGCCACCCTCCACATCGGCTGAGACGCCGGTGGCACTGGTCTGTGCAGCTGCTCCCTCCGCCTTGGCCACCCGCGCCGTCTACTCCTTCACCGGCTTTCCCGGCGCTGCCGTGCGCCATGTCTATCTTCACCACGACGGCTACCCAACCGGCGCCGCCTGGCGGTTCGCATCCGCCCTGCGCCTGGGCGGTGACGCCGCCGACTTTCTGGCCTCCTTCCTGGGCAGTCAACCCAGGGCGGAGCTCCTGGCCCGAGTGGAGCAGGCTGCTGACGCCGAGTATCGCTATCGGGTGCATCTGGTCGGCGGCTCTGATCCCCACCACCAGGTGGAGTGCTGGCGGCGGTTGCCGGGTGACACCTGCTGGCAGCACCGCTGCGGGCCGATGGCCCTTGAGCTGTTCATCCGGCGTTTCCTGCCCGGTGATCCGCTCTGAAGGGAGGTATTTCAGTGCCAGGGGAGCGATGTGGTTCCGGACCTGAGGGCCCTGGCGGAGCCCAAAAAAAAGAGGTGGACCTGAGCCAGGCCCGCCCCTCGGAACGTCTTACAAAATGTAACGTCTCCGGCGGGTCCAGCGTGGATTTCCCTATGGGGATTTCTACTCAACTTTTCCGGCCTTGCCCGGCAGCGCGCCCCCACTCAGGCTGCGCCACCGGGCTTCAGGTCTAGGTTGGGGCGGTTGCTTCGAGGGCTCGCCTTGCCCTGGTTCGTGAAGCTGGAGCAGGGTCTGGTCGACCGTGCCCATTTTGATCAGCACCTGCGTGACCACCTCGACTGGGTGGCCGAGCTGCAGCGGCGCGGCCACCAGGCCAGCAGTGGCTACTGGCGTGAGCGCAAGGGAATGAACGGTGAAGGCGCCGGTGGCATGTTGCTGTTCCACGCCAGCGACTGGCAGGAGGCCGAGGCCATCGTCCAGAGCGATCCCCTGATCCGCTCAGGTTGCGTCAGCTGGGTGCTGCACGAGTGGCGGGTGGTGGCGGGTGCGATCCCGACGGCTTCTTCGCCTCAGGCTCCTGCCCCATGGTGATCCTCTCGATCGCCAACACGGTCAGCGACCTGATCCAGGGTGACGTGAACGAGCATCTGCCCCTGGAGCGCATTCCGCTCGAGGGCGATGTGCTCGGCCTTGGCACCACCACCAGCCTCGACAACGGCGAGCTCACCTTCCTGCACCAGCCCGGTGCTGCCCGAACCCACCTCTACAAATGCCAGGCCATCGATGGCGGCATCCGGCGGCTGCGCCCCGGCGACGGGTCCTCCCACTTCCCCTATGTGTGCTTCAGCGCTGATGCCAGTGCCCTGCGCCAGCCGGTGGATCTAGCGGGGCTGGGCCCCAGCGCCGGGGTGCCGCTGCAGGAGCTGGTGGGGCAGGCGATCGCGGACTCGATCGCGTCGGGCCGGATCGAGCCAGCGCCGATCGTGGGGGTACGCCTGCGGGCGACCTGGAGCAGCCTGGTGATCACCGTGGCCTCCAAGCTCTGCATGGGCCAGCGCCGCCGCAACACGGACTCCGTGGATCCAGACGCGGGCACGAGTCTCTACGCCAGCCTTCAGCACTACCGCCTGGCCCCGCGTGATCCTGGCGATCCCGCCGATCCGATCCATTACCTGGGCCGCAGCCTGGAGTGGGACTGCTGCGGCTTCTGGGACACCCGGCCCGAGAGCGGGCGCGTCACGGTGCCTCAGGCGGGCGCCCATCTGCATGTGCACGGCTGCAGCAGCGACCTGCGCCACGGCGGCCATCTGCACCATGAGCACCCCGGCACCCAGCTGCTGCGACTGGAGTCCCTGTCCCTCTATCCGCTTCAGGAGCTGCGCCAGCTGGGCTCCGACCTGGCGGTGGAGCGGGCCAGTTACGACGCTGGCGTGCTGCGGTTTGCCATCACCAACCGGGGCACGCTCGATGTGAGCGATGTGGGAGTGGCGGTGGTGATCGACGACCGCTATGCCGGCCACCGCTACCTGCGCCTGCCCTGGCTGGCCGCCGGCGATGAGGAATCCTTTGCCCTGACGCTCGAACTGGCGCCCGGAGCCCATGAACTCCTGGTGCTGGCAGATCCGGAGCGCCAGGTGCTCGAACCCCTCGCCCAGCAGGAGAACAACCGGGCCCGTTTGCAGGTGGTGGTCTGACCAGACCACGTCTCAGATCAGTCGCGACCCGCTGGCCTGACGGCGCTGGCTGGGGTCGAACACCGCCGCGATCGTGCGGATCAACCAGCGGCCCACGTCCGTCACCTCCAGGCTGTTGGCCCCCAGGCGCACCAGTCCGTCGGCTTCGAGGGTCTGCAGATCGGCCCACTCGCTGGCGAACTGGCGCTTCGCTTCAAGGGGTTGCCCCAGGGCGATGGTGTCGAAGTCCACTGCGAAGTGGCACATCAGGCTCTGAATGATCGAGCGCCGCAGCAGCACCTCGGGATCCCGCACCACCAGGCCCCGCTCCACGGGCAGATGGCCCTCGTCGAGGGCCTGGACATAGGCCTTCAGTGAGCGTTGGTTCTGGCTGAACAGATTCTGGAACTGGCTGATCGCCGTCACGCCGATGCCGAGCAGGTCGCGCTCGCCGCCGGTGGTGTAGCCCTGGAAATTGCGGTGCAGCCGCTCCTGCCGCGCCGCCAGCGCCAGGCTGTCGCTTGAAAGGGCGAAGTGGTCCATGCCGATGGCGTCGTAGCCATCGCCAGTGAAGGCTGTGAAGGCGTGCTGCAACATCCGGATCCGCTCCCGCTGGCTGGGGAGGTCGTCGGCGGCGATCTTGCGCTGCAGGGGCAGTTGCTCGGGCAGGTAGGCGAAGCTGAACAGCGACACCCGGTCGGGCCGCAGCTCCCGCACCAGGGCGATGGTCCTGGCGAACCGCTCGGGGGTCTGCAGAGGCAGCCCGCAGATCAGATCGACGTTCACGCTCTCGAAGGCCGCCTCCCGCATCCACTCCATCGCCAGCCGGAGCTGCTCCACCGGCACGATCCGGTTCACGGCCGCCTGCACGTGCGGGTCGGCATCCTGAATGCCGAAGCTGATCCGGTTGAAGCCCAGACGGCGCAGCTCCAGCACCTGATCACGGCTGAGGAACTCCGGATTCACCTCGATCGAGGCCTCCAGGTCGGGCGCCAGGTCCAGCTGCTCCCCGATCAGATCCCAGAGTTGGCCCTGCTCCTGGGAATTGAGGTAGTTGGGTGTGCCGCCACCCCAGTGCAACTGCCCCAGCCGCCTGCGTCGGCCCGAGGCCTGGGCCACCAGCGCCAGCTCTTTGGCCAGAGCCTCGAGATAGGGCCCCACCACCGCCGAGCCGGCTTGGGTGGTGATTCGGTTGCAGCCGCAGTACCAGCAGGCATGGCGGCAGAAGGGCACGTGCACGTAGAGCGAGAGATCGGCCGTGCTCGCTTGCCCCAGCTGGCTCACCAGGTCGGCGGGACCCACAGCGCCGTGAAACGCCGCGGCGGTGGGATAGCTGGTGTAGCGGGGAACGGGCTTGTCGTACTTGAGCAGCAGGGGGAGCGGATCCACTCGGGGCTTGGTGAGTGCGCCCAGCTCGGCAAGCAGGCTCTGGGTGTCGAGGAAGGCGACCACCGCTTCCTCCAGCAGCTCCGCCTCCTCGGCTTCGCTGAGCTCGAGCTGCTCAAAGGCGTCGTGGAGGGCCTGCTTCAGGTCCGGGATCGGCCGCTCGAACTGCCAGAAGCGCAGGGAGGGCAGACCATGGGCGGCCAGGATCGCGTTGGCCTGCTGGGCGAGCTGCTGCCCGCCGGAGAGGTCGCCGCCGTAGCGCACATACACATGGGCGAGGAAGCGGTGCGGTGCCTGCTGGGCGAGTGTGCCGAGGTGTCCCAGCCAGGCCTGGGCCGCGGCTGAGGGCCCGCTGGCTTCGATGCCGGCCAGCAGGGCCACGTCGTGGCGCAGGGCCTCGCTGCGGTTGAGGACACTCCAGGGAAAGTCGGGGGCACCAAGGGCGGCTGCCAGTTCGGGGCCGGTCTGCTCGATCAGCTCGTAGGCGGGGCCGAGGGCGCGGATCAGGCCCGCCAGCTGCAGTGGGCTGGCCTGACCCGCCAGGAGCGCACGGGAGAAGTCCATGCCCTCCGCCTTGTGGTGGGCGGCGCCGATGCGGGCGTGCAGACGCCGCACCCGGGGTCCGAAACCCTTGCGGGCGGCGACATCCGCTGGCCTGGCGTGGTCGGAAATGGCGCCGGAAACAGCCTCAGGGAGGGTGCTGGTCATGACGAAGGGTGCCTAAAAGGTGCCGAAATGAGAGCGGCACCCCGGGAGGGCGCCCTCGGCAAACGGTATAACGTTACTGTTGTTCCGCTGTCCTGTCGTTGCGATTTCGTTGCAACGCGCTCGCCACCCCTCACCCGCCATGACTGCCGCACCCTTCACCCCGGCCGCTCCTGTTTCGGCCCGAAGCCTGCCGCTCCTGCTGGCACCGCTGGGCCAGCTCAGCGGCGATGGTCAGCTGCGCGAACTGATCGAGGAACGCCGCGACCGCAAGGGGCCTGACGTGGAGCTCTGGTACCTGGAGCCGGCGCTGGTGGACGAGCTCAACCTGCGGCAGGCGCTCAGCGACCCGCCAGAGCAAGGGCGCCCAACCGGCCAAGCGGGCGAGCTTACCGCACAGCCGATCGAAGCGATCGTGGCCGGCGACTCAGCGGTGATCACCTGGCTGCAACTGCGCTTCGGTGGGAGCACCGGGACGATTGTCCTGTCGCCGACGCTGCTGCACGAGCGGGCGGGGGAGTTGCCGCCGAAGGCGCCACGGGCTGCTGTTGAACCCCGCCCAGCCTCGGCTGCGGTCGCATAGTCACACCTGCTCACAGCTGATCGTGGCAGCGTCATGCCGCAGACACAGGCAGCAGCGATGGTGTGGAGACAGCCGGTCGTCCTCGCCGCGAAGCCACCTTGAATGCTGCAGACCGTCCTGCGCCGGATACCCGTTCCTCCCTCCTCCGCTGAGCCCGGAGCTGATCCGGCCCGGCCTCGCCCGCGGCGGCTGGCTCCGCCCCGGTGGCTGATCGCCGCCGGTGCGCTGACCCTGTGCCTGGCCGGCGGCGGCTGGCTGCTCTGGCAGCAGGGCCAGACCCGTGCCCGGCAGGCCGCCCTGGCCGCCCAGACCGCGCCCGTGCAGCGCAGCAACGTGATCCTCAAGGTGACGGCTGCCGGTTCGATCCGCCCCACCACGCCTGTCAACATCAGCCCCAAGCAGCAGGGCCGCGTCACGGCATTGCTGGTCGATCAGGGGGATCGCGTCAGCGCCGGCCAGGTGCTGGCGCGAATGGACGACAGCAATCTGCGGGGCACCCTGCTGAAAGCCCAGGGAACGCTGGCGGCGGCGGCAGCGAACCTCAGCAAGCTGCAGGCCGGCAACCGGCCCCAGGAGATCGAGGCGGCCCGGCGCAATCTGCAGGCGGCCGAGGCCGATCAGATCGCGGTGCGCTCCGTCTTCCTCAGCAATCAGCAGTTGTATGGATCCGGCGCGATCGCCCGGGTGAACTTCGACGCCAGCCGATCGGCGTTCCTGGCCAGTGAGGCCCGGGTGAGTGCATTGCGGGCCCAGCTGGATCTGGCCCAGTCCGGTAGCCGCGCCGAAGACATCGCCGCTGCCCGCGGCCAGCTGCAGCAGGCGCGGGGTGATCTCGCCTCGATCGAGGCCCAGCTGGAGGACACGGTGATCCGCGCTCCTTTCGATGGGGTGATCACCCAGAAATACGCCGACGTCGGAGCCTTCGTGACGCCCACCACCTCGGCCAGCGCCACCAGTTCGGCCACCTCCTCTTCGATCCTGGCTTTGGCCAGCACGCTGGAGGCGGTGGCCAACGTGGCGGAAGTTGATGTGGGCGCGATCCGGCCCGGCCAGGCGGTGGACCTGCAGGTGGATGCCTTCCCTCGCCAGGTGTTCCGTGGAACGGTGCGGCTGGTGGCGCCGGAAGCGGTGGTGGAGCAGAACGTGACCAGCTTTCAGGTGAGGATCGCCCTGGCCGGCGACGCGCCAGGCAAGCTGCGCTCCGGCATGAATCTCACCGCGAACGTGCTGGTGGGTCGGCGGCCCGATGCCCTGCTGATCCCCACACCCGCCATCGTGAGTGAACGGGGAGACACCGGGGTGCTGGTGCCCGGTGCCGACGGCAAACCCATGTTCCGCCCGGTGCAGGTGGGCGCCACGATCGGTACCCGCACCGAAGTGGTGAGCGGCCTGAAGCAAGGCGATCGGGTGTACCTGTCCGCGCCCGGTGGGCGCCGTCCCAACAGCCGCCCGGTGACCGGCTCCTCGCCCTTCCAGCAACCACGCGGCCAGGGCAGGATGCCGCGCTGATGGCTGAGGCGGTGAAGGCCAAGGCAGTGATGGGTGAGAGGCCTGAGCGGATGTCAGGGATGCGCCGTCGGCGTGAGCGCGGCGGAGCTGACCTTCCTGAGACGATCGCTCTGGCCTGGTCGTCGCTGCTGGCCAACCGGATGCGCTCCGCACTGACGATGCTGGGGGTGATCATCGGCATCGGCGCCGTGATCAGCATGGTGACCATCGGCCGTGGCGCCCAGCTGCAGACGGAAAACCAGTTGAAATCGCTGGGTTCGAACCTGATTTTCGTGCAGAGCGGCGTGGCGGCCGGTGGCGGGCCCGCCTCACGTGGAGCAGGCTCGGCCACCACCTTGATCTGGGAGGACGCCAAGGCGATCGCCGCCTCCATTCCGGCCGTGGCGGATGTGGCCCCGAACCTGAGCCAGCGCACGCAGGTGGTTCTGGCCGATCGCAACACCAACACCACCGTGGTGGGCAGCACGCCGGCCTACGTGGTGGTGCGCGACTTCCTGCCCCTGAGCGGGCGGTTCTTCAACGAGGCCGAACTTGATCAGTCCGCCCGGGTGGCGGTGCTGGGGCAGACCGTGGTCGACAGCCTTGGGCTCACAGCCAGCAGCGCACTCGACCGGACGATCCGCATCCGCGGTGAGACGTTCACGGTGATCGGCACCCTGGAGTTCAAGGGCAGCACCGGCTTCCGCGACCAGGACGATCAGGTGCTGATCCCACTCACGACGATGGCTTCGAGGATCGTGGGGGTGAACACCACAGCCGGCGTGTCGGTGGAGAGCATCGCGGTTTCGGCTCGATCGGCCGCGAGCATGGAGGCAGCCGACTATCAGATCACCAATCTGCTGCGCCTGCGCCACAGGATCGTGCCCCCCCGGGAGGACGACTTCGTGATCCGCAACCAGGCCGATCTGGTCAACGCCTCCAATGCCGTCGCCAATGTTTTCACCGCGCTGCTGGGCGGATCGGCGGCCATCTCCCTGCTGGTGGGAGGAATCGGAATCATGAACATCATGCTGGTGTCGGTCACCGAGAGGACGCGGGAAATCGGCATCCGCCGCGCCATCGGCGCCCGCTGCAGCGACATCCTGCGCCAGTTCCTGATCGAATCGACGGTGCTCTCCCTGGCTGGCGGGCTGCTGGGGGTTCTGCTCGGGGTGGTGGCGTCGCTGGCGATCAACGCGGCCTTCGGCTGGAGCGCCGGGATCGCCCTCGATGCGGTGGGCTGGTCACTGGCCTTCTGCCTGGTGATCGGTGTGTTCTTCGGCGCCTATCCCGCCAATAAGGCCGCCCAGCTCGATCCGATGACAGCCCTGCGAAGCGACTGAACCATGCTGCAACTGCGCCGGATCACCAAGGCCTACCGGATGGGCGAGGTCGATGTTCCGATCCTGCACGGCATAGACTTGACGATCCTGCGTGGCGAGTACACTGCGATCGTTGGAACTTCCGGATCGGGGAAGTCCACCTTGATGAATATCCTCGGATGCCTTGAGCAGCCGAGCAGCGGCCATTACTATTTCGACGCCCGCGACATCACCCTGCTGAGCGACAACGAACGCACCGATATCCGTAACTTCCAGATCGGCTTCGTGTTTCAGCAATTCAACCTTCTGCCGCGCCTCACGGCGCTGCAGAACGTGATGCTGCCGATGGTCTATGCGGGCTACGACCGGGCTGAGCGGCGCGAGCGGGCCATGGCGATGCTGGAGCAGGTGGGGCTGGCCGATCGGATGGCCAACCGTCCTAACCAGCTATCAGGCGGTCAGCAGCAACGGGTCGCGATTGCCCGCGCTCTGGTGAACCAGCCCGAGTTGCTTCTGGCCGATGAACCCACCGGCGCCCTTGATTCACGCACCGGCGAAGAAGTGATCGAACTGATTTCCGAGCTCCACGCCGGCGGCCTCACGATCGTGCTGGTAACGCACGACCCCTCTGTGGCGCACAACAGCGGCCGGATCATCCGGATCCAGGATGGACGGATCACTGCAGACAGCCTGCCGCAGCACACACCGGTGGAGGCTCCGGCCTGACGGCGGATTTACGTCTGGTTCCCGACAGCTCAGGGTGTCGATGGATTGGCCGCTTGAAGCTCCTGCAGCGCAGCGATGCGGTGCTCCAGCGGCGGATGGGAGGCGAACAGCCCCAGCAGGCTGGGTGGCCCGGCGATCTTGAACGGGGCCAGCGCCGTCCCGTCACGGGGTTCGAGAAGATCCTGGGTCTGGCCCAGCAACTGGAGAGCTCCCACCATGGCGTCAGCATCGGTGAGGCGGGCGGCTCCGGCATCGGCGCGGAACTCCCGGTGCCGCGAGAACCAGGCGGTGACGAGGGAACCTGCTATCCCCAGCAACAGTTCCAGAGGCCAGATCAGCGCAGAGATCGGTGGCGGCTGGCGACCCTGGTCCTCGGAGCGTCGGGGCAGCAGCAGGGCGATGGCCCGGGCCAGGAACATCACGAAGGCATTGATCACCCCCTGCAGCAGGGCCATGGTCACCATGTCGCCGTTGCCGACATGGCTCATCTCATGGGCCAGCACCGCTTCCAGCTCCGCCTGCGGCATGCCTTCGAGAATCCCGCTGGAAACAGCCACCAGGGCGCTCTCAGGCGAGGCGCCGGTGGCGAAAGCATTCCACTCCGGCGAGGCGTAGACCCCCACCTCGGGCATGGGCAACTCGGCCTTGTTCGCCAGGCGGGCCACCGTCTCGACCAGCCAGAGGGCACTGGCGCCCTCTCTGCCATCGACCAGTTGCACCCCCATCGCCTGAATGGCCGATTGCCTTGAGACCTGAAGTGAGATCCAGGAGCCGATGACACCCCAGCCGAAGCTGCCGATCAGAAGGGGTATCAGAGGAAGATCAGGAGGCAGCCAGCCCGTGGCCACCCCCAGCCAGAGCAACACCGAGATCGTGGCGACGACCGCCAGGTTCGTGATCAGAAAGAGAACGGTTCGGAGCACCATGACTGCCGGGCCGGTGAATACTTTGAAGCTCTCTGGATCTACAACCGGCTGAGCAGTTCGGTCTTCTTGGCCGTGAACTCTTCATCGGTGAGGATTCCCTTTTGCTTGAGTTCACCGAGGCGCTCAAGGGCGCTCAGCACATCTGCTTCGCCGGAGACTGCAGTTCCGCCGGGTCGTTCGGGCGTGGCAGCCACGGGCCGAAGGCTCGAGAGGCTGAGCAGACCTTCCGGAGTGACGAAAACAGGATCCCCCTTTGATGAGCCCTGGGCCAGCCCGGTGATCGGTTGGTCCTGAACGTCATAGAGGTTGACCGTGCCATTCAGGTCGACGGCGAGACGGCCCTGCTCGGAGAAATAGGCGTAGCGAACTTCATCCTGGGATCCCGAGGCATTCGGTGTCCCCAGTTCGGCCGGCCACCAGGTCGGTGTCGGCTGGATCGGCTGCATGGGTTGGAGGGGCTGCATTGGCTGCATCGGCTGCATCGCTTGCATCGGTTGCATCGGTTGAAACGCCTGCTGGCCCGCCACGCTGCTCTGCTGCTGGCTTCCCGTTCCCGAACTCTGGGCCTGCTGTGATCCAGCGGACATCGTCGAGAGGGACGTCAGGCTGACGCTGCCCGACGGTGTGCTGAACACCACTCCGCCGCTCCCTTGTTGCTGGGAGAACCCGCCGATCTGGTGATCGCCTGTTTCATAAACATCGACCTTGCCGTTCACGTCGACGGCGACGCGGCCGGAATCGGAGAAATAGGCATAGCGGACATTGTTCTGGGCACCGGTGGCATTGGGGGTGCCCAATTCGGGAGGCCACCATGTGTCCCGGGGATCTGGCCTGAACAGACTGGGGCCAACCGCATGGCCACTGAAGCTCATCTGCTGACCGCCGCCGTGGATCTGCTGCTGATGGCCGCTACCGCTCTGGGACTGCGACTGAAAGCTTCCGAGTGGAAACAGCTCACTCTGGGTTGAAAGCACATCGGAGATGGCCTGGCAGAGCCCATCCACCCTCGCCTTGAGCGTGTTGTTGAACATATCGCCAAGCATCATCATCCCGCCCTTCATCCATTGCCCGGACCCGGCGAATTCGGGGTGACTGAACTGGGCCATGCCACCTCTGCCCTTGAGCATGGCGTACATCATGTGGATGACGGCATCCTGGCTGAAGCCATAACGCTGGGCCAGGTCGTTGACGACTTTGAGCCCTTCGGCAGTGAGTTGTTCCATATCAACGGAGAGTGTTGATCCAGGCATGAGCCCAAGCGGCCGAACCTGAAAGCAACGCGAAGGAAACAGATGATTTCTTATCTCTTGAACCTATCACTCACTCAGCCCTTACACGAGAGCAAGAGTGCCGCAGTGAACATTTCGGCGAAGCCCGTCAAGGTTCTTCGTCGCAGATCCGCCAGCGCCGGGGGCTCCGCTCAGCTGTCCTTCGGCAGGTCCGACGCCGGCAGGCTGCCCCACTCGAGTGTGGTGGCAAGGGGAATCGCGCGCTTGTGGAGTGCCTCCTCCAGGCGTCGCAGCAGTTCCCTCTTCATCGACCATTGCTGCCCCGTGGCCGTCTGAATCAGCACGCTGACCTCGATGCCCTGTGGATTCACGGCATCGACAGCCCTGAGCATGGGGGGATCCAGCAATCGGCTCTTCCAGGGTGACTCCGCGGCGAAGGCCTCCAGTTCTTGCTGGATCACCCGCAGCGCCTGCCGCAACGAACCGATCCGATGTGAGAGGACCAGGTAGATCAGGGCACCTGAGCGGAGCTTGGTGTGGTTGACCAGGCGGTCGACCAGTCCATGCTGAACCACCACCAGCTGTTGATCGACCGTGCGGAACTGGGCACTGAGGATGCCGATGTCCACCACCTCTCCACTGGAGCTACCCACTTCGATCCAGTCGCCGATTGCATAGCGATCCTCCAGAAGCACCACCAGACCGGAAACAAAATCCCGCAGCAACCCCTGGAACACGAACACCAACGCTCCGAGCAACGCCCCTCCGGCGAGCAGTCCGCTGGCACTGATCCCACTGACAACCTCCAGGTCGAAGGCCCACCAGCCCAGCAGAACAATCCCGGCAGCCAGGGTGATCAGCCGATCGATGACGCTGCGAAGGGTTCGATAACGTTGCAGGCGGCGAGGATGCTGATCGGATGGCTGACGGCCGCTTGACAGCCACTGGCGCAGCAGGAAGTTGGCCAGGGCCCGGACGATCAGCAGAACGATCGCTACCACAAGGATCTTGAAGAACAGCAGCCCCGGCTGCAGGAGAAGGGTCAGTCCGAGCGTGAACTGGCCGGGAAGCGCCATCGTTGCCAGGGCCCCCATCGACCTGGCGATCAGCAGAACAACCAAGAACACACCGATGCTGATCAGGCTCGCGCTCTGGAGAAGCACATCGAGCTGAACTGACGTCCCCTGCCTGGCCAGCTGGGCCTCATACAGATGGGCTTGCCAGCGTTGGGTCCGTTGCCAGACCGCCAGCAGTGCCACCAGCAGAGCCACCATCATCAGCTGGGCCAGCCCCAGCAGGCCGAGGATGCGGGCATGCGACTCAGGCCGCAGCCACTCCCTGGCATGACGGAGGCGCGATTCGAGTGTGTTTCGCCATCGATCCGCCAGTTCAGAGGCGGGAAGGCCGTTGAAGCGGGAGTCTGCATCGGTGACCGTCAGCACCGGCATCGGGTCCCGTCCGGGAAAGCGGGCCTCCAGCACCGGAAGTCCCTCATTGCTCATGATCGTAGCCAGGTTCACCTCATCGGGATTGCTGCGAGATGACCAGCGATGGATGTCGCAGGCGGGCTGGCCGGTAGTTTCGGCACCCTGCTTTGACCGGATGCTTCTGCTTACCCAGAAGTCGGCCAGCAATTCGCCTGGATTGCAGATCGCCTGGGGGGAATAGAGCAAGCGGAGGTTGTTCTCGATCAACCGTGCACGCAACTCAGCATCCGGCCCATCGGAATCGCTCAGCACCGGCACCGCCACAGTGATGGCCGGCACACCAAGAATCGACACTTTGGCGGTGTCGAAGCTTCCCACCTGTGTTGTGACTGACTTTGACGCTTCGGCTGCAGATCTCTCAGTGCTCGGCCCTTTGGCAGCGGCTATGGCATCGCTGCTGCCAAAGGGCCAGCCCAGGATCAGCGTCAGGCTGAGGGCCAGCAGGGCGGCGAGAAGGCGCGGCATCCAGGCCCGGTGAAGAGGTGATTCGTTCTAAGAGTTTGCGGAAAAACCGGCTGAACAGTCGTGTTTTCCCTCCCGAGAGCTGATCCCGCTCTGTTCGTGCTGTATTTCGCTGATTCAGCGATTCAGAACTCCCGAAATCAGTCGTATCGCCTCGTCTT
>NZ_JAGQCE010000014.1 GCF_024345995.1 Synechococcus sp. Cruz-7E5
GATCCATCTCGAACTCGGTTGTGAAACGCAGTAGCGGCGACGATAGTTGGAGGGTAGCTTCCTGCAAAAATAGCTCAATGCCAGGATAAAACAATCTGAATGCTCTATATCTGATTTCAGCGCTGCTTAGATCAGTTTTGTTTAAAAGCCACCTCAGGGTGGCTTTTTTTGTGCTTGACGTCAGGTTGGGCTGTTTGTGATGTCGTTGATGGCGGCGGAGTTGTTGTTGGCGTTTGCAGTGAAATTGGTACTGTTTAGGATGGGAAGGGGATTTGCTCGAGGGTTGTGATCTGGGAATAGGGGCCTGGGCTATCTTCTGGATTGCCTGGCCTGCTGCTGAAGATCACGTGCAGGCCGCTGAGTTGGGCGGCATTGAGTTCGGACAGGGAGTCACTGATAAACAGGATCTTGCCGGCCGGTGCACCGAGAGAGTCGGCAATCCTGAGATAGCTTGCTGGATCTTGCTTGGCTCCGACACGGGTGTCAAACCAGCCGCAGAACAGTTGGCGCAGGTCTCCAGCATCGGAGTGACCGTAGAGGAGTTGCTGAGCCGCTACAGATCCTGATGAGTAGACCGCCAGTTGAAGTCCTGCGACGTGCCATCGCTCCAGGACCGGCGCTACATCGGCAAACAGGGGAGCGCGCAGGGATCCATTGGCATAGCCTTCATTCCAGATCAATCCCTGCAATTCTTTGAGGGCGGTGAGTTTCCGGTCGTCATCGATCAGGAACTTGAGAAAGCTGCAGAGTTGTTGAAGGCTGGGTTGCATGGCTGGTGGGTGTTGAGACTCCTGCTCATGTAAATGAACGCTCTCGCTTTGGAAAGTGTTGTCGTTGGCGTCGCTGTTGTTTTTGTGCCAGGCCTCCTGCAGATCGCAGAGCAACGGTTTCAGATCCGGATCATGCCCGTGTTCCATCAGAAAGGACTCCAGCCGAGCCCTTGCATACGGAAACAGGGTGTCGGCCACAAAGCTCACCGGGCATGTGGTGCCTTCGATATCGAGAAGCACATGGCTGATGTCAGCCAGAAATAGTCTTGGACGCGTCATGGATTGGTGAGGGGTGGCAGCAACAACTCACGCCAGCTCTGCTCCAGAAGAAATTCCAGAATTTCCAGATGCCTGCGGGCGCTGAACAGGTCGTGGCCCCAGGCATAGAGACCGTGTCCGGCGATCAGCAATCCGTGGGGTGCTTCGCCAAGGCGTGATGAGGCGGTATTGCTGAGGAGGCGCAGATCCTGATCGTTGGCCAGCACCGGAATGGCGATGTAGGTGTCGTGGCTGCTGATGCCGGTGAGGCCCTTGAGCATCTCCAGGCCTTCGATCCGTACGGCTGCTTCGACGGCATTTGCCGTTTCAGCTGGATTCGTTGCTTCAGTTTCAAGGACTACCGCGGCCTGCAGGGCGCGGCGGGAGAGCAGGGTGGCGGCCTGAGAGTGGGTGTGGAGCACAGCAGCGGCCCCTGTGCATTTGACGATCTCCAGATGCAGCAGGGTTTCGGCGCTGGCAGCACCGCTGCCGTCGATCACCTGGGCCTCCCCATTCACCAGGATCAGGTCCTGGGGGCGAATCGAGCCTTTGTCGACCCCACTGGGGGCCATCAGCAGCTCCAGGGGCTCCAGCCGGTTCACGCAGCTGAAATTTCCGCCTGTGCCGTCGCACCAGCCCCTGGCATGGATCGCTGCGATGACGTTGCACAGTGCCCTGGCCTGCTCCCCGGGGGCGGATGTGGGCACGGACCCTTCAACAGCATGGCCCTATCTTCTCGCACCGTCCCCGATCCACTTCAACGCTGGCAGTTGGGGCACCAGTGGCTGCTGCGACCGCCCAGTCGCTCCCGTTGGATC
This sequence comes from Synechococcus sp. Cruz-7E5, assembly GCF_024345995.1. Lineage (GTDB taxonomy): Bacteria > Cyanobacteriota > Cyanobacteriia > PCC-6307 > Cyanobiaceae > Regnicoccus_A. The sequence goes on from NZ_JAGQCE010000014.1 coordinate 1,847, forward strand.
GGTTGGCCGCAGCGTCGGCATGGTTGACCGCCGCGGCGATACACCCAGGCGACGCCTCCGTAGTTGCCATTGGTGCCGCTGAGATCCCGGAAGTCGCTGAAGGTGGTGCCGCCGGATCCGATGCTGATTTCGAGCACCTCGATCAGCGATTGGCGCAGGCGCTCAAGCTCCACGAGGCTCAGGCTGCCGCTTCGGCGCTGGGGGGCCAGGCCAGCCGCGAACAGGGATTCATCGGCGTAGATGTTGCCGACTCCAGCCACCAGCGCCTGATCGAGCAGGGCGTTCTTGATGGGCCGCACGGAGCCCTTCAGTTTCTGACTCAGGTAGGCGCCGCTGAAGGCCGCACTGAAGGGTTCAGGCCCCAGCTTCTGCAGGCCTTTCATCACGCTGGAGCAATCGAGGCCGGATGGAATGAACCACATCTGCCCGAAGCTGCGCACATCGATGAAGCGCAGTTCCTGTCCCTGCCGGCTCCAGCACCGCACCCGGGTATGGCGGCAGGGCTCGCGGGGCTCCTCCAGCCAGAGAAATTGCCCGGTCATGCGCAGATGAACGCCCCAGTGGCCTGCCGGCAGTCCGTCGCGGCTGAGCTCAGCCATCAGGTACTTGCCCCGACGGCTCCAGGCTCCGACGCGAGTGCCGATCAGCCCGGCCCGGAACTGATCGATCTGCTCAGGAGCGGCGATGGCCCGCTGCCTGAGCACCTCAACCCGCCCGATCTCGAATGAGGTGAGCTGACGTTCCAGCCCGCGCCGAACCGTTTCCACTTCAGGCAGCTCGGGCATCCGTTCAGCATCGATCCAGGCAGCCTGCCAGGCAGAGGCCCCAGCATGACCAAAGAAAATCCGCCGGAAGCAGGACTCCCGGCGGATGGCGCATCAGATGCGGTGGATTCCGAACGGGCTGGCTCGGAAGGGGGGCTCAGGCCGACTCGAGTTCCCTTTCGGCGAAGTTGTTGGTGTTGATGCCGCCTTCCGAGCCGCTGTAGCCGCTGTAATTGACCTTTTCGAAGCGCACCACCACGGGGTAGCGGATGCCAGAGGTGTCGACGGACGCCACGGTGCCGACTTCGTTGAACCAGTAAGACTCAGGCCGCTTGATGCGCACCTTGTCGCCGCGGGAGATCGCCATCGCTGCGCTGTTGTTGGGTGACTGCCAGTCGGAAGATACCTGCCCCAGAGGGGCTCTGAACCGAGGGCGTCACGTTTCGTCGTTCGGCTCTTGGTTCGGCCCGTCGCTCGCCCCGTCGCTCACTGCTTCGGGTCTGCGTGGCAGCATCAGCGATTGCGCCGCTGGTCGTCGATGGAGGCACCCGTCCTCAGCCTGGAGCTGCCCGATCCGGAGCGGGACGACATCAGCACCATGGAGTTCCTCTCCCGTCTGGAGGAGGCCTGGGCCGTCTGTGACCGCTTCGATCTGCAGACGGAGATCTGGCGGGGCAGGATCCTGCGGGCAGTGCGGGACCGGGAGAAGCGGGGCGGTGAGGGCCGCGGCACCGGTTTCCTGCAATGGCTCAGGGAGCGGGAGATCAGCAAGACCCGGGCCTACGGCCTGATCCAGCTCGCCGATTCCGCCGACAACCTCGTCGGAGACGGACTGCTCGAGGAGGGCAGTGTGAACAACTTCTCCAAGCGTGCCTTCCTCGACACGGCCCTGGCCGATCCGGAGGTTCAGCAGATGATCAGTGAAGCTGCCAATGATGGCCAGCAGATCACCCGCAAGCAGGTGCGGCGCCTCAGCGATGAATTCACCGCCGCCACCAGCCCGCTGCTGCCCGAGGAGATCCGCCAGCGCACCCAGGAGAACTTGCTGCCCCCGCGGGTGGTGGCCCCCCTGGTGCGAGAGCTGGCCAGGCTGCCCGAACCCCAGCAGGACGACCTGCGCCGGGCGCTGCGGGAGGAACCGGAGCTGGAGCGGGTCAAGGATGTGACCAGCACCGCTCGCTGGCTGAGCAAGGCGGCCGAGGCCGGCCTCGCCGTGCGCGCCTTTCAGCACGGAAACCTCAATCTCGAGAAGGCCTTGCAGGAGGCCCAGCGGCTTGATGCCCTCGGCCTGTTCGCCGATGCGGTCGGTCAGGCCCAGCAGCTGGAGAGCGCTGTGCTCAAGCTGCACACCAGCTGGCGGCGGCTGGGGGGGCTGCAGGAACGCCTCTGGGTGGAGAGCGGCAGCAGCACACCCCATCTGCGCGAGCTGCTCACCGCGCTGCAGAGTCTGAGCGGCACCACCCTGCGGGTGTCCCTCGGCGAGCTCTCGGGGGGGAAGCGGGTGCGCCTGCAGCTGGTGGAGGAGACCCCCGACCAGCTGACGCCTCCGCCCTTGCCCTGAGCGGAGCGAGGGTTAAGGTCGCAGCGGTGCGGGGCTGACGTGGCGGTGGCGGCGGATCCGCTCGAATCGGAGCTCCAGCGTCATTTCGGGTGGACCGCCTTCCGCCCGGGGCAGCGGCCGGTGGTGGAGGCGTTGCTCTCAGGTCAGGATTGTCTGGCGGTCATGCCCACCGGCGCTGGCAAGTCGTTGTGTTTTCAACTGCCGGCTCTGGTGCGGCAGGGCCTGGTGCTTGTGGTCTCCCCCCTGGTGGCCCTGATGCAGGACCAGGTGAGCCAGCTGCAACGGCGGGGCATTCCGGCGGCCAGCCTGCACCAGGGCCTGGATCTGCCCAGCCGCCGGGCCTTGCTGCGCCGCCTGGAGCAGAATCGGCTGCGGGTGCTCTACCTGGCCCCGGAGCGTCTGCAGGCCGAGGCCACCCGCCAGTTGCTGGAGGAGGTGCTGGAGCAGGGGCGCCTGGTGGCCCTGGCGGTGGATGAGGCCCATTGCATCAGTGCCTGGGGTCACGACTTCCGACCCGATTACCGGCGGCTGGGTCAGTTGCGCAGCCTCTGCCCCGGAGTGCCGCTGGTGGCCCTCAGTGCCACGGCGGCCCCCCGGGTGCGCGCCGACATCATCCGCCTGCTGCAGTTGCGGCGCCCCCTTGTGCAGGTGCGTTCGGCCAGGCGCTCCAACCTGACCTATGCCATGGAGCGGCGTCCAGAGGACCCGATGGCCCTGGTGCTGGAGGCGCTGGAGCGGGCGCGGGGGGCCGTGCTGATCTACGCGCGCACCCGCCGCTCGGTGGAGCACTGGGCCGCCCGCCTTTCTGCCGCTGGCCGTGAGGCGATCGCCTACCACGCGGGCATGGACCCGGAGAGTCGCCAGCTGGCCCTGGAGCATTTCCAGGAGAGTCCCACGCCGGTGCTGGTGGCCACCGTGGCCTTCGGGATGGGAGTGGATCGGCCGGATGTGGGCCTGGTGCTTCACCTTGACCTGCCCGCCAGCGCCGAGGGGTACCTGCAGGAGTCGGGTCGGGCCGGCCGAGACGGGCTTCCCGCCCGCTGCCTGGTGCTGTTCGATCCGGCTGATCGGCTCTCCCTGGGCTGGGCGATGCGGGCCTCGGCGCGGCAGATGAGTCCGGAACTCCAGAACCAGGAGCGCCCGCGCCGTGACATCGCCCAGCAGCAGCTGCGGCGGATGGAGGCCGTGGCGGAGGGCAGCGGCTGCCGTGAACAGGCCCTGCTGCTGACGGTGGGGGAATTGGTGCCGCCCTGTGGCCGCTGCGATGTCTGCCGGCGGCCCCGCTCGATCAGCGACTGGTCGCTGGATGCGGCGCGGGTACTGGAGGCCCTGGCTCAGAAGGACGGGGTGGACCTGCGCCGGCTGGCCGGGGCCCTGGAGCAGGCCCATGCCGGCGATGAGCAGCGCTGGGGATGGCTGACTCGCCGTCTGGTGCAGGAGGAGCTGATCAGCGAAAGCGACGATGGCAGCCAGCGTCTCTGGCTGCGCACCGCTGGACGCCACTACCTAAGCCAGCCCTGGCCGCTGCGCTGGGCGGCCTGAGTGCGCAGCTGGGGTGAGCTTCAGCCTGCGGTCTGCTTGCAGACGTCCTTGATCAGCTGCTCCTCGTAATCGGTGGTGGGATCTTCCCAGCTTTTCCAGGCGCCCGCTGCGCCGGTGGCATTGATCTTTCGGGCGGCGCAGTTGATTGCCACGAACACCGGCTGTCCGCCGCTGTTGAGAGCTGGAGCCACCTGGCTGCCGCCCATCGGCCGCCAGTTGGAGAAATCCACCTGCAGCGGACCGTAGGTGCGCCAGTCCGGGGGGGCGGTGTTGCTGGGATCGGGCTTGGGTTGGGGCTTGGCGGCAGGGGGTTTGGCGGCGGCCGCAGGTGTGGTGGCCGGTTTGGCCTGGGGCTCAGGTTGCTTGGTTTGCTCGGGCGGATTAGGCGCTGGTTTTGGGTCTGGTTTCGGCTCTGGCTGGGCCGTCACCTGGGGGGTCGGGGTCGATTTGGCCGGCGCTGGTTTGGTGGCCGCTGGATTTGTGGTTACTGGTTTTGCAGCTGCTGGTTTGGCAGCTGGGGTTCCGCTGGCGGGCCCCAGGCTGAGCTTGGTGCCGACCTGCAGGTTGTCGGGAGCTTCCAGCTTGTTCAGGCTCACCAGCCGGGCCACTGGCACGTCGTAGCGCTCGGAGATCTCCGAGAGGGTTTCACCGGATTTGACCACGTGCACCCGAGCGGCCTTCGCTCCTGCCGCCGCGGGGGGCGCTGGCTTGGCGGCGGGCTTGGCGGGCTTCGTGGGCTTGGCCGCATTCTTCGCCGGGGGCACCTTCAGGCGTTGCCCCACCTGCAGCAGATCCGCGTCCTTGAGGCCATTGAGCTCCTTCAGCTTCTGCACCGAAAGGCCATAGCGTTCAGCGATCTCTGAGAGGGTTTCGCCGGCGCTGACGGTGTGGCTGCCGGTACCTGAAGTACCCGAACCGGCCCGCGGCGCCGTCTTGGCCCCATCGGGCAGCTTCAGGCGGGTGCCGGCCTCCACCAGGTTGGGGTCCTTGATGCCGTTGAGCTGAAGCAATCTCTGCACCGACACTCCGTAGCGCTCGGCGATCTCCGAGAGGGTTTCCCCCGACTTGACCACGTGTTGGGGCGCCGCCAGGGCAGGCAAGGGCAGGACCAGGGCCAGGACCAGGGCGGCCAGGACACGGCGCAAGGGTTGCGGGCTGCTCATGGATGGCGTTCGGCTGGGTGAACCTTAAGGAGACCTCCCCGGAACGCCAGCCCCCGCTTCACCTCGAGTCCCGGCCGACTTCGTTTCGGCACTCAACCCAGCAGCCGTTTGATCAGACTGAGCCGATCTCCGTAGGGCGGGTAGCGGAAGGGCAGATCGAAGCGGAAGGGCCGGCGCAGCACGCTGCGCAGGTGTGAGAAGGTGTCGAAGCCCGCCTGACCGTGGTAGCGGCCCATGCCACTCTCGCCGACACCGCCGAAGGGCAGCTCCGGCACCCCCGCCTGCATCACAACGTCGTTGAGGCAGACGCCGCCGGAACTGGTGCCGGCCAGAACCTGGTCCTGGGCCGTGCGGCTGCGGCTGAACAGGTAGAGAGCCAGCGGTTTGGGCCCCTGGCGGATCAGGTCGATGGCCTCGTTCAGCCCCGTGATGCCGACCACCGGCAACAGGGGGCCGAACAGCTCGCCGGCCAGGAGCGGATCGTTGATGCCGGAGAGGAGTTCGGAGGCAGGCTCGCAGGCGATCAAGGTGGGTGCGATCCGGCGGGTCTGGGGATCCACCTGGCCGCCGCTGAGCACCCGGCCATCCCGCCTGGCGCCCTCCAGCAGGGCCAGCAGCCGCTCGAACTGGGCCTGGTTGATGATGTGGGCCAGCTCGGGGGAGGCGAGGGGATCGTCGCCGTAGGCCCGCTGGAACTCACCCCGCAGCAGCTCGATCAGGGTCGGCCGCACCGTTTCCTCCACCAGCAGGTGGTCGGGGGCGATGCAGGTCTGCCCGGCATTGAGACCCTTGCCCCAGGCCAGCCGCCGGGCGGACACCTCCAGATCAGCATCGGCCAGCACGATCGCCGGGCTGCGGCCGCCCAGCTCGAGGGTCACAGGCGTCAAATTACGGGCCGCGGCGGCCATCACCAGCCGTCCCACCCGGCCGCCGCCGGTGAAGAAGATGTGATCGAAGGGGAGATCGAGCAACTCGCCGGCCACCTCGGCGCCGCCCTCCCGCACAACCACCACCTGGGGATCGAGGTGGCGGCCCGCCAGCCGCGCGATCAGGGCGGAGGTGTGGGGCGCCTGCTCGGAAGGCTTCAGCACGGCGGTGTTGCCAGCCGCAAGGGCGCTCACCAGGGGCTGGAGCGTGAGCGAGAAGGGATAGTTCCATGGCCCGATGATCAGCACGCAGCCGAGCGGTTCAGCCACCAGCTCCGCCCGTCCGGGCCGCTGGGAGAGGGGAACGGCAACGGGCCTTGGTGCCATCCACCGCTTCAGCTTCTGCTGGGCCAGGCGGAGCTCCTGCCGCACTGCCACCACTTCGAAGTACGCCTCCACCGGCGGTTTGCCGAGATCGGCGCTCAGCGCCTCGAGGATGGCTGGCTCGTTCTCCGCCAGCAGCGAGTCGAGGGCCTGGAGCTGGGCACGCCGCCAGGCGAGCGGCCTGGTGGTCCCCGAACTCACCAGCTCCCTCAGGGGGGTTGTCGAGAACTGCCCACCGGGGTCAACGGGCCCGCCTGCGCCAGCGGCGGTGGCGGAGGGTGAGAGGGAGGTCAGGCTCATCGACGGGGTGGCAACCGAGCCAAGTCTGGCCAGAGATGGAGTCCGGCCGCGACAATCGATCCGGCCTGGACATCCGAATGGATGAGCGCGCCATGGATGAGCGCTACGACAGATTCGGATGAATCAGCGCTGAGATTGAGCAGAAAGTCTGGTCATCTCGGGGCTCATCAACAAGCCAGAATCAGCTGCAGGAAAAGGCTGCACAATGCTGAGTCGAGCAGTACAACGGTGAGTTGAAAAGCCCTTGACGAGACTTGAACTCGTGACCTCTCCCTTACCAAGGGAGTGCTCTACCGCTGAGCTACAAGGGCATGTGGAAAGGTGGGCCGGGTTGGATTTGAACCAACGTAGGCAGAGCCAGCGGATTTACAGTCCGCCCCCATTAACCACTCGGGCACCGACCCGAACCACACCTCGACAACTTACCAGCCGACCTTCCTCATGCAGCTGCTCGCCCTCAATGGTCCGAACCTGAACCTGCTGGGCAGCCGCGAGCCTGGTCTCTACGGCACCTCGAGCCTTGAGGCCATCCGCGACGATCTCTCCGGGCGCGCCATGGCGCTGGGTGTGGAGCTGGCCTGGTTCCAGAGCAACCACGAAGGCGCCCTGGTGGACCGCATCCAGGCGGCTCGCGGCCAGAGCTCCGGCATCCTGATCAATGCTGCCGCCTACACACACACTTCGATCGCCCTGCGCGATGCCCTGCTGGCGGTGGCCATCCCCTACGTGGAACTGCACCTGAGCAACACCCATGCCCGCGAACCCTTTCGCCATCACTCCTTCCTCGCAGACCGCGCCGTGGGCGTGATCTGCGGCTTCGGGCCGACCAGCTATCGGCTGGCTCTCGAAGGCCTGGTCGACCACCTGCGCAGCCGCCCGTGACTGCCCCGGCGGCAGCGGTGGCACGGGTGCGCTGGCTGGCGGCGCCCACCAGCCCCGACTGGCTGGAGCAGGCCCTGGCCCATCCGCTGGATCTGTTGATCGATCACGCCCACTGCGAGCGCAAGGCGGCCGGAGCGGCCCTGCAGCTGATGTTCCGCTACCCCTCCGACGAGGCCCTGGCGGAGGCCCTCAGCCCCCTGGCGCGGGAGGAGCTGGAGCATTTCGAGCGCGTGCTGGCCCTGCTGGGGAGCCGGGGCCAGGCCCTGCGTCCCTTGGCCGCGCCCCCCTACGGCGCGGCCCTCGCCAAGCTGGTGCGGCGCCCGGAACCCGAGCGCATGCTCGACAGCTTTCTGGTGGCGGGGCTGATCGAAGCCCGCAGTCACGAACGCATGGCCCTGCTGGCGGCCCACAGCCCTGACCCCGAGCTGCGGCAGCTCTATGGGGAGTTGCTGGCCAGTGAGGCGCGTCACTTCGGCCTCTACTGGGTGCTGTGTGAGCGCCGCTGGCCCCGCTCTGTGGTGATGGAGCGGCTGGAGCAGCTGGCCGCCCGGGAAGCCGAGCTGCTGGCCCGGCTCCACCCCCAGCCCCGGATGCACAGTTAGGGGTCGAGCAGGGGGTAGCGGGAGGCGATGTCGTCCCCGGTGAACCGGGCCACCCAGCCGTCGGGGTTGTTGAAGAAGCGCAGGGCGGTGAAGCTGGGGGCCGCGCCCATGTCGAACCAGTGGCGAGTGCCGGCGGGCACGCCGATCAGGTCGCCCCTGGTGCAGAGGACCTGCAGCACCTCCTCACCGATGTGGAGGCAGAACAGTCCCTGCCCCTCCACGAAGAAGCGCACCTCGTCTTCGGCGTGGGTGTGCTCGGCCAGGAACTTCTGCCGCAGGGCCTGTCGCTCCGGGTGGTCCGGGCCGAGCCGGATCGCATCGACGCTGGGGTAGGGCCCCTGGGACTGGATGCGGGCGACCTCGCTGGCATAGGCGCTGAGGATGGCCTCCTGATCGGCGCCTTCCGCCAGCTCACCCCGGGTCGGCCAGCGCTCGAAGCGCAGGCCGCGGGTGGCCAGCTCGGCTGCGATCACCGTGCCGTCGTCGCTGCTGAACGGGGCATTGGCCGGGCTGCTCTGGCCTGGCTTTGGCGGGTTGACGGGGTGGATCTGCAGGCGGCTCACGGCGGCGCAGCGGCGAGGGGATCGGTCTTCAGCCTAGAAAGCGTGCTGGCAGGCGCCGCCAGGAGCAACCCTGTGATCGATCGCTTTGATGCAGCCTCGGTGCTGGGTGCCGCCTCCGGTTCGGACCCCGGGCCGGGTCTGGTGCTGGTGGGGGTCGGCCCCGGTGACCCCGAGCTCTGCACCGTGGCGGCGGTGCGGGCGATCCAGGCTGCTGAGGTGGTGGCCTACCCGGTGGCGCGGCTGGAGGCCGAGGGGATGGCCGCCCGGATCGTCTCTCCCTGGCTGAGGCCGCAGCAGCGGCGCCTGCCGTTGCTGTTTCCGATGGTGGCGGAGCCGGCTCCGCGCCGCCGCGCCTGGCACCTGGCCGCCGAGGCCCTGGCCATGGAGGTGGCGGCCGGACGGCGGGTGGTGCTGCTGTGCGAGGGCGATGTCTCCCTGTTCGCCAGTGCCTCCTACGTGCTGCTCGAGCTGCTGGAGCGCCACCCGGGCTGTCCACTCCGCCTGATCCCCGGGATCACAGCTGCTTCGGCGGCGGCGGCGGCAGGCGCCTGGCCCCTGGCCCTGCAACGACAGACCCTGCAGGTGCTGCCCACCCCGGATGATCCCGCCGAACTGCAGACGCTCCTGGAGACTGCTCTGGCCGGCCCTGAAGGCCAGAGGCCGGTGCTGGCCCTGCTCAAGCTGGGTGCCCGCTGGAGCTGGGTGCGTCCCCTGCTGGATCGCCTGGGGCTGCTGGAGGGCGCCCTCTTTGCCCGGCGCGTGGGCTGGCCCGAGCAGACGGTGGCGCCGGCCTCAACGGTGCCGCCCGATGGGGATGGAGCCTCCTCCTACTTCTCCCTGCTGCTGATCCGCTGCGGCTGGCCCGAGGTGCTCCCCGACACCGGTGCGGACTGGGCTGATCACGGCCAGGATGCTTGCCTGAGTGAACCGCCTGGAGGCCCATGAATCCAATCGACTGGTTCGCCCTGCTCCACCCGGTGCTGGTGATTCTGTTCGTGTATCCGGTGGTGGGGGCGACCATTCGCCTGGGAATCCTGGCCAGGGAGCGTCGGCTGAAGATCCACCCCCAGCCGCCCACGGTGGGGGTGGAGCATGCCGATCACGGTCGCTGGCTGACCGTGGGGATGGTGGTGGCGGTGCTGGTGGCCCTGATCTATTCCTTCACCAACAAATTCATCACGCCCGAGCCCCCTTTCGCCGGTGGCGTCCAGCGCTTGGCTCTGCTGCTGGTGGTGAGTGCGGGCACCTTCGCCAGCCTGCTGGCCCTCTGGAGGGTGAAGTCCACCAATCTGCGGGCCTGCTTCGCGCTGCTCACCTGGGCGGGTCTGCTGGGGCTGGGCAGTCAGCCGGAGATCTGGCGCCTGAGTGATAACCCCTTCGAGGGGGCGTTCTGGGCCTCCCATTACTGGAGCGGTGTGCTGCTCACCGGCTTGATGCTGTTCTCGATGTCGGCCAAGCCGGAGATCTTCCGCTCCCTGAAGATGCGCCGCCTGCACGTGAGCGTGAACATCCTGGTGGCGGTGCTGCTGGCGGTTCAGGCGATCACCGGCAGCCGCGACCTGCTTGAAATTCCGGTGAGCTGGCAGAAGCCGGCGATCTACTCCTGCGACTTCGAGAAGCGCATCTGCCCAGCTCCGGCCAGCAGCTCCAGCGCCGCCGATGGACTGGGGGCCCGCATCAGCTGATGGCGCAGCCGGGCGGCGCCGGCAAAGCCCTGGCAGGTCCAGCCCAGGTGCTTGCGTGCGATCAGCAGCCCCTGCTCGCCCCTGGCCGCCACCAGGGCCTCCAGGTGCTCCCGTGCCAGGGCAAGCCGTTCAGGGGTGCCCGGCAGCGGCGGCAGCGGCCTGCCGCTCAGGGCGGCGTCGATGCGGCCCACCAGCCAGGGGGCTCCGAGTGTGCCCCTGCCCACCATCACGCCGTCGGCGCCGGTGCGCTCCAGGCAGTCGAGGGCCTGCTCGGGGCCGCTGATGTCGCCGTTGGCGATCAGGGGAATGGAGAGGACCTGCTTCACCCGGGCGATGGCGTCCCAGTCGGCTGATCCGGAGAAGCCCTGCTCGCGGGTGCGGCCATGCAGGGTGAGGGCCTGCGCTCCAGCCGCCTGCAGGGCCAGGGCGAAGCCCACCGGATCGGAGGAGTCGCCGCACCAGCCCAGCCTGGTCTTGACGGTGACCGGAACCGTGACGGCCGCGCTTACGGCCTCGACGATCCGGCAGGCCAGGGCGGGGTCGCGCAGCAGGCCGCTGCCGCCTCCCTTGCGGGCGATCTTGCGCACTGGGCAACCCATGTTGATGTCGATCAGGAAGGCGCCTTCCCCCTCGGCCCGCCGGGCCGCCTCCGCCATCGCACCGGGCCGGTGGTCGAACAGCTGAACGGCGATCGGCCCGGTTTCAGCCCCCAGTCCCGCCATCTTGTCGCTGCCGTGGCCCAGCTCCAGGCTGGTGGCGTTGACCATCTCGGTGAAGAGCAGGGCATCGGGAGCCCAGCGGCGCACGAAGCCACGGAAGATGCGGTCGCTCACGCCGGCCAGGGGTGACTGCAGCACCCGGCAGCGCAGGCTCCGCGGCGTTCCGCGACCCGGCAGGCTCAGGGGTGCATCGTTTAAGAAGCTGATAGCCATGGCCATGTCAGCGTCGCAGCCGGAGGGCGGCCCGGATCCCCAGCCACTCAGCCGTGCTCTGTTGATGATGATCCTGGACGACCGCCTCAGCGACCGCTTCGTCTGTGAGCTGATCTGGCGGCGGCTGGGCTATCGGCCCCAAGCCGGCGCGGTCAGCGATCCTGCGGGCAAGCCAGGCACCAGCGAGCCCTGGCTGGCCACCTCAGCCACGCCGGCCGCCTGGGCCGAGGCCTTCCCTCAGGCACCGGAGCTGATCGCCACGCGCCCAGCAAGCGTGCGCCTGACCCGCTCCATCCCCGCGGAGCACAAGCAGTTGCTCAAAGGCCAGCTCGGCTTCGCCGGCTACCGGATCGGCGAACTGGTGCCGCGCCGCACGCGCCGGGCCACGGCGGTGAACTGGCTGCTGGCCGATCTGGCGGCCCGTGGGGAGGATCTGCCCGAGCAGGGGCCGCTGCCTGAGCCGCTGGTGCCACCAGAGTCGCCGCTTCAGGGGCACCCCGGGGATCCACCGGTGCACTGAAGCCGGCTCACTGAAGATCAAGCACTGATGAGGCCTCACGCAAGACGCAGGAAGCCAGGTGCTGCCACTGCGGATCGAGGCGATTTATCGAAGCTGCTTCAGTCTGTAGGGTTGAAGCAGGTAATCGTTGTTGAGATAACAGTTCTTGGCGCTTCCAGTCGTCGCCATCATCGGGCGGCCCAATGTGGGCAAATCCACCCTGGTGAATCGGCTCTGCCGCAGCCGTGAGGCGATCGTTCACGATCAGCCCGGCGTCACCCGTGATCGCACCTACCAGGAGGGGTTCTGGGGGGATCGTCGTTTCCGTGTGGTCGACACCGGCGGTCTCGTTTTCGATGACGACAGTGAGTTCCTGCCGGAGATCCGCGAGCAGGCCAACCTGGCCCTGGCAGAAGCTGCCGTGGCGGTGGTGATCGTCGATGGCCAGCAGGGCCTCACCGCCGCCGATCAGGCCATCGCCGACTGGTTACGGGGGCAGAAGGTTCCCGTGCTGCTGGCGGTGAACAAGTGCGAATCACCGGATCAGGGCCTGGCCATGGCCGCCGACTTCTGGGGCCTGGGCCTGGGTGAGCCCCATGCCGTCTCGGCCATTCACGGGGCCGGCACCGGTGACCTGCTTGACAAGGTGATCGGCTACCTGCCCACCACTCCTGAAGAGGAGACGGAAGAACCGATCCAGCTGGCGATCATCGGGCGGCCAAATGTGGGCAAATCCAGCCTGCTCAACTCGATCTGCGGCGAAGCGCGGGCGATCGTGAGCCCGATCCGCGGCACCACCCGCGACACGATCGACACCACGATCGAGCGGGAAGGCAAGACCTGGAAGCTGCTCGACACCGCCGGCATCCGCCGCCGCCGCAGCGTCAGCTACGGCCCTGAATACTTCGGCATCAACCGCAGCTTCAAGGCGGTGGAGCGCAGTGACGTGTGTGTTCTGGTGATCGATGCCCTCGATGGCGTCACCGAACAGGATCAGCGGGTGGCTGGGCGCATCGAAGAGGACGGCCGCGCCTGCGTGATCGTGGTCAACAAGTGGGACGCGATCGAGAAGGACAGCCACACCATGGCTGCGATGGAGAAGGAGCTGCGCGCCAAGCTCTATTTCCTCGACTGGGCGCCGATGCTGTTCACCTCCGCCCTGACCGGCCAGAGGGTGGAGAGCATCTTTGCCCTGGCCCTTATGGCGGTTGAGCAGCATCGCCGCCGGGTCACCACCTCGGTGGTGAATGAGGTGCTGCAGGAGGCTGTGAGCTGGCGTTCGCCCCCCACCAGTCGCGGTGGGCGCCAGGGCCGCATCTACTACGGCACCCAGGTGGCCACCAGGCCGCCCAGCTTCACCTTGTTCGTGAACGACCCGAAGCTGTTCGGCGAAACCTACCGCCGCTACGTGGAGCGCCAGATCCGCGAAGGTCTGGGTTTCGATGGCTCTCCGATCCGGCTGTTCTGGCGCGGCAAGCAGCAGCGCGACGCCGAGAAGGACCTGGCCAAGCAGCAGAGCCGCTCCGCCTCCTGATGGTGCGCTCCTGATGGACTGGCTGCGTCAGCTACCCATCGGCCAGTACGTCGATGGGCAGCGGGGATGGCTGCGGCGGCTCGATGCCCGACTGAAGCTGGGCTGGACCCTGGCCTTCCTGGCCACGCCGGTCCTGGCTGGACCCCAGTGGCGTCTGACCCTGGTGGCGCTGCTGCTGCTGATCACGGCCGTCTGCGGTCTCCCCTGGCGCCTCTGGCGGCGCAACCTGCCGGTGCTGCTGGCCCTCTGCCTGCTGGTGGGCCTGCTGGCCTCCCTGGTGCCTGTGGGGGTGGTGGCCTCCGCCAGTGCGATGCGTTCCCCTCGGGAACTCCTGCTGGCCCCACCCCCCGCAGGCGGGCCAGCTCCCCAGCGTCAAGGGCTGAGCTGGGAGGTGCTGCGCTTGGGGCCGGTCCAGCTCGGGCCGCTGCCGATCGGGCCGCTGGTGGTGAACCGTCGCTCCGCGGAGCTCGGTCTGAACAGCGCCACGCTGCTGTTCACCCTGTTGCACAGCGCCAACCTGCTGTTGCTCTCCACCCCGCCGGAGGAACTGGTGTGGGCGCTGAGCTGGGTGATCACGCCGCTTGGCGCTCTGGGGCTGCCGGTGGAGCGGCTCGGCTTCACCCTGCTCCTCTCCCTGCGTTTTCTGCCGCTGGTGCAGGAGGAGTTCCAGAACCTGCTGCGCTCGATCGCGACCCGGGCCGTGAACCTCAAGAGCCTGGGCTGGAAGAGTGGGCTCGGGCTGCTGCTTTCCGTGGCGGAGCGCTTGCTCGCCAACCTGTTGCTGCGCTCGGAGCAGGGGGCCGAAGCCCTGATGGCCAGGGGCGGGCAGTGGGTGCCGCCGGCCCAGATACGGCTGGCCCGGCGGGCGGCTCGCTGGCTCAACCTGGTGGCGGCTGGAGCCCTGGTGGTGTTCCTCGGACTGCGCTGGCAGTACGGTGCGCTGTAATTTGTAGCCATTGCAGCCGTCAGTGAGCGTCGACGCGACCACAGAGCGTTATCTCAATCATCCGACATTCGGTCTCCTGTATCGGGTGGCTCCGGCGGGTGAAGGTCGCGATCTCTTCGCCACCCTCTACGCCCAGCGGATGTTCTTCCTGGTGACCCTGCAGCCACGCGGGGCCCAGTTCGAGGTGATTCCGCTGATGGATGCTCGCCACGTGGCGGAGCAGAACCTGGCGCGGGCCCGGCGTGATCGCAGTGTGCATCTGCCCCGCTGGCGCCAGCTGTTCGATCAGACTTTCATCTGATCGGAGATGCCCGCTGACGCCCTTGCCCAGCGGCTGAAGGCCCTGCAGGGGCAGTTGCCCCCCCAGGCTCGTCTGCTGGCGGTCAGCAAGGGACAGCCGGCGGTCCGTCTGCGTGAGGCGGTGGCCCTGGGGCTGCGCAGCTTCGGCGAGAGCCGCCTGCAGGAGGCGCAGGCCAAGCAGGTGGAACTGGCCGATCTCGAGCCGCTCGACTGGCATTTCATCGGCAGGCTGCAGGCCAACAAGGCCCGGGGGGTGCTGCGCCATTTCGGCACGATCCATTCCGTCGATGGTCTTGCCCTGGCCGAGCGGCTGCAGCGGATCGCCGCCGAGGAGCAACTCAGCCCTCGGTTGTTCTTTCAGGTGAAGCTGAGGAGCGATCCCGGCAAGACGGGATTCGAGCCCGGGGAGCTGGAGCGGCTGTGGCCCCGGTTACGGGCGCTGGAGCCCCTGGTGCCGGTGGGTCTGATGACGATCGCTCCCCTGGGGCTGGAGGCCGATCAGCGCTTCAGGCTGTTCCAGGACTGTGCTGCGCTGGCAGCGACCCTGGGCCTTGGTGAGCTCTCGATGGGCATGAGCAACGACTGGCCCGAGGCGGTGCGGGCCGGCAGCACCTGGGTGCGGATCGGCTCGGCCCTGTTCGGCGCCAGGACCTGAACCTTGTGTCGGAAATCGGTATCCAGGTTGTGTCCAGTTGCAACCGAAGGCATGGGACGCTAAGTAGGTACATCTCCATCCGAAGGTGCCCACGGTGTCGTTGTTCTCCCGCCTGCGTGCCGTCGTTTCCGGAGACGACTACCTCGACGGTGACTACGACGACGAATTGGACTACGACCCCGGCGATTCGCCTGCCACCTCGGCACCCTCAGGCCGTCCGGCCCTCTCCAGCGGCAGTGCCCTCGCCCTGACCAGCGACTTCAGCAGCGATGATCCCTTCGGCTCCGTCAGCTCCTCCAGCAACGTCATCGGCATGCCGGGGCTGTCCTCCTCGGCGGCGGAGGTCACCCTGATGGAGCCGCGGAGTTTCGATGAGATGCCCCGGGCGATCCAGGCCCTGCGTGACCGCAAGACCGTCATCCTGAATCTCACAATGATGGAGCCCGACCAGGCCCAGCGTGCGGTCGACTTCGTGGCGGGCGGCACCTTCGCCATCGATGGCCACCAGGAGCGGGTGGGCGAGAGCATTTTCCTGTTCGCCCCCAGTTGTGTCACGGTCACCACCGCCAACAGCGAAGAACCCTCCTCGCCCACGATCGTGTCCAGCCGCGAACCCGCCGGCGCCGAGAGCGATCCGGCCGCTCCAAGCCCTGCCTGGGGCCGTCAGGATTCCGCCTCCGGTTTCAGTCTCTGAAGCCCTCCGGTCTTGGTGTGATCGGTCTGGGCCGCATGGCCCGGGCTCTTCTGGTGCCGCTGCTTGATCAGGGAGTGATCCCCCGTGATCAGGTTCAGGCCGTGGTCGCCAGCGCAGACTCGGCCCGGCGCCTCCAGGTGGAGCTCGGTGTGGCCGTGGGTCGTGATCCCTCTCTGGCCTGGGCTGCTCCAGCCGTGCTGCTGGCGGTCAAGCCCCAGCTGCTTGCAGCGGTTGCGGCCGCCGCGCCGCCGCCCCCCGCTGGCGACGACGCTCCGTTGCTGATTTCAGTGCTGGCCGGGGTGACCCTGAGACGGCTGGAGCGGTCTTTCCCCGGCTGGCGTTGCGTGCGTGCCGTGCCCAACACTCCCTGCCTGGTGGGCGCCGGCATCACCGGTCTTGCCTGGGGCGACGACCTGCCAGCCGAGCAGCGCCAGTGGGTGATCGATCTCTTTGCCCACGTCGGGGTTGTCAAGGAGCTGCCCGAGAGCCAGCTGGATGGTCTGCTGTCCCTGGCCTCCTCAGGACCTGCCATGGCGGCGGTTCTGCTGGAGGCGCTCGCTGATGGTGGCGTGGCCTCGGGCCTGCCCCGGCCCCTGGCCCAGGAGCTGGCCCTGGGAATGATGGCTGGTTCGGTGAAACTGATACAGGAGCAGGGCCTGCATCCGGCCCAGCTCAAGGACATGGTGGCCAGTCCGGCTGGCACCACGATCGCGGCCTTGCGTCAGCTGGAGCAGGCGGGGGTGCGCAGCGCTCTGATCGAGGCGGTGCTGGCAGCGGCGGAGCGCAGTCGGGCCCTCAACGCCGGCTAGGCATCCAGCTGGCTACCCAGCTAAGTCTTCTGTCCCAGCCGCGGTTCCTCGCCTGCCTGCAGCCGCTGCAGGTTGCTGCGGTGCCGCCAGACCACAAGCACGGTGGTGAACACCGCCAGGGCCAGGTAGGCCGGCCTGAGGCCGGTACCGGCTCCGGCAAAGGCTCCCAGCATCAGCAGGGGCAGGCTCAGGGCTGCCACGACGCTGGAGAGCGAGACGATCCGGCTGATGGTGAGGCAGGCCAGAAAGGTCCCGAAGCAGGCCAGGCCCACGGCCGGCACCAGGCCCAGCAGCATGCCCAGCCCTGTGGCGACCGCCTTGCCCCCCTTCCAGCCCAGCCACACGGGCCAGATGTGGCCCGCCAGGGCTGCCAGACCGGCCGCGACCACCCACCAGTCGGTGCCGGGGGTGAACCCGCTGGGCTGCAGCAGGGCCTTGGCCAGCAGCACCGCGGCGGTGCCCTTGAGCACATCCACCAGGAACACCACCAGGGCGGGTCCCTTGCCCAGCTGCCGCAGTACGTTGGTGGCCCCGGTGGAGCCGGAGCCCAGCTGGCGCAGGTCGATGCCGGCCAGCCAGCGGCCAGCCAGCCAGCCCGTGGGCAGCGAGCCCAGCAGATAGCCCGCCGCCAGCACCAGCAGGGGCAGGAGAGGCTGGCTCATGGCAGGTCCTGCTCCAGGGCCAGTTCGTTGGCGGTGGCGGCAAAGGCCAGCCAGAGGGGGAACTGAAGCACCGGGATGTCGACCACCTGCTCGGCGGCATCGATCACGATGAAGGGCAGTTCGCCGCGCTCCTCGAGCCGGTCGGCCCGCTCGATCAGGGCATCGGGCCGCTCGAACAGGACGATGCCGCTGTTGGGGCCGAAGTCTTCCCGGGCCAGTCCCAGGCAGTCCTGCAGGCCGCGGCGCCACTCTCCCAGCCGCTCGGGCTCTCCGGCCAGCACCAGGGTCTGGAAGCGGTCGCCGTAGAGGTCCCCCAGGATCGCCACCGCACCGGCGGTGATCAGGGCGTTGCGGTTGCGGCTGCCGGTGCTGGCCTGGGCACCCCGCCCGCCCTGGTTGAGGAACCAGTCGTCGAGCAGGGCGGCGGCAGCGGGCTCCAGGCTGCGGCGCAGCTTCCAGGGATCGGCATAGAAATCGGGCTGTCCCTGGAAGCGGGCGAGCCGATCGCGGATCAGTTCGGCGTCCTGGCTGAACTGGCCCGCCGCCGCCGGAGCGATCTGCTGGACCGCCGCTGCCGGTATGGCCTCAGGGGGAGGATCCAGAGGGGAGGGCTGCACCTGCAGAGGCTGCACCACCAGGTCCATCAGCTCAGCCTGGCTGGCCAGATCCTGCAGGGCCACCACCAGGTAGTCCTGGAAACCCTTGAGCCGGCGGGCGATGCCGTCGGTGCGGCCGCTGAGGCTCCCGTCGAGATCGGCGTCCAGTTGCCGCCGCCGCTCCTCCAGGGCCTGGATCTCGCTCAGCAGGGCCGCCCGGCGCTCGCGCAGATCGAGCAGGGCCAGCTCCAGCAGCTCCCCGTGGGCCGCCGGCTGAGCGGAGGCGATCGGTTCGGCGGCAGCCGAAGCGGCAGCGGCAGCCGAAGCGGCCGGGTCGGGCTCGGGTAGTGCTTCGTAGCCGGTTTCGGGAATGGGGGTGATGTCGCTCATGGCAGGCCGCTCAGGTGGAGCTCCAGCTGCTGGCGCAGGGCATTGGCATCAAAGAGCACGGGCAGCAGGTGGGGACTCCGCCGTTCACGGAAATAGAACAGCACCGGCAGGGGCCCCCAGAACAGCGTCCAGCCGATCCATTCGCTGTAGGGGAAGCGGCGCAGCAGGGTGGAGCGGCTCCACACCAGCAGGGCATCGCCGCTGAACTGCAGCCGCAGCAGCAGGGTCTGCAGCAGCAGAACCAACCCGAGCAGTCCGACCACCCCGGCGGCGATCGGGGTCCAGCTCCAGGCGCGCTGGAGGAGCAGCAGCGCCAGGCCCAGGGCGATCAACCCCAGGGGCACCCAGGGGCGGGGCGCCAGGATGATCCCGTTGGCTGGATCGGGACCGCTTGGAACAGGGCTCGTGGGAGTCGTCATCGCTCCATGCTGCAGCGCCTGCCCCCCAGTTGACCAGCGCTTGCTGCTCGGGACCCCGCCGGCAGCCGGCCCGCTGACTCAGCCACCGAAGAGCACCTGGGTGAGGACCACATCCACCAGGCTCACCGTCACCAGGATCATCACCACGGCGCCGGTGGTGCTGGTGCCCACCTCCTTGGGGCCGCCGCGGGTGGTGAGGCCCCAGCCGCAGGCAATCACCGCGATCTGCAGGCCGAACACCACGGCCTTCACCAGCATCGAGGGCAGGTCGGAGGGCTCCATCCAGGTGCGTACGGAATTCCAGAACACTGAGGGTGGAATCGAATAGAGGAAGGTGCTGCTCACCTGGCCCGACCAGATCCCCACCACGAAGAACAGCAGGCACTGCACCGGCGCCATCACCACCAGCGCCAGCACGCGGGGCACCACCAGGTATTCCACCGGATCGGTGCGCAGCATGGTGATCGCATCGATCTGTTCGGTCACTTTCATCGTGCCCAGCTGGGCGGCGTAGGCCGTGGCCACCTTTCCGGTGAGCAGGGTGGCGGTGAGCAGCGGGGCGATTTCCCGGGCCAGCCCCAGGGCGAGGATGCCGCCGACGGAGAAACCGGCACCCTGGCGGGTCAGTTCCGCCGCTACCTGGATGTTGAACACCGTGCCGGCGGCCAGCGCCGTGATGATCACGATCAGGAAGCTGCCGGGACCGGCTTCCAGCATCTGCTCGAACAGGTCGTTGAGGTTGATGCGGCCCTTGGCCAGAGAGGAGATCGCCTGCCCGCCGATCAGGCAACTGCTGCCGAGCCGCTGGATGTAGCGGGGAAGCCTCATGGTTGCAGTGCCGGACGCCGTCGCCGCCGCTCCGGCCAGCGCCGCATCACCACCAGCCCCACCACGATCAGCACCACCGGGATGATGCCCATGCACAGCCGGATCGTCAGCAGGGCCGAGTCGGGCTGGAGCAGGCCCTTGGCAGCCTTGTAGCCGCTGAAGCTGAGGACGTTGCCGAGCGCGAAGACCGCCACGCCGATGCCCAGTTTCTGGGTGATCACCATCCAGGCGGTGTAGAGGCCGGCGGGTTTGTCGGGATCGGCATCGATGGCATCTGGCAGCAGGGCCCAGGGGATCAGATAGGCGGTGGCGGCGCCCAGTCCCACCAGCATGATCGTGACCACCAGCAACGAGAGATTCAGCAGGTTTCCGGCTGAACCGGTGGGGGAGACGTCCGGGTTGAGCGGCACCAGCACCATCGCCGCCATGCAGCCCACCACCCAGAGCCCCACGCCCCAGCGCAGGGCATGTACCCTGCCGTGCCAGTAGGCCACCCAGCTCCAGAGCTGCAGGCCCGCCAGGGCGCTGAGCTGGAAGGGAATCAGAATCCAGGTACTCCAGCTCTCGGGGATGCGCATCACCACCGTGAGGAAGATCAGCGACACCGGTTGCATCAGTTGCAGTGCGCACCAGAGCAGCAGGTAGAGCCCCAGCACGCGCAGGAAGCGACCGTTGCGGCTGATCCGCCTCAGCTGCTTGCCGAGCGGTTCGGGATGGCCGCTGGGGCGCTGGCAGTGGCGGGCGAAGGGGGCCAGCCCCCAGGCGCAGACCAGGCTGGTGATGGCGATCAGCGCGCCGGAGATCAGGCCCATTCGCTCGTACCCCTCGGCGCCGCCGCCCACCAGCAGGGCTCCCAGCACCAGCCCGCTCAGGCCGGCGATGATCGAGCCGGTGAAGCGCAGGGCATTGAGCTTGGTGCGCAGGGGCGTGTCGGTGGTGAGCTCGCAGGCCAGGGCCGAGTAAGGCAGGTTGACGCAGGTGTAGAGCCCCATCGCCACCAGCTGGATCAGCACGAAAATGGAGAACTTCTGCCAGTCGCTGCCGGGGGGCACCCACCACATCGCCGCCATGCTCAGCCCGAGCGGCACGGCACTGAAGGCGATCCAGGGAATGCGCGGCCCCCAGCGGCTCTTGGTGTGGTCGCTGAGGAAGCCGACGATCGGGTCGTTGATGCCGTCCCAGACCTTGATCACCATCAGCACCAGGCCGGCCATCCAGGCCGGCAGGCCCGCCACACCGGTGTAGAAGACGAACAGGTAGAAGCCGAGCAGGGTGGCGGCCATGCCGGTGCCGGCGTCACCGAGGCTGTAGGACCAGAGCATGCGACGGCGGGCCCCGCCGCTGAGGCTGGAGGCATCGCTGACCGGTGTGGACTCCTGGGGGCTCAGCGTGGTCTCGGGAGAGGTCAAGAAGGGCTGTCCCAGGCGCAGGTCATAATGCTGCAGGCAAGCGTCCGCCGCGGTCATTGGGCCGGGATGGGCGCCCACCGACGGTACGCTTGTACTGGTGCGGGCGTAGTTTAGTGGTAAAACCTCAGCCTTCCAAGCTGATGATGCGGGTTCGATTCCCGCCGCCCGCTTGTCTCTTCAAAGAACCGGCCCCTCGATCAGGTGGGGAGCCACCAGCAGCATGAGGCTGCGGCCCTGCAAAGCTGCCGTCTCGGCGCTCCAGGGCTGGGGCGACAGCAGCAGATCATCGCCATCGACCTGGCCGGTGTCGACCAGCCGCAGCCAGCCGGCGCTGGGTCCCGGAAGCTTGAAAGCCATCGGCTGGTAGTAGGCGTTCATGCCGCACCAGAGCAGGGGGCCGTGGCGCAGGTCGTGCAGGCTCCAGGCCAGGCTGTGGGACCAGCTGCCCCAGTCGGGTTGGAGCAGCTCCAACCCGTGCCACTCGCGCCAGATCAGATCCCGCTCGCCCGGCCGGGAGGGGGGGGTGTCTGCATGGGGGCTCTCAGGATTGAGCAGGCCTTCGAGGCGGCGGCGCAGGCGCACCAGCCGGCTCACGAACTGATGAAGGGCCTGGTCGTCTTCGTCGGGGCGCCAGTGCATCCAGCCCAGGGGATTGTTCTGGCACCAGGTGTTGTTGTTGCCCCCCTGACTGCGGCGCACTTCATCGCCCATCAGCAGCATCGGCACCCCGGGCGCCAGCAGCAGGGTGCCCAGCAGGTTGCGGATCTGGCGGTTGCGCAGCTCGCTGATCTGCGGATCGCTGCAGGGCCCCTCCACCCCGTGGTTCCAGCTGTTGTTGTGGTTGTCGCCGTCGCGGTTGTCCTCGCCGTTGGCCAGGTTGTGCTTGACGTCGTAGCTGACCAGATCGGCGAGGGTGAAGCCGTCATGGGCGGTGATGAAGGTGATGCTGCGGCCTGCCTTTGCCGGCTTGCCGCCATAGAGATCGGAACTCCCTGACAGCCGCTGGGCCATCGACCAGCAGCAGCTGTCGTCCCCTTTCCAGAAGCGGCGCACGTCGTCGCGGAAGCGGCCGTTCCAGGTGCCCATGCGGCGCGCCGGAAAATCATGGAGCCGGTAGAGACCGCCGCAATCCCAGGGTTCGCTCACCAGCTTGAGGTCGCTCAGCTCAGGGTCGGCCTCGATCTCCTCGAACAGCGGCGGCTGGTCGAGTGGGGCCAGCTCCTCGCCACGGCTGAGGGCAATGCCGAGATCGAAGCGGAAGCCGTCGATGCCCAGCTCCAGGGCCCAGCAGCGCATCGACTCCAGCAGCAACCTCCTCACAAGGGGACGGTTGGCGGCGATGGTGTTGCCGCAGCCGGTGACATCCATGTAGTCACCACGGATGTTCTGGTGGTAATAGAGGTGGTCGGCCAGGCCGCGCCAGCTCAGGGTCGGCCCGTCCTGGTTGCCTTCGCTGGTGTGGTTGTAGACCACATCGAGCAGCACCTCCATTCCGGCCTGGTGGCAGGCGGTGACCAGCTGACGCATCTGCTGGCGCCCCGCCAGCGGGTCGTCGCCCACCAGATAGCCCTGGTGGGGTGCCATCCAGCTCAGGGGGCTGTAGCCCCAGTAGTTCTGTCGCCCGTGGGGTGCGTCCTGGGGATCGAAGGCCATCACCGGCAGCAGCTCCAGTGCGGTGACCCCCAGGCTGCGCAGATAGGGCAGTGAGTCGATCACGCCCAGCAGGCTGCCCTGGCGCTCGGTGGCCACGGGGCTGCCCTGGCCCCGGCTGAGCCCGCCCACGTGCAGCTCGTAGATCACCGTTGTCTGCCAGCTGTGGCGGGGCCTCGGCGCGGCCACGAAATCGAAGCGATCCCGCTCCGTGACCACTCCCTTCAGGCAGCTGGCCGTGTTTGGGATGGCGCCGATGGCGTCACCGCGGCGGTAGACATCCCAGCCGCTGATCGCCCTGGCACAGGGGTCGAGCAGCACTTTGGAGGGGTTGAATCCGTGCCCCCCGGGCATCAATGGCCCATAAACCCGGTAGCCGTAGCAGGTGCCCTCGCCGATGCCCTCCACTTCCACATGCCAGTGGTCGCCGGAGCGATGGCGCAGATCCAGCGGAATGATCCGAAAGGGTTCAGGCGAGCTGCCGCGGGCGAACAGCAGCAGCTCGACCCTGGTGGCCGTTGGGGCCACCAGGGAGAAATTCACCCCCCGGGCGGTGATCGCTGCCCCGAGGGGCCAGGGATGTCCGAGCTGGATCGAAGACAAGGACTCGGGTCACCCGTCGCTACAAGTTAGTGCTGTGCGGGCCGTTGGCCCTCGGGAGGCTCGATGCCGTTGGAGGATAGTGGCGAGACGACCATGGAGGCTGGGCGACCGCCCACGCCCGTGCTCCCCGGACTGTGGGTGTTCGCCCCCAACCGCGACAGCAGGGGGGGGACCTCCTGGCTGCTGGCGCCCCGGGGTCAGGCGCCGCTGCTGATCGATGTGCCGGCCTACACCGCCGCGAATCTTGCTTTTCTGCAGGAGGCCGGTGGCGGCACGATCCTGCTGACCAGCCGGGAGGGCCATGGGCGTTGCCGCCGCTGGCAGGAGGCGCTGGGCTGGCCGGTGCGGGTGCAGGAGCAGGAGGCCTACCTCCTGCCCGGCGTGAAGGGGCTGGCCCCCTTCGGCGATGAGCTTGATCTGGGTGGGGGCCTGCGGGCGCTCTGGACACCGGGGCCCACTCCAGGGGCCTGTGTGGTCCATGCCGCCGGGGAACACGACGTGCTCTTCTGCGGGCGCTTGCTGGTGCCGACCGCGCGGGGGGAGGCCCGTCCGCTGCGCACGGCCCGCACTTTTCACTGGGACCGGCAGAGGCGCAGCCTCGAAGCTCTGCACCGCTGGCTGCCGCCCGGTTCTCCCCGCTGGATCGCCAGCGGAGCGGGTCTTGGGGCACTGCAGGGGGAGAAGCTGATCGACGGCGGCCGCGGCCTGCTCGATGACCTGATTGATGGCCTGCAGGATGGCCTGCTCGATCCTCCCTGAGGCTTCGGTGGGCGGTCCATGGAGTCCGGATCGGGCGGGGTCGGGACCGATTCGGCTCCAAACCATTGTTCAGCAGGGGTTTTTGGTTGCCCGAACCGCCCTTCCCCCATACGATTGGCGCGCTGTACCGTTCCGGCGCCGGCGAGAGGGTGTTTTTCCGCTCCGTCCAGCTCCCGCATTCTCCTGAAGGTTTTCGCCTCCGATGAACAAAGCTGATCTCGTCAACCTCGTTGCGGTTCGCACCGAATTGACCAAGACCGAAGTGTCCAAGGTCGTCGACGCCGCGATCGAGACAATCGTGGATTCCGTTGTGGAGGGCAAGAAGGTCTCGATCCTGGGCTTCGGCTCCTTCGAGCCCCGCGAGCGCTCCGCCCGTCAGGGCCTCAATCCCAAGACCGGCGAAAAAATCAAGATCCCTGCCAAGCGGGTGCCGGCCTTCACTGCCGGTAAGCAGTTCAAGGACAAGGTCCAGAGCTGAGCCCTGGGGCTTCCCCTCCCCGCCCAGCTCGAGCGGCTGATCGAGGCGGCTGATCGCCGCCGGCTCGAGGGGCCCACGGGGCGATTCGCCCCCTCCCCGAGCGGTCCGCTGCATCTGGGCAATCTCCGCACAGCCCTGCTGGCCTGGCTGCAGGCTCGCCTCAGCAATGGGCGTTTTCTATTGCGCCACGACGATCTCGACAGCCCGCGCCAGCGTCCGGGGGCCATCGAGGCCATCGAGGCCGACCTGGCCTGGCTGGGCCTCACCTGGGATGGTGCGCCCCTGCGCCAGAGCGAGCGCAAGGGCCTGTACGGCTCGGTGCTGTCGTCCTTGCGCCGCGGCGGAGCCCTCTACCCCTGCCGCTGCAGTCGCCGGATGCTGGCGGATCTCTCAGCCCCCCACGGCGGCTGGCCGCTCTACCCGGGCACCTGCCGGGATCGGGCCATGGGCTGGGGGCCCAGCCAGGGGCGACTGCCCAGCTGGCGCCTGAGGCTTGAGCCTGGGAACTTGCGTTGGCGGGAGGAGATCGGTCCGGAGGGCTGCCTGGATGCGGCCACCGAGGTGGGCGATGTGGTGTTGCGCCGCGCTGATGGTTTGCTCGCCTACCACCTCACCTCGGCCGTGGACGACCTCTTGCTGGCGGTGACCACCGTGGTGCGAGGAGCTGACCTCTGGCGCTCAACGGCGCCGCAGCTGGCTGTGAGCGAGCGGTTGGGGCGTCCGTTTGCTGACACCTGGCATGTGCCCCTCTGGCTGGATGAGGCTGGGGAGCGGCTGGCCAAGCGGCAGGATGCCATTGGGCTTGAGCCGTTGCGGCAAGCGGGCCTGGATGCGGCTGCTGTGATCGGCCGGATGGCGGCCAGCCTGGATCTGGTGCCCGGCGGCAGCCGCCTGAGCGCCACGGAGCTGCTGCAGGATCTGGATCTGTCGCGCCTTAAGACTCAGTTGCGACGATGGAGTTGAGCCCCGGGAACTCTTAAGGAAGGTTTCGGGATCAAGGTCAGCCTTTCGGTTCAGACTTCAAGACGAATCTCTGGAGCATCTCCACGTGTCCAGCTCCAGCCCCGAACAATTGACTAGTCAGTACCGCTCGACCCGTGACGGAGGGTCATCTCGGGTCGTGGTGTCGTTCCCCAGCGCCCTTGAAACGGATGCTGAACTCTCAACTTCTTCCAGGTATCCCCACGTTCTCACCCATCCAGCTCATTTATCCCCATCGGTGAGGGGCTCAGCACAGATGGGTCTGAAGCGCTGCAGCCACTGCGGAGGCAGCGGTGTTCTGCGCCTGGGCTCCCACAGCTTCCGCACCTGCCTTGAATGCCTCGGCCAGGGCAGCCTTGTTGATCATGGGGCTGCCCGCCGCGACATCAGCGCTGCTTGAGCTTTTTCTGGCGCCAGATGAAGAAGGCCGCCGTGGCCACCACCACCCCCAGCGGCAAGGCGGTCAACAGCAGCAGGATCACGGAGGTCCAGTCGGTGTACATGACTGCATCAAGGGAACAGATCCCATCATCCCTGCCCCCAGGTGACCTGGCCCTCAGCAGATGCGCGGCAGCAGTTCGCCGCTCAGTGGCACCAGCACCCGCTCACTGCCGAAGCGAGTGCGCAGCAGAACCCGAGCGGCATCAGCCCGGACCTCCCCGATCAAAGCTCCACCGAGAGGTTCCAGGATCTGCAGGGTCGCCGCCGCTGAGCTTTCAGGCACCACCGCCACCAACCGTCCCTCGTTGGCCAGATGCAGGGGCTCGAAGCCAAGCAGCTCGCAGGTGCGGGCCACCGGCATCGCCACGGGGATCGTCTCCTCCTCAACAAGGAACTCCAGTCCGCTCGCTGCCGACAGTTCTGCGAGGGCGCTGGCCAGCCCGCCTCGGGTGAGATCCCTCAGACAGTGAAGCTGTACCCCTGCCGTCAGCAGGGACTCCACCACGGGCCACAGCGGCGCACAGTCGCTGGCCAGGGGGGGGTGCAGATCCAGGCCATGGCGGGCCGCCAGGATCGCCACGCCGTGGCGTCCGAGATCGCCGCTCACGAAGATCCGATCGCCCGTCACGATCGCCAGCGGATCGATGGGCAGGTCGGTCGCCAGCAGGCCGATGCCGCTGGTGTTGATGAACACCCCGTCGCCCTTGCCCCTCTCCACCACCTTCGTGTCGCCCGTCACGATCGTGACGCCGCACTGCCGCGCCGTGTTCGCCAGTGACACGACCAGGCGCCGGAGAACGGCCAGCTCCAGCCCCTCCTCCAGGATCAGTCCCACGCTGAGGTGAAGGGGACGGGCGCCGGCCATGGCCAGATCGTTGGCGGTCCCGGTGACAGCCAGGCTGCCGATGTCTCCTCCGGGGAATTCCAGGGGCTGCACCACGTAACTGTCGGTCGTGAAGGCAAGATCGCCATGGGGCAGCTTCAGGCGAGCCGCGTCGTGGAGCACCTGGGCGGGATCGCTGTAGAGGGGGCGCAGCTCCTGGTCGATCAGCTGCTGCATCAGCGTGCCGCCGCCGCCATGGGCCAGCCGGATCTGCGCTCCGGCCGTCGCTTCAGTCATGGCGGCGGTAGAGGTGGTAGGCGGCGCAGGCTCCCTCGCTCGACACCATCGGCGCCCCCAGAGGATGCTCGGGTGTGCAGGAAGTGCCGAACGCCGGGCAATCCCGCGGACTGCGTCGGCCCTGCAGGATCAGGCCGCTGATGCAGGGGTTGCCGGGATCGCCTTGGCCTTCACCTTTGCCTCTTTCGGGAAGTGGATCGCCTGCTGTGCCGCCGCCCGGGGAGACGTGGTGCCGGACATCGAGGCTGGCGTAGGGCCCGCGCAGGGCAAGCCCGCCGCCACGGATCATCCCGAAGCCACGCCAGGGCTGATCCACCACGGCGAACACCTCTTCAAGCAGCTCCCGTGCCGCCGGATTGCCCTCCGGCTTCACCACCCTTGGATAGGCATTCGCCAGCCGGGGTTGTCCGGCCTCGAGAAGCTCCACGCAGCGCAGCAGGCCACGCATCAGATCGATCGGCTCAAAGCCCGTCACCACCACCGGCACACGATGCCGTTGCACCAGCTCGTTCAGTTCGCCGGTGCCCATCACGGTGCAGACGTGCCCTGCTGCGAGGAAGCCCTGCACCTGGTTGCCATCGGCGCTGAGGATCGCCTCCATCGCTGGGGGTACTCGCACATGGGCCGTGAGCAGGGACAGGTTCCGCACCCCGCTGCGCAGGGCCTGGCGGGCGAGCAGGGCGGTGGCCGGAGCGGTGGTCTCGAAGCCCACCGCAAGAAAGACCACGGTGCGCTGGGGATGGCGGCGCGCCAGCTCGAGGGCCTGCAGGGGGGAGGTGAGCAGGCGCACGTCGCCGCCGGCCGCCCGCACCCCCAGCAGGTCGTCACTGCCGCTGCCGGGAACACGCAGCATGTCGCCATAGGAGCAGAGGATCACCTCCGGCCGCCGCGCCAGTTGCAGGGCCGCATCGATCGTGGCCGCCGGTGTCACGCACACCGGACAGCCGGGGCCGTGGATGAGGCGCAGACCGGGAGGCAGCAGCTGGTCGAGACCCCAGCGCACGATGGCGTGGGTCTGGCCACCGCAGACCTCCATCAGGGTCCAGGGTCTGGTGGTGATGGCGGCCAGCTGGGTCGCCAGCCCGTTCACCCCGCTGGTCATGGCGCCATGGGATGGAAGGTCTGGATGGCGCGCATGTATTGAGCACGCTCGTATTCGGATGGATCAGGACAGCGTTGCTGGCTCATGCAGCCGATCAGTTCGCGCGCCGTGGCGTGGTCGTGATCCTCCAGCCACTGGCTCAGCTCGGCTTCGATCACGGCGAGACGCTGGGGGCCATGGCGCAGCAGGGCTGCCACGATCTGGGTCACGCAGGCTCCGGCCATCAGCAGACGCACCACGTCGGTTCCTCTCTGGACGCCGCTGGTGGCCGCCAGGTCGAGGGGATGGCGGCCGTGCAGCAGGGCGATCCAGCGCAGCGGCAGGCGCAGGTCGTGGGGGGTGGAGAGCAGGAGGTTGGGGCGCACCTCGAGCGTCTCGATGTCGATGTCCGGCTGATAGAAGCGGTTGAAGAGCACGAGGCCGTCGGCCCCGGCAGCCGCCAGCCGACGGGCCATGGCACTGAAGTTGGTGAAGAAGGGACCGAGCTTCACAGCCAGGGGCAGCTTCACCTCGGCCCGCACTTCGGCCACCACCTCCTCCACCTGGTTCTCGATGGCGGCGCTGGAGAGGTCCGGATCGGTGGGGATCGCATAGAGGTTCAGTTCGATGGCCTGGGCACCGGCGTCCTCCAGCTGGCGGGCGCAACGCACCCAGCTGCCGGGACTGGTGCCGTTGAGGCTGGCGATCACCGGAATCGACAGACGCTCACGGGCTTCAGAGACGTGGTTGAGATAGAGGTCGTACCCCACATGGAACAGGGCCTGCTCCGGCACGTAGCTGAGGGCTTCGCCGTAGCTCTCGGCGCCCTGCATCCCCATCTGATGCAGATCGAGCTGGTCGCGCTCGATCTGCTCCTCGAAGAGCGAATGGAGCACCACGGCGGCGGCCCCCGCCTGCTCCAGTGCCATCAGCTGGTCGATGTCCTCACTCAGGGGTGCGGCGGCACCCACCACCAGGGGAGAGCGCAGCTCCAGGCCGAGGTAGGTGGTGGACAGATCGGGGCTCATGGCTGGGTCGCCCCTGTCGTGGTCGCGGTTGGGCCGCAGTCCTGGGAGGCCAGGGCCCGGTAGAGGCCCCAGCGACGATCAAGCTCCTGCTGGGCCTGTCGCTCCAGCTGCCGGGCCAGCTGGGGCTGGCTGAACCGCAGCATGCGGAAGCGGTTTTCCTCCGCCATCGTCTCGGCCAGCGGGCGGCTCGGGGCGCGTGAATCCAGCTGGAGAGGATTTTCGCCCCGTTCCGCCCGCCGGGGGTCGTAGCGGTAGAGAAGCCAGCGCCCTGAATCGACCGCCGCCTGCTGATGGGCCATGCCCCTGGCCATCGTGATGCCGTGGGCAATGCAGTGGGAATAGGCAATGATCAAAGAAGGCCCGGGATAGCTCTCGGCTTCCAGAAACGCCCTCACCGTGTGTTCGTCCCGTGCGCCCATCGCCACGCTGGCCACGTACACGCTGCCGTAGGTCATCGCCATCAGTCCGAGATCCTTCTTCGGCGCGGCCTTGCCAGCCGCCGCGAACTTCGCCACCGCAGCCCGCGGCGTGGCCTTGGAGGCCTGGCCGCCGGTGTTGGAGTAAACCTCGGTATCGAGCACGAGGGCGTTCACGTCGCGGCCGCTGGCGAGCACGTGATCGAGCCCGCCAAAGCCGATGTCGTAGGCCCAGCCGTCGCCGCCCACCAGCCACACACTTCGCTTCACCAGCGCGTCGGCCACGCTCAACAGACGGGCCGCCGGCGAGCCTGACGCCGCATCCTGCTCCTGCAGCAGGGTCTTGAGCTGGGCGACCCGCTGGCGCTGGGCAAAGATGCCGGCCTCATCGCTCTGGTCGGCGCCGAGGATGGCCTCCACCAGCTTGGCCGGCAGTGCCAGCAGGGACAGCAGTTCGCCCGCCATCTGCCGCTGCTGATCCACCGCCACACGCATGCCGAATCCGAATTCGGCGTTGTCCTCGAAGAGGGAGTTGCTCCAGGACGGCCCCCTGCCCTCCGCATTGGTGGTCCAGGGGGTCGTGGGCAGATTGCCCCCGTAGATCGAGGAGCAGCCCGTGGCGTTGGCGATCATCATCCGATCGCCGAACAGCTGGGTGGCGAGCTTGAGATAGGGCGTCTCGCCGCAGCCCCCGCAGGCTCCGGAGAACTCGAACAGCGGTTGCTGCAGTTGCTGCTGGCCGATCTTGCGCAGATTGAGAGCGGCGCACGGGGCCTCCGGCAGGCTGAGGAAGAAGTCCCAGTGGCCCCGGGCCTGCTCCCGCAGGGGGCGCTGGGGAGCCATGTTGATGGCCTTGCGTTTCGGCTCGGTGCGATCCCGCGCCGGGCACACCTCCACGCAGAGGGCGCAGCCGGTGCAGTCTTCAGCCCCCACCTGAATGGTGAAGGTCTGCCCCTCGAAGTCGTGGTCGCGGGCGGGGGCACGGCGGAACCCCTCGGGGGCGGTGGCGAGTGCCCCGGGCTCCACCACCTTGGCGCGAATCACGGCGTGGGGGCAGACCATCACGCACTTGCCGCACTGCACGCAGAGATCGTCTTCCCAGACCGGGATCGACTCGGCGATGTTGCGTTTCTCCCAGCGGGACGTGCCCACCGGGAAGGTGCCATCGCAGGGCAGGGCACTCACCGGCAGCTCGTCGCCACGGCGCTCCAGCATCGGCGCGATGACGTCACGCACGAAGGCCGGCGCAGCGGCCAGGCGTTCGTCGCTGGCGGCGAGTTCCAGCCCGCCCTCGCCGAGGACGATCGGCAGGTCGGCGTAGGCCAGCTCCTCCAGGTGGTCGAGGCTC
Organism: Synechococcus sp. Cruz-7E5; assembly: GCF_024345995.1. GTDB lineage: Bacteria > Cyanobacteriota > Cyanobacteriia > PCC-6307 > Cyanobiaceae > Regnicoccus_A. The sequence goes on from NZ_JAGQCE010000014.1 coordinate 32,737, forward strand.
GCATCGAGGGCCCTGAGGTTCATGGCCACGACCGCCTCCCCCTTGCGGCCATAGGTCTTGACGATCGCGGTGCGGATGCGCTCGATCGCCTCCTCCCGCGGCAGCACCCCACTCACCGCGAAGAAACAGGCCTGCATCACGGTGTTGATGTGGAAGCCCATGCCCGCCTCCATGGCCACCTGGCTGGCGTTGATGATCCAGACCTTCAGCTGCTTCGCCCGGATCGTGGTGCGCATCGCCTCCGGCAGCCGCCGCCAGCTCTCTGCGGCCGGATAGGGACTGTTGAGCAGCAGGATTCCGCCGGTCTCGAGGCCGGCCAGGAGGTCGAAGCGGCCCAGGAAATCCCATTGGTGGCAGGCCACCAGGGTGGGGCGCTGGATCAGGTAGGTGGAGCGGATCGGCCGGGGGCCGAAGCGCAGGTGCGACACCGTCACCGACCCCGACTTCTTGGAGTCGTAGACGAAGTACCCCTGGGCATGGAGGTCGGTGCTCTCGCCGATGATCTTGATCGTGCTCTTGTTGGCGCCCACGGTGCCGTCGGAGCCGAGGCCGTAGAACACGGCACGAACCTCTCCGGGCGCTTCGGTGACGAAGCCGTCCTCCCAGGGCAGGGAGCGGTGGGTGAGGTCGTCGTGGATTCCAACCGTGAAGTGGTTGAGGGGATCCTCACCGCAGAGGTGGTCGAACACCGCCTTCACCATCGCCGGAGTGAATTCCTTCGAGGAGAGGCCGTAGCGGCCACCCACCACCCGGGGCAGCGGGGCGCCGCCGCCGTGCTGCCGCTCCCATTCCTCGGCCACCGCCGCCACCACGTCGAGGTAGAGAGGCTCCCCCCCCGCTCCTGGCTCCTTGCAGCGGTCGAGCACCGCAATGGCCCGGGTGCTGGCCGGCAGCGCCTGGATCAGGCGCGCATTGCTGAAGGGGCGGTAAAGACGCACCTTCAGCACTCCGACCTTCTCCCCGTTGGCCTGCAGGGCCTCGGCGGTCTCAACCGCCGTCTCGCAACCGGAGCCCATCAGCACCAGCACCCGCTCGGCGTCGGCCGGCCCGACGTAGTCGTAGGGGGCGTAGGCGCGGCCGGTCAGGGCGGCGAAGGCGTCCATCGCTTCGGCCACCACGGCCGGTGCCGCGTCGTAGAAGCGGTTCACCGTCTCCCGCGCCTGGAAGTAGACGTCGGGGTTCTGGGCCGTGCCGCGCAGCACCGGGTGATCGGGACTGAGAGCCCGTTGGCGGTGGGCGGCGATCGCCTGCTCGGGAATCAGCTGCCGCAGCACCTCGTCCTCGATCGCCTCCACCTTCTGGATCTCGTGGGAGGTGCGGAAGCCGTCGAACATGTGCAGGAACGGCAGCCGTGAATGGAGGCTGGCTCTGGTGGCGATGGCTGCCAGATCCCCCGCTTCCTGAACGTTGTTGGCGCAGAGGATGGCGCAGCCGGTTCCCCGCACCGCCATCACGTCGGAGTGGTCGCCGAAGATCGAGAGCCCCTGGGCGGCGAGGGAACGGGCCGCCACGTGCAGCACTGCTGGCGTCAGTTCCCCGGCCAGCTTGTAGAGGTTGGGGATCATCAGCAGCAATCCCTGCGACGCCGTGAAGGTCGTGGTGAGACTGCCGGCCTGCAGGGCCCCGTGCACCGTGCCGGCCGCTCCCGCTTCGCTCTGCAGTTCCACGATCTCGGGCACAGTCCCCCAGAGGTTGGGGCGGCCTTCTGATCTCCAGGCATCGGCCCATTCCCCCATCGGCGACGCCGGCGTGATCGGGTAGAGGGCGATCACCTCGTTGAGGCGATAGGAGACCCGGGCGGTGGCCTCGTTGCCGTCGATCGTCAGGGTGCTCATGCCTCTTCCTCCTCGACCAGGCTCAGCGCCATCCCCACGTGCACCAGCACCTGATCGCCCACCTGGGCGTCCGGGAGGCAGGCCAGGCTCACCTGCTGGCGAACGCCGCCGAAGTCGACATCGGCCATGCGCCAGAGGTCGTCGTTGCAGTCGCCTTGGCCGCCTTGCTCAGGCGCCGATTGCGGTGGCCGGCTCGTGATCGAGAGGATGAGACCGGGAACGGCCAGGCACATGGAGCTGACTCTGGGATGGAAGATCTTCCCTCTGGTTTATAGGCAGGCTGCGGCGAACCGCCCAGACCTGGCCGAGGGCCAGGCCCCCGTCGTTGCCAGGGACCCGTTCGCCCCAGAAGGGGGTGAGACCGCCGGCCCGAAGCGCACGGATGGAGCGTTCGAGCAGGATCCGGTTCTGAAAGCACCCGCCTGCCAGGACCACCCTGGCCGCTCCTGTGTGCCGGGCTGCCGACACGGCCAGCGCCTGGATGGCCTGGCTCAAGCCGTTGTGGAATCTGGCGGCGCACACCGCGGTGGGGACTCCTGCGTTCTGGTCGGCCAGCAACGCCTCGATCAGTGGCTGCCAGTCGAGCCGGCCCATCGCCGGGAGGGGCAGCGGATAGGCCCCGGAATCAGCAGGGGCCTGCGCTGCGGCCCCCTCCAGCAGCAGGCCTCCCTGGCCTTCGTGGCTGAGCACCTGAGCCAGACCCAGCAGCGAGGCCACCGCATCGAACAGTCGCCCAACGCTGGAGCTCAGCGGGCTGTTGCAGCGACTTGCGATCGCCTGCAGCAAGAGGTGTCGTTCGTCCTGGGAGAAAGCAGCCAGCGTGTGGCGGGCGCCCGGGTGCTGGAGCACGGCGGATCCGGCCGCGGCCAGCAGGCCCAGGGCGGCGCGACGTGGTTCGGCCATGGCGCGCCCGGCCCCCGGCAGGGGAAATGGGCGCAGGCTGGCCAGGCGGCGCCAGCCGTCGCTATCGATCTGCAGCAGTTCCCCACCCCAGAGGGGCGCCACGGGGTCGCTGCCGTAGCCCAGTCCGTCGAAGCAGAAGGCCAGCACCGGAGCGGCGAGCCGATGCTCCGCCATCACCGCCAGGGCGTGGGCGAGGTGGTGGGGCACCTCACGGTGTTCAAACGGCTGGGTGGCGGCCAGTTGATGGCTCAGTTGATGGCTGAGATAGCCCGGATGGGCGTCGCTGACGAGCAGGGCGCCGTCACCACCATGGTGTTCCAGCAGCTCCGCGACCCCCTCCGCCAGCCGTTGCTGGCAGGACCCCTCGGCCAGGTCGCCCAGGTGGGGAGCCAGCCAGACCCGGCTGCCGATCGCGAGGGCGGGAGCACTTTTCAGATCGCCGCCGAGCGCCACCACCACTTGCTGCGCCAACTCCGAGGTGGTGGCTTCTGCGCCAGGCACGGTCGGCAGGGGCAGGGCCTCGGGTGCCATGCCCCGCGCCCGGCGGATCAGGGCCGGTCTGCCGTCGATCACCTGCAGCAGCGAGTCATCGAGGGGGCGGGCGATCGGGCGGTCGTGGCAGAGCCAGGCATCGGCGATTCCCGCCAGGCGTTCGATCGCTTCGTCCGGATCGGTGCAGAGCGTTTCGCCGCTGCGGTTGCCGCTGGTGGCCACCAGCGGCCGGCCGAAGGCGTGGATCAGCAGGTGGTGCAGGGGCGAGGCCGGCAGCATCACCCCCAGGGCCGGACTGCCCGGGGCGACAGCGGGGAAGTACTCCGCCACTGGCGCTCGCCGCCGCAGGAGCACGATCGGCGCGGCGGGATGCTGCAGGGCCTCCAGTTCGTCGGCGTCGAGCAGGCAGTGGGCTGAGATCCAGGCGGGATCTCCGACCAGCAGTGCGAAGGGTTTGGCGGGTCGCTGCTTGCGTCGCCGCAACCGGGCCACGGCAGCGGCATTGCCGGCGTCGACCAGTAGCTGGAAGCCGCCGATCCCCTGCAGGGCCACGATCCGGCCGTCGCCGAGCAGTTCGCAGGCGCGTTGGATCAGGGTCGCGCTGTCCTCTCTTCGCGGACTCCCAGAGGTTGGGGGCTGGGCCGCCTGCGTCCCGATCCGCAGGCTCAGGCGGGGGCCGCAGGCGGGACAGCCGATCGTCTCGGCGTGGAAGCGGCGGTTATGGGGATCGTTGAACTCGTGTTGACAGCTCGGGCACAGCACGAAGCTGGCCAGGCTGGTGTGGGCGCGGGCGAACGGCTCAGCGGTGGCGATGCTGAAACGAGGTCCGCAGCTGCAGCAGCTGATGAAGGCGTAGCCGAAGCGGCGGTCGGCAGGGTCGCTGAGCTCCGCCAGGCAGGCTGCGCAGGGTGCCCGATCGGCCGCCAGCGATGGCGCCACCAGGCCGATGCCTAACGGCGTGGCGGCGCCTGCGGCGATCCGTACCGTCGCGGCAGGAGTGATGGCTGTGGGCGGCAACCAGCACGGCTCCAGCGGTTCCAGCTGGGCCGGAGGGGGGATCTCGCGGGGCAGCCGCTCCAGGAAAGACTCCAGCCGATCCCGCTCGCCCTCCAGATCGATCCGCACCGAGCCGCGCACGTTCTCCACCTCACCGGCCAGCTCCAGAGCCATGGCCAGCCGGTGGACGAAGGGACGAAAGCCGACCCCTTGCACGATCCCGCTGCAGCGCAGCTGAAGCCGTGCCCTGGGCCTCACAGGGGCGACGGGATCTGGAGCCCCAGTGCGGCCAGAAGCTCGTCCATGCCGGCCCCCGATTGTGCCGACACCTCCACCACCCGGGCCCGGGGCGCCACCTGGGCGATGTGGCGCAGAGCCTGGCTGCGCTCGAAGCCCACGGCGGCACTGAGGTCGATCTTGCTGATCACCACCACGTCGGCGGCATGAAAGGTGGCCGGATATTTCAGGGGTTTGTCCTCCCCTTCCGTCACCGACAGCATCACCACCCGCATGCTCTCGCCCAGGTCGTAGGCCGAGGGGCAGACCAGATTGCCCACGTTCTCGATCACCAGCAGATCCAGCGCAGCCAGATCGATGCCGTCCGATTCGAGCGTCGCCAGGGCTTTTTGCACCATCCCCGCTTCCAGGTGACAGGCCTGGCCGGTGGTGATCTGGATCGCCCGCAGTCCCGCGTTCCGCAGGCGTCTGGCATCGTTGTCGGTCGCCAGATCACCGACCACCGCCGCGATCCGATGGCTGGCGCCCCAGTCGCGGGCCATGCGCTCCAGCAGAGCGGTCTTGCCCGAACCCGGCGACGACAGCAGATTGATCACCGGCACGCCCGCGGCCCCGAATCGCGATCGGTTGGCCGCGGCCTGGGTGTCATTGCGGCTAAGCAGATCCTGTCCCAGTTCCAGATGGGTGTGGGCGGATGGCTGCTCCTTTGCGGTGGGGTGGGCGTGTGTATGGGTGGGGGCGCCACAGTTGCAGTCGAGGCACATCGGCGGCGGACTCCCCAGGCGGCGGACGGTGAAGGGCTCGCAGCGATACAGGGCCCGATCAGACGCTAGGCAGCGCATGCAGGAGCTGCCATGCGCGGAGGGAATGTCATCGACACCTCAAGGCAGCTGCGGATCGTCGCCGCAGTCGAGATCCAGCGAGGCGAGCTGCAGCTCCCGCCCCTGAACCAGCTCCCGACTGATCGCGCCACAGTCCGGACATTCGCAGACCCCGTCATGGGCCGGGAACGTCTGGTGGCAGACGGCGCAGAAGGCTTGGGCCTGAATCGATTCGATCACCAGGGCGGCCCCCTCGCCCAGGGTTCCCGCCATCACCACGTCGAAGGCGAAGCGCAGCGCGTCCGGCTCCACGCCCGCCAGGCTGCCGATCCGCAGGGTGATCGTGCTGATGCGGCGGGCGTGATGCTCCCCTGCCCGCTCGAGAGCGAGATCACGGACCGCTTCCATCAGGCTCAGTTCATGCAAGGGAGTGGTCGAGCCAGGTGTGGAGCAGGCGCCGGGCCTCGGGCAGCAGGGCACGCTGGGACGGGCTCATCGCCGGTCCATGGGGGAACGCGAAGGCCGGCACCAGCAGGATCGTGGCTGCGGGGCGGCTGTCGAACAGGAGGTCGGCCAGCGCCACCAGGGCCCCCGGCTCCAGGTGATGGCTGCCGCTGCCAGGCCCCGTCGCTGCGGAGGGCACCGGGCGCAGCTGCGGTCGGGCCGCTCCCGCTGGATCCGCCGCGGCAGCCAGCCAGGCATCGATGAACAGCACCCCGCTGCGGTCGACCAGATCGGCGGCCAGCTCCGGTGTGAGCTGATGCACCATCAGGGCGGTCAGATCGGAAGGATCAGTCCGATCGGAACGATCAGCCAGTGTTCCGGCCAGATGCCAGCCCACCCCATCGTCGCCGCGGAGGGGGTTGCCGATGCCGATCACCAGCCTGCCCAACGCCGGCCTGCTCAACGCCGGCGTTCGGCCAGGATCTGCCCGTCGGCTGCCAGGAGCTGCAGGTGCAGGGGCATCTGCCCCGCCGCATGGGTTGAGCAGGAGAGGCAGGGGTCGAAGCAGCGGATGCCCGCCTCGACCCGATTGAGCATCGCCTCGGGAATCTCGGTGCCGGCCGGCACCGGATCAGGGATGTACTCCCTGGCGATCTGGTGGACGGTCTTGTTCATCGCCAGATTGTTCTGGCCGGTGGCAATGATCAGGTTGACCCGGGTCAGCAGGCCGTCGTCATTCACCTGGTAGTGGTGAAAGAGGGTGCCGCGCGGCGCCTCACTCACCCCCACCGCCTCGTTGCGGTTGAGGCTGGCGCGGGAGCGGACCCGGCCGTTTCTGCACTCCGGATCATTCACCAGCTGCTCGATCGCTTCGAGGCAGGCCACGATCTCCACCAACCGGGCATGGTGATACGCGAAGGAGCTGGTGGCCACCCGGCCGCTGCGGTCGCGCAACTCCTCGAGTTCCCGGTCGGCCCAGGGGGTGCCGATTGAATCGCAGACATTGAGCCGGGCCAGGGGGCCCACCCGGTAGATCCCATCCGGGTATCCCAGGGGTTTGTAGTAGGGGAACTTGAGGTAGCTCCAGGGTTCCACCGCTTCCCCGAGGAAGGAGGCGTAGTCGTCCTCGCTGAGGCCATCCGCCACGATCGTGCCGTCGGGGGCGCGGAAGCGCAGCATCCCATCGATGTGTTCCCACCTGCCATCCGGGGTCACCAGACCCATGAACAGGCTGGGGAAATCACCGAACACCCGCTGCTCCTTCCGCAGCGGGCCATCCAGGAGGGTCTTGTAGAGATCGAGCGCCAGGGTGATGGTGGCCTTCGCTTCGGGGAGGCGATCCAGGATCCAGTCCTTCGCTTCGACACTGAGGGGCGTGCGCACGCCGCCGGGGACCGCCCAGGCGGAGTGGATCTTGCGACCGCCGAGCAGTTCCAGGATCTGCTGGCCGAACTGCCGCAGGCGGATGCCGGCCCGGGCCAGATCGGGATCGGCCGCCATCAGCCCGAAGACATTGCGCTTCGCCGGATCGCTCTCCCAGCCCAGCAGGAAGTCGGGGCTGCTGAGGTGGAAGAAGGAAAGGGCGTGGCTCTGGGTGAGCTGGGCCAGGTTGAGCAGGCGCCGCAGCTTGTCGGCGGCCGGGGGGATCTGCACCGCCAGGAGCTTGTCGCCGGTCTTGGCGGCGCAGAGCAGGTGGCTCACCGGGCAGATGCCGCAGATGCGGGCGGTGATGCCCGCCATCTCGGTGAACGGGCGGCCCTCGCAGAACTTCTCGAAGCCGCGATATTCCACCACGTGGAAGCGGGTGTCGATCAGGTGGCCGGCGGCATCGAGGTGGAGGGTGATCTTGGCGTGCCCTTCGATGCGGGTGACCGGATCGATGACGACGGTGCGGGTCATGGCGGCAGCAGCGGGGGGACGGGACTCCATCAGCCGAATCGGATCATCTCGGCCCCTTCCATCACCGGCCGTTCTCCGGCCAGCAGCGGGGCGATCGCCTCCTTGATCCGCTGGGCCGAGGGTGGGCAACCGGGCAGGAACAGGTCGACGGCGATCACCTCATGCAGGGGCAGCACCCGTGGCAGCAGCTCGGGCACGATGCCGGGGGCGAAGGGGAGCTGGGCTCCGGTGTCAGCCAGTTCGAGGTAGCCCCGCTCCAGCACTGCCTGCTGACTGCTGCCATCGGCGCTGGCCCAGAGGTTGCGCAGACCCGGCACGTTCGCGGTGACGGCGCAGTCACCGAACGAGATCACCAGCCGCGTGCGCTGGCGCACGATGCGGGCCAGCTCGAGATTGTCCACGTTGGCTACCGCGCCCTCCACCAGGCACACATCGACGTTCTCGGGGTAGGTCTTGGTGTCGATCCCCACGGGTGAAAACACCACATCGGCCACAGCGGCCAGATCGAAGAGAAATTCGTCGAGATCCAGAAAAGACATGTGGCAGCCCGAGCAGCCCGCCAGCCAGACCGTGGCCAGCCGCAGCTTGGGTCGATCCGGGAGCCCTGCGGCGGATGGCTCAGGCGCCGATTGGTCGGGGCTGGTCATTGGTTTCTCCAGACGTGCTCGTCGCGGGCGGCCTTGAGCAGGGCGGGGCGGTCGCTGTGGCGCAGCTTCTCGGCGGTGGTGTCTTCCTTGTGGAAGATGGCCCCGGTGGGACAGACGTCGACACACTTGCCGCAGTTGGTGCAGGCCTCCACCTCTCCCCAGGGCTGATCCAGCCCGGCCACGATGTGGCAATGGCTGCCGCGGCTGCCCACGTCCCAGACGTGCGCCCCTTCGATCTCATCGCAGACCCGCACGCAGCGGGTACAGAGGATGCAGCGGTTGTGGTCGATGGCGAAGAGGGGATGGGAGGCGTCCACGACGCGTTGGGGGTATTGATAAGGGAAGCGGGAGTGGTCCATGCCCACCTGCACGGCCACGTTCTGCAGTTCACAGTTGCCGTTGGCCACGCAGAAGGCGCAGACGTGGTTGCCTTCCGCGAAGAACAGCTCCACGGCCATGCGGCGGTAGTCGAGCAGCTGGTGGGTGTGGGTATGGATCGCCATCCCCTCGCTGGCGGCGGTGGTGCAGGCGGGCATGAGCCGGTTGCTTCCCTCCACCTCCACCAGACACAGCCGGCAGGCCCCCACCGGTTCGAGCCCGTCGAGGTGGCAGAGCAGGGGAATCTCCACCCCGGCGGCTCGGGTGGCTTCCAGCAGGCTGGCACCCTCCGGGATGGCGACCTCCTTGCCGTTCACGCTGAGAGTGATGACGCTCATGGCTGCTCACACAGGGCGGGCTGACGGCAGGCCGCTTCGTATTCGTGGCGGAAGTAGCGGAGGGTGCTGAGCACCGGGTTGGGAGCTGACTGGCCGAGGCCGCAGAGGCTGGTGGCCTTCACCATGCGGCACAGCGCATCGAGCTTCGCCATGTCGGCGGGGCTGGCGCGCCGCTCGACGAATCTGTCGAGCAACTGGGCGAGCTGCACGGTGCCGGCACGGCACGGCACGCACTTGCCGCAGCTTTCGTTGACGCTGAAGCGCATGAAGTGGCGCGCCACTTCCGGCATCGAGGTGGTTTCTCCCATCACCACCATGCCGCCCGAGCCCATCATCGAACCCAGTTCCATCAGGCTTTCGTAGTCGACGGGTGTATCGAGCAGCTCGGCGGGGATGCAGCCTCCGGAGGGGCCGCCGGTCTGGACGGCCTTGATCGGTGTGCCGTCGGGGACGCCGCCGCCGATCACCTCCACGACGCTGCGCAGGGTGGTCCCCATCGGCACCTCCACCAGACCGGTGTTGGTCACGGCGCCGGAGAGCGCGAACACCTTGGTGCCCTTGCTGCCGGCCGTCCCCATCGCGGCATACCAGTCGCCGCCTTCGCGCAGGATCACCGGCACGGCCGCGATCGTCTCGACGTTGTTGATCAGGGTGGGCGCGCCCCACAGCCCGGACTGGGCTGGGTAGGGGGGGCGGGGCCTGGGCATGCCTCGCTGCCCCTGGATCGACTGCAGCAGGGCGGTTTCTTCGCCGCAGACGTAGGCGCCCGCCCCGACACGCACCTCGATCGTGAGAGCGAAGGAGGTGCCGTCGATGCCGTTGCCGAGCAGCCCGGCGCGCCGGGCCTGCTGCAGGGCCTTGCGCAGCCGCTCGACCGCCAGGGGGTATTCGGCGCGGACATAGACGTAGCCCCGGTCGGCACCGACGGCATAGGCCGCGATGGCGAGACCCTCCAGCAGCCGGTGAGGGTCGCTCTCGAGCACACTGCGGTCCATGAAGGCACCGGGATCGCCTTCGTCTGCGTTGCAGACCACGTAGCGGGGACCGGGCGGCTGCAGGGCCACCGTGTCCCACTTCAGGCCCGTGGGGTAGCCCCCGCCTCCCCGTCCGCGCAGACCGCTGAGCTTCACCTGCTCACGAACCTCCTCCGGGGTGAGTTCATGCAGGCAGCGGCGCAGCTGGCTGTAGGTCCCGAAGGCGATCGCATCGTCGATCGACTCGGGATCCACCTGGCCGCAGCCTTCCAGCACCACGGACGATTGCAGGGCGAAGAAGGGCAGCTGGGCGTCAAGCCGGCTGGCCTGAAGGATGTCGTTGCCGTTGTCGCCGCTGCCGTGGTCGTCGTTGCGGGCGGCCTCGATCAGGGCGCCCGCCTCGGTGGGTGGAACGGCGCCATAGAGGGTGGTGCCGCCGGGGCCGTCGCAGGCCACCAGGGGCCCCCTGCCGCACAGCCGCAGGCAGCCCACCGGTTTGATCGCAAGCTCCTGGGCCGTGTGGCCTGCGGCATCCCGGGCCGCTTCCAGAGCGGCCTGCAGCTCCTCGCTGCCGGCGCTGCGGCAGCCGCTGGCCCCGCAGCAGCGCAGCTGACGGGCAGGGGTGGTTGAGCCAGAGCTGCTCATGCGGGCACCGCTCCTGCTGCCGGCATGCCCGTGCTCTCGAGAACGGCATCGAGGGCCTCGGGCTGATCGATCGGCAGCTTCGTGACCAGCACACCGTCGACAACCAGCACCGGCGCCTGGCCGCAGGCACCAAGGCAGCTCACGTGCTGGACGGCCCAGATGCCGTTGCCGGCCGGGTCATCGAGCTTCACCCCGAGCCGTTGCTCGAGGCGGGCAGCGACGTCGGCCCCCCCTTTGACGAAACAGGCTGTGCCCAGGCAGACGGCGCAACGGTGGGGGGTGGGGGGCTCCAGCGTGAAGAGGTGATAGAAGCTGGCCACTCCGTAGACCCGGCTCAGGGGCATCCGCAGCTGGCGGGCCACCTGATCAAGAGCCTGTTTCGGGAGATAGCCATGGATCTCCTGGACCTGGTGGAGCACCTCGATCAGGGCATCGGGCTGGGCCCCATGCCGGCGGATGACCTGGGCAATCTTGCGGCTGGCGATCTCCTCGGCCGAAAGAGATGGCTTGGATGCGGCGGGTCGGGCGGGGCTGGTTGCGGTCATGCGCTTTTCCGCACTCCAACCATTTGTTAGCCACGGTTTCGGCCGCAGGCATTCAGCTGGGGGGGCGTGCGGGGGATTGCTGACATCGGCCTGATGCCGTTCGCGCTACCGGCTGGAACCACAGCACCGGTATGGGCGACCGGATCGATCAGGATCGCGGCTGACAGGCCAGATCAGGCCGTCATCTCCAGGTCAGAAGGGCTCGCCACGACCGCCAGCCTGCTCCAAAGCTTCAACGCTCCACATTGCGCCACACGCCATGGGTTTCCGCTACCTCAACTCGATCGCCGCCCAGCACAACCTGCAGGACTTTCTCGAACTCGTCGACCTGGCGGTGGGGGGCGGCAAGGACGCGGGGAATGTGTTTCTGCTGTCCCATCGGTTGCGGGAGTCGAACCCTATGAAGCTGTGCACCCGGATCCTGCAGAAGGACCCGGCCTCCGCCGCCCTGATCAAGGAACGCCGGCTCTGCGGCCCCTACGACGTGGAGGCCCTGGCCGCCTTGCCCAAGGGCACGCTCGGACACACCTACGCCACGGTGCTCAACGCCCACGGCTACGACATCAACTTCTTCCCTGAACCAGCCTTCTACAACAACCTGGAGACCGAAGCCGACTACATCAATTACCGGGTGTTCGCCACGCACGATCTCCACCACATCCTCAGCGGCTACAGCCTCGACAACTACGGGGAGATCGGTGTGATCAGCATCAGCGTGGGCCAGTTCAACCATCCCGGTCTGGGCTTCACCGATCTGGTGTCGCTGATGCTCAGCTGGCTGATGGGCAGCACCCCCGCCGCCGAACTGAGCACCGTTGAGGACCAGGCACGCACGGCCAGGGCCATTCTGCGGCTGATCGTGGATGGCCTCGATACCGGTGCCGCTGCCCAGCGGCTCTTCCCGGTGATCTGGGAGGAGCGCATGGGGCAGGACCTCGAGGAGCTGCGCGCCGAGCTGGGCCTGATCCCGGTGCGTGAGGGTGTGCGCAGCTGGTACAGCAACCCGGCGGTGGCCGCGGCTCTGGCAGCCTGAGTCTCCGTAACCGGGGCCAGCGCCTAACGTGAACTTCTCTTTACAGAAGTTCCCCCTGAACAGCGGTCGTACTCGCTTTCTCTATGCACTGGGCCCGGTCTTCATCGTGGTGTCGCACCTCGGTTGCCTGCTGCTGCTGGTCACCGGGCTGAGCCTGGCGGCCGCGGCCTGGGCGCTGGCGCTTTACCTGATCCGGATGCTGGCCACCACCGCGATCTATCACCGCCTGATCACCCATGGCAGCTACCGGGCGCCCAGGCCGGTGCACTGGATCGGTTCCCTTGTGGGGGCCTCGGCGGGGCAGATGGGACCGAGCTGGTGGAAGGCCCATCACCTGGCCCACCATCGCCATGTGGACACCGACCTCGATCCCCATTCGCCCCTGAAGCCCCAGGCGGGCCTCGGTGGATTCTGGCGCTCGCAGGTGGGCTGGCTGCTGGCGCCCACGTTCTTCCCGGAGCGGTTGCCCGCCGACGTTGAGGCCGATCCGGTGCTCAGGCTGATCGATCGCCTGCATTTCGTGCCGCTGCTGGCCCTGGGCGGGTTGTCCTACGCCCTGGGCGGACTGGAGTGGCTGGCGGCCTTCTTCCTGAGCACCACCGTGCTCTTCCACGGGGTGGCCACGGTGAATTCTCTGGCCCACCTGGCCGGGGAGCGGCCGTTCATCACCAACGACATGAGCCGCAACAACGGCTGGGTGGCACTGATCACCCTCGGTGAGGGCTGGCACAACCTGCATCACGCCTGCCAGTGGTCGGTGCGGCAGGGCTACGGGGTGCGAGGCGGCCGCATCAGGCAGCTGCCTGATCCCACCTACGTTTTCATCCGCGGCCTCGAGCGCCTGGGCTGGGCGGATCGGCTGCGCCTGCCGGCTGCGGAGGATCTGCTGGCGCGGGCACGCCCATGAGCTGCTGCCACTGGCCCCGCAGGCTGTGGGGCAGGGGCCGCGGCCGGTAGTCGCGCGGGTCGGGCGGGCCGTGACGCAGCACGGCATTCACCACCGTGGCGTAGTGGCGGCTGCTGTTGACTGCCCCGTGGGGAACGCCCGGGGGGATGCGTACCAGCAGGGGTTCGTCTTCCCGCAGGGGAATGCGCACGAGCCGGCCGTCCTCCAGCACCACCAGCTCAAGCGAACCGCGCAGGAGGATCAGCTGATCGGTCTGGCGGCGGTGGCAGAAGAGCGAGACGGGCTGATGCGGTGCCAGATCGGCGATCAGGGTCTCGTCGCTGGGCTGGGCCTGGCTGAAGAGGGCATTGCCTGAGGAAGTGCGCTCCAGCGGCACCAGTTCGACGCGTCGTGTGAGGGCCATGGGGCGGGCCTCTCGAATTCAATGGATTTATCAAGATTGTTGACAGATCGCCGGCAAGTTCGGCGTTGCTGCTACCGAAATGGAATCCAGTCAGGGAATGCTGGTGTGGCCTCTGGAGCGCCAGGCGCCGGTGGGTGGGTGAACGGGCCGTGCTGGATTCGAACCAGCGACCGTGCGATTAGAAGTCGCATGCTCTATCCAGCTGAGCTAACGGCCCACTGCATCAGCCTAGATTGGGCTGCTGCGCAATTAGCTCAATGGCGGCCTCCCGGCTCAGTGACGCCCAGAAACAGGAGCTGGTGCAGCGGTGGCGGGCTGGTGAGTCCGGTGCGGCCCTGGCCGACAGCTTCGGCTGCAGCCCCAACACCGTGACCCGGGTGGTGAAGGGTGCCTTCACCCCCGAGCTCTACGAGCAGCTCAAAAAAGAGCGCGGCCGCCCCGCGGAGCTGCTGGATCAGCAGGAGATGCCACTGCCCCTGGCGCCTGCAGCCGCCGATCTGCAAGAGGCCGATCTTTCTGAACCAGAACTTTCAGAGGTCGAGCTGTCCGAGGCCAAACCGCCCGAGGCAGAATTGCCAGCGGCCGAACTGTTCGAGGCCGACGCCGACTTCGATCTGGTGGAGATCGAGCCCGACACCGACGAGGACGGCTCCGGCCCCAGTGTGCTGGCGATCGATGACGCTGATGATTTCGGCGACGATGCCGAGGGCGACGACGGCGAGAGCGACGGCGACGACGACGGTGATGACACCGACGCGGAAGGCAATGTGTTCACGATGGTGCCGGTGATGGCGGGCGCCAACCTCGGTTCGGGGCTGCAGCAGGGTTCGGCGGTGGTCTGCCAGCCGCTGGAGAACGCTCCCCTGCCCACCAGCCTGTACATGCTGGTGGACAAGACGGTGGAGCTGCAGGCTCGCCCGCTCAGTGATTTCCCCGAGCTCGGCGCCCTCCCCGACGACGAACAGGCGCGCCAGGCCCTGGTGGTGTTCGCCAATCCGCGCCAGGCCAAGCGTCAGTGCGGCCGTACCCAGCGGGTGATCAAGATGCCCGACAGCCAGGTGATTCAGCGCACGGCCACCTACCTGGTGGGGCAGGGCATCACCCGGGTGGTGCTGGAAGGGGCGCTCTACGCCCTCCCCGGCGGCTGATCCCTGCGCGGCAGCAGCAGGGCGGTGGCGCTGCCGCCGCTGATCACCCCAGCCGCCAGGGCCAGCCCCACCAGGAAGCCGCTGGGCAGGGGGGCGCTGCGCCCGATGCCCAGCCGCAGGCTGGGGCGCTCCTCCAGGTTCTGGGCGCCGAGGCAGAGGATCACCAGCAGCAGCAATCCGCCACCGAGGCTGGTGAGCAACAGGCGCAGGCGCAGCAGCATGGCCAGGGCGGAGGGGAGTGGGGCAGCTCGGCCTTCAGCATGACCCATCCAGCTCAGGGCCAGAGCAGGCCTGAACGCCCGTTTTCACTCCGGCTGGTGCAACAGGGCGTAGAGGCTGCGGCGGGAGAGGCCGGTTTCAGCCGCGAGCTGGCGAGCCGCATCACTGGCGCTCAGGCCTGCGGCCACCTTCTCGCGCAACTCCTGGGTCAGCTCGGCGTCGCTGAGCAGGGGTGGTTGCTCCGGTGCCGCGCCGCCCAGCACCAGGGTGCATTCGCCCCGGGGCGGCACCCGCCGGAAGTGCTCCAGGGCGGCGCTGACGCTGGGTCCGATCTGCTGCTCATGGCGTTTGGTCAGCTCCCGCGCCACCTGCAATGGCCTGTCACCCAGGGTGGTGAGCAGGTCGTCGAGCAGCTCGATCAGCCGGTGGGGTGCCTCGAAGAACACCAGGGTGCGCTGCTCAGCCGCCAGCTCCTGCAGCCGCTGGCGGCGCAGGCCGGCCTTGGCCGGCAGGAATCCCTCGAAGCAGAAGCGGCCGCTGGGAAGGCCGCTGCTCACCAGGGCCGTGGTCACGGCGCAGGGGCCAGGCACGCAGATCACCGGATGGCCGGCGGCGCGGGCGGCCGCCACCAGGGCTTCGCCTGGATCGGAGATGCCCGGCAGACCCGCATCGCTGATCACCGCCAGGCTTTCCCCTGCAGCCAGGTCTGCGAGCAGCTCGGGGATACGGGCGGTCTGGTTGTGCTGGTGAAAGCTGAGCAGGCGGCTGCGGATACCCAGGCCGGCCAGCAGCTGGCCGCTGTGGCGCGTGTCTTCGCAGGCGATCCGGTCGACCCCCTCCAGCACCCGCCGGGCCCGGGGGGAGAGATCGCCGAGGTTGCCGATCGGTGTTCCCACCAGGTACAGCACCCCGGCTGCGGGCTCGCTGGCTTGCTCCACAATGCGGCTCTGTCCGACCCTGGCCGTATCCATGATGGCTGCCCCCTGCTGCCTGCCCGCCGGCCTCGATCTGGAGGAGCTGCTGGCGCTGTTGCGGCGCCTCTGCTGGGAGTCGGCGGCGATTCTTAGGGCCTACGCGCGCGGCGAACAGCCCCCCTTCGGCTACGGAGCGGCGCTGAGCGTGGATGAGGGTGGCGAGGGGCCGGTGACGGCGGCCGATCTGGCGGTGAACCGGCACCTGCTCGAGGGTCTCGCCCAGGCCTTCCCAGACGCCCCCTGGACCCTGCTGAGTGAGGAGACCGCCAAGGAGCAGCTCAGCGCTGGGGTGCCCCTGGAGGCCGACTGGCTCTGGATCCTTGACCCGCTGGACGGCACCAGGGATTTCCTGCAGGGCACCGGTGAGTATGCGGTGCATCTGGCGCTGGTGCACCAACGCCAGCCGGTGCTCGGCGTGGTGCTGCTGCCCGAGAAGGAGGAGCTCTGGTTCGGTCTGGTGGGGGCGGCGGCTGAGGATCTGATCGGGGGAGCCTGGCGGGAGAATCCGGCCGGTGAGCGCTTTGCGCCCCAGCTGAGCGAACGCCGCGAACCGGCTGAGCTGGTGCTGGTGGCCAGCCGCAACCACCGCGACCAGCGGCTGGAGCAGCTGGTGCAGGCCCTGGACCTGGGCTCCTCGCTGGCGGTGGGCAGCGTGGGCTGCAAGGTGGCCACGATCCTGCGCGGTGAAACCGACCTCTACCTCTCGCTCTCGGGCCGCAGCGCTCCCAAGGACTGGGACATGGCGGCGCCGGAGGCGGTGCTGCGGGCGGCAGGTGGTGCGTTCAGCCATGCCGATGGCCGCCCCCTCCGGTACAACAACGGCGACGGACTGCAGGCGGGCTGCCTGATCGCCAGCCATGGCCTGTCCCATGCGGAGCTGTGCGAGCGGGCTGCTGCCGCCATGGCGCGGATCGATCCGGGCTTTGTGGTGTGAAGCTAGCCTGAGAATGACTATCAGCAAGCTTGCTGGTAGCAGGGAAGACCACCTGTTGACAAGCAGGTGATTACGGTTTGATCAATGACTGAGGGCTTTCCATGGCCTGTCACGCGTTTCTGTTTCACCTCGCCCATTCGCCACCACCCAGTTACCACTCCAGCGTTGCCCACTGCGCCAGGGGACGTTCTCACGTCGATGAATCTGCCGATGTCGGTTTCGTTCAAGGCGTCATGCTTTATGGCCTTGGATTGACGCTTGTTCTTGTTGCTTGCTTGCATATCTCCAGCCTGTTCCGGGATCGCCTCACTGAACTGACGCTGCGCACCGCGATTCGCCAGCAGTTGCAGATGGCCCAGGTTCAGGGTGGAGTCTCCATTGACAACCCCTCTGCGGGACCGTTTGCCTATACCCTCGAAACCAGTCCGCATAGCTACCGGCTTAAGGCGGTGGGCCTGCCTTCCAGGGACTTTGCGGGCAAAACCATGGTTGGCTGTCTGCAGCGTTCATCCGGCCAGATGAGCCTGCAAGAGGGTTTTGATCAGGCGGAGCCGACAGCCTGTGCTGGCCTGCTGGCTTCTGCCCGATGACCTGGGCCGGGAGGCTGGGATTGAACCCCCGTTGGCCGCTCGCTAGCCTTCTGGAACACTGAGCGCGCCCATGCTGGATCCTGCCCTCGAGGTTCTGCAGGCCCAGCAGATCCTCAACCAGTTTCTGGCCGAGCTGGGCCAGCCGGCGTTTGTTGATCCAGCGCTGAGTGAGAATTTTCTGGTGGGGCAGGAGATCACCGGCACCGAGGGCAACGACACCCTCACCGGGAGCGAGGGCATGGACACGATCCGAGGCCTGGCGGGCGACGACCTGTTGCTGGGCCGTCAGCTGGATGATGTGCTGCGGGGCAACGCCGGCAACGACACCCTGCGTGGTGGGGCCGGCTTCGATTCGCTTGCCGGAGGTCAGGGCGACGACTGGCTCTACGGCGACAATGGCGATGATTTCCTCAATGGCAACCTCGGCGATGATCGCCTTTTCGGTGGCCCCGGCGCTGATCGCTTTGCCCTCTCTCGCGGCAATGATCGCATCGAGGATTTCAATGCCGCTGAAGGCGATAAGGTGCTGATTTTTAACGTTGGTCCCTACGACAACGTGATCACTTACACGCAGGTTTCCAACGGTGTGGAGCTCCGCCGCTTTGAAATTCTCACGGATTCAGAAGGTCGCCCACTGCTGGATGCTGAAGGGTTTCGTCAGCTTGGTCCTGAGATCGGTGTGACCACAATCATCGGAGCTGACGTATATGTATGGGATCCCAATATTGAGAGGGAGCTGGGAGATCCCGCCTTTGACCCCACTCTTCAGATCCTGACGGTTGGGAACAACCTGCAGTTCTGAGCAGGCAATTCTCTTCCCTGCCATGGCTGGCTGAAGTGGATTCCCTGGGGGGATTCAGGACCGGCCAGTCAGAGCCTTTCCTGAATCCCCCCAGCTGAGGGGATTTGCCGATCAGCAGGGGGCGATCAGGCCACCGGCACCGTTTCCTGGGCCACGCCCCGCAGGGTGAGGTTGATGCGGCCGCGGTTGTCGATTTCGCGCACCCGCACGGTCACGGCATCGCCCACCTTGATCACATCTTCCACCTTCTCCACCCGGGCTTCGGATAGCTGGGAGATGTGGATCATGCCCTCCTTGCCGGGGAGGATCTCGACGAAGGCACCGATCGGGATGATCCGGGTGACGGAGCCGTTGAACATCTCCCCTTCGCTGACGCGACGGGTGAGACCCTCGATGATCCGCTGGGCTTCCTCGGCGGCGGCGCCGTCGTGGCTGGCGATCGTGACGATGCCGCCGTCCTCGATGTCGATCTTGGTGTTGGTGCGCTCGGTGATGCCCTTGATCGTGCGGCCGCCGGGGCCGATCACGGTGCCGATCAGTTCCGGGTCGATGCGGAAGCTGAGCAGGCGGGGGGCATGGGGGGAGAGCACATCACGGGGTTTGCCGATCGCCTCGAGCATCTTCTCGAGGATGTGCAGCCGGGCCGGGCGGGCCTGGTTGACGGCCTCAGCGATGGTGCTCACCGCCAGACCGCTGATCTTCATGTCCATCTGCAGGGCGGTGATGCCCTTCTCGGTGCCGGCCACCTTGAAGTCCATGTCACCGAGGAAATCCTCGATGCCCTGGATGTCGGTGAGGATGCGCACCTCATCGCCCTCCTTGATCAGGCCCATGGCGGCGCCGCTCACGGGGGCCTTGAGGGGAACGCCGGCATCCATCAGGGCCAGGGTGCTGCCGCAGACCGAGCCCATCGAGGTGGAGCCGTTGGAGCTGAGGCACTCAGAGACGACCCGCAGCACGTAGGGGAAGGATTCCTTGGGGGGAAGCACGGGCACGATCGCCCGCTCAGCGAGGGCGCCGTGGCCCACCTCGCGGCGGCCGGGGGAGCGCATCGGCCGGGTTTCACCGACGGAGTAGGGGGGGAAGTTGTAGTGGTGCAGGTAGGTCTTCTCACCCATGGGGTTGAGATCGTCCATCTCCTGGGCATCGCTGGGGGTGCCGAGGGTGGCGGTGGAGAGCACCTGGGTGAGCCCGCGCTGGAACAGGCCCGAGCCATGCACCCGCTTGGGCAGCACACCCACGGCGGCGCTGATCGGGCGCACCTCATCGAGGTTGCGGCCATCGACCCGCTTGCCCTCGGTGAGGATCTGGGCGCGCATCAGCTTCTTGGTGATGCCCTTGTAGGTGTTGCCCAGGGCCTTGCCGGCGGCGGCCACACGAATGGGGTCGTCTTCGGAGAGGCTGGCGATCTTGCCGGCCACCTCTGCCTTGATGGCATCGAGCTGGCTGTCGCGCTCGGCCTTGGTGAGGGAGAACTGCTTGAGCACTTCACCGATGCCGGCGCCGCATTCCTGCTCCAGGAATGTCGGCAGGGCGGGGTCCTGCTCAGGGGCTTCGGGGAACACCTGCTCGATGCCCAGCTCAGCAAGCAGAGTCTGCTGGGCCTTGATCAGTTCACCCACGGCTTCGTAGCCGAAGTCGATCGCCTCGATCACGTCCTGTTCGGGCAGCTGGTTGGCGCCCGCTTCCACCATCACCACACCGGACGGGGTGCCGGCCACCACCAGATCCAGCTCGCTGCGCTCGATCTCGCGGTAGCTGGGGTTGAGCACGAAGTCGTCGCCGAGCAGGCCGACGCGCACGGCGGCCATCGGGCCGCTGAAGGGGATCTTCGCCAGCAGGGTGGCGATCGAGGCGCCGGTGACCGCCAGCACATCGGGCGGCACCCGTTCATCCAGCGACAGACAGGTGGCCACCACCTGCAGGTCGTCGCGCAACCAGGAGGGGAACAGGGGCCGCAGGGGGCGATCGATCAGGCGGGTGGTGAGGATGGCCCGCTCGGGGGGGCGGCCTTCACGGCGGAAGAAGCTGCCGGGGATGCGGCCGGCGGCGTAGAGGCGCTCTTCGTAGTCACAGGTGAGGGGGAGGAAGTCGATCCCTTCGCGGCCCTTGGCGCGGGTTGCCGTGACCAGCACGGCGGTGTCCCCGCATTCGATCAATACCGAACCCCCGGCCTGGGGGGCATACAAGCCTGTGGTCAGCTTGATCTCCCGACCGTCGAAGGAGATCGTCTGAATCTGTCCTGGCACTTCGTCTTATGTCCGTTTTTTATCACTCTCCATTCTCGCATTCGGGCCTGCGGGGGCCTGAATGCACAAAAAAGGGTGGCGCCTGGCCACCCTCGCCCTCATGCAGGCAGAAGCCAGGCGGGCTTACCAGCTCGATTTGGTGACACCGGGCAGCAGACCCTTGTGGGCGCGCTCGCGCAGCTGGTTGCGGCAAAGACCGAAATCGCGGTAGACGCCGCGGGGCTTACCGGTGGCCCAGCAGCGGTTGCGCACGCGGGTGGGGGCGCTGTTGCGGGGCAGATTCTGGATCTTGCGGTGGATTTCCAGGCGCTGCATCGGATCGGCAGCCGCTTCGAAGGCAGCCTTGAGGGCCGCGCGCTTGTCGGCGAAGCGAGCCACGATTTTTTTGCGCTTCACATCCCGCGCGATCATCGACTTCTTCGCCATGCGGCTGCTGCACTTCTTTCGGTGAGGAGGAAGCTTAGCGCGTGGGATGGCTGGGGCAGAGATCGGCGAGGGGGCAGCCCGCGCACAGGGGCTTGCGGGCGTTGCAGACGGCGCGGCCATGGAAGATCAGCCGGATCGAGAAGTTCTCCCATTCCGGCTGGGGCACGAGCTTCATCAGGTCGGGCTCGATCCGGCGCGGATCGCTCTGGCGGGTGAGCCCGAGCCGGTTGCTCAGCCGCCGCACATGGGTGTCGACCGTGACGCCGGCGTTGATGCCGAAGGCATGGGCCAGCACCACGTTGGCCGTCTTGCGCGCCACCCCCGGCAGCTCCAGCAGCTCCTCCATCGAGGCCGGCACCGCGCCGCCATGGCGCTCGATCAACAGCTGTGAGGCAGAAACAATGTTCTTCGCCTTGTTGCGGAAGAAGCCGGTGGACTTCACGTAGGGCTCCACCTCGCTGGAGCTGACCGCGGCGGCGGCGGCGGCATCGGGGAAGCGCTCGAACAGGGCCGGGGTGACCAGGTTGACCCGCTCGTCGGTGCACTGGGCCGAGAGCATGGTGGCCACCAGCAGCTCCCAGGGGGTGCGCCAGTTGAGGGAGCAGGTGGCGTGGGGGTAGTGGAGCGCCAGGCGCTCCAGGATCAGGGGAGTCCGCTGGCGGGCTGTGGCAAACCGGGGCACCTCAGCGGCCGAGCAGTTGCTGCACCACCGAGAGCTGGCTGGTGTCCTTGACGATCAGCACCACGCTCAGCCCCATCAGCAACAGGAAGCCCGATTGCATGAAGGCCAGCTGCAGGCGGTCGGGCAGGGGGCGGCCACGCAGGCCTTCGAGCAGGAGCAGGGCGAACTGACCGCCATCGAGCAGGGGCAGGGGCAGGGCATTGAGCACCGCCAGGTTGATCGAGATCAGTGCGGCGAAGACGAACAGGCTGCTGCCGCCCTGGCGGGCCAGGCTGGCGCCCATCTCGACGATCTTCACAGGCCCCGACACCTGGGGAGCGGTTTCACCGAAGTGGGTGACCAGGGCCACGAAGCCATCGACGGTGCGGCGGATCAGCTGCACGAAGACGCGATTGGTCTGACCGAGCAGTTCCAGGGGGCCTTTGGCGGGGCGGAACACTTCGCTGCCATTGGGCTGGAGCTGGGCGCCGATGCGGCCGATGCCGTCGCGGTCGGATGGGGTGAGCCGCAGGCTGAGGGCTTCACCGCCGCGCTCGGCTTCGATCAGCAGGGTGCGCTCGGGTGCCTGCTGGATGTCGGCCACCAGATCGACCACGGCCTGAGAGCCACCACCCACCGGCACACCCCCGAGGCTGAGGATGCGATCACCGGCAATCAGGCCGGAGGCGGCGGCGGCCTGGCCCGGCTGCACCGCGGCCACCAGCACGCCGGGGGTGGCACTGAAGCCGGCGGGCACGCCCACCACCAAGCCCTGACCGAACAGCACAGCCCAGGCCAGCAGCAGGTTGGCGATCACCCCGGCGGCGATCACCAGGGCGCGCTGGGCCAGGGGCCGGTTGCGCAGCAGGTCGGGATCGTCGCTGGGGATGCCGCTGTCCTCGTCGTCGTCGGGGAAGGACACATATCCGCCGAGCGGGATCGCCCGCAGGGCGAACTGCACGCCGCGGCGCTGGCGTTGCAGAAGGGCCGGCCCGAAGCCGATCGAGAAGCCGCTGACGCGGATGCCCTGCCAGGTGGCCGCGAAGAAGTGGCCGGCTTCGTGCACCACGATCAGGCCCGCCAGGATCGCCAGTGCCGTGAGAACGCCCATTCAGGCTGTGTTGCGCAAGACAGCCATTCTGGGGCTTTCAGGCGTGGGGCGTTCGCTTCAGGTTTCGCTGGTGAGGCGATCGCAGCCCATGTAGGGCACCAGGGCCTGGGGCAGGCGCACGCTGCCGTCGGCCTGCTGGCCGGTTTCGAGCAGGGCGGCCATGGTGCGGCCCACCGCCAGGCCACTGCCGTTGAGGGTGTGCAGCAGGCGGGTTTTCTTGCCCTCCTTGAAGCGGATCGAGGCGCGCCGCGCCTGGAAATCACCGCAGGTGCTGCAGCTGGAGATCTCCCGATAGGCGCCTGCACCCGGCAGCCACACCTCCAGATCAAAGGTGCGCGCGGCTGAGAAGCCCAGATCACCGGTGCAGAGCTCGATCACCCGGTAGGGCAGCTCCAGGGCCTGCAGGATCGCCTCGGCGTCGGCGGTGAGCTGGGCGTGGGCCTCGTCGGATTGATCGGGGTGGCAGAACCAGTACAACTCCACCTTGTTGAACTGGTGCAGGCGGATCAGGCCGCGGGTGTCGCGGCCGTAGGAGCCGGCCTCACGGCGGAAGCAGGGGGTGTAGGCGGCGTAGCGCAGGGGCAGTTGTTCGGCTGGGATCAGCTCATCGCGGTGGAAGGAGGTGATCGGCACCTCGGCGGTGGGGGTGAGCCAGAGGTCGTCGTCGGCGCAGCGGAAGCTTTCCTCGGCGAACTTGGGCAGCTGGCCGGAGGCGGTGAGGCTGGCGCTGTTCACCAGGATCGGCGGCAGCACTTCGCGGTAGCCGCGGCGGCTGTGCTGATCGAGCATGAAACTGATCAGGGCGCGCTCAAGCCGGGCGCCCGCTCCGAGCAGGGTCACGAAGCGGCTCTGGGCGATGCGCACCGAGCGCTCGCTGTCGATCAGGCCGAGGCGTTCGGCGATCTGCCAGTGCTCCTCGAGGGGAGCTTGATCGGCATCCGGCAGACGGGGCGTGCCCCAGCGCCGCCGTTCCACGTTCTCGGCTTCGCCGGCACCCTCGGGGCAGAGGGGGGAGGGGAGATTGGGGAAGGCGAGCAGCTGCTCGCGCAGGCGGACTTCGAGGGCTTTCTCCTCCTCCTCGAGCACCGCCACCTGCTGCTTGATGGTGTTGCCCCGGTCGCGCAGGGTCTGCACCTCGGGGCTGTGGGGGCCTTCACCGGCTCGGATCAGCTCGCCCACCTGGCGGCCGATGCGGTTGCCTTCGGCCTGCAGATCATTGCGCTGCTGCTCGAGATCGCGTTCCTGGCGGGCGATCAACTGCAGGGCCGTGAGATCGAGAGCCATGCCTCGACGCCCGAGCTGCTCGACGATCAGCTCGGGGTTGTCGCGCAGCAGGCGCTGATCCAGCACGGCTCCAGGTGCAAAGGCGCGTGCAGCCTACGGACCGGCGCTGGAGCAGGCCGCGTGGGAGGGGCTCAGAGCACCTGCACGACTTCGTTCACCTCGGGGATGGCCTCGCGCAGCTTGCGCTCGATGCCCATCTTGAGGGTCATGGTGCTGCTGGGGCAGCTGCCGCAGGCGCCCTGCAGACGCACCTTGACGGTGGGGCCGTCGATCTCGACGATCTCGACGTTGCCGCCATCGGCCATCAGATAGGGGCGCAGTTCATCGAGCACCCGCTCGACGTTCTCGATCGTGAGGGCGCGGGGGTCGTTGACGGTGTCGGTGCTCATGGGGTCTCATGGAGATGATTTGACTGTAGAGAGGAGTCCTGACGGGCGTCTGGTTTCAATAGTGGTAGCGCAGCTGAGCGATCAGAAGATCGCCCGCTTCGATGCGGTAGACGATCCGGTGTTCGCCATCGATTCGCCGGGACCACCAGCCCGCCAGGGCGTGCTTCAGCGGCTCGGGTTTGCCAATGCCGCTGAAGGGCTCACGGCGGATCGCTTCGATCAGTTGGTTGATGCGTTGCTGCATCCTGCGGTCATGCTCCTGCCAGTGGAGGTAGTCCTTCCAAGCCTTGGGAGCAAAGATCAGTCGCACGAGAGGAGTTCGTGGACCTCGCCGGCGCCGGTGCCCAGGGCGGCGATGGATTCCAGCAGTTGCTGGGCATTGGCGGGGGAGCGCAGCAGGTGGGCGGTCTCTTCCATGGCTTTGAAATCATCGAGAGACAGCATCACCACGGCGGGCTCCCCACGACGCGTGATGATCAGCGGCTCATGGTCGTCGCAGACCTGTCGCATGGTCTGAGCCAGGTTCGCCCTGACGGCTGTGTAAGACATGGCATCCATGCCGAACCTGAGTTTCCTGTACGCATTACTGTACGTGGCATTGGGGATCTGGCGACGATGTCGGTTTGAGGTCCGTGATCGTTGTTCCACAGCCGCAGGTTGCGCCTTGGTGGGTCCGGCGCTGGGCCCCAGCCCCCTGATTCCTAGGATTGGTCCACTGGCTTCCCTGAACGGGCTTCCCCGACGCAATGACCGACGTTCCCGTTTCACGGATCCGCAATTTCTGCATCATTGCCCACATCGACCACGGCAAATCGACCCTGGCTGATCGGCTGCTGCAGGACACCGGCACCGTGGCGGCGCGCGACATGCAGGCTCAGTTCCTCGACAACATGGAACTGGAGCGGGAGCGGGGGATCACGATCAAGCTCCAGGCCGCCCGGATGGAGTACACCGCGGCCGACGGCGAGCGCTACATCCTCAACCTGATCGACACGCCGGGCCATGTGGACTTTTCCTATGAGGTGAGCCGCAGCCTGCAGGCCTGTGAGGGTGCGCTGCTGGTGGTGGATGCCAGTCAGGGGGTGGAGGCGCAGACGCTGGCGAATGTGTACCTGGCGCTGGAGAATGATCTGGAGATCATTCCGGTGCTCAACAAGATTGATCTGCCCGGCGCTGATCCCGAGCGCATCAAGGAGGAGATCGAAGCGATCATCGGCCTCGACACCACCAAAGCGATCGCCTGCTCCGCCAAGACCGGCCTGGGCATTCCCGAGATCCTCGAAGCGGTGGTGGAGCGGGTGCCGCCGCCGGCGGATCGGGTCGACGAGCCGCTGCGGGCGCTGATCTTCGATTCCTATTACGACCCCTACCGGGGTGTGATCGTCTATTTCCGGGTGATCAGCGGAGTGATCGCCCGCAAGGACAAGGTGCTGCTGATGGCCAGCGGCAAGACCGTGGAGCTCGATGAGGTGGGGGTGATGGCGCCTGACCAGCGCCAGGTGCCCAGCCTGCATGCCGGTGAGGTGGGCTACATGGCGGCCTCGATCAAGGCGGTGGCCGATGCCCGGGTGGGCGACACGATCACCCTGGCAGCCAATCCGGCGGCAGAGCCGCTGCCGGGTTACGCCGAAGCCAAACCGATGGTGTTCTGCGGCCTGTTCCCCACCGACGCCGATCAGTACCCCGATCTGCGCGACGCGCTCGACAAGCTGCAGCTCTCCGATGCGGCGCTGAAGTATGAGCCGGAAACCAGCAGTGCCATGGGCTTCGGCTTCCGCTGCGGCTTCCTGGGGTTGCTGCACATGGAGATCGTGCAGGAGCGGCTGGAGCGGGAGTACGACCTTGACCTGATCGTGACGGCGCCGTCAGTGATCTATCAGGTGAACATGATCGACGGCAGCACCTTGATGGTGGACAATCCCGCCACCCTGCCGGATCCACAGAAGCGTGAATCGATCGAGGAGCCCTATGTGAAGCTGGAGATCTACACGCCCAACAGCTACAACGGTGCCCTGATGGAGCTCTGCCAGGAGCGGCGCGGTGAGTTCATCGACATGAAGTACATCACCACCGACCGGGTGACGCTGCACTACGAGATGCCCTTGGCGGAAGTGGTGACGGATTTCTTCGATCAGATGAAGAGCCGCACCAAGGGTTATGCCTCGATGGAATACAGCCTGATCGGCTATCGCAAGAACGAACTGGTGCGCCTCGATGTGCTGATCAACAGCGAGAAGGCCGATCCGCTCACCACGATCGTGCACCGCGACAAGGCCTACAACGTGGGCAAGGGGCTGGTGGAGAAGCTGAAGGAACTGATCCCCAGGCAGCAGTTCAAGATTCCGATCCAGGCCTCGATCGGCAGCCGCATCATCGCCAGCGAAAGCATCAGTGCCATCCGCAAGGATGTGCTGGCCAAGTGCTATGGCGGCGACATCTCCCGCAAGAAGAAGCTGCTGAAGAAGCAGGCCAAGGGCAAGAAGCGCATGAAGGCGATGGGCAAGGTGGACGTGCCCCAGGAGGCCTTCATGGCGGTGCTGAAGCTGAATCAGTAGGGCGGGCGCATAAACCGTGGGCCTGACGCTCAATCCGTGAGATCAGCCAGGTTGAGGGCGGCGGGGAGACCCGGCCGCTGCTGCTGGAGCTTGCGCAGCAGCCGCTGATCGGCCGTGATCAGGGTGATCGAGTTCCAGTGAACGGTTCGGCGGCGCGATTCGCCAACACCTGGAACTGTTCGGAGGTGATCGCCCCCAGCCGCAGACTTTTCCAACCCGCGTTCAGCAGTTCCACCAGCACCAGATCTGGTGCCAGTCGCAGGGTGGCGGGTCCAGCATTGAGCAGGCGGGCGGCGTTTGCGGAGCCAGGCACGGCGACAAACCAGCCGAATGCAACCGAAGCGTCCACCAGCCAAGGGCCGGATTCAGCGGCTGTCCCATTCCTCGCGGATCAGGGCGGCGTCGGTGAGGAGGTTGCGCAGGCTCTGCTCCAGGGAGAGGCCCTGAGCCCGGGCGCGGGCCCTGAGCGCGGCCACCACCTGATCATCCAGCTGCCGTATCAGGAGCTGCGCCATGGCACTTCTGGGATTGCTATCGACTACTGGCAGCGACGTTATTGCGATTCCATGGCACCCGTTCATGCGCCAGCGAAGCCCACCGCAACCAAAACGGTTGCAGAATGGTTGCAGCATTGATGAACTGGTGGCTGCCATGGCCAAGAGCCTCACCCTCAAGAACCTGCCGGACGCACTCCACGCCCGCCTGAGCGCTGCGGCCAGGCAGCATCGCCGCAGCCTCAACAGCGAGGCGATCGTGTGCCTGGAAGCTGGGCTGACGCTGGCACCAGCCGCGACGGAGGAACGCCTGACGGCCATTCGTGCACTACGCGAGACCCTGCCGCGCAATGGTTTTGCCCCCGCCGACAGCGACGCGTTCAAGCGTGAGGGCCGCCCGTGATCGCTGTGGACACCAACGTGGTGGCCGATCTGCTGCTGCCCGGCCCGCAGACAGCACTGGCTGAAGCCCTGCTGATCGATCAACCCAACTGGGCGGCTCCGCCGTTGTGGCGCAGTGAATGGCGCAACGTGCTGAGCGGATACCTGCGGCGAGGCGACCTGAGCCTCGATCAAGTGCTCAGCCTGCAGCAGCAGGCAGAAGACCTGGTGATTCGACATGAGGAACCGGTGTGTTCTGACGCTGTGCTCCGGCTGGCGGCCACCAGTGGCTGCAGTGCTTACGACTGTGAATTCGTGGTCGCTGCTCAACAGTTGGGCACACCGCTGATCACGGCGGACCGCGCTGTGCTGAGAGCCTTCCCTGATCTGGCCCATCCCCTGCTTCAAGCCACCTCCTGAATCAGCAGGGCTTGCGGCCTGGCCTGGCCGATCTCGTTACGATTGAGTTCTGCAAGCGGACGGCTGATGACGCTGGCACCTCCAAGCCCGACACCTGGTGTGCAGCCGCTGCAGCTGCCCTGGGACCTACGGCTCAACGCCGATCAGTTTGAGCTGGTGTGCCAGGCCAATCCGGATGCGGTGCTTGAACTGATGGCCGATGGCCGCCTCATCGCCATGACCCCCACCGGCAGCGAAACCGGCGCTCGCAATCAGGCCCTCGGTGCGTTGCTCTGGTGGGCGGTTCGCCGCAGTGGCCTGCCCCTGAAGGTGTTCGACAGCTCCAGCGGATTTCGCCTGCCTGATGGCTCGGTGCTGAGCCCCGATGCTTCCTTGGTGCGCCTCGATCGCTGGCAGGCCCTCACCCCGGAGCAGCGCCGTGGATTCGCGCCCCTCTGCCCGGATCTGGTGGTGGAACTGGCCAGCGCCTCGGATCAGGGCCCCCGCGGCGTGCGGGCTCTGCGCCAGAAGATGGACACCTATCAGGCCAATGGGACGCAGCTGGGCTGGTTGTTGCTGCCCGAGGAGAGAGTCGTGGAGATCTGGCGCGCCGGGGCCGCCTCCACCCCTGAGCGCCACGACGACGCCAAGGAGCTCGATGGTGGCGAGCTGTTCGCGGGCCTTGTGGTGGATCTTGCTCCGATCTGGGACGTTTGAGCAGGGCCTGTTCCATGCCACAGCGATCATCGAGTGGGTCCGTGCTGCGCTGGCCCAGTGCCAGGCAGCGACCTGGATCCGCTGCTGGTGCTGCGGCAGTGCGAGCTGCCGATCTGGGAACGCCTGCGCCCCTGGGACACGGCCGATCTTCCGCTCGCCACCGAACTGCTCGTTTACAGCCGCCGGGAGTGGGAGAGCCTCCCCCAGTGGAACCCGAAGCTGGCGGCGACGCTGACTCAATAGGCCAGGCGACGCGGGATGGCTTCGAGCTGGGGCTCGGAACCACCGAGGGCGGCAAGCCGGCGGGCGCTTTCGCGTTGCACGAGGGCTTTGAGTGCTTCGCGGACCAGCTGGGTGCGCTCGCTGATGCCACTGAGCCGCTGAGCCCCGCCCGCGGCGCCCAAGCCTGAGCAGAACGCCAAATGAATGCAAAAATGGCGACGCAAACTCCAGAACGGCTGCGTTTTTGGCGGCGGTAGGGCGATTTTTCAGGGCGCCAGCGGGCAGCTTCTTCCTGTTCGGGCCGCGCGGGACTGGCAAGTCGACCTGGTTGCGCCAGACCCAGGCGGAAGCGCTCTGGCTCGACCTGCTCGATCCGGAAGCGCAGCGGCTGCATCAAGCACGGCCCGAACGCCTGCGTGAGCGGCTGGCGGCGGAGCCTGGCCGCACCACCGTGGTGATCGATGAGGTCCAGAAGGTGCCGGCGCTGCTGGATGTGGTGCATGCCCTGGTGGAGCAGCAGCCCCAGCTGCGCTTTGTGCTCACCGGATCCAGCGCCCGCAAATTACGGCGCGGCAGCTGGAATCTGCTGGCGGGTCGGTTGGTGGAGGCTTCCCTGCATCCGTTCATGGCGGCGGAGCTGGGTGACGCCTTTCGCCTGGAGGAGGCGCTGCGGATCGGGCTGGTGCCGTTGGTCTGGGAAGCCGCCGAGCCGGGAGACACACTCCGCTCCTATGCCTCCCTTTACCTGCGCGAAGAGGTGCAGGCGGAGGCGATGGTGCGGGATGTGGGCGCCTTCGCCCGGTTTCTGGAGGCGATCAGCTTCTCGCATGGCTCCCTGCTCAATCTCTCTGAAGTGGCGCGCGAGTGCCAGGTGAGCCGCAAAACGGTGGGGGGCTATCTGGGCATCCTCGAGGATCTGCTGCTGGCCTTCCGTGTGCCGGTGTTCAGCCGGCGCGCCAAGCGGCAGCTGGTGGCCCATGAAAAGTTCTTCTTTTTTGACGCCGGCGTGTTTCGCTCGTTGCGGCCTGCCGGGCCACTGGATGGCGCCGAGGAGATCGAAGGGTTGGCCCTGGAGGGGCTCATCGCCCAGCACCTGCGGGCCTGGCTGGCCTACCGAAGGGAAGGAGATCGCTTGTTCTTCTGGCGCACGCGGGCGGGTCGGGAGGTGGACTTCGTGATCTACGGCCCCGGCACCTTCGTGGCCCTGGAGGTGAAACGCAGCCGCCAGGTGAGCGGCCGCGATCTTCATGGCTTGCGGGCGTTCCAGGCCGACTATCCGGAAGCGAGTGTTGCCCTGCTGTATCTGGGCGCAGAGGTGCTCAGGATCGACGGGATCCTCTGTCTGCCGTGCGACTCCTTTCTGCGGAGGCTGACGCCGAATCAGTCGCTGCTTTGAGCCCATGCAACGTTTGTTGAAGCCAGCGCCCAGCCACGCCTGAACCGGGGCGCACCACGCCCCCGGCTGGGAACGCTTGGGGGGTCGTGGATCGAGGAGTCCGCTGATGGCGGTTCGATGGACGGCTCGACGCTGTCGGGCCCTGGGGATCTGGCGCAGACGAGCGCCGGAGGCGGAGGCCGGTTTCCTGCTGCCGCTGTCGCTCGGCGCGGCGATGGTGCTGCTGCTCACCAGCCTGTCGGTGCAGACAGCGGCGCTGCACGGCAACCATCTGGCGGCGGCGGAGCTGGAGCAGCGGCAGCGGCAGGATGCGCTGGATTCAGCGGCGCAGCGGGTGGCGGCCCAGCTGAGCGGTGATCACGCCTGCCTGCTGCCGGTGGCCTCGGCGGCCTGGATCCAGCCGGTGCCGGGCTGCCCGAGCGATCTCGATCCGGCACCCCTGCTTGCAGGGCAGGTGGGCGGCGAGAACTACCGGCTGCTGGAGTGGCGACCACCCGCTGAGGCGGTGGCCGGCGCCGGGCGTGAGGGAACGCTGCGGCTGGAGCTGGACGGAACCGGAGCGGGCGGATCACGCCGTTATGCGCTCGCGGTGGCGCTGGTGGAGCCGGCGATGCCGGTGCTGCATGTGGTGAGCCTGCGGGGGATGGGGCGATGAATCTGGTGGAGGTGCTGGTGGCCTCGGTGGTGTTCGCGCTGGCGAGTGGTTTCTCGGCGCAGCTGTGGGGCCAGAGCATGGCCTGGAGCCGGCGGGTGGAGGAGCGGCAGGAGGCGCTCCAGCGCGTCGACCTTGATCTGCTGCGGCGGGAGCGGGGACTGCGGCGAGCTGCTGCACAGAAGTGGAGTGAAGGCGGAGCGACGGCGATGAGCTGCCCGGCCGCCACCGAGTGGATGCGTGAGCAGCTGGCGGGGATGGCCGCGGACCTGCCGGCGGGCCTGGAGCAACGGCTGGAGCCGGCTGAACCGGCGGCGCTCTGGCTGGTGGCTGCTGCTGCTGCCCAGCGGATCGAGCGGCGGCGGCTGTTCAGCCCCGCCGCTCACGGGTTGTGCGTGCCCGGCCTGCCCGACAACGGCGACCCCGAGGTGAAGGCATGAGACCCACCACACATCGGCTCGGCATCCCCCAGCGATCGGAAGCGGCCGGGCTGACGCTGCCAGAGCTGCTGGTGGCCGTGGCGGTGCTGGGACTGCTGGCAGCACTGGGCTTGATGAACGGCGGCGAAACGCTGGCGCGGCAGCGGGTGGAGGCGGCCACGCGGCGGCTGGCGCTTGGCCTTGAGCGCGGCCGTGCCGAAGCGGAGCGGAGCGGACAGCCCTGTGGCCTGAGCCTGGGCGAGCTGGGCTGGGAGGAACCGGCGGCAGATGGACTCGTGCCCTGTGCAAGGGCGGTGATGGCGCTGAGTGAGGGGACGAGTGCGGCGGATGCCGGTGCGGTGGAGCTGCGCCACAACCTGGCGGAGGCGCTGCGCTTCAGCAGCAACGGCCTGGTGCTGGACGGTGGCACGGTGGTGGTGAGCGGCCGTGGCACGGAGCTGCGCCGCTGCCTGGTGCTGGCGCTGCCATTGGGGATCGTGCGGCTCGGCCGCTACGAGGGCGCGGCGGCCGGACCGCCCGACAGCACGGCCTGCAGGCCGGATCCATCGCTATGAAACCAATGAGGCAACGCATTCGACCAAGCCAGGCGGCGGCCGGCTTCTCGCTGGTGGACCTGCTGCTGGCGCTGAGCCTGGGCCTCAGCCTGAGCGGGTTGGTGATGCAGGCTTTGATCGGCGAAGGGCAGAACGCCCAGCGCTTCACGCGACTGCTGCGGGAACGAAGCCATCAGCGGCGGGCGCTGGCATTGATCCGCGCTGATCTGGACCTGGCCACGGCGGTGGTGAGCCCTGCAGAGGCGTTGGAGCCGGTGAGCTGCGGGCTGAATGGCCGCACGCCGGTGCTGCAGCTGCGCATACGCCTTCAGGCTGGGAGCGCCGTGATCACCTATTCGGTGGGTGCGGCCCCGAGCGGCATCTGGGAGGGACGGGTGCTGGTGCGCTGCGGGCCGGCCTACGGGATCGATGGCGGCGTGAATTCCAACGTGGCCTTTCAGAGCAGGGTGGTGATCGACCGGCTGGCTGCCAGCGCCACGGCCTGGAGCGGCTGCGGCGGTCTGGCGGGCGGGGTGCCGCTGAACGGCTCGGCCTCGTTGCCGTTCTCGGCCTGTCTGGAGCCGGCCAGCCAGCTGGTGGCGCTGCGGTTGGAGCAAAGTCTGCACTTCTCAGGTGGCAGGGAGCGGCGGCTGAACACCGCGGTGGTGGCTGCAGCAGGTTGATCGATGGGATGCCTGTGGGTTAACCGGACTGGGCCGATCATTCGGAGAAGAAATCCTTACTCTCGCAGGTGCTGAATAACCGTGCGGCGTCGGGAAGGAGGGGGAGGCCTGCGCGCATCTCGGGTGGGATCAGGATCTCGAGGTTTGAGTAAGCTTGCTCGTAATCACGCTTGGCTTGTTCATACTCAGGGTCGCCGGGCTTCTGATTGGCATTGGCATACATCCAGGGTCCAAGGGTGGACGAAACCCGATCGTTAGCTGCCTTCACCTCCCCCCGATGGGTAGTGCAGTACACATATCGCCCGCCAGGAGACGCGGGGGGTGGCTCAATGACAGGCTCGGCTGCCGATTCAGCGATCCGGGCCTGCCCAGCCCGTTCCTGTTCGAGGCGCTGATCGATGGTGCGGAGGCACTCCTTCTGCCGGCTGACAGCTGTAGCTGTGACAAGACCGACGGCTGCAGCTTCTTGGCGGCAGACCTCCCGGCCCTGCTCGGACACCCTTGGTCCGCTGGGCTGACAGCCGAACTGGAGGGTGATCAGCAGTGCTGCGAGCCCGTTGCACACTGACGGACCGATAACTGTGCGGCTCACGGATAGGCACGAACGCGAGCTCGTCCGGCGCTGGCGAAGCCTGTGTCCGTGAAGGTGGTAGTGCCGCTGGTGAGCGTGAGTTCGAAACAGGGCTGAAAGGCGGTTGTGCAAGCGGGATCGAAAGTGGCTCCTGCCACGAGATTTTCAGTGGTTGCGTTGCCATCCAAGTTGAGGGTGCCATTTCGCTGGATGGGCGGGCCGGTGCGTTGGAGCACATTTCCGGCCACTTGATAGGTGA
Source organism: Synechococcus sp. Cruz-7E5 (assembly GCF_024345995.1). Lineage (GTDB taxonomy): Bacteria > Cyanobacteriota > Cyanobacteriia > PCC-6307 > Cyanobiaceae > Regnicoccus_A. The sequence goes on from NZ_JAGQCE010000014.1 coordinate 66,323, forward strand.
CCGTTACTACATCCCCGTTGACGGTGCACACCCCTGCTGGCAGACGCTTGATGCGGAGGGTGAGCACCCCACCGGCGCTCGAGGCGCTGCAAGCTTCGATGATGTCGGCGTTAATGAACAGGTTCACCCTGCCCCAGTTATCTCGAAGGGCCTGCCCGCGCAGCAGGCTGGTGGTGGCTTGGAGGTTCCCTTGCCATACAGCCAGGCCACCGAGGGAGACGAGGAGGCCGATCGCGCCGGCCACCAACACCTCGATGAGGGTGAAGCCTGCTGCACCGTTTCCTCTGGAGTGGTTGTAACTGGAACGGAGCCGATGCAGCGGGGATGTCATGGCGGATTTCATGGACATGCTGCGGCGACTTCGATCAGCCCAAGAGGCGGCCGGATACAGACCCGCCGAGGGTTGCCAACGATCGCCCCGCCTTCTACGGCATTGATGGTGACCGCGATTGGTGTGGCTAGGGTGCAGGGAAGGTTGGCGTCTGAATCGCAGATCGTGCCCCGCGGGGTGAATACGAACTGGTTGACAGTGGACGCTACTGCGTAGGTGGCCTGCCCATTTCCAGAGCTGAAGCGCAACGGATCGGCAGATAGGCAGTTGTTGGTGATGGTGCCCGAGTCAGCAACTGCAGTCGCCACATTGGTGGTTCCAGTAACGGGGTTGGTGTTCGGGATTGAGACTGTGCAGGGAATCCCGCGCTCGGAGGCACGCCGGACAGCCACGAGCCAGCCCGAGAGTTCTTCGGCGGCGCTCTGAACCCTGGCGGCACGCAATTCCACCAGGATCGCGCCGACTCCAATTGCACCGAAAACGCCAAGGATCAGGATGATCACCAGCAGTTCGATGAGCGTGAAACCCCGAGCGGTTTTGTTGGTCATTCGGTGCCGGTCAGAGGGCAGGGCTGGTCGTTGAGTGATGGAACGCATGGGCACCAAGCCACAGTGGCGGGGACCAGCGTGACCTGCCGCAGGATGGTGTTATCCCCTCCGGCCCGGGTGTACCGCACCCGGTAGCGATGGCCCGAGCCTTCGGGGATAACGGTGCGCACTAACCTAGCGTCCGCGACAGGCAACAGGCCAACGAGGGCAGTGGCGAATCCTTCATTCACGTTGAAGGTGCCATCATTAGCGCGATACCCACAACGCCGTTCGAAGAAATTAATGTTAATTTGCTCAGCGGAAGTGGGTGCTGTAGATATAGCCACAGCGGGGAAGTATTCCGTTCGGGTGGGGTCGGTGCCACTAATCGCGCAGGTGCCGTTGGTGCACACCAGTCGATCATTGGCCGTGCGTACTGCGGACAGATCACTTTCGATGAGGGCGTTGAGTTGTTGAATGTCGCCGCTGCGGGTGACTTGCCGTGATGAGGAGCTGATCAGCCCTGCCGTGCCGATCGAGACGATCGAGAGGATCAGCACTGCCACGATAACCTCAAGGAAGGTTAGGCCAGCATCCTTGTGATACGTGGTCCTAAGGTGCTTTAATATTCGCCGGCTAGAGATTTTCATGATCCTGGCAGCAATCTGAAACTCCGGACCGCTCTGGTGACGTAATCCCAGAGAAGGGGTTCGTCTACTCCAGTGCCTGAGCTATCAACCACTCCGTATTGAGAGAGGATCGCATTGACGCCGGAGCCGGGCACATTAATTTGAACATTTCCGTTCCCTTGAATTACATTTGCCCATAGAACTCCGTTGAATTGGTCGCCGGTGCCGCCACCGCCATTGAAGGTAAAGTTGCCGAGTGGAAAATAAAGGAAGTAAGGATCTGCGGCAGTGCCACTGTTGCCGTTCAGTGTCAACGACTGTACGTCAGTATTAGATGCATCTCCGACGCAGCCTTTCGAGGGAGAAGCGGCTTCTCGGCAGCCAAACATTTGCAGCTGCAAGACTTTCTGCGCATCAGTGGCTCCTGATGTTTGATTGACGTGCCTGAGCTGGCTTGATCCCGACGACGTCACCTTATTCCCCTCTGTCGAAAAATACAACTTAAGGCGGCTTGATGCGGATGTATTTACAGCAATGTCGCCATCAATAGCAAGCTCTGTAAGGTTGCAGTGAATCGTATTTATGCCAGCCGAAGGATCGTTGGCGCTTGATTTGCAGTAGGTTGGTAGATTGGCGGAGGTGGCTGTATTGACATTGATGGTAGTTAATGTGTTGGAGCCTGATCCTGTTTCTGTGCGGAATGCTCCTGCAGTAGCAGAGCATCCAGTGCTATCTTTTTTGCAGGTTGTGAGTGTGCCCGGTGTGGGGGCAGCTCCCAGTGCAGCTGGCCAAATCTCTACGTCAGGAAAACTGGCGGGCCTGAGTACCGAAACAACCGGCACAGTTGTGGATCCAACCGAGACGTCTGCAGGGCAGGTGGTACCTGCTGTTCCAAGGCAGACGACCGGATTGATCGGAGTTGTGCCGTTGTCGAGTTCGGACTTCGAGCCATTGAGATCGGCATCGCCAACCGTATTTTCGCCGACACCAATCAGGAAGCCAAAGCCTGGACCCGTGCCCACCGTGCAGGAGCGCAGATCGTTGCCGAATTGTGCGAGAGAACGGCCGCAGCATTTCGGCAGCACTTCAAGCTGTTGATCCACCACGACCGAGCCACTCAGCCGGCCATTGTTGTAGCTGTAGCCGCGTACCTGGAGATTAATTGCCCCGACCTGATTCAACTGGCCGAAGGTGGCACTGGCTGGATTTGGATCAGGTCCGGCGATCGGATTCACGCGGATGGTGTTGTCAGCCTGGCTCGTTACCAGCTGATAGGCGTAGCGCTGGTTGGCCGGTCGTGTGGCGTCGATCGCATTGTCCGTATCGGCGGTGAGGGTTCCGTCGTCGGCCACGTAGATGATCGGATTTGCGGTGGTGGTTCCAGGCACACCGCCGGAGCGGATGAGGTTGAGATCGATGCTGGTGGGCCGGCTGCTGACATTGGCTCGCACTGCGCAGGCGTTTTTGCTGGCGTCGGCCTCAGCCTGGGTCCAGAACCCTCCCGCAGCTGGGTTCGTAGCCAGCAGGCCACGGTTGCGTTCGCGGTTGAGTTCAGCAACGATCCGGTTGATGCCAAGTTCGGCAGCTTCGCGGGATCGGCGGCTGTCCTGCTGGAACACGGCGCTGTAGACGCCACTGAGGGTGCGGGAGGCCACAGCCAGACCTGTGATCAGCACCACCAAGGCGATGATCAGGGCATAGGGGAGGGACGAGCCGGCCTGTGAAGCGCGGGCCCGGTTGTGGAGGCGCTGAAGGAAGGAAGCTTGCCGTTGCCTTTTGGGTTGGCTGTTGAACAGTTTGCGCCGGCTGCGAGCGAATGGGTTCATCGGTGTGCCATCACGCTTGGTCAGGATCCTGTGGCTCCTTCCGTACTTATCAAAAGGAGTCTTGTCTCTGTAATTCCAACCTAGCTGGAAGGGCCCGTCACGACTCCTCGCACCCGGAATTTTTTGATTCCCTCCGTTTCGAAATGGCTGACAGCCGCATTGGCGAGGGCCAGCTTGTCGACGTTGGCACTGCCCGCGTCTCCAGTGCCTGGCTGGAGCGCCTTACCCATCCGCTCGAGTGCGCTTAGCAGGTGGTTGGGCCAGGCAGAGGCATCGAGTCGAAGCTGGTGGGCCTGCAGCAGGGCCGCTTCAATTGGGGAGGTGGGCACCGCAGAACCGACGGAGGGTGCCACCAGGAATCCATAGGGAGCACCGGCTGTGATCAGCCCCAGCTGGGCGGTGATGAAGCGGGCGGCTTCCGCTTCAACTGCCTTAGGGCGCTGCAAGGCAACCTGATCTGCTTGGATCATCAGGGCCAGCAGGCTTGCGGTGTGGTAGGGGTTAAGCCCGAGCGTGGTAGCAAGGTCGCCAAGGGAAGCTGCTCCTGCCGCGAGCGTGCTGATCACCGTGTCGAGGGCATTGGCATCGGGCTGGATCTCGCCGAAGCTTGTGGTGTAGCGGAAGGAGCCGAGCGGCTGAAAGGTGGTGCTCACCACCATGGTTGCCCCGAGGAGCTCGCTGAGATCGCTGTTGCTGAGTGGCTGAAAGCCATGCACGAAGAGATCGCGACGGAAGCGTTTGTTGGTGCCGATGTCAATCATCAGTTCATCTGGCCCATGGGCCAGATCAACGCCGGCAGCCTTTTGAATAGCAGGCGGCAGCAGGTTGGGGAATTGTTCCGGCAGTGTGGCGCTGCCGATGTAACGGAGCTGGTGGGCAGCCATACGGGGATGGACGTCGTCCACGTAGAGAGGTTCCCAGCCGGCATTGGCGTATTCGTGCAGCAGGTAGTGGGGATCGGTGTGCAGCGTTTCATTCACCGTGGCGGCAAGACCGGGATAGGCCCGCGCCAGCGGGGAGAGCAGTTCTGCCTCGGGATCGGCTAGCTCGGCCAGCCGCTTGGCGGTAGTGCGGTAGGCGGTGAGGGGATCGCGGGGATCGCTGCGACGTCGCTCGTGCTCGGCGAGGTGCTGGAAGATTGAAGCTGTGTACCAGCCGGGCAGGGTGTTGTGGGAGCAATAAAAGAGACCGCCGATCGCCAGGGCGCCGGCTGCCACGGTGAGCAGGGCCTCGCGCACCCGGGGAGCAACCCAGCTGTATACCCCATGGGATACCACATACCCGAAGCGTGCATGGCGATCGAATGGCGGTTCACCGCTGGCGCTGCCATCCGCCAGTGCGATGAGATCACCATGCACGAACGTGATGTTGGCCAGGGCGAGCTGAGCCGCGAGCTGGCGGCTGTGGGCGATCTGATCGGCATGAAAGTCGACCCCCACGAATGTGCCTTCGGGGTAGGCGGCAGCCAGGATGCAGAGGTGCAGGCCCATGCCGCTGCCCAGCTCCAGATAGCGGAATGGTTCCCCTTCCCGTCGCACCGGCCGGTGGCCTTTGATCAACGCCGCGAAATCCAGCCAGTTGGGCGCCATCTCGCGGTAGAAGCCGCAGGTGTACAGGGCGTTGGGGTAGTAGCCGTGGCTCCAGGTGGTTTCCATCAGGCTGGATCAGAGGTGGGATACCGCCAGGATGGCGATCGATCCATGAGGCTTCACAGCGCGAACCGAGCCCAACGGATCAGATAAACCGTAGCGGCGTGCTGAAGCAGGATTTCGAAGATCAGTTCCGCCTACAGCTGGACAACAGGAGAAACATACCAATAGCGAGAAATGAGATTGCAGACTATGAAGCCATGAAAGATCCATATCATTGTATAAAATGAGCCAAGCACCATGGGGATCGGCTTCTGCTCGCGATGTCCACCCGCAGAAATATCCAGGTCGAGTTAAAAATGAGGAGAGGCCCCACTGGGAGTGCTGAGAAAGCAGAATTCCTGTGGATCGGCACACTGATCAGCGTCACAAGGATCTAGCCAAAGCCCAGCACCAGCAGAATCGATTTCCGCAGGGCACCCTTCATGCCTTCATCCGGCGCATCAGCATTTTCCAAGCCGGCCCTGAAACAACGATGACGATTAGCGCCAGCTGCAGGATGAACAGAATTTCGATCACGGCGTGCAGACCGGGAATCCCTGTTCCAGATGATGATTTTCCTGTTCTACTGGGGAACGTTACGTCCGGCCGAGGCTCTCAGGCCCACCATGCCCGGGGAACAAGTGCCCGAAGGGCATGTTCAGCACTTCGGGATCACTGGGGTCACTGCGGCGGCGCTGCAGGCTGATGAGCTGCTGCAGTGCTGTGCGGCTCAGCCAGCCGGGGTAGGTGTTGTAGGAGCAGTAGAAGAGGCTTCCCGGGCCCAGCGAGGCGGACGCCACCGCCAGCAGGGCCTGCTGCACCGACTCCACCACCCAGGTGGCCACCCCGTGGCTCACCACGTAGTGGAAGGGTTCAGCGCCCAGCAGCGCCCGCCGAGCGGCGGGATCGCCCTGCAGATCGAGCAGATCGGCCTCCAGCAGCTGCAGGTTACTGAGCCCCAGCCGACGCGCCAGGCCTCGGCCATGGGCGATGTGGTGGGGCAGGAAGTCGATCCCCACGAACTCCCCCTCCGGATAGAGGGCTGCCAGCAGAGCGATGGCAAAGCCCATGCCGCAGCCCAGATCCAGGTACCGGAACGGCTCCCCTTCCCTTTGCCTGGGCGGTGCCGCGCCCTGAACCAGCGCCGCAAAATCCAGCCTGTTCGGCGCCGTTTCGCGGAAGAACCCGGCTGTGTACACGTCGTCGGCGAAGTAGCCGTGGGATCAGGTGGGGGGGCTCATCCGGGGTGCTCGGCTCTGCAGGGATGCTGGCGGATCGGGCCCTGGGTGGCATCAGAGCGGGTAGACCCCAAGGGCCTTCAGTTGAGGCAGCCGCTCGCGGCCGAAAACGTCTGCGGCTTCGACCAGCAGGCTCAGCTGCTGCTGGGGATCGGAAACGGGCTGTCCCTCGGGATCCAGCACTACCTCAAAGCCGAGTGTGCTGAGGCTGGCCTGCACGCAGCTGGCGAGGAGTTCGCCACCGAGCCCCTGGTGGAGGCCGCTGGCGAGCAACTGCTCGCGCAACGGCACGCTGATGGCCTGGCCCACACGGGCAGCAGCGAGTGACCCATAGCCCTCTCCCTCGCTGGCCAGCCGCGCAATCGTGCCATTGACGCGCTGGCAGGTGCCGATGGCGGCCTCGCCGGCTGCGCCGCGATCCAGCCCCAGCCGGCCGGCAGCGAGCAGCAGCGCCACCTGGGTGATCAGGGCTTCCGGATCCTGCGGCCACACGCCGATCAAGGCAGCCAGCGGCTGGGGTCCATCGGCCAAGGCCACCTCCAGGGCGCGGTAGGCCTCCGGCTCACCGGTCACATCCCCATAGCTCGCTGAGAACACGTAGTTCTCCAGGGGTGGGGCATCCTGCAAGCGCACCTGCAGGGCAGCCAGCCGCTCCTCCCTGGCGGTTGGGCTGAGGCGGCACTCGCCCAGCACGAAGATGTCGCGGCGGAAGCATTTGTTGGTGGCCAGATCGACCAGCAGCTCGCGCACGGTGGGGTTGGCTTCCTGGCTCAGCACCTCCCGGAGCGATTCGGGCAGCAGCTGGGGGAAGAGTTCGGAGAAGTGCGCCGTGGCGGCGTAGGTGAGCTTGTGGGCTCGGCAGCGCTCGTGTAGCTGCTGCACGTAGAGGGGCTGCCAGCCGTCGTTGGCGTATTCCTGGCTGAGATAGAGGGGCGGGAACTGCTTCAACAGTGCCAAGTCGGCGCGGAGCCCAGGGCAGGCCTGCGCCAGAGTTGTGGGTGTATCGGCATCGCCCAGCAGGGAGGCCAGCGTTGCTGAGGCTTTCTGAATGGGTTCCAGAGGAACGGCGGTATCGCTGCGCTGCCGTTCCACGCTCACCAGCTGATGCAGGGCGGTGCGACCCAGCCAACCGGGAAAGCAGTTGTAGGAGCAGTAGAAAAGGCCTCCGGGCCGCAGAGAGGCGGCGGCGGTGGCGAACAGCGCCTGCTGCACCGGCTCCACCACCCAGGTGGCCACGCCGTGGGCGGCTACGTAGTCGAACCGGGGGGCGGTGGCGCCTGGGGGTGCCAGCGGGGACACGTTCTGAGCAAGGACCAGGAAATCGGCTTCCAGGAAACGCACGTTGTTGAGCTGCAGCTCCGCGGCGAGGCGCTCCGCCTGGGCAATGTGGGTGGGGAGGAAGTCGACCCCGGTGAACTCGCCTTCTGGATGAAGGGCCGCGAGCAGACAGAGGCCGTAGCCAGTGCCGCAGCCCAGATCCAGGTAGCGAAAGGCAGCACCGTCGCTGGGTCGACCGGGTGCAAAATCTTTGATGAGGCAGGCCAGATCGATCCAGCCGGGCGCCATCTCCCGGTAGAAGCCGCTGGTGTAGGCGGCATGGGAGTAGTAGCCGTGGTCCCAGCTCATCGGGGTTGCTCAATCCGGTGAGGTCAGGATGGCAGGGGCGAGTGCCGTGCCTCAGGGCCCTCGCCATAAAAAAAACGGCCGGGAGGGCCGCCAGAATCGTGAGCAAATCCTGAATGAAAGCCGGGCTTCCTTCCAGCGAGCAGCTGCAAGAGCCCGGCCATCGACTTCAGTCGGAATCAAGCACCAGGAATAACTGCGCCAGCGGCGTCGATAGCGGCGGAGGCAGAGCGCGAGTTCGTGCCTTCGCCAGCCGTGACGTTGAAGGTCTGAGCACCAGTAGCACAGGTGCCACTGAACTTAACTCGAGTGCCGTCCACACCAGCCACGAAAGAAGATTGCTCTGCCGTTGCCAGCAAGGCGGCACAATTCTTTGCCGCCGCCGTGACAGCAACGCGGGCGGTGTTCTGGTTGGCGCGGGACAACTGGCCTACATAAGCTCCATAGCCGACGCCTCCGAGCACCCCAAGGATCACGATCACGACCAAGAGCTCGATCAGGGTGAACCCTTGGTCGGCTGAACCGGAGCGGCGCTGGCGTTGGTTCAACAGTTGCAGGACCAGACGCTGCCGATAGGTTGAAGCAGACATGGCGATGGATAAAGGATGTTTCCATTTAACAGCTCTCCTGGGGGCTTTTGGGCAAGTGCTTGCGGTGGAAGGGTTGAGAATTGGCTAAGAAGTTGTCGATAGGGCGTTCAGCTGATCAGGCCACGCTGGCGGGCCATCGACAAGAAGGCGTCCTGTAGGTGGCGGGCCATGTCGGGCCCGTCGAACAGGGCACTGGCCAGCACCTGGTTCTGCAAGGTGGCCTTGGCGGAGCGAAGGCTGGCCATGTCCCCGGCCAGCTCCTGCACGATGCGGGCAAACTCAGTGGGGGTTTTGGCAATCCAGTCAGAGCGTCCTAGGCCGAGCAGGATCGCGCACGTCATCCTGCCGGCCGTTGTACCGCCGAGGATCCCAACCACCGGCACACCCATTGCCAGGGCCTCGAAGCTGGTGGTCGCGCCGGCCCAGGGGGTGGCGTCGAGGGCGATGTCGATGCCGTTGTAGCAGCGGAGGTGATCCGAGTAGCTGCTGGTGCGCTCCAGGAATCGCACCCGGGCAGGATTCACGCCTCGCTGCTCCAGTTCGCGCCGGATGCGGTTGCGGGGTGCAGCCGAATCGCTGCTCACGCTCTTGAGGTGCAGTTCGCTGGTAGGGGTGAGACGCAAGGCTTCAGCCCAGTATTCCAGAGCTTCCTCGCGAACCTTGCCGAACTGGTTGAATGAACCAAGTACTGGTGTCGTGCCACTCAGGAAGGTGAGGGCTTCGGGAAGGTCCGGCGGTCTGCGGCTCGCCAGCCACACCCGTGGCAGGCGCCACAACCCTTCCACGTACTGGTCAGCAAGCTCCGGCGCAGCGGTGAGCTCGTCGCCGATGAACCAGTCGATCGTGTCGAGGCCTGTGCTGGCGTGGAACCCCGCATAGTGGCACTGTACCGGGGAGCAGCGTTCTGCAAGCAGCTCTATGCCGCTGTCGGAGGTGAATCCGGAGGTTTCCACGAGCACGTGATACGCGCGGCTGCGGATACGGCGGCGCGCTTCCTCCTGATCAAGGCCGGCGAGGGGAATCACCGCATCGGCCAGAGCTCGCAGCTGATCGGCCCAGGGCGTGTGGTGTTCCCTTAACTCGACCAGTTCCACCTCGAGGAGCTGGCGATCGTAGTGGCGCAGGAAGGGCTCTAGGAACAGGCTTACCACGTGATCACCGATCTCGGCGGAGAGAATTCCTACCCGCAGCCGCCCCTGGGTGGGCGGCAGGGCGAGAGCCGACGCACTGCCGGCTTGTGCCGTTCGCTCAGAGAGCAGCTGAGCCCAGTAGCTGCGCAGATGGGCGAGATGGTCGGCAACGGCCGTCTCTCCGGAGATCGAGTTCACGAAGGCCAACTGGTGATGGGCATGGCTGGAGTGGGGGTTGGCGGCGAGCAGTGCCTCGAGAAGCCTTCTGGCCTCTGTGAGTTCGCCCTGCGTGATCCTCAGCACGATGGTCTGCGCCAGCGCACCGAGGTGGCCTTGCTCGCTCGCCAGCATGGGCGCCCATATAGCCATGGCTTCCTCGTGGCGATCGGGCTGCTTGCCGAGGATGGATGCCTTCCTCAACAGGGCCGATTCATTGTCTGTATCCCGTTCCAGGGCCTGCTCGAGGCAGGCGAGGGCGTTGTCTCGGTCGCCGAGTTCGTCGTAGGCGATGGCAAGGTTGGTGAAATCCGCCGATGTCGGCTCACGACTCGACAGCACCAACCCGTAGAGCAGGACGGCCTGCTGCAGCAGTGCCTCGCTGGCCTGCGCCTGTCCCGCTCGCCGGAGGGTGAGGCCCAGCTCCACCAGCAAGGAGGCGTCGTCGGGTTTCATTTCCACTGCCCGCTGCAACAGGGCAATGGCCTCGGAGGTGCGGCCGAGGTCAACCAGGGATTTGGCGATGTAGTGCAGCGATGATGGACAGTCGAAACCCAGTTGGCGTGCCTGCTGGAGCACTTCCCAAGCCTCCGTGGCCTTCCCTCTCTGCAGGGTTTCCCATGCCTGTTTGCTGAGGGTCAGCTGGGACTCGTTGCGCCGTGCCTGCTCGGGTGAGCCCCGCGGCAGACGGGGGAAGCGACGCTCAATCAACTGGAGCCGTCGCTGGGCGATGGCGTCTTCCGTTGCGGAGAAGCCCAGTTCCAGCAGCCGTTCCAGGCGTCCGCGGCTTGGCTCACCCACATAGAAGCCGGAATAGGCCCCATGCAGCTCATCGGCTTCCAGTGCCGCCGACGCAAGCCATGGAGTGAAGCGCCCGTAAGGATTCACTGTGTCAAAGCGTTCACTCGGTGGCAAGAAGGGCTCGCTCAGATCGGGCTCCATCCCTTCTTCCAGCGCCGTAATCAGATGGCCCAAGGCCCGCACGGCCATCGTGCGCTCCCCGAGAGCAAGTGCCACCCGCGCGAGGCTTCCCCAGCGGGGCAGGGGGCCGTTGGGGCTGGTTTGTTCGAGCAGTAGCCGGTAGCTGCGCTGCAAGGCGCCAAGGCGGCGATCGAGGGGCTGTCGGCCATCTGTGGAAAAGCTCCAGAGCGCCAGCGGATCGTTGGCAGAAGGGCTGGTGGCGTTGTCGTCGGTAGGTGTGTGCCGCTGATGCCAGAGAGGGGCTAGAGCTTGGTTGTAGGGCAGGGTGGCCAGTGTCCTGCTCCAGTGGTAGGGCTCCAGATCGGCGGCCTCGGGCGCCTGCGGCGTGGCCGTCTTCAACAGCCAGCCACCAGCCGCCAGTGCTATGGCCCGATCAGGCTTGGCCGCGAACAGGTTGAACAGGTAGCCGTCCACTCCCACCGTGGGATCGAAGGGCATCAGCGCGTTGAGACCCGGCACCAGCCGGAAGCATTGGTAGCCGAGGGCTTTGAACCGTTCCACCAGCTCCAGGTGAAGCTCCCCGTCCGCCTTCACGTCGAACATCACAAGGGGTGATTGTTCCCGGAAGAAACGACTCCCTCCTGCCAAGATCTGCGCCACCTCACCTTCAGCATCGATCTTGAGCAGTTCCACTTGCTGCCAGCCATAGTTTTCCAGGCATGCATCCAGTGTGGTGAGCGGTACTTCCTCACTAGTTTCTCGATGCCTTGCTGAGTCTTTGGGGTCTAGGAGCACGAGGCTGTTCTGCTCCGCCTGGCCCTCCAGATCCAGGCAGGCTGTCCCCTGGCGATCTGATATGGCCTGCCGCACCACATGCACGCAGTTCAGTTCATTGCAGATGATGCTCTGCTCCAGCAGCTCTGCTTTGGCCGAAGCGGGTTCGAAGGCCCACACCTGTCCCTGCGGCCCCACCCGCCGCGCCAGCGAGAGGGCATAAACGCCGTAGTTGGCTCCGATGTCTACCACCGTCTGGCCCTTCTGGATCAGGCAGCGGAGGAAACGAATCTCGTCCTCGAACCAGTCGCCCTGCTCCTGGAGCACGTAGGTCGTGATCTGATCGAGCGGATCTGGCACAACTACCTGGGTGCCTTCCACCAGTTCGAGGGTGATGGTGGGCAGGGAGTGGTTCATCGAACCGAGGAGTTCTGGAAGCAGGCTAGGTCTCGCCTCTGAAGGCGGGCGCCAGGGAAGGGTCGCCGCTGGCAGTGGCTTCGGCGGCCTCTGGCTCGGCGGCTGCCGCCTCCTGCTGCCGAACGCGAGCCTCGGTAGCGGCTGTTTCTGCCTTCAGTTCCCGTTTGGGGCGGTGGATGTCTTCCGGCCGGTCTTCTCGGGTGGCGAGCACATTGGGTATCTCATCGCCCCGCTTACCATCGCCATACTGCCTACTGAGGATTGCACTGCATGAATTCGGGGCTGGCCATACCCAAACCGGTGCTTATTTGGGGACTCCTGAAAAAGCAGACTGCAGGCTCGATGCGAATGCTGCCAGCTAGAGGCGCGTAGGCTGCTCGCACACACATTTATACAGCGACCAGTGAATCAGCCATTTCAAGCTGCCAAATGTTCCTG
>NZ_JAGQCE010000015.1 GCF_024345995.1 Synechococcus sp. Cruz-7E5
GTCTGTGGATGCGCTTCTCCTCATCCCAGAATCCACGCTGTCCCATTCTGCTATACCAAGCTGAATCGATTCTATGCCATATCTAACAAGCTGTCAGGGCGTGGCGAGGATTTTTCGAGGTGCCCTTAATGGATCAGGATGAGCACTTTAGGATGATGACATCTTTCATGAGCTGCTTCATCTCCGCTATTCAACGCATAGCAGAGTGTTTCAAGCTTGGATGAGTGCGCGTGCTCCCCACTGGCGTCGGTATGAGGATGCAGATCAGCGGTCTACTTCGACTAGTGGCCGCCCAACGAACAAGGATAGCTCGTGCGCAGCCAATGGAGCCTTTGGGTTTCCCAACGTCACTTCGTGGCTAGGTGATGGCAAGCATTAGATGGCCGGATTTCTGCAGAGGTTTGATTTTTGCTTGCTGTTCATGGTGGTGCGATAAGCTTGCTCGTCTGTCGTCCATTTCCACAGAGAGCTGATCATGCCTGTTCCTTCACTGCTGCAATACGAGCTAATCTGGATAGAGGGTCTCAATCGCGGTGATGTGTCTGTAGCCGATGATGTTTTTCTGCCTGACTGCATCTTTCATGTCACTGGCGTTCCGGAACCTATTCGTGGCGTCGGTCCATGGAAGGAATTCATCGCAGGCTTCTTGCTGGCTTTTCCCGATTTACATTTAACTGTTGAACGGCAAGTCATCGAAGGCGACTCGGTGGCATTTCATTGGCGTGGCACGGGCACGCACACAGGTCCGCTCGGGCCAGTGCCTGCGACAGGGAAGAAAATGGCAATCGAAGGGCTCATCATCGACCGATTGGTCGACGGCAAGGTGCAAGAACGCTGGGAGCAGTTCGATCAGTCCCTCATGCTCCATCAGCTTGGCTTAGCCTGATCGAAAGCTAAACCGCTACTCCGCAACCCTCTCAGGCTGCCTAGCATGTTACTCGAACATGTGCCTCAAGTGGACATGCTGCCGCCGGCTATCTGCTGCGCAACCCTATACTCACTGCCTGCCACTCAGAGGCAGCGTTGGCAAGTTGTTGTTGCCGTCACTTGTTCATGGCTGCGCTCCTCGGCAGCGTCGGCAGGTGTATTTCATTCATGCTGAAGTCTTGCCTGCTGACCTCACGCAATTCGACCAGTTGCAAGCTGTCGAACAACGCATCGCCGAATCCAGCACTCTGGCCCTGCTCGTCAACAGTGCTGGTTTTTGGCGGCTATATCCCTTTTGTCTCCTTAGCACCTGACCAAGCTGAAGAACTGATCCCTATTAGGACTTTGCGAAAATCTGTCTGTTCAGCCGCATTTTCCCATCAGATTTCGCAGGGTTCAAGGCCGCAACGCACCCCCAACCGCCGTAAATGCTTCTCCAGAGGTGCCGCAAGATCGGCGTCGAGCGGGTCCGTATGGTGCAGCTGCCCATCGAGGAGGTGGGCCACCGCTCCAGGCAGGCAACCGAGATTCCTGGCCAGGCACTGCTGGGCTTCGAACCTCAGCTCACCGGCAGGATCTGCCTGTAGCCAGAGTTGCCAACGCGGCGGCTGAGCCTCCCCGCCCTCGATCCGGCGCAGACCGTTGAGGTCAGCGAGCACCACCAGCTGATCGCCCTCACCCAGAAGCGTGTCGGGGGCTGGAAGGGAGCGCGCCATCCCGGTGTGTCTCTGGCTGAGAGTGATCACTGTGACGCCGTAGCCTTCCTGGATGCGGGCCACGCTTCGCCCTTGCAGGCTGTCCGCGGCCCCAACCCGATAGCGCACCAGCAGGAGGTTGGATCCATGGATCCGCCTCACTCCCTCCACGCGTTCCCCGAATGCCGTAGCGACAAACGCATCGGCGGCTAGATCGGTGATGGACACCACCCGAAGACCGCCCAGCAACGCGCCCAGCTGACCTGCCGATTCGACGGCAGGGGCAAGGATCCCTACCCGGGCCCCAGGCCAGCGCTGCTGGAGGGTCAGCGCAAGGGACAGATTGGCCAGCAAGTCCGCGGAAAGCAGGCCGATCGCTTCGACATGGCATTGACTCAGCAGGGTCAGTGCCTGCTCAAGTCGTTCGACGATCACTGGCTTGTAGGAATTGATGGTCTGTGTGCCGATCGCAGTCGCCGCCGCTGTCGGCTCCACCCTGATGACGGCATGACGTTCGGCCCACAGTTCCTTGGCAACCCCTTCAGCCAGGTTGCCGCCCCCGACCAACAGGATCTGGGAGCTGCCTCGCCGGAGATGACGTGGCCGGTCGAGTCCGAAACGGGCACTCAGCAAGCGGTCAAGGATCACCGCAACGAGCGCGGAGGTGAGCAGGGTGCCGATCAGCGAGTACAGAAGCGTTCCGGCGATCAGCGGGCCCGCTATCGCAGAAAGGTCATGCTGGCCCTTCTGCTGCAGCAGAACATTCACAGGATCGACGTACTCTCCCTTGAGCAGGGCCAGGGTGACGAACATTCCCTGCTTCCAGCCTCCGTTTTGGGAGAACGCTGCGATTCCGAAGACCAACAGAAGGCCGATCAGACCCGCAGAGGCCCACTGCACGGCGGGACGGAGTCGCAGCCATTCGTACCAACGGCTCGGATGCCGCAACAGGTATGTGATCAGCGGCCCCCGTTGATCGAGCCCATGGGTCAGCCGGTAAGCGATGGACTCCGACTCGCCGGTTTCAGGGTCCTGAGTGTGGTGCCCCTCGCTGGCGCGGAATCCCAGCAGGGTCACGATTGTGGTTTGCGCCGGGTCTTCGCCCCAGTGAAACTCAGGGGGGAGGTGCAGCCGCCGGAAATGACGCGACTGGGCCAGAGCGCGCTCTTCCTCTCCCGAATCCTTGGGAACAAACACCTCGAAATGCTGCCCATCGACCTCGAAGCAGGCCTGCTGGTTGCCGGGCCTCAGGGCCTGGGCGACGGCGCCCGCCGTGAGCAGGGTCGGATCCACCACTGCGACACCCGGCAGATGCTGCTCCAACAAGGCCCCGAATGAGGCGTCCTGACTTGAGGAGCGCACGACGATCTCCGCCGCGGGATTGAGCAGACGCACCTGCAGCGCCGCCTCGAAGTTCACGCTGCTCCGTGAGCTCAGCAGCAGCACGGCACGGGCGTGGCTCACCTCAGCCCGCTTCAGCACCTCCGGTCGCCTCATGTCGCCCAGCGTCAGGCCCTCCTCAAGCACGCCACAGAGTTCTGATTGGCTCCAGACCGGGGGCACGAGGTCGATGCAGCGCAACGGCACCTCGAAGGGGAGCAGCCTCAGCAGACAGGTCTTCCCAAGAGAACCCAACCCGCATACCAGCACAGTTGGATAGGTGGGAGCGTGAGTGGTCACCCGACTTCTCTGAGCAGGTTGTTGCTCATGGCTGGATCATCAGGGTCAGATGTCCGGATGGAAACCTGTAACCAGGATCTCATGAGCAACAGAAAGGCTGCATTCGCTTGCATTCGCGATGCGGCGTGTCAATGCAATTGCAGCTTGCAACGCTGAGCAGGCGTGTAACGAATTCGGAACCCTCACTGATCGTTGATCGGCCCTTAACCGGTGGTACGCAGCCTGAAGGAATCGCTCCGCGACACCCCGCGATGACCACCACCTCGTCCCCAGCCCAGAACTTACCCAATCCATCGGCCTATGGCGATCCCCAGCGAAATGGGCTGAGCAGCGATGACCTGTTCGATGGGATGACGGAGCACCTGTTCTTCACACTCGGACGGCGTGCCGAGGGGGCCAGCGCTCACGATCTTTACATGGCACTCAGCTATGCGGTGCGGGACCGGCTGCTGACACGCCATCTCGCCTACAAAGATGCCTTACGCGCCTCACAACCGAAGGCGGTGGCCTACCTCTCCGCCGAATTTCTGATCGGGCCTCAGCTCGGCAACAACCTGCTGATGCTCGGCATCCGCCAGCAAGCCGCCGTAGCAGTCAGTCGCTTTGGCCATCGGAACCTGGATGACATCCTGGAGGTGGAGGAGGAACCGGGACTGGGGAACGGCGGCCTGGGTCGTCTCGCCGCCTGCTACCTCGAATCGCTTGCATCACTTGAGATTCCGGCCACGGGCTACGGCATCCGCTACGAATTTGGGATCTTCGATCAGGAGATCCGCAATGGCTGGCAGGTGGAGATCACCGACAAGTGGCTGAAGGGAGGCTGGCCATGGGAGCTGGTGCATCCGGACAAGGCCTGCAAGGTGGGATTCGGGGGATTCACCGAGACGATTCACGACGACGATGGATGTCTCAGGGTGCACTGGACGCCTGCAGAAGCGGCAATCGGCATCCCGCATGACGTGCCGGTCCTTGGCTACCTCGTCAACACCTGCGACCGTCTGCGGCTGTGGCGCGCCGAGGCGGCAGAGTCGTTTGACTTTCATGCCTTCAACACCGGCGACCACTACGGCGCGGTTGAGGAGAAAGTGGCATCGGAAACTCTCTCCAAAGTTCTCTATCCCAACGACGGCACCGATGCCGGCCGGCGGCTGCGGCTGAAGCAGCAGCACTTTTTCGTGAGCTGCTCGGTCCAGGACATGCTTCGGAACCTGGATCAGCGTCACATTCCAGTGCAGGATTTTCCGGACCACTGGTCCATCCAGCTCAACGACACCCATCCCGCCATTGCAGTGGCGGAACTGATGCGACTGCTGATCGATGAGCGCCATCTCGGCTGGGATGAGGCCTGGGCGATCACCCATCGCTCAATGGCCTATACCAACCACACCCTGCTGCCGGAGGCCCTTGAACGCTGGCCGCTGGATCTGTTCGCTTCACTGCTGCCCCGTCATCTGGAGATCATCTTTGAAATCAATGCCAGATTTCTGCAGCAGGTGCGGTTGAAGTGTCCAGGCGATCTCGACATCCTGCGGCGCGTCTCGATCATCGAAGAAGATGGTGGTAAAACGGTGAGGATGGCCAACCTCGCCACAGTGGGGTCTCATAAAATCAACGGTGTGGCAGCACTCCACAGCGCCCTGGTGCGAGAGCATCTCTTTGCGGACTTCGCCCGGCTCTGGCCTGAGAAATTCACGAATGTCACCAACGGCGTGACGCCGAGGCGTTGGGTCGCTCTGGCCAATCCGCCGCTGCATGATCTGCTCAGCGAAGTCCTGGGCAACGACTGGGCAGCCCGGCCGGATTCGATGCGGGAGCTGGAGAGCCACCAGAAGGATGAAGCATTCCTCGAACGCTGGGGGGCCTGCAAGCTCGCAGCAAAACGACGGCTGGCAGAGATCATCGCCGCACAGTCGCAAGTGCTGATTGACCCGACCACCATGTTTGACGTGCAGGTGAAACGTATTCATGAGTACAAGCGGCAGCATCTTAATGCTCTACAAATTATCACCCGCTATCTGGACATCAAGCGAGGAGATTGTGAGGACCAAGTGCCACGAACCGTCATCTTCGGTGGCAAGGCCGCGCCGGGCTACGGCATGGCAAAGCTGATTATCCGTCTGATCAATGGTATCGCCGAAGTTGTGAACGAAGATCCTGACACGCGTGGCCTTCTGAAGGTTGTCTTCCTGGCTGATTACAATGTGAAGCTTGGCGAGAAAGTCTATCCAGCGGCCGATCTCTCCGAGCAGATCTCCACGGCGGGTCTGGAGGCATCAGGAACAGGCAACATGAAGTTCATGATGAATGGCGCGCTTACCATCGGCACCCTGGATGGAGCGAATGTGGAGATTCGAGAACAGGCTGGCGCTGAGAACTTTTTCCTGTTCGGCAAAACCACAGAGCAGATTGCTGAGCTCCGCAGGCATTACCGGCCCTGGGATTTACTCGATACCATGCCCTTGGTTCGGGAGGCCTTTGAACTATTGGCCAAAGGTCATTTCAGCCGTGGCGACCGTGATTTGTTCCAGCCGCTGATTCACGATTTGTTGAGCACAGACCGATTCTTCGTCATGGCCGACTTCAATGATTACGTTCATGCTCAGGAGAGCGTCTCCAAGGCTTGGAGCAACCGCGGACGCTGGAACCGGATGGCCCTGCTGAATGCCGCCCGCAGCGGCTTCTTCTCCTCAGATCGTGCCGTCCGGGAGTATGCGAAGTCGATCTGGAACGTTGAGCCACTCAAGGTCGTGATGGGCTGCGGTCTCGAGGGATGAGCGAGCAACCAGCCGAAATCTGGCTGATCCGCCATGGTGAAACGGAGTGGAGCCTCTCGGGCCAACACACTGGCAGTACCAACCTGCCCCTGACGGCGAACGGCGAGATCGTCGCCCGCCGGCTGCAGCCGCATCTGGCTGGCAGAGACTTCTCACTCGTGCTCTGCAGCCCGCTTCTGAGAGCCCGGCGCACCTGTGAACTGGCCGGCTTGGAGGATGCCATGCAGCTGGATGCCGATCTGATCGAGTGGAACTACGGCACCTATGAAGGCAGGACAACGGCGGAGATTCATCAGGAGCGGCCCGGCTGGATGGTGTTCCGCGATGGTTGTCCGGAAGGCGAATCACCTGACCAGGTGGGTGCTCGGGTGGACCGGGTGATTCTGCGGGCCAATGCCAGGGGTGGACGGCGGGTGGCGCTGTTTGCCCATGGGCATGTGCTGCGGGTACTGGTCGCCCGATGGCTTGGCCTCATGCCCCAACAGGGGTGCCACTTCCTGCTGGACACCTCCACACTGTCGATCCTCTCCTTCTATTGCGGGGAGCCTGCGCTCAGATGCTGGAACGCACCCTTGGACTGAACCTGATGGGGGAATCCTGCTCGATTCAGCCGAACAGGCCCGAGACATAATCCCTGGTGGTCTGCTGCTGCGGAGAATTAAAGATCTGCGATGATGGACCAAATTCTTCCATTACACCAACCTTGGCAAAACCATCCAGCGTGGGAATGACATTGAAAAAACTGGCCATGTCTGAGATTCGGTAGGCCTGCTGAAGGTTGTGAGTCACGATGACAATCGTGTAATGGCCCCGTAGTGACCTGATCAGTTCCTCAATCTTTTGAGTGGAGATCGGGTCAAGAGAGGAACACGGTTCGTCCATCAGAATCACTTCAGGAGCGATCGAGATTGCACGAGCAATGCAGAGCCGCTGTTGTTGACCTCCGCTCAATGACAATCCACTCATTTCCAACTTGTCTTTGCATTCGTCCCAAACTGCAGCTTGCCGAAGTGACCGCTCAACCAGAGAATCCATATCGCCCTTGAAGCCATTGATTCTGGCACCATAAGCAATGTTCTCATAAATGCTCTTTGGGAATGGATTTGGCTTTTGAAACACCATTCCAATTCGCCTTCGCACTTGCACAGGGTCAATGTGCGATGCATAGAGATTATGGCCCTGGAAAATTACTCGGCCCGTGAGGGTGCAGCCTGGAATCAGGTCATTGAGGCGGTTGATTGAGCGTAGAATTGTCGACTTTCCGCACCCAGAAGGACCAATGAATGCCGTTACCTGGCCACTGGGGATGAGCATGCTGACGTTACGCACAGCCTCTTGGCCGCCGTAGCGAATTGTGACACTCTCAAATTCGAGACATGTGTCGCTGGAAAGAGCTTCTGCGGATTTCTGATCGGGGATACCCAACATTCAGCCTCGCAAATAAAATCCTAACCGATGAACAAGAAGATTGATGCATAAAATTAGCATCACGATCACAAAAGAGGCCGCGAGGGCAAGCTGATTTTGGGCCTCGTATGGCATTATCGAATAGTTAAATACAAGTACCGACAGAGTGGCGATTGGCTTGAAGAGTCCTTCAGGCCAATAGAAGGAAAACATGGCAGTGAAGATCAGTGGCGCGGTCTCGCCGGCTGCTCGGGCTATCCCAAGCATCGATCCCGTCGCTATGGGAGTGAAAGCTGCAGGCAGGGTCACTCGCGTGATCGTCACGAACTTGGAGGCACCCACTGCCATTGCGGCCCAGCGCAGATCATCCTCCAGTAGTTTGAGTGCCTCATCGGTGGTCTTGATCACGGTTGGAATCATAATCACAGCCAGGGCAAGTCCACCGGCGACAGCACTGAAACTTTCACCGAACAGCAGTCGGGTGGTCACCACGAGTAAGTATATGAATATGCCGCAGATGATTGATGGGACACCTGCAAGCACATTGGTGCCGTAATGCACAAAGACTGAAAAAAGATCAACCCTGGAATACTCGGCAATGTAAATACCACCTCCAATCCCCACCGGGATCGCAATCAGACTCGCGATCCCGGTGACAATGAAAGTGCCAAGGATGGCATTGGCGATGCCGCCACCAGACAGGCCTGGAGGAGAAGGAAGCTGTGTGAACAGTTCAACGCTCATCAGGGCTCCTCCTCTAAACATTACATAACCCAGAACAAGAAGGAGAGGCAAAATCGCCAGCGTGGCGAATAGCCCCGCCAGGACTGTATAGAAAATGCCCTCTCGATTATGCTTAAGAAGTGGATTGTATTCAAGCGGACAGGAGTCGAATTCCTTGCGGTGATCGTCGTTGGCGAGTGCGTGGGGCAAGTGGCAGTTAGCTTTAATGTCCATCTTTGTCGACTTAGTATGTGAAGAGTAATGCACTAAAGATACCTAAGCAGCCAGCCAATAAGGTGTCGAGCCTAGTGATATCGGAGCTTGAGGCGCCTGACGACCCACTCGGCCAAGAAATTCACTAATAATGTTAGTATCATCAAAATCAAGGCGGCATACATCAAGGCAGAGACCTGAGGGCCAGTCGCTTCGCCAAACTGATTGGCCAACATGGAGGAAATCGTGTTGCCAGGGGACAGCAGGCTGGGCGAAAAATTCGTAGAATTACCAATGATCATTGTAACTGCCATGGTTTCCCCCATCGCACGGCCCAATGCCAGCAAGACGCCGCCTGCGATGCCAGATATTGCGGCCGGGATGATAATCTTTATGATCGACTGCCAGCGACTGCTGCCAACTCCATACGCTGCAAAGCGCAACTCAATGGGTACCTGATCAAGCGTATCTCGCGAGATTGAAGTGATAATAGGAAGCAGCATCACTGCTAGAATTATTACTGCAGGCGCCATCCCAGGACCAATTGGTTGAGTGCTGAACAGCGGAATCCAGCCTAGTCTCTGATGGACAGAAGTAAGCACCGGCCTTAGCGCTGGCTCCATCACGAAAATCGCCCATAACCCAAGAATGACGGAGGGAATTGCTGCCAATAGCTCCACCATGATGCCGATGATTCTTCTGATGGAGTAAGGGAGAATATCTTCTGTGATAAATACCGCTGAACCCACGCCAAGTGGCACGGCAACTAGAAGTGCCAGCAGAGACGAAACCAGCGTTCCGTAGATTGCCGTGAAAGCCCCATAGCTTTCATTGCTTGGATCCCAGTCAGATCGAATGAGAAAATCCAGGCCATAAGCAACAATGGCTGGCAGTGATCCTGCGAAAACGACCAGGAGAATCGCGATTACCAGGATTCCAACGATTGATGCCAGAACAATTGTGAGCCAGCGAAAACCATGGTCAAGCAACCGATCCTTCCATGGCCTTCGTCGCTGTGTGAATCCCGATGCCGTCTCCTGTGCCTTCGGCTTCCTCCATAAGCTGATCTGAGGCCGTCTTGATCTCATTGCAACAGAGGGCTCTTGCCTTTAACCTACCTTTGCGGATTTAACGAGTGGTTAAGCCTCGTGGCTGGCCGAAGCCACCATTAGAATTCCCGCCTTGAAAGTGAAGCTTCGAGTCGATGCTCTTCGCAACATGAGCACGAGCCGACTTTGCTCCACTGCCCGGATTAAGATCAGGATCCAGGCTTGGGACAACGGCAAGCAAGCTCCCGCTTCAAGACCCTGTCCTCCTCGATGAGGCCGGTCACTGCGGGTGCACCCAGGGTCTTTGGCGAGGATGCAGGGTCATTCCGAACTAGCTCGCAACGTGAGGGTGGCTCAGCTCGGGGTGGCTCTGCCGTTTCTGGCCTTCAGCCATGGCCGCAGCCCGCCGGGCTGAGCGGAATGGCCTCGGGGTGATGGTGCGCCGCCAGTTCGAGGCGGCGGAAAGTGGGGCTGTTCTTGCGCTGATGGTTCTGCATCCGCAGCACGATGTCGTGGAGCGTGCGCACGGTTGCTGCGATGTTGGGCCCCTTGTTCAGCATCACCCCCTCGGCGCGGGCGCCCATGGCGGCATCGGTGATCTCCGCGCGCGTCGGCGTGCCACGCTGCGCCAGCTCCTCAAGCACCTGGGTGGCCCAGATGCAGGGGAGATGGGCCGCTTCACAGACACGCAGCATCTCTTCCTGGATCTCAGCAAGCCGTTCCCAGCCGCACTCGATCGCCAGATCGCCGCGGGCGATCATCACGCCGAGCGGCGCCGGATGGCGCATGCCGGCCAGCAGCAGTGCGGGCAGCTGATCGAAGGCCTGGCGTGTCTCGATCTTCAGGATCACGCCCAGATCCGGTCTACCGAGGCGGATGAGTTGCTCCTGCAGGGCGTGCACGTCGTCGGGGCGGCGCAGGAAGGATGCGTTGACGATGTCGGCATGGCTGGCGACGAAGGCGAGGTCCTCTAGGTCGCGGGAGGTCAGCGCCGGTACCCTGAGCGTGCTGTCAGGAAGATTGATGCCCTTGTCGGCCCGCAGCCGGGAACGCTGCCGCCGCGCTGCGGTGATCTCAACCAGCAGTTCGGGGGCGCCAGCAGGGCCGGGCGGGATTGCCACGATCCGGCCGGCGATCCGGCCGTCATCGAAGACGATCCGCTCGCCGACCTTCACATCGGCGAAGACCTCCGGCAAGGTGCAGCCGATCACCGCCGGACTGGTCACGGCGCCACGAGCATCGAGCACAGCGTCACGTCCCGGCTCTGTGCCCGCCACGATTCGCAGCCGATCTCCTGGCTGCAGAGTCACGGCGCCGGGCTGCGGCGGGACCACGCCCACCAGGATCGAGATCCCGGCCTGGTTGACGAAGCGCAGCCCGGGGATGAAGTGGCAGGTGCGGGTGCTGCTCAGCAGCAGGCCTTCCGCCAGGCGCCTCTCGATCTTGAAGCGCCGCTGACGGCCGGACGCATCGACGCCCTGCAGCACATCACCGGCCTTGAGCCGTTGCCAGTCGTCGCCGCTGACAGGCACCACGGCATCGACCCCGGCTGGGGGCTCGAGCGGTCGCATCACCGGCGCGAACAGGAGCTTCGCCGGCGTCAGCAGCCGGCCGAAAACGTCACGGCGAGGCTTGCAGACCAGCAGCCGCGGCCCCGCCTCCACCGGGCCGGTGCGGAGTTTGGGGCCGGCCAGATCCATGGCGATCCGGCAGGGGCGGTCCGTGGCGGCGCTGGCGGATCGCACCTGATCCACCATCCGTTGCCACACCCTGGGGTCGTCGTGGGCGCAGTTGATCCGGGCAACGGTCATGCCGGCCTCGAGCAACTCGGCGATCAGGGCTGGATCAGCCGCGGCCTCGGCGGGCAGGGTCACCATGATCGTGCCCTCCTCGCCGAGCAGCCGCCGGGTGTTCCCGGCAGCCAGGGCCAGGCCGGCCCTGTGCTCTAGCGGTGGCTCCGCTCCCAGCCGGTGGCCACAGTCCTCTCCTGAGAGCGCGCAGAGGATGGCCAGCACCCGCCGCAGCGTGGCGAGCACGCTGGCCTCACAGCGGCCGAGTGAGGAAAGCCCCAGGCAGGCGAGCTGCTCCTGCAGCTCGCGGATGTCGTGCTGCCGCAGCGCCACGTAGTGGACGAGATTGAGAGCGCTGGGCCGATAGGCCGGTGCCACCGCCTCCAGGATTGGTAGCTCGCGGCTCTCAAGCTCCACCATGGAGCGAGCAAGTTCCACCAGTCTGGGGATGATCCCCCCGGGATCCTGGCAACCGCCGAAGAATTCCGCTGGAAGAGGCCGGCCCCCGGATCCGACCGCAGCCATCTCAAACGACACCGGAGCCAGCACTGTGTCCATCAGACCACTCTGATCCGGCTGGCCCGCGGCTTCAGTCTTGCTGCATACATGGGCCTGAGCAGGCCGAGCAGGTTCTGGTGCGCTCTCTGAGGGGTCAGCTCAGCTCCGCCAGCCGGATCTTCAGATCCCGCAGGCGTTGATCGATGGCAGCGAGCAGATCCAAGGCAAACATCGGCGTCTCCTGAAGGGCAAACAGGAACTCCTCTCGTCCCATCACCAGCAGGCGGCAGGGGGTGATCGCCACAGCGTGTCCCTGGCGCCGGTGCTGGGGATCCACCAGTGCCCCCATGCCGAACACATCTCCCGGGGCGATGTCTTCACTGCAGGGGGCCGGGCCCCAGCTCAGCCGCACGGTGCCCTCAAGCAGGCCGAACATCTGGTCGCCGGGTGCTCCGGCCTCGAAGACCGTGTCGCCTTCGGCAACCTCGAGCACGTCACCGTTCTGTGCCAGCGAACGCATGATCTCCAGGGGGGTGACGGCCATGACAGGAGGAAAGGAGTTTGAAAAAGTGTGGCCCAGACGGGTTAAGAACCGGTTGGCGGCCTGCTCAGCGGGACTTGATCGTGCCGGGAGCCATTCCCCAAGGGCCAGCACCGCAACTCGCGTGAATCAGGTTGTGAAGACACTGAGGATCGCTCCGGCGAGTTTCGTGCCTCTGCGGGCCTGTGGTTCAGGCATCGGTGGCATGAGCGGCAAGAAAATGCCGAGATTCCGATGGCTTTACGGCTCATTCAGTCCATCCCGGCTGGTGGTGTTCCCCGTTGCTGTCCCACAGATGTAAAACTGTATTTTCACTGGCGCCGTAGCTGCTGCCAGAGTTGGATGGCAGCACGGCGCTGACACCCCGGCCCAGCGATGGTTTGTTGACAGAACCTCCTGAGATGACTGACAGTCGGCAAGCCTAAGTGCCACCTGGAAACATGAGCGACACCATTCAAGTGTTTATCGAACGGTTAAGGGCTGAAGACGGAACAGAACTGGAGCGGATGGCTCGCGAGGCCACCACCGTCGGCGACTTGGAGGCCGTGGCTGCTGAGGCGGGCATCAGCCTGAGCGGGGCTGCTCTGGTCAAGCATTTTGCAAAGCTGGTGGTGGAGAGCGACGATGCTTCTGCTGTCAAGAACTTCGACAGCCTCTGCTGGGACGTTGGTGAACTGCTTTGGATTTTGAACAATTGGAAACCTTGAGCTCCCCCCACAGGGCTGGCTTCAGGGGGCCATTCCGTCGCGAGCAGTGGTATCGCGGATCCGCTGAGCCAGCTCCCGGATCACTCCCTGCTCGATCCTGAAAAGACGAGTGGGCACCAGAGCGGAGACAGAGGCCGAACGGGGTTCCGGATCCAAGGCCGCGAGCTCGCCCACGATTTCCCGTGGTCCGAGTTCCACGATCATGTGATAGCCGATGTGCACACGAACCAGACTATCCTTGATCACATACATGGAAGTGCCGAGGTCACCTTTGGCGAAGAGCTGCTCCCCAGGGGACAGTGTCTCCTCCTCGAGGGCATCGGTCAGCTGCCGCTGCACATCGGCGGGGGTTGTGGGGAAGATGCCCACGCTCTTCAGCAGGAGCACCTTTTCCATCGTGACGGTGCTGGTAAGGGGGGTGGAGTTCATGGTCAATTCTGCAAGCAGATCCTCAGGATCCGTATCAATGTGCAGAGTCATCCTCGCCATCTTCACGGATCCGTCCATGGCCTGAGCCCAAGGTCTGATCCCTGACCGGGCCGGTTGCGGCCGTTGTGAGAGTGCATTGGCGGTGCAGCAGCGGATCGACTGCGGGACAGGGAATTCTTGCTGGGAATCCATCAGGCCACGAAATCCCACCATGACCACAGCGATGGTGAGCAGACTCAGCTGCCAGACCCTGCGGTCAGTCAGCGTCCGGGCCAGCCGGAGTTGCAGGACGCTGCTGACAGGTCCGACAACGGCCAGGGCAAGGAAAACGTAAGGAAGGTTCTGCGGTCCGACTCTGGAGAGAAACAGGGCGTTTGCGGCCGTGAGGATGAACAGCAGAGCCGTGCCCGAATCACATCACTCGCAGTGTTGATTAGTGCTTTCGACACGATGACCGCACTGCTCCTGAGTCCTCACCAAGGGCGAAGGCGACTGGGGGAACGGCCGGGAGTCTTTCCCCCAGGACCAGCGCCGGAAATCGCATGAATCAGAATGTGAAGACACTGAGGATCGCTCCGGCGAGTTTCGTGCCTCTGCGGGCCTGTAGTTCAGGCATCGATGGCATGAGCGTCAAGAAAAGGCCGAGATTCAGATGGTTCTGAGGCTACGCCCTGATTCTTGGCGTGATGGTGTTGATCGCCGGGCTGTAAGCGTATGTCTTGTGGCGTCGAGGCTGGTTCCAGCACTGGACCGCGATGCGGCGCTGAGTGTTCCTCCAGAGGAACCTCTGCAGCAGCTCACAGGCGGCTGGGAGATACCAATCAGAAGATAGGATCCTGCTGCAGGGCCGATGAACTTGTCGCGGCAGACACACGCGGCGGAGCGCGTTTCCGTCCGGGCTGACTCAGGCCGGCTGCCGTTCAAGCACGTTCACCGCCTCGCCGCTGCGAGCCTCCAGCCGTGAGAAGGATCTGCGCACCACCAGCATCGTTGCGTCGTCCTCAAGCGAGTGGGCTCCCGTGAATCGCCGCAACTCCTCGCGTAGCTGATCGATCAACGGATCCAGCGGCTCCAGCCGTCGAAGGCCCAGAAATTCCATGCAACGCGTCTCCGAAAATGGCTCGCAGGCATCGTTTTCGGCTTCGGTGATCCCATCGGTGTAGCAGAACAGCAGATCACCTGAATGGAGAGTTGCCTCCATGACGCTGAAGGAAGCTTCGGGGAAAACGCCGATCAAGGCCCCTGCTGGGAGAGGGAGAGGTCGCGTTTCGCTTTCGGCCACGATCAGGGGAGCACAGTGACCGGCGTTGGAGTATCGGAGGAGGCCGCTGCCCAGGTCGAGGAACCCGCAGAACACGGTGATGAAATGGGAGGTCTCATTGCCTTCGCAGAGGCGGTCATTCAGCTTCCTGAGCAATTCATTCGGCGACGGCTCCGAGATGGCCAGCATGCGCAGCAGCCCGACGGCGCGTGCCATCAGCAAAGCAGCCCCCATGCCATGACCCGATACGTCACCGATGCAGATAAACAGACGATGATCATCGATCAACAAGACATCAAACAGGTCACCACCCACCGAGGAGGCAGGTTCCATCAACGCGCTGACCTGGAAGTCCGATCGGTCGGGAAAAAGTGGACGGTGCAGCGGCAGCATTCCCGTCTGCAGCTCATGAGCGAGGTGCAACTCCTTGCGCAGGTGCGAGAGTTCGAGGCCTTCACGCTGAGCTTGCAGCGTGAGTTGATTGGTGAGACGCATCCGCTCGGTCAGGCCGGTCATCAGATTCCTCGCCACACCGGGCAGCAGGATCAGCCGAGACCACAGCAGTTCCGGGGTGAGCCGCAGCACGGTCGAATCCGACACCGCCCGAACCAGGGCGGAGACGGGCTTCCCATCAATGGCCGAGAACTCACCGACGCACTGCCCGGCCGGAATGGGAATCCCAGCACTCTGATACCCATCAGCTTCGAGAAGCGCGATCATCTCACCACTTAACACGATATAGACGTTCTGATTGGCCTCACCGGGTCGAAGCAACGTCAAACCAGCAGGAAGTAGAAGTAGATCGGCTTTGGAGAGAGCAATTTCCAGGGCCGCCAAGTCAACATTATGGAAGAGAGGCACCCAGTCAAGAGATTCGGGCACTTTTCGATCACCCCAGAGCCCGAGTGAGACCGGGAAAGCGGATTGAGACTTCTGGATGGCGGCGCGGTCAGACATTGTGCGGCCAATGGACAGTGATTCTCAGCTGGTTCCTATCCTCGACGCGGCAATAATCGAGATCATCGGAAAAAGTACGCATCATCTTCAAGCCCAATCCACCTGGCTGTGCATCGAGAAGCGAGCCAGGGGTGGGTCTTGGAACGTAATCGTCCAGATCGAATGAAGTGCCGGAGTCAGTGATCGAGAGAACCGCCAAGTTGTGTTCGCCGGATCGACCCACGCTCAGCCGAAGCAGAACGGGGCAGCTCAAGGCACCTGGACCTCCATGATTGATCACGTTCGCGAGTGCCTCATTCAGGCAGAGGTCCAGCCGCAGAATCTGGTCGGGGGGAACATCGCGCTCCTCGCATTCGCTGGCCAGCCAGACGGATGATCTTCCAACGTCGACGGCATTCGCCTGGATGGTGAGGGCGGCGGCGGGAAAAATGGGTTCACCTGGCATGGAAGCAGCTCAGGCGACGGCAGCCTCTAGGGCTTCCCTTTCCGTGGCGAACATGGGGACAATTGTGCCAACACCAGTGGTTTCGAGAGTCTTGGCCACAAGATCATTATCACCGACAAGAAGAACAAGCCGCCCATCGCGCCGGGCGACCGCCTTGGCATTATTGATGATTTCACGAATAGCCACCGATGCGAGGAACGTGACTTCTCTCAGGTCAACGATCACACGTCGTCCCTTTGCCGCACTGAGGGAAGCGAATTTCATCGTGATCGCTTCCGTTCCGATCATATCCAGCCGTCCAGAGAGCCTGATGCTCCGACAGACATCGCTGTGATCTTCATGCTCAATTGAAGCAGACGACATTCTTGCCGGTCAAAATAAGACTTCATTCTAGCCTACAAACCGGAGCGAGGCTAAGCGCGATCGGCACCAGGTTTCGAGCTATTCGCCTCGGCATTCGACAGGAGCCTGCCTCGGTTCAACCGGCTTGGGAGGTGTCGGCGCCACGGGCTGCCTGCCTGGCATCGCTCTAGGCGGCTTCCCTCGCCGTCGTCTGGCGGATCCGCTTGGCCAGTTCCCGGATCACCCCCTGGATGATCTCCGGCTGATCCACCATCAGATCCAGCAGGGTCTCCTGCTCGATGCGGTAGAGCCGGGTTGGCCGAATCGCCGTCACGGAGGCAGAACGGGGTTCCGGATCGAGAGCCGCCAGCTCTCCCACGATCTCGTGATCACCCAGTTCGACGATGGTCTGGTCCCCGACATGAACCCGAACCAAGCCATCGATGATCACATACATGGATGTGCCCAGCTCTCCGCGCTCGAACAGGGTCTCGCCAGCAGACAACTGCACTTCATCCAGCGCGTTGGCAAGTTGCAGCAGGACATCACTGGGTGTCGAGGCGAAGATGCTCACCCCCTTGAGAAGGATCACCCGCTCGATTGTGACGGAACCGTTCATGAGAGTCTTGTGGTCGGACATGAGGTCGAGCAGATTGCGTACCCGAGGATGATCGTGGTGGGCAATCCTCGTCGCATATTGGCCGATGTCCGACGGATTGAGCGACCAGGACGCAAGCAGGGCGGTCTCGGCGATCACTGGATTCCCCGAACCGATCGCGTCGGTCACGGCATCGTGAAAGCTGACGTCGGGGCGGCGGGCGGCGCAATAGAGCGCACAGGCACGAGTCCAGGAATCGGAGCTCAGCCCCCTACGGGCTTCGAGGATCTCAAGCAGACGCTCATGCGCGGGAAGGGGCCTCGGTCGCACCTCCTCCGGGAGCTCCCGCAGGGCGGCAGGAGGGGCAAGGCGCTCCAGGAAGGGAAACGTGAGGCTCTTCAGGACAGGGGTGAGAATCGAATCCAGGAGTTCGAGCGCGATCGCCCTCTCCCGTGGCGATCCTGTCCAGTAGCGCAGGCGGGCCTGTCGAAGAACGCTGCCGGATTCAAGGAAACCCAGCAGCAGGAGCAGCCGATCCCTTGTGCGCTCCAGTTCGTTGGCCAGTGCCATGGGCAGGACCTCATGCAGATCATGACCGAATTCAGCGATAGCGCTCAGGAGCCAGGCACCGTGGCGAACCTCACGCAGCAGCTGGTTTTCCACCTCGGGGCGGGCGCTCTCATCGGCGTGGTATCTGCATCCCGCCAACGAGGACTGGGCCGCGTGGCGGATGGCCGGGTCTTCCGACCGGCTGCGGTCCAGAAGCGAGGCGATGGCAGAGGGGGAACGGAGTGTCCCGAGCAGGCGGAGAATCCGCCGCTCTTCCTCGCTGCCGGTCGGCGCCCGCTCGAGTTGGACGATCAGGGAATCGACACCCGCGTCGCCAGCGGCAAGCAGGGACCGGCGCGCCTGAACGGCGCAGGCCGGATCGCCCAGACTCTCTGCGACGGCAGGCCATAGGCGGGGATGACCGATCGCTCCCGCGGCCTCGAGTGCAGCCCTGCGCACCCTAACGTCCGGATCAAGGAGAAAGGACTGCAAGGGTCGGTACAGGCCACGATGGCCGATCTGCCCCAGGACCTGAACGCCGTCCGCACGCTGGCCGGGATCGGCGGACCGCAGCAGGCGGCGGAGCATCAGCCAGCCGTTCCGACGACCCGTCTTGTCGCCATGACGCAGCAGGCCGACAAGTACGGCGGTGCGCACCGCCGGATGCGGACTTCGGAGGTCCACAGCCAGTCGGGCCGGGTTGCGTTCAGAATCCTGTACCGCCAGCACCCGGATCGCGGCGGCGCGCACCTCGGGAATCGGATCGGCGTCGGCGATGGACCTCAGGGCCCCCAGATCGGGCAAGGTCCCTGTTCGTTCCAGCAGCCCCAGAGCATGACACCGCAGCTCGGGAGCGGGGTGCCTCAGGAGCGCCGGAAGCTGGTTCTTCAGAAAGGCTGGGTCGGCGTCCGCCAGCAGATCGAGGGCATAGACGGCGGAGCCGACCTGCTGACCGAGCGCCGTTTTCCGCAGGATGGCCAGCGTGGCGGGATCGCTCGCCTGGAACGCACCGCCTGTCAGCTGCCTGCGTTGCAATGCCATGGCCAGCGCCCGCGGATACTGTCGGCGCAGAAGCCGAGCCAGAACGAGCCAGACCCCTGCCACAGCAGACATCAGGCAGGCAAGGGCCGTCACTCCATCGGGCCAGAAGCTGTCGAGGCTCAGTAGCAGAACGCCGGCGAGGCCTGCGCCCACCGGGCTGATGATTCCTTCTGCGAAGGTCTGGATTCTGACCCTGTCCCGGCTGGCGAACGGCTGAAACAGGAGCAGAACGGAGGAACGATCGATCGAGAGCCGCAGAACGCGATCGAAGAACTTTGATAGCGCAAGAGCCCCGAAGACCAACAGGGTGGGGAGACCCAGACCAGTGGCCGCAACGCTGGCCAGCGACGTCAGGCCGAGGCTGAGCGGAAGGACCAGCAGACCGAAGCCCAGCCCCCAGCGGTTGAGCACAGGACCGGTGGCAAACGATCGCAGCCCCAGCGTCGTGGAGGCTGCCACGGCGTAGAAGGTGCCGAGAAAGGCAGCCACCGCGTCGGCATTGCTGAAACGTGCATGCGCCGCCACCAGAAAACTCTTGTCGACCAGGAAGCGCATCAGCACAGATGCCAGGAACAGCGCCAGGATCAGCCTCGTGTAGCTCGACTGCAGCGGCTGGGCCCGCTGGAGTACGTTCCCCCGCTGCTGGGGATCGGAGAGGTGCCGGTGCCGGCGATCAACGCGCAGAATGAATTCCACGACGGGGAGGCAGAGCGCGGCGGCGGCGGCGGAGAGAAGCACGAGATTCTCACTGCCGATCCGAGCCACCAGCACGGGCAGCCCGAAGCCGCCTACGACGAGGGCCAGCACTTCTCCTGAGCCGATCACCCCATACAGCCGCTTGGCCTGGCGCACATCGAGCAGCGAGGCGGTGAGGCCCCAGAACTCCAGGTTCAGTAACCCCTCCACCAACCGATACCAGATCAGCAGACCGAAGGCCGCCGCCAAGGCAGCATCGGTAGCCATCAGCGAGCGGAGAATGAGAAAACCCAGAGTGATCAGCAACAGGCTGAATCGCCAGGCTTGCTGATTGGAATATCGGTTGGCGAACCAGAGGTGAAAACCACTGGTGAGTGGCCCCACGATGGCCACGGTGAGATAGATCAGTGGGAGGCCCTGGGGGCCAACGAAGGAGAGAAAGAGAGCATTTGCCGATGTCAGCGTGAAGATAAGAATCGAGCCGATAAGCGCAGAATGCAGGAAAAGTGCTGCGACAAGAGCTCTCTCGCCGGGTTGAACTCCGAGGCCTGCGCTAATGTAATCGCGGACCGAATACCCCCAGGAACGAATCGTCCCGACGACCGATGAAGAATCTTCTGGTGTCACGGATGATCCAGCCTTCCCAGCCAATGAACAGAGAACCTTACGTCTGCATGAGGAAGCGGCGACGTCGGCTTACTCGTGATCGATTAGGAGTGGCAAGGTATTGCAGGACACAGCCGATCCCGAGGGCTCTGACGATTACTGGGAAGAGCGCTCTACAGAATCAGAAGCCATCGATCGGCCTGGTGGTCCAGCACCAGATCGAGGCCATAGCCCTCCCGGAGCAGAGACGAGTCGTCGTCGTAACCCAGGGCCTCGGCCAGTAATGGCGCTTCGAGAGTGAACCGCTCTAGCATCAGTTCAGTTCATATCCATCCCTCCAGAGCCGGCGATGCCGGTCCCGCACGATCCTGGCCAGTCACGATCCTGGCCAGTGAGTATGTCGTTTGACTACGGGCAGGGGTCAGGGCCAGCTGGTCGCAGCTGTTCGCTTCCCTTGTCCAAGGGGCCCTGGCCATGCCTCCCTCGCCCGGAAGTGCCATCCAGCAGCCGATGAGGAGCACGGTTCACAACCCAGCCCTAACTCACTGTTAACCAAGGATGTCCACCTCCGCACCCAAAGTGAGCGGGTAGGGCGATCGCTCCATGTTTCCAAGCTTCCTCCTGCCTCAGGCCAGCCGATTGACTTGTGGAGGCACCTCACTGGCGGTCGCCCTTCTGATCACAGCTACGCCCCTGTCTCCCACTCAGGCCCAGACGGGTCAGGGAGTGATCAGGATCAGTGGATCCAGCACGGTGTTTCCGATCACCCAGGAAGCCATCCGTGCCTTCCGCAAGACAGCTCCCGGCCGAAACGTCCGCTTCGAGCTCCAGGAAACGGGCACGTCGGCCGGCTTCCGTGACTTCTGCTCCGGCAAGGTGCCGATCGCCAATGCCTCACGACCGATCAGCAGCAAGGAACTCAAGGCCTGCGAGGCGAAAGGGGTCAAGTTCATCGAGCTGCCGATTGCTTTCGACGCCCTGACAGTGGCTGTCCACCCGAAGAATACCTGGGCCAGTCAGATCACTGTCAAGGAACTGAACACCCTGTGGAACCGCCAGGCCACGGGACGGGTGAAGCGTTGGAAGCAGGTGAACAGCGCCTGGCCCGACCGGCCGATCAAGCTTTGCGGAGCTGGTTCGGATTCCGGCACTTTTGACTATTTCAACAAGGCGATCACAGGCGATGCAGAGAACAGCCGCAGCGACTACACCGCCAGCGAAGATGACAATGTGCTGGTCAGATGCGTGGCCAATGATCCCAACGCACTGGGCTACTTCGGCTTTGGCTACTATCTCGCCAATCAGAACAAGCTCAGGTCCCTCGCCATTGTCGGCCGCAAGGGAGCAACCAGGCCTTCAGTCGAGGCTGTTCAGAAAGAGCGCTACACCCCCCTCTCCAGGCCGCTCTTCATCTATATCAACAATGCAAATATGCTTTCCCGTCCGGAGGTGCAGAAGTTCGTCACCTTCTTTGTGCGTAGGGGCCCCCAGATTGTCAAGGCCGCAGATTTCATTCCCCTTCCCGACTCCACCTACCTCCTGGTGGAAAGCAAGCTGTACCGCCATGTGCTCGGCACCTCCTTCGGTGGAGACCTGCCGATCGGACTGACGATCGGGCAGGCCCTTGACCGCAGCTTCGACCAGCTCAAGCAGCCCCGGCCCCGCTGAACAGCACTCCGCGCGCTCAGCGAGGATGAGTCATGTCCTAACGCCATCGCCGTGACGGCCTTCGAGACCAGCTCCAGTGCCAGCACCAGCACCGCGGAGGTCAGCGATCCCGCGATGGTCTGCGGCCTCTACGCAGCCGATCTGATCCAGCACCAGACGCGCCGGCTGGGCAAGCTCCAGTCCGAAGTGCTGGCTGATCACGATCCTGA
Organism: Synechococcus sp. Cruz-7E5; assembly: GCF_024345995.1. Taxonomy (GTDB): domain Bacteria; phylum Cyanobacteriota; class Cyanobacteriia; order PCC-6307; family Cyanobiaceae; genus Regnicoccus_A. The sequence continues at coordinate 21,806 of NZ_JAGQCE010000015.1, forward strand.
ACCGCTGCATCAGCTCCGGGTGAGTCTGCGCAGGCTGCGCACGGCCCTGAGCCAGTTCTCGCCTGCGCTGCGGATGCCTGACGGGGTGAGCGATCGCCGAATTGCCAGGGTGGCCCGGCGCACCAGCCTCTGCCGTGATCTCGACGTGCTCAGGGATCGGTTGGAGGGGCAGTTGCTGCCCCCCCTGCCGGAGGAGGAACGCAAGGCGATGAAGCCGGTGCTGAAGCGGCTGTCACGCAACCGGCGGCTGGCCTTCGAAGACCTCTCGGAGGCGCTTACCGGTGGCCCCTATCTCAAGCTGCTGGCCCGACTGCGCGCCTGGCAGCTGAAGCCTCGCTTCTCTCCCCTGGGAGATCTGCCGCTGGGGCCCTGGCTGTTCGAATGGCAGTCGCAGGCCTCCAGCGGCCTGTTTCTGCATGGCGGCTGGTTTGCCGCCGATCCGCACGATCCGGCCCTCCACGATCTGCGCAAGCGCATCAAGGGTTTGCGCTACGCCCTCGAGCATCTGGAGCCTTTCGCGGCGCCGGCGCTGGGGGAGTGGATCGTGCTTCTGAAAAAGGCACAGGACTGCCTGGGGGATCTTCACGATCTCCAGGTGCTCGCAGCGATCCTCGGCGATCAGCTCGAGAGTGGTGTGGCTGACACCCTGCCGGTGTTGCAGGCCGGCATCCTTGCCCAGCAGGCCGAGCGCTGGAGCCAATGGAGCGACCAGGCGCTCCAGCTGCGTGAGCAGGCCAATCGTCACAGGCTCTACAGCAGCCTGATCATGTCCCCCTGATCACGGCTGCCTGAGCCGGAAGACGGGGGTGTTCGGACTGACTGGAGTTCCTCTGGTGGGACTTGACTCTCCAGTTCACTGGACACCTTAGCGTCAAGTCATCGCTCCTCCCGATCGACCCCTGTCGATCACCCATCCCCGATGACCGGCCCACCCCCCACCCCGTCCTGCTGCCACGCCGATGGCCTGGCCCCCACGTCCGACCCGGAGCGGGAGCTGGCCCATGAACTCACTCTGCTGCGCCGCAAGCTCTCGCTGGCGGCCGTGCTCACGGGGCTGGTGGTGCTCGCGAGTATGCCCCACATGCTCGGTCTCCATTCCCTGCCGTTCCTGCCCGGCTGGTTCACGAGCCCCTGGACCCAGCTGCTGCTTTCCACCCCGGTGCTGTTCTGGTGCGGCCTGGAGTTCTTCACCGGCGCCGCCTCGGCTTTCCGCCAGCACAGCGCCGACATGAACACCCTGGTGGCCGCCGGCACCGGCATCGCCTGGCTCACGTCCCTGGTGGCCACCGTCGCGCCGCGGCTGCTCACCGAGGAAGGCCTGCCCGCCGACGTCTACTACGAAGTGGCTGTGGTGATCCTCACCCTGGTGCTGCTGGGCCGCCTGCTGGAGGCCCGCGCCCGCGGCCAGACATCGGAGGCGATCCGCCGCTTGCTGCGCTTGCAGCCGCCCACGGCCCGGGTGCTGCGCGATGGCGCCGTCCAGGAGATCCCGGTGGAGCTGGTGGTGGTGGGCGATCTGCTGCAGGTGCGCCCCGGCGAGAAGCTGCCCCTTGACGGGGTGGTGGTGGAGGGCCGCTCCTGGGTGGAGGAATCGATGCTCACCGGTGAGCCGACCCCAGTGGAGAAGGGTCCGGGCGATGCGGTGATCGGGGCGTCGCTCAACCGCAGCGGCAGCTTCAGCTTTCGTGTCAGCCACGTGGGCACCGACACCGTGCTTGCCCAGATCGTCGAGCTGGTGCGCCAGGCCCAGAGCTCCCGAACGCGGGTGCAGCGCCTGGCCGATCAGGTGGTGGGCTGGTTTGTGCCGGTGGTGATCGCCCTGGCCATCGCCGCCTTCGTGGGCTGGTTCCTGGTGAGCGGCAACCCGGTGCTGGCGATGCTGTTCCTGGTGAGCGTGCTGGTGATTGCCTGTCCCTGCGCCCTGGGGCTGGCCACTCCCACTTCGATCATGGTGGCTTCGGGCAAGGGGGCGGAGAACGGGCTGATCTTCCGCAGCGCCGAGGCTCTGGAAACCGCCGGTGGCCTGCGCACCATCGTGCTCGACAAGACCGGCACCCTCACCCGCGGCCAGCCGGAGGTGACCGATTTCGAGCGGCTGGGCGGCAGCCGGATGCCGGCGGTGGCCCTGCTGGGGGTGATCGCGGCCCTGGAGGAGCGCTCGGAGCATCCGCTGGCTGAGGCCATCGTGGGCTACATCCGCCCCCAGCTCCAGGATCCGCGCCTTCCAGCCGTGGAGGCGTTCGAGGCGGTGGCGGGCTGCGGCGTCAGGGGCCGCGCCGATGGTCGAGATGTGGTGGTGGGCACCCCCCGCTGGCTGGCGGAACTTGGTTGCGGTATGGAGGGGTTGGAGCCCCTGGCCACCCGGCTGGAGGGTGCGGCCCGCAGCGTGGCGGCGGTGGCGGTGGATGGGCGGATCGAGGCCTGCTTCGGCATCGCCGATCCCATCAAGCCGGGAGCGGTGGCTGCCGTGGCCGCTCTGCGGCGTCTGGGTTTGCAGGTGGTGATGCTCAGCGGCGACGCCCGCCGCACTGCCGAGGTGGTGGCCGCCCAGGTGGGCATCGAGCGGGTGATCGCCGAGGTGCGACCCGCCGATAAGGCCGATGTGATCCGGGGGCTGCAGGAGCGGGGCGAAGGTCCGGTGGCGATGGTGGGCGATGGCATCAACGACGCTCCCGCCCTGGCCCAGGCCGATGTGGGCCTGGCGATGGGCACCGGCACCGATGTGGCGATCGCGGCCAGCGACATCACCCTGATCTCCGGCAACCTGGCCGGGGTGCCGGCGGCGATCGAGCTCAGCCGCGCCGCCATGGCCAACATCCGCCAGAACCTGGTCTTCGCCTTCGCCTACAACGTGGCGGGTCTGCCCATTGCCGCCGGACTGCTGTTCCCTTTCACCGGCTGGCTGCTGAGTCCGATGATCGCCGGCGCGGCCATGGCCTTCAGCTCCGTATCCGTGGTGAGCAATGCCCTGCGGTTGCGTGGCTTCAAGCCCACCCCCCTCCCCGTTGCCGCCAGCTGATGACCAGCTTCGATGCCACCGCCGGCGCGACCGCCATCGCCACCGCCGTCGCCACCGGCGAACCTCTCTGGCGCACGATCGAGCAGCCCCTTGGCCTCAACGTGGCGGTAGCCGCCGGTGGCCTGGCGCTGATCGCCGCCGAACTCTGGTGGTTTCTCGGCCGCCATGGCGGCGGTGTGGCGGCTGGCGAAGGAGAGGGAGGGGTGCAGGAGATCACGATCACCGTGGATGGGGGCTACTCCCCAGCGCGGATCAGGCTCAAAGCCGGTCGCCCGGTCCGGCTCACCTTTCACCGCCTCGATCCCAGTGGCTGCGTCGCGCAGGTGATCGTCCCCGACTTCCGCCGCAGCCTCGATCTGCCCCTGAACGCCCGCACCAGCCTTGAACTGCCGCCCATGGAGCCCGGCGAGTATCCCTTCCACTGCGGCATGGCCATGGTCCGGGGGGTTCTGGAGGTGGTGTGAGGTGGCGGTCCGCCATCAGCACGATCGGAGTCCGGATCAACTCTCAGGGGCCCAGCGGACTGGCGAGACTGGTTTCCGCCGGTTCATCCACCACCCAGATCAGCAGCACTGAGAGAAGGGCCGCGAGATAGCACCACACCGAAGTGAAGGCGTGGATGTAGGCCACCTGGGAATAGACGAAGGCCGCCATGAGTCCCGCCGCGAACCAGCGCAGGCGGCGGAGAGGCGTCAGCAGCAGGGGGATCGTGACGATCAGGCTGTAGATCAGGGTTCCCCAGCCATGGCTCACCAGTCCGTAGGGGGGGATCAAGGCTTGGTACTCGATGCTGCCGAGCACCACGGTCGGCGTCACCCTGGCGGGCTCCAGCAGGAGTGGCACCCAGAGCCACACACCAAGCACCAGGCCCAGCACCAGGTCCAGCTGAATCAGCCGCCGGGAGTGGCCCTCATTCGCGCCGCCTCCGATCTTCAGGGCACACCAGGGGATCCAGGCCAACCAGAAGCCATGGGCGAAGAACAGATAGGCCAGAGCCGCCCGATGGGTCATCGGCTCAAGTCCCCCTCCATCGAGGCCGAGCCACACGAGCCCCTCCAGCCCCTGCTGGAGTCCGAACAACGCCGGGGTGAGGGCCAGGGGCAGCAGGTCGGCGGACGGCCCGCGCCAGCCTCTGACCACGGCGACCCCGCTCAGGGGAATCAGCAGCGCCGCCGCGGCAAAACTGGAGGTGCTTGAGAAACACATGGCCAGAGGGCTGCCTCTGGCAGCGGAGCAATCCCTCTCCACCTTGGACGACGCGCCCCTGAGGCTGCCTGACCGCCATGGGCTGATGACAGTTGGGGGTGCACTCACTATGGCGATTGGTGACGGAAGCCTGATCTGGACGCCACGGCATCCCAGCTTGAAATCATCAGATCTGCTCACCCACTTCCCTGCGCACTCCATGACCCGGTTTCGATTTCTGATTCCCTTCGGCAGCGCGGCCTTGGTGGGGGCCGTTGCCATGCCTGGCGCCGTCATGGCCCAGTCGCTGTACACCATCACCACCACGTGCTCTCTCAAGGGAGCAGCCCCCGTTCCCTGCACGGTGGAGGCCGTTGATGTGGGAGAGGCCACCGAATATCGCCACAGGATCGGGGCCACCAAGGTGACCTATCGGGTCTTTGATGATCCCTATGTGCGGGTTGATGGCATGGATCCGGCCACGGGCACCTGGATTCCAGCCCGCAATGCCTCCATCCGCTTTTCCAGCAACGAACTCTGCTTCAACGATCGCGCCTTCTGCGTGGTCAATCCCAATTACCTCAACAGTGTTCGCCAGGAAGCAGGGACGAACTTCACCGGTCGTGACCTGGTGGGCCTCAGCTTCGGCTCCAAGGGACGAGTCGATGTGGCCTGTTTCGATGAGGGCTGCCGCCGCCTGCGGGAGGCGATCGGGCAATGAAACGGTTTCTGCGGCTGGGCACCGCTTCATGCCTTGGGCTGGCGTTGACACTGACGCCGATGGCCCCCGTGGTGGCCACCGACCTCACTTCAGGCGGTGCTGCCGGCAGCGCTGAGCTCCAGATCGCCCGTGGCGGCGGCGGTGGACGAGGTGGTGGAGGTGGAAGCCGAGGCGGCGGTAGTCGCGGCGGCGGAGGCGGCCGAAGTTCCAGCGGTGGGCGCAGCGGAGGCTCCAGTGGTCGCACTGGTTTCAGCTCGTACAGCAGCGGCGGCAGTGCTTACCGCGGCAGCCAGAGACCATCGGGTGGCTGGAGCAGCGGTTCCTCACGGGCATCCTCGACGAGGGCAACCTCTTCCGGCAGCTCCCGGTCCTTCAGCGGACAAGGCCAGCGTCAGACCAATGCCGGCACCCGGCAGAGCGATCGCAGCACAGCGCAGGCAGATCGCCGAGATGCCTCCGGCTCCCGTCAGCAGGGGCGCCAGGACAACGCCGGCAACCGCCAGGACCAGCGCACCGATCGCACCGACACGCGTCAGTCGAACCGCACCGATCGCACCGACACCCGTCAGAACGACCGCAGTGACCGGGTTTCGGATCGAACCGATCTGCGCGGTGACCGTGCGGATAATCGCTGGGACAACACCTGGTCCGGCTGGGCCCGGCCTGGCTGGGGTGCCGCCCGCCCCTGGGCCACCGGCTGGTACGGCGGCTGGGCTTCGCCGCCCTGGGGCTGGTGGGGTGCCAGGTCAGTGGCCTGGGGTGTCGGCGCCTTGGCCACCACCGCCGCCATCACCAGCCTGGTGGATGATGCCATCAACGATCAGGTCACCTATATCGAGGTGCCTGAGACGAATTACGAGCTGTATTACCCCAGTGTCGAGCCTGTCGGCACCGACAGCATCACCTTCGCCGCCAACAGTGGCTCGAATCTGGTGGAGTTCACGGCAGACTGCAGGCAGGGTACCCTCGATGGCCGCACGCCTCAGACAGCGGAGGAGGCGCAGTTGCTCAATGCAGCTTGTCAAGTGGCCTATGGCGATTGATCGTTTCCGAGGCTCACAGGTGACGACTGCCGCAGCAGTGAATTCTCTATTCGCCTGTGCGCTGAAGTGCGTGGCCTGAGAGCTCTGCTGCATCAATGTATTATTGGCCTTCGTCCATCTGATCGTCACTTGAATCTCCACGGCTGAGAGATCTCCATGCGGTCTTGTTCTGGGCCTCGCTGTATGCTCCAGATTGGAATGATTGTAAAGTCTGTGACTGCACAATCCCCTGGTCAGCTCTAGGCTCTGATCTGGACGTGATCAACAGTGAGCCTTTCCGACCGCTTCATCCGCAACCCCGTTCTCACCACGGTGTGTTCGCTGGTGATCCTGCTGATCGGAGGCGTGGCGATCCCTTTGCTGCCGCTGGAGAAGTTGCCTCAGCTGGCACCTACCCAGATCCAGGTGATGGCCACCAACATCGGTGCCGACGCCCGCACCACCTTCGACACCGTGACGCGGGTGCTGGAGAAGGAGATCAACGGGGTGGAAGACATGAAATACCTGTCTTCCAACACTTCATCGGATGGCATCAGCAATATCAACGTCTTTTTCCCCGTCGCAGTGGATCGAAACATTGCGCAGGTGAACGTTCAGAACAGAGTCTCTCAGGCTTCACCCACCCTGCCCGACGTGGTCAAGCAGACGGGGGTGACGACCAAGGCCGCCTCGCCGAGCATTCTGGTGGCCTACGGCTTCTACGCCGATACCGACGCCAGCGGTGAGCCGCTCTACGACCAGCTGTTCCTCAGCAACTTCGTCGACCAGAACCTCAGTGATGAGATCCGCCGCGTGCCGGGTGTCGGAAACATCACGATCATCGGCGAGCGGCGCTATGCCATGCGGATCTGGCTGGATCCAGTACGACTGGCCAGCTTTGATCTGACCCCGCTTGATGTGGAGCGGGCGCTCCAGGAGCAGAACATCCAGACCGGTGCTGGGCGCCTTGGACAACAGCCCAGCCCGGAAGGCCAGGAGGTCGCCATCCCCCTTAAGGCCGAAAGTCGCTTTCGTGATGTGGCCGATGCCGAGAACCTCGTGCTGAAGCGGGGTGAGGACGGAACGCTGGTCAAGCTGATCGATGTGGGCCGCGTGGAGCTGGGCGCGGAGAATTACGACGTTGACACCACCCAGACCGGCAGGCCTTCGGCGGCTCTGTTCGTGTATCAGTTGCCGGGTGCCAATGCCCTCGATACCGGCAATCGGGTGAAGGAAAAGGTCAAGGAGCTGTCCGCCAACTTCCCGCCTGGCCTGCGCTATGAGATTCCCTACGATTCCACCCTGTTCGTCACCACGTCCCTGGCGGATGTGACAGGCAACCTGCGCGACGCCATCGTGATGGCCGTGCTCACGATCCTGCTGTTCCTGCAGGACTGGCGCTCCACCATTGTGCCGGCCCTGGCCATGCCGGTGGCGATGGTGGGAGCCATGGCGGTGGTGCTGGGGCTTGGCTTCAGCATCAACCAGCTCACCATGTTCGGCATCATCCTGGCGATCGGCACCGTCACCGATGACGCGGTGGTGATCGTGCAGTCGATCAAGCAGAAGCTCGGCCAGGGCATGAAGCCACTGCAGGCGGCGCTGGATTCCATGAACGAGCTGGCCACTCCCACCATCACCGCAGCCCTGGTGCAACTGGCGGTGTTCATCCCGGTGTCCTTCTTCCCTGGCACCACCGGCATCGTCTACCGCCAGTTCGCCGTCACCCTGGCAGCGGCGATCGTGTTTTCCACCTTCAATGCGCTGACGTTCTCGCCCACCCTCAGTGCGCTGTTTCTGAAGCCGGAGGGCGCCCCACCTGATGCCATCCAGCGGGGGATCAACTGGGGTCTCGGTTGGTTGTTCCGCGGCTTCAACCGGATGTTCGACGCAATGGTGGCCTGGTACGGCAGAGCCATTGAGCGGCTGATGGGACTGCGTCACATCGTGTTTGGCTTTTTCGTCGTCGGGCTGATCGCCACCGTGATGATGCTGGGCATCGTGCCGACAGGGTTCATCCCTGATGAAGACCAGGGCCTGATGATCTTGATCGGCGAATGCCCTCCCACGGTTGCCCTGCCCTATACCCAGGGTCAGGTCAAGCAGGTGAGTGGCATCCTTAAGGACTATCCGGATATCGAAAGCTTCCTTGGAGCCGCGGGATATGGCCTGGAAGGGAACGCTTACAACAAATATCTGTTCTTTGTTCGCTTCAAGCCCTGGGATCAGCGTGCCGAGGCAGACCAATCCGTGTTCAGCCTGCTCCAGTCGATCAACGTCAGACTCAAGAACGAGGTGACGGGTTCCTTCGCCATCGCCACCAACATTCCGCCTGTCGACGGAGTGGGTGCGACAGGCGGTTTCGAGTTTCACCTGCAGAACCGTGCGGGCCAGCCGATGGATGTATTGATCAAGAACGCTCAGGCTCTGATCGCAGCAGCCAGGGAGCGGCCAGAACTGCAGGGGGTCAGAACCAGCTTCACCCCCGCCACCGAGCAGATGGCGATCACGCTGGACCGGGACCTGGTCAAGGCACTCGATGTCGATGTGAGCGAAGCCTTCGGAACCCTTGAGGCGTACCTCGGCGGGAAATACGTGAACGACTTCATCCTCGGATCCGATCAATATCGGGTCTACATTCAGGCAGAAGGCGATCAGCGTCGTCAGCCCGGAGACATCGGATCGTTCTTTGTGCGCTCCCGTTCCGGTGACCTGGTGCAACTGCAGAGTGTCATCAAGACGGAGCCCTTTATTGCTCCGCCAACGATCACGTCTTACAACGTCTACGAGTCGATCAAGATCCAGGGTGTTCCGGCTCCCGGTTACAGCTCCGGTCAGGCGATCGTCGCCATGGAGGAACTGGCTGCAGAAACGCTCGATCCCGGTTTCGGCTACGAGTGGTCAGGTCTCTCGCTTGAGGAGAGGAGCGCCGGAGGAGCCACCACAGCGATCTTTGCCCTGGCCTTCGTGCTGGTGTTCCTGGTGATGGCTGCCCAGTACAGCAGTTACATCGACCCCCTGATCATTCTGCTCACCGTGCCCCTTGCCACCCTCGGCGCCATGGTGGCGATCTGGGGGCGCGCCAACCTGTTGCAGGCCGGTGGCTTCTGGCCGGTGATCAGTAACGACATCTTTGCTCAGGTTGGTCTGCTCATGTTGATCGGCATGGCTAGCAAGAACGCGATCCTGATCGTTGAGCAGGCGAATGAATTCATTCGGCTTGGTATGAGTCTCCCCCAGGCCGGCATCAGCGCGGCCAAGGTTCGATTCCAGCCGATCGTGATGACCGCGGCATCTGGACTGGTGGGTTACATCCCGTTGATGACCGCCTCCGGTGCCGGTGCAATCAGCCGCTGGTCGATCGGTACGGTGAGTTTCGGTGGCTACCTGGTGGCCACGGTGCTCAGCCTTGGGGTGGCACCGGTGTTGTTTGTGATCATCAAGGGGCTGGAGCGCCAGTATCTTCTCAACGGCGACGTGGAGTCGGCCTGAGATGAAAGCAGCTCACCGCCAGAGACTGTTCGCGGCGCTGATCGGCGCCGTGCTTGGCGGGGCCATGGGCAGGGCCATCGAGCCGATGGCCCAGGACCCCACCGGCCAGGAGCGCTTTCGCAGTCAGACCTACCAGAGGGTGTACCGGGCCTTTCCCCGCATCGGTGCGGGGTTCGGGGCCCTGGCGGGAGCAGGATTCGCCACCATCGCCCAGGCTCAGCGCAGACGGCTCCAGCAGCGCAAGCCTCGATCGGGCGGGCCATCAGCAGGCTCGCGGTCTTGAAGTGGAGGTACTGCCATGTAAGACCCCACAGCTCCCTGGGATGCAGGATTCCCCATCGGGTCTGTACTGATAATCAGCCCTGTTCCTCCCGCCCAGGGTTAACGATGTCAGGGTCCATGCTTTCGGTGGGCTGGTCCAGCTGGCAGGTCCTGTGGGAGCAACCTGGCTGAGTGGAGCCTGCTCAGGCCGCAAAGACATCGATCAGGCGGGCCATCAACAGATTGGCGGCCTTGAGGCCGTAGTCGGTGGCCCAGCAGCGCAGGGGCATGTGTCCCTCCAGCACCACTCCCTCCGCATCGACAGCCGTGGCCACCGGCACCGATAGGTCTTCCTGCTCTGGCATCCCAAAGCCGACACCCTCCACCAGGGGCCAGCCCACCCGCTGGGTGAAGCGCAGGAACAGCTCCTGATCCTGGGCGATCAGCGTGTCGCGGCTACCGCCCAGATCGCGGTAGAGGCGCTGCTGCACAGCGAAACCCTGTCGGCCGGAGCTGCTGGACTGCCAGAGGGCATCGATGATCTGCAGCGGCCCGGCCGGGCAGCGCTCCAGCGCCTCCGGGCTGAGCTCTCCTCCGCTGCCTGCCAGCTCCTCCATCAGCAGGCGCGCCGTCTCCTGATCGGCGGCATTCAGATCACCGGCGTTCAGCAACTCGCGGAGACGGGAGAAGCGCTGCACGTCTCCCACCAGCCGGAGGGTCTGCTGCACCTCCTCGAGCTGGGCGCCAAGATGCGCCACCCGCTGGGCGAGTTCTTCCAGGCGCCCTTCGAGATCGCTCACTGTGCCTTCACCGGGGTGCCGTGTCGCAGGCTCACCAGGTTGCTCACGATCAGCGATTGCCCTGCCTGCAGCCCCTTGAGGACTGGATATCGATTGTCCTGCAGAGATCCGAGCTTCACAGGCACCTGCAGGGCAAAGCGGCTTTCGGGCGGGAGAGTGCGCAGCTTCTCGATCGGAGCATTGCCGGGGAGGCGTTCCAATTCCGCCAGGCTGCCCATCACGAACACGAACGTCTGGCCGCTGGTGCGGGTGACCGCCAGGGCTGGCACGGCCAACTGGGTGTTGTCGTCGATCACCAGCCTGGTGCGCACCCGCTCGCCGTTGCGGAACTGACCGCTGGGGTTGTCCAGCTCCGCCTTGACCAGAAAAGCCTGGGTGGCATTGTTCACCCGGGGATCGATGGAGACCACCCTGCCCTGCACGGGACTCGTGGCGGCGGGAGCATCGAGCAGCACCGGCTGGCCAGGGCGCACCCGCTGACCGAAGCGCGCCGGCACGTCCAACCGAGCCAGCAGCCGGGCCGTGCGCTGAATGGTCGTGAACGGGGCGCCGGCGCGGATCACATCCCCTGGTTTCACCGTCACGTCGCTCACAACGCCATCGATCGGCGCCCGCAGGTCTTTGTAGGCCAGATCGGCCTGCTTGGCCCGCAGGGCCGACTCCGCCGCCACCAGATTCTGGCGCAGGGCATCGCGCTGGATGGGGCTGGCGGCCCCCTGCCTGGCCAGGAACTCGAAGCGCTGAACATTCAGTCGGCTCTCATCCCGCTGACTCGCCAACGCCTTCACCTCCTCGCGCAGCTGGGTCTGATCGAGCACCACCAGCAACTGCCCCTGGCGCACCACATCACCTTGACGGACCCGCAGGCTCTCGATTCGCCCGCCCGCCTGGGCCGCCAGATTCACCTCCTCGGGCGCCTCCAGGGTGCTGATCGTGGAGATTTCCTCGGCAAACCGAGTGCTGCTCACCGGTTCCACCGCCACGGCCACGGCCTTGGGCTGCGGCGTGGGTTCGCTCTGGCAGCCGGCCACGACGGCCGCCAGGGTCAGCAGCAGGGCAAAGGAATGGGGCGTTCGCACCAGCGCACAGCCTGGACAACAACTGCATTGTGATGGCAGAGCCCCTGCAGCACCGCCATTGGAGAATTTCTAGTTGTGCCGCCGCCTGAGGCTTTCGTAGGCCTGGCAAAAGGGTTCACCCAGGGCCTCCCGCAGCACCGTGTCGGCGGCGAAGGCGCTGAGGGCCTCCTCGAGGCTTGTGGGCAGCGCCGCCGCCGTACCGGGTGCCGGCGGATCGGTGTAGAGGTTGGCGTCGTTGCGCGGGCCCGGGTCGAGCTCCCGCTCGAGCCCGTCGAGGCCGGCGGCGAGCACGGCTGCCGGCAGCAGGTAGGGGTTGGCGGCACTGTCGGCCAGGCGCAGCTCCAGCCGCTGGTCGTCGGGGATGCGCACCATGTGGCTGCGGTTGTTGCCGCCATAGCTGATCCAGCCCGGCGACCAGGTGGCGCCGGAGTTGGTGGTGATCCCCCCCAGCCGCGCATAGCTCTCGGCGGTGGGATTGGTGATCGCGCACAGGGCCGGGGCGTGCTCCAGCAGACCCCCCAGAAAGTGGTAGGCCAGTTGCGAGAGGCCCAGCTCACCGCGGGGGTCGTGGAAGAGGTTGCGGCCCGAGCTGTCCCAGAGGGAATGGTGCAGGTGTGCGCCGCTGCCGGTGAGCTGGGGGAAGGGCTTGGGGCCGAAGCTCACCCGAGCGCCCAGCGGTTCCGCCATCGACTGGGCCATCACCCGGAAGAAGGCGTGGCGGTCGGCGGTCACCAGGGCATCGGCGAAGGTCCAGTTGATCTCGAACTGGCCGTTGGCATCCTCGTGATCGGCCTGATACGGCCCCCATCCCAGCTCCTCCATCGCCTCCAGCAGGCCGCCGATCAGCTCGAACTGGCGCATCAACGCCAGCTGGTCGTAGCAGGGCTTGTTCTGGGTGTCGTGGCCATCGGCGATCGCCTTGCCGCCCGGCTCCAGCAGGAAGAATTCCGCCTCCACTCCCGTGCGGAAGCTGTAGCCGAGCCGGTCGACCCGCTCCAGCTGGCGGCGCAGCACCCAGCGCGGCGACTGCTCCAGCGGCCGGCCCTCCACCTGCAGATCGGTGGCCAGCCAGGCCACGCTGCGCTGCCAGGGCAGCACCGCCAGGCTGGCTGGATCCGGCAGGCCGAGCACATCTGGATCGGCCGGGGTCATCGCCAGCCAGGCGGCGAAGCCCGCGAAGCCAGCGCCATCGCGGGCCACCTGATTGACGGCGCTGGCCGGCACCAGCTTGGCGCGCTGCACCCCGAACAGATCCGAGAAGGAAAAGAGGAAATGGCGGAGGCCGTGGTCGGCGGCGTAGCGGGCCAGGTCGGTCATGGGCTCAGCAGGCGTTCAAGGGCGGCGCGGATCATGGCCTGCTCGGCCGGGGCATCACGGGGATTGCCGGCCCTGTGTCCCAGCACCGACTCCAGCCGCTCGAAGCGGGCGCCCGGGATGCAGGCGGCTTCAGCGGCGCAGTCGTCGGGGGGGAAATACAGGTCGTGGGAGCCGGCGATCACTGTGGTGCGTGCCGTGATCCGCCCCAGGGCGGCGGCGCCGAGATCGTTGGCCAGCCAGGTGTCGAGCATGGCCAGCAGATCGCGGGGATCATGGCGGCGGTAGGCCGGCAACCAGCTGCGCTCCACATAGTCGTCCACGCTGGTGTAGCCCAGCGCCTCGTGCAGGCCCTGCCGGTAGTAGGCCTGGCTGGCGGCCCAGCTGGCGTAGATCAGGGCGAAGCCACGCAGCCCCTGCTCGGGGGTGGACCTGAAGTGTTCCCCATCCCAGGCGGGATCGCTGGTGAGGGCCTGGCGCAGGCTGAGCAGGAACAGGCGGTTGTGGGGCGTGGTGCGGGCTGTGCCGCAGAGGCAGCAGATCCGCTCCACCGCCTGCGGCTCCAGGGCCGCCCAGTGGTAGGCCTGCTGCGCCCCCATCGACCAGCCATAGATCAGGGCGAGGTGCTCCGCCCCGAACACCTCCTGGATCAGACGTTTCTGGGCGGCCACGTTGTCGGCGTGATGGATCACCCAGCCCTGCTCAGCCACGCCCATCGACGCGTTGCTGGGGCTGCTGGAGCGGCCGTTGCCGAACTGGCTAACCAGCAGCACGCACCATCGCTGGGGATCGAGAATCGGCCCCACCACCCAGTCGATGTCCTCGGGCCAGGCGCCGTAGGAGCTGGGGAAGAGCACCAGGTTGGAGCGCGCGGCGTTGAGCTCACCGAACACCCGGTAGGCCAGGCGGGCGTTGGCCAGTTCCTTGCCGCAGCTGAGCGGCAGGCGGCCCAGCTCAAACACGGCATCCCGGCCCTTGATCGCCGCGGCCACGCTCATCTGGCTGGTACCGGCAAAGGGGGTGGCTCCGGCAGCGCCAGCCTTGAGGGATCGGCCAGGAAGGCCCGGTGCACCGCCAGGTAGCCCGGATCGTTGTGCTCCAGCCGCGGGGCGATCCAGCCGTGGGCTGCCGGCAGGGCATGGAAGGGCAGCGAGGCGATCAGGTGATGCTCGACGTGGAACGGCATGTTCCACATCAGCCAGCGCAGGGGCGCCAGGGTGCGGGTGGTGCGTGTGTTGCGCAGCACGTCGGCGCTGGTGCTGCAGCCGCCGTGCTCAGCCATCAGCACGAAGCGCAGCAGGGGCTGGCCCAGGGCCAGCGGCAGCAGCCACTGCCAGAGCAGAAAGCCATTGGCGCCCGGCAGCGACAACAGAAACACCAGCCCGTAGACGCCGAACTGGAGCCGGATCGAGCGGCTCAACGCCGGGGCGGCCTCGGCGGGGATGTAGGGACGATCGCCGAAGTTGCCGCTCAGGCCGGCGGCGTGGCTGCGCAGCTTGCCGATCCACCAGGGCAGCCCGCTTAACTCCAGCAGGTACGCCCAGCGGCTGGTGGGCGGCGCATCCTCCAGCTCCGGGTCCAGGCCCGGCTGGTGGGTGTGGCGGTGGTGCCACTGGTGGTAGCGCCGGTAGAAATCGGCGTTGTAGAAGCTCAGCACCCCGGCCCACCAGGCCAGGCCGTCGTTGAGCCGGCGGCTGGCGAAGGCGGTGCGGTGGCCGCACTCGTGCATGGCGCAGAAGGCGAAGGCCAGTCCCCAGCCCAGCAGCAGCAGGGCAGGCAAGCGCAGCGCCCAGGGCAGGCGATCATCCCCCCAGACCAGTCCGCTGACCAGGATCAGCGCCCCATGCCCAGCCGCCTGCCGCCAGCCGGCCGCATCGGAGCGGAGGTTGAGCTGACGCAGGCTATCGGCGGGAATCAGCTCGGCAGAGGCCGCCTTGATCGCAGGTTGGCTCGTGGTCACGGACCTCAGGATCCCAGTAACGCTGTGCATTCCAACCGTTCCTGGCTGGCATCGCGGCGATCCTCCAGGCGGCGGATCAGGCCGGACAGATAGGCCGCGTCGGAGCCGATGCCGCAGAAGCGACCCGAGCCCCAGGTGTGCAGCCAGGGCAGCCCCAGGAAGTAGAGGCCGGCCGCCGGCGTCACACCGCGCTGGTGCACCGGCTCCCCAGCGCCATCGAAGACGGGGACCTCCACCCAGCGGAAGTCGGAGCGGTAGCCCGTGCACCAGATCACGGCCGCCAGTGGTTCATCGCCAAGATCGATGGGTGGATCCAGCGGCGGCGGCTGCCAGCAGGGTTGGTAGGCGGGGTCTGCGGGTGCCTCGAGACCGTTGGACTCGATGTAGGTGTCGATGCTGGCGCGGATGCGCTGGTAGACCGCGTCGGCTCCATCGAGATTCGCGGCCAGATCAGGAGCAAAGCGGAAGCCGCTGGCAGTGATCTCCTCCAGGCGGCCGTGCAGGACCATCCCTTCGAGGGCACGACGGCGCAGATCGATCTCCCGGCCACCATCGCGGCCGGTCAGGTAGTGGTTGGTCTTGCGACGCACCGAGCGGGGATCCGGGTGCTGCTCGATCGGTGTGTCGTAGTAGCTCATCCGATCGAGCCAGTCGACCACATCCTTGCCGCGATAGCGACGGGGTGAACGGGGAGCCGAACCCACGCTGAGGTGAACACGGCGGCCTGAGAGGAAGAGGTCTTCGGCGATCTGGCAGCCCGACTGGCCGCTGCCCACCACCAGGACGGGCCCATCGGGCAGTTGGTCGGAGCGGCGGTAATCGCGGGCGTCGAGCTGGAGCAGCCCAGTTGGCAGCCGGGTTGCCAGCGGATGGCGCCTTGGGCGGTGGTAGGCGCCGGTGGCGATCACCACCTGCCGGGCCTCGATCACCCCGTCGCTGGTGCTCAGGCGATAACCACCGGTTTCGAGGGGTACAAGACGCTCAACGGCAATGCCCTCGCGCACCGGCACGGCGGCGTGCTCGGCAAAGCGGCGCAGGTACTCGACGATCGCGTCGCGGCCCATGAACCCCTCGGGATCATCACCGTCATATGGGAACTCCGGCAGGCGGCATTGCCAGTTGGGGGTGACCAGACAGAAGGAATCCCAGCGCTGGTGCTGCCAGGAGTGGGCGACCTGGTGCCGTTCGAGCACCAGTGGCGTCAGGCCCTGCTGTTGGAGGCAGCTGGCCACCGACAGGCCGGCCTGGCCGGCACCGATCACCACGACCGGCACTCGCAGGATGGCTGAGCTGGACGGGGGATGATCTGAACTGGTGACGATTCCGGTCAATCCACCCTTGCTTCAATCCACCATTCTGGAATCTCTGGAGGTGGTTGACCGTAGCGATCGTGACGAACGGCGGATGACGCTCCGCCACGGCCTGCTCTCTCTGGTGGCCTGGCGATTCTGTGGCAGTGGTTACACAGGTCGAAACATGGGCTGTGCAATGGTCGCTTTCGTTGCTACCAAGCCAGGCCGTTCATCGATGCCCGAGGTCACCCATCCAGCTCATCAAGCAGGAGATTTTCTCGTTGATTACGAGGAGAAAGTCTTTCCTGATATCAAGGCCGAGCCGGGGGAGAAGGCGCTGGTCACCTTTCACACCGTGGCCTTCGAGGGTTCCATCGGTCTGGTGAACCTGCTGCAGGCCAGCCGTCTGATCAACAAGGGCTTCGAGACCTCGATTCTTCTCTATGGCCCTGGGGTCACCCTGGGTGTGCAGCGGGGCTTCCCCAAGCTCGGTGATGCCGCCTTCGACGGCCATCTCAATTTCAATGCCCGCATCCAGAAGTTCATGGATCAGGGCGGCAAGGTTTACGCCTGCCGTTTTGCCCTTCAGGCGCTCTATGGCCATGGCGAGGGTGCGCTGATTCCGGGAATTCGCCCGGTCAATCCTCTCGACGTGCTCGACATCATCCTGATGCACCGCAAGGAGGGTGCCTTCATTCTCGATACCTGGACTCTCTGAATGAAGGCGCCGATCATCGTTGCTGCCGCCCAGATCCGTCCGGTTCTTCACAGCCTGGACGGGTCAGTGGCACGGTTGCTGGAGGCCATGGCTGAGGCGGCTGCAGCATCGGTGCGGCTGATCGTTTTCCCGGAAACCTTCCTTCCTTACTACCCCTACTTTTCGTTCATCGAGCCGCCCGTGCTGATGGGCCGCTCGCATCTGCGGCTGTATGAGCAAGCGGTGGTTGTTCCCGGCCCCACGATCGACAGGGTCGCAGCAGCAGCACGTCGATATCGCATGCACGTGCTCCTGGGCATCAACGAGCGCGACGGCGGCAGCCTCTACAACGCCCAGTTGCTGATTGATGACAGGGGCGAGGTGCTGCTCAAGCGCCGCAAGATCACCCCCACCTATCACGAGCGGATGGTGTGGGGCCAGGGCGATGGTGCCGGCCTGAAGGTGGTGCCCACGGATCTCGGCAGGGTCGGTGCCCTGGCCTGCTGGGAGCACTACAACCCGCTGGCGCGTTTCAGCCTGATGGCCCAGGGAGAGGAGATCCACTGCGCCCAGTTCCCCGGCTCGCTGGTGGGGCCGATCTTCAGCGAGCAGACGGCCGTCAGCCTGCGTCACCACGCCCTGGAGGCGGGATGCTTCGTGATCAGCTCCACCGCCTGGCTGGATCCCGCGGATCTGGCCACGATCACGCCGGACGCTTCGCTGCAGAAGGCGTTTCAGGGCGGTTGCCACACCGCCGTGATCAGCCCTGAGGGCCGCTATCTGGCCGGCCCGCTTCCTGAGGGCGAAGGGCTGGCCATCGCCGAGCTTGATCCTGCGCTGATCACCAAACGCAAGCGGATGATGGACAGCGTGGGCCACTACAGCCGCCCCGATCTGCTTGGTCTGCGCATCGACCGCACACCGGCCCGTCTGATCGAAGACAACCCCGGGCCTCCAGTTCAGGCCCCTTCGGACGTGCCCATCACAGCCAGCTCGCTCCCCCCTCTGGAGGTGGCCTCCCATGGCTGAAGGTGCCTCCGCCGCACTGGGCCGGCTGGTCACCGAGCTCCAGGTGAATGGCGTGGTGGTACCCGCCGTTGGCGGCAATCCTGGCCGTCGTGGCGGGGCCGGCCCCTCCGATCACCGCGCCATCAGTGTTGATGGCACCACCGTGATGGTGCCCGTCTACAACTCAGCCGCTGAGGGTTCTCCCTATGCCCTGGAGCGCCACGAAGACGGAGAAGTCTGGCTGACGCACCGCGACCGGAGCGGCTCCCTGCAGTTGGTGGACACCCCGCCTGAACCGCACTTCTACGGGCTCAGCACTGCCGACGGCACGCCTTACCGCTCGATCGCATTGCTGCATGGCCGCGATGTGCTGGCCACCACCCTGCTGCAGACCTGCATCCGCTTCCGTGACCGCAGCCAGTCGTGCCAGTTCTGTGCGATCGAGCAATCGCTCGACGACGGCCGCACCCTGGCGCGCAAGACCCCACAACAGGTGGCCGAGGTGGCTGAAGCGGCCATGCGGCTCGATGGTGTCAAGCAGTTGGTCATGACCACCGGCACTCCCAACTCCGACGACCGCGGTGCCCGGCTGATGGCCGAAACCGCACGCGCCGTCAAGGCGCTGGTGCCCCTGCCGATCCAGGCCCAGTGCGAGCCCCCGGACGATCCGATCTGGTTCCAGCGCATGCATGACGCCGGCGTTGACAGCCTCGGCATGCACCTCGAGGTGGTGGAGCCTGAGGTGCGCCGGCGGATCCTCCCCGGCAAGGCCGAGCTCAGTCTCGAGCGCTATTTCACCGCCTTCGAGCAGGCGGTGGCGGTGTTTGGCCGGGGTGAGGTGTCCACCTACCTGCTCGCCGGGCTGGGTGATCGAGCCGATTCGATCGTGAGCTGCAGTGAGCGATTGATCGCCCTGGGTGTCTACCCCTTCGTGGTTCCGTTCGTGCCGATCGCCGGAACCCCGCTGGAGCACCATCCAGCTCCCAGCACCGACTTCATGGTTGAGATCTACACGGCGGTGGGACGACTGCTGGAGGCCTCCGATCTGAGTTCCGCCGCGATGACGGCGGGCTGCGCAAAGTGCGGCGCCTGCTCCGCCCTGTCCCTGTTCGAGTCCAGCGGACCCGGCCCCTCCTGAACCGACGGCATGTTCTTCATCGACCCCTCCAGCCATGAGATCGGCCGCAGTCCAAGCTCCGCTCCGGCGGCCTACACGCCCTCGGTTCGCTGGGGACTCGGTGTCGATGCCGACGACTTCCGCCTCTCCCCAGGCGCCTGCTCCGATCGGTTCTCCTTTCATCTGCTGCGCCACGGATCCCCCCTGCTGGCGGGCTACTGGGGCCTGCGCACCCGCATCTTCTGCGAGGAGCAGCACCTGTTCGAGGCTTCCGACCGCGACGCGAGCGATGACCTCGCCTACCCGATCGCGGCCCTGACCCACAGCGGTGAGAACGCGGGTTCGGTGGTGGGGGTAGTGCGCATTCTCGAGACCAGCCCAGGCCTCTGGTATGGCGGCCGTCTGGGGGTGGCCGCCGACTTCCGAAGGCACAATCAGATCGGCAAAGGCCTGATCTGGAAGGCTGTGACCACGGCCCATGGCTGGGGCTGCCGGCGATTTCTGGCCACGGTGCAGATTCAGAACGTGCGCTTCTTCAGGCGCCTGCACTGGTGTTCGGTGGAGGCCCTGGAGATCCGTGGCGTCAGCCACCATCTGATGGAGGCCGACCTCGACTACTACGTCCCGTCGCATGAGCGGCGGCCGGAGCTGCCACCCGTGCAGCCCCTGCCCCAGGCGGCATGAGCGAGCCCGATCTGGAGGTTCTGGTCTCCCGGCTGCGCCAACTGGCTGGGTGGCGCGGCAAGACCGACATCCAGCGGCCCGCGGCCCATTTTCCCCATCTCCCCTTCCCGGCCCTCGGCATTGCGGCGGCCCTGGGCGACGATGCCGCCCTGTTGCCCGCCGCCGCAGGCTCGCTGCTGCTGGCCTGTGAGGGCCTCCATCCCGAGCTGGTGGAGCAGGACCCCTGGTTCGCGGGCTGGAGCGGAGTGCTGGTGAACCTCAGCGACATCGCCGCCATGGGCGGGCGGCCGCTGGCGATGGTCAACAGTCTCTGGAGTGGTGATGCCAGGCACGCCGATCGCATCTTTGAGGGCATGCGCGTGGCTTCTCAGACGTTCCAGGTGCCGGTGGTGGGAGGACACACCAACCTCCACAGCCCCTACAACGCTCTTTCAGTGGCCGTGCTGGGAGTGGCGGCTGGCCCGGTGCTCTCGGCCCGCTTCGCACGCCCAGGTGACCATTGCCATCTGCTGATCAACACCAGCGGCCATGTCCATCACCCCTACCCCTTCTGGGATGCGGCCACCAGGGCGGAGCCCGAGTTGCTGCGCCGTCATCTGGCCCTGATGGCGGAACTGGCGGAAGCCGGCACGGTCCATGCGGCCAAGGACATCAGCATGGGAGGGCTGATCGGCACGGCCGTGATGTTCGCTGAAGCCGCGGGCTGCGGCCTGGAGCTTGATCTCAACGCCATCCTTCCGCCGCCGGGGCTGAGCATCGACGACTGGCTCAGCTGCTTCCCCAGCTATGGCTACCTGTTGGCCGCCGTTCCTGAGCAGGACGGGGCCCTGGAGGCGGCCGTGGCGCCGTTCGCTGACCTGCAGCTGGCCTGCATCGGTCGGTTCGGGCCGGTTGGTGGGGGGCTCAGCCTGCGACAGGCTGGGCGCTGCCATGAGCTCTGGCGCGGCGGTGAGACACTCACGGGATTCGGGGCCCGGTGCTGACGCCTACCACTGGTGCTGGTTGCTTCGGGGAGGATCCGCCCCAGTTCGTCCATGCCAAGGCTCCGTGCCCGAAGTCCACCTGCAACTGGCTTGGCCCGATGGCCGCACCACGGTGCTCTACTCACCCTCCACCGTGATCCTGAACTACCTCCAGCCCGGCCAGAGCCTGGAGGTGGCTGAGCTGACCAGCCGGGGGACTCAGGCCCTGCGTCTGGCCTCCGAGCGGGTGCGGGCCCGTTATGGCTTCGCCTGCACCCGGACCCACGAGGAGGAGCGCCAGTTGCTCCATACCGCCGCGGCCTACGCGGATGATCAGCTGGTGCGTATCAGCGCCCCATGAGCCAGCTTGCTGTACGACAACATCTTCCGTGACAGTCTTGCCGCAAGATTGTTCCAGGTCCAAGTGATGCCTACCTTGCAGTGATGCCTGCCTTGTCATGATTTGAATGAGCCAGCAGATTGCGAGCGATCGCGTCTTCCTCGGCTCCTCTTAGGGCGACAGGGCGGCCAGTTGCCTTGTAGTGCGTAATATTCTTGTATTGCTTCTCCATAACTTCCAGCAGAGAGTGGCCTTCCCCCGGTAGCGCTTGATACGTAGTGAGGTCGTGGATTCAGTTAGCCATTGATAGATCAATATAGTGTCTGTTTTGACCGAGATCACATCCCAGGTTGCAAAGCCTCCGCTGCCACCGTTCAACCAGGAATCGGCGATACAGAAAGCAAGAATGGCGGAAGATGCCTGGAATTCCAGGGACCCCGTCAGAGTATCGCAGGCATACACGGAAGACAGCTACTGGCGTAATCGCTCAGAATTCATCACGGGACGCCAGGAAATTGTGGCATTTCTGAAGCGCAAGTGGGCCAAGGAGAATGGCTATCGACTGATCAAGGAGGTATGGGCTTGGCACGACAACCGCATTGCGGTCCGTTTTCAGTACGAGTGGCATGATGAAATCGACCAGTGGTATCGGGCCTATGGCAACGAAAACTGGGAGTTCAGTGATCAGGGTCTGATGAGACGGCGTGAGGCCAGCATCAACGATGTGCCGATTGCCGACGAGGATCGCAAATTCCTCTGGCCGCAGGGACCGAGGCCACAAGACCACCCTGGTCTCACAGAACTCGGCCTTTGATGGGATATGTTCGGGTCACCACTTCTTGTAAGCAAGGAACTTGCCGCACATGGTGACCTTGACTCGGTCACCGGCTGGATGTTCCACTTTGTCGACCTCCAGGGTGAAGTCGATTGCACTCATGATGCCATCACCGAATTTCTCCTGGATGACATCTTTCAACGGCAGACCATACACCTGCATGATTTCGTAGAAGCGATAAATGAGGGGGTCGGTGGGGAGCACAGGATCGAGACACCCCTTCACTGGAGGTGTGGAGAGTTCGCTGGCCAGGCTGGGATCGAGATCCAGGGCTGCCAGAAGGATCTGTGCTTCCTCCGGTGAGGCCGTGGCCTGGCCGTAAAGCAGGCTCGCAATCCATACTTCATCACGATTCAGAAGTGATTCCAGCTCGGTGAAGCTGATCCCTTTCCGGCGCTTGGCGTTGAGCAGGGTGTGGCTGAGAGGGGTCAGTGGGCTCATGGCTTAATCGAAAAAGTGGGGGAGCCATGAAAGAGGGAGCTACCTTCTGGCTGGCTTAGATTAGCCGCAAAAGGATCTTCCATGTTATGGGGGCTCCCATTCAGTTGCCACTGCCCTACCACTGCCCTGCCACTGCCTCCCACGCGTGTGAAGCACCATTGCTATTGCTACCCTTTCAGGCCGATACTTCGCTGCTTGATGAACCCTTCTGTCGTTGCTGAATATGTTTGTCAATATAGAGAATCCAGGAACTAGTCTTTCCCGAGTTGCTCGGGCCAGAGTGGTGGGCAATCTCCATCTGCACACTCCATCCACTGAAGGGCTCGACCCCGGGATCGTGTTTCTGCTGCAGCCCACCCTGCAGCGCGATGGAGGCTACGGACCCTCCGGTTCTGGCTTGGCGATCTCGTCTGCGGGTTGCTGTATGTCCGGATCGTGGACGATCTGTTGAATAACCCTTTGCGGGAAGGGAATCTCGATGCCCTCCTCGCTGAAACGGTGCCAGATGGCGCTGCTCACTTCGCTTTTAATGCTGGCATTGTTCATCGGATTCTCGATCCAAAAGCGCAGGGCGTAGTTGATGCCGGAATCGCCGTAGCTGAGCAGCAGGGCCTTCGGGGCCGGCTGGGGGAGCACCCGCGGTGAAGCCAGAGCCACCTGCTCCAGCAGGCGAATCACGGTTTCAGGGTCATGGCGGTAGGCGGCCGACACGTCCACCTGGCTGCGGCGCATCCGATCGCTGCCGGTGTAGGTAGTGGTCGTTGTGGTGAAGAAGTCCTGGTTGGGGATCACCAGCTCGGCGTTGTCGCGGTCGCGCCAGAGCACAGCCGCCCGCAACCCGAGGCTGCGCACCTCGCAGGGGTCGCCATCGATGAACAGGATCTCGCCAGGGCGCACGGAACCTTCGAACAGCAGCCAGAGGCCGCTCACGAAGTTGGAGAACACCTCCTTGATGCCAAAGCCGAGCCCGACCGACAACCCGCCGGCCACGGCGGCGATCGCCGTGCTGTTCAGTCCGATGCGCCTGAGCACCCAGAGCGATCCCACGGCGATCACCACATAGCGGCTCACCAGTTCCACCGCCACCCGGGTGCTGCTGGAGAAGCCCAGCAGCCGCTGCAGCAGATCCCCCAGTCCCACCACCGCATATTCCGACACCACCACCAGGAAATAGGGGATGGTCAGGATCAGGACGATGCCGCTGGCGGTGAGCGGCTCGCCGAACAGGGTGATCAGGGGGATCTGGCCCACATCGATCAGGGAATCCAGCTGGTTGATCAGGGATCCCACCACCAGCAGCGCGAACAGGGGACGCACCAGCTGGCGGTAGAGGCGCTCGATGCTCGCAGCGGTGAACCAGCGCCGCGCCACCAGTTGCACCAGGGCCAGCACCATCCAGAGGCTGAACAGCTGCGCCACGTAATGGGCCAGGCCGTTGGGGAATCCCAGCCAGCCCAGCACCAGAGCGTTGAGTCGCAGGCCCAGCAACAGGCCCAGGCTGCCGAGGAACTCCAGCCGGTGGCCGCGACCCAGCAGCTGGGGCCGGATCCAGATGGCGTAGATGGCGTACAGCACAGCCCCGCTGAGCACCTGGAGCATCACCTGGGGCCTGGTCAGGTAGCCCAGCCAACCGGAGATCTCATAGAGAAAGAGGCGCATCGGCGATCGGGCGGACGACGGAGCTCAGGGCTTTCTGGAGGGAGGTGCAGCGGCTGGACCCGCCTGAAGGGTCCTGAGCACGTCGGAGGGCGCCACAGCATTCACGATGGCGCGCTCCAGAACCTCGTTGATCCAGGCCAGGCGTGTCTCAATCCGGTCAGGATCCCTGAAGCTCATCAGCTGGGCCCGGTCGAGGCTCTCCGCCAGGGCCGCGAACACAGCGGAGCTCTTGCTGGGGATCAACACGGTGCTGTTCACCGGCAGGTTGCCGGGGGCAGCCAGCATCAGCCGTTTCTGGTTGAGCCGGTTGAGTGTGAACAGCACGAACTCCTTGGCCAGTTGGCGCTGACGGGGTGTGGAGTGCCGCCCGAAACTCCACACCTTCAGTCGGGTGAGCCCCTGAGCGGGCTCGCCAGCGCGGCCCGGCAGCTCCGACACCCCGAACGAAGACCCCAGCGCCTTGCCGAGCCGCTCCAGCCAGAGGCTGTTGCAGCTGATCCAACCGAGCCTGCCCTCCTCCAGCCGCTGGACCAGGTCAACCGGTTCATCCGCGAACTCCACGTTCTGCTGCAGGTTGGCGTTGTTGAGCCAGCTCAGCCAGCGCAGCAGGTCCTGGCGGTCGCTAGCGCTGATCATCAAGCCGGCGTCGGCCGAGGCGGGCTCCTCCAGCAGGCGCTCAACGGCCGCATTGGCCTGGAGTGCGCTGCTGGTCCAGTAGAGATCCGTGAGCCGCAGGGGCAGGCCGATCCTCAGGCCCTTGGCGCTGAGGCCGATCAGCTCATTGAGTTCGCGCGGTGGTGTGGGCACGCGTCGCCGGTCGAAGCAGGCCAGTTCCGGCTGCGCCAGCAGGGGCACGGCCAGCAGGTGGCGCCCGACGCGGAAATCATCGAGAAAACGCGGTTCGATGTCTTTGAGCCGTTGGGGATCCAGCTCCACCGGCTCACTCAGCTTCTGCTGATTCAGGCGCAGGGCCGTCACCACCCGGGTCACCATCAGATCGGGGCCGAGCCCACGGGAGGTGCGGAAGGCCGTGGAGCGCAGGAAGGCGTCGCTGGGCAGATGGCGGACGTGGATGTTCACGCCCGGGTTCACCTGGCGGAACTCTTCGATCAGCCTGCGGGTCCGCTTCTGGCTGTCTCCCAGCTCCACCGCATTGGTTTTGACGGAGTCAGTCTCCACATAGAGGAAAAGGCTGTCGGACCCTCCCCAGCCCTGGCAGCCGCCGCAGAGCAGGATGGCTGCCAGGGCCCCGAGGGTTCTGGCAGCAATCCTGCTCATGGGGCCTGAGCTGGAACGGCCTGGCCCACCAGCTGCTCACTCACTTCCCAGAGGCGCCGGCGGATCTGGGGGTCGAGGGCCGCTGGCGCGATCCGCACCTGGGTCGGCCAGCCCCGCATCCCTCCCCATTGATCGGGGCCGTATTGCTCACCGCCCCGGGCTTCGGGGGAGGTGGCGGCGTAGAGCTGGGGCAGGGCCCCCATGGCGGCGCTCTGGAAGAGGGGGTCCATCAGCCGGTAGGCCAGCTCCTCGAGGCGGGAGCCGTTGGACGCCACCGACGCCGGCTGCAGGTTGGTGCGGGCCAGCCCGGGATGGGCGGCCAGAGAAGCCACCGTGCTGCCTGCCGCCGCCAGGCGCTCGTTCAGTTCCAGCGCAAACATCACGTTGGCCAGTTTGCTCTGGCTGTAGGCGGCCCAGCGGTCGTAGCGCTGCTCCGATTGCAGGTCGTCGAAGGCGATCCGCCCGAAGTACTGGGCGCCGGATGTCACCGTCACCACCCGGGCGTCGGGGCGGCCCTCCATCAGAGGCAGCAGGGCGGACGTCAGGGCGAAATGCCCCAGGTGATTGATGCCGAACTGCAGCTCGAAGCCGTCCCGGGTGAGGCCCCGGGGCGGAGCCATCACGCCGGCGTTGTTGATCAGCAGATCCAGGCGGCCGTAGAGCTCCCGCATCCAATCCGCCCCGGCGCGCACACTGGCCAGATCGGCCAGATCCAGTTGCAGCACCTCCATCCCGGCCGCCGCCGCGGGCAGCAGCTCGTCGCGGGCCTCTTCCCCCCGGCGGCGGGAACGGCAGGCCAGCACCACCGTGGCCCCGCGGCCGGCCAGGGCCCGGGCCGTCTCCAGCCCAAGCCCGCTGTTGGCTCCGGTGATCAGGGCAATGCGGCCGCTCTGATCAGGACTGTCGGCCATGGTCCAGGGCATCGGGTTACTCGTCGCTCAAGTCAGTCATCGTGTCGCGCGGGTTTCCATCAGCGTGGGCCCCACCCAGAAGGCGCCCGGATCCTGCCGAGCCGCCGCCATCTCGGCCTGGGCCCGCCTGGCCTCACCGTCGCTCCAGAGCCCCTGGCGGATCAGCTCCGGGCCGTAGGTGGTCACGAAACGCTCCAGCCAGCGCGCCCCTCCGTCGCCCAGGCGCCCCACCACTGTGAGAGGCCGCAGTTCATCGATGCGAAATCCCCGCTGAGTCAGCAGCCTCGGCAGACGCCGGTTCACGTCCGGATCCCCGCCGGCGGCCAGGAAGCTGGCGTGGGCGGCACGGCCGAAGCTGGCTACCCCCTCGGCGCCTGGATGCAACCCGAAGCTGCTCCAGTGGATGTACTCGTGAACGATCAGCCGCGCGCCCGGCCTCAGCTGGGCGGCGAGCCGATCGAGCAGGGGGTCGAGTTCGCCCAGGAACATCAGCACCCAGCGGCACCACACAAGGTCGAAGGGTTCCTCGGGCAAGGGATCCCGGCATAGGTCGTGCTGGCGCACCTCCAGCTGGTTCAGGCCCGAAGCGGCGCCACGGGCAGCTGCCACGTAGGCCGCACTCAGCTCCAGGCCCAGCACGTGGCCTTCAGGTCCCACCTCCCTGGCCAGCTCCATGGACACGAACCCAGGGCCGGCACCCAGATCGAGCACCCGCTCCCCAGGTTTCAGGTCAGCCCGGCGCCAGGCACGCCGAGCCTCCGGCAGCCAGAGCTCGTGCTGACGCCGGAGTCGCTCCAGTTCGCGGGGGTCGGTGCCGAGCAGGTAGGTGTCGGTGGCCACCGGTGTGTGCGTGGTGAGCTCAGGTCAGTGTGACCCGAAGTTCAGTCTTCGCCGGGGAAGAGCAGCTCGGCCAGCTCGTCGGGATCGACGTCGTAGACGCGGGCCAGGGAGGTTTCGATCGCCGAGGTCACCTCACCGGGCAGGAAGCGCATGGAGTTGAGCGCGTCCTCGGTGATGTCGTCTGTGAGCAGTTTCTCTTCACCACCGAGCTTCTCGTCGTTGATGACCGCCATCACCCAGCTCTGGTAGGCGTAGACCAGATCGGAGAACTCGAGCTCCGGGTCGTTCAGATCCAGGGCCATGGGCGTGTCCTGTGCAAGCTCTTGCAGTTTGCCCCCAAGGGCGGCCCTGAGGCGGTTCAGGCCCGCCAGCCGTCGCTCCTGTGCGGAACTCCTGATCAGCCACCATGCTTGCGGCAGCCTGGATCCCAGCCGCCATTCCCCATCCGTGACCTCAGCCGGTGCCAGTACTGACCAGGCCACGGCCGTGCAGGCCGGGCTGTTCGATTTCGCCCTGGGTGAGCTGGTGCGTCAGCACCGCGCCAGCTTCCCGCCGCTGTGGACCACCGAGAGCTGGGCGAAGCTGCTGATCTGGCTGGCGCTCAACTGCGGTGCCGATGGCAGCCGCGAGGGTCTGGAGGCCTTCGCCGCCGCCATCGGCCCTCGCACCATGGCCCGGATGCGGCGGCTTTTCTTTGAGCGGGAGCTGGTGGCGATCAATCTCAAGCTGATGGCGGATCCCGCCGAAGCCCAGGTGCTCGCCCTGCCCCTCGAGCCCGCCGGCGGAGAGGGCGGGCTGGCCGCCGCCACCCTCGCGGATGCCCTGGAGCAGGTGGGCCTGGCGGCGCAGGTGAGCACCGATCCGCACAGCTGGGTGCGCCATGAATCCGTCGTGGCTATCCCCTGGCTCGGCTGAGAGCGAAGTGGGCCTGTTCCTACGGTGCCAGCTTGAGGGAGGCCCGCCATGCGCCTGATCGCCACCTACAGAAATCCTGGCTACGACGCTCTCGCCGATGCGGCCCTGGGCTTCTATGAGCGGCGGGAGGATCTGCGCCGCCCTGGCGTCGCCTTCGGCAACGATCCTGCCCAACCCGCCAAAGTCTCGACCGATATCAGCCTGGTGGCGATCGATCGTTCCGACCCCGAGGCCCATGGCCTGGCTGAACTGATCGTGCGCGGGGTGTCCGCTGGACTGAAGCGCTACCTCCAGGAGCGTCCGCTCCTCCTGGAAGTGTGCCCGGAGCGCTCCCTGTTTGTGAACCCGATCTTCAACCTGCAGCGCTATGCCCCAGGCGAGGGCTTCCGCAGCTGGCACTGCGACTGGACTACCAGCGAGGAGGCCACCGAGCCGATCCGGCGTGTGCTGGCCTGGATCCTGTATCTCAACACCCTTCCCGATGGCGGCACCGAGTTCCACTGGCAGGACCACCATGAGGAGGCCGAGCGGGGCAAGCTGCTGATCTTTCCGGCCAGCCCTTCGCACACGCACCGGGGCCGCGTCAGTCAGGAGCACACAAAGACGATTGCCACCGGCTGGATCAACGCCGGCACGCTGGAGGCCTACATCGCCCGCCTCGCCGCCACTTGAAGCCCATTGGAAGTTTCAAAGTCCGGTCACAAAGATCCACTGCTGAGATCACTTAAGTTTGTAGATCGAAGCTCTGATCATTCCGGGCCTGCATCCTTGCTCGAGTCGCGAAGCACTCACATCAGGGCCGGCATCCGGCTCATGAACACCATCGTCAATCCCTCGCTGACCACAACCGCAATCCGCAGGTTTCTGCCGTTGCCATCTGCGCATCAGATGGCTCCTGAGAGAGGCCTGTAGGCACTTTTAAGGCCGGGTAAAGATTTCGGCGGCCCTGAGCGGTCCCCGGCTGGCCTTATTAGTTTTCTGGGTGAGTAACCATCCTTTGCGCCTGCCTTCCGATGCCTCTCAACGAGTACAAGTCGGGCTCCGCCTTCCCCGGTGTGATCGGCCGCACAGCCGACGTGTCGACCCCGGCCTGGCCAGAGCCCAACCGGGCTCGGGAAGGGGCGCCGAACGTGCTTTACATCGTGCTCGACGACACGGGTTACGGCCAGCTCGGCTGCTACGGCAGTCCGATAGCCACGCCGAACCTGGATGCCCTGGCGGCCGATGGATTGCGTTACAGCAATATGCACACCACGGCGCTGTGCTCGCCGTCGCGATCCTGCATGCTCACGGGTCGCAACCACCATTCCAACGGGCTGGCCTGCATCACGGAAGGGTCGATGGGCTATCCCGGCTCCAACGGATACATCCCCTTCGAGAACGGTTTTCTCTCCGAAATCCTGCTGCAGAAGGGTTACAACACCTACGCAGTCGGCAAGTGGCATCTCACTCCTGCGGAAGCCACCTCCGCGGCCGGCCCCTACGACCGCTGGCCCCTGGGCCGCGGCTTCGAGCGCTTCTATGGCTTCCTTGGTGGCGATACGCACCAGTACTACCCGGAACTGGTGCGCGACAACACCCAGGTGGAGCCGGAGAAAACTCCAGAGCAGGGCTATCACCTCACGCCTGATCTGGTGGAGAAGGCGAAAGCGATGATCGCCGATGCCAAGCAGGTGGCACCGAACAAGCCCTTCTTCATGTACTTCTGCGCCGGCGCCATGCATGCGCCCCACCATGTGCCGAAGGAGTGGGCCGACAGGTACAAGGGCCAGTTCGACGATGGCTGGGACGCCTATCGCCAGAAGACGTTCGCCCGCCAGAAGGAGCTGGGTATCATTCCCGCCAACACCGTGCTGTCGCGTCACGATCCCGACGTGCAGGACTGGTCTTCTCTCTCGGCCGATGAGCGTCGCTTGTATGCGCGCATGATGGAGGTGTTCGCCGGCTTCCTGGAGCACACCGACCACTACATCGGTGAGTTGATCCAGTTCCTCAAGGATCTGGGTGAATACGAGAACACCCTGATCATGGTGATCTCCGACAACGGCGCCAGCTCCGAGGGTGGACCCACAGGATCTGTGAACGAGGGCAAGTTCTTCAACAACGTTCCCGAAAACCTGGAGCAGAATCTGGCGGCCATAGACGACATCGGCGGACCGAAATATTTCAACCATTACCCCTGGGGCTGGACCCACGCTGGTAACACCCCTTTCCGGCGCTGGAAGCGCGAAACCTACCGGGGCGGCACCAGCGATCCGTTCATCGTGAGCTGGCCAAAAGGTATCAACGCCAAGGGGGAGATCCGCAGCCAGTACGCCCATGCGATCGACATGGTGCCCACCGTGCTCGATGCGCTCGGCATCGAGGCTCCAACCTCGATTCGCGGAGTGACTCAGAGCCCGATCGAGGGCTTCAGCCTGGCCTCCTCGTTCGACGAGGCCACTGCCCCGAGCAGGCACATCACCCAATACTTCGAGATGTTCGGCCATCGCTCGCTGTATCACGATGGCTGGCGGGCCGTATGTCCCTGGCCCGGTACTTCCTTCAGCCAATCAGGCCGCCGCTTCGGCGATCCGATCTCCTACGATCAGCTGATTCAGCTCGATGCCCACGGCTGGGAGCTCTACAACCTCGAAGACGATTTCGCTGAAACCAACGACCTTGCCGCCAGCGAGCGTGATCGCCTGATCGCCATGATCGGCATGTGGTACGTGGAGGCCGGCAAGTACAACGTGCTGCCGATCGACAGCCGCGGCACCCAGCGTTTCGGTGTGGAGCGTCCTCAGATCGCCCCCGATCGCCAGCGCTACATCTATTACCCCGGCACCCAGGTGGTGCCCACGAACGCCGCCCCCAGGGTGATGAACCGCCCCCACTCGATCTCGGTGGAGGCCGTGGTGCCCGAAGGCGGAGCCGATGGGGTGTTGTTCAGCATGGGCGGCAACGACGGTGGCTTCGCGTTCTATGTGCAGAACGGCATCCTCACCTACGGCTACAACTACGTGGCCGATAGCCACTTCCGCATCACCTCCACGGCGTCGATTCCCAGCGGCCATCACATCTTCAGCATGGAGTTCACCCCCACCGGTCCGGCGGACATCGCCAACGGCAAGGGCACTCCTGCAGACATCAAGTTGTTCGTGGACGGCCAGCCGGTGGGTGAGGGGAATCTGCCGGTCACGATTCCCCTCAGTCTTGGCCTGGCGGCTGGCGCCGCCGTGGGTGCAGATCCCGGCTCGCCCACCATGCCTGATTACAAGCCACCTTTCGCCTTCACCGGCACCGTGAAGCGGGCGTTGGTGGATGTGACCGGCACATCGGTGGAATCGCTGGAGGAAAAGATGCGCATGATCCTGGCGCGTCAGTAGTTGCCCTTCGCAGCGCTGGCGCCGGAACCAGTCGCTGCGATCCAACTTCTGCTGCCCCGTTGCAGGAAGCCAAGCAGGTGTTCAACCATCACCTCGATTCCGATGCTGGCCGTCGGAGTCACGGCAGGCCGGTCAAGCTGGTTGCGCACCGAGCGCGTCACTACCTGGCTCTTCGTGGTGGCTGTCGGCAGCATCACGCTCGCGCGTGGTCACCTTTTCTCTGGCGTTCTGGCACGTTGATCGTGGCGGTCCCGAGGCTCGCTTCAATCGCCTGGTCATCCAGGCGGATTGGTTCTTTCCCCAGGAGGGGGTGCCCGATGCCGTGCAGCCCCACCGGAGCCATCCCCCTCAACGCATGGGCGCAGCTGAGGTTGATGTTGCAGAGCACAGTCTCCCAGCTGACCATCGCCGTGATCGCGGCCCGGGCCATCAACATCCTCAGCACGTGAGCGCAATGCCATCAAGACGGTCGCCACCGGCTCGATTAATGCCGGCCCTTGCAGTGACATAGGCATGGCAGGCATCCACACCGATGTTCCCCCTCGCTCCCGGATTTTCGGTGGATCCGCGGCATGACGGAAATCAAGTCGATCATGAAGAAGATCACTCCTGAGGAATACCACCTGCTCCAGCGACTGCGGCGCAGAAAGCCTGGTCTCAATCCTCCCACCGATAAGCCGACCTGGGGTCAATACCTTGCCGATCGCGTCGCAGCTGTGGTTGGTTCCGGGAGCTTCACTCTCATTCAGAGTGCCATTCTGATTCTCTGGATACTTGTCGATGTCAGTATCAAGAGCGAGCGCTGGGATCCCTACCCATTCATTCTGCTCAATCTGATGCTTTCATTCCAGGCGGCCTACGCAGCGCCGATAATCATGATGAGTCAGAACCGTCAGGCCTCCGTATCTTGCGGGGGGTTGAGATAATGGAGCTGAACGTGTTGCTAGATGAGCAACGGCGGCAGTTGCTGCACATGGGCGAACTGCTGCAGGATCTTCAGGCACCTTGAAATTGCATCCCCGCCTCCCCTGGCCTCCGCCCTGACCTTTGCCTCACCTACGCGATGAAGATTGATCCCGAGCTGCGTCGCCGGACCCTGCGGGCGGCCGTGGCCCTGCTGGAAACGGCCCACGATCCGGAGCACGTTTTCCCCCATGCGGTGCCGCTTCTTGATGCCCTCGCCAGCTCCCCGATGGGGGATCTGGGCCGGGCGGAGCTGCTGCAGAATCCCGCTCTCAGCGCAATTGCCTCCGAGCGCTACTGGGGCCCGTGGCCCTCTGCCGAGGAGCTGCGGGCCCTGCCCAGCGGGAGCCTTGGCCAGCTCTACCAGGCTCGTTTTGACCGGCTCGGGCTACACGCGCCGCCGCCGCCTGCCACCACTGGTATGGATGGCCAGGGCGCTTACCTGCAACAGCGCTTGCGCTCTACCCACGACATTCACCACACCGTGCTCGCGATTCCGGTGGATGTGCCGGGCGAAGCGGCGGGTTCGGCGTATTACGCCTCGGCCCTGCGCCAGCCGGGCGCTGCCGCCGTGTTGACGGCCTGGATCTTTCACGGCTTCGAAGTCCCCACGGTGAACGAGCGCCTATGGGATGGCATCCGCTTCGGCCTCGAGGTTGCCCGCCTCGGCCCCAGTCTGCTGGCGATGCGCTGGGAGGAAGGCTGGGAGCGGCCGATCGCCGACTGGCGTCAGCGGCTGGGTCTCACCGATCTTCTTGCGGCGACCCCATTCGCGGAGGAACTGGCCCTGTTGAGCTGAGCCCCTTTGAGACGATGGGTCGATCGCTCTGACCGCTCCCCTGCCGTGACCGAGGCCTCCGCCGCCCAGACCCCTGACGGCGCCTTGCCCAAGACTTACGACCCGGCCGGCACTGAAGCGCGCTGGCAGGCGGCCTGGGAGGAGGCCGGCGCCTTCCACCCCGATCCGAACGCCCCGGGGGAGCCTTTCAGCGTGGTGATCCCGCCGCCGAACGTGACCGGCAGCCTGCACATGGGCCACGGCTTCGAGACGGCCCTGATCGACACGATCGTGCGCTTTCAGCGGCTGCGCGGCCGCAACGTGCTCTGCCTGCCCGGCACCGACCACGCCTCGATCGCGGTGCAATCGATCCTGGAGAAACAGATCAAGGCCGAAGGCGGCAGCAAGGACGATCTCGGCCGCGACGCCTTCCTGGAGCGTGCCTGGGCCTGGAAGGAAGGCAGCGGCGGCACGATCGTGGGCCAGCTGCGGCGCCTGGGCTACTCGGTGGACTGGAGCCGTGAGCGCTTCACCCTCGATCCCGGCCTCAACAGAGCCGTGGTGGAGGCCTTCGTGCGGCTGCACGAGCAGGGGCTGATCTACCGGGGCGAATACCTGGTGAACTGGTGCCCGGCCTCGGGATCGGCGGTGAGCGATCTGGAGGTGGAGATGAAGGAGCTCGACGGGCACCTCTGGCACTTCCGCTATCCCCTCAGCGGCGGGGCCACATCCGATGGCACCGACCACCTGGTGGTGGCCACCACCCGACCGGAAACGATGCTGGGCGACACCGGCGTGGCCGTGCACCCAGGCGACCCCCGCTATTCCGCTCTTGTGGGCCGCACGCTCACCCTGCCCCTGGTGGGCCGCCAGATCCCGATCGTGGCCGACGAGCACGTCGATCCGGACTTCGGCACCGGCTGCGTGAAGGTCACCCCCGCCCACGACCCCAATGATTTCGCGATCGGTGCCCGCCACGGTCTGCCGCTGATCACGGTGATGGCCAAGGACGGCACGATGAACGCCGCCAGCGGTCGCTTTGCCGGGCTGGATCGCTTCGAGGCGCGCGCGGCGGTGGTGGCGGCGATGGAGGCCGAGGGTTGTCTGGTGAAGGTGGAGCCCCACCGCCACAGCGTGCCCTTCTCGGATCGCGGCAAGGTGCCGGTGGAGCCGCTGCTCTCCACCCAATGGTTCGTGACGGCGGAGCCGCTGGCCGCCCGCTGCCGTGAGGCGCTCGATCGAGGTGAACCCCGCTTCGTGCCGCAGCGCTGGGAGAAGGTGTACCGCGACTGGCTCACCGACATCCGCGACTGGTGCATCAGCCGCCAGCTCTGGTGGGGGCACCGCATCCCCGCCTGGTTCGTGGTGAGTGAAACGGGTGGCGTGATCAGCGAGGCCACCCCCTATGTGGTGGCCCGCGATGCCGAGGAGGCCCGCGCCAAGGCGGAGGCGCAGTTCGGTGACACCAGCCGGGCTGCGGGCCGCCAGCTGCAGCTGGAGCAGGACCCCGACGTGCTCGACACCTGGTTCTCCAGCGGCCTCTGGCCCTTCTCCACCCTGGGCTGGCCGGATGAAACCAGCGCCGATCTGGCGGCCTGGTATCCCACCAGCGTGCTGGTGACTGGCTTTGACATCATCTTCTTCTGGGTGGCGCGGATGACGATGCTCGCCGGCGCCTTTCTGCAGGAGGACGGCGTGCCGGTGGGCGGTCGCAGCAGCTGGATGCCCTTCGCTGACGTGATGATCCACGGCCTGGTGCGGGATGAGAACAACCGCAAGATGAGCAAGAGCGCCGGCAACGGCATCGATCCGCTGCCGTTGATCGAGCGCTACGGCGCCGACGCCCTGCGCTTCGCCCTTGTGCGCGAGGTGGCCGGCGCCGGCCAGGACATCCGCCTTGACTACGACCGCGCCAGCGGCAGCTCGGCCACGGTGGAGGCAGCACGCAACTTCGCCAACAAGCTCTGGAACGCCAGCCGCTTCGCGCTGATGAACCTGGATGGTGAAACCCCCGCCAGCCTGGGGGAACCCGATCCGGCGTCCCTCACCCTGGCCGACCGCTGGATCCTGTCGCGCCTGGCAAGGGTGAACGGCGAAACGGCCCAGCGCTACGGCAGCTATGCCCTCGGCGAAGCGGCCAAGGGGCTCTACGAGTTCGCCTGGAACGAGGTGTGCGACTGGACGATCGAACTGCTCAAGCGGCGGCTCAATCCCCGTCCCGCCGCTGAGGGGCATCCCATCAGCCCTGAGTCTCTGGCCGATCAGCGCGTGGCCCGCCAGGTGCTGGCCAAGGTGCTGGATGAGCTACTGGTGCTGCTGCATCCGCTCATGCCCCACCTGAGCGAGGAGCTCTGGCACGGTCTCACCGGCGCGCCCGAAGCCACCTTCCTGGCCCTGCAGCTTTGGCCGGCAGTGGAAGAGGCCGCCCTCGACGCCCCCCTGGAAGCACAGTTCGCTGAGCTGATCGAGGCGATTCGGGTGGTGCGCAACCTGCGGGCCGTGGCAGGCCTCAAGCCGTCACAGGCGGCGCCAGTGGTGTTCGTCACCGGCCGGCCGGAGCTCGCAAACGTGTTGCGGCAGGCAAGCGGAGACATCACCGCTCTCACCCGTGCCGCCTCCGTGGAGGTGCGCGAGAACAAAGCCAGCAGCGCCGCCGATGCGGGCTGCAGCGCGCCGCTGAGCTCCCGTTGCCTGGCGGCCGTGAGCGGCGAACTGCAGGTGCTGCTGCCGATCGAGGGCCTGGTCGACCTCGACGCCCTGCGAGGGCGCCTCGAGAAAGACATTGCCAAGGCCGAGAAGGAGATCAAGGGCCTGAGCGGCCGCCTGGCCAACCCCAACTTCGCGGGCAAGGCCCCACCGGAGGTGGTGGCCGAATGCCAGGCCAACCTGGCCGAAGCCGAAGCCCAGGCGGCGCTGGCGCGGGCGCGGCTGGAGGGGCTTGGCTGAGCGGTTGTCGCCGATCAGCTCCGCTCTCTGCGCCTACAGCCCCTTGCGGTCCAAGGCGTCCGCCAGGCGAGTCACCGCCGAGGCCAGCTGGGCCTGGGTGTCGGGGGGAGCCACCGCTTCTTCCTTGCTCTTGGTGGCCTCAATCGCCCGCACGATCAGGAACACCACGAAGGCGATCAACAGGAAATTGATCAGCGCCACGATCACGGCTCCTGCCGGCCAGGCATTGATCGAATCGACGTTGGCCGCCTTGAGCGCGGGGGTGAGCAGACTGCCCATCACCAGGCTCACCACCGCGTCCACCACCTTGCCGAAGGCGCCGCCGATCACCACCGCCACCGTGAGGTCGACCACATTGCCCTTGTTGATGAAGGCCTGGAAATCGGTGAGGAAACTGGATCGGCGGGCCACGGTCTGATGAACAGATAATCCGTTCAGCCTACGTTTGTGTAGTCGGGGCACCCAGTTCCATCGAAGCTGGAAGGCCAGGGCCATTGCGATTCGCATGGATTCCGCTCTGTTTCTGCTTAATCCACGCCTGGCCTGAGTGAGGTGATGATGACCAGGGACTGGATCGTCTCCCGATCAGCTCCAAGATTTTTGCTGAGGCCTTCCCCCCTTATGGATGTTCCCATTCTCTGGAATTTCGTGATCACATCCTTCGCCCTGATGAATCCGCTGGGCATGGTGCCTATTTTCCTGACTTTAACGGCAGGTGAGCGGAAAGACGTTCAGCGGCTGGTGGCGTTGTTCGTCGCGATCACGGTGCTGGCGCTGCTGCTGGTTTTCATGTTCCTGGGAACGCCTATTCTCAACTTCTTCGGGATCTCGCTTGATTCCTTCCGGATCGCAGGTGGGATTCTGCTGCTTGGAATCGGGATCAACATTGTCAATGGCGTGGAAGTGAATCCATCGCGGACATTGATCAACAAAGGGTCTGAAGCCGGAAGCTGGGCCGAGGCCAGATCTGTCTACCAACAGATTGTGATCCCGATGGCGATGCCGCTGCTGGTAGGGCCTGGAGTGATTGCCAATGTCATCCTCTATGCCAATGAGATCGAATCCATGAAGCAAGACCTGCTCAACTTCGAACTGGTGGGCGGAACGCTTTTGCTGAGCCTGGCCGTCCTGTTGATCTTCTGTTCTGGGAAATGGCTGCAGTCGGTGTTAGGCGACGTTGGGATGAGCATTCTGCAGCGGGTGATGGGCCTGTTCGTTGCGGCGATGGGGGTTCAGTTCATTGCTACTGGTTCTGTCAACACCATTCTCAAGCAGCTGGTTCCGGCGTTCCGTTAGGCCACCAATGCTGATTGGTACGAAAGCACCCGGATGCAGGCCGTGCTAACTCAGCCGAATTCGCCTCCCGGCGCAGCGATCTCGAGTTGGTGATCCACCGGCTCCAGCTGGGGTGCTGGTGGCCGCTCCTCGGCTTCACCGGCTTTCACCTCCAGGGCCTGCTCGATCACCCGATCGGTGAGGGCGTCGAAGTAGGCGGTCAGGGTCTGCTGCAGTTCCAGGAATTCCGGCCAGAGGGTTTCATTCACGAAGCTGCGGCTCAGGCGCGCCATCACGGTGGTGCGTCGCTGGCCGCGATAGCGGTAAGGGGTGATGCCGTAGCGCCGCATCAGTGCCACGAACAGATGGCGCGACCACTGATCCGAGAGGGAGAAGCGGAACTCCACCGGCGGCTCCTCGGATGCCAGCTGGGCGAGACGGGCCTGGATCCGCTCACGGGCCCGCTCGGCCGCCACCCGTTCACCCTCGCTGCCTGCTCGGGCGAATAGCGCCTCAATGCGGCGCAGCTTGTCCACAAGCTGCTCTTCCGGGCTGCCCGGAGGGGCGCTGACGGTTCGGACGCGGCGGGCGATGGGGCTTCTCTCCGGGGCTCTGGCCTGCCAACGTAGGGCTGTCTGCTGGGTCAGTCGCCGTTCGTCCGAGGGACTTGACGCGGGCCAAGCGGCCCTGCCCAGGGTGTCGGCGACAACCCCCGGGGCAGGTAGAGCGGGTGCATCGGATGGCCAGCCTGGCTGAGGCGAAGACAGTGCAGGCCCGGCAGGCGCACGGCCAGCTCGGCGTCGCGGCCCAGATGGCAGCCGTGCACGCCCCAGGCGGCCAGCTTCAGTGTGGCCTGGGCGGCCATGGCCAGCAGATGGTGATCGTTCTCAGGGCCAACCGGATCCACGGCCGCTTTCATGGCTTCAGGACGCCTCGCCCGAAAGGCGAACAGGTTGGTGAGACACAACCCGCCATAGCCCCAGTCCCTGGCGTAACCGATGCAGCGCCGCACGGTTGGATCGTCGCTCAGGGCGTCGGCCGTGCTGGGGTTCAGGCCGATCACCATCACCAAAGCCCCGGCGGGCTCCCACCGCCGCCAGAGGCTGTAGCGGTAGTGGCCACATGGGCTGAAAATGGCGCTCCTCTCCATGGGTCCATCCTCCAGCCATCCGTCCGCCACGCTCACCGGTACCCCTCTCAGAAATCCAACCCCCTTCCTGCCCTGAGCTGATGCCTGAGCCCCCGGACCGTCCAGAGCCCATCCGGCTCGCTCCGCTCTGGACCCGGGCTTTCCATACCTTCAACTTGCTGGTACTGCTGGTGATGGCGTCCAGTGGCCTGCAGATCTACAACGCCAATCCGGTGTTCGGTGGCCGCGGCGGCGCCACCGTTCCGGAGGCCCTCACCCTGGGGGGCTGGCTTGCCGGCGGCCGCGACTGGCACTTCGGTTTCATGGGGCTCTATGCCCTCAACCTCGGTCTCTGGATCGTCCTGCTGCTGGTGCAGCGGCGCCGGCGTCTGGCCAAGGGGGGTGACCTGATCACCATCAAGGGCAGCAGCAACAGCGGCAAGCGCCGACTGGCGAGCCACCGGGTGGTGTACAGCCTGATGCTGGTCCTGCTGGCCTTCAGCCTGATCACCGGCTTGGCCATGTTCAAACCAGCGCAGTTCTGGTGGCTTTCGGGGCTGTTTGCTTTCGGTGAGGCCTTCGGTGTCAGCGCCTGGCAGACCCTGCGGGTGTGCCATTTCGCCACGATCCCTGCCATCGCTCTGCTGTTGATCGCCCACGTGCTGCTCTCATGGCGGATCGGTGGCCTGCGTCTGCTGCGCTCGATGCTCGCTTGAGTTCTGCCATGAGCCGCCACCTGGATCCCCGCCATCGGTTCAGCCGCCGCCGGCTGCTGGGCTTTGGCTTGTCGGGCGGCTCGAGCCTGCTGCTGGGGGGATGTGCCCTCAATGGCTTCAGCGAGAAAGTGGGGGAGACCAGCGAGCCCCTCAATCAGCGCCTGGAAGCCCTGCTGCAGGGCCGAGGGCCGGTGCCGGAATTCCGGCCCGATCAGGTCGATCCCGCTGCTCTGTTGGTCAACAGTTTCAACGGCATACCCCGCCTCAATCCCGCCAGCTATCGGCTCCGGGTGGAGGGTCTGGTGAGTCGGCCGCTCCAGCTCGATCTGGCGGCCCTTGCGGCCATGCCGCAGCACAGCGTGATCATGCGCCACGTCTGTGTGGAGGGCTGGGCGGCGATTGTGGCCTGGTCGGGGGTGCGACTGGCCGATGTGCTCACCCTGGCGGGGATCTCCCCCCTGGGCGGCTACGTCGAGATCGACTCGGCCGATCAGTACTTCGAGAGCTGGGACCGGGCTTCGGCTCTTCACCCACAGACCCTGCTGGCCACGGCCATGAACGGCGCGCCACTGCCCGTGACCAATGGGGCCCCCGTGCGCCTCGCCACCCCGATCAAGCTGGGCTACAAGCTCAGCAAGTGGGTCACGGGCCTGCGGGTGGTTTCAAGTCTGGGGATACGTCGTGGCACCTGGGAAGACCAGGGCTACGAATGGTTTGCGGGTCTATGAGCACGGCAGCCCCGCCGTCCCTGCCAGTGTTGGGCCATCTGCGCGGTCCTGCTTGTGGACCTCTCCCCCTGGCTTGAGGGGCTGCTGCCAGCCCTGCGCTCCCCCGCCGGCGCCGTGGCTTTCGTGCCGCTCTATGCCCTCTGGGTGACGCTGCTGCTGCCCGGTGTGTGGGCTTCGATGCTGGCCGGTGCGCTCTACGGCGCGCTCTGGGGCAGCCTGATCGTGTTCGTGGGGGCGTCGCTGGGCGCCATTGCCGTTTTTCTGCTGGGCCGGCACTGGCTGCGCGGCTGGACCCGCCGCCGGCTGCAGGCTTTCCCGAAGCTGCTGGCGATCGAGCGGGCGGTGAGCCAGGAGGGCCTCAAGCTGGTGCTGCTCACCCGGCTTTCGCCGGCCTTTCCGTTCAGCCTGCTCAACCTGGCCTATGGCCTCAGCGAGGTGAGCCTGCGTGACTATGTGATCGGGCTGACCGCGATCCTGCCCGGCACTGTGCTGTTCTGCGCCCTGGGAGATCTGGCAGGCGATGTGGCCCGCTTCGGCGATGTGCTCCATGGCGAGGCCGATGCCGGCACCTGGGCGCTGCGGATCCTGGGCCTGATCGCCACCGTGAGCTCGATCTGGCTGGCCGGCCGAGCAGCGCAGCGGGCGCTGGAGCGGTTGGACCCGCGCTGAACGGATCCCCAACCCCCGGCCGTTCGTCTGGCGGATCTGCAGGCCCACAGCCTGCGTGATGGCCAGCAGCGGCAGGATAGGTGTCATCCACTCCAGGCTTCACCGGCTGGCACCGTGATCCATTGTTCCCAGCTTCACGGCGCCAGGGGCGCAAGTGCCTTTGGCGCCGTGGCCACTCTGCTGCTGATCGCGCCGCCAGCCCTGGCCGGATCTCCTGCGATCGGTCCAGCCCCGGTGCTGGCCACCAGCTTCCAGGCCCTTTGCGGCGGCAGTCCATGCACGATCGTGCTTGATCAGCGTGGGATCGCCGGACCGGCGGGTTTCATCCCCGCTGCGGGGATCAGCCGCTGGGTCACCACCGGGGCGGGGGGAGATCCTCCGGGCCTGGGCGAGGTGGTGGGCGCCAGCACCCTGAACACGATGAAATCGGCGGCGGCCTTCGTGGTGCCGGTGTACATCACCGCGCCCCTGGGCTTGCTCGGAGGGCTGCTGCGCGGGGCTGGTGGCAACCGCGACGGGGAGGACGGACCGCGGCGCTTCCTGGTGGTGGGCCAGGACCGGGACGGGCGGACGATCGAGCACCAGTTCGAGTTCGTGAACCAGAAGCCGGCCCGCCAGGTGCGCATCGCCCTGGCGATGGTGAGCGGGCTGGCCATGGGTGAAACCCGCCGGCCGGTGGATGAACCGCTGCCGCAGGAGGGGACCGCGGCCTCTCCCAGCGGCAGCGCCGACTGGCCGGCCTACCTGCAGGACCGCGGACTGGTGGAGTGGGCCGCCAGCAATCCGCAACTGGCCGAGGCGTTGCGGCAACGGCTGTTCCCTGCACCTTGAATTCCGCGTCGAACTCGGCCTGGGCCTGGCTGGTCGGCGGATCATCAGCTCTGGGATCCTTCCCCTCAGACCACGATGAAGGCCGACTGGGAGAGGGAGCCGGCATCGACTCCCATCAGGATGGCCAGCATCTCGCCGCCAAAGCTGATCGTGGCATCGTCCCCTGAGACCCCGATGACCAGGTCGTTGTAACTGAGACCTCCGAGCAGGCCGATGCGGTCGGGTCCATTGCCGAAGTCCTGGACGGTGTCGGTTCCTTGGCCTGCCCCCAGAACGAACAGATCCGCTCCTCTGCCGCCGATGAGGGTGTCGTTCCCAAGCCCACCGAACAGGACATCCTTGCCGTTGCCCCCCTTGAGGACGTCGTCGCCGGCCAGGCCGGTGAGTTCATCCTTTCCATTTCCCCCCTCCATCACGTCGTTTCCGGCGGAACCGAAGAGGTTGTTGCCACCCACTCCTCCAACAACAGTGAGCCCGGGCCCGAAAACACCGTCCGAGCGCAGGTTCAGATCCTGGATGCGTTGATCGAGAGCACCGGGAGTGTCCGCCGAATCGAAGGCGGTGTTCGGTGTCCCATGAAATTCGGCCAGAAACTCCCTGAGGGCACGCTGCTCGCCAAGGGCATTCGCAGGAGTGTTCCCACTGGAATCGAGATCGAGCGTCTCGTCGAGAGCGGCTCCCAGGGTGCCGTCGTCGAGCAGGTAGCGGAAGTTTTCGCCATTGGCCTTGATCGGGTAGCTGTCGCCGCCGTCCGCCAGAAAGCTGATCGTCACCACACTGATTTTGGCCGGGGCATCGGCACTCACCACACCGTTCTCGATGATCCGAGCCACTGGGATTCCGTTGGCGTCGAGCGCCGCCACGTTGAGCACACGCGAGCCGGCCGGCTGGTCGGGGTCAAAGGAGAAGCTGATGCCACCCAGCTGTGGGAATCGCCCCTGATTGCCCAGATCCGCCACCCCATGCTCGAGGATCGCCTTGAGGCCTTCTGGGGTGGTGTCGAACACCATCAGCTTGTTGTTGAACCTCAGGGAGTTCTCGATATCAAGGGACGAGACGGCTCCCTCCGGCTTGCCGGCAATGGGATTGGCCAGGGGCGGTTCCTTGGCGCCGGTGATCACGTCGACTGAACCGATCTGGGCCCGGATGCCGCCACCGTTCTTGAGTGATGCCACGACCGAACCCTGCGGCAGGGCATCC
Organism: Synechococcus sp. Cruz-7E5; assembly: GCF_024345995.1. GTDB lineage: Bacteria > Cyanobacteriota > Cyanobacteriia > PCC-6307 > Cyanobiaceae > Regnicoccus_A. The sequence continues at coordinate 64,241 of NZ_JAGQCE010000015.1, forward strand.
CGGGCGGCCTCCAGCTGGGCGTCTGCGCTGAGGTTCCCGAGGTTGGTCTCCTGGTTGCGCACCTGATTGCGCTCCCCTTCCAGATACACATCGGTGAATCCCCAGATCTCCCCATCCTTGGAGGTGATCACGGCCTGCACGGCCTCGGTGATGTCGGCCACCTGCTCACCCTTGGTCCCTTCGGCGAAGGCGGTGGTAAGCAGATCCGCTTCGTTCACGCCCCAGGCGGCCGCCACGTTGGCGGCTGTCGCTGCATAGGCACCATTGAGGCTGGTGTTATCGCCTGGGATGCTGTCGAGATCAGGCGCGATGAGGTTGCCTGCGGCGTCGAATTCGACCACCAGGCGGCCCAGGTAGGTGAACTCGTTGTCGGTGTTCACGATCAGGGTGGTGCCGCCATCGGCGCCATTGGTGACGATCGGGTAGGAGCCTGCGAAATTCGCTGCATGACCGGGGAAGGCCACCGCAACGTCGTTGGCATCGCCCAGCCGCGTGTTGGAGCCTGCGGCCAGGATGATATCGACTCCCTCAAGAAGCTGGGCCAGTTCCTGCTCCAGAGCGATCTGCTGAAGGTGTGACATCAGGATGATTTTGTTCACACCCTGATTAAGCAGATCATCGATCACCGGCTGCAGCTGTGTCGCCAGCAGCGCCATGTCGTTGATCTCGGCACCGTCTCCAGCGAAGCCCTTCACCTCCACGCCACCGGTGGAAGAGATCGATTCGATGATCTGGGTGGTGGCCCCCACGAGGCCGATGAGTTCACCCCCCTTGGTCACCACGGCGGAAGGCACGACCCTTCTCGCCAGTGTGGACGCCTCCTCCAGGCCTCCAACGCCTACGGTTTCGGTGTAGCGGCCAGAGATGTCCCCATCCCCTGAGAAATCCAGGTTGGCGGAGAGATAGGGGAAGGCAGCATCATTGATGGCATCGCTGAAGGCCCTGGTGCCCAGATCGAATTCGTGATTGCCGATGGTGGAGGCTTCCACGCCGATTCGGTTGTGAATTTCGATATCGGCGGCACCCGGATTGTCTCCTTTGCCAGCAACCGCGATCACTGATGGGTCGGTACCGGCTGCCAGAAACGGTCCAGGGATGTAGTTGTCACCTCCAGCAAGAATCAGGGTGTTGCTGTAGTCGTCTTCAAAGGCATCCACCAGGGCGGCCAGATAGGGCGCCGTGGTGGATGCGAGCAGACCGGCCTCGCCATCAGCAAAGTGGAGCAGTTGGAGGGTGTAAGCCACAGCGGTGATGCCGGAGAAGAGTGCTTGTGCAGTGATCGTTACACAGGCAATCTGCCAGGTGGGAAAGAGAGTCCTATGCTTTCCGTAAAGCTCTCGTTAACATCTCCACGACGAAGGTATTCGGGATCACTTCGCCATCCCATTCCTCATTCCTGGTTCCACCGGCCAGCAGGGCCTTGGCTCGCGGGGGGTCTCGCCGCGCGAAGGCCCCCGCGAATGCCATCTGAGCGGACCGCTGAATCGATCGACAGCACTACAGAGTGCTGTAGGTGTCGCTGCTGGCGAAATTGCTGGACAGATAGGCGGCACCATTACCGTTACCGAGCAGAGCGCCGAAGTCGAGCAGTTCCACGGAATTGGAATCGAATTCGCTGCTCACCCCCAGCAGCAGTCGCCCAGTGGGGCTCTGCGACGCCCCGATCACCTCAAGGCCCTCGGGGCTGCGGCTCACCTGCTGGTAGGTCACAAAGTCCACGTTATTCACGTCGGTGACGTCGTAGACCACCAGCAGACCGCCTTGGGTCACGAGATCGATGCCATTCGGATCATCTTTGTCGCCAGCGGTTGTGCGCTCCAGGGAGCCCACGGCATAGCGGCGGTTGTTGTACTCGAGCACGGCCACCGATTCCGGCTCCACCCCTTTGTTGTCACTGCGGCCATCATCGCGGATGCCGACGAACTGGGCGATGTTCTCCAGGCTGGTGTTGTAGTCGGTGCCACCGATGTCATCGGTCATCCAGCTGTCCCAGACCAGCTCGCCTGTCAGTCCATCAAAGATGGTGAGGCTGCGGGAGCCGAAGCTCACCGGTGTGCCGTCTCGGGTGCCTGACTCGAAGCTGAAGTCGTTGCTGGGATCGTCGTCACCCAGGGCATTGCTCAGCACCAGGGCTTCGTTGCGGCTGTTTCCATTGACGATCAGATTGTGGCGGTTCGGCACGGAGGCGTAGCCCAGGCCACTGTCGCGACGCTCGTCGTTGTAGGTGCCATACTCCCGGGCATCACCCTCGTTGGCGGTGATGAAGTACACGTCTTCGTCCTGCTCCCAGGCGGCGATGCCGTCGGCCATGCGCAGGCCCACAACCTTCTGACCCGTGACCGGTGCAAAGGTTGAATCGGCGTCATCCAGATCCACCGAAACCTTGCTGTAATCCACCCAGCCCAGGCCGATGTAGGCATCCACAAGGTTGGTGTCCAGATCAATCCGCGCGACCGTGTTGTTCTCCTGGAGGGTCACGAACAGATAGCCGCCCGCGGCGGCCACGTATTCCGGTTCGGCATCCTTAGCCAAGCTGTCGGTGATGCCGGTCTTGCCGCTGAAGCGGATACCTGATCCCAGCAGGGAAAAATTCTCAGGATCCAGATCGGGGAAGCTGATTTCAGTTTCCTCGAAGTTGATGTTGCCGCCCTGGCCGCTCAGATTGATGATCGACACGCTGCCGACTGGATCGATGCTGTAATTGGCGTTGGGCTGGCCTTCATTAGCGATGTAGAGCTGGCGCCCGTCGGCGCTGAAGCGCATGCCATCGGTGAGGAAGCCGGTATTCACTACGCCCACTTCAGTGAGCTTGCCGGATGGATTCAAGCTGTAGAAGCGAACCTGGCTTTCGGGTGTTATGTTGCCGATGGCGTCGTAGTTGTCAGGCGTGGCAGCGATGGCGATCAGGTTGCCGAACGTGGCCACCGAGGTGGTGAAGAAGCCAGTCAGATCAAGCTGCTGGACAACTTCAGGATTCGAGGGATCATTCCAGCCGGTGAGGGTGACGAGATTGCTGCCGCCACTGGAGATCGTAAATAGCTTGTTGGCGATATATACAGAGGCGCTGATCTCGGCCACCAGGCCGTCTTCACCAGCTTCAGAATCAACCGAGAAGTCGGTCAGATCGATGCGGCCGAGGAGGGGATCTTCTGGCTGCTGTTGTGGTGGGGGTGAGATCGGCTTTTTGCCATTGCCCTTGTCCCGTGTGGAGTTGAGCGATCCCTGCGAGGGCGTGGCAAAGCGGGCAGCCATGAACTGATGGAGGAAAGCAGGAGTTTCCCACGACCTTGGGGTAGTCGTTATTTATGGGTGGGTTAACATTGGATGAAATCGGCGTTGTCAGATGCCTTGATTTCGTGATCGTCTCGGATGGGGCCTTGGAGGGCGGGCAATCACCAGTCGTGAGCTTTATCTTCTCAATGCAGGCAGGTGATCCCCTAGGTGATCCAGTCAGATCCTGAAATCTTTTTTCTGAGGGGTGGTTCTCTTAGGCCGCATCGGGATAGGGCTTGATGATTGGTCCGATATATAGGTGTCAAGTCTCAGGGCAACCGTGAGTCGCGAATTGCAGCGATCAGCACGAACCAGGCCAGCCTCAGCTTCGCTGCCAGACCAGGGCGGGAGGCGAGTTCGGCGTACTTGGCGCGGCCACACTCTGATTTGATCCAGCGGTGGATCGCTGGTTCGCTGACGGGAGCGCTCATGGGACTATTCGACTCATGAACAGGGCCTTCTCTTTGCTGGAGTCTGGCTTCTGGAACACTCTGGCGTGCGCCACCCCTGCTCTGGGCGAACCCTTGCCAGTTCCGGCAGGATGCGGCCACCTGCCTGCGGCTGAAATCAGCCCCCGTCTCCTTGTGCGCCTCCGCTCAGCTGCTCTCGTTGTTCTGCTGGCGCCGGCACCGGCGCTTGCGACCCCCTACTCGGCCCTCTGCGGCGACGGGCCATGCACGATCCGCCTCGATGCCAGCGGGATCGACGGGCCTTCGGGGTTCATCCCGGCGGGCCGTATTACCCAGTGGTTCAGCGACAGCGAGGAGCGTCGCGGCAAGGGGGTCGGGAATGCTGTTGCCGGCGCCGGCAACCTGTTGATGACGTCCGCGGCCTACGCGGCGCCGCTGGCCCTGGGCTCCACCTATGTGGCGGCCCCGGTGGGCCTGGTCAGCGGCCTGGTGCGCGGGATGTTCTCCGGCATCCGATCGGGCGACAGCGCTGACCTGAGCTTCAACGTCGTCGGTTATGACCCCAGCGGGCAGAAGATCATCCATCAGTTCCGCTTCGTGAACCCGAAGCCGGCTGGCCGCGTGCGGGCCGCGTTGCCTCTGGTCAGTGGCCTGGCGATGGGGCAGACCCGGTCACCCGATGCATTGCTGCCTGATCGGCTCGATTCCATCGACCCGGCCGCTGCTCCTTTCCAAGATCCCGCCTCAGTTCCAGCCCCTGCGCCAGCCATGGCCACTTCTGGCGGATGGGAGCGTTATCTCCAGGACCGGGGCCTGGTGGATTGGGCGGTTGCGAATCCCCACCTGGCCGATCAGCTCCGGCAGAGTTTGTTCCAGCTCCGGCCCCAGTCCGGTTATGGGCGTTAAATTACTCCGGTCACTCTGCCTTCCCTCCATTTTGCTGGCCTCACCGCCTCTTTCAGCGAGGTGAGCCTGTGCGATCCCATCGGAAACGTCCCGGACAAGACAGGCTTGGGTAGCCGTGGGGCCTGGCAGGAGATTGGTCCTGATGGGATCTTTTTCATGGCAGCCTTTCATGAATTGCACGACGTCGTGCAGGTCCTTTCGGGTCGCCGATCCGCTCATTGCTTCCCGCTCATTGCTTCCGACGGAAGGACGTGTCACGGCTCGTGTTTGGCCCTACCGTAGGGGGCAGGGCTTCGTTCTCAGCTCCAATCCCCATGGCCCTGGAGTTGCCAGGCAGCTTTGTCACGCGCGGTCCGTTGTTGTCCGATCCGAAATGCGATATCGAACCGTGGGAACGGCCTTTTACTGAATCACTGGCGGCAAACATCCTGGACTGGTATCCAGCGACAATCTGGTTGAGGGGCGTCGAACTCGTGGGACCGGAAGCTCTGCCGCTGTTGCGCCCCTGGCGTTCGGGCGAACTGGCCAGCGGCTTGCCTGGGCCTTGATCCCGCAGCTCGTGCGTGCTCGCGGGTGGCTCGGTGTCCGGATGGTTCCCATCACTCCTGGACTCTGGGCAGCAGCCGCAGCCCCACCACCAGCCAGAAGATCGTCAGCACCAGGCATAGGGCCGTCCAGCGGCCCAGCCCCATCCCGGTGATGGCCAGGGGGGCGAACACTGTGATCAGGCCGCCACCGAGGAAGGGTTCGAACAGCAGCTGCTTGAACGAAAACGCCTCCATCACGTGGCTGCGGCCCATCGGATCGGCCATGCGCAGCAGCAGCAGCCCGTTGGCCGTGCTGCCGGTGGCCTGGCCGAAGTCGGCGATGGCCCGCTCGAACCAGGCATCGCTGAACAGCCGGGGGGCCAGCACCAGAACCATCAGCACGTTCCACACCAGTCCCACCACTGCCAGGATCGTGAACGGCAGCAGGTTGTCGGCCAGCAACGGCAGATTCAGGCTGGCCATGGCGGCGGTGATCAGCACATCCATCGACAGCGAGGCGATGCTGGCCTGATCCGTGGCAGAGGCCAGAAACGGCTGGTCGAGCTTCTGCAGCAACAGCTGAACCAACAGCCCTCCCACCATCGCCAGGGGAAACACCGGCACGGCATCGAACAGGGGCGCGATCTGCACCAGGCCCTGCTTGATCAGCGCGCCGATGCCCACCGACACCCCCGCCAGGCAGAGGTTGAGGGTGAGCACATCGAGACTGATGGCCTGATCGGCGGGGATCAGTCCGGCGGCCCGCTCCCCTGCCAGCCGGCCCTTGGCGCCGAAGCTGCCCTTGCGGCCGCCCACCAGGGCTGCGGGGCTGCGGTGCCGCTGGCGCAACAGCCAGGTGCGGGCCTGGCCCACCAGCACCAGGGCGGTGCCGAGCAACACGGAGGCGATCACTCCCACGGTGGCCATCGCCAGGGCCAGGGTGCGCCCTGCTGGAAACCCCAGTTCGGTGAAGGTGCGGCCCATGCCGGCCGCTGTGCCATGGCCGCCTTCGAAGCCCACCTCCACCAGGGTGGCCATCAAGGGATGGCTGCCCATCACCGGCTGCAGCAGGGCCAGGACCACGACCCCGGCCACCAGGTACTGGCCGAAGCCGATCACCATCGAAAAGGCGGTCTGGTGGGCGGCCCGCTGCCACAGCCGTTGTGGGCTGGGCAGTCGCTGGCCGAGAAACAGGGTGGCGAACACCAGCGCGATCAGGGCTGCCGGCGCCTGGGCCCACACCTCCACCACCTTGTCGGGCACCAACTGCACGGGCCCATAGGGACCCACCGCCAGCCCCAGCAGGCCGGCGATCAGGGCTTCAGGCAGGCCCAGCCGGCGCAGCAGCGGCACCTGTTGGCGCAGCACCAGTCCGATCAGCAGCAACAGGCTGAGGACCGAGAAGGCGACCAAGACGTCGTAGACCTGCATGTGCCCTCCCCATCGGATCTCCGGCAGGCTGGCCTCAGTGTTGCGACGCAGCTGATCAAGGATGAACAGGAGTGGGGCCGAGGGCAAGCAGTCGTCGCTGCTGCTACGCCATGCTGCTGATTGTGCGCCGGATGTGCAGCAGTGCAATTGAGAAGAAGCTCGAGCCGATCAGGATCAGGGCGACAACTGGATACCCAATTCATAGGGAACTGAAGCGGGCAACATCCTTTGCCTCGTAGATTGCACAGCTGCAGGCCGCGCGGCCTGCAGCTGTGGGGAACAGGCCAGCCGCTACGACGCCGGACGCGACCCTTAGGAGTTTGCGGAAAAACCGGCTGAACAGTCGTGTTTTCCCTCCCGAGAGCTGATCCCGCTCTGTTCGTGCTGTATTTCGCTGATTCAGCGATTCAGAACTCCCGAAATCAGTCGTATCGCCTCGT